>CAWGQF010000009.1:0-112923 GCA_963824775.1 uncultured Actinomycetes bacterium
GAGGATCTCGTGCTCGCGGAAGAGCTCGACCAGGTCCCAGGGAAACTCCGCCGACTCGTCGATCTCGGCCGCCCGCGGTGCGATCCGCTCGCGCGTCAGCGTGCGGACGAGCTCACGGATCTCGCGCTGCTCGTCGGTCAGCAGGTCGTACGGCACCGCGACGATTCTAGGGTCAGTCGAACCAGGCCACGTCCGTGGCGGGGAAGGGCAGCTCGATCAGATCGTTCGCCAGGCCGCCCGCCTCGAAGAGGAAAATGGATTCGTTCGTTGCGGCCGCCGCCCACTGGTCATCGCGCGACCACGCGGCCGCGCGTGCGCTGCGGAGCGAGAACGACCCGCCGCTGCCGTCCCTGTCGAGCACGGCCAGCGCCTGCCGGTTGATCCGGACGGCGACGTACGAGCCCCGTGGGCTGATTCGGAGCGTGGACAGGAGCTCGTAGGGCGCGGACGGCCCGCCGACGAAGCGCTTGCCCTGGAGCACGGCGACGGCGTCGAGCCCCGTGCGGTTGTCGTGGACGATGACGGCGTACCTCCGGTCCGTGAGCCAGGCGACCTCGCGAACCGCCGGCGCGGCGAAGCTCCAGGGCAGGCGGCCGAAGATCCGGCGCACGTCCCCGCGCGTCAGCACGTCTCTCGAGCAGACCCCGTCGCCGCACCTGCCGAGTGCGAGGACGCCGCCGTCGCGCACGAAGGTCAGGGTGCCGTTCGGCTTGTAGGCGGGAGCGCAGCCGGGGAGGGTCAGCCGCCCTCCGACCGCCGCGCCCGAGACCTCGAGCGTCCGCCGGTCGGACCGGCAGCGAGCGCCACCGTCCTGGGGGTCCGGCGCGGACACGCGCGCGACGTCCACCCAGCCGCCCGGCGTCACCGTGAACTCGCAGGATCCCAGGTCGAGCTCCTGCAGGCTCTCGATCTCCGGGAGCCGCAACTCGTGGGCGACGCAGTCCTCGTCCATCCAGAGCAACACCCCGCGGACACCTGCGGCCCGGAGCCGCTCGGAGGCGCCGACGCGCCAGTCGTCCTCGGCGCGCTCGGCCGTGTCCCCCTGAGCCTGGGTCTCCGGGGTCGTGCCCTCGGCCGCTCCCTCCGAGCTCCGCAACGCATCGACGGCGGCGACGAGCCGAGAACGCCGATCGCCGCGACGAGGAGCCAGGTTCCGGTGCGTCCCACTCCGCCTACGGTACGACGGTTCCAGGGAAGTTTCGATGGTGCGAGCGCTAGCAGCACCAGCCGGCGAGGCGAGGCGCGTGGGCCGCGCTCCCGCCGGGCACCCGGGTCGAACTCCTGTCTGATGTCCGAGACGGCGGCGATCCGCCGCACCGCCGGAGTCCGCAGGAAGAGCCACTGGTCCGCACTCGGCCAGGTGACGAGGAGCCACCGGCCGTCGGGCGACCAGGCGAGATCGCCGAGCCGCCCGGCACCGCGGAAGAGGAGTCGCGAACGATCGTTCCGTTCCGCCTGGAGGAGAACGACCCGGCTCCGGCCGGCCGACTGCGAGACGACCGCGAACGCGTGTCCGGCGGGCCCGAAGGCGACGTCGCGCGTGCGTCCTGCTGTTGCTGCTACGCCCAGGAGCCGACCGCGACCGTCGAGGACGGACAGCGCATTCGCCGCCCGGGCCACGAGCCGCCGTCCGTCCGACGACCAGGCGAGCTCCTCGGGACGGTTTCCTCCTTCGTCCCGCTGCCAGAGGCGCCGTCCGTCGTCGACGTCGACGACGCGAACGACTCCTCGATGCGTCACGTACGCGAGGACGTTCCGCTCCGGGTCCGGACGCCAGGCCCACGAACCCGGGCGGACGCCTCGCGCCACCAGCCGGTCGGGATCGCCGTCGCCGTTGACGACCCGGAGCGTCCCGCCGGCTCCGTACGCGACGCGGAAGCCGCTCGGCGACCAGCGTGGCGCGACGACGCGGGGCGGGCGGGAGAGCGACCAGCGGACAACGCCCGCCGGCGTCGCGGCGACGAGGCGCGGGCCGCGGGCGAGCGCGACGTGGAGCCCCTGCGGCGACCACGTGGCGTCGGTGTAGGCACCCAGCCGTCGCTTGGAGCCGTCGGGCCGGACGACCCACACGCCGCCGCCCGACACGACAAGGAGCCGGCCCTCGGCCGGAAGCGAGGCGAGCGCGGGCCGGGCGTCCTTGCGCCCCTCCACCCGCTCGAGCCCGATCGTCTCGCGCACCCACCCCGTCACGGCCTGGCCGGGCGGGCTCAGCGCGGCAGCCACGACCGCGCCGAGGAACGCCAGGGCGAGAAGCGGGCGCCGCGGCCAGGAACGCGGCACATGAACGTCCTGCTCGTCGTAGGCGGAGCGGACGACTGCCCACGCCCGCCGCTCGGCGTCGAGCTCGCCGGCCGGCGCCGCCCGCTCGAGCAGCTTCGTCAGACGCTCGTCCCTCATGCGTCCTCCCGCGGTAGCCGCTCGGCGAGCTCGTCGAGGCCGCGGCGCAGGCGCGAGTTCACGGTGCCGCGCGGGACGTCGAGGAGCCGCGCGATCTCGCCCGGCGTGTAGTCGAGGAGGTGGCGCAGGACGATCACCGCCCGGTGCTCCGGCGAGAGCGCGGCGAGAGCCTCGACCACGTCGCCTGAGAGCGGCGCAACCGGCGCGGACGGGTTGGGGTCGACCACGTCCCCGAGCTCCTCGCCCGCCTCCCGGCGTAGTGCACGCGCCCGCGCCCAGTCGATCGAGCGGTTGACGACGATGCGGTGCAGCCACGGCCCGAACGGACGGCGGCGGTCGAAGCGGCCGAGCGCGCGGACGGCGGACAGGAAGGCCTCCTGCGCGATGTCCTCGGCCGCGGCGGCGTCGTGGACGACGAGGTAGGCGGCGCGGAAGGCACGGGGCCAATGCGCGCGGAAGAGGGCCTCGAAGTCCGAGGCCGATCCCGCCTGGGCCCCGCGGACCAGGGCAGCCTCGGACCGTGGCGAGCCCGCCATCTCCCGTCTCGCATACGGCGCCGTCGCCCCGAGAGGTCCATCGCCCTCCTTACGGACGCGGGGCCACGCACGGTCCATCGGTTCCTAAAGCTCCAGCAGGCTCTCCGGCGCCGTCGTCAGGCGCTCGGCGCCCGACTCGGTCACGAGGTACGAGTTCTCGATCCCGACCGCGCCCTCGCCCGGGAAGACGAACTTCGGCTCGAGCGCGAAGACCATCCCCGCCTCGAGCGGATGCTCCCAGGCGCGGGCGAGCAGCGGCAGCTCGTCGATCTCGAGCCCGATCCCGTGCCCGACGAACCCGACGCGCTCGCGCCCCGCGCCCATGAATCCCTCGCGTCCGCCCGCCAGCTCCTGGGCGAGGTCGAAGAGGCGCGCACCGGTGACGCCCGGTTGGGCCGCTGCGGCAACGCCCGCGAGGATCTCCTGCGCAACCTCGTGGGCCTCGCGAAAGCGCGCATCGAGCGGGCCGAGCGAGAACGTCGCGCGTCTGGTCGGCGAGGTATCCATCGTGCGCCCCGGCGAAGTCGATCAGGATCGGCTCGCCGCGTCCGATCGGGCGCTGCGACGCGCCTTTGGAGACGGCGAGGTTCGGCCCCTGGCCGACGATCGGCGTCTCGGTCGAGCCGGGCACGGCGCCGCTCGGGCCGGCGAGCACCGAGCCGTAGAAGAGCTCGTTGTTGAAGGCGCGGAAGCGGATGACGCCCTGGTGGCCGGCGAGGCGCAGCTCGCGCTCCAGCTCGGCCGCGAGCTCGAGCTCGGTCATCCCAGGCCGTGCGTGCCGCGCCATCCACTCCGGGACGTGTGAGAGCTGGTCGGCCGCGACGCGCATCCGGTCGAGCTCCCAGGCGCGACTTGACAGCGCGGACGCGTCGCAGCGCGGACGAGCAGTCCCCGAGCTCGAAGCCGTCGAGTCGGCGCACGTAGCCCAGGTAGCTCGCGGCCGGAAGGACGTCGAGCTCGAGCCCGAGCCGTCCGCGCTCGACACCGGCGGCGGCGAGCGCGCCGGGAAGCTCGCGCAGCGATCGCAACGGCTCGACGGTCGTGAGCGGGCTCTCCTCGCGCGCGCGGGAAAGAGTCTTGCGGACGAGGAGGGCCGGCTCGCCCTCGGCCGGGACGACGAGGTGGGCGCTCTGGCCGGTGCCGCTCAGGTAGTAGAGGTCGGTCTCCTGGACGACGAGCGCGCCGTCCAGGCCTTCCTCCGTGAGCGCGGCCTGGAAGCGCGCCATCCGCCCGTTGATCTCGTCTCGCGGAACCATCCCGCGTAGATTCTGTCGTGTGATCCTCGAGAACGGCGTGGTGAGGACGATGGAGCCCTCGCTCCCGACGGCGCGGGCGCTCGCGATCGCAGGCGACCGGATCGCCGGCGGCGTGGGCACCCACGAGACCGCGCTCGCGAGCCCGGAGCGCGTCGACCTGGGCGGGCTCTGCGTTCTTCCCGGGTTCACCGACTCCCACGTCCACTTCGCGCAGTGGTCGCTGGCGCAGTCGCAGGTGCGGCTCGAGGGGACGCAGACGCTCGAAGAGGCGGTCCGCCGGGTCGCGGATGCGGCCGGCAGCGTGCCGGAGGGGCGCTGGCTCCGCGGCCTCGGCTGGCGGAGCGGCGAGTGGCATCCCCACGTCGAGCCGACGAAGGGCGATCTCGACGCCGTGACCGGGTCGACGCCGACCGCGCTCATGGCGAAGGACGGCCATTCCCTCTGGCTCAACTCGGCGGCGCTCGCGCGCGCCGACGGCGATCTCCGCGTCCCCGGCGGGGTGGTCGAGACCGACAAGCGGGGCGAGCCGACCGGCCTCCTCCGCGAGGAGTCGGCCTGGCGCTTCCGCGAGACGTACGTCTACGGGCAGACGCCCGACGACGAGTGGGTTGCGGCGATGCGCGAGGGCGTCCGGATCGCGAATTCGCGCGGCGTGACGGCCGTGCACGACAAGGACGGCTGGATGGGGATCCTCCGCTGGTGGCAGACCCTCCGTGACGAGGGCGCGCTCTCGCTTCGCGTCTGGCAGTCGCTGCCACACGGCCGCCTCGGGGAGATCGAGGAGCTCGGGCTCCGGTCGGGGATCGGGGACGACCTGCTGCGGATCGGCTACATCAAGACCTTCATGGACGGGACGCTCGGGTCGCGGACGGCCCGGCTCCTGGACGGATCGGGGGTCGAGATCACGAGCCGCGACGAGTTCGAGGAGATCGTCCGGCGCGCGGCGCGGGCCGGCTTTCCGGTCGGCGTGCACGCGATCGGCGACCAGGCGAACCGGGACGCCCTCGACGCCTTCGAGGCGGCGGCGGACGAGTGGCGGCCCCGCGCGCTCCGGCCACGGATCGAGCACGCGCAGCTTCTCGCCCACGAGGACGTCCCGCGCTTCGGCGCGCTCGGGATCGCCGCCTCGGTCCAGTTCAGCCACGGCCCCTCGGACCGCGACCTCGCGGACGAGACGTGGGCGGGGATGACCGACCGGGCGTACGCCTTCCGCTCGCTCCGCGACGGCGGCGCGCTCCTCGCCAACGGCTCGGACGCGCCCGTGGAGGAGCTCGACCCGCTCATGGGCATCCGCGCCGGCGTCCTCCGCTCGCTCGACGACCGGCCTCCCTGGCACCCGGAGCAGGCCGTCTCCGTCGAGGAGGCGCTCACGGCCTCGACGGTGAACCCCGCCTGGCTCGCGCGAGACGAGCGGCGGCGGGGCAAGCTGCTCCCCGGCTACCTGGCCGACCTCGTCGTCCTCGACCGCGACCCGCTCGCAATCCCGCCCGAGGAGCTACCCGAGGTGCAGGTCGTGGCGACGATGCTGGGCGGACGCTGGGTCTTCGGCGGCCCGCCCTTCCATTAAGGCGACATGCCGTATACATTAGTAAGCAGAGCCGGGCGACCGGAGGGTGAGCCGCAGCCCCTTCAGGTACTGCCCGGCTCTCCCCTTCCCGGCACAGCCTGAGTCCCCGCGGGCTCAGGCGTGCGGCGCCCAGACGCTGAAGCGGGTGCCCTGGTCGTCGCGGCAGTCGGCCATCCAGCCGGAGGCGATCTCGACCGGGTCGCCGGCCGCCCCGCCCAGCTCACGGATCCGTGCGACCGCGGCGCCGACGTCGTCGACGCGGAAGAAGACCTGCGGGTGCTTCCCCTCGGCCCCGCCGTGGACGCCGCCGGGCGGCTCCGTGTTCGCGATCTGGAGACCCGTGGGGATGGTGCCGGGCTCGAACTCCCAGCCGAGGACCTCTCCGTAGAAGACCTTCGCGCGCTCCTGGTCTGCGACGGGGAGCACGAAGTAGACGAGGTCGCCGGGCACGGGCTCAGGCTAGATGATTGATTCCTAACCCCGGTGCCCTCGGAGAGGGACTGAGCCAAGCAGCGGGGTCGCCGCGAGCGGTGGCAAGGCTGGTGGCCTTGCCGCCGTTCGCGGCGGCCGCGATGCGCCGCGCGCAGGCCCCCAACCGGGGGTGCTGGGGTTAGGAATCAATCATCTAGCCCCAGCCGCCCCCGCCCGGGGTCCGTACCTCGACCAGGTCACCCGCAGCGAGGTCGCGCGTCGTCTTGGCGGGCAGCGGCTCGCCGTTCAGCCGGTTCTCGCCCGGCGCACCCGGACGCCCGCCCGCGGCGCCCTGCGGCGCGTGTCGGCGGCGGTCGGTCAGGAGCGAGAGCGTCGCCCGCTCGAGCACGCGGACGGCGCGGACGAGCCCGTCGCCACCGCGGTGCCGTCCCTGGCCGCCGCTGCCGGTCCGGAGCTCGTAGCGCTCCACCCGGAGCGGCAGCTCGAGCTCGAGCGCCTCGACCGGCGTGTTCAGCGTGTTCGACATGCCGACGTGGACGCCGGACGGCCCCGGCCCGCGGCTCGATGCCCCCTGCCCGCCGCCGACGGTCTCGTAGTACGTCCAGCCCGGCGCGCCGATGACGACGTTGTTCATCGTCCCCTGGCCCTGCGCGGGAAGGTCGGCCGCCTGCGCGAGCGCGAGGAGGACGGCGTCGGCGATCCTCTGGCTCGTCTCGACGTTTCCGGCCACCACCGCAGCCGGCGCGCGCGCGTTGACGAGGCTTCCCTCCGGCGCGAGAACGGTGAGCGGCGCGAAGGCGCCCGCGTTCGTGGGGACGTCTTCCGGCAGCAGCACGCGCAGGGCGAAGATGCAGGCGGAGCGCGTGACGGCGAGCGGGCAGTTCACGTTGCCCTCGGCCTGCGGCGCGGTCCCCGTGAAGTCGACCGTGAGCTCGTCGCCCTCGATCGCGACCCGAACGCGAATGGGCAGGTCCTCGTCCGTCACGCCGTCGCCCTCGACCAGCTCCTCCGCGCGGTAGTCGCCGTCCGGCAGCGACCGGATCGCCTCGCGCGAACGTCGCTCCGCGTACGCGACGACGTCCGGCGCATCCGGCGAGCACCGTCTCCCGCCCGTGCCGTTCCGCGAGGTCGGCGAGGCGGGCCTGCGCGAGTGAGCACGCGGCCGCCTGGGCGCGCAGGTCACCCCGGCGCAGCTCGGGTGTGCGCGTGTTGGCGAGGATGAGCGCGAGGACGTCCTCGGCCCAGGCGCCGGCACGGACGAGCCGAAGCGGGGGGATCACGAGGCCTTCCATCAGGAGGTCCCTCGACCCGGCGGGCATGGAGCCCGGGGCCATCCCGCCCACGTCCGAGTGGTGGGCCCGCGAGACGGCGTAGCCGACGATCTCGCCCCCGAGCACGAGCGGCGAGACGAGCGTCACGTCCGGAAGGTGCGTGCCGCCGCGGAACGGATCGTTCAGGACGAAGACGTCACCGGGCCGGGGTCGCGTTCCCTCACGGCGGCGACGGCCTCCGGCATCGCGCCGAGGTGCACCGGGATGTGCGCCGCCTGCGCGACGAGGCGGCCGGCCGCGTCGAAGAGCGCCGTCGAGCAGTCCCGGCGCTCCTTGATGTTGGGCGAGAGGGCACCGCGCACGAGGAGGGCGCCCATCTCCTCCGCGATTCCTGCCAGGGCGCTCGCGAGGACGGTCAGCGTGACGGGATCGAGCGTCATGTCCGCTCCAGGACGAGCGTGTCCGCGCGACCGGCGGCGCCGCGCCAGCCGGGCTCGACAACGCAGGTCGATTCCGGGAGCTCGACGATCGCCGGTCCCTCGACGGTCGCCGGAATGCCCGCGACGATCGGGTGCCTCCACCCACGTGCCGCCGAGGAGCGCGAGCCTCGCGCCCTGGACCTCCCCCTCACTCTCCCCATCGGGAAGGCGCGTCTCGGGGGCGTGCGCACGAGCGGTGACCCGGACGGCGACGACCTCAACGGGGGCGTCGAGGCGGTAGCCGTACCGCTCCTCGTGCACCTTCGCGAATCGTTCGGCGAGGCCCGCCGGATCGCACGCGGGGACGGTGAGCTCGAATCCCTGCCCGCGGTACCGGAGGTCCGCGCTTCGCTCGAGGGCGGCGCCCGGGAGCCCCGCGGCCGCCTCCGCCTCGAGCTCGACGAAGCGGCGATCGAGGTCGGTCTCGTCCAGCTCGTCGAGACGGGCGAGGAACGGGGACGAACGGTCGCGGCGCGCCTCGGTGACCGCGAGCCCGAGCGCGCTCAGCACACCGCTCGCGCGCGGGACGAGCACCCTGCGCATCCCCAGCTCCTCCGCAAGCGGGCAGGCGTGCATCGGCCCGGCCCCGCCGAAGGCGACGAGCGCGAGACCTCGCGGGTCGATGCCCCGCTCGACGCTCATCACCCGGAGGGCGCGCGCAGTCTCGGCGTTCGCAACGCGGAGGACGCCGAGAGCCGTGTCCTCGACCCCCAGCCCAAGCGCCTCGCCCAGCCGCGCCAGCGCCGCTTCGGCCAGGTCGCGGCGAAGCGTGACGGTGCCGGCGAGAGTGGCTCCGTCGGCCAGGAGCCCGAGCGCGAGCGCGGCGTCGGTCACGGTCGGCTCCTCCCCGCCGCGGCCGTAGGCGGCCGGGCCGGGCTCGGCGCCCGCCGAGCGCGGTCCGACACGGAGCGCCCCGCCCTCGTCCGCCCAGGCGATCGACCCGCCTCCGGCGCTCACCGAGTGAACGTCGACGGCGGGAAGGGCGATCGGAACCCCGGCCACCACGGTCTCCGACGCGGTCGCGACCTCGCCGCCGCGGACGAGCGCGACGTCCGCGCTCGTGCCTCCCAGGTCGAGAGTCAGTGCGTCGGGGAACCCCTCGAGCGCGGCAACCCGCGCGGCGCCGACCGCCCCGCCGGCGGGGCCCGAGAGGACGACCGCGGCCGCGCGCTCGGCCGCCTCTTCCGCGGTCGCGACCCCGCCCGACGACTGCATGACGAGCGGCGCCGGATACCCGGCCTCCCCGAGGCGCTCGGCGAGGCGTCCGAGGTAGTCGGAGATCCCCGGCCCGAGGTAAGCCGTAGCGGCAGTCGTCGCCGTTCGCTCGTACTCGCGGAAGGCGGGCAAGACCTCGCTCGCAAGCGTGAGCTGCACGCCGGGAAGAGCCCGGCGGAGCGCGGCGCCGACGCGGCGTTCGTGCTCCGGGTGGAGGTAGCCGAAGAGCAGGCAGACCGCGACCGCCTCGGGCCGGGCCTCACCGAGGGCGGCCACCGCGGCGCCGACGCTGGCCTCGTCCAGAGGCTCGAGGACGCCCTCCGGCCCCGTCCGCTCCCGGACGGTGAAGCGCCGCTCGCGCGGGACGAGCGGCGGCGGGCGATCGCGCGTCAGGTCGTAGAGCGACGGCCGGTTCTGGCGCCCGATCTCGAGGATGTCGCGGAAGCCCTCCGTGGTGACCAGGGCGGTCCGAGCGCCGCGGCGCTCGAGGAGGGCATTCGTGGCGACGGTCGTCCCGTGCCGGAGCTCGACGACCTCGCCCGGCGCAAGCCCGGCGGACTCGAGCGCGCGGAGCACGCCTTCGGACTGGTCGGCAGGCGTCGAGGGCACCTTCGCGATGACGATGCGTCCGTCCGCGACCGCGACGAGATCCGTGAACGTGCCGCCCACGTCGATGCCGACCCGAAGGCTGCTCATCCGCACATCGTCGCCCGTCTGGCCGAGGCGTACAATGAGCACATGCGCACGATGCGGCCCGTCCACGACGAGGACTGCGCCGTGGCGTGCACCGCGGACATCATCGGCGCGAAGTGGACGGCCATCCTCGTCCACGACCTCTCCGAGGGCCCGCGCCGGTTCTCGGACCTCGAGCGCGCCCTGCCGGGGATCAGCCCGCGGACGCTCTCGGAACGACTCCGCGCACTCGAAGTCGAGAGGATCGTCCTGCGGCAGAGCTACGCCGAGTCGCCTCCGCGGGTCGAGTACGAGCTGACGGAGAAGGGCAAGGCGCTCCTGCCGATCATCGAGGCGATGCGCCACTTCGGCCACGACTGGCTCGTGCCCGAGCACGACCACTCGGCCGGCGCCGCTCAGCCCGTCGGGGCCTAGAACTCGTTTCGGCCCGGCGACTCAAGGCTTGATTCCGAAACGGGTCTTAGGCCGACTCGACGAAGAGCTCGATCGTGGCGCCCGGGTTGGCGCCGAGCCACAGATCCACGTACCGCTGAACCTGGGCGCGGTCGC
Source organism: uncultured Actinomycetes bacterium (assembly GCA_963824775.1). Taxonomy (GTDB): domain Bacteria; phylum Actinomycetota; class Thermoleophilia; order Gaiellales; family Gaiellaceae; genus CAWGQF01. The sequence continues at coordinate 10,396 of CAWGQF010000009.1, forward strand.
TTCGCTTGCTGACCGCGTCGATCGGGATGACCTCGACGTCGCGCGGACCACGCTTCACCGCCAGGCAGTCCTGGCTCCGGAGAAACCGGACGAGCTGGTCCGTGAGGAGGGGGTCGTTGATCCGCAGTCGCATAGCCGCAGGGGTCGAGCCAGGTCTCTATCGGCAGCTACGCCGAAGCGGGGAGTGATCTCACTCGGATGGGGAAGCGCGCTCGCGACGCCCGTTCCGGCCGGGGCCGGGGTCAGTAGAGCCAGTAGCCGGAGATGGCGAGTGTGCGCGGCGGCTCGAGGCCGCGCGAGAGAAGCAGGAGCCCTGGAGGGCCGGTGATCCGCAGCCCCGCCGCAAGGGCGGTCTCGACGAGCTCGCGCGCGCTTCCGGGGACGTCGAGCGAGACGGCGCCCCCGGCGCGGGCGAGCTCCGCGCGAAGCGTCGCGGCCGCGGCTTCCCCGTCCCGGCCGGCCAGCGGCCCGATCCTCCCGCCGGCGGAGACATACGCGTACCCGACCGGCTCGCCGCGGCGCCGCCAGACCGTCGCGCGCGTCCGGCTCGCCCAGAAGCCGTGGTCCGGAGCGCGGTCGAACCCATACGCCGCTGCGTCGAGCGCAGCGAGCGTCGCCGGGTCGGGATCCGACGCCTCGAGGTCGCCGTCGTTCGCGAGCTGCGGCTCGCCGCCGAGCTCGAGCAGGGGTGTCGTCGGAACGAGTCCCCGCTTGGCGTACATCGCGTTCGAGACCGGCTGGATCGCATCGGCGATCGTTATCCGCCGCTCCGGCGTCTCGCCCCAGGCGCGCTCGAGGAGCTCCGATCCGAGTCCCGAGCCCTGAGCGCCCGGCGCGATGAAGAGGGAGGAGAGAAACCAGGTGCCGTCACGGACGAGGGCCGCCGTGAACCCTGCGATCTCCCCGTCCTCCTCCGCCACCCACAGCCGGTCGGGATCGGTGCCGAGCAGGTGCCGGTGCGTCGCGGCGAACGCCTCGAACGGGGGCGGCCGCCACGGGAAGCCGTGCCGCTCCCGCACCCCGCCCTCGGCCGCGGCGAGGACGCGGTGCATCGCCGCGAAGTACGGCTCCGCCGCCGGGCGGATCTCCATCTACAACGCGGCGAACTCGACGAGTGTCTCGCGCGCCGCCGCCACGCCGAGCGGGATGTAACGCACGAGCAACCGTTCGTTCGGGGAGTGGATGTTCGCGCCGGGGAGCGCGAAGCCGCTCAGGATCGTCGGGATGCCACGGTCGGCGAGCGCCGGCACGATCGGGAGCGTCCCGCCGGTCCGGAGCAGGAGCGGCCGGCGCCCCAGGACACGCTCGAAGGCGTCCTGTGCGAGCCGGACCGCCGGGGCGTCCGGGCGGATCAGCCCTCCTGGGGCCGACGACCAGCGCTCCACGTCGAGCGTCGTCCCCCTCGGAGCGGCCTCGCGGAGCAGCCGCTCGAACGCCTCGGCGATCTCGCCGTGATCCTGCCCGGGCGCGAGGCGGATCGAGACGTTCGCCTCGGCCTCGACCGGGAGCACCGTCTTCTGGAGGAGCGGGGAGCCGCCGACGATTCCGTTCACGTCGACGGCGGGACGCGCCAGCGTCCGGAGGTAGAAGTCCTCGGCCGCCCGCCCGTCCAGGGGTTGCGCGCCCGCCTCGGCGAGCACGGTCGCGCCGGGATCGAGCTCGCGCCAGGACGCGAGCTCCTCCTCCGTGGGCTCGATGATCCCCGCGCGGAGCTCCTCGGGCACCCGACCACCGCGGCCAGCGCCTCGGAGAGCGCGTGGACGGCGTTGAGCGCGGCGCCGCCGAAGACACCCGAGTGCAGGTCGGCCTCGCCCGTCCTCGCCTTCACGTGGAAGTAGACGAGCCCGCGCGTGCCGAGGTCGAAGGACGGCACGTCCTCCCGCGGCATGCCGCTGTCGAAGATCAGGCACGCGTCGGCACCGCGCTCGTCCTCGGCGAGGAAATCGACGATCGAGTGGCCGCCCGTCTCCTCCTCGCCGTCGAAGGCGATCCGGACGTTCACGGGTAGGACGCCCTCGCGCGCCAGCTCGGCCGCCGCCTTGAGCAGGAGGTACGCGTTGCCCTTGTCGTCGACGGCGCCGCGGGCGTACAGGTAGCCGTCGCGGATCTCCGGCTCGAAGGGCGCCGAGCCCCAGAGCTCCAGCGGGTCCGGCGGCTGCACGTCGAAGTGTCCGTAGAGGAGGACGGTCGGCGCGGCGTCGCCGTCGGCGGAAGCGGGAATGTCGCCCAGCGCGAGCGGCTGCGACTCCCAGTCGACGAGCTCGGCCTCGCCGCCGGCGGCGCGCACGAAGTCGCACACCCATTCGCCGGCGCGGCGCACGTCCGCCGCATGCGCCGGATCGGCGCTCACGCTCGGGATGCGCAGGAACTCGTAGAGCTCCTCGAGCCACTCCTGCGGCGGGCGGTCGACGGGCACCCGGCGAGTCTAGAGGCGCCGTGCCGACCCGAGCTTGTGTTGCATCACCCACCCGCACGAGCGGCGCGACCGGAGGCGCAATCGCCGCCCGGTGATGCAACACAAAGTCGGTCCGGCGGGTGGGCACGGCGCATGTTTGCGGGCCGGGCGACGTCTTCTCAAATGGATGCCCGGAGCGCGCCGGTGCCGCACGGGGCCTTGGGGGGCGAGGCGATTCGTGCGCGCCCGGCGCGCCCGGATCTCTGACGCGGCGCGCCTCGGCCGGCGGACGAGCTCGCCGCCGCAGTTCGGGCAGACGTGCGCCGTTCCCGCCGTGCACTCCGGGCAGAACGTGCACTCGTACGAGCAGATGAACGCGTCGGCGTCGTGGCCGAGCGCCGCCCCGCACCGCTCGCAGGCGGCGCGCATCTCCAGGGCCACGGTGTCCGCGCCTACGCCGCGACTTCGCGGAGCTTCTGACACTCCGCCATGGCCTGGAGCTTCTTCAGGCTCTGGTTCTCGATCTGGCGCACGCGCTCGCGCGTGACGTTGAACGTGCGCCCACCTCGTCGAGCGTCCGCGGCTGCTCGCCGCTCAGCCCGTAGCGCAGCTCGAGGATGCGCCGTTCGCGGTACGAGAGCATCTGGAGGACGTGCTGGAGCGTCTCCTCGCGGAGGACGGTTTCCGCCGCGTCGTCCGGCTGCTTCACCGTCTCGTCGGCGATGAAGTGGCCGAACTCCGAGTCCTCCTCGTCTCCCACCGGCTTCTCGAGCGACACGGGCACCTGCGCGCTTCGCCGCAGATGCTCGATCTCCTCGGTCTCGAGGTCGAGCTCGCGCGCCACCTCGGCGGCGCTCGGCTCGCGGCCCAGCTCGGCGAGGAGCTTGCGCTCCGTGCGGCCGATCTTGTTCAGCTTCTCGACCACGTGGACGGGCATGCGGATCGTGCGCGCCTTGTCGGCGAGCGCCCGGGCGACCGCCTGGCGGATCCACCACGTCGCGTAGGTCGAGAACTTGAAGCCCTTGCGGTGGTCGAACTTCTCCGCCGCGCGGACGAGGCCGATCGTGCCCTCCTGGATCAGGTCGAGAAAGGGCAGCCCCTGGTTCCGGTAGTTCTTCGCGATCGAGACGACGAGCCGGAGATTCGACTCGACCATCTTCCGCTTCGCACAGTCGTCGCCGCGCTCGATCCGCTTCGCGAGCTCGACCTCCTGCGCGGCCGTGAGCAGCGGCACTCGGCCGATGTCCTTCAGGAAGAGCTGCAGGGCGTCGGTCGACGACCTCGCGCTCGTCGGCGGTGGCGACCACGGCGACGGGCTGCGCCTCGACCTCCGCTTCCACGACCTCGATGTGCAGCTCCTCGAGGAGCTGGAAGAGCTCGTCCGCCTGTGAGACGTCCGCGCCCAGCTCGTCGAGGACCGTCGCGACTTCCTCCTGCGTCAGCGACCCGGTTTCTTGCCCGTGCTGGACGAGCGCCTTCGCCTCGTCGTGCTCCAGCAGCAACACGTCCGCACCCCCCACTCTTTCAGCCCCAGCTACCCCCACGAGCTCTCCCTCCCACGGTAGACCCGCTCCCCTGCGGCGTCAATGGGCTCGGAGCGGCCGCCTTCGTGCCCCGAGGATGGCGAGTTTGCCATGCGCGAAGAAGCCGTGTCATGGGCCGAACGGCCCATCTTGCCGGTTATCCGGTCCTACCCATTTTGGGGGATGCGGGCGAGGATCCGTGCGGCCTGCCGCCCATAGAAGCTCCGCGGCCCCGCCTCCCGCGCGAGCGTGAGCTGCCGCCTCGCGTTCTCGACGTCCGGAAGCCAGAGGAGCAGGAGCCCCAGGTGAAACCGCGCGACCGGCTCGTCCGGGTTTCCGGACGCGAGCGGGCCGAGGCGCGAGAACGCCCGCGACGGCTCGTCCTTGTCGAAGCGGGCGACGGCGGCGGCGACCCGCGCGTCGAGGCTCGCCGGGTCAAGCTCGACGGCGCGGTCGTACGCATTTCGTGCCGACAGCCGCCGGCCGGCTCCCTCGAGCGCGGCGCCGAGGTAGAGCCAGTCGCGGGATCCACCGCGCTCGGCCCGCCGCTCGAGCTCGTCGAGGCGCTCGGCCGCGGGCAGGCGCGCCACCGAGCGAGGGAAATCGGGGACGAAGAACTGGGGCCGCCCGGGCGGCGACCGCGGATTCAGGAGGTCCTCGGCGCGGAGCGCCTGCGGCGTGTCGGGGTCGACCCGCCGGCCTCGCGCCACTCGCGCCGCGCCGCCTCGGCGTCGCCGTCGGCGAGGAGCGCGAGCCCGTAGTTCAAGCGGGCGGCCGCGCTCTCCGGATGCTCGTCCACGATGCCGGCAAGGAGGCGCGTCGTCCCCACGGGCCACGCCGCCACCGCGGCTCCCACCTGCGCCTCGACCGATCCCGGGTTCGCCGCGAGGATCTCCTCGAAGCGGGCGAGCGCCTCCTCTTCCCGCCCTCGTTCGTACAGGCTCTCCGCCTGCCGGAGCGCACGCGAAGCCGCGTCGTCACCGACGACCGCGAGCTCGAGGGCCGGCCGCTCGGGCGCTGCGGCGGTCCCGGTCGCACCCGTCTGCCCGCGCACCTGGACCCCGGTGTCCCGCCCCTGCACGAGCGCGCCCGCGACCGTTGCCGCCGCCGCCGCGATCGCCACGCCGGAGACGATTGCAAGGACGCGGCCGCGGGAAGACATCGCGCCCGAGCCTAGCTCTCACGCTGCCGCAGACCCTCGCTATACTCGGTGAAGTAATGGCCTCGTACCGCGACCTGCTCGCCCAGGCGAAGGCTGAGATCCAGGAGGTCGACGCCGCGTCCGTCCACGATCGACTCGCCGACGGCGATTCGATCGTCGTCGACGTGCGCGAGCTCGGTGAGTGGGTCGAGGGACACGTTCCCGGCGCGGTCCACGTCCCCCGCGGCTCGCTCGAGCAGCGCATCGAGGGCGTGGCGCCCGACCGCTCGCGCCCCCTCGTCGTGTACTGCGCCGGGGGCAACCGCTCGGCGTTCGCGGCGCAGACGCTCGGCGAGCTCGGGTACGCGGACGTCGTCTCGCTCGCGGGCGGGTTCGTCGACTGGAAGCGCAACGGCTTCCCCTTCGAGGTGCCGAAGACGCTCGAGGACGCCCAGCGGCGCCGGTACAGCCGCCACCTCCTCATCCCCGAGGTCGGCGAGGAAGGCCAGAAGCGACTGCTCGAGTCACGGATCCTCCTGATCGGCGCCGGCGGGCTCGGCTCCCCGGCCTCGCTGTACCTCGCAGCGGCAGGCGTCGGGACGATCGGGATCGTCGACGACGACGCCGTGGACGAGTCCAACCTCCAGCGCCAGATCGTCCACTCGACGGAGCGGCTCGGCGATTCGAAGGCGGAGTCGGCGAAGCGAACGATCGAGGCTCTGAACCCCGACGTGACCGTCGAGGTCTTCCGCGAGCGCCTGACCTCCGAGAACGCCGACCGGATCCTCGGCGAGGGCTGGGACGCGATCGTGGACGGCGCCGACAACTTCCCCACGCGCTACCTCCTGAATGACGCCGCGGTCTGGCACTCGACGCCGGTCGTGCACGGCTCGATCTTCCGCTTCGAGGGCCAGACCACCGTCTTCAAGCCCGGTGACGGGCCCTGCTACCGCTGCCTCTTTCCCGAGCCCCCGCCGCCCGAGCTCGCGCCGAGCTGCGCGGAGGGCGGCGTCCTCGGCGTCCTGCCGGGGATCGTCGGCTCGCTCCAGGCGAGCGAGGCCCTCAAGCTCGTCCTCGAGATCGGCGAGCCGCTCGTGGGGCGACTGCTCCTCTTCGACGCGCTCTCCACGACCTTCACCGAGATCGCGCTCCGGCGTGACCCGGATTGCCCCGTCTGCGGCGAGAGCCCCACGATCACCGAGTACGTCGACTACGTCGAGTTCTGCGCCGGCGGACGGACGCACGCGACGCCGTGACGACCGTCCGTATTCCACCTACCCTGCGCGCCGAGGTCGGAGGGGCGCGAGAGGTCGACGCATCCGGAGCGAACCTCCGAGACCTCCTGGGCGACCTTGCATCACGCTTCCCCGGCCTCGGCAACCAGGTCCTCGAGGACGACGGCGATATCGCGCCGTTCGTGAACGTCTACGTGGACGCGGAGGACGTACGAACCCTGCAGGGCCTCGACACGCCGCTGCGGGAAAGCTCGACGGTGATCCTGCTCCCGGCCATGGCGGGCGGGGAGCGGACGCTCGAGCGCTCGGTGCTCTCCACGGTCGGGTCGACGCCGCTCGTGGAGCTCCCGCGGCTCGCGCCGCATGAAGGCATTCGGCTCTTCGCCAAGCTCGAAGGACAGAATCCGACCGGCTCCCTCAAGGACCGGGTCGCGCTCGCGATGGTCGCGGCGGCCGAGGAGCGCGGCGAGCTCGAGCCGGGGAGGGAGATCCTCGAGCCGACGAGCGGGAACACCGGCATCTCGCTCGCCCTCGTCGCCAAGCTCAAGGGCTATCGCCTCACGTGCGTCATCCCGGAGAACGCGACGCCCGAGCGCGTCCGTCTGCTCCGGCTCTACGGCGCGAGCATCATCTGCTCACCGGCCTCCCAGGGCTCGAACGGCGCCGTGCGCCACGCGCTCGCGCTCGCGGAGGCCGAGCCGCGCTACGTGATGCTGAACCAGTACGGAAACGACGCGAATCCGCGGGCCCACTACGAGGGCACCGGCGCGGAGATCGTCGAGGCGCTTCCCCATGCGGACGTGCTCGTCGCGGGCCTCGGCACCGGCGGGACCCTCATGGGCACCGGTGACCGGCTACGCGAGGCCTACCCCGGCCTTACTGTCGCCGCCGCCGAGCCGTTCCAGGGCGACCTCGTCTACGGCCTGCGCTCCCTCGCCGACGGGTACGTGCCGCCCATCCTCGACGTCGCCAAGCTCGACCGGAAGATCCTCGTGACGAACGAGGAGTCGGTCGCCGGCGTCCGGCTCCTGCTCGAAGAGGAGGGGATCTTCGCCGGCGTCTCCTCGGGCGCGGTCGTCCACGTCGCCCGCCAGCTCGCCGCCGAGCGCGACGAGGCGGTCGTCGTCTGCGTCCTGGCCGACGGCGGCTGGAAGTATCTCTCCGCCGACTTCTGGGACGCGCCCGCCGACGAGGCCGGCCCGTCGATGGAAGACCGCCTCTGGTGGTAGTCCCCGCCGAGGTGCGCTCGGCGCTCGTCGAGCACGCCGAGGCGGAGCGTCCGAACGAGGCCTGCGGGCTCGTCGCGTTTCGCGACGGGGTCGCCGAGCGCTACATCCCCGGGACGAACGCGGCGGCAAGCCCCTATCGCTTCGAGCTCGAGATCGATCCGGAGGCGTGGTTCCTCGAGGACGAGGGCTACGAGCTCGCAGTCTTCCACTCCCATCCGTCCAGCGCGCCGCGGCCCTCGCGCACGGACGTCGAGAACGTCGGGCTCTGGACCGGACGGATCTACCTGATCCTCGCCGTCCACACGGGCGAGCTCGCGGCGTGGCGCATCGACGACGGCCGCGTCGACCCGGTCGCGCTCTCAGGCTCGTAGCTACGGCTCCCGACGAACGAGCGGCCCGCCTGCGCGCGGGCCGCTCGCCGTTCGGAAGGCGCCGGGACTAGCCCGGCTGTTCGGGTCGCGACCCCTACACGGCCCGAAACGTTCGTCGCATCGTGCGCCGGTGGGTGGCGCAGTAGACGACGTAGTTGCCTCTGGTGAGCCGCACGCGGCGGAACGTGTACCTGCCGCGAGCGTCCACCGGGGTGCGTCGGATGATCGTCGAGCTCCGCGCGAGCACCCAGTTGTGGGTGTCCGAGAGATCCTGGACGACGAAGGTGTGCCGGGCTGCGGGAACACGTGTCACGCTGGCGCCCCTCGAGTTCGTGAGCGTGATGACACGTCCAGGGCCGACGGTGCCGCGGTAGGTAGCCGCCTCGGCCACGGTCGTGGCGCCGAGCGCGACCGCGACCGCGGTCGCGAGGAGGGCTGCGCGCGAGCGTCGGGTCATTGCGTCCTTTCGGTCCGGAGGCTGACGCCTTCCCATACGGACGAACGGCTCGCGGCGGATTGCCCGAACCGCCCCGCGATAGAGTCCGGCGGTGGACGAGGCCTATCCTGAAGGCTGGAACGAGGTTCGGGGCGCGCTCCAGCGAGGCTTCCGATTCGCCGACTTCCGCGAGGCGATGGTCTTCGTGAACCGGCTCGCGGACGCGGCCGAGGAGGCAAGCCACCACCCGGACATCACGCTCTCGTGGAACGCGGTCACGGTGCGCTGGTCGACGCACACGAAGCGCGCGATCACCGAGCGCGACCTCGAGATGGCCCGGCGGACGACCGAGCTCGCCGGCCAGATCTCCGGGTGAGCCCGGGAACTTTCGCCGCGGCGCAGCCGTCGTACCGGAGATGAAGCGCCTGGTGCTCTGGCTCGCGGTCGCCTCCACGCTTGCGGCCGGATGTGGCGGCGAGGAGGAAGGGACGGGCGCGCCCGGGACGTCCCCGACCCCGCCCGCCCCGTCGCCCGCGGCCGAGCCGCCTGCCGGGTCCCGGCCGGACGCTGGGGGCTCGGCGCCGCCGCCGGCGTGGGTCGAGACCGAGGCGGGATCGACGTGGCTGGGGTACTCGACGTACTGCTGGGGCGACATGTGCGCCGACTACACGGCGCCGACGTGCGGTGCCGAGCACGTTCCCGACGTCCCCGTCCGTCCCGGCGAGACGCTGCGCCTGCACCTCGGCTTCGAGCCGGCCGAAGTCGGGCTCAACCCGCCCGGCGAGCCGCTCGACTCGGACGATCTCTCGTGGAAGGCGACGACGGCCGGGGCGATCGCGGCCTTCGCACGCGCCGCGCCGGGCCAGGGGGGAACCGACGCGAGCTACGTCGGCTGCCTCGTGTTCGAGGATCCGGTTCCGGTGGACGAGGTCGTGGCACTCGCCCTCGAAGGCCCCATGACGGTCAGGGGAGCACTCGTTTCCGCCCACGGCGGCCCACGACTCTGCAGCGGCTTGGCCGAGTCGTACCCACCTCAGTGCGTGAGCCCCGAACTGCCCGTGCGGGGCCTGCACGTCGAGAGCGTGCAAGGGCTTCAGCAGGCGAGCGGCGTCGCGTGGACGGAAACGCCGATCTCGGTGGAGGGGGTCGTCAGCGGCGGCGTTCTCCGGGCAGGCGGCGACGCGGAGTAGCGGCGCTCCTTCGGGGATAGCGTCGCCGCAGCCGGTGACGATCCTCCGCGCGTGACCGGCCGCGCCGTCGCGGACAACGGCGCGACCGGTTCATCTCGGGGCGTCCGACCCGCGCTAGAGCAACGACCAGCTCCACACGCTCGGCCGGGTGCGCGGGTCCGACTTCGCCGTCGTGGACACGAGCCGGCTCCGGAACGGCTCGATGATCTAGGCGTCGCCGAGCGGGAGCGCGCGCCGCTCAACGGGCGCGGAATGGATGATCGAGGTCGTGGTGAGGCCGTAGGGGGTGAAGCGGTCGAGGATGTCCTCGAGGTCCTCCATCGCCCGGAGGTGGAGCTTCATGAGGAAGCAGTCCTCGCCCGTGATGCGGTAGCACTCGACGATCTCCGGCGTCTCCCGGGCGATCTCGGGAATACGGCCAAGCTGCCCCGGCGCCGGGCGGATGCGAACGACGGCGGCAACGGGATAGCCGAGCGCCTTCGGATCGAGCTCCGCGCGGTACCCGACGATGACGCCGGCCCGCTCGAGCCGCTGCACGCGCTCGGCCACCGCCGGCGCCGACATGCCGATCCGGCGCCCGAGGTCCGCGAGCGGTAGCCGCCCGTTGGCCTCGAGCTCGCCGAGGATGCGAAGGCTGACATCGTCCAACAGCTTTGCATCGTAGGAGTTCGCATCTCTGAGCCTCGGTGATTTAGACATCTCGCTCCAAACTCCGTCGATTCCGCATGGCCGGATGGTACTCCGTCGCCGACCATACCTGCATGGCGACGACCGACCTCCCGGCACGGCGGACGACCGGCGCCCGCCTGGCCGAGACCGCGCCGCCGCAGGCCTTCTTCGTCGTGAGCGCGGTCTTCCACTACCTCGGGCCTGCGTTCGCAGTCCTCCTCTTCCCGCGGGTGGGCGTCCTGGGAGTCGCGTGGCTGCGAATCGTGTCCGCGGCCTTGGTCTTCGCCGTCTGGCGACGCCCGTGGAGAGCTTTCCGCCGCCTGGACACGGACGCCCGGCGTCTTCTCGTCGCCTGGGGAGTCGTGCTCGCCGTGATGAACACCTGCTTCTACGTGGCGATCGACCGGCTGCCGCTCGGGACGGTCGCGGCGATCGAGTTCCTGCCGGTGATCGTGCTGGCCGCGATCGGCGTCCGGACGCGCCGCAACGTCGCAGCGCTCGCGCTCGCCGTCCCCGGCGTCTACGCATTGACGGGCGTCCACGTCGAAGCGGAGCCCGTCGGGCTCGCCTTCGCGTTCGCGAACGCGGGGCTCTTCGCGCTCTACATCGTCCTGGGCCACCGGGTCGCGCGCCGCGGCGCGGCGGAGGGGATCGACGGCCTCGCCGCCGCGATGCTGGTTGCCGCGGTGGCCGCGACGCCGATGGCGGGGCCGAGCGCCGCTCCCGCCCTGCTCGATCCGGTCGCGCTCGCGGCAGGCGCAGGCGTCGGGATCGCCTCGTCCGTCGTCCCCTACGTCTCCGACCAGCTTGCAATGGCCCGCCTGTCGCGGGCGGCGTACTCCCTCATGGTCGCGCTCCTGCCTGCGACCGCGACGGTCGTGGGCGTCGTCCTCCTCGCCCAGGTTCCGTCCGGGCGCGAGGTGGCCGGGGTCGCACTCGTCGTCGCCGGCGTCGCCCTGCACCGCGAGCCTGCAACGAGCTAGGAGGGTTTGACGAAACACAGACTGTGTTCTCGGGCGGCGTTCCGTCAAACCCTCCTAGAGCTCGACCGGCCGGCCTTCCTCGGCCGAGCGGAGAAGGGCGGCGAGCACACGCGCCTGGCCGACGGCGTCCTCTCGCCCGAGCAGCGGCTCCGCGCGCCCACGAACGGCGTCGCCCATGTTCTCGAGCTCGAGCACGTAGGCGTTCGGCCGCTCGACGTCGACACGCTCGACCCGGCCCCCGCGCTTCAGGAAGGGGTCTCCCTCCCAGTCCGTGCGCCACGGCGCCTCGACCACGAGCTCCCCCTCGTCGCCGACGGCCTCGAGCCGCTGCCGCGACGGTGCCTGGAACGAGGCGTCGAACTGCGCGACCACACCACCCGGGAACACCATCGTCCCGAAGAACGCCATGTCGACGCCGGTCTCGCCCACCACCTGCTCGGCGAAGACGCGCTCGGGCTCACCGGCGACGAGCCTGGCGCCGCTCACGCAGTAACAGCCGACGTCGAGGAGCGCACCCCCGTCGAGGCCCGGCTGCATGCGGACGTTGGCGGGATCGGTGAGCCCGAAGCTGAAGGTCGCCCGAACCTGGTTCAGGCGGCCGAGCGCGCCGTCCCGCACGAGCTCGGCAACCCTGTGGGACTGCGGCGCGTGGCGGTACATGAACGCCTCGGAGAGGACGAGCCCGCGCTCCTCGGCCAGGTCGAACGCGGCGGCGACCTCGTCCGGACGCGGCGAGAACGGCTTCTCGCAGAGGACGTGCTTGCCCGCTTCGAGCGCCTTCACCGCCCAGGGGACATGGAGCGAGTTCGGGAGCGGGTTGTAGATCGCCTCGACGTCGGGGTCGGCGAGGAGCTCGTCGTAGGTTCCGTAGGCGCGCTCGAGCCCGTGCTCGCGCGCGTACTCCTCGGCGCGGCCGCGGTCGCGGCTCGCGACGGCCAGGATCTCGACCTCCTCGGACTCCGCGGCCGCCCCGAGGATCTGCCGGTTGATGTTGGCAGTCGAGAGCAACCCCCAGCGAACGGCCATGTCCTTTCCTTTCTCGCGCGCAGCCCCCACCGGGGGGCGCGAAGGCCCCCAGATTCAAGCCTACGCGGGAAGTGCGCGCGCGTGGGTCACAGGAGTGTCACGACTTCGTGCCGATCGAAGGTCCGGGCAGGGGATGCCTAGCGCGCGACCGTCGAGGGCAGTGGCTCTCCCTCCGCAGAGGGCAGAAACTCGACCTCGAGGCGGCCGATGCGCGGGCCCGTCGGTCTCGACGACTGCGAAGCGGAGACCGTCCCATTCGACCTCGTCACCCGTGTCCGCCGCGCGGCCGAGCTGGCCGAAGACGAAGCCCGCCACCGTGTGGTAGTCCTCCTGACCGGCAGCTCCTGGCCGAACTGCTCGTTGAAGTCGTCGATCGGGAACGTGCCGTCGATGCGGATCGTGCGGTCGTCGACGCGCTCGACCGACTCGTCCGGAAGGTCGTACTCGTCCTCGATCTCGCCCACGATCTCCTCGAGCAGGTCCTCGAGCGTGACGATGCCGGCGACCCCGCCGTACTCGTCGACGACGATGCGCCATGTGCTGGTTCTGGCGCGCGGAACTCCGCGAGCAGCGCGGCCAGGTCCTTCGTCTCGGGCACGACGTAGGCGGGCCGGACGAGGTCCTCGATCTCGACGTTGTCGATGCCGCGGTCGTAGAGCGCCTTGAAGAGGTCGCGAACGTGGAGGATGCCCGAGCACGTCGTCGAGCGACTCGCGATAGACCGGGTAGCGCGTGTAGGGCGAGTCGATCACGGCGGCGAGCGCCTCCTGCGGCGGGAGGTCGACCGAGAGCGCGACCACCTGCGGCCGCGGGCACCATGACCTCGTGCGCCTCCTTGTCCGCGAAGTCGAAGACCTTGTAGACCATCTCCTCCTCGGGCCTCTCGATCGCGCCGCTCCCGCCCGCCTCGGCGACGATGCTGCGGATGTCCTCCTCGGTGTGGGCGGTCGATGCCCGCGCGGGCGCCGGCGGGACGCCGAACAGGCGCGCGACGGCCTGCGCCGAGCTGGTCGAGCACCCAGACGAGCGGGTGCGAGCAGCCGGCCGAGCCAGTCGAGCGGGACGGCGAGCACAGACGGCGAGACGCTCGGCGCGCTCGAGCGCGATCGCCTTCGGGACGAGCTCGCCGAGCACCACGCTCAGGTAGGTGAGGATGCGAACGCGATGAGGAACGCGAGCGTCGCCGAGGCCAGGTGCGTCGAAGTAGTCCGGAGAGCAGCGGCCGCGCCGACGCGCACCGAGGAGGATCCCGAAGATCGGTGATCCCGACCTGCACCGTGCTGATGAAGCGCACGGGCTCGTCCATGAGCCGAAGCGCCGACCTCGGCCCGCCGGCTGCCGCGCTTCGCGAGCTCCTCGAGCCGCGCCCGGCGGGCCGTCACGAGCGCGTACTCGGCCGCGACGAAGACGGCATTCCCCAGCACGAGGAGCGAGCACGACGACGATGCGGAGGGAGTCGCTCACGGCGCCACGCCCGCTCTCCGGGGCGTGGGTACTAGGCGGTAGCTCGTCCAAGCCGCCTGCGAGGATAGCGAAGGCCGTCGGTTTGCAGCCTCCCGCAACAACGAGCCTAAAGTTTCTGCGGCAATCCTGCCCGACTATGATCCTTGACCTGGGGAGCTGACACACTGCCGCAACGAGATCACCTGCCTGATCGCCGACGACCACGAAGTCGTCCGCGAGGGACTCCGGCTCTCGCTCTCGCGCGCCGCCGCACATCCGCGTCGTGGGTGAGGCATCCGACGGCGCCGGCGCGGTCGCAGTCGCCGAGCGCCGCCGCCCGAACGTCGTGATCATGGACGTTCGCATGCCCGGGATGGACGGGCTCGAGGCGACCAAGCTCCTCACGGAGAAGGCTGCCGGACGACGTCCGTGCTCATCTTCACCGCCTACGGCGAGCGGAGCCTGCTCGGCCGCGGCCTCGAGTCCGGCGCGAAGGGCTACATCCTCAAGGAGGCGCCGCACCAGACGCTCCTCCGCGCGATCGAGAAGGTCGCGAACGGCGAGGGCTACGTCGATCCCGCGCTCATGCCCGACTTCCTCACGCGCGACACGGAGGAATGCTCACGCAGCGCGAGCGCGAGATCCTCCAGCTGCTCGCCGACGGGATGTCGAACGCCGACGTCGCCGCCCGGCTCTTCATCAGCCAGGAGACCGTGAAGAGCCACGTCCGGCACATCCTGGCGAAGCTCGAGGCGGACACGCGCACCCATGCCGTCGCGATCGCGCTTCGCGAAGCGATCATCGATTAGCGCTCGCGGGGCGCTGCCTGCTGCTCCTCGTCGCCGCGACCGTCGTCGCGGCCGTCGCTCGCCGGCATCGGCGTCGCCCTCTCGAAGCGACCGCTGGCAGCGGTCGGGCTCGTCGTCGCGACCGCGTTCGCCGGCGCCTTCGCCGTCTACCTGATCGTCTCGGAGCGCCGCCGGCACGAGTTCGCCGAGGACGAGCTCCAGGCGCAGGCGACGGTTCCTCGAGTCGCTCGTGCGCTCGATGGCGGTCGTGGCCGACTCGAGCCAGCCGGACGAGATCCTCGACCGCACGTGCGCCGAGGCGCGCAAGCTCTTCGGCGCCCGAGCGGCCGCGGTCGTTCCCGCCGCGGAGGGCGAAGCGCTCGAGGCGCGACGAGATCGCCGGCGGGATCCGCGTGCCCGCTCGCGTGCGGGCGCGGCGCCGATCGGGACGCTCGAGCTGCGCGCGCTCGCGAGCGCTTCCCGCGCGGCGATCTCATGCGCGCGACGATGCTCGCCGACTTCGCCGCGCGCGCGGTCGAGAACGCCCGCCTGCTCGCGCGAGGCCCACGAGCGCGAGGCCGAGCGCGCCCGGCTGACGGAGCGGCTCATCACCGCCGAGCAGGACGAGCGCCGGCGGCTCTCGATCTTCCTCCACGACGGGCCGCTCCAGTCGATGTCCGGGATCGCGCTCATGCACGACGCCGCGCTCGCGGCGCTCAGGAGGGCCGCGACGAGGACGCTGCGAAGGTGATCGCGAGCTCGCTGCGAGCGGGAGCGCGACACGATCCGCACGCTGCGCGACCTCTCGTTCGCGATCGAGCCGCTCGTCCTGCGCGACCGCGGCTTCGCGGCCGCCGTCGACGCGCTCGGCGAGCAGATCGAGGGCTCGCACGCAGATCGCCGTGGCGGCCGACGTGACGCCGGCGAGCGGCTCGCCGAGAAGGCGCAGGTGGCGCTCTACCAGCTCATCCGCGAGGCGCGTGAACCAGGCGGTGCGGCCGGCAGGCCGCAGCGGATCGCGATCACAGTCGCCGCGAACGGCGACGGCGTTCACGACCGAGATCGACGACGACGGAGCGGGCGAGCGGCGCCGCGGCGGGATCGAGGAGCTCGACGAGCGCGTGCGCGTCGCTGAACGGCCGCGTGTCGGTCGAACGAGCCCCGAGGGCGGCACGAAGGTGAGCGTCGTCGCTCCCCGCCTACGCGGGCGCGACCGGCTAGGCCTCAGTAGACTCCCGCGTCGATGTCGCCGAGCGCAAGGCGCCGGGCTACCTCCTCTTCGTCTCGAAGTCGTCGGGCTACGAGCTCGCCGAGCGGGAGGGCGATGCCGCCCGGCCCGGCGCCGAGGTCGAGGTCGGCGAGACGCGCTTCACGGTCGCGAAGATCGGCCCGTCGCCGCTGCCGGGCGACGCGCGCGCCCGTGCGCCTCAGCCGGTTCTCGAGCGCCGCCCCGGCTCAGCTCCGAGGCGGCTCTCGGCGGCGACCATGCCTGAAGACGAGCGCCGAGGCGAGCGTGCTCGTCCAGCCGCCGGTGGAGATGCCGCCCGCGTCGGCGCCGGCGGCTCAGACGCCGTCCGCCGCCCGCGCTCCGCGTCGACGCGAGGCCGCCGAGCGTCGTCGTGATCCCGGCGACGACCTCGACGACCGTCTCGCCCTCCCGCCGCTCGACGGGGGCGCCCGCCGCGCGGGCCGCCTCGATCATCTCGCCGACAGTCCGCTCGCGCACCGCTCGCCGAGCGCCGCGTCGGGAACCACGAACCACGCGCGCCCGCGCGGCTGGCGCGCGATCCACTGCGCGACGTCGATCTCCGACCACGTGCGCGGCTCGTACTCCTCCCCGCGCTCGTTCGTCGACGCGCGGCGTACGCGCGCGTACGACTGCGCCAGCGGCCGAGAACCCGTCCGGGCCGATCGCGGCCGGCGGCGCCGGCATCGCCCGGCCCCAGAACTCGTCCAGCCCGTCCGTCAGGCGCGCGCCGCGCCTCGAGCCCGAGCCGCAGGCCGTCGCCCGTGCTCCAGGGGTTCGCGCGCAGGACGAGCGCGTCCGCCTCCGGACGTCACGTGCGCGCGGACGAGCCCGCGGTCGCCCTGGAAGCCGCCCGTGGCGAGGATCACCGGCGCGCCGGCAGGTCGCGCAGCGGCTCCTCGAGGCGCACGCTCGCCGGCGCGGGCGCGAGCGTCTCGGTCAGCCCGGCCGGGTCGAAGCGGAGCGCCGGTCGTGAGCGGGTTGCCGGTGTCGCGCGCGAGTGACCGGCGCGCCGAGCGACTCGAGCCAGGCGAGCGCCTCGTCGAGCCGCTCCCAGACGAGCCGCTGCAGCCGGGATCGCCGCCGGGGCACTCGGCCCGGAAGCGCTCCCACTCGCGGTAGCGCCAGACGAACCCGCCCGAGAGGAGCATCGAGCCGCCCGGCCGGTCGCCCTTCTCGTGGACGACGACGCGGCGCCGAGCTCCGCGCCCGCACCGCGGCCGCGAGCCCGCCCATGCCCGCGCCGGCGACGACAGGTCGGGCACGGTCAGACGAGCGAGAAGGTCGGCTTGTGCTCGACGTACTCGATCTTGACGCCCTCGGGGCCCCACACGAAGACGGCCTTCGTGTTGGCGGCGTCGACGACGTCGGCGATCTCGAGCTCCGAGGTCGCGCGCCTCGGCGAGGAGGTCGTCGGCGGACGGCACGAGCACGGCGAGATGGTTCAGGAGCGGGCGCTCCGGGTCGCCCGGGTCGCCCTGGTGGAACTCGACGTAGGCGCCGCCGGCCTGCGACGCGCGGCTCGCCGTCCGCACCCGGCTCGCGCCGGCGTCGAATCCGAGCTCGAGGTACGCCTCCGCGGTCGCCGCGGGCTCGCGCGAGAGGAGCGCGACGTGGTCGAGGTCGTACTCGACCTCCGTCGGCGCCTCGACGAGCCGGACGACGAGCCCGTCGGCGAGCTCCGGCGTCGTCGCGCGCCGAGCTCGCCGGCGGCCGCGTCGAGATCGTTCACGCGGAGCCCGACATGCTTCGAGCGCACCTCGCTCGCGCGGCCCCTCGGCGGCGAAGAGGGTCAGCTTCCCGCGCCGCGCGTCGGAGCCGACCAGCGTGAACGTGTCCGTCCGGTCGATGACGTGCATGCCGAGCCGTTCCGTCGCGGCGCCCGCGATCGCGTCTCGCTCCGAGACCCACAGTGCAACGTGATCGAGCGTCTGGATCTGCATCGAGTCTTGAGGATGCCCCCGGGGGGCTGTGATTGGAAACGCGTCCTATGTGGGGATCATTCCAACATGACCCGCGCTGGAGGAAAGGTACTCGTGATCGCCGCCCGCCAGCCCGACTTCGCCGAGCGCCTCCAGAACGACGGGTTCGAGGTCGAGGTGAGGACGCGCCCCCTCGACGATGCGGAGGATGCCGACGCGGACGTCGCCGTGGTCTTTCGCGGCCGGCTGATCGGCCGCGCACAGGCGCCCTCGCTCGTCGACCAGGGCATCCCGGTCGTCGAGGTGATGACCGTCGAGCCGCCTGGAGTCTCGACCTCGAGCTGGGTGCGCCTCTCGAACCGCATCGCCAAGGCCGATCTCGCGCAGGTCGTCCATGCCCTTGCCGGGTGGACGCGCGAGAACGGCAAGAAGACGAGCTAGAGCAGGCTCGCCACGGCCGGTGGGGCTATCCGCCCCGCGACACGCCTGTTTCCTCGATGGGCGAAGCGGGGCCCGCGGGCAATCCTCTGTCCACACATTCGAGAGAAGAGGAGCCGTGTACCCACCCGTCATCCAGTTCGAGAGCCGCAGGCGCGAGATCGAGGCCGAGATGAACCGCCGCCTCGTCCGCAACGCCGCCGGCGCGAGGCGCTATCGCGCCCACGACGGCCTTCGTTCCTTCCGCCGCAGCGTCGCCTAACCGCGACCGTGCGCGATCCGCGCCGCCTCGGGTGACGCTCGGAGCCGGAACATCGCGAGGACTCCGAGCGCGGCCCCGGTGCAAGGAACGCGAAAGCCCAGCGCCAAGCCGAGCGCGTCCTCGACATACGGGATGAGCCAGATCGTCGCCACCGTGAGCGTGAAGCCGAGGGCTAGCTGCAGCGTCAGCGCGGTGCCGACGTAGGACTGGTCCGCCAGTTCGGTCACCATCGTCGAGAACTGCGCCGAGTCCCCCACGACGGTGAATCCCCAGACGAGCCCGACCGACGAGGATGAGCCAGAGCGGACGCGTCGAAGAGCGAGCCCGATCGAGGAGGCAGCAGGCGCCGGAGACGGCCATCATCGCGGCGGTCGTCCGCGGTGCGGCCCCAGCCGATCGCCGAGGAGGCCGCCGACCCAGCAACCCGAGGCCGCCGATCGCGATCACGGCGAAGGTCGCGAGCGCCGGCGCGCGCCCATCGGTCGTCCCCGCGCCGCGATCGCGTCCGAGAAGAAGACGAGGAACCAGGCCCACATCGCGTACAGCTCCCACATGTGCCCGAAGTAGCCGAGGCAGGCGAGGCGCACGCCGCGGTTCGCGGAAGACGAGCCCGGCCTGCCGCGGGTCGAAGGTGGCGCGCGGGGAACGGGTAGGGCCCGTCCTGCACGCCAGAAGCGCGAGGAGCGCCGCCGGCCAGGGTGAGACGCGACGTCGCGTACACGACCGTCCGCCATCCAGGCCGCCGAGACCGTTCACGAGATGGGGAGCCGGCGGAGCCGACGGTGAGCGCTCCGACGAGGACCCCGAGCGCAGGCCGCGTCCGCGGCGGAACCAGGTCGCCATGAGCTTGAGCGCCGGCGGGTAGACGCCGGCGAGGAAGAAACCGGTCGCAAACCGCAGCGGGATCGCCGCCTCCGGGCCCGTCAGCCGCGAGCGAGGAGGGCGTTCGCGGCCGCCGCCCCGACGCGCGCCGCCGAGGAGCACGACGCCGCGGCGAGAACACGTCCGACAGGTTCAGGACGCTCGACGTCAGCGCCCCGGCGACGAAACCGAGCTGAACCGCGATCGTCAGCCACGCCGCAGCCGGTCGCCGAGAGGTCCCAGTCGACCCGTAGCTGCGGGACGACGGCCGATGCCGAGAACCACGTCGTCATCGAGAGGACGAGCGCCGCCGAGAGGAACGCGAGGGCGCGCCAGCGCCCAGCAGCGGGAGCGTCGTCTGCGATGACGGCCGCGGTCACGGGGTGACTCTAAGCCGAGGTCAGCCCGCGAAGAGAGTCAACTCGGGCTCGCGCTCGCCGCGCAGCACCTCGAGGTCGACCTCGACGCAGCCGATCCCGCGCGCGGCCGCGAGCGTCGCCGCCTGCGGCTTGACGATCTGGGCGGCGAGGATGGCCCGGCATGCGGCGCGGGACGGATCGATGCGGATTCGTTCGAGGTAACGCCCGAGCTGTTCGACCGCCTCGATCGCGCCACGCGCTTCACCTCGACCGCAACCCAGCCGCCCTCCTCGTCGCGGCACATGAGGTCCACCGGGCCGATGTCCGTCGGCCACTCGCGCCGGTCGAGCCGTAGGCCGGCGCTCGAGCACGTCGGGCTGCGCGGCGAGCTCGGCCTGGAGATCGCGCTCGACGCCGTCCTTCTCGAGCGCCGCCGCCTCGCCCATGTCGTGCGAGACGTCGCTCAGGACCTCGAAGATCCGGATGTCGAGCCGGTCCTCGGTCTTGCCCGCCCGCTTGCGAACGACGAGCCGCTCGAGCGGGTCGCCTTCCTCCTCGATCGCCGTCGGCGGCGTCATCCAGTTGAGCGGCTTGTATCCGCCTGCGTCCGCGTGCACGAGCACTGAGCCGTCGGACTTCACCATGAGGAGGCGGGTCGACTCCGGCAGGAACGCACGTCAGGCGACCGGTGTAGCGAATCTCGCAGCGCGCCACGATCAGACGCATCGGGCAACCGTACTGCCCCTTTCGGACACGTCCGCGCGGGTTGATGATTGATTCCTAACCCCGGTGCCCTCGGGGAGGGTCTGAGCCAAGCAGCGGGGTCGACGCGAGCGGTGGCAAGGCTGGTGGCCTTGGCGCCGTTCGCGGCGGCCGCGGGGCGCCATGGTCAGGCCCCCAGCCGGGGGTGCCGGGGTTAGGAATCAATCATCTAGCGGCGGGAGCGCTGGGCGATCTGGGAGTCGGCCGGGCGAAGCATCGTGTAGATGAGCAGCCCGATGAACGGGAGGACGAGCATTCCGACCGCCCACGCCAACTTGCCGACGATCGAGAGATCGCCGCGGCGAAGCACGACGTCCACGAGCGCGCGGACCCACATGACGAGGAACAGCGCGACGGCGGCGATGATCAGGATCCGTGCGAGCACGCCGTGATCCTCCCACACGAGGACGCTCGTGCGGCGGTTGTTCGGACGCCGACGTGTCCGGCCGGCTCAGCTCGGGTCGATGTTGTGGTTGTGGTGGAAGACGTTCTCGGGGTCGTAGCGCCGCTTGAGCTCGAGCAACCGCTCGTAGTTCGGCCCGTAGGCGCCCCGAACCGCGTCCAGGCCCTGGTCGTCGCCCAGGTAGTTGAGCCAGCGCGCCTCCTCGAGGTGAGGTGCGAGCGCGCGGTGTGTCTCGCGCGTCCAGGCGATGTTCTCCTCCGTCGTGGCGGGATCGGTCCAGACGTTCGGGATGAGGAGATTCCAGCTTTCGGCCCGATGTGGCACCGCGGTGTCCGTCACGCCGACGCGCGTCACGGCGCCGTGGAAGTGCTCGAGCAGGATCGCGCCCATCGGCGACGGCGCCGACGCGAAGCGTTCGACCATCGTGTCGAGCAGCCCGTCGGACAGACCTCGGGTGAAACTCGACATCCAGTAGTTCAGCGCGCCCCTCGGGAAGCCGGCATCGAGGAGGGTGTTCATCACCGGGTAGGGCATTTGCCCGACGTCGACCATGGCCGGTGAGCCGAAGCTCTTGAACGGCGCCAGGTCCTCCTCCGCCCGCTCCGGCTCCCCCGTGTGGAACACGACCATGGCGGCGAGCTTCGTGCCCGATCCGTCGGGGGCGTGCACGAGCGCAGCGAGTACCGTCATGTCATCATGGCCGCCCGCCGCGGCGTCGCGGTAGAAGCGGAGCATCTCGGCTGCCGCGTCGAACGGATGCGCGATCAACCCGCCGGTGACCGTCTCGACCGGATGAAGGCGGTACGTGAAGGTCGTCGCGATGCCGAAGTTGCCGCCGCCGCCGCGCAGCGCCCAGAAGAGGTCCGCGTCCGACGACTCGGTCACGTCGACCACCTCCCCGTCCGCGTTGACGAGCTCCACGGCGAGCAGGTTGTCCGCCGCGAGGCCGTGCTTCCCCATCAGCCAGCCGAGCCCGCCGCCGAGCGTGAGCCCGGCGATCCCCGTCGTGGAGACCAGGCCGCCCGTGACCGCGAGGCCGTGCTCACCCGTCGCGGCGTTGAGCTCGCCCCAGTTGAGACCGCCCTCGGCCCGCACGGTGCGGCCCCCCGCGTCGACCTCGATGCCCTTCATCTCGGCGAGGTCGATCAGCACAGCGTCGTCGACGACCGCGCGTCCGGCCACGTTGTGACCTCCTCCGCGAACGGAGATGTCGAGCCCCGCGGCCCGGGCGAAGCGCACCCCGGCGGCCGCGTCGGCGGCGTTCCGGCAGCGGACGATCAGGGCCGGCCTGCGGTCGATGAGCCCGTTGTGGACCCGGCGAGCCTCCTCGTACCCGTCGTCGGAGGGACGCAGGACACGCCCGGAGACATTGCCGGCAAGCTCATCCACGAGAGTGGGATCAGGCGTCGCGGCCATCGCTGCCCCTTTCTGTCAGCCGCGCCATCACCGGCCCGGCCGGCCGAGTCTAAGACAGTCGCCGACGGCCGTCACGCCTCAGCGCCGGACGAGGCTGCGCAGGAAGAAGAGGAGGTTCGCGGGCCGCTCGGCGAGACGCCGCATGAGGTACGGAAACCACTCCGGCCCGTACGGCGTCGCCACGAGCACCTTGAACCCGCGGGCGACGAGCTCCTCCTGGAGCTGCGGCCGGATCCCGTAGAGCATCTGCAGCTCGAAGCGGTCCCGCCCGACGCCCTCTCGGGCCGCGAAGGAGATCGCGTGCTCGATGAGCCGCTCGTCGTGCGTCGCGACCGCCGTGTAGCCGCCGCCCGTGAGCGAGCGCTCGAGCAGGCGCGCATAGGCGGCGTCTACGTCGTCCTTCTTCGGGTAGGCGACCGAGGACGGCTCCAGGTACGCACCCTTCACGAGCCGCAGGTTCGGCCCGAGCGGGAGGAGCGCCTCGAGATCGTCCGGGGTGCGGTAGAGGTAGGACTGGAGCGCCGTGCCGACGTTGTCGTGACCGTCCTCGCGCAGCCGGCGATAGAGGCGGAGCGTCGCATCGACGAGGGCCGAGTACTCCATGTCGATCCGGACGAAGTTGTCGAGCTCCGCGGCACGACGGGCGATCCGCCGGAGGTTCTCGTACGCGAGCTCCTCGTCCACGTCGAGCCCGAGGTGCGTGAGCTTCAGCGCGACGTTCACGCGCACCCCCTCCGCGTGGATGCGCTCCAGGATCCGGACGAACTCCTCGGTCGCGGCCGCCGCTTCCTGCGCCGTCGCCACGTCCTCGCCGAGGAGCGTCGTATTCGCGGCAAGGCCGCGGTCGTTCAGCCCTCGCAGCACGAGCACCGCCTCGTCGAGCGTCTCCCCCGCGACGAAGCGCGCCGCGCCGAGCCGCATCCCGAACCGGCTCACGAAGCGGCGAACCCAACGGTTCCGCGACGCGGCCAGGATCAGCCTGCGGAGGAGGGCGTTCAACTGAACGTCACGAGCGGGCCCTCCGAGCTCTCGGCGCCGGCCGCGCACGCGCCGCGCGCGTCCCCTCGAAGCCGGGGGCAGCCCGTGCGCGCGAACTCGCCGTCCGTCACCACGGTGATCGTCTTCCCGAGCCACTCGTAGCAGCCCGTTCGCGTCGCGCCGGCGAAGAGCTCGCAGCGGGAGAGGAGCTCGAGGTACGTCTCGTCGGGCTGGCCGAGGAGGTTCTGCACCTTGGTCCCCCGGATGCAGCTCAGCGCCTCACGGCCCTGGAACCCCTGGCAGAGGGGAAGCTGCGCCCGCGGATCGGCCGGCCCCACCACCGCGGCGCCGGTGATGCACGCCTCGCGCTGCAGGCCCTGGAGATCCCGGCAGAGGGCGTCGAGGTCCGAGCTCGTCTCGAGCGGGCCGCCGAGAGGACGCACCTCCACGAACGCCCGGTACCAGCACGGGCGTACGAACTCCTCCGGCTGCACGCCGCAGAGCAGGGCTGGATCGCCGACGGGGTTCGGCGGCCGCTTGGTCTCGTCGGCGCCGGTGACCGCAAACCAGTAGTCGTGGTAGACACCCTGGGCGCAGTCGGGGGACGAGCCCGGCCCGAGCGCGCGGCAGAGCTCGAGCGCCCGCGGGAGCTCCTCCTCGGAGAGCCGCATGAACGCGTGGCCGAACCCGTGTGTGCAGCTGTAGCGCTGGTAGCGCGTGGTCGTGTCCTCGCAAACCCGCGCGGAGGCCTGCGGCCGGGACAGGTCGATCTGCGGCGCGACGCCCGTGACGAGGCCGTGCGCGAAGCCGGCCGAGCAGCCCGGATCGTTCGACTTCGGGAGGACGTCCATGAGCGTCGCGAGCGTGAGGCCCTCCCGCGCCGCGTACTCGCGACCCACCGTGTGCATGAGGCCGTGGCAGTTCGAGAGGAGGAAACCGGCTGGGTTCTCGCGCGCGAGCGCATCGATGCGCGCCACCTCGGCGGCGGGATCGTCGGAGGCACGGACTGCGGACGCGAGCGCGGTCGCGTAGCACGAGCGGGCCGAGTCTTCGACGAGCTCGGCGCAGCCTGCGAGGTCGTCGGCTTCCTCGTCGTTCCCACCGTCTTCTCCGCCCGCGAGGACGAAGCCGACGACGACCGCCGCCGCGACGACGAGGGCAGCCACCCCGGCCAGGATGGGTACACGGCGCGTCACCCGCGCAGGATAGACCTCCCGGCTCGGCCTATCGGACGGGGCGGATCGGGTGCACCGCCTGGATCGTCTCGTCGGGATCGGCGGCCGACTTGATCTCGCGAAGGAGCGCGAGCGCCTCGGATGTGAAGAGCTCGTCGCTCGACGCCTCACGCTCGGTGAAGTTGAAGAGCGTGCGGTCGGACTCCCACGGGCCAAGCGCGACGCGCACGGCCTGCGCGTGCGCCACGACCGCACGGCCGAGCTCCGGGGTCATCGCCATCCCGACCGAATAGAGCGCAAATCCGGCGTCGATCGTGCCGACGGCCCCGTGCTCGTCCGAGGGCTCGGAGAGCGCGCCGCCGAGCTGCCGAACCTCGACCGAGAGGAGCGGCGAGCCGGATCCCGGACCTGCAATCTCGAGGAGGGCGTCGATCGCCTCAGCCGGGAAGTCCGCGAGCAGGGTCCCGTCGCCCCGGCCGGGGACCGGCTGCGGCGGATCCATGTGCACCGAGGCCAGGGCGGCGGGCGGCATCGTCGCGAAGGTGTCCATGACAGGCTGGAGGTCGCGCAGCGGCCCAAGAAGCTCGGCGCCCGCCTCCTCGCCCCCGAGGAAGGCTGCCTCGACGAGCACGAACGAGCCGCCGCGGAGCGGCTCCGGAACCTCCGGAATCGGCGGGTAGGAGATGAGCCGGCCGACCGACGTCACATCGTCCGGCAGCGTGTCGACCCACTCGCGCCAGGCACCCAGGATCTCCCGGGCCCGCTCCATCGGCCAGAACAGAACACCCGCGTAGAGCTCGCGGAGCGAGAAGAGGCGGAGCTCGATCGCAGTCACGACGCCGAAGCTCCCGCCGCCGCCACGAACCGCCCAGAAGAGCTCGGAGTTCGTATTCGCGTCGGCGCGGACGAGCTTCCCCTCGCCGGTCACGAGCTCGACGGCAACGACGCTGTTGGCCGCGAGCCCGTACCGTCGGGCCAGCCAGCCGATGCCGCCGCCAAGCGTGTAGCCCACGACCCCGACGTCCGGGGACGTGCCGGCGAGCGCTGCCAGGCCGTGCTCGCCCGCCGCGTCGGCGACCTCCTGCCAGATGACACCCGCCTCGGCGCGCGCCGTCCGCGCCGCGGAATCGATCGCAACGCCGCGCATGCGCTCGGTCTTCAGCAGGATCGTTCCGTCCACCGAAAGCGCTGCGGCGAAGTGACCGGTGCCCTGCGGCGCGACGCGGAGACCTTTCTCGCGCGCGAGCTCGACAACCTTGAGGACGTCGTCGGCCGACTCCGCGTAGACGACGGCTGCGGGCCGCTGGTCGGCGGCGAGGTTCCAGGCCAGGCGGGCCTCGTCCCAGTGAGAATCGGCGGGCAGGACGACCTCGCCGTCCAGGCGGTCGCGCAGCTCGTGCAGATCGGACAGGGACGGGGCAGCGGGCGTCTTGGCGTTCACGTGTCCTCCTCGTCGGGGGGCGATTCGCGAGCGTGATCGTGCGCGGGCACCGTCGCAACTCACGGCCGGCCGGGCAGTTCGGTCAGCAGGCGTCCGGCGGTTCGGTTACCCGAACCAACCTCCGCGTCGGTCTCCGAGAGCACGCGTACGTCGCCGTCACGCTCCTTCTTCGACGGCGGCAGCATTCAGCAGCTCGCTCGGGTCGAACGATTCGGCCTTGACGATCGGCTGGCCGGCCGCGTCGGACCACCGCTCGCGAGGCAGGTCGTACGAGAGCTCGATCCCGTTTCCGTCCGGGTCGCGCAGGTAGACGGAGATCGAGCCCCCGTGGTCCTGCGCACCCTCGAGCGGGTAGCCGCGCTCGTCGAGGCGGCGGCGATCCGCCTTCGCTCGTGAACGTGTTGAGCGCGACGTGGTGGTGGTAGTCGCCTGCGGCCAGGAAGACCGCCGGAAGGCCGATGTCCGGCCCGTACGTGGTCACCGTGAAGCCCAGTACGTTGCGGTAGAACTCGGTTGCCCGCTCGAGATCGGCGACGCGCAGGTGCACGTGGCCGATGCAGGCCGTCGGGGGAAGTGTGGACTCTCTGGACAAGGAAGCTCCTCTCGCGCCTGGGGGCCGGCCGCGAGCTCTACGCGGACGAGCGGAGCTCGAGGCAGCTCGCGCCGCGTGCGTCGAGCCAGTAACGATCCTCGGCCGCGACCAGGCGCACGACGATCTCGTCGCAGTGGCGGCAACGGATGACGACCCCCGGCGCGTCCATGTAGGCGTACAGCGCGCCGAGCGGCTCGACCGCCCCGCAGGACGCACACGTGGTCGAGGCCGCCGTGACCTCGAGGCGAAAGATCTCCTGCAGGACTCCCGCAGCGGCGTTTCCGTCCAGCCTCGACTCGTCCATCGTCAGCCTCCAGTCGGTCCGAATCGCTCGGTCTTCACACGCGCCGGAGGGTAACCAAGCTCCACGAGCCCGCCCGCCACGCTCTCGACGAAGCCGGTCGGCCCGCAGACGAACGCGCGCGGGTCGTCTTCGACCGGCCACCCCGTCTCCGCGAGCAGCGACCCGTCGACACGGCGCGAGTATCCCTCCCAGCCCTCGGGCTGCGAACGCGTGAGGGTGTGGATCACCTCGAGGCCGCTCTCACGCGCGAGCGCCTCGAGGCCCTCCCGGTAGAGTGCGTCCTCCCAGGATCGGGATGAGAGGAGGAGTCGCATCGGCTCCGTGCTCCCGATCCGCGCACGGTGGCGCGCCATCGCCATCAGGGGCACGACGCCCGAGCCGCCGGCGACGAGAAACACGGGGTGCCCCTCGTCGCCGCGCCAGACGAAGTAGCCGCCGATCGGCCCGCGCAGCTCGAACCGGTCGCCGGGGCGTACCTCGTCGACGAGGTACGGCGAGACCTCCCCGTCGTCCAGCCGCTCCACCGTGACCGCGACCGGCTCACCGGGCGGCGACGCGATCGAGTAGCTCCGTTCGGCCTGGTAGCCGTCCTCGGCCGTGAGCCGGATATCGAGATGCTGACCGGCGGCGTGGCCCGGCCAGCCCGGGACGTCGAGAACGAGCGTCTTCACGCGCGCGGTCTCGGGCAAGACCTCGACGACCTCGGCCGCCAGCCACGGCATCAGATGGTTGATTCCCGGTCAACCAACTAGTCGTTCCAGTAGCGCTGCTCCCGCCAGGGGTCGCCGTAGATGTGGTAGCCGAGCGACTCCCAGAATCCCGGCTCGTCCTCGTCGGCGAGGCACAGGCCGCGGACCCACTTCGCGCTCTTCCAGAAGTAGAGGTGGGGGACGAGGAGCCGGGCCGGCCCGCCGTGCTCCGGCTCGAGCGGCTCGCCGTCGAACTCGTAGGCGATCCAGGCCTTCCCACCGGTCAGATCCTCGACGGGCAGGTTGGTCGTGTACCCGCCGTCGCAGAAGGCGACCGCGTATGCGGCGTCGTGCTCGACCGCATCGAGCAGGGTGTCGACCGAGACGCCCTTCCAGGTGGTGTCGAGCTTCGACCACCTCGTCACGCAGTGGATGTCGACGGTGGGCGTCTCGGACGGAAGCGCCGTGAGCTCGTCCCACGACCATCGCTTCGGATCGTCGACGGCTCCTTTGATCGTGAAGCTCCAATCCTCGAGCGCGGTGTGCGGCGTCGGCCCGGCCGAGAGGACGGGGAAGTCGTCCACGACGTGCTGGCCGGGAGGCACGCGGCTCGGGTCGACAGGTTCCCGCCGCCGGCCGCGGAAGCCACGCGAGACGAACTCCACGAGGCCAAGCCTCGCATACGCGCGGTCCTGTGCGCCAGCGACAGGCCAGAGCGGATCGGAGTCCCCTCGAGGCGCTGTCTCATGCCGGCCGGGGCCGTCCGCGACTAGGGGTCTCCGGACAGCAGCTTGGCGTTGAGGTCGCCCTCGGTGAGGTCGCGCGTCACCTGGATCCGGCCGAGCGGCTGTCCGCTTCCCTGTCGCGTCCGCGCGTTCCGGTCCTGGGTGAAGATCGCGTCGTAGCGCTGGGTTAGCCAGCCGAGCAGGTCGTCGGGGATGCGGGGGTTGTTGGTGCCCCCTGGCCGTAGTTGCCGTACGCGGGAGAGAAGGCAAGCGGGCGGTAGGCGGGGACGTGGTCTGCCAGCGTGTCCCGACCCCAGTCGATGTCGGAGCGCACCCGCTCCTGCCATGAGAATTCCGCGTGCACGGATCCTCTGGTCAGACGCGAAGCCGGCGGTCAGCGCGGCGGCACGAAGCCGAAGTCGCGCCGGAAGCGGTAAACGACGACGGCGCGGCGCGTCGACTGGCTGAACTGCATCGGAGACCGCAGCGATCAGGATCGCGTAGGCGAGCGCGGTGCCGGCTCCGAGCGGAACCGCCGCAGCAAGCGCAGACGATCCGACGGCGAAGCACGAGCCTGGGAGGGAGAAAGCCCGCTTGGCGGGGCTTTTTCTAGTAGCGGGGGCAGGATTTGAACCTGCGACCTCCGGGTTATGAGCCCGGCGAGCTACCTGACTGCTCCACCCCGCGTCGCTGAGGCAATAGTAGCAAGGTGCGGCGCAAACGGCCGCGGCTACGATCGCGTCGATGCGCGTCGCCGTCATCGATCTGGGAACCAACGCGACACGCCTCCTCGTGGCCGACGTGGAGCACGGCCACGTGAGCGAGGTCGAGCGGCGGCTTGCGATCACGCGGCTGGGCGAGGACGTGGACGCGCGCCGAAAGCTGCTCCCCACGGCCCTCGCGCGGGTGCGCAACGTCCTCGTGGACTACCGGCGCGCCGCCGAGCGCCTCGAGGCCGGGCGGACGCTGACGCTCGCGACAAGCGCGGTTCGCGACGCCGACAACGGCGAGGCCTTCCTGGGTGAGATCGAGTGGAGCTACGGCTTCGCGACGCGGCTGCTCTCAGGGGACGAGGAGGCGCACATGACTTTTCGCGGCGTCTCGGCCGGTCGTCCGCTCCGGGACGGGACGCTCGTCCTCGACGTCGGGGGAGGCTCCACCGAGCTGATCCTGGGTGGCGAAGACGGCATCGCGTTCAACAAGAGCCTCGATCTCGGCTGCGTGCGCCTCACCGAGCGCTTCCTTGCCGGCGACCCTCCCGCCCCCGCGGAGCTCGGGGCCTGCCGGGCGGCCGTCCGCTCGCTCCTCGAGGAGCGCGTGCCGGAGGAGGTTCGCCCGCAGCTCGCGATCGGCGTCGCGGGGACGGTGACGACGCTCGCCGCGCTCGATCTCGGCCTCGACGTGGAGGATCCGGGGCGGATCCACGGTCATCGGCTCTCACGCCGCGGCGTGGACGAGGCGCTCACCCGCCTCGCCACGTCGACCGTCGAAGAGCTCCGGGCGCGCCCCGGGATCCATCCCGGTCGTGCGCCGGTGCTCGTCGCAGGGGTCGCGGTCGTCGCCGAGGCGCTCGCGTTCTTCGGCCTCGAGGAGCTCGAGGTGAGCGAGCAGGACCTCCTGCACGGAGGCGCGCTCGCGGCGGCTGAGCTCCCAGCGCCACTGGAGGGCGCAGCACCGCCCGGCGCGTTCACCTGTTGCTGAGAGGGAGTCGGCACGAAGGTGACACGTTCTCGGCACACCCGTGACACACACGCGCGCTTTTCGGCGGTAGGCTCGAGGACAGAGGGGGCGGGAGCCCCCGGTACCCGCGCGCGTCTATCTGATCTCGGCTCGTGCCGCGCGGGACTCAGGCCGCCGGGGTGCCTGCGGCGCCGCTCTCGTCCTGAGGCGCGTCGTCCTCGGCGATTCGCCGGACGAGGCCGTCGCGCGGGAGGACGCCGAGGAAGCGCCCGTCTTCGGCCACCGCCAGTCGCTCGAGGTCGTTCTCGGCCATCACGTGAAGCGCCTCGTCGAGCGGCGTCTCCGGATCGATCGTGATGACCTCCTCCGAGCAGAGATCCACGGCCCGGAGCACCTGAACGTCGTCGCCGCGCGCAACAGCCTCCACGAGCGCCCGCCTCGTGACGCAGCCGACAAGCCGCTCGCCGTCGACGACGAGCGCGGTCTCGACGTTCGGATGCGAGAGAAGCTCGGCCACCTCCCGCGCGGGTACGTCCGCCGCCAGGACTCGAGGATCCGCCATGAGCGCGTCGCGGACCTTCACGGGTAGACACCTCGCGACTCGAGCGCGCCGGCGACCTCGCGGATGCTCGTGACGAGCGCCGCGCGGCGAAGCGTCATCTCTTCCGAACCGGCGAGCGACCACACCCGTTCGAGGCCGTCGCGCATGAGCTCCCCGAGGCGCGTGCGGATCTCCTCTCTCGACCAGAACAGCCGCTGGATGTCCTGCACCCACTCGAAGTACGAGACGGCGACGCCGCCCGCGTTCGTGAGGATGTCGGGCAGGACGGGGATGCCCCGGTCGGCGAGGATCTCGTCGGCCTCGAGCGTCGTCGGGCCGTTGGCTCCCTCCGCGATGACGCGCGCCGAGATCCGACCCGCGTTCTCTTCGGTCACCTGCCGCTCGGTCGCTGCGAGCACGAGCAGGTCGCACGGGATCTCCAGGAGATCTGAATTCGACACGTCGCGCGAGCCGCGGAAGCCGTGGATCCCGCCTTCCTCCCGCCGCCGCCGCTCGAGTGCGTCGAGGTCGAGGCCGTCCTCGTCCACGATGCCTCCGGCGATGTCCGAGACGCCGATGACACGCGCGCCGCGGGCGGCCAGCTCGTGCGCGGCGACTGCGCCGACCTTCCCGAACCCCTGCACGACGCAGGTGGACCCGGCGAGCTTCCAGCCGAGACGCTCGACGGCCCCCTCGGAGACCATGACGACCCCGATCCCCGTCGCCTCGGGACGCAGCACCGAGCCGCCGACGGAGAGCGGCTTCCCGGTCACGATCTCCGGGACGGCGTGGCCCACCTGCATGGAGTACGTGTCCATCATCCATGCCATCGTCTGCTCGTCGGTGGCCATGTCCGGCGCCGGGATGTCTCGCTGGGGCCCGATCACGGGAAGGAGCTCGGACGTGAACCGGCGCGTGAGGCGCTCGCGCTCCGCGAGCGAGAGCGCCCGCGGATCGCAGCGAACTCCACCCTTCGCGCCGCCGTAGGGCAGGCGGAGGAGCGCGCACTTCCAGGTCATCCACATCGCGAGCGCCGCGCACTCGCCGAGGGTCACTGCGGTGTCGTAGCGGACGCCGCCCTTCGTCGGGCCGAGCACGCTCGAGTGCTGGACGCGATAGCCGGGGAAGACCGAGATCGACCCGTCGTCGCGCCGCACCGGGATCGCGACGGCCAGCGCACGCTCGGGGAAGCGGAGGCGCTCGGCCACGTCCGGGCTGACGTCCGCCGGCTCGAGGGCGCCCTCGAGCTGACCGAGTGACGTTCGGAAGAGCGGGTCGTCGAGCTCTGGCGGAAGCTCGCCGGCGTGCGTCGTCGCGCTGGGCGTCGCCACGGCTCGGAGTCTACTTTCAGCAGGTTTCCGCTCCCCCGCGTCCGCTATCTCATGCGGGACGGTGGCAGCGACGACGAACCGATCGCGCTCGGCCGGCGCCCCCGACTCGACCGGACTGGCCTGGAGGGCTGATCACTCCGGCTCGACCAGGAGCGTCAGCCCGTCTCTCGCGACCACGCGAACCCGCTGGCCCATCCGCGCCCCGTCGTCGCACCGCGCCTGCCAGATCTCTCCGTCGAGACGTACCTGCCCGAGTGGTTCGCAGTCGCGCGTAACCTCGGCCCGGCCGCCGATCAGCGTCTCCGCCCCGACTTGCACGCGCCGGCGCTTCGAGAACCAGATCCAAAAGCCGGTCTCCGCCACCTCGAACACGGCCGCGGCGAGGACGACCACGAGGCCCCAGGGTGACGGCAGGACGAAGATTGCGAGGAGGATCGCGCCAAGGAAGACCATCGCCGCCTACACGATCGCCGTTGAGATGCCGGGGGTGGGATTCGAACCCACACGCCCGAAGGCAGAGGATTTTAAGTCCCCAGCGTCTACCGTTCCGCCACCCCGGCCGGCGTCCTAGCCCCCTCCGGGTTGTAACTGATCCAGCTCGAAGCGCTCGGGGCCCTTGCCGCGATAGTTGTCGAGGAACTGGTCGAACGCGTCCTCGTCGAAGGATGAGCAGACGGCGAGCTTGCCCTCCTGGCTCACGATCTCCGAGGTGGGATCGCTCTCGTCCTCAAGCTCGGCGACCCAGGCGGTGAGCACGATGTCGTCCGCGTACTCGGCGGCCTTCGGCGTGTCGGGGAAGGGGGCGAGGATGAGGCCGCGGGGATCGTCGCGATACCAGCTCCTGAGCTCCTGGACCGTGTCCTCGCTCACGTCCGTCCCGTACTGCACCACCACGCCGCCGTGCTCGAGGTTGTGGACGATGTTGATCTCGGGCACCGGCTCGGTGTACTCGTTGAAGATCGCGGTCTGCGGCGAGTGGGGCCCCGACGCGCGCGGGTACGAGTTGGGCTCGAAGTCCTCGGGCAGCTCGGCGACGTGGCCGGAGCCCTGCTCCTCGAGCGTCTGGATCTCGCAGACGCCCGCCGCCGCGCTGTCACCGCCGCCGCGCGACATCGCGTACGCGATGCCGCCGATCGCGCCCGCCAGGAGAAGCGCTCCGAGTCCCACTGCGAGCCAGAGGCGCATCCGCTTGGGATCGCGTGGAGCACGGGGCTCGTGGCGCTTCTTCGGCGCCTGAACAGGCCGCGGCGCGGCCGGAGTGCGGCTCTTCTTCGCCACGGCGAAACGGTACCACCGGCTTTCAGGACGGCCGGTCGCGAACCGTCAGGCCGAGCACGTCCGGGCGGTGGTAGTGGCCGGCCGGGTCGAAGCGCTGGCGCTCCTCGTAGAGGCGAGCCGGATCGAGCTCGGCGTAGAGCATTCCTTCCTCGTCGTAGAGCGGTCCGGCCAGGTAGGCGCCGTCCGGACCGAGAATCGCGCTCCCGCCGCGGCCGATCATGTCGTGCCCCGCGAGCTCGTCGCGGAGCGGAAAGTCGTCCGGATACGCGGCCGCACGCTGGAAGTGGCACGGGCTCACGACGAACGCCCGTGACTCGCACGCGATGTGGACGAGCGTCGCCTGCCAGGCGTCCCCGTCGTCCGCCGTCGAGGCGACGTAGATCTCGACGCCCGACTCGTAGAGCGCGAAACGGGCGAGCGGCATGTAGTTCTCCCAGCAGATGAGACCGCCGAGGCGGCCCAAGGGCGTCTCGATCGCGCGGAGCCCCGAGCCGTCGCCCGGGCCCCAGACAAGGCGCTCGTGGTTCGTGGGCACGAGCTTGCGGTGACGGAGCGCGAGGCTGCCGTCGGGCCCGTAGCCGAGGAGCGTGTTGAAGAGCGTGCCCGGGCGCTGCGGGTCGATCTCGGTGACGCCGACGACGAGCCACACGCCGTGTTCCCGAGCGACGCCGCCCATTCGGTCGGCCGCGGGCCCGGGAACCTCGATCGACTCGCGGGCGAAGAGCGCGAACGCCGCCTTGGCGCGCGGGTCGGCCCAGCCGGCGAGCGACTTCGCCCAGACCGACGAGGGGTAGGCGGGGACGAAGGCCTCCGGGAAGACGACGAGGCCGGCGCCGGCCCTTGCAGCTTCGCGCGTGCGCTCGTCGAGACGGTCGATCGTCGCCTCCCGGTCGAGCACGACGGGCTCGATCTGGGCGCAGGCGACGGTCACTGGATCGTGCACGAGACCGGTTGTATCCCATTGGCCTCCCGGCGTGCGAGGATGCGCCAGATCATCCCCGTCTTTCGAGTGAGGGAGGAAGCCGCAGATGGGTTGGCTCGACAAGCTCATGGGTCGTGGAAAGAGGACCGCGGGCGAGGCGACGGATTCGCCCTCGCTTCGCGAGGAAGGCATGCACCAGGAGGCCGCGGGCGCCGCGGAAGACCAGGCCGAGCAGGCCGAGGAGAGGGCGCAGGAGGCGCGTGAGGAGGCCGCGCACGAGCGCGCCGAGCAGGAACGAATGAACCCCTAGCCCAGTCGGGGTCGGCGGCATGGTGGGGGCGCCGGGCGTGTCCGTCCGGGGCCCCCTCTACCGTTTATAGACCCATGACCTACCTTCTCGTCGCCGTCTTCGGAGCGGCCGTCGGAGCGACGGCCGTTTGGGCTGCGGCCCGCGGGCTCATCGTGCAGGCGGAGCGCGAGCGCGACGCGAAGGCAGACGCGGTCGCCCGCTCGTCCGAGGAGCTGGCGCGGCTCGAGACCACACTCGAGCACGAACGGACCGCGGCGGCCGAGAAGCTCTCCCTGCTCGAGCGCGCGAAGGCGGACCTCTCCGACACGTTCAAGGCACTCTCGGCCGATGCGATGAAGTCGAGCATCGAGCAGCTCGAGGCGCATGCCCGTCTGCACGACGACCAGCGTCAGAAGGCGATGGAGCACACGCTGCGCCCGATCCGCGAGTCGCTCGACAAGGTCGACGGACAGATCCAGCACCTCGAGCGAGCGCGGAGCCAGGCCTACGGCGCCCTCGTGGAGCAGGTTCGCTCTCTGGCCGAGAGCCAGGACCGGCTGCGCGCGGAGACGGGGAACCTCGTCACCGCCCTCAGGGCGCCGGCGGCACGCGGTCGCTGGGGTGAGATCCAGCTCCGGCGGGTGGTCGAGATGGCGGGGATGCTCTCGCACTGCGACTTCGTCGAGCAGACGACCGCGACCGTGGACGACCGGCGGCTCCGGCCGGATCTTCTCGTGAAGCTTCCCGGCGAGAAGAACATCGTCGTCGACGCGAAGGTCCCCCTCGAGGCCTATCTCCGCGCCGTCGAGTGCGACGACGAGGACGAGCGCGCCGCACACCTCGGCGACCACGCACGTCAGATCCGCCGGCACATCCAGAAGCTCTCCATGAAGAGCTACTGGGAGCAATTCCAGCCGTCGCCGGAGTTCGTGATCCTCTTTATCCCCGGCGAGGCGTTCTACAGCGCGGCGCTCCAGCAGGATCCGGGCCTGATCGAGGAAGCCATCGGCCAGCGCGTCCTCGTGGCGACCCCCACGACCCTGATCGGCGTCCTGAAGGCCGTGGCCTACGGATGGCACCAGGAGACCGTCGCTCAGAGCGCCCGCGAGGTGAGCGCGCTCGGCCGCGAGCTTTACGCACGC
The DNA here is from genome assembly GCA_963824775.1 of uncultured Actinomycetes bacterium. Lineage (GTDB taxonomy): Bacteria > Actinomycetota > Thermoleophilia > Gaiellales > Gaiellaceae > CAWGQF01. The sequence goes on from CAWGQF010000009.1 coordinate 45,581, forward strand.
CTGGCCACGGTCGGTGAGCATGTGACGACCCTCGGCCGCCGGCTCGACGGGGCGGTCGGCGCCTACAACCAGACTGTCGGCTCGCTGGAGCGACGCGTCCTTCCGGCAGCCCGGCGGCTCGCAGAGCACGGGGCCGGGGCGCCGAAGGAGATCGCCCCGCTCGACGCCGTCGACCGGTCGGCCCAGCTCCCACAGGCGCCCGAGCTCGTTACGCCCGTTGAAGCGGAAACGGCGCTCGAGCTCCCTCGCGCCCGCGACGCCGCCTAGAGATCGGGCGGGTTGGGCCGGCGCGAAGCCGGCCCAACCCGCTTTCGGCTAGCGAGTTACGGCCCGCTCGCCCCAGTAACGGTCGAGATCAGCGCGGTGGCTCTCGTAGTCGCTTGTCTCGACGTCACCGAGCTCCGGCGCGTCCTTGATCTCGTCCTTCGTGCGCGAGACGAAGATACGCTCGTCCTCGGGCTCGATTCGCTGAATGACGCCGGCCGGCAGGATCACCTTCTTGCCGAAGATCCACGGACCAGTGTCGATGACGAGGAAGCTCGCGCCCGTTTCGTACGTGGCCTCGTCAACCTTGCCGATGTCGCCATCGGTAGCTTCGACGGACCACCCGGTCATGTCGATGTCGCCCGTGAGGACATCCTCACGGAAAGTCCAGAGTTCGACTGTCGTCATTGCAACCACCTTTCCTCGGTTGCAGTTCGCCTACCCGCTTGGGCCGACGACTAACGTGCCCTGAAAACGCCTGAAAACGCCTGAAACGCGTCAGAACCTGAGGATCGCCCCGAGCCCACCAACGGGATCGAGATCGCGCGCGTGACGGACGACGTGGATCGTTCCCCCGTGGAGGAGCGTCTGGTGCACGGCCACATCGATCCCCTTCTCGACGCGTTCCATCGGGGTGCCGTCGAGCGGACACTCGCCCGCATCCGCGCCGGCGCGGCCGCATTTCGGACAACGCCAGGCTTGCCGACTCGCGCTCTCGGCAGCAAGCAGGGTGTCCACCCGCGCGTCCGACGCCGCCGCCAGCGTCTCCTCCCATCCGGACGCAGAGCGCGCGTTGCGGCCGGCTCCCTCGCGCCAGCGATCGAGGAGCTCGCGTTCCCTCTCGGCGCGCCGTTCCTCGAGCACCGGCAGCGCGACCTGGAGCAGCTCGGACGCCCCGGCGTGCGCCTCGGCAGTCGCCCACCCGGCGAGCGCGGCGCGCACCTCCGCCGAGAGGTGGTTGGCGAGCTCGGCGCGGCTGTCTTCGGGCGCAACGATTACGACTTCGAGGTCGCCGTTGGCCTGGCGCACGAACCGGTCAAGCTCATCGGCGACCGAGCGCAGATGCTCCGCCGCAAGCTCGTCGACGTGCCGCTGGAAGCGGGACTGCGACCACCCGCCCTGGTCGTGCCGACGCGGCTGCTCGTCCGAGAGGTCTGCGTCCTCTTCGAGCCTCCCCGCCTGCATTCGGTAGAAGCGGCCCTGCTCGCGGGAGACGGCCAGCACGATCGCCCCCGTTCCGCGGCCGACGAGGGAGGCGAGCGGCGCAAGGTAAAGACGCCGGTCGACGCGGACGTCGTCGCCGACGGCGTCGGGCAGCGCAATCGTGCTCCAGATGCGGTCGAGCCCCGCACAGAAGATCGCAAGCCCGCGCGAGCCGTCCCGCACAAACTCCTCGTCGAAGTAGCTGCGAATGCGCTGGAAGTCCGCACGAAGACCCTGTCGCTGGTCGTGTGTGAGCCCGTCCTGCGCCGCGTGCTCGGACTTCGCCGCCTCGTCGAGCAGCGAGTTGAGCCGGGTCTCGGCATCGGCCTCGGTCGGAACAAGGCTCGGGTCGAGATTCAGGTAGAGGCTGATCGCGCAACCGGACTTGGCTTCCACGGCTGCGAGGCTCCGGAGCTCGTTCCAAGTGACGGTTCTGGCCATCGCCCTCGCTATCCTTGCCTCCGCGCCAAGACGCTACACCATCGGAACATTCGGGCCTTTGCGGTCGTTCTTCCAGGTAAGGGGTCGAAGCGGCGTCAGCATGGGTAGGAAAGGGAACGCGTGACGGACAACGACGTCAGGAAGGTCATCATCATCGGAGGCGGGCCGGCGGGATACACCGCGGCGCTGTACAGCGCGCGGGCGAACCTGGAGCCGCTCCTGATCGAGGGCTTCGCGTGGGGCGGCCAGCTCATGATCACGAGCGACGTCGAGAACTACCCCGGCTACCCGGAGGGTGTCCTTGGTCCGCAGATGATGCAGGAGTTCCGGGCCCAGGCAGGCCGCTTCGGGACGGAGTACCTGACCGACGACGTGACCCGGGTCGACTTCTCGGAGCGCCCGTTCCGCGTCTGGGTAGGGGAGACCGAGTATCGCGCCGAGACCGTGATCGTCGCCACGGGCGCCACCGCCCGGAAGCTGGGGCTCGAGTCCGAGCGGCGCCTCCAGGGCCGCGGAGTCACGTACTGCGCAACCTGCGACGCCGCGTTCTACCGCGACAAGGAGGTCGTCGTCGTGGGAGGCGGCGACTCCGCGATGGAGGAGGCCATCTTCCTGACGAGGTTCGCGACGCGCGTGACGGTCGTCCACCGCCGCGACGCGTTCCGGGCGTCCCCGATCATGGTCGACCGTGCGCACGCGAGCGAGAAGATCGAGTTCGTGCTCGACTCGGTCATCGAGGAGGTCGTCGGCGACGAGAAGCTCGAGGGCGTGAGGGTCCGCAACGTCCGGACCGACGAGATGACCCTGATCCCGGCGGACGGCCTGTTCGTCGCGATCGGCCACGATCCGAACACCGAGCTCTTTCACGGCCAGCTCGACGCAGACGAGGCGGGCTACCTCGTGACCGAGGGTAAGAGCACGATCACGAACGTGCCCGGCGTCTTCGCGGCGGGCGACGTGGTCGATCACACGTACCGCCAGGCGATCACCGCAGCGGGTATGGGCTGCATGGCGGCACTCGACGCCGAGCGCTACCTCTCCGACCTCGAGGGCGGCGCATCGAGCCCTCTGGTCGAGGACGGGGCGCTCGCGACACCCCAGAACTGGTAGTGCCGCGCCCGGTCACGCCGGGCGGCAGCGAGCATGTGACCCACTAGGGCGTCTCAGCACATGAGCTGCGGCGGCTGCCTACGGAGCTAGCATCAACCCGTGCCCTACTTCATCTGCCCGAACTGCAAGCGCCGCTCGATCGACCATGACCGGCGCGACGGGCTCACACACCAGGCGGTGGGCTGTGCAAGCTGCGGATTCGGGTTCCTGTTCGAGCTCATGGACGACTACTACCCAGGCCCGGCGACGGGGTTCCTCGTGTGCGACCACCATCGCCGCGTGCTGGCCGCGGGCCGAGGCGTGTTCGAACTGACCGGTTTCACGGAGGGCGATCTCCTCGGTCGCGAGGTCACGGAAGCGCTCGGACTCGAGAACGGAGCGGACGGCCCGAATCCCGCCGAAGTGGCGGTCGAGTGGGGCGTCCGCCGGCTGGATCAATCGCTCTCGTTGCTCACGCGGTCCGGGGTGAAGAAGGTCGTGCGAGCCGACTTCTTCCCGGCCTACGACGAGGACGGTGGCCTCCTCGTCGCACTCGCTCCGCGCTAGAGACCGCCGGTCGAGGGCGTCCAAGCAGGCGCCGGCGTTCAGGCTCTTCAGATGTGTTGATCCACGTCAGCGTCTAGGCCGCCTCCTCCCGCGCCTCGAAGAGCCGAGCCTCGACCCACGACTGCAGGTCACCGACGGCGGCCAGGTCGGCCTCGAGCGCCGAGATCTCCGCGCGCAGCGCGTGGCGATCCGCTCGGCCGAATGCTCCGACAGCCTCTAGACGATCGACAGTCGTCCGGTCGAACGTGCGCCGCGCCTCGAGCTCGATCCCGGCCTGCCGCAGGCCGTCGCGTGTGCGCTCGAGCCGCGCCGCGAGAGTCGCGGCGACGCCAGCCAGGGCATCTGCATAGACAGCGAGGTCGATCGATCGCATGAGCTGACCGTACGTGACGAAAACGCGCGGATCAGTCACGGATGTGACTACTTCCTCACAAGTCGGCGAGGGTTCTCGCAGACCGACCCGACTACGCTCCCCCGGTGCCGGTCTCGGCCCTCTTCCTCGCGCTCGGTGCGGCTTCGTTGCACGCACTCTGGAATGTCCTCCTCGCCCGATCCCCTGACACGCATGCGTCCGCCGCGGCAGCGCTCCTCACGGCGACGATCGTCTTCGCGCCGGTGGCCGCCCTGACCTGGGAGGTCCAGGCGGAGGCATGGCCCTACATCGTCGCCAGCGCCACGCTCGAGCTCGCGTACTTCGCCCTACTGGCCGCGGCATACCGCCGCGCCGACCTCGGGCTCGTCTATCCCCTTGCGCGCGGGACCGCCCCCGTGCTCGTTCTCGGAGCCGCGGCCGTGCTACTCGGCGTAGATCCCACGGCTGGACAGGCCGCAGGCGTGCTCGTGATCGTGGCGGGCGTCTTCCTTGTGCGGGGACTCGGGGGCCGTGCCGACACGGTGGGCACCACGCTTGCACTCGCGGTGGCGGTTTGCATCGCCGGCTACACGCTCGTCGACAAGGAGGGGCTCGAGCACGCGAATCCACTCACGTACCTCGAACTTGTACTGGCCGGACCCGCGCTCGCCTACGGAGCGGCGGTCGCGGCCACGCAAGGCACCGTTTCCCTCCGCGCGGCGCTGACCCTCCCGACCGCAGCAGCAGGCATCTGCATGTTCGGGTCGTACGCCCTCGTCCTCGGCGCGCTCGAGCTCGCTGCGGCCGCGCCCGTCGCGGCGGTCCGCGAAACGAGCGTCGTCCTAGCCGCGGTACTCGCCGTCCTCGTTCTCCACGAGAGACTCTCACCTCGCCGCCTCGCGGGAGCCGTGCTGGTAGCAGGCGGCATTGCGATCCTCGTGCTCTCGTGATCCGGCCTGGCCAGCGCTGCCCACACTCCCCTAGGGGGCCGGAGCGCCCCCTGACAGACACGCTAGCGATGACCGGCGCGCGGATGTATCACGACGCATGCCGGATCCGGCACCGAAGTGTCACGAATTGCCTGCGCCTCCTTGCATGGTCTTGCGAGCGGCATCGACCCTGCTCGCGGGGCAGAGGTCGGCCACTACGCACCGGTCGCAGCGCGGCGACCGGGCAAGACAGACGCGCCGGCCGTGCCAGATGAGGAGGTGCGGGAAGCGGCCCCAGTCCTCACGCGGCACGACCCGCATGAGGTCGAGCTCGATCTTCGCCGGATCGTCCCGGCGGGTCAGACCGAGCCGCTGGGAGAGACGCCTCACGTGCGTGTCGACGACGATGCCCTGCGTCGCGCCCCGCTCTGCCGCGACAACGTTCGCCGTCTTGCGGCCGACGCCCGGAAGACGAACGAGATCCTCGAGCCGCATTGGCACCTCGCCGCCAAACTCGTCGAGGAGCATCCGCATCGCGCGCTGGAGGTTCCATGCCTTCTGCCGAAACGTGCCCGTGGGCCGGACGTCTCGCTCGAGCTCTTCGAGGGGCACCGCCAGATAGTCCTCGGGCGTCCGGTACTTGCGAAAGAGCGTCGCTGTGACCCTGTTCACGGTCACGTCCGTGGTCTGCGCGGAGAGCATCACCGAGACGAGGAGCTCGAGGGGGTCTCGGAACCGCAGTGCGATGACGGCGTCCGGGTGCGCGGCCGCGAACCGCTCGATGATCGGTCTGATCCGCTCGCGCTTCGGCCCGACGCGGCGCCGGGCCTCGTGGACGTAGCTACGCGCCACGCGAGCCGATGTACAGGCCGCGGCCGATGAGCCCCTCCGCGTCGTGCTCGACCTCGAGCCCGGCCTCCTCGAAGGCCTGCAGGTACTCGTCGCTCGTGAACATGCCGAGCTCGTGACGCTCAACGAAGGTCTCCACCACCTCGGGAGTGCCGACGACGTAGTGGAAGTCGATGACCAGGGTTCCGTCGGCCCTTTCGGAGCGGTTCACCCGGGCGATCTTCAGCTCCGGCTCGTCGACGAAAACCGCGCTTACCCGCCCGGGCTCCCATACTTCTGGATGCAACCACGGCTCTACCACAAGGATCCCGCCGGGCGCCACGTGACGGGCGAGCGCCTGCGCGGCACGCCCGAGCCGCTCGCGCGTGCGCACGTAGCCGATGCTGGAGAACAGGCTCGTGACGACGTCGAACGTCCGGCCAAGATCGACGTCCACCATGTCGGCCTGATGGAGAGGCACCCCCGGGAGCCGCTCTCGGGCGCGGTCGAGCAGCGCGGGATCGAGATCCGTCCCCTCGACGGCGTACCAGCGCCGCAGCTCGGCGAGGTGCTTCCCCGTGCCGCACGCCACGTCGAGGAGCGTCCTCGCTCCCGGCCTGCGGGCCTCGATCAGCTCGCGTAAGTGCGCCGCCTCGCCGGCGTAGTCCTTGAAGCCGTAGACCGCGTCGTAGAACCGGGCCGAACGCGAAAACATCGAGCGGAGAGGCTACGCGACCAACCCCCAAAGGCCGTCGCCCAGTTACCCGCGCGCGTGTGTATTCGGGTCCCGACCCGCCCCCTGCTCGGCTCCAGCCTAGCGCCCGAAATCGCGCGTGTGTGTGACCGCGTGTGTGGGAACACGCACGCGACTGTCACGAGTTACGCGACGAGCAGGCCCGGGCCGGCGCAGACCGCGTTCAGCGCCGGGCAGCCGGCGCACGCGAACTCGCTCGGGGTGGGGCGAAACTCGCCGGCCCGGATCGCGGCGATCGCCGCCGTGAGCTCCTCCTCGAGCCCCGGCAGGTCCGCGCGCGTGAAGGTCGTTCGGACGGGCTCGTCCGGCCGCTCCAGAAAGACATAGGCGACCTCGACCTCGTCCACGCCGGCGCCGAGGCCCGCGAGCGCGTAGACGAGGCGCTGAAGGCCGTACTCCGCCTCCACGGCATCGACGGGGCTGAGATCTTCGAGCCGATTCGTCTTGTAGTCGACGACGAGCGCCTTGCCGTCCGCGACGACCGCCGCGTCGAGACGGCCGTGGAGCAGGACGCCGTCCCGCTCGAACGCAAAGGGCCAGCTCGCGCCGGACGCCGGACGACTCCGCGAGCTGCCGCGCGAGCGGTGAGCGCTCCCAGGCCGCGACGAGCGCCTCGACGCGCGTGAGATCGTCCTCGGTTGCAGCCGGGTAGCGGGCGAGCACACGGTCGCGTATCTCCGCCGCCGGGGCCCCGACCTCGAGGAGGACGTGTACCGCATCGCCGATCTCCGTCGCGGCCAGTCCCGCGTCGCCGCCGGGAATCGCGCCTGCGCCGTCGGCGGGGCGGAGGCCGACGACCCGTTCCGCGTAGAAGCGGTAGGAGCACCGCTCGAAGAGCGCGAGGGCGCTGTACGAGAGGCTCCGGATCACGTGCGGCGGCGGTTCGGCGATGGGGGCGAGCGGCGGGAGCTCGGGTGCCTGCCTCGCCGCACCGCCGTTCGCGGGCGCAAAGAGTTGAAGCTGCGACTCGGCCGCCTCGCCGGCCGGTACGACGGGAGCGTCGGCATCCGCCCGGTCGACCCGGACGACGATCCGCGCGTCGTCACGCTGGAGCTCCACGGGCCCGCGCTCGTCGAGCGAAACGTCCAGCCGGTGCAGGATCCAGTGCAGCGGGGCCGCGGAGTCGCGGCGGCTCGTCGGATCGACCGCCCCCGACACGATGAGCCGGTCGATCGCTCGCGTCATCGCGACGTAGAGAAGGCGACGGTTCTCGGCCTGCTCCGCGGTCTGCTCGGCTTCGCGCATCGCTTCCCAGCCGAACGCCGCCGTCCTCTCACCCGTCGCCGGGTTGACGACGCGGAAGCCGAAGCGCCCGTCGGGCAGCACGAGGATCTCGTCGGGCGACGGCGAGGGTGGCACCCGTCCCGCGTCGGCGAGCACGACCACCTTGAACTCGAGGCCCTTTGCCGCGTGGACCGTGAGGAGCCGCACGGCATCCGCACCTTCCTCCTCCGATGCGGCTTCCACCTCCCTCGCGCCGGACACCTCCTGGTCGCGGAGAAAGCGGACGAAGCCCTCGATGTCGGGGCCGCGCAGACCCTCATAGGAGCGTGCGAGCCGCGCCAGCTTGCGCAGGTTGGCATAGCGGCGGCGGCCGTCCCACTGCGCGAGGACAGCCAGGTCGTAATCGTGCTCGACGAGAATCTGCTCGCACACGCGCTCGAGCCCGGCGCGCTCGCTCAGCCGTGCGAGCCGCTCGTACCGCTGGCGGAACGCCTCGAAGAGCCGCCGGTCCCGCTGGCTCAGCCCCGGTGGTGGCTCGCGCTCGAGCCCAACGAAGAGAGGTCGGCGACCCGCAGCACGCCGAAGCAGCACGAGCGCGTCGTTCGAGACGCCGACGAAGGGGGAGGCCAGCACGGTCACGAGCGCCTCGTCGTCGTAGCGGTTGTGAACGAGCCGGAGGTACGCGACGAGGTCGGCGACCTGCTGCTGGCCGAAGTACCCTCGCCCGGCGGCGCGGTAGGTCGGCAGGCCCTCCCGCCGCAGCGCCTCCTCGTACCGCTCGGCGTCCGTTCCTGCCGTGAAGAGCAGGACGACCTCGCCCGGCGCGGCCTCGCCCGTGTCCACGAGCTCCTTCACGCGCCGTGCGACGTGCCGAGCCTCGGCGACCCGCCAGTGGGTGTCCGACCCGCGGTAGCTCGCCTTGTCCGTGACGAGGAGCTCGACCCCGGGGCCGAAGAGCGGATCGGGGAAGCGGCCCGCCGCGACGAGCGGCTCGAACGTCGTCCCGAACTCGGTCCCGAAGAGGTGGTTTACGACCGTGAGGATCTCGGGCCTCGAGCGGTAGTTCTGGGTGAGCGCCAGCACGCCGCCGCTCAGCTCGCGACGTTCGCGGAAGACCTCGACGTCCGCATGCCGGAAGCGATAGATCGACTGGAACTCGTCGCCCACGAAGAAGAGCTCCTCGCAGGCCAGCTCGTCGACGATCTCGCACTGGAGCGCGTTCGTGTCCTGAAACTCGTCCACCATGACCGAGCGGAAGCGCCAGCGCGTCCGGTCGCGGATCGACTCGTGCCGCCGCAGGAGATCGCGCGCGAGGAGCTGGAGATCCTCGAAGTCGACGCCGGACTCGCGCGCCTTCGCCTCGCCGTACGCGCGGTCGAAGGACTGGAGGAGCTCCTGGAGCAGGTCACGGTCGCGCGCGGCCACCTCGTCGAGCGCCGCGCTCTCGACCGCGGCGAGCGCCTCGTCGTACGGCTTGAACGCTTCGCCTCGCGCGGGCGCGCGAAGCTCCGAGAGGTCGAGCAGCAGATCCGCCCGCGGGGCGGGGCCCGAAACGAGCTCGACCGCCCGCTCGGCAAGCGCCCTCACCTCCGGGTCGCCCTCCTCGGCCGCCAGGGTCGCCGCCGCGCACTCGCGCAGAGCCTCGAGCGCCGCGGCCAGCCCGATTCCCTCGCCCGCACCGAGGACGAGCGGACGGCCCGCGGAGCGCAGCCGCTCGTAGACACCGTCGAGCATCGCGGCGAGCCGCCTCGACCCGTACGTGGCGAGGAGGCGCAGGCGTTCCGGGTGGCGGTCGGCACAGAAGCGGGTGAGCGCCTCCGTGAAGGCCTCGGAGCGGAGGACGCGAGCCTGGTTCTCGTCGAGGACGCGAAAGCCGGGGTCGAGCCCGGCCTCGAACGGATGGCTCCGCAGCAGCCGGGAGCAGAAGCCGTGGATCGTCGAGATCCACGCGCGATCGATGTCGCGTGCGAGGTCGGCCCGGTCCAGCGCGACGAGTCGATCGCGGATCCGCGTCCGAAGCTCGCCGGCCGCGCGCTCGGTGTACGTGATGACGAGGACGGAGTCCAGCGCGACGCCGCGGTCGCACACCGCGCGGACGAAGCGCTCGACGAGGACTGTCGTCTTGCCCGTGCCCGCGCCGGCGGAGACGAAGACGACCCCGCCCTCCTCGATCGCGGCGAGCTGCTCGGGGTTGGGCGCCTGGACGCTCACGCGCGGCGGATCCGGCACATCGACCAACGGTCGCACCATGAGGGACAGGCCCCACCGCGGGGGTCGTGGAGCACATCGCCCTCGCGCATGCGCGCGACGGCGCTTCGGGCACGCTCGACCGCCAGGTCGACCTGCCGCCAGAACGCGTCCTCCTCGAGGAGGTCCGCCTTCCGGAGGCCCGGCACGGCGTCGGCCGCGTCGGAACGGACGAGCCCGCGCGCCTCGCGGGCACCCGCGAGCGCACGGTAGAGCCCGCCGAGCGGCTCGATCCCGACGAGGTCCCGGAGCGCAAGGATGTAGAGCGGGATCTGGAGCTTCCCCTCGGACTCGATCTGCCGGGCCGAGTGGGCGCCCTTCCCCGACTTGTAGTCCTGCACGATGCCTTGCGCGCTCATCGGGTCGAGGTCGATCCGGTCGATCTTCCCCGAGACGGTGAAGCCGCCGAGATCGAGGCCTCGCTGGAGCTCCACGGCCGCACCCTGGGTCCCGAACGTGACCTCGAAGCGCCGCGGGACGAGCGGCGAGCCGAGCTCGACCTCCTGGCGGACGAACTGCTCGAGGTCGCGCGCGAGCGTGCCCTCGAGCTCCAGGCGATCGAGCTCCGACAGCTCGATTCGCACCTGTCCCTCGATCGCCTCGTCCAGGCACTCCCGGAGGAAGGCGAGCGCCTCGTCGAGCCGCGACTCGTCCACCTGCTCGACGCCGAGCCGCTTGGGCAGCCCCTGGTAGAAGCGGTAGAGCGCCCCGTGGGCGACGCTCCCGCGGATGCGTGCATCGACCTCGGGGTCGATGGCGCGCGGATCCACCACACGGTCGACCAGCCACATGGACGAGCACGTCCCGAAGGTCTCGAGCTCGGTCACCGCGTAGCGCGAGGTCTCGCGGAGCTGCGCGACCGCCGCTTCGCTCACGAGCCGCGTGGGCCGGAGGAAGGCGGCGAGCGCGCGGTCCACCCGACGTTCCCATCCGTTTGCGCGTGCGAGCCCGCGGGCTTCGTCGGCGTCGGACGCGGCGAGCGCAGCCGTCGCGCGCAGGCGCTCGCGCTCGCTCGGCGCCCGCTCGAGCCCCCAGGTCAGCTCGGAAAGGGAGCGCCGACGCGTCCAGCGGGCCACCTCGCCCGGGTCGAAGCGGCTACGGACGTCCTCCCAGAACGGGCTCGGCTCGTTCGGGCGGCCGTCGTCGGTCGCGGCCTCGCGCACGAGGGTGAGGCGTTCGCGCGCCCGCGTGCACGTGGTGTAGAAGAGGTAGCGGTCGCGCGCGAGCGGGTCGGGCCGGACCAGGCGACGCCGTGGCGACGCGTCCTCGAGCGCGCGTCGTTCCTCGTCAGGGAGGAAGGGCGTCTCGACCGCGCGCCTGGGGAGCGAGCCCTCTTCGAGCCCGAGCACGAACACGGCGGCGAAGCGGCGCGTGCGGGCGCGGAGGAGATCGAGGACGGCGACCCGGCCGAGCTGGCGCCCCCGCCGGAGCCGAACGGGCATGCGCTCGAGCGCGGTGACCGCGTCCTCGATCCCGACCTCCCCACCAAGCGCGACCCAGCCCTCGAGCTCGGTCGCGAGCTCGCGCACGGCCGCGTGGGTGCGAAGATCGAGCGCGGCGTCGGCCCCCACGGGAGGCGACTCGAGGCCGTACGCGGCGCGAATCATCGTCGAGGCCGCAGCACACAGGGCGTCGGTCGTTCCGGTAGAGGAGCGAAGGGCCTCGAGAGCCGGAATCCCGTGCCCGAGGAGTCGGAGCGTCTCCTCCTCGACGCGCGCCGGGTCCGTGACCGCCCGGCCCCGCAGGCGGCCCTCGACGAAGTCGGCGCGCGTCCGCGGGAGGCCGGAGAAGCGCGAGCGCAGGAACTGGAAGAGGTGCCGCCGCGTCCCTCCAAGCCACGCGAAGCGGACGAGGCCGAGGAGCGCCCGTCCGAAGGGCGTCCGCTCGAGCGGCACGGCACCCTCGATCGCGTACGGCACGCCGAGGGCGCCGAAGGCCGTCTCGAGAGGCGCGCGGTAGCGCTCGATCCCCGGTGTTACGACGGCGATGTCCTCGGCAGGCGTGCCCGAGCGCAGGAGCGTCAGCACGTCCTCCGCCACCAGCTCGAGCGCGGCGCGTGAACCGGCCGCCTCGAGGAAGCGGACGGCGCCGTCGATCGGCGGTGCGGCCTCGGGCTTCGCCACGTCGTCGAAGAGCGTGCGCTCGAGCCGGGCGAGCGCCGGCTGGTCGTACCAGTCCTGCGCGGAGAGCTCGTCGATGCGCCCGTCCGCGAGGCGTCCGAGGTCGTTCGCCGTACGCTCGAGCGAGGAGAACACCGCGCGGGCCGGCTCGTAGGGAAGCGACACGGTCACGTCGCCCCGGCCGGCCAGCGCTTCGACGAGCGCCCACTGCGCGCCCGTCAGATCCTCGAAGCCGTATGCGAAGACCGGGCGGCCGTCCCAGGCCGAAAGATCGCCGGCCACGCGCTCGGCGGCCCGTCTCCGCTCGAGGTCACGGTCCCAGAGTCCGAGCGTCTCGAGCTCGGCCCGGTAGCGCCCGTGCAGCGCCGCGAGCGGTCCGTCGAGGTCGGCCGGCTCGAGCAGCGCCGCCTCGACGTCCGTGAGGGCAGACCCGAGCGCGTCGGCGAACCCGGGGAAGCGGGCCGAGGCCGAGAGGCCGTTCAGCGACGTCCCGGCGACGACCCTTGCGAGGAGCAGGCGGCGCTGTGCCGGGCGGATGACGGGTCGCGACTCACCGCGCGGGGCCGCCCGTACCTGCGCGAAGAGATCGTCGAACGTCCCGATGGAGCCGCCCAGGAGCGCAGGCGAGCGGGTCAGGAGGTCGCGCTCGATCCGGTCGACCTCGGCCCCGTTCGGCACGACGAGGACGGGGTCGAGAGCAAGGGCGGCGAGGTAGCGATCGAGGAGCAGCGCAACCTTCCCGGCGTTCGCCGGGCCCACGATGAGGGAGAGCCCCATCCCCGAGATTCTAGGGGTGCGCCCGGCCGTCTCCCGGGCGCACCACTACTGCAAACGCGCCGAGTTTGCGCGCTTTTCTACGCGGACGCGCTCTTCGGCCGGCGCCCCCGCCGTGCCACCGTCCGACCGCCGAGCTGCTCCGCCTCGCTGTCGGTCACGTCGAGCTCGCGAACGCCCTTGCGCGCGTCGCGGTACGTGATGCGTATTGTCGCGCCCTTGCCGTCCGGAATCTCCTTGGCCGAGATATCCGATACGAGAACCGTCTTCCTTGCCATCCGACCTCCGACAATCGGGGCGCCGGTCGAAGCGACGCCGTGGGGGGAAAAGGCGATGCGAGGAAAAGCTAGCCGATCCGAAGGACGTGCGCGAGCGAGAAGCGACTAGGGAGGCGAAATCGTCGAGCTCACGAACGAGCCGACGTCGCGTGCGTTTCCGACCAGCTCATTGCGGTCCAGCTCGGCGAAGGAGTTGTAGTGGGCGACGATGGCATAGCCCGCCCTCGACTTGCTTTGCGACACGACGTCGGCGCGCGTTCCCGACACCCGGTTCTCCCGGATCTCACAGTGCGAGTAATCCATGCAGAGAATTCCGATCCCGAGTGCGTTCGTGACGTCGTTTTCCTCGACGAGACCCATCGACATCTCGTTCAGGCTGATTCCTCGAACCGACGTATCGCGAATGACGTTTCCTCGCACCTCGACGTGCGCCATCTGCGTTGCGATCCCCTCGGCGGCGCCCTCGACGAGGCAGTCCTCGACCCGGCTCTCGGGGAGCATCCCCGCGAACGAGATGTCGATCGCCTGCGTGTGCGTCGGAGCGAGCCCGCGCACGACACACCGGCGGATCGTGACGGAGCTCTGCCGCGCGTGGATGCCGTCAGCCTGCGCTCCCTCGACAACCACGTCCTCGAGGACCACGCGCTCTGCGCCCTCGATGTCGAAGCCGTGCTCGCCGCCCCGGACCGTCACGTCCCGGACGGTCACGTCGTCCGCCCGGATGACGATGCCTCCCTCGACGATCGCGCCCGGTCCACCGACGAGTGTCTGGGCTCGGTCGAGCACGAGCGGGCCGCGGTGGACACGCGCGTCGAGGTGGACGGTCGGCGGTCGGGTGGCCCACGCGACGCCGCCCGCGACCGAGAGGACGACGAGCACGGCGGCTGCGACGGCCGCACCGAGTCGCCCGAGCTCGCCCCCGTCCTCCGCGTACGAGAGACGGACGCGCGGGAAGGCGACGTGGCCGAGTAGCTGGGCGAGGAGCCACGCCCCCCAGAAGAGCGCGAGTGCCACGGGGAGGGGAGCGTCGATCCCGGCGACACGGGCGACGCCCATGACCGCCGCGAGCTCGACGACGGCGAGCGGCAGCGCCACCCACGCTGCCTGGTACGGCAGCGCGGCGTGCCACACAAGAATGTCGAAGGCAACGCCGACGCCGAGCATGAGCGCCGCGAGTGCGAGCGGCCACCACTCGCCGATCGCCACGGCGGCGAGCGCGGCCGCGACGAGCGGGACGAGGGTCGCGGCAAGCCGCGTCTCCAGCCGGCCTCTCAGCGTGAACGACATTCCTGCACCTTCCGGAGGAACCTCCGCGCGGCGTACTTCGCCCCCGCGAGCGTGTCCGCGGCGGGGAACGCCCACTGCGCGGGGACGCCGGCGAGCGAGAGGGTTCTCGCGTCGTCGGAGAGCGTGGGGACCGTCGAGTCGGCAGCGAGCACGATCCAGTCCCCGGCGGTCTCGAGCTCGTGGTCGCGGACGAGCCGCGCGAGCAGCGGATCGTGGCGGAAGCCGCGTCGGAAGCCCGTCGCGCACACGATCTGCTCGGCGCCGTTCACCTCCGGGCTCACGCGGAACCGGCCCTCGCGGGCGGCGCGCTCGACCGGCTCGTCCCACCCGCGGCCCGGGGGATAGGAGGGCGCGAGCCAGCCGCGCAAGAGTCCGGTGCGGGTCGCCGCGTCGGTGGCGTGGTATGCGGCCAGGCCGCGGCGCGTGAAGAGCGGCCTCGGCAGGTTGAGCGGGCGGCGCGCCGGCTCGCGCCGACGGACCGAGACGACGGAAGCGCCGGCCGCGAGGGCATTCAGCCACTCGGTCGCCGCAGCCATCCCGGCGCCGACGACCGCGACGGAGCGAGCGTACTCGTGCGGCTCGTACGAGTGCACGGCTCGCGGGTCGCCCGCGAGCTCGTCGGGGACGGCGAGGCCGGGGTGGCCCGGAGCGAGGAGAACGTGACGGAAGGTGCCGTGGCCGTCGAGCTCGAAGCCTCCAACGCCCGCGCCGACACGCCCGACCGTCACGCGCCGGAAGCTCTCGTCCCAGCCACTCTCCTCCCGCAGCGCGGCGACGTCGTCCAGGAACTCGGAGACGCTCGGGTTGTAGCGATCGACGGCCGTCGCAAGCAGCGGGCGCACGTCCTTGCGGCGCAGGGCTTCCCGAACCGCGAGCCCCGGGAAGGAAGCAGCGCGGCAATGCCCGTCGCTCTCGGAGCGCATCCGCCGCTGGCGGATGGCCGCCGCACGCGCCCGCCACGCGGCGGCGGGATCGGGATCGCTTCCGAAGACGGCGATGTCCCCCGGCTCGAGCCCGCCGTAGCGGAGCGTGGCGTACGCGGTGAACCCGGCGAGCCCACCACCCACGATCGCGACCGCCGGCGCGCTCATGTCTCCAGCTCCGCAGCGAGCGTGAGGAACCACGCGTGCGACCAGAGGAGCGGCGTGGCCGGCGGACCCCAGCGCGCCGTCCACTCGCGCATCCCGTCCGGATCGAGGACGTGGTCGAGAACTTGTTCGGGGAGGTCGCCCGCCTCGGATGCCTGCGCCACGATCCACGCGAGCTGCGCCTCGGCGTCCTCGCGCCGATCGGTCTCGGCGTACCACCAGCCCAGGAGCGCGGCGAGGAGGAGCCACTCGCCGCCGCCGTAGTACGTGTCGCCCGGGTAGCGGTGGACGCCGCCGTGGGCGATCGTCTCCTCGAGCGCGGTCACGGTCGCGGACAGCACCGGGTCGTCGGGCTCGAGCACACGGAAGGGCGTCGCGCACGCCACGAGGCTCGCGTCGAGCCGGCCGTCCCCGAGTTCCCCGCCGAGCCTCCCGTCCACGACCGCCTCCGCGCGAACCGCGGCGCCGATCCGTGCTGCCGCCTCGCCCGCCTCGGCGCGGACCTCGTCGGGCAGCTCGACCCAGCAACACGCCGCCTCGAGCCCCGCCGAGCACGCCGCCAGGGTGGCCGTGTGCCGCCCCCAGCGCTCCTCCCACCAGTCGTAGCACGGGACGGCCCAGCACGCGGTCACGTAGCGGGTCGTCAGCGCCGCCCCCTCGGCCCAGCGCACCCGGTCGCCTCCGTGCCGGTCGGCGTGCCGGCCGAGCGCCCAGAGCCACCCGCCGTAGCCGTCGAGCTGGAAGTTCGACCACTCGCTCGTCACCTCGCGGCCGTCGACCGTGTAGCGGCAGTGCAGGTGCTCGTCGGGCCCGATGTCCTCGCCCGCGCGGCGGCGCGCGATCAACGCCTCCACGCGATCGGCACGCGCCGACACGATCCCGGAGCACCAGGAGAAGAACGCCTCCGCGCTCTCCGTCTCCCCGGCGAGGCTCATCGCGTCGGCGATGAACGCGCCGTCACGCAGCCACGAGTAGCCGTACGCCGGGAAGCTCGGAGAGGCGAGGTACGCGCCGCCCGGATCCTGGTTCGCACGGATGACTTCGACGCTTCGCGCGACGAGGCGGCTCAAGTCGGGCCGGGTGCCCGGGCGACGCATGCGTCGCCCCTACTTCACGGAGCCGGCCAGCAGTCCCTGGACGAAGTAGCGCTGGAAGGCGATGAAGATCGTGAGCGGCACGATCGCAGAGAAGAACGCCGCCGGGGCGATCACGTCGATGTTCGAGCCGAACTGCCGGAGCTGCGCCGCGATCGTCGGTGCGATCGGCTGGTTCTTCTGGGCGAGCACGAGCCCGATCAGGAGGTCGTTCCAGACGAAGAGCACCTGGAAGATCGCGAGCGCCGCGATCGCCGGGAGACCGAGCGGAAGGATGAGCCGGAAGAAGATGCGAAACTCGGAGGCACCGTCGATGCGCGCAGCCTCCATGAGCTCCCTCGGGATCCCCGCGAAGAAGTTCCGGAGCAGAAAGATCGCGAACGGGAGCGCGAACGCCGTGTGGAAGAGGATGAGCCCCGGAATCGTGTCGAACAGGTTGAAGGTGTTGTAGATGGTGAACATCGGGATCAGCGCCATCTGGATCGGGACGAGCAGGAGCATCACGATGAGAAGGAAGATCCAGTCGCGGCCGGGGAACTCGAGCCAGGCAAGGGCGTAGCCCGCGAGCGACGCGACGATCACCGGGAGGATCGTCGCTCCGATCGTGATCCACGCGGTCCGGATGATCGCGTCCACCATCCCCTCGTTGTCGAAGAGGTTCGAGTAGTTCTCCCAGGTCGCCTTGCTCGGCTCCTCGATGATCTGCCACCAGCCTCCCGACGCGACGTCCTCCGCCGACAGGAGCGAGGTGAAGAAGAGGCCGAGCGTTGGCATGAGCCAGAGGATCCCGACGAACACGAGGATCACATGGATCGGCGCCTTGGAGATGACGCGCACCGCCTTCGTCGCGAAGCTCTCCTCGATGACGACGGGACGGCGCGGCTGCTCGGCGGCGGCGGTGGCCATTACAGGGCCTCCCTCTTGAAGGACCGGTAGCGGAGGAGGATGAACGGGATGAAGAGGAGGAGCAGGAAGGTCGCGATCGCAGCGCCGAGACCGAACTGGTTCTGACCGCTGAACGCCTTCCGCCACATCTCGAACGCGATGACCGTCGCCTCGTCGCGGCTCGAGCCGGGCGCGATGGCGAGGATCAGGTCGAAGATCTTGAGCACGCTGATGATCTGGGTCACGAAGACGACGGTGAGGACCGGCGCGAGGAGCGGCACGGTCACGCGCCGGAACACCTGCCACTCCGAGCCGCCGTCCGTACGTGCTGCCTCGAGGACGTCACGAGGGATCGCGGCGAGGCCGGCGGCGATGATGACCATGGCGAAGCCGGCCGTCGCCCAGATGTAGGCGATCATGATCGCCGGGGTGATGAGCGTCGGCCCGAGCCAGCTCACTCCTTCGTACGGCGCCGCGAACGTGGACGAGCCGAGCGCGACCTGGTACTCGCCGTCGTCCACGTTCTCGATCACGAACGTGCCGTTCGGCTCCGTGGTCGTCGTCTGCACCTCGTTCCCGCTGGAGTCGCGGAGCTCGACCGTGGCGCCCGGGATTCCGATCTCCTCGTCCTCGACCTCGCCCGGCGTGCCGCCGCCCGGCGAGAAGTCTCGCCAGACGACGCCGGTGATGCCGCCTTCGACGGGCTCCGGGACGACGGCCTGCTCGGCTCCTTCGGGAACCTCGCGCGGACTGATCGCCGTGAGCCCGACGAGGGCAGGATCGCCACCCGGTTGCACCGAGGTTCGGAGGACGAAGCCCTGCCCGGGTGATCCCTCCAGGTCTTCCGTCGAGGGTTCGGCCTCGGGGAGGACACCCTCGTCCGCGTAGACGCCGCGAACGGACGTGATGGCCGCGTTCGCCGCGCCGGCGTCCGGGTCGCGCTCGTACACGATCCGCCAGATCACGCCGACGGCGAAGAGCGAGACGGCGAGCGGGAGGAAGACGACGAACTTGAACGCGACCGACCAGCGGACCCGCTCCGTCATGACGGCGAAGACGAGACCGAAGGCCGTCACCGTGGCCGGGATGATCGCCACCCAGAGGGCGTTGTTCTTGATCGCCGTCAGGATGACGTCGTCGGTGAAGAGCCTCTCGTAGTTCTCGAACCAGACGAACTCGTCGCCGCGATCGTCGAAGAGGCTCCGGATGATCGTCGCGATCGTCGGATAGATCATCCAGACCGCGATGAAGAAGATTGCGGGCGCGAGGAACACGAGCGTGACCCAGTAGCGCCCGAGGCGGGCCCTGCGCGAGTCGGGGCCGGGCCCGCCTGGAGCGGCGGGCCCGGCCGTAGTCGACGATGCGCTCGTGCTCGTCACGCCATCGCGGTCACGTCGCTATCGGCTGTCCGTCTTCTTGGCCTCGGCCTCGAGCTGCTCCGCGATGCCGTCCACGTCGTCGGGATTGCCCAGGAAGTCCTGGAGCCCCTTGAAGAGAGCGTCGGACCCGAACGCGGCCGGGAGCAGGTCGGAGAGGTCGAAGCGGAACGTCTCGGCCTCGGCGATCGCCGTGGCGAGCCCGCGCTGCAGGTCGTCGGGGTAGACGTCCGGGTTGACGTTCTTGTTGGCGGAGGAGTAGCCGCCGCGCTCGGCCCAGATCTCCGCCGCCTCGGGTGTGGCGGCGTACTCCATGAACGCCTGTGCCTGCGGAGAGTCCTTGAACATGACGAGCACGTCTCCGCCGCCGACGACGAAGTTCTCGCCCTGCCCGCCGACGGACGGGAAGGGGAAGACGTTGTAGCCGGTCTCGAGCTCCGCGTTCGTCTCGTCCTCGATCACCCCGGCGACGAAGTCGCCCTCGAAGACCATGGCGGCCTTGGGCGGATCGCTGAACGTGTTCGTGACCGACGTCGTGAAGTCGGTCTGGAGGGCGCCCTGCGTCCCTCCCGCCATGTTGTCCGTGTCGCTGAAGATCTTCCCCATCTCGGTCAGGGTGTCCTTCACGGACTGATCCGTCCACGGGATCTCGTGTCGCTCGAGCTGGTCGTACTTCTCAGGCCCCGCCATGCGGAGGTAGAGGTTCTCGAAGAGGTCGGTGAGCGTCCAGCCCTCCGAGCCTCCGACCGAGTAGGCGGGGACGCCGGACGCGGCCAGCGTCTCTGCAGAGGTGAGAAGGTCCTCCCAGGTTCCGGGCGGCTCGACGCCCGCGTCCTCGAAGGCCGGGACGTTGTACCAGACGGTCGACTTGTTGGCCGCCTTGAAGTACACGCCGTAGAGCTGGTCGTCGACACTCCCGAGGGTGATCCAGTCCTCGGAGAAGTTCTCCTCGACGGTGTCGCGCGCGAAGTCGATCGGCTGGATCGCGTTTCGGCCGGCGAAGTCGCGCATGAGACCGGGGTTCGGAAGTGCGCCGATGTCGGGCGGGTTGCCGCCCTCGACCGCCGTCGAGAGCACGGTGGCGATGTCCTGCGCCGATGTGTAGGTCACGTCGACGTTCGGGTACTGCTCCGTGAAGGCGTCGATCACGGCCTGGAAGGACTCGCCTTCCGCGCCCGTCCAGACGGCCTGGATCGAGAGCGGTCCCGAGACGTCTTCGTTCGCGGCACCGGTTTCGGCCGCGGTGTCACCGCCCGTCCCGGCCGCTTCGCCGCCGTCGTCGTCGTCCCCGCCGCAGCCGGCGGCGACCGCAAGGAGGAGTGTGAGGAGTGCGAGTAGGAACAGGCGGCTCGTCTTCATGCGGCGTCCTTTCGGTCGGTCTGGTCATAGATGCCGGCCCCCGAATCGAGGTCGAAGAAGTGGAACGAACGGGTGTCGACCGCGACCTCGGTCTCGCTTCCGGTTCCGACCTCTGAGCGTGGGTCGAAGCGCCCGACGACGGTCGCCTCTCCCGCCTCGGCAGCGTCGTCGGCCACCTCGGCGTCGACGTCCCTGGCGAGCTCCCTCACGTCCTCGGTGAACGCGGGCTTCGCGTCCATCGAGAGGTGCACCATGATCTCGGAGCCGAGCGCCTCGGTGAGGGTCACACGGCCGCGAAGGCGCCCGCGGCCTTCCGGATTGTGCCGGGGGTCGTCGAGGTCCTCCGGCCGGATGCCGAGGACGACGGTCCGGCCCTCGTAGGTACGCAGGGCCGGACGACTGTCGAGCAGGCTCTCGTCCAGCGGGAGCTCTTGGTTGCCGATCTTGGCCGTGAGCCCGCCGTTTTGGCGCTCGAGGCCGGCCTCGAGCATGTTCATCGCCGGGCTGCCGATGAACCCGCCGACGAAGAGGTTGACGGGGCGGTCGTAGAGCTCCTGCGGCGGAGCGACCTGCTGGAGCTCGCCCTTCCGCATGACCGCCACGCGGTCGCCCATGGTCATCGCCTCGATCTGGTCGTGCGTGACGTAGACGGTCGTCGTCCCGAGGTCGCTCTGGAGGCGGGCGATCTCGGCCCGCATCTGCACCCGGAGCTTCGCGTCCAGGTTGGAGAGCGGCTCGTCCATGAGGAACGCGGCGGGCTGCCGGACGATCGCCCGGCCCATCGCGACCCGCTGCCGCTGGCCGCCGGAGAGTGCGCGTGGCTTGCGCTTCAGGAAGTCCTCGAGACCCAGGATCCGCGCGGCCTCGGCGACGCGCTTCCCGATCTCGTCCTTCGGCACCTTCTTCACGCGGAGGCCGAACGCGATGTTCTCGTACACCGAGAGGTGCGGGTAGAGCGCGTAGCTCTGGAAGACCATCGCGATGTCCCGATCCTTCGCCGCGACGTGGTTCACGACCCGGTCGCCGATGCGGAGGACTCCCTCGGAGATCTCCTCGAGCCCGGCGACCATGCGCAGCGCCGTCGACTTCCCGCACCCCGACGGACCGACGAGCACCATGAACTCGCCGTCCTCGATGTCGAGGCTCATCTCGTTCACGGCCCGAGTCCCGTCGGGGTAGATCTTGCTGACCTGATCGAACTTGACCTCGGCCACGGCTCCCCTCCCTCACCCGGTACGACGCGTCGCCCAGTCGATTCGTTAGACGCTTCCTTACCACTTGGAATCATTACCCGTGACGGGGGTTTCGTGTCGGGGGCCGCAGATGCTTGACCGGAGATTGGCGCGGAGTCAGGGGCGGTCACGACCAAGTCGGGGCGCCGCACTCACACGTCGCAGCAGGCTGGACGCCTGTGCGACGCGTGAGGGTGGCGATCCGGCGCCGCGTCGTGGCCGTCATCCGGCCCGCGTGAATCTCCGGTCAAGCATCTAGACTCCGCCGCCCGTGGAGACCTCGACGATCGTCGTTCTCGAAGGGGACGAGACCGGCCAGGAGCTGCTCGAGGAAGCCGTTCGCGTCCTCGCCCCCGACGTGATCGGGCTGGAGCTCGAGCTCCCGCGGTACGACCTGTCGCTCGAGTCCCGGCGCACGACGAAGAACGGCGTCGTCCACGAGGCGGCCGCGGCGGTCCGCGAAGCGGGGCTCGGGCTGAAGGCGGCGACGGTGACGCCGGAGACCGCCGGCGACGTCGGGAGCCCCAACCGGATCCTGCGCGAGGAGATCGGCGGCCACGTGATCGTGCGGACCGGCCGCCGGATTCCGGGCGTCGTGCCGATCGCCGGCGCCCACTACCCGATCTCCGTCGTCCGCATGGCGGTCGGCGACGCCTACGGCGCCAAGGAGTGGCGCGAGGGCGAGGACGAGAACGAGGTCGCCTTCCGCACCGAGCGGATCGAACGGTCGATCTGCCACGCCGTGGCCGAGTTCTCGTTCCGCCACGCGGAGCGGACGAAGGCGAAGGTCTTCGGCGGCCCGAAGTACACCGTCTCGCCGGTCTACGAGGGGATGCTGAAGGAGGAGATGGACGCCGCCGCCGCGCGGCATCCCGACGTGCCGTACGAGCCCCAGCTCATCGACGCCACGTTCGCGCTCCTGATCGGTGCGGCCGGCGATCCGCTCGTCATCCCGGCGCTCAACCGTGACGGCGACATCCTGAGCGACCTCGTGCTTCCGCTCTTCGGCTCGATCGCCGGCTCCGAGTCGCTCCTGGTCGCGTTCAACGAGGACTACACGCCGAAGGCGCTCATGGCCGAGGCGGCCCACGGCACCGCGCCCGCGCTCTACGGGAAGAACGTGGCGAATCCGTTGGCGATGATCCTCGCGGCCGCGGCGCTCCTCTCGCACATCGACGCCGACGCGCCGAGGGCCGCGGGGCGGGCGATCCGCGAGGCGGCCCTCGAGGCCGTCGCGGCCGGCATGCGAACTGCGGACCTCGGCGGGCACGCGTCCACCAGCGAGTTCACCGACGAGGTCATACGCCGGATCCAGGCGAAGCTCGAGGTCTGGGCGTCGCTCTAGACCGTTCTGCCTACTGGTCGAGCGGTGGATTCTGGACGTTGTGCTCGGTGGCGTACGCCTCGGTCAGTTCGTTGACGACTTCCATCCCGTCTCCGTAGGCGTAGTTGATCTTGACGAAGGGCTCCCACTTGTCGGGGAGGGCGTCCTCCGGAAAGATCGCCTCGACGGGGCACTCCGGTTCGCACGCACCGCAATCTATGCACTCCTCGGGGTCGATCACGAGGATGCGGTTTGCCTCGTGGATGCAGTCGACCGGGCAGACGTCGACACAGGAGAGGTCTTTGATGTCGATGCAGGGCTCGCCGATGATGTACGTCACAGCGTCGAGTCTAGTGGTCCTTCCGGCTCAGGCGACGAGGTTGTCCACGAGCTCGCCCGCGCGCTCCGCGAGGGCCGAACGTACGACGACCTGGTCGAATCCGGCGGCGTGAGCCGCGCGCAGGCCGGCCGTGTCCGTGTGGTTCGTGAAGCCCAGGATGGGGATGTCCGGAAACTCCTCGGCCACCTCCTCGGGCTTCACGCGGGCGATGTCGACGATGACGAGGTCGGGCGGGTCGATGCTCTCCGTTGTTACCAACTTGTGCTTGCCGCCCAGCAGGGCGTCCAGCTTCGCGCGGAAGAAGAGATCGACCCCAGCCACCAGGATCGTCGCCAAGGCACCGTGAGCGTAGCACGGGGCCTCCGGGGCGCTAGACCCCGATCCCGAAGAACTCGTAGATGCGGTTGAACGCGACGTTCAACCACCAGAAGCGGTCGAAGAAGAGGAGGAGGCCGATCGCGACGAGGATGGCGCCGCTGACGACGCGGACGACGTCATAGCGGTCGCGCAGCCAGCGAAACGCGCGCATCGTCCGGGCGAAGCCGATCCCGACGAGGAGGAACGGGAGCGCGAGGCCGAGCGCATAGACGGCGAGCAGCGCGGTGCCCTGCGCCAGCTCTCCCTCCTCGCTCGCCAACGCGAGGATCGTCGCGAGGACAGGCCCGACGCACGGCGCGGCGCAGACGGCGAAGGCGGCGCCGAGAAGGGCGCTCGACCCGCGCCTCCGAGCCCCGTCGAGGAGGCCGGGAGCGGCGAGGCGCTCGAAGAACGAGCCAGGCAGAAGTCCCATGAAGGCGAGGCCGAGCACGACCACGATCAGCCCCGCGACCTGCATGACGAGACGGCGGTTCTCCTCGAGCGCCCCGCCGGTCGCGGCGGCTGCCGCGCCGAGCGCGACGAAGACGAGGGTGAAGCCGGCGATGAACGGAAGGCTCGCCGCGACGACGCGGCGGCCCGACGTGCCCGGCTCGGCGCCGGAGACTGCGGAGAGGTAGCCGGGCACGAGCGGCAGGACGCACGGCGTGGCGAACGAGAACAGCCCCGCCGCAAAGGCGAGGGCTAGCTTTGCCTCCACCCTACGACGCCGGCGGCGGCGGCCAGCGGAGGCGCTTCGCCCTGCGGACGCTCGTCTCGCGTCCCCAGCGCTGGATCGCGCGCGATGCGGCCGCGAATCCTCCGAGCGCACTGAAGCCGGCGAGGCCGAGCACGTAGAGCCCTCCGACGATCACCCAGTCCCATTCGGTGCCGGTCCACATCTGACGCTCCCCTCGCGTGAGATCCTACGTGTCGAAGCGCGCGAGCTCCTCGTCCAGGCGGCGCTCGAGCGCAGGATCGAGCGGCGCCCGGCCGTTCGAGCCCGGGGCCGCTGCGGCCGGCTCGTCCGGGTCGCGCGTCCGCCGCCAGCGGCGGGCGAGAAGCGTGACGGCCGCCACCGCCAGGGCGAGGCCAACGAGCGGAAGCACCCAGGCCAGCAGGTTGAAGCCCTGCTTCGGGGGAGCGGCGAGCACGCCCTCGCCGAACTGCTCCACGAGCTCGTCCTTGATCTCGCTCTTTCGTCGCTCCCTCGGAGGCGCGTCGCCGGATGAAGGCGCGCATCCGGTCCGCCACCGGCGAGGCGGACATCTCGAGGGTCGTCTTGCAGGTCGGGCAGATCACCTCGTCCTCGAGGTCGGCCAGCATCGAGTCCTGACCGAGCGCGGGCGCCGCCAACGCGAGGGCCGCGACGCCGACGAGGAAGAGCCGCCTCACGAGTCTCCCAGTGCGCGCGCGAGGTTCCGGTCGAGCTCCTCCTGCGTGAACTCGCCCTCCGCGTGGGCGATCAGACGCCCCCGCCGGTCGACCCAGTACGTCTCCGGGAAGCCGGTCAGGCCGTAGCGGCCGACCGACGAGCCCGGCCCGTCGTGCAGGACCGGGTACGTGATCCCGTAGCGCTCGACGAACCCGCGCGCATCGCGACTTGAAGTCCTGCGCGTTCACGCCGAGCACGACCACGTCGCGGTCGTGGTTCTCCCGCCAGGCCGCCTCGAGCATCGGCGCCTCCCGCTTGCACGGCTCGCACCAGGACGCCCAGAAGTTGAGGACGACCGCCTTCCCCCGGTAGTCGGCGAGGGAGACCTCGTCGCCGCCGTCGAGCGTCTCGAGCTCGAGCGGCGGCGCCGGCGGCTCCTCGCCGCGGTCGATCGCGCCGTCGAGGCCCTTCGCCTGGGAGTCCGAGACAACCTCGACGGCCAGGAGCGCGATCAGCGCGGCAACGAGCGCGATTGCGCCCGCCTGGAGGATTAGGCGCGTCCGGCGTCCCATCGCCGCGATCGAGTGCTAGCCGCGCGCTAGGCGCTGACGATGAGGACAGGCGAGCCGACGCGCACCCGCTCGAAGAGCCACTCGACCTCGCTCATGTACATGCGGATGCAGCCGTGCGAGGCGGCGGTGCCTACCGTCCAGGGCTGTGGCGTGCCGTGGATTCCGATTCCCGGCGCCGACGTGCCGATCCAGCGGGTGCCGAGCGGATTCTCCGGTCCGGGCGGGACGGGGCCGAGGCCCGCGGCCCACGGGCTCGAAGGCGGGTCCCACGTCGGATGGCGCTCCCTGATGACGACGTGGTAGCGGCCGAGCGGCGTCGGGTACTGCGACATGCCGACGGCGATCGAGAAGCGCCGCACGAAGTTCATGTTGCGGTAGAGGTAGAGCCGCCGCGAGCCCCGCCGGATGACGATGATCGGGCCGAAGCTCGTCCGTGTGACGGTCGGCCGAAGGACGCTCGTCTGGAGGGGGATCGCGCGGCGATCCGTTCGCTCGAGCCGGCCCGTGATGAGCGTCGTCATGAGGCCCGTGTTGACGTCGAGCCCCGCCTTCGCCTTGGTCAAGTAGGGGCGGAGGCCCCTGAGGAGGAGTCGCGAGTTCTGCGGCGCGCGCGCGAACACGCGGTCGAGGTACGCGCCGTAGCGCCGGATCTTCCCCAGATGGAGCCGGACGTTCAGCCTGACCTTCGCGTTCGGCCGCGCCTTCATCGCCAGGTTGAGCGCGGGGTTCAGGTACGGGTAGGAACCGAGCGTCGCGGGCTTCACGCTCCACTCACGACTGCGAAAGGTGAACGGCAGCGGCTCGTCGAAGGCGGCCTGGACGACCGCGGCCGCCTCGTCGCGCGTGAGACCTCCGACCGCGATGCCGGCCACGGTCACGCCGGAGGCGATGCGCGGCTCTTCGGGCGGCACCGGCGGAGGCGGTGTCTGCGCGCCCGCGGGCCCGGCCACAACGGCCGCCAGCAGGAGGGCGGTGAGGAGCGTTGGACGCTGCAAGGGACGGAAATCCTAGCTATGACGCTGGCCGCCGCAATCGTGCTACCCACACCGTGCGGGTCAGAGCGGGGGGAAGATGCGCGGGTCGTCCGAGATCACACCGTCGACGCCGAGGGCAGCAGCTCGGGCAAGGTCGGCCTCCTCGTTCACGGTCCAGACGACGATGGGCACCCCGCGCGGGCGGCAGCGCGCGACGAGCGCCGGCGAGACGACGAGGTGGTGGAGCATCGCCGCGTCCGCCTCGGCCTTGCGGAGCATCCGGCCGATCCGAGGGGGGAGCGCCCGGCGCATGGCGGTGAGTGCCGCCTGCACGACGGGCGTGGGGATCAGCCGCTCCGCCTGCCCCGTGCGGTCGAACGGGTACGCGAGCCCGAGCGTGAGTGACGGCTCGAGGCGCCTGAACGCCCGCAGCGCCGCGGCGTAGAACGAGGACACGATCACGCGCTCGCCGAGCTCGTACCGCCGAAGCGTCGGCGACGATCTCTCGCTCGAGACCTGGTCGCTTGACGTCGAGATCGATGAGGACGTCCGACCGCGCCAGGAGCTCGAGTGCCTCCTCGAGCCGGGGGCTCGACGCCGTGCGCTCACCGGCCGCGTGCGCGACGAGGAGCCGGCCCTCCCAGCCGACCACGTCGATCTCCACGCCGTCAACGCCGGCGGCCAGGGCGGCCTCGATCGACGCGAGCGTGTTCTCGGGCGCAAGCGTCGCCGCGCCTCGGTGCCCGAAGCGGAGGTAGCGCCCATCCGTCCGCGCCAGCCTCACGGCGGCCCCGTCGGCAGGAGGTTCTCGTCCAGGTCGCCGCCTCCACGAGCCACGAAGTCGACGATCATCGAGTCCGTGAGCCACTCGACCGGCGCCCGATCGTCCGTGAGGGCGCGCCCGGTGTCTCGCACCGCTTCGAGGTCCCGGATGAAGTACGGGACGAGCGGAGCCACCGGCGCCGGCGTCTCGGCCATCCGGCGCTCGATCTCCCGCGGGGAGACCGGCCGGTCGAACCCGAGGAGGATCTCGTTGAACTTGAGCGCCGGCCAACGCCAGGCCTCGGGGAACGCGGCGAGGACGGTCGTCCCGATCGCCTCGGAAAGCCGGTTGTCACCGGGGACCCGCGCGACGTTCAGGGCCATGATCCCGCCCGGCGTGAGGTGGTCCCGGACGAGCTGGAAGAACTCCTCGGTCGCGAGGTAGAACGGGATGTAGGGCTGGTGGTAGGCGTCGACGACGATCACGTCGTAACGCTCGTCCGTGAGCTGGAGGAACGGCCGCCCGTCGGCGTCGTGAACGGTCAGGTTCGGGTTGTCGCCGAGCCCGAGCAGCCGGCGTCCGGTTTCCGTCACCTCGGGGTCGATCTCGACGCCGTCGATCAGGACATCCGGATAGAGCTCCCCGTAGGCGCGCGCGACCGTGCCGCCCGCGTTTCCGATCACGAGCATCCGCTCGACCGGCCGGCCGAGGAGCGGCGGGACGAGGAGGAACGTGTCCCAGACGCCGCCCGTCAGCACCGTCCTCTCGCGCCAGAGCGAGTGCGTGGCGACACCCTCGTTGAGGCGCAACGCCCGCGCCCCGTCCTGGCGCTCGACCACCTGCACGTACTGGTACGCGGACTCCGTCTCGTAGAGGAGCCCCTCGGACGCCTTGATCGTGCCGGCCGGGACGAGGAGGAGCGCCGCGATCGCGACCGTGGCGAGCTGCCAGCGCACGCCGAGGAGGAGCGCGGCCGCGAGGACGAGGAGGGCCGCCGAGCCGATCATCGTCCGCTGCGTCCCGACGAGCGGGATCAGCACGATCGCCGACAGGAAGGTGCCGAGGATGCTCCCGACCGTCGAGAGCGCGTAGAGCCTGCCCGCGACGGTTCCTGCCTCGCCCACGTCCACGATCGCGAGCCGGATGGCGAAGGGCGAGACCATCCCGAGCAGGGTGATCGGGACCGCGAAGAGCGCGAGCGCGGCGAAGAACGACCCGACGACCGCGCCCACGCTCACGGCGTCGAGGCCCTCCAGCGTCAGGTCGAGGATCGGCCGGGCGACGAACGGCGTCACGGCGACGAACGCGGCGGCCACCAGCACGATGCGGCCGAGGAGCCGCGGGTCGGGACGACGGTCGGCCAGCCTGCCGCCCAGCCAGTAGCCGAGCGAGAGGTAGGCCAGGATCAGGCCGATGATGTTCGCCCAGACGATCGTGGAGCTGCCGAAGTAGGGGGCGAGAAGGCGCGAGGCGGCGATCTCGGTCGCCAGCGTGCAGGCGCCGGCTGTGAAGACGACGATCCCGAGCCGCGTCCGGCCCACGGCCGCCTCGGGCGCGGCCGAGGCCCCGGCCGCCGGGGCGATGTCGGTCGCCGTCACGCCCTCAGCGTGCCATGCCGGAGCACGACGACGGCGCAGTCGTCGTCGAGCTCGCCGCCGGAGTAGGCCCGGCAGTCCTCGACGACGGCCTCCGCGAGCGCCTGGGCAGGCAGCTCGGCGTGCTCGGCGAGGAAGGCGTCGAGGCGCGCATCCCCGTAAGCTCCCCCTGCCGCCGAGCCTCGATCACGCCGTCCGTGAAGAGGACGACTGCCGCGCCCGGCTCGAACGCGACCCGCTCCTCCGTGTACTCCTGATCCGCCTCGACGCCGAGGGCCAGGCCCGACGTGCGAGATCGCCCTGACCGAGCCGTCGGCCGAGACCAGGCGCGCCGGCGGGTGGCCGGCGCTCGCACACGCGAGCTCGCCCCGCTCGGGGTCGACGACCGTGTGCACCATCGTGATGAACTTCCCCAACGCGATCTCCTCGACTACGACGTCGTTCACGCGCGCGAGGAAGTCGCGAGGCTCGGGATTCGTCCGCGCCAGGGCCCTGAACGAGAACTTCGCCATCGCCATGTCCGCCGCGGCCTGGATCCCCTTGCCCGACACATCCCCGAGGACGACGGCCAGCCGTCCGTCCTCGAGGAGGAGGAAGTCGTAGACGTCACCGCCGACGTCGACGCGCGCGGACGAGTCGTAGACGTGGCCCACGTCGAGCCCGTCCAGGGCGGGCCGCGCGCTCGGGAGGAGCGTCCGCTGCATCGTCTCGGCGAAGTCCTTCTGCTGCTGGTAGAGCCGAGCGTTGTCGATCGCGAGCGCCGCCTGGCCGACCACGGTCATGCCGGTCTCGATCGTCTCCACGTCGAGCGGCCGCGCGGGATCGAGCGACAGGAGCGTCAGCGTTCCGAGCACCTCGCCCGGCGTGGCGAGCGGGAGGATGGCGGCCGTCGAGCCCTGCCGGAGAAACGGCTGGAGCAAGGGGTCGACATCCTCCGAGTCGGCATTCAGGAGGACGGGCTCGCGGGTCGCGAGGACGCGCGCGACCGTGGGATCCTCGAGCGGCTGGGGCCGGGTGAGGATCCCGCACGCGGCCTCGCGGAGCGCGTCGTCCGCGACGTGGACGGCGCGAGCCTCCAGCGCAGCGCCGCGGTCGTCAGGCAGCCGGATCGCGGCCGCGTCGAGGCCGAACAGGTTCACCATCGTCGTGGCGACGGCTTCGAGGGTCGCGTCGAGAGAGAGGCTGCGCGCGAAGGAGTGCGAGATCTCGAAGAGACCTCTGAGCTGGCGCGCCGTCTTGCGCTCGGAGTCGAGCGTGCGCTCGAGCACGGCCCCGAGCTCCTTCGTCCGCTCGTGCAGGCGCGCGTTCTCGACGGCGACCGCGAGCTGGCTCGAGAGGGCGATCAGCAGGCCCTCCTCGCCCTGGCGGTAGCGGCGCGGCCGCTGCTTGAAGACCCCGAGGGCGCCGATCACCTCCTCGTGGACGACGAGCGGGACGACGAGGGCGCGCCGCACGCCCGTCTCGTCGAGGACGCGCTCGAGGCCGCCGAGACGCGGGTCACGGCGCATGTCCGAGATGAAGAGGAAGCCGCGGCCGCGGTAGGGGCCGAGCGCGAGCTCGAGCAGACGCTCCGCGAGGTCCGTGTGGGAGCCGCCCAGGCCGCGCGTCGCGGCGGCGGTCGAGCCGCTCTCCCTCGCGCAGGTAGATCGCCACGTGAGCGCTCTGGGTCAGCTCGGAGATCCGGTCGACCGCCGTCTCGAGGGTGTGTGAGAGGGAGAGGCGTGCGATCGCCTGGCTGACGACCGCGACGACGGTCTGGGAGCGGCGGAGCGCGAGCCCGACGAGCCGCGCGCGGCGGGTGCGCCGAAGCGCCACCGCGGCCCGCGCGGCGAAGCCCGACAGGAGCTCCGGGTCGAACGTCGCGTCCCGCTCCTCGAAGATGAGCTCGAGCGCGGCGGCCGGAGGCTCGCCGAGCGGAACGACGACTTCCGTCCCGGCGCCCCCCTCGCCGCTTGGGGCGGCCCGCTCCTCGACCGCCGCGGCCACGGCCCCTGCACGCGTCTCCAGCTCGGCCTGGTCACCCTCGAAGCCGTGCGCCGCGAGGAAGACGGGCGGGGTGTCCGCCTCGACGCGCCAGAGAAGGCACTGAGCCGCTCCGGTCGCCTCCGCGGCAAGGCGGACGACGTGCTCGGCGAGCTCGTCCTCGTCCGAGCCCGCCGCGAGCGCCTCACCGGCGAGCTCGAGGGAGAGCCTCGCCGCGCCCGGATGCCCCGTCGGTCCCCGCAAGCGCGCGCGAGAGATCGAGCGCGATCCCGAGGTGCGCCGCGGCCAGCCGCGCGAGCGCGAGCTCCGGCTCCGTGAACGGGTAGCCGCGGTACACCTCGAGCGTCCCCTCCGGGGGCTCGCCGCCGACGGGGAACACCGCGGCCGAAGCCGCGTCGGCGCGTGCCGCGACGCGCCTCACGCCGGCCGGCGCGCTCCCGTTCGTCGCGAGGTCGAACTGCGCGTCCTCGGCCCCGAGCTCGGACGCGCGGAGCTTCGAGCCTTCGAGCTCTGCGGCGACCGCGCCCGAGCGCGCGTGCACGGCTCGGGCCACGAGCGTGCCGTCGGGCGTGGCCACGCGCACGACGGCCACCTGCGCGCCGGTCAGGGAGGCGGCGGCGTGCACGAGCGCCTCGAGCGTCTCGTCGAGCGAGCGTCCCGAGAGCAGGTCCGGCGCGACGCGGGCAACGGCGTCCAGGGGCCGCACGTCCGCCCTGCCCGTCGCGGCCTCCGAACCCGGCGAGAGCGAGGGTGCGGGCGAGGTCACACCTCGATTATGGCCCTCGCGCGAGCCCCCCTGCCGGGCCCGCAGGCCGAGACGCCTGCGGCCGCTGGCTTGCGGACTCGGCGCCGAGTGGAGAGAATCCGCCGTCGATGCCCGCTCCGGCGCCACGGCGAGCGAGGACACAAGGGCAACTGCGGCCGCCCTCGCCACTCGAACGCTCCCTCGTGCGCGAGCGCGCACGCCGGCGCGCCAAGATCGAGCACCAGATCGAGCAGCGCCGGGCGACGAGGCGATTCCAGGTCATCATGCTCGCTCTGATCTTCCTTGCCATCGTCCTCGGGCTCACGATCTGGGATCAGATCCAGGCCCTCTTCGGACTGTGACCTTCGCGCGCGGAGCCGGCGGCCGCGGCTCCGAGCCCACCGTCTGGACGCCCGGCGAAGGACTGGCCTGGGTAGCCGCGCTCATCTTCACGCTGAGCGCGTTCATGGGCTGGTACTCGGGGAACGTCGAGGGCCTCGAGCTGGCCGCGCTCGGCTGGGACACGGGCTGGCTCGGGCGGCTCGTCTTCCTCGTCGGGCTGCTCACCCTGGTGCTTCTCGTCCTGCGCGCGGCCGGCGTCGAGCTTCCACCCCGGGTGCCGATCGGGATGGTGATCGCCGGGCTCGGGACGCTCGGGACGATCTTCGTCCTCATGCGCCTGCTCGAGATTCCCGACGAGTACGCCGGTCTCAGCCGCTCGATCGGAATCTGGATCAGCCTGGTGAGCGCGCTGCTCCTGATTGTCGCCGGGCTGCTGAAGGCCTCGGAAGAGCTCTAGCTGCTGTCAGGATTCCGAGCGTCACGGCCGCGCCCACGGCCGCGCCGGCGACAACGTCGAACGGGTAGTGGACGCCCACGTAGACGCGGGAGAACGCAATCAGCATCGCGAGCGTGACGAGGAGCGGGACCGCGCGTCTGACGAGAACTGCGAGCGCGATCGCCCCGGCCGCGCTCGTCGCGGCGTGGCCGGAGGGCATCGAGGTCCCGATCGTCGCGCCGAGCAAGGGATCCGCCTCGGACAGCCGCTCGAACGGGCGGGGCCGGTCGAACAGCACCTTGAGGACCGTGGCCGTGAGGTCGCTCGCCCACACGCAGGCGGCCGTGAGCAGCGTCGTGCGCAGGATCGGCGTCTTCGCCCAGAGGGCGAGGAGCGGCGCGAGAACGATCCAGACGGCGCCCGAGTAGCCGATCGCCGAGAGTCCGACGAACAGCGGGTCGAGCCAGCCGACTCGGTGGTCGACGACCCAGAGGAACCCCTCTCGGTCGAAGGCGCTCGTGGCTCGTGGCCTCTAGGTGCCGAGGAGCTGCTTCGTCGAGGCGAGCAGCTGCTCCGCGTCGAACGGCTTGCCGATGAACGCCTGCGCGCCGCGCTCCTCCGCCCCGGCCGCGTCGGCCTCCTCGACCTTGCCGCTGAACATGACGACCGGAATCGAGTCCAGGCCGTGGCGCTCGCGGACGCGGGAGAGCATCTCCCAGCCGTCTACCTGGGGCATCATCACGTCGAGCAGGATGAGGTCGGGCGGCTCCTCGTCGAGCGCGGCCAGTCCCTCCTCGGCGCTGCCGGCCTCACGCACGAGGTACCCCTCGGTCTCGAGGCTCGTCCGCAGGTACGCGCGCAGCCCTGGATCGTCGTCGACGATGAGGACGAGCTGCGGCGGGCTCCCGCCCGCGCGGGAAGCCCCGAGGAAGCGGTCGAGGTCGCCGCGGCGGAACCTGCGGTGCCCGCCGGGCGTGTAGAAGGCCGGAAGCCGTCCGCCGTCCGACCACTTCCGGATCGTGCTCTGAGCGACGCCGAGGTACTTGGCCGCCTGTCCGAGGGTCAGCCAGTCCGCCGGTCCGGCCGCACCCTGCCCTCCAACCCCCATGCTCTCTCGACGATTCACAGCATCCCCAAATCGCTCGAAGCTGACGATTTCTCGTTGTCGTGTACCCGTTTCACTACGGATTCGTAACAGTGACCGGCGGAAGGGTATTCGGAGCGAGCGTCCGCACGAGCGTCTGCGTCCCTCCGGGCGGGGGTGTCTCCTCGAGCGCACGGCCGAGCGCGACGCCGGCGACGAAGAGGACGGCGCCCGCAACGAGACCGAGGAAGATCCATGCCACGCGGCGCCTGCGCGCACGTCGTGCGGCGTGACGGCCTCGTCGCTCGGAGACCAGGACGTTGCGGGAGGCGCTCATAGGCCAACCTCAGATGGCCTATGAGCGTGTGGAGGGGGTGTGGGGAACCGGGAGGTTCCTCCACGGGGTCAAGAAGGGGGCCCGTGGGGAACGCATCCGCGTTCGAACAGACACGGGCGAGCCGGAGGCGAGCGACGTTCACGGCGTGTAGTCCGAGGCTCCGCGCGCGTACCGGCCAAAGGCCGCGTCCTGGACGAGAACGGTGTCGCGGATCCCCGCCTCGGCGCGGGGCGGCGTCGCGCGCTCGACGACGTCCCGGACCCACTCCTCGGAGCCGTCGTACGCGCGGGCGAGCTGCGCGAGCGTGAACGTCTGGCCGACGTGCCGCGGAAGCTCGTCGAGCACCGCGTCCACGAGCGCGCTCAGGTGGAGGTAGCGGCGGGAGCCGCGATCGGCCGCGTCCAGCCGGCGGGCGCCCTCGTCCCACTGGAGACGGGCGGTTTCGACGCTCATTCGGCCGTCTCCTCGGCCCGCGCGCAGCGGGCGTCGGGGCACCAGCGGTCGCCGGCCTCGGCGAGGATCCGCTCGCCCAGCTCATACTGCGGCCGGGCCAGCGCGAACGCGGCGTGGGCGTGAAGGCATTTCAGAGCGCCCGGCTTCCGCGTGCCGGCGATCCCGACGTCGAGCTCCGGCCGGATTCGCCGCTGCTCCGCGTCCGCGGCGACCAGGCTCTCGCCCAGCTCGGGGTCGCGCGCCGCGTCGCGCGCGAAACGGTCGACGCCGCCCGCCGCTTCGAGGCGCGCGATCGCGGCGACGAGCCAGGGGCAGGTCAGGTAGTAGGTCGTGGGGAAGGGCTTGCCGTCGTCTCCGAACGGCGCCTGCTCCGTGACAGCCGGAAAGCCGTGTGCGCAGCGAACCGCCACGCGCCGAAACGAGCGCGCGGGGCGCCCGAGCTGCCACGAGACCACTCCCCGGTCGTCCACCGGATCATCGTAGCCGCGGGTCCCGGCCGCTTCGGACAGGCGCCCTTACGGACGGCGTGCATTCACGATGAAGAGCTTCTCACCGGGCCGGACGAGGCCGAGCTTGCGGGCCTCGCGCTCGACGAAGACGTCCGTCCGGGCGACCTCGAGTCGCCGCTCGAGACCCTGACGCTCGCGCTCGAGGGCGGCCACGTCCACCTGGCGCCGCTCGACCTGGTCGCGTGCCGACTCGTACGCGCGGAGCGGCTGGACGTACGCGATCGCGATCGCGACGAGGACGCCCGCGCCGAGCCAGCGCAGCATGAGGGCAGAGCGAGAAGGACGGCGGCGGGTCCGGCGCTTCGAGAGAGCCACGGGACCACGGTCTTCGCGCGGGCACCCCGGCCTCCTCCCTCCTAGGCGGTCTCGACCTTGATGAGGTTCGTGGTGCCGGGCACGTTCACCGCCGTTCCGGCCGTGATGACGACTCGATCCCCGGGTGCGACGATGCCGGTCTCCCGCGCCGCGCGCAGCGTCCGCGCCCAGAGCTCCTCGACGTCGCGGCACTGCTCGATCTCCGTCGGCACGACGCCCCACTCGATCGCGAGCTGCCGCGCCGCGGGCGCCTTGTGTGTCACCGCGATCACGGGGCGCCTCGGCCGGTGTCGCGCGACCGCCGACGCCGTCCGCCCGCTGTAGGTCGGAACGAGGATCGCCTTCGCGTCGAGCGCCTCGGCGATGTCGCAGGCCGCGTTCGTCATCGCATCCCCGACGCCCGCGTACGGCTCGTCGGGGTCGGTGTCGAGCTCGTGGCGATAGTCGAGGCTCGGCTCCACCGCGCGCGCGATCCGGTCCATCGTGAGCACGGCCTCGAGCGGGTAGCGGCCGACCGCGGTCTCGCCGGAGAGCATGACCGCCGACGTGCCGTCGAGCACTGCGTTCGCGACGTCGCTCGCCTCGGCCCTCGTCGGCTCGGCGTGATTGATCATCGACTCGAGCATCTGCGTGGCCGTGATCGCAGGCTTCCCGCGCTCGAGCGCCGCGAGGAGAATCCGCTTCTGGACGAGCGGCACCTCGGCCGGGCCGATCTCCACGCCGAGATCGCCGCGCGCGACCATGACGGCATCCGAGAGTCGGAGGATCTCACCCAGGTCGCCGAGGGCCTCGGCCTTCTCGATCTTCGCGATCACCTGCGCGGACGAGCCCGCCTCGTGCAGGAGCTCGCGGAGCTGACGCACGTCGTTCGCCGAGCGCACGAACGACAGCGCGACGAAGTCGACGTCGAGCCCGAGCGCGAACTCGAGATCGGCCACGTCCTTCTCGGTCACCGAGGGCACCGGGAGCGGGACGCCGGGGACGTTCACACCCTTGCCGGCGCTGACCGTGCCGCCGACGAGGACGGTGGCGAGGACACGACCGCCGTCGACCTCGGTGACGCGGAGCCGCACGAGACCGTCGTCGATCATGATGTCGTCCCCGGTCCGCAAGACCTGCGAGAGGACGGCCGGGAGCACGGGCAGCGCGCCGTCGTCCTCGAGCTCACCGTCGCCGACGGTGATCTGGTCGCCGGCGGCGAGCTCGCGGGGGTCGGCGAGCTGTCCGATGCGGAGCTTCGGCCCCTGGAGGTCGGCGATGAGCGCGAGCGGCCGGTCCGCCCGGCGCTGGCTCTCGCGCACGAGCTCGGCCCGCTCCGCGTGCTGCTCGTGGGATCCGTGCGAGAAGTTGAGCCGCGCGGCGTCCATTCCGGCGCCGACGAGCTGCTCGACCATCTCGGGGGTGGACGACGCCGGGCCGAGCGTGCAGACGATCTTCGTGCGGCGAAGGCCCCGTTCCGCGAATACCACGCCGTCCTCCGTGCCCGTCGTCACGAGTTCAAGGTAGCCGAGCGGTCGGCCCCCGGAACCAGCGGCTTAGCGATCGCCCGCGGTCGGCGCCCAGGGCTAGGAGTGGCAAGCGCGACCGGGCGCGAACAGACCTTCTAGGGCGAGGTGGGTTGCTGAGCGGCGCGTCGTTGTCATGATCGCGCTGGGACGACGGCGGCGATCGTGCTCGCCGGCGAGACAGCGATCGGAGATCGAAGCTCTATTCAAGGGCGAGTAAAGAGACTTGAAATGGCACCGTATGACGGAGTGCTATTCGACCTTTTCAGCGGGCTTCTCAACTCGCAGCCGGCCTATGACGAGGTCGCCGGAAGCGCATCGCTGGGCAGTCGCTGGCGAAGCGAGCACAGCCGCCTTTCCTATCTGGCAGGTGACTATCGGCCGCATGACGACCTCGTCGCCGAGGCGGCCAAGCGAATCGGTCTTTCCCCAGATCGTGCATCGGCGCTTGTTGCCCGGTTGGGTGAACTCAGACCATGGCCAGAAGCGCCCGCAGTTCTGGCCCAACTGCACGCAACCGTGAAGATCGGCGTTGTCACCAACTGTTCGGACGAGCTTGGTCGGCGGGCTGCGGCCCAGGTTGGTGTCCCCTTTGACGTCGTCGCTACCGCTGAGGTGGCGGGCGCGTACAAGCCACGCCCAGAGCCGTATCGGCTCGGGCTCGAGGCGTTGGACGTCAACGCAGCGCGCACGCTTTTCGTCGCCGGCTCTCCGGATGACATCGCAGGCGCCAATCGAGTTGGCATGCCCGTGTTCTGGCACAACCGACGTGGCGTAGATCTCGGCGGCCGCGCCCGGCCTCTTGTCGAGCACGATTCCCTCGCCCCGCTTCTCGACACGCTGATCGCAAGATAATCGACGTCCACCGAGCGTCCACGGCGCGCCGCGATCGGCGCGGAAGAGGCCGGGAAACCCCGACGGCTACATCCGCCGGGGAAACGCCGACCAGCCCGGGTACGTCGCGCGGTCGCCCAGCGCCTCCTCGATCCGGAGGAGCTGGTTGTACTTCGCGACGCGATCCGTTCTCGACGGGGCGCCGGTCTTGATCTGGCCGGTGCCGGTGGCGACGGCCAGGTCCGCGATGGTCGTGTCCTCGGTCTCGCCCGAGCGATGGGACATGACCGCCGCGTAGCCCGCCGAGCGAGCGAGCTCGATCGCGTCGAGCGTCTCGGTCAGCGTCCCGATCTGGTTCACCTTCACGAGGATCGCGTTTCCGACGCCGCCCTCGATCCCGCGCCGGAGCCGCTCGACGTTCGTCACGAAGAGGTCGTCGCCGACAAGCTGTACGGCCTCGCCCAGCCGCTCGGTCAGCGTCCGCCACGCCTCCCACTCGTCCTCGGCGAGCGCGTCCTCGACGGAGACGATCGGGTAGCGGTCGACGAGGCCGGCCCAGAACTGGATCATCGCCTCGGAGTCGAGGTCGCGTCCCTCGCCGGCGAAGCGGTAGCGGCCGTCCCGCCAGATCTCGGTCGCGGCCGGGTCGAGCGCGATCGCGACGCGATCCGCGTGCCCGGCGCGCGAGGCCGCCTCGAGGATCGCCTCGATCGCCGCCTCCGTGCGGGGAAGGTCGGGCGCGAACCCGCCCTCGTCCCCGACGGCGGTCGAGAGGCCGCGCTCGTGCAGGAGCCCGCGAAGCGTGTGGAAGACCTCGGCGCCGATTCGCAGCGCCTCGGCGAACGTCTCGGCGCCGGCCGGGACGACCATGAACTCCTGGAGGTCGAGCGAGTTGTCCGCGTGGGCGCCGCCGTTCACGACGTTCATGAGCGGAACCGGGAGCGTGGTCGCCTCCTCCCCGCCGATCCACCGGAAGAGCGGCACCCCCGCCTCGTCCGCCGCCGCCTTCGCGCCCGCGAGCGAGCAGCCGAGGATCGCGTTGGCGCCGAGGCGGCTCTTGTTCGGGGTGCCGTCGAGCGCGAGGAGCGTCCCGTCGAGCGCGCGCTGGTCGGCCGGGTCGAGCCCGCGGATCGCCGAGGCGATCTCGCCGTTCACGTTGGCGACCGCCTTCGCCACTCCCTTGCCGCCCCACTCCTGGCCGCCGTCGCGGAGCTCGACCGCCTCGAACTGGCCGGTCGAGGCGCCGGAGGGCACCGCGGCTCGGCCCTGCGCGCCCGACTCGAGCCGGATCTCGACCTCGACCGTCGGGTTGCCCCTGGAGTCCAGGATCTGCCGCGCCGTGGACGTCCGTGATCGCGCTCATCGCCGCTCCTCCAGCGCCTTCGCCTGATCGAAGAAGCGATCCTGCTCGTCGAGCGGCAGCTCCGCAAACCGCTGCCCGTCGACGGCCGCCAGGCGCTCGGCCTCCTCGACCCTGGCCCTGAACCGGGCGCTCGCGGCCCGCAGCGCGAGCTCCGGGTCGACGTTCAGCCGCCGCGCGACGTTCACGCACGCGAAGAGGACGTCGCCCACCTCGCCCGCGTGGCGCTCGTCGGGCTCGGTCTCGGCCGGCGGATCTCGCTCGGGCAGCTCGTGCCGGAGCTCGTCGACCTCGTCCGCGAGATCGGCGAACGCGCCGCGCGCGTCCGGGTACTCGAACCCGACCGAGGCCGCGCGACGCTGCACCTTCTTCGCCAGGAGGAGCGCCGGGAGAGAGTCGGGGACGTCGTGGAAGATCCCCTCGCGCCCCTCCTGCTCGGTCTTGAGCTCCTCCCACCGCGCGCTTGACCGCCGCCGGCCGAGCCGACCTCGGCTTCGCCGAAGACGTGCGGGTGCCGGCGGACGAGCTTGTCGTGGATCCGTCGCGCGACCGTGGCGAGGTCGCCGGCGCCGCGCTCCTCGAGCAGGAGCGCGAGGAAGTACGT
This sequence comes from uncultured Actinomycetes bacterium, assembly GCA_963824775.1. Classification (GTDB taxonomy): domain Bacteria; phylum Actinomycetota; class Thermoleophilia; order Gaiellales; family Gaiellaceae; genus CAWGQF01. Next base: position 84,776 of record CAWGQF010000009.1, read on the forward strand.
CTGGAAGAGGAGGTCTCCGAGCTCGTCGACGAGCTTCGCGTCGTCGTCCGCCACCGCGGCGTCCGCTACCTCGTACGCCTCCTCGACCGTGTGGGGGACGATGGTGCGCGGCCGTCTGCTCGCGGTCCCAGGGGCAGTCCCGGCGGAGCCGTTCGGCCAGCGTCTGGAGATCGAGGAGGGCGCGGGCGAGTCCGTCCGCGTCCGGCACAGGCTGTTAGCCGTCGGTGGCGGCGCCGGTGGCGGTCTCGCCGGTACCGGTCTCGGTCTTCGGCGGCTCGAAGCCCGACGGCGAACACGGTCTCGGCGCCGTACTTCTTCTGGAGGCCCTCGAGCCACTCGCGGACGGTCTTGTCCTTCTTCTCCTGCAGCAGCTGTCTGTGACGGACTTCTCGACCTCGTCGAACGAGGTGACCTTCTCCTCCACCTCGTCCTTGTTGGCCTTGATGATGTGCCAGCCGAATGGTCGTCTTGACCGGCTGCGAGTACTCGCCCGTCTCGAGGTCGAACGCCGCCTTGTCGAACGGCGGCACCGTCTGGCCCTTCGTGACCGGGAGCTTCCCGCCGTTCGTCTTGGTGCGGGTGTCGGTCGAGTACTGCTTCGCGAGCTGGGCGAAGTCGCCGCCGTCCTGCAGCTGGCTGTAGACCTGGTCGGCGACCTGCCTTCTTCTTACGAGGATGTGGGCACGTCGCGGGTCGCAGGCTGCGTGAACTGCTGCTTGTTCTTCTCGTAGTACTTCTTGGCTCCTCGTCGGAGACCTTCACGTCCTCGGTCACCTTGCGCGTAGAGCTTCTCCTGGAGGATCTGGTCGCGGATCTCCTCGCGCGCCTCGTCCTCCGTGAGACCCTCCTTCTCGAGGGCGGCAAGGAGCTTCTTCTTGTCCCCTCCGAACGAGGTCTTCTGGATCTCCGCGAACCTCTTGTCGATGTCCTCGTCCGAGACCTCGACGTCGAGCTCCGCGGCCTCGGCGCGGAACTGGTAGCGCTGGATGAGGAACTGGACGGCGCGCGTCTTCAGATCCTGGAACTCGGGCGTCCCGGCCTTCGGGAACTCGCGCTTCTGATCCTCGTAGCTCTTCTCGGCCCGCTCCATGAGCGAGTCGAACTCGGCGCGCGGGATGGGCGTGTCGCCGATGAGGGCGATCGCGTCGTCCGGGACGTCCTCGGCCGTCTTCTCGTCCTCGCCCCCGCACGCGGCCGCGGCGACCACGAAGGCGCTCACGGCTAGAAGGGCGAAGAGACGTCGGATCGAGAGGGTCATAACGGTGAAAAACGGCCCCTTAGGCGGCGAGCCGTAGATCGAGGATAGCATCGACGAGCGCAAGCGCCGTCGAGAACCCGTCGGCTCGCTGCGACACCTCGCGTCGCGCGGACGAGTACACGGCGGTGTCTGCGGTCCGCCGCAGCTCCCGAAGCTCGGCAGAGCCCAGAACGAGCGGGCCGATCGTCGCCTTGCCGCCCTTGAAGACGAGGTAGTCCGCGCCGATCAGGGCGAGCTTCAGCTTCGCCTCCTGGATCGCGAACAGGTTCTCGACGGGGTCGGGGACGGGGCCGTACCGGTCCTCGAGCGCCGCGTGCAGCTCGCGCAGCTCGTCCTCGGACTCGACGAGCGCGAGCCGGCGGTGCAGGTCGATCTTCTGCGCCTCCGCGTCGATGTAGGCGGCGGGGACGTACGCGTCCACTTGCGCCTCGACGCGAACGGGGCGCGTGACCGGCCGGCGCGTGCCCGAAAGCTCCGCCACTGCCTCCCCCAGGAGCTCCATGTAGAGCTCGAACCCGACGGCGGCCACGTGCCCGGACTGCTCGGCGCCGAGCAGGTTCCCGGCGCCTCGGATCTCGAGGTCGCGCATCGCGATCGAGAAGCCGGCGCCGAGCTCCGTGTGATCCGCGAGGGCCGCGAGCCGCGAACGCGCCTCGGCCGTGAGCTCCTGCGCGGCCGGATAGAAGAGGTACGCGTGCGCGGTCAGGTCGCTCCGGCCGACGCGGCCGCGGATCTGGTAGAGCTGCGCGAGCCCGAGGGCGTCCGCCCGCTCCACGATCAGCGTGTTCGCCTGCGGGATGTCGAGCCCCGACTCGATGATCGTCGTCGTCACGAGGACGTCGGCGTCGCCGGCCAGGAACGAGAGCATCCGTTCCTCGAGCTCCCGCTCCGGAAGCTGGCCGTGGACGACGAGGAAGCGCAGGCCTGGCATGAGCTGCTGCAGCGACTCCGCCCGCTCCTCGATCGTCTCGACCCGGTTGTGGAGGAAGAACGACTGGCCGCCCCGCTCGTGCTCTCGCTGGAGCGCCTGCACGACCAGCTCCTCGTCGTACTCGCCGACGTGCGTGCGCACCGGGCGCCGCCCTTCCGGCGGCGTCTCGATGACGCTGATGTCTCTCAGGCCCGACAGCGACATGTGGAGCGTGCGGGGGATCGGCGTCGCGGTCAGGGCGAGGACGTCGACCTCGAGGCGGAGCTGGCGCAGGAGCTCCTTCTGCGCGACGCCGAAGCGCTGCTCCTCGTCGAGGATGACGAGGCCGAGATCCTTCGCCGCCACGTCGCGCGAGAGCACGCGGTGCGTCCCGACGAGGACGTCGACCTTCCCCTCGCTGTAGTCGCGGAGGATCCGCTTCACGTCCGCCGGCCGCCGGAACCGCGAGACCATCTCGACGTTGACCGGGAAGTCGCGGTAGCGCTCGCGGAAGGTGTTCCAGTGCTGCTGCGCGAGGATCGTCGTCGGCGCCAGGAAGAGCGTCTGCTTCCCCGCGACCGTGACCGCGAACGCGGCGCGCACCGCGACCTCGGTCTTGCCGAAGCCGACGTCCCCGCACACGAGCCGGTCCATCGGCCGCGGCGTCTCGAGATCCTCCTTCACCGCCTCGATCGCTCGCTGCTGGTCGGGCGTCTCCGCGTAGGGAAACGACGCCTCGAGCTGCTCGAGGAGGTCGGACTCCACACCGTACGCCTCGCCCGCGGCGCGCTGGCGCTGCGCGTAGAGCGCGAGGAGCTCGCCGGCCAGCTCGCGGGCGCCGTCGCGGGCCTTCGTCTTGAGGAGCTGCCAGGCCTTGCCGCCGAGCTTCGAGAGCGCGGGCCCCGCGCTGTCGGCGCCCACGTAGCGGGAGACCTTGCCGATCTGCTCGTGCGGGACGTAGAGGCGGTCGTCGCCCCTGAAGGCGAGGAAGAGGTAGTCGCGCGTGACGCCGGCGACGGTCTTCGTCTCGAAGCCGAGCAGCTTTCCGATCCCGTGGTCCTCGTGGACCACGTAGTCGCCGGTCCGGAGGTCGGCAAAGCTCTGCAGCGCCTTGCCCAGGCGGGCGTCCGCGCGCGGCGGCCGCTTCCGGAAGACCTGGGTGTCGGGGAGGAGGACGAGCCCGAGCTCGCGCGAGACGAAGCCTCGCCTGGCCGGCGAGACGGCGAAGCGGAGTGCGGGGTCGGACGGAAGCGGCTCGGCCGGATCGAGCAGGCCGGCTTCGACCTTGCGGAGAAGCGCCTGCTGGCGAAGCGCTTCGCCGCGGTGGGCGAACGCGACGACGACGCGGTTGCCGCCCTGCACGAAGGAGCTCAGGTCGCGCTCCGCCTCCGCGATTCCCCGCGCGGCGACGGCTGGACGCTGCGCCTCGAAGACATGCGGCTGACCCGCCGGAAGCTGGTCGAGCTCGATAGCGCCGTCGAGCGAGATCTCCCGACCCAGCTCTTCCCGCCAGACCTCGCGGACCGCATTCGGCTGCCACACGAGGTCCGGCCGCGGCAGCGGCGTGACGAGGTCGTCCGGCCGGGTCACAAGCTCGCCCGCCTCGTCGTCCAGAAGCGTCGGCTCGACCAGCGTCGAGGCGCCGCTCCGCCGCCGGGTGCACGACCGCTTCATCGAGCTCGCGAAGAGCGCGCTGCGTGAATGCCGAGAACGCACGGATCGACTCCACCTCGTCGCCGAAGAGCTCGATTCGCACCGGCTCGCGCCCGGTCGTGGGGAAGATGTCGACGATCCCGCCGCGCACGGCGACCTGGCCGCGCTCCTCGACCCGCTCGGCGCGGGCGTATCCGGCGAGCGCAAGCGACTCCACGAGCCCGTCGATGCCCGGCTCGTCTCCGACCCGGACTCGGACGGTGGCGGGACGCTCGCCCTCGGGAGGGAGGCCCTCGGCGAAGCCCAGCGCGGAGGCGCAAACGATGCCGCCCCCGGCGAGGATCTCGAGCGCCCGAGCGCGCTCGCCGACGAGGTGCGCGGGCGGCTCGAGCCCGGAGTCCCAGCCGACGCCACGCGAGGCGAAGAGACCGACGGAGTCCTCACCCAGGAACCACGCCGCCGCCTCGGCGGCATCACGCGCGTCGGCGTCCTCGGGCAGGAGAACGACGAGCGGCGCCTCGCGCGCCAGGTGGAGCGCGGCGAGGAAGAACGGCAGGATCGGCTCGGAGACGCGCGCCCGGCCCGGGTCGTCCACGAATCCGCGCAGGCGCGGACTCTCCGCGAGCTCGCGCGCGAGGGCGTGGAGGACGGGCCTGTTCTCGACGAGCGTGGTGTCCGGGTCCATGGCGACAGGCGGAAACGGGCGTTCCGCCGGGCTCCGAATGGTAGCCGTGGGAGCGCAGCTCGAAGCGTGGCGCGACCAGGCCCGCGCGGCCGTCGCGCTTCTCCGAGTAGCCGCTCGTTTCGTCCGGCTGGACCTCCTAGACTCGATCCGTGCCGGGCGAGCTACGGGACATCGGCAGGAGGCCGCGGCTCGTGGCCTCGTTCGCAGGCCCGGGAGCGGCGGGCCGCTTCGACGACTGGCGCCGCGAGAACGCAACGCTTCTCGCCGAGGTGCCGGTCACGGCGATGCGGGTCGAGTACGAGGGCTTCGGCCCGGCGCGGACAATCCGTCTGCGCATCGAGGAGGAGCACCTCCCGAACGGCCTCCAGGGCCCGGACGAGGCAGGGGCCGCGGCGGGACTCCCCCCGCGGCCGCCCGCTGCGGCCTGAGGGTCGGCCGATCCGGCGTGCGGCCGGGACGCGACGGCCGCCCGCCCGAGCCTGAGGCGGACGGGTCCGCCCCGGTCGCGGCCCGCCGGATGCACATCCCCGCCTCGCCCCCGGATCTGCGCGCATGTCGACGGTCCCCCAACGTCCCCGGGTCCCCCCCGGGGGAACGCGCGTCCCTTCTGGAACGCTATCGGGCAAAAGCGCACGAGTGTGTGAGCGAACGTGCCGAAAGGCGCGCCGGTTTGTGCCTGATCTGAACACCGTGCCGCGAAGCGCGGACGTTCAGGGACGCTCGTTGAAGCGCTGCTGGGCCTCGTCGAGGCCTTCCCGGACCACCGTCTCCACGGCATCGGCCGCACGGGTCACGATGGCGTCGGGGTCGTCCTCGGGAGCGAAGGACGACAGCACGAAATCGGCCACGGGTCGTGGGTCGCCGCGCCCCGGGCGGCCGACGCCGACGCGAAGGCGCAGGAAGTCCTGGGAGCCGAGGGCGCCCGCGATCGAGCGCAGGCCGTTGTGGCCCGCCAGCCCGCCGCCGCGCCGCACCTGGAGACGACCAGGCTCGAGGTCGACCTCGTCGTGCACGACGAGCAGCCGATCGGGCGGCGTCTTGAAGAAGCGCACGCACGGGCCGACCGACCGGCCCGATTCGTTCATGTACGTCTGCGGCTTCAGGAACGCCACCCGCGCGCCGTCCATCCGGAGCTCCGAAAGCTCACCGGAGAACTTCGTTCGAAAGGATCCGCCGTGTCGGCGCGCCAGCTCGTCGCAGACCATGAAGCCCACGTTGTGCCTCGTCCGTGCGTACCCCCGACCGGGGTTCCCCAGCCCGGCGACGAGCAGGTCGAGCGTCGAGGCCGGCTCGCCCCGACGGAAGAGCCGCATGAGGCCGCCTTAGCCCTGGTCGGACCGCTCGCCGGTGGCCTCGTCGGCCGACTCCGCAGAGCCTTCGCCCTCCGGCTGCTCCTCGGACGGCTCCTCGCCCTCCGCGAGCTCCTCCTCGCCCTCGACCTCCTCGGGCTCCGGCTCCTCGACCTTGGTCGGGACGGTGACGGCCGCGACGACCGCGTCGGGGTCGTCCAGGATCGTCACTCCCTCGGGCGCGGCCAGGTCGGCGACGCGGAGGCTGTCGCCGATCTCGAGCACCGAGACGTCGAGCTCCAGCCGGTCCGGAACCTCGAGCGGAAGCGCCTCGACGGTGACCTCGCGGCCGACCTGGTTCAGCACGCCGCCCGCCTTCGCGCCCTCGGCCTCGCCGACGAGCTCGATCGTGACGGTCGCCTGGATCACCCGGTCGAGACGGACCTCGTGGAGGTCGACGTGCAGCAGGCGCCTGCGGGTCGGGTGGAGCTGGTACTCCTTGAGAACCGCGTGCTGTTCCTTGGCGCCGGGGCCGACGACGACGTCGAGGATCGCGTGCATCCCATGGTCGCCGGTGAGCGCACGCCGAAGCTCGCGCTCGGCCACCGAGAACGCCGTCGCGTCCTTCCCATCGGAATAGATGACGCCGGGCACATAGCCGCGCGAGCGTAGGCGGCGCGACTCCGCGCTCCCGACGACCTCGCGGGGCTCGACCTCCAACCTGACTCGCTCTCCGGCCATATCCGGTCGGCCAGTCTAGCCGAACGCGTTGCAACGTCTCGCGCCGCGCCGCCTCGCCTTCTACGCTTGTCCGAATGATCGGGCGGAAGCCGAAACACCGCCGTCCCTCGTCGAGGGACGCGCAGCCGGAGTGGCGATGAACCTCGAGGACCAGCTCACGAAGCTGTACGGGCTGCCGCGATCCGAGTTCGTCCCGGCGAGGAACGAGCTGGCGAAGCAACTCCGCGGAAGCGGCGAGCGTGCGGAGGCAGACGAAGTCCGCGCGCTCGAGAAGCCGAGCCTCCCGGCGTGGGCGATCAACCAGCTGCAACGAAGCGACCAGGAGGCCGTCCGCCGCCTGGCGAGGGCCGGCGAGAAGATCGGCGAGATCCAGGCGTCCGCGCTTGCGGGGCGCGCGGCGGCAGGACTGCGCGAGGCGTCCGAGGAGCAGCTCGCGGCGGTTGCCGACCTCGTCAGCCGCGCGCGCCGCGACCTCGGCGACGAGCTCAGCGCGGACGCGCTCGACCGAGTCGAGGTCGCGCTCCGAAACGCGTCGACGGACGAGACGAGCCGAAGCCTCCTCCTGGCCGGTCGCCTCGTGGACGAGCCCCAGGCAGCCGGCTTCGGCGCGTTTGCGGGCGTCCCGGTCGCAACCGAGCGCTCGAAGCGAAAGCCGAGCAAGAAGGCTGACGACGGCAAGAAGGCAAGAGTCCGCGACCTACGGGAGAAGGTCGCCGAGGCGCGACGAGCGGTAGCCGCGAGCGAGAAGGAAGCGAGAGAAGCCGAGCGCGCCGCCGCGAGGGCGGAGAAGGAGGCGGAGAAGATGCGCAACCGCCTGAGCAAGCTGGAAGGTGAGCTCGAGAATGCAGCCAAGGAGTAGCCGCCTCGTCCCCGTGCCGCGGCGCGCGTCGGTCGCTAGAAGAGCTGGTTCTCGCCCGCGAAGATCGCGGAGACGGACTCGCCCGAGAAGACGTTCTGGATCGTGTCGGCGAGGAGCGACGAGACCGTCAGGACCTTCAGGTTTGCGGGCGCTTGGAGTCGGTCGATGCGTGACGCTGTCGGTGACCGTGATCTCGGTCAGCTCGCTCTCGCGCCATCTTCGCCAGCGCGTCGGGCGGGAAGAGCCCGTGCGTCGCGCATGCGTAGACCTCGGTCGCGCCGGCCTCGAGCAGCGCCGCGGCACCGGAGACGAGGGTCGTGCCGGTCACGATCAGGTCGTCGGTCAGGATCGCGGCCTTCCCTCGCACGCGCTCGCGGCCGACGACCTCGGTGACCTCGGCGACGTCGTGCTCGGGCCGTGTCTTCGACATGTACGCGACGTCGGCCTCGAGGAACTCGGCGAACCGGGTCGTCATCTTGCCGCGGCCCGGATCCGGCGCGACGGCGACGACGCCGTCGCCCGTACAGACCCTTGTCCCGGTAGTACTGGGCGAAGAGCGGGAGCGCCGTCATGTGGTCGACCGGGATCGGGAAGAAGCCCTGGATCTGGCCCGCATGGAGATCCATCGTGAGCACGCGGTCGGCGCCGGCCGACTCGAGGAAGCCGGCGATGAGCTTCGCGGTGATCGGCTCGCGCGGCGCCGACTTCTTGTCCTGCCGGGAGTAGGGGTACCACGGCATGACGGCGGTGATCCGGTTCGCCGAGGCGAGCTTGCGCCGCGTCGATCATGATCAGGAGCTCGAGGAGGCGTCGTTCACGCGCCGGCCCGGCGCAGGACTGGACGATGAAGACGTCGGCGCCGCGGATCGACTCCATGTAACCGGCAGTAGACCTCGCCGTTGGCGAAGGTCTTGAGCTGCACCTCGCCGAGCTCGATCCCCAGGTTGCTCGGCGATCGCCGAAGCGAGTCGGGACGTTCGAGCGCCCGGAGAAGAGCATGAGCTTCCCCTCCGGCCCGCGCTGGATCCAGTGCTCGCGCTTGCCCGAGGCCTGGACGGATGCGGCGAGGCCCGGCAGTCGCGAGCTCAGCTGCGCCGGTCTCGATCACCGTAGTCCTCCTTGACGACTTGTCGGGCTCGTGCGATGGCGAGGGCTCCTGGCGGGACGTCTTCCGTGATCGTCGAGCCCGCTCCGATCAGTCGCATTGTCACCGATCTCAACGCGGCGCAACAAAGACATTGTCGCTGCCGGTGTGGACGTTGCTCCCGATCACGGTCCGCTGCTTCCCGACGTCGCCCGCTCGTGGCGGTAGTTCGCGGTGATCGCGCCTGCTCCGATGTTCGTATCCTCGCCGATCTCGGCGTCGCCGATGTAGGAGAGGTGGGGCACCTTCGATCGTTCCCCGATGCGGAGTTCTTCACCTCGACGAAGGTGCCGACCTTGACGCCCGCCTCGAGCATCGTCCCGGGACGGAGATAGGCGAATGGGCCGACGAGGGCGCCCGGGGCCGATCTCGGCGTCCACGGCGACGACGTGTGGGCCGATCTCGGCGCCCGCGCGGACGACGACGTGACCGCGGAGCACCGTGAACGGATGGACGGCCGCGTCCGGCTCGATCACGACGTCCGCCTCGACCCAGGTGGTCGCGGGGTCGACGATCGTGACGCCCGCGAGCATGTGCGGCGCGGAGGATTCGCGTTCGCAGGATCGCGGCGGCGTCGGCCAGCTCGACCCGCGTGTTGACGCCGAGCGTCACTTCGGCGTCGTCCGTGACGAGCGCGGCGACACGGCGGCCGTCCTCGGCGAGGTGGCCGACGGTGTCGGTCAGGTACAGCTCGCCCTGTGCGTTGTCGGGGTCGAGCCGCTCGAGGGCCCAGGCGAGGTCGGCCTTGCGCGAAGACGTAGACGGACGCGTTCAGCTCACGGATCGCGAGCTCCTCGTCCGAGGCGTCGCGCTCCTCGACGATCCTTCGGACCGCGCCGGACTCGTCCCGCACGATGCGCCCGTACGGGAGCGGCCGGTCCGTCTCGACCGTCAGGAGCGTGACGGCAGCGTCCTCGCGGCGATGCGTCTCGACGAGCCGCTCCAGGAGCTCCGCCGTGAGCAGGGGTGCGTCGCCCGGGACGACAAGGACGTTCCCCTCGAACCCCTCGAGCAGCGGCTGGGCGGCCGACACGGCGTCGCCCGTCCCGCGTGGCTCGGCCTGGACGGCGATCTCGGTCCCCTCCGGGAGCGACGCGGCCAGCTCGTCCCGCGCCTCCGGCGAGCAGACGACGACGCAAGGAACCGGCTCGAGCGGCCGAACGGCCGCGAGCGTCCAGTCGACGAGGCGCCGCCCGAGCAGCGTGTGGAGATGCTTCGGGCGCGCCGAGCGCATGCGCGTCCCGAGACCGGCGGCCATGACGACAGCTGCGAGCGAGGAAGTCAACCTATGGCTGGGGCGGGAGGATTCGAACCTCCGGTCACGGGACCAAAACCCGCTGCCTTACCACTTGGCTACGCCCCATCGCCGGTCAGCCTAACGAGGATTCAGCGACGCCCGAAGACGACGAACGCGAGGATGACGACCGCGGCCGCAACGACGGCGAGGACGAGGAGCGCGCTGACCACGACCGCGACGATGGGCACGACCACCGGAAGCGTCTGCGAGACCGCGGCGGCCCACGAGATCTGGCGCACCGGCTCGTGCTTTGCCCTGCGTCCGATGAAGAAGTGGAACGCGAAGACTGCGGCTGCGACGGCGAGCGCGACGAACCAGCCGATCACGTCGGTGAGGACGAGGGCCGTCTCGACGAGCGCCACGAGGAACGCAACGCGCAGCCGGTTCTCGCGGATCAGGCGGCTGGCCCGCCCCTCTCGGTGCTCGATGACCGGGTAGCCGCTCGTCACGAGGATGACGCTAGCAGAGCGGTTGCGTGACCCAAACATCGGCCTGGCCTGCGACCGTCCCGGCCGCCGACTCGGCCTCATCGCGCGTTCCGAAGAGCGCGTACGCGACCGGACCCGCGCCGCTCACGTCGGCCCTGAACGCTCCCGCGGCGCGAAGCGAGTCGAGGAGGGCGCGGCCGGCCCGCCGCGCGGGCGAGATCGTTCGGAGGCAGGGCAGTGAAGTCCCGCGGCTCGCGGAGGGTCCCGAGCGCGCCCAGGACGGCCTCCCGCCGGTCGGCGAATCCCGCGCCCCCTCCCAGCTCGTCGAACCGGCTATAGACCTCCTCCGTCGACGCCTTCGCCACCCCATGCGGGAGCGCGAGGGCGATCCAGTAGGCCGTAGGAAGCTCGAGCACCCGCACGCGCTCGCCGGCCCCTTCGGCGAGCACGGCGCCGCCTGCGAGGAGTGCGGGCACGTCCGAACCGATCCCCGCAGCGACCTCAGCGAGCCGCTCCCGCGGCAGCGGGCGGGGAAGCTCCGGGTTGACGGCGGCCAGTGCCGCCGCGGCATCCGCGCTTCCGCCACCGAGGCCGGCCGCGACCGGGATTCGCTTGTCCACGTGGATGTGCCAGCAAGGCTCGACACCGGCCGCGTCGGCCAGCGCCGCGAGCGCACTTCGCACGAGGGTGTCCTCGTCGAAGCCGGTGACCGTGATTCCGGCCTCCGCGCCGATCGTCAACTGGAGCTCGTCGGCGAGCTCCACAGGCTGGACGATCGTGGCGACCTCGTGCAGGCCGTCCTCACGCAGGCCGCCCACGACGAGCGCGAGGTTCACCTTCGCGTGCGCGGCGACACTCTTCACGCGATCGCGGCGAGACGCTCGAACACCGCCGGCTCGAGCGCCTCCGCGCGAACCGTGGGCGGGAGGCCGAGCTCGGCGACGGCGGCCTCGGCACGCTCTCGCTCCCAGCCGGACAACGCCAGCGAGTTCGCGAGCGTCTTGCGCCGATGGGCGAACGCCGCCTGGACGACGCGCTTCACCGCCCGGTACTCGGGCCCCCAGTCGCGGGTGCGGCGAAACGCGACGAGCGCGGAGTCGACGTTCGGCGGCGGCCGGAAGACCGTGCGCGCAACCGGGTGGAAGCCGGTGCGCTCGGCCGTGAGCTGCACGAGAACCGAGACCGCGCCGTAGCTCTTCGTCCCCGGCTCGGCGAAGAAGCGGTCGGCCACCTCTCGCTGCACCATGACGCACCAGCAGCCGCACCGCCGGCAAACGGTCGAGGCTCTCGGCGACGACGGGCGTCGCGACCTGGTACGGAAGGTTCGCGACCAGCTTCCCCGGCGCCGGGTCGAGCTCGTGGAGCGGCAGCGTCAGCGCGTCGCCCGAGGAGGAGCTCGACGTTCTCGCGTTCCCCCAGCGTCTCGCGAAGCGGCGGCTCGAGCGACCGGTCGAGCTCGACCGCGTGCACGAGGCGCACCCGGTCGGCGAGAAAGGCCGTGAGCACCCCGAGCCCGGCGCCGACCTCGAGCACGACGTCGTCCGGCTCGAGCTCGGCGAGACGACCGATCACGCCGAGGATGTTCGCGTCCGCGAGGAAGTGCTGGCCGAGGTCCGCTTGGGCCCCTCACGGAATGACGCTCAAGGCTTCATTCCGTGAGGGGCGCGCGTGACCGGGGTCACGGAAGCCCGAACGCGAGCGCTGCGTTCTCCTCGATCCGCGCCTCGAGCTCGTCCGGCGTCTCCCCCCGTGCCTCGGCGAGCACCGCCAGCGTGTGGATCACGTTGGCGGGCTCGTTCCGCCGGCCCCGGACCGGCTGCGGCGCGAGGTACGGGCTGTCGGTCTCGGCGAGGACGCGGTCGGCCGGCACCTTCGTCGCGGCCCAGCGAAGCTCGGACGCCTTCGGGTACGTCACGTTCCCGGCGAACGAGACGTACCAGCGGTGCTCGAGCGCGGGCTCGAGGAGCCGGGAGGACGAGAAGCAGTGCATGACGACGGTCGTCTCGACGCCGCGCAGCACGGCGAGGGTCTCCTCCTCGGCCGCGCGTGTGTGCACGACGAGCGCCTTCCCGGTCTCCTCCGCGAGCGCGACCTGCGCGCGGAAGAGCTCGGCCTGCCGCTCGCGGGGCGCGTAGTCGCGGAAGTGGTCGAGCCCGGTCTCGCCGACCGCGACCGCCTTGGGGTGGGCCAGGAGCTCGCGTAACGCCTCGAGGTCGCCGTCGTCCGCGTCTCCGGCCTGATGGGGATGGATTCCGAGGGCCGCGGAGACGCCCTCCTCCCGGTCCGCGATCGCGAGCGTCGCGCGGCACGAGTCGATTCCGGACCCGACGGCGACGACGCGCGTGACGCCCGCCTCGCGCGCGCGCGCGAGAAGCGCGGAAGCGGGCTCGTCCCCGCCGTCCAGGTGGGCGTGCGTGTCGATCACGCCGCTCCGGCGGCCTGCTCCATCCGGCCGAGCTCCTCCGCGATGACCGCCTCCGGGTCGAGCTTGCGGAAGAGCGGCCGCGGCTCGCCGAGCTCCTGGCCGGCCGGGAGCTCTCCCGGCCCCCAGCGTCCCGTCCAGGACTCGTAGTCGCCCGTCAGCACCGTGTGCGCGGTTCCGTCCTCCTCGGTCACCTCGCGGAACTCGAGCGGGCCCGCGAGCCAGCCCTCGTGGCCGAGCAGCTCGTGCACGGTCTGCGAGCTGAACGGAAGGAACGGCGCAAGCTGCGTCTTCAGGTGGTCGACGCTTCGCAACGCCACGTTCAACACGGTTCCGGCCCGGTCGAGGTCGGTCTTCACGAGCGCCCACGGCGCCTGGTCCGAGACGTACTGGTTCACGCGGGAGGCGAGCCGCATCGCCTCGGCGAGCCCTGCACGGAAGCCGGCGGAGCCGATGTGGGCGCCGACGGACTCGAAGCCGCCCTCCACGTCGGCGAGCACCGCGCGGTCGTCCTCGGTCAGATCGCCGGCCTGCGGCACCCGGCCGAAGTTCCTGTACGCGCTCGTGAGCGTCCGATTCACGAGATTGCCCCAGTTCGCCAGCAGCTCGTCGTTGTTGCGGCGAACGAACTCCGACCACGTGAAGTCGGTGTCCTGCGTCTCGGGGCCGGCGATCGTGAGGAAGTAGCGGAGAGGATCGGGGTCGTACCGCTCCAGGAAGTCGTGCACGTAGATCACGACGCCGCGACTGGACGAGAACTTCCGTCCCTCCATGGTCAGGAACTCGCTCGCGACGACGTCGTCGGGAAGCTCGAGGTCGCCGCGCCCGGCGCCGACCTCCCCGCCCGAGCCGTACCCCATGAGCATGCTCGGCCAGATGACCGAGTGGAAGACGATGTTGTCCTTGCCCATGAAGTAGAAGTGGCGCGCGTCCGGGCTCTGCCACCAGTCCCGCCAGGCGTCCGGCTCCCCGCGCACCTGCGCCCACTCGACCGCTGCCGACAGGTAGCCGATCACCGCGTCGAACCAGACGTAGATCCGCTTGTCGTCGCGGTCCTCGAGGCCGGGCAGCGGGATCGGGACGCCCCAGTCGAGGTCGCGCGTGATCGGCCGCGGCTTCAGCTCCTTGACGAGGCCGAGCGAGAACTTGCGGACATTCGGTCGCCAGTGGTCCTGCCCGCCGATCCACTCGGCGAGCCGTTCCTTGAACGCGGGCAGATCGAGGAAGAAGTGCTCCGTCTCGCGAAAGACGGGCGCCGTGCCGTCGATCCGGGATCGCGGCTCGATCAGGTCGGTCGGATCGAGCTGGTTTCCGCAGTTGTCGCACTGGTCGCCGCGCGCCTCGGGGTACCCGCAGATGGGGCACGTCCCCTCGATGTACCGGTCGGGCAACGTGTGGCCCGTCGTCGCGGAGAACGCGCCGAGGGTTTTCTGCTCGAAGACGAAGCCCTTGTCGTAGAGCGTCCTGAAGAGGTCCTGCGTGACTGCGTAGTGGTTCCTCGTCGTGGTGCGCGTGAAGAGGTCGTACGAAAGACCGAGGTTCCGGAGGTCTTCGCGAATCACGCGGTTGAACCGGTCCGCGAGCTCGCGTCGGGGAGACGCCCTCGCGATCGGCGGCGACCATGATCGGCGTCCCGTGCTCGTCCGTGCCGCTCACCATGAGCACACGATCTCCGCGGAGCCGGTGGTAGCGGGCGAAGATGTCGGAGGGCACCCCGAAACCGGCTACGTGACCAATGTGACGAGGCCCGCTGGCATACGGCCACGCAACCGCCACGAGGATCCGTGCGCCTCCGTTCACGCCGCGGATCTTACGGACGTGGGTTCCCGCGTTTTACACCGCTCGAAATGGAGACAACTCCCACAGGGGACGATTGATGCGCGTGGAAAATGGGGCATACGAAGGCGTGAACAGCACGGGAATCGTGCGCCGCATAGACGAGCTCGGGCGAATCGTGATTCCGAGTGAGATTCGCAAGCGCTTCGGTCTGCTCGAGCGCGATGCCGTCGAGATCTCCGTGCACGACGAGACGATTCTGCTCTCCCGCCCGCGGGAAGCATGCGTGTTCTGCGGAGGGGCGAAGGGACTGCAGGAGCACCGCGGCCGCCTGGTCTGCCAGGACTGCGTCGCGACCCTCGCGAGCAGCGGCTAGATCAATCATCTAGTCGAGCGAGACGCGGTAGAGCTCGTTCCTGGATGCGCCGGTCAGGCGCGCGACGAGGTCGACGGCCCGGCGCCGTGGGAGGCCGGCAGCGACGAGCTCGGACACTGCTTCCCGCGGCACGGCGTTTTCGGCCGCCCGTGCCTTCGCGGCGGAAGCGCCTCCGATCACGAGCGTCACCTCGCCCTTCGGCGGCTCTCGGAATCGTGCGGCCACGTCGGCCGACGTACCGCGAACCACCTCCTCGAACCGCTTCGTGAGCTCCCGGCACACGGCGACGGGCCGCTCTGGGTCGGCTTCGGCGAGGGCGGCGAGAGATGCGGGGAGCCGGCGCGGCGACTCGAACGCGACGGCCGGCCACGGCCATGCGCCCAGCTCCTCCCAGAGCCTGGCGAGTGCCTCCCGGCCCCGCGGGAGGTAGCCGAGGAAGACGTAGCGGTCGCCGACCAGGCCGCTCGCCACGAGAGCTGTCTCGACCGCCGAGGGGCCCGGGAGCACGGTCACCTCCACTCCGGCCGCGATCGCCTCCGCGATCAGGCGTGCGCCCGGATCGTTCACGCCCGGCAGGCCGGCGTCGCTTGCGAGCGCGAGCCGCTCGCCGGCCTCGAGGCGGGGGAGCACCTCGGCCGTTCGCGCAGCTTCGTTCAAGCGATGCAGCGAGAGCAGGCGCCGCGCCCGCACCCCGTGCCGGTCGAGCAGAACCTTCGTCCGCCGCGTGTCCTCGCAGAGGACGACGTCGGCCTCGCCGAGCTCGCGGAGCACGCGCAGGGTCACGTCCTCGAGGTTCCCGATCGGCGTCGGACAGACGACGAGCGGCACTAGTGCTCGTCGAGCAGGTCGAAGGCGACGAGCGCCGAGCCGATGACGCCCGCGTCCGGCCCGAGGACCGCGACCTCGATCCGGACGTCGTCGCGCGCGGTGGGGAGCCCGTATTCGGCAACGACGCGGCGCGCGGGCTCGAGCAGGAGGTCGCCGGCGTCGGAGAGGCCCCCGCCCACCACGACGACCTCCGGGTTGAAGATGTTCACGTAGTTCGCGATTCCGATCCCGAGCGCGAATCCCACACGCTCCAGGACCTCGGTCGCATCCGGGTCGCCCTCCCTCGCGAGCTCGACCGTGAGCCGCGGCTCGAGGCGGCGCCCGGCCTCGCGGGCGCGCGCGAGCGTCCCTCCGGGTCGCTCGTCGGCGACCTCACCCGCGATCCGCTCGGTCGCGGTTCCCGAGGCAAGGCCCTCGAAATGGCCGAGCCCCGGGCAGAACCCCTGACAGGGCCCCCCGTGGATGTCCAGCGTGACGTGACCGAGCTCGCCCGCCGCCCCGATCGCGCCGCGGTAGAGCCTGTCGTTCAGGATGAGCCCGCCCCCGATCCCGGTGCCGATCGTCAGCATGACCATGTGCTGCGTCCCGCGGCCGGCGCCGAGGCGGTGCTCGGCGACGGCGGCGCCGTTCGCGTCGTTCTCGAGGGCGACCGGGAGGCCGAAGCGAGTCTCGAGGAGATCGCGGAGCGGGAAGTCCGCGAGCGGCACGTTGACCGAGGCGCCGGCGCGCCCCGTGCGCTGGTCGATGAGCGACGGGACGCCGACCCCGAGCGCCGCGACCCGGTCGTCGAGGAGCTCTGCGATCGCCCGCTCGACCTGCGCGACGACGGCGTCCTCGCTCGAGGTGTCGGTCGCATGGTCCTTCCGCCGGACGACCTTCCCGGCCCGGTCGAAGACGGCGGCGGCGAGCTTCGTGCCGCCGAGGTCGAGCGCGATGACATGCCGGTCCTGCACGGTTCGAAAGGGGAAGCCGGGAGGCTCCCGGCTACCATAACCCGTCGTCGTGGCGGGCAAGGACAAGCCGTACAAGCTCTACCGCGGCGGCCGGGCCAAGGGGCCGATCAAGCCGCTGCGGGAGCGCAAGGAGACGACTCCCGCGGGCGACGGCTACGGCGGCGACGGGGCCAAGGGCGAGCCGAAGGGGAAGGCGCCGCGCAAGGGGCGGCGCTGGCGTCGCGCGGTCGTCCTCGTCCTCGTCGGCCTCATCCTGCTCGCCCTCGTGTGGGCGCTCTCGGCTACCTCGCCGTGCGACGCGGGGTGAAGGCTGCGAACGAGCGGCTCCCGGAGCCTGCCTACCGGGCCCTCGCGCCGGCGGAGGGCTCCATCCTCACCACCCCGACGAACATCCTCGTCCTCGGCGCCGACGCGGGCGGGACTCGCGCGGACCGTCAGGGCACCGGCCGCGCCGACTCGATCATGCTCATCCGCACCGATCCGGACGAGCACCGGATCGCGTACCTCTCGCTCCCGCGCGACCTCCGCGTCGAGATCCCTGGCCGCGGGACCGACAAGATCAACGCGGCGTACGCCTTCGGCGGGGCGGCTCTCGCGATCGACACGGTCGAGGCGCTCACCGGGCTCCCGGTTAACCACGTCATCGTGGTCGACTTCGGGACGTTCCGGGAGGTCATCGACGCCGTCGGGGGGATCACGATCGACAACCCGAAGCCGGTTCTCTCGAACCGATTCGACTGTCCGTTCCGCGGCGCCGAGGCCTGCGCCGAGTTCAAGGGCTGGCGATTCAAGCAGGGGGAGATCGAGCTCGACGGCCGACGCGCTCTCATCTACGCCCGCATCCGCGAGAACCAGCTCGACCCGAGCGAGAGCGACATCACGCGCGGTGAGCGCCAGCAGCGCGTCATCCAGGCCCTGACCGACGAAGTCGTCGGAGTCCGCGGCTTCTTCCGCCTGCCGTTCATCGGCGACGACATCGTGAAGCCGCTGGCGATGGATCTCTCCACCAACGAGCTCCTCCGGGCTCTCGTGGGTCCGTTTCCGCGCCGCCGACGCGAAGACGCTCCGCTGCCGCCTCGGCGGCACGCCGGTGAACGACGGCTCGCTGTTCCTGCAGCCGTCCGAGGACAACGCGCTCGTGATCGCGCAGATCACCGGCCAGAGCGCGCCGCAACGCCCGCCCGCAGGCCAACCCTTCGCTCCCGGCTGCTTCAGCGGGCGCGCCGGCGGCTAGATCATCTAGCCCGTCTCGGCGGCCTTCTCAGGCTTCTTGTCGGGCTTCCCGTCCGTGGCCGGCTTCTCGGTCGGCGAGCCCGAGTCGCCCTCCTTGCCGTCGCGGCGCTTGGCACCCCGGCCGTAGTCGGTCGAGTAGAACCCCGAGCCCTTGAAGTGGATCGCGGCCGGGTACGAGCACCTTCGTGACCGGGCTCGCGCCGCAGATCTCGCAGGCCTCCGGCTCCGGATCGCTCATCCGCTGGAACAGCTCGAAGGTGTGCCCGTTCGGGCATCGATACTCGTAGATGGGCATCCGTGAAAGGCCGCGTGAGCGGGAGAAAAGGGTACCAGTGTGGGTGGTCGCCCCCCGGCACTCGGACGGGGGAAGTGCCAGGACTTGTCCCGAGCTCCTGGCTCAGCGCCGGTGAGCCGGCTCGTCGCGCACCTCCTCGGCCCACTCGCGCTCGAGGAGCTCCTCATAGCACGGCGCCTCCTCGAACGCGGCGAGCCCGGCGGGGGTGGTGCGAGGCGTCCGGGCGGACTTCATCCGCATCCGGCCGGCGGCGGCAAGTCCCGCGACGCTGCCGACGAGCCCGCCGATCAGGAAAGATCCGAGCCGACTCCCCCGCTCGCCGTCCACGCCGGGAGTCTATGTCTAGATGGGTTGATCCAACCATCTAGATTCCGTTCGTGCTCGTGGCGCTCGGCGATCTCCTGCTCGACGTGGTCGTGCGGCTCGACGGCCCGATCGCGGCGGACACGGACACGTACGGGCAGACTCGCGTCGGCCCGGGCGGCCAGGCTGCGAACGTCGCCGCCTGGACGGTCGCACTCGGCGGAGCGGCGCGGTTCGCGGGGAAGCGGGCCCGCGACCCCGCCGGTCGCATGCTCACGGCCGAGCTCGAGCGCCGGGGCGTGGAGGTCGTCGGGCCGGAGGTGGAGACCGGAACCGGAACGGTCGTGTCGCTCGCGGACTCGCAGGGGCGCCGGACGATGCTGACCGACCGAGGCGTCGCTCCGCGCCTTCGCTTCCGGCGAGCTCGACCCGGCCTGGCTGGACGGCTGCACCGTCCTGCATCTGCCGGTCTACAGCCTCGCCCGCCCGCCGATCGTGGACGCAGCGCTCGCGGCAGCGACGGTCGTCCGCGGACAAGGCGCCCGGGTAAGCGTCGACCTCTCCGGAACGAGCGTGCTCGAGGCGCTCGGCGTCGACCGCGTCCGGGAGCTCATCGAGGGTCTCGCGCCCGAGACGCTCTTCGGGAACGAGGACGAGCTCGCAGTCGCCGGGGAGCTCGACGTGCCGACGGTCGTCGTGAAGCGCGGCGCCTCCGGCTGCCTCGTCCGCCGCGGGGACGACGTCGAGGAGCTCCCCGCCGTGCCGACGGAAGTCGTGGACACGACGGGCGCCGGGGATGCCCTCGCCGCGGGGTTCCTCCTCGGCGGCCCGACGCTTGGGCTGCAGGCTGCCGCACGATGCGTCGCCGTCATGGGAGCCTTCCCGCCGTGACGGACCTCCTGCGCGTCTCGCCCGAGGTCGCCGCCGCGCTCGCGGACGGCACGCCGGTCGTGGCGCTCGAGACCACGCTCGTCTCCCACGGCTTCCCGCCGCGGCGAGGGCGCCGACGTGGCGCGGGCGTGCGAGTCGCGGGTTCGCGAGGCGGGCGCGGTTCCGGCCACGGTCGGCGTCCTCGACGGCGCGATCCGCGTCGGGCTCGAGCGAGGCGGAGCTCGACCTCTTCTCGGACATGCCCGAGGCCCGCAAGGTCGGCCCGCGCGACCTCGCCGCGTGCGTCGCGCAGCGGGCCCTCGGCGCGACGACCATCGGCGGGACGCTCGCCGTGGCGCGCACGGCGGGGATTCGGTTCATGGGCACGGGCGGCCTCGGCGGCGTCCACCGCGGCTTCGCCGAGACGCTGGACGTCTCGGCGGACCTCGGCGAGCTCGCCCGCGTCGAGGCGCTCGTGGTCGCCTCGGGCGCGAAGTCGATCCTCGACGTCCCCGCGACCGGCGAGGTGCTCGAGACGCTCGGGGTCCCGATGCTCGGCTGGCGGACGGACGAAGTCCCGCTCTTCTACCGCGCGGGCGGCGGGCCGCCCGTGTCGGCCCGGGTCGAGACACCCGAGGAGGCGGCTCGCATCGCCCGGCTGCACTGGGCGCTCGGACGGGCCGGGCTCGTCGTCGCACGCCCGCCCGACGAGAGCCTCGACGTGGAGTCCCTCATCGCCGCCGGCGTGGCCGAAGCCGAGCGGCAGGGGATCCGCGGACAGGAGGTGACGCCGTTCCTCCTCTCGTACCTCCACGACGCGAGCGGCGGCGAGACGATCGAGGCGAACAAGCGCCTGATCGCCGACAACGCGGGACTTGCAGCAGAGATCGCGGTCGCGTTCGCCCGCGGCCGTTAATCCGCCCGTAATCCGCCCGTCGTATGCTCTGCCCGGTGCGGCCCGCCGTCGTCCTGGTGCTCGTACTCGCGACTCTCGGCGTCGCGGGCTGCGGGGGAGGCGACGAGCCGCCTCTGGTCGCCCCCGCAACCGACGCCGACACCCAGCCGCCGCCCCCGTCCCCGGGCCCGATGATGACGCGCCAGGAGGATGAGGCGGCGTCGGATGCGCCGGTTCCGCTTCCGGGCCTCCCGGACTGGACCGGCGGCTACACGGCCTGGACGCGCTTGAACGCGGAGCCGCTTCCGCCGCGCGAGTCCGATCCACACCTGAGCACGAAGAACGTCTACGCGAGCCAGGAGATCATGGGCTCGCTCTATCCCGAGGGCACCGGGATCGTCAAGGAGGGCGTCCGCCCCGGGACGGACTTCGTCGGCCTGATCGCGTCGATGCGCAAGGTCGCCGGGGCGAACCCCGAGCACAACGACTGGGTGTTCGTGGAATGGACGCGCGAGGCCGAGGATCAGCCGTTCAAGGAGCTCGCCTCGGGCGCCGTCTGCGAGTCGTGCCACTCCGGCGTCGCCGACCAGGACTACGTCTTCACTCGGGAAACCGGCTGAGCCGGCGAATGACCGCGGCGTGCCGGGCGGCCCGGCGCGTGAGCGGCCCCGGAGCGAGCTCGACCACGAACGACGCGGCGCCGGGGAAGCGGTGGTTCTGCCAGTTCGGCGCGGTCCCGTTCGGCCACGGGATGCTGCGGTAGCGCATGCGTGCGAGAACCGCGTAGCGGCGCGCGGCCGGCACGCTCGGGCCCCACGCGCGAACGACGGTCTGCGGCTGGTGGAACCAGACGGTCAGATCCGGTCGCACCCGGCGGACAAGTCGAAGCGCGATGCGGGTCTCGGGCTCGGAGAACGGCCTCGGCCCCGAGTACTGCGGATCCCAGCGCCGGCCGATCGGCCGCCACTCGGACGGGAAGTTGCGGTTCAGATCGACACCTCGGCCGTTCTGCCGGACGCCGAGCGCGGCGCCGTCCGGGTTGAGCTGGTGGACGAGCCAGAGGACCGAGCCGCGCGGCGCTCCGAGCCGGGCGAGCCGGCGGGTGACGGCGATCCCGGCGCACTCGTTCCCGTGGATGCAGCCGACCACGAGGACGCGGTTCGCCGCCTCGCGGTCGCCGACGACTGTCGCGCGGATCGGCCGGCCCTGTGACGAGCGGCCGAGGAGCTCCACCTCCGGCGCCGCGGCGCCGCCACCCGCAGCCAGGCCGGAAAGGAAGAGTGCGAAGGCGGCGAGCGCGGAGAGCACGTCTCACTTGTACGCGATCCGCCGGCGCTCCGTCCCGGCGCCTTCTAGGACCTACCAGGGCGGATTCGGCGTACTCTCGCCGTGGTGGCCCGCCTTCTCGCGCTCGCGGCCGCGCTGCTCGCCCTCGGCGCCCTCGCGGCAATCATGCTCGCCGGCATGGGCGAGGCGAATCCCCCGGCCGCGGCCGGCGAGACGACCACATCGGTGACGACCGAGTTTCCAACTACGGCTACGGTCCAGGAAGACCTGCCCATGGCGCCGACGTCGCGTGCGCGCTGGACGAGCCGCGCACTCGGGCTGTCGGTCGACTACCCGGTCACCTGGGCGCTGCAGACGGACGTGCGCGACGCCCTGAACCCGAGCCTGTGCTTCGAGCTCACCTCCCAGCGGGAAGCCGTCGAGATCCGCGTCGCCGAGTCGTTCGGAGGGCGGCCGGGGCACGACACGCGCGCGGGAACGGAGACCCTTCGGAAGCACAACCGGTGGATCTCCGTCGGCGTCCTCCTCGGAGCCGAGGCGACGCCGCGGACGCGTGCGGAGACCGAGCGTGTCGTGAACGATCTCCGCCTCGCGCGCAGCGGGCGATGTCTTCCGGCCGCAGTCACGCAGATTCGCTGGCGCCGCTCCCGCTCGCTCGGCCTGCCGTACGCAGGGCGCCTGGTCGGCGGCGTGCAGCTTCCCGTCGAGGGAAGGCACTTCTTCACCTGGGATCCCGTCCTCAAGCGCGCATCGAATCGGCCTTGGCGCCGCTGGGGCTCGGACCGGGTCGTCCGGACGACGCTCCGGATCGTGGACGCGTTCGCCGCTGCCCACCCCGACGCGCCCAGGGTCGGGATCGGCGATCTCAGCCGCAGGCAGGGCGGCGACTTCGGCCCGCGCTTCGGCGGCCTCGGGCACGCGTCGCACCAGAACGGCCTCGACGTGGACGTGTACTACCCGCGCAAGGACGCCCGCGAGCGCTCACCGAGGACGGCCGCGCAGGTCGACCGCCGGCTGGCGCAGGACCTAGTCGATCGTTTCGTCGCGGCCGGGGCGACCCGGGTCTTCGTCGGCCCGAACGTCAGGCTTACCGGGCCGAGAGGCGTCGTGCAGCGCCTCTCGCGCCACGACAACCACCTGCACGCCCGCTTCCCGCGCGGCCGCTAGATGGTTGATCAACCATCTAGGCGCTCAGGAGCCCGACCAGCTCCTCGACGCCGATCGCCTCGTAGCTCTCGAGGTTCGTCGAGCCGCGCGCGCTGATCGCGACGGACACCTGCGCGATCGTCTTCGCATCGGGCGCCTCGACGATGTTCACGAAGTCGTAGGGCCCCAGCAGGAACCACTGGTGGAGCACCTTCGCACCGAGCTCCTCGACGTCCTTGTTCACCTCCTGGAGGCGCTCGGGATTCGCCCGGAGCGTCTGGAGCCCCTGCTCCGAGAGCTTCGAGAGCATGATGTACGTCGGCATTCCGGCCTCCCTGTCTCGCCCGCTACCTACGGCGGCGCGAGGATACCGGCCGGGCGCGCTGCTCGAAGTAGAGCACCGCGAGCCCCAGGAAGAAGAACGGCCCGAGGACGATCTGGGCCAGGGCGACCGCCACGACGTCGCCGTTCTCGGCGAAGCCGCGCAATGCGCCGACCAGGACGATCCCGAGCAGCAGGTAGATGATCACGAGCGCAGCGATGACGCCCGCTGCGTGGAAGTACTCCGCCCGGGCGAGCACGAGCGTACGCCGAAGGATGAAGCCGAGCCGGTGCAGTAGCCCCTGGTCCGGGTCGGCGTCCCGCTCCATTGCTGCAACCGGGATCGAGAACCCTGTGAGGGCAAGCCAGCCGACCGCGAAGACCACGAGGAAGAGCTGGCTGACTGCGAGGGCGAACGGCAGTGTCGCCACGACCGTCAGGACGAGGAGCACCGGGGCCCGGACCGCAACCTGGCCCCAGGCTTCGCCGAACGTGTCGCCGCCGACGATCCGGGTCGCGGCAGCCCAGGCTCCCGTGATGACGAGCGAGATGACCGTGATCCCGGCGAGGGGATGGAGGAAGATGCCCGCCACGAACGCGGACGCGACGATCGCCCCGAGACCGAACGCCGACCAGACCCGCTCGCCGTAGATCCGCACCGTCTCCGCGAAGAGCTCGCCGAGCCGCAAGGGCCGGTCGATCGTGTGCCTCGGCACCCTGGCCCCGTTCGCGCTCACCGCCGAAACCTACCCACCGTCTCCCCGGGCTACGACCGGCGCCAGGCACCGAGACATGGCCCGGCGCGCGCGGCCCGTGCGGAATGCCCTGCACACGTGCACTCGGGGCGGCAATGCCGCGGCACGAGCAGCCGTGTCTCGAAGACATGGATCGATCGGCCCGAGTCCGGTGCCTGGCACGACGACTACCGTGGCGGCCGTGGAGATCCGGCGGGAGAGCTACGCCGCGCCGGCCGTGCAGGCGCTCGTGTCCGGGCTCGCCGAAGAGCTTCGCGGACGCTACGACGGTCGCGACGGGCCCGGCGGCACGCCGACGCCGTCCGAGTTCGAGGCGCCGAACGGCGTTTTCCTCGTCGGCGTCGAGGACGGGTGCCCCGTCGCCTGCGGCGGTGTGTGTCGCTGGAAGGGTCGAACCGGCGAGATCCGGCACATGTACGTCGCGCCGGACGCCCGCAGGCGCGGGCTCGCCCGCACGATCCTCGCCGCGCTCGAGGAGGAGGCGCGCGCGCTCGGCTACGACTCGGTCCGCCTCGAGACCGGCGAGCGCCAGCCTGACGCGATGCGGTTCTACGAGTCGGCCGGCTTCGAGCGGATCGCCTGCTACGGGCCCTACGAGGGCATGCCCCTCAGCGTCTGCTTCGAGAAGCGCTTCCGAGGCGACGCCGCCTCGAGTACGCTTCCGGCGTGGGCTACGCCGCCGTCCGCAGCGATCGGCTCGAGTGGGAGACACGACCGTCCGAGCCGGGCGAGGCCGAGCGGCACGTCGCCACGCTCACCGACCGCGCGGGCTTCGAGCACACCCGCGCGAACCTCTGGCGCTACGAGCCCGGGGCGAAGGGCCGCAGGCACAAGGATCTGCTCCAGGAGGAAACCTTCGTCGTCCTGCGCGGAACGCTAACGATGTACCTCGGCGAGCCACCCGAGCGGGAGGAGGTCGGCGAAGGCGGCCTGATCCACGTCCGAAGCGGGACGCCCCTGCAGATCGTGAACGAGTCCGACGAGGACCTTCTGCTCTACATCTACGGCGCGCCGCCCGAGCGCGGGCACGCCGAGTACCTCGACTCGGTCGTGTAGCTCTAGGAGGATTTGACTGCTCGCCGCTCGTCTCGGGGCGTGATGGTCGTTCCGAGGCCATCTCTACCGGGGCGGCTCCGCCGTCGAGCCGGAGTTCGGCAGGCTCAAGAATGAGCACGCGATGACGCCGCGCTCGTCCGGGCGCGAGCCGTTTGGTCGCCGCCCAAAGACGAAGCCACTAGAAAGCGTACGGCGCGGCCCGTGCATGAAATAGTGCCCCGCGTTGCACGCGCTGGATACGTGGATGCGGCGGGGCCTGTGGGTCTTCGCTCTCGGCGGCGCCCTCTGGGTGCTGAAGTTCGTGTTCATCACGTTGAACGATGCGATGGTCGTCCCACCGACGCGTTCCCGGTTCCCGTCGTCTACCTCTCCGGGATTCTCTTGATGGTCGTCGGCGCGACCGCAGTTGGAATCGCGCTGCTCCGTCGCTTCCCGTGGTGGGCGCAGCTCGCCGGTGCGGTCGCCGCTGTGTTCGCGCTCGGGCTGCTCTACGTCGCCCTGGACGGCATTCTCAGGCCGATGTTTGAAGACGTCGGGCCGTCCTGGTTGTACGAGGAACTGGGGATCCTCGCAACAGGCGCGATCTGCCTCATCGGCGGAGTGCTGCTCGCTCGAAGCGTTGATCGAGAGCCGCGCGAAGCGCGCGCCTAAACCGATATCGCCAATCCCTCCTAGGCCGCCGCCGGCTCCGCCACGCCGGCCTTGCGGAAGACGAGCTCGCCGTCTGCCGCGTCGACGCGGACCGTGTCGCCGTCGCCGAAGTCGCCCTCGAGCAGCTGCAGCGCGAGCGGGTTCTCGACCAGCCGCTGGATCGCGCGCTTGAGCGGCCGCGCGCCGTACGCCGGGTCCCAGCCGGCCTCGGCGACGAGCTCCTTGGCCGCGTCGGTGAGCTCGAGCGCGATCGCCGCGGTCCGCGAGCCGCTCCCGCAGCCGCGCGAGCTGAAGCTCGACGATCTCGCCGAGCTGCTCGCGCGTCAGCGGCTCGAACTCGACGATCTCGTCGATCCGGTTCAGGAACTCGGGCCGGAAGCGCTCGCGCAGCTCGTCGCCGAGCGGAGGTTCGAGGTCATGATGACGACGGTGTTGCGGAAGTCGACCGTGCGGCCGTGGCCGTCGGTCAGCCGCCCGTCGTCGAGGATCTGCAGCAGCACGTCGAAGACCTCGTTGTGCGCCTTCTCGATCTCGTCGAGCAGGACGACCGAGTAGGGGCGGCGCCGCACGGCCTCCGTGAGCTGGCCGCCCTCCTCGTAGCCGACGTAGCCGGGCGGCGCGCCGATCAGCCGCGCGACCGTGTGCCGCTCCTGGTACTCGGACATGTCGAGGCGGACCATCGCGCGCTCGTCGTCGAACATGAACTCGGCGAGCGCGCGCGCCAGCTCGGTCTTCCCGACGCCGGTCGGCCCGAGGAAGACGAACGAGCCGATCGGCCGGTTCGGATCCTGGAGCCCGGAGCGCGCGCGGCGCAGCGCGTTCGCGACCGCCGTCGACCGCCTCGTCCTGGCCGACGACGCGCTCGTGCAGCCGCTCCTCCATGTGGATCAGCTTCTCGGTCTCGCCCTCGAGCAGCCGCGAGACCGGGATGCCGGTCCAGCGGGCGACGACCTCGGCGACGTCGTCCTCGTCGACCTCCTCCTTCACCATCGGCTCGTCGACCGGCTCCGTCGCGCTCGGCCAGCTCCTTCTCGAGCTCGGGAGCTCGCCGTAGCGGATCTCGGCGACGCGCTGGAGGTCGCCGGCCCGCTCGGCGCGCTCGGCCTCCATGCGGAGCTCGTCGATCTGCGCGCGTGATCTCCTCGACGCGCTCGAGCGCTTCCTTCTCCTCGGCCCAGCGCGCGGCGAGCTCGTTGCGCCGCTCCTTGCGCCTCGGCGAGCTCGCGCTCGACAGGCTCGCGGCGTCGCTGCGACCTCCTTCGCCATCGCGGCGAGCTCGATCTCGAGCTGGCGCACGCGCCGCTCGGCCTCGTCGAGCTCGAGCGGCGACGAGTCGATCTCCATGCGCAGCGCGCGACGCGGCCTCGTCGACGAGGTCGATCGCCTTGTCGGGCAGGAAGCGGTCGGTGATGTAGCGGTCGGAGAGCACGGCGGCCGCGACGAGCGCGGCGTCGCGGATGCGGACGCCGTGGTGCGCCTCGTAGCGCTCCTTGAGGCCGCGCAGGATCGCGATCGTGTCCGCGACGGACGGCTCGCCGACGATGATCGGCTGGAAGCGCCGCTCGAGCGCGGCGTCCTTCTCGATGTGCTTGCGGTACTCGTCGAGCGTCGTCGCGCCGACCGCGCGCAGCTCGCCGCGCGCGAGCATCGGCTTCAGCATGTTCGCGGCGTCGACGGCGCCCTCGGCCGCGCCGGCGCCGACGATCGTGTGCAGCTCGTCGATGAAGAGGATGATCTCGCCCTCGGCGCCCTGGATCTCGCTGAGGACGGCCTTCAGCCGCTCCTCGAACTCGCCGCGGTACTTCGAGCCGGCGAGCAGCGCGCCGATGTCGAGCGCCCAGACCCGCTTGCCCTTGAGGCCCTCGGGGACGTCGCCGGCGACGATGCGCTGGGCGAGGCCCTCGACGATCGCGGTCTTGCCGACGCCGGGCTCGCCGATCAGCACCGGGTTGTTCTTCGTGCGGCGCGAGAGCACCTGGATCACGCGGCGGATCTCCTCGTCGCGCCCGATCGACCGGGTCGAGCTTGCCCTGCTCGGCGAGCTCGGTCAGGTCGCGGCCGAACTTCTCGAGCGCCTGGTAGGAGCCCTCGGGGTCCTGCGAGGTGACGCGCTGCGTGCCGCGCACCTCCTTGAGCGCCGCTCGAGCAACGTCGCGCGTCGACGAGGTCGAGCGCGAGCAGCAGGTGCTCGGTCGAGACGAACTCGTCCTCGAGCCGCGCATCTCGTCGCTCGGCGCGGTCGAGCAGCCTTCGGAACGCGGTCGAGACCTGCGGCTGCTGGCGGCGCCGCCCTGCATGGCCGGCCTCGACCGAGCGCCGCCTCGGCCTCGGCTCGAAGCGCGGCGACAGACTGCCCGCGCGCTCGACGAGCGTCCGCGGCAGCTCCTGGTCGAGGAGCGCGAGCAGCGAGGTGCTCCGGGTAGATCTCGGGGTTGCCGGTGCGGCGCGCGAGCTCCTGCGCGGCCGCCGACGGCTTCCTGCGATTTCAGCGTCAGCTTGTTGAAGTCCATCGTGCCTTTCTCTGGTCATGGGTCGCTGCGCTTCGAGTAGAGGACGAGGTCGCGGCGGTACTCCTTGTGCACGGTCGACGGCCTAGCGCATCTCGCGCTCGAGGCGGGCCATGCGCGGCGCGAGCTCGTGCAGCTCGTCCTCGAGGCAGATCACGTGCTCGACGCCGGCGAGGTTGAGCCCGAGCTCGGTCGTCAACCGCTGGATGA
>CAWGQF010000010.1:0-84987 GCA_963824775.1 uncultured Actinomycetes bacterium
GATCCGGAACGAGGGGCGGCGCGACAAGCGTCGCGCGGCGGTCATCGCCTTCAGGCTCGAGCGCGCCGCGGTTGTCCGGTTCCGCGTGCGCCAGGAGTCGCCGGACTGCGCTGTCGTGGGATCGTTCACCGTCCGCGGGAAGCCTGGGCGGAACCGGGTGCGCTTCCATGGGCGGATCCGCGGCGTCGCGCTTCCGCCCGGCACGTACAGCCTCACGGCCACGGCGTTCCGGAACGGGCGCGCGACGCGCCTCGGCCGAACGTTCGTGGTGGTCGTAAGGGGCGGGTGGCGACCCGCGGCGCGCCCGGCCCGGCGCAGTCGACCTGCCGCGGGGAGGGCGACGGCACCGGCGGCGCAGACATCCTCGCGGGTGCGGGCGGCATCTCCCAGATGACGGGCGGCTCGGGTCTCGCTTCGCAGGACGGGAACGGGAGCAACGGCACGGGCGGGTCGAGCGGCGCGCAGGGCGCGACCGCCTCGGGCGGCCTCGACAAAGGCGGAGCACAGGTTTCCGAATCGTAGCGGGGCGGCCTGATCGGCGTGCCCACCCCGCTCGACGAGGCGCCAACGTGGCTCAAGGCCTCCCTCCTTGCCGCGCTTCTCCTGGCGATCGTGCTCCTCCTCCTCGCCGCGCTGCCGACGAAGGCGGTGCGACCTGCCGGCGCCGCACCCACGGTCGTCCGCCGTCGCCCCCAGTTCGCACTCCTCGGCGCCACGATTCTCGGTGCGGTGACGATCCTCGCGCTAGCTCTCTAGCGCCGCCGTAACGTCGTCCGGCTCGGTCACGGGCGCCCGGCAGGCGAAGCGCTCGCAGACGTAGACGGCGGGGCGCCCGTCGAGAGGTCCTCCCCGGCAGCAGGGGACGCGCCGCGGCGGGGTCGTGCGGCCCGCGCGAACGCGAAGACCGTGTTCGGCTGAAGGCCGGCGAGCGCCGCGCGGCGAAGCTCCTCGTTCGCCGACGAGGGCGACCTCGCGCGGCGGCGAAAGATGGAAGTCGAGCGCGCAGAGGAGATGCCCGACCGCGAGGGCGCGCGCTCGAGGAGCGGGCGGGCGAGGCGGAAGACGCCGACCGCCTAGCGCTCGAGCTCGTCGTCGCCGTAGAGCCGCGAGAGCCGGAGGAGGACGAAGGCGAGCATCGCGTTGCCCGACGGCGTCGGGTTGTCGTCGAGCTCCTTGCGGCGCGCGACGAGCCGTCGCCGTCGTCGGGACCCGAAGAAACCGCCATCCTGCGGGTCCTCGAAGAGCTCGACCGCCAGGAGCGCGACGCGTCGCGCCTCCTCGAGCCAGCGAGCGTCCCCGGTCGCCAAATAGAGCTCGAGCAGGCCGTTCGCGACGCACGCGTAGTCCTCGAGGTAGCCGTCGATCTCGCGACGCCTCGCGCCAGCTCCGGAGCAGGAGGCCCGTCGTCGGAGAGCGGGCCGAGCAGGAACTCCGCGAGCTCGCGGCGACGTCGAAGAGGTCCTCGCGCTCGAGCCGCCGCCCGGCCTCGGCGAACGCGGCGAGGGCGAGGCCGTTCCAGGCGGCGAGCGCCTTGTCGTCGCGGGCGGGCTGCGGCCGCTCCTCACGCGCGGCGAGGAGCCGCGCCGGGCGTCCTCGGGGATCTCGCCGCGGAGGACGAGCGCCCGTGCTCGAAAGGGAGGAGCCACTCCGCGTGCGGCTCGCCGAGGACGGCCTCGAGCTCCTCGGCCGTCCAGGTGTAGGTGAGCCCTCGACGCCGTCGGTGTCGGCGTCCTGGGACGATGCGAAGCCGCCCCCGGAGCC
The DNA here is from genome assembly GCA_963824775.1 of uncultured Actinomycetes bacterium. GTDB lineage: Bacteria > Actinomycetota > Thermoleophilia > Gaiellales > Gaiellaceae > CAWGQF01. Next base: position 1,762 of record CAWGQF010000010.1, read on the forward strand.
GCAGCTCGCGCACCATGTAGTCGAGCGTCTCCTCGGCCATGCGGCGGAGCGCTCGCGCCGGTCACGACCCAGCCGTGCAGGTAGGCGGTGACCAGGAGCGCGTTGTCGTAGAGCATCTTCTCGAAGTGGGGGACGAGCCAGTCGGCGTCCACCGAGTAGCGGTGGAAGCCGCCGCCGACCAGGTCGTACATCCCTCCGGCGGCCATCCGTCGAGCGTGCGCGTCGCCATGCCAGGATCTCCTCGTTCCACGGCTGTCGTGCAGCCGGAGCAGGAGCTCGAGTGTCGAGTGCGGGCGGAACTTGGGCGCGCCGCCGAAGCCGCCCCGCTCGGAGTCGAACGCACGGCGCGCGGTCGCGACGGCGCCCGTCAGGAGGTGGCTGGTCAGAGGCTCGTCCGACGGCGCGATGCGACTGGCGTCACGGATCGCCTCGGTGAGCGCTCGGCCTGGCGGTCGAGGTCGCCGCGCCGCTCGCGGTAGGCCTCGGACGCGGCCGCGAGGACGCCGCGGAAGCTCGGAAGCCGTGCCGCGGCTCCGGGGGAAGTACGTCCCGCCCCAGAAGGGCCGTCCGTCCGGCGTGAGGAAGACGGTCATCGGCCAGCCGCCGTGCCCGTTCAGCGCGAGAACCGCCTCCATGTAGAGCCCGTCGACGTCCGGCCGCTCCTCCCGGTCGACCTTCACGCAGACGAAGCGCTCGTTCATGAGCCGGGCGGTCTCCTCGTCCTCGAAGGACTCGTGCTCCATGACGTGGCACCAGTGGCAGGCCGCGTAGCCGACCGAGAGCAGGATCGGCTGGTCCTCCTCGCGCGCCGCGCGAAGGCCTCGTCGCCCCAGGGGAACCAGTCGACCGGGTTGTCGGCGTGCTGGAGGAGGTACGGGCTGGTCTCGCCCGCGAGCCGGTTCATCCCGTCAGCTTAGGCTCCGCCGGCGTGGTGCCCGCCGCCGAGCATGAGGCCGAGCGCGAGGCAGAGGAGGAAGACCGCGGACAGGCCGGGCACCGGGGTCGGCGCGTCTACGCGCAGCAGCCGGAGCGAAACGCCGAGGCCGGATCGCTTCGACGAGCTTGGAGGCAACGGCGAGAAAGTCCACGGCCTCGTATGGCGGAAGAGGGGGTAGGCGGCGAGCAGCCCTGCGAAGACCGCGACCGCGGCGGCGGGGCCGAGGGGAAGCTCCGAACGCAGCGCGAGCACGAGCGCCGTGAGTGCGAGCAGGAGCGAAGCGGTCAGAAAGCCGGCCGACACGACGGGCGCTCGCGGATGTGACTGCGAAGAGCGCCGCTGGATCCCGGCCGAGACGCCGCACGCCCCGATCGCAATCGTCCTGGTGTCGGCCATGCTCGCGCTCCCTCGCTCGCTCGTGCGCGGACATCATGCCCCGTCCCTCGGTCTTCGCAGCCGTGCGGCGTACGGTTCGAGGCTGTGTCCCGGGGACGTCGGGACCACGGGGCCGGAGCATGAGCGAGGCCGCCCGTCCGGGCGGCCTCGCTCGCCGCAACCCCGTCTCGACGTCGCCTAGGCGTGGGCGGCGACGCGCTCGCCCGTCAGCTCGTCCACGGAGGTGACGTTGGCGCCGTACGCCATCTTCAGGTACTCGAGCGCCTCGTCCTCGTCGACGCCCTCGAAGGCGCAGACCGCGTCGCGCGGGACGGTGACGTCGAAGCCGTTTCGAAGCGCGCCGTAGGAGGAGTGGCGGACGCAGATATGCGTGTGCTGGCCGGTGATCACGACCTCGTTCACGCCGCGCTCCGAGAGCTGCTCGGCAAGGCCGGTCTCGTCGAACGCGCCGTAGTGCCGCTTCGGGGAGATGATCTCTCCCTCGCGCGGCTCGAGCTCGTCGATGACGGCCGCGCCGGGGTGCCCTCCATCGCGTGCTTGCCCCAGACCTTCAGCTCCGGGTCGTCGGGGCGGTGCGCATCGTTCGAGAAGACGACGACCCAGCCGTCCTCGCGCGCGTGCGCGAGAAGCCGCTGGAGCGGGGAGACGATCGACTGCGCCCGCGGGTTCGCGAGCGACCCGTCGACGAAGTCCTTGAGCATGTCCACGATGATGAGCGCCTTCATGGGTATCCTCCGGGGGAGTTTGCGTCTATAAAGCGAAAACCGATGGAGAAGTCTAGCACAGAGCGGTGGCCCCGCCACGAGGCGCTGGCCGTGGTGCTCCAGGTGCGCGAGGGCGTGCTCCAGGTGCTCCTCTGGCAGCGCGCGCGCGACCCGTACGAGGGCGCGTGGTCACTGCCGGGCGGCCTGCTCGAGCCCGGCGAGACGCTGGAGCAGTCGATCCGGCGGCACCTCGCCGCCAAGGTCGACGTGCGCGAGCTGTCCCACCTCGAGCAGCTCGAGACGCGAAGGGAGCCGCGCGTCACCCGAGCGCATGGGTCGTCGCCACCGCCTACGTCGGGCTCGTCCCCGCGGACGTCGACCCGGAGATCCCGGAGGACACGGCCTGGCACCCTGTCGACGAGCTGCCCGAGCCGGCGTTCGACCACGGCTCGATCGCCCTCGCGGGCCGGGAGCGCCTGCGGGCGAAGCTCTCCTACACGAACATCGGCTTCGCGCTCGCGCCCCCGTCGTTCACGATCTCCGAGCTTCGCACGCTCTACCGCGCGGCGCTCGGGCACGACGTCTCGGCGACGAACCTCCAGCGCGTGCTCCTGCGGCGGCGCCTGCTCGAGCCGACCGGTGACGTTCGCCCACCCGGGCGGTCGGGAGGGCGGCCCGCGACCGTCTTCCGCTTCCGCACGCGAGCGCTCGAGGTGACCGACCAGTTCGCCGTTCTCCGCCCTCCCGGCCCCGGTGAGGCGACGAGGAGCGAGTACACTTCCCCCGTGGTCTGGTTCACCATCTGGTTCCTGGTGATCCTGAAGATTCCCGTCCTCTACCTGGCCTGGGTCATCTGGTGGGCCGTCAAGGATCCGCCGGAGCCGGGCACGGCGACGGGTGGGGACGAGGTGTCGGCGACGGCGGTGGGCCCGGGTGGCGGCCCGAACGTGGCCGGCGGCGCCTCGGAGGCCGGGGCGGCGGCCCCCACGGGACGCCGGTCCGCAGGCCCGCGCGGGCGCACCCGGTCCGGTGCGGGGACGGAGGTAGCGCGTGTCGACCGACGGCGGCGAGCTCGGCCGTCGCTACCCCGCTTCCGACTCGCTGGCGGGCTTCCTCGCGGCGCTCGCCCTCTTCGCCGGGGTGCTCTCCGTCGTGTGGTATCCGGGCCGCCTGGGCCCGGCGGCGATGCTCGTCGCGCTGATCGCTGCTGCCCTCGGCACGGGCCAGCGCCGGCTCGCGGCGATCGCGCTCACCGTCGTGACCCTCTGCTGGGTCGCCGGGATGGTCGTCGCGGTCCTCGCGGACCGTCCGGTCTTTTGACGCCGACCTACCTCGGCGCAGGGATTCCGTGCTATCCCCCTAAAGGGGGCTTGCTCCGTCGTCGATGGAACCGGAAGCTATGAGGTTCGTGGCGTCCTGGCTGGATAAGCAGTTCGGCAGCTTCAAGTTTCGGCTGGCTGCCTACTTCCTGCTGCTCTCGCTCCTGCCTCTGCTCGGCGCCGTCTGGGCGTTCAGCGAGGTTGCGACGAGGGGTGAGACCGGCCGCGCCGACGCGCGACTGAACTCCGCGCTCCGCGTCGCCGTCTCCGACTTCAGCGCCCGTGCCGACCAGGCCACGCAGACGGCGACCTCGCTCGCGCGCGCGACCGGCTTCCAGCAGGTCCTCGACCCGACCAACGCGTCGCTCCGGCGGCTCTACCGCGAGTTCCCGAACGCCTCGTTCTACGTCGACGGCCAGCTCGTCGCCGGTCAGCCGCCACCGGCGTTCGGAGCTCAGCGCTTCGCCGACGTCGTCGACGCCTCCGGCAGGACCCTCGGCCGCGTCATCGTCTCGGTCCCGCTGAACGCGGAGGTCGTCTCGAACCTCGAGGAGGCGCTCGAGGAAGAGGACCGGCTGGCGCTCATCGTGAACGGGGAGAGCGTGGCCGGGCCGGCGGAGCTCGAGGGCGTCTCGATCCCGGTCGAGGAGGCGAAGGACGTCGAGCTCGGCGGGGAGACGTGGCGCGTGCTCGCGACGCGGCCCCTGGCGGATCAGCCGGACGCGATCCTCGCCGTCTACACGCCGAAGTCGAGGATCGACGCGGAGGCTGCGAGCCTCCAGCGCCGGATGCTCCTCGTCGCACTTGTCGCGCTGGGGATCGCCGGCATCCTCGCCTACTTCCTCGGGCGGGCGGTCGTGCGCTCGCTCCGGGAGCTCGCGCAAGCGGCAGGCGGGATCGCCCGCGGCAACTTCTCCGAGCGGGTCCCCATTCGCGGACGCGACGAGTTCGCGCAGCTGGGACAAAGCTTCAACGACATGGCCGGACAGCTCGAGTCGCGGCTCGAGGAGCTCGCGTCGGAGCGCGGGCGCACGCGCGACGCCATCGCCCGCTTCGGCGAGGCGCTCGCAGCCACGAACAACCCGTATCTCCTCGTTCCCGTCATCGTCGACAGCATGGTCGAGGCGACCGGCGCCGCCGGTGCGCGCCTGATCGTGAACGGACAGGAGATCGCGACCTCGGGCGACCCGGACGCCGGCGCGGAGCCGCTGGCCATCCCGCTCACGAACGAGGACGGCGAGACCGGCGTTCTCCTCCTCTCGCCGCCCGAGGAGGACTTCTCGGACGACTCGCGGGAGCTCGCCTACTGGCTCGCAAACCAGGCGCGCACGGCGCTCGAGCACGCCACGCTGCACAAGCATCTCGAGTTCGCTGCCTCGACCGACGGCCTGACGGAGCTCCCGAACCGACGTGAGTTCCAGGAGCAGCTCGCCACCGAGCTCGCCCGCGTGGAGCGCTTCGGCGGCCCGCTCGCCCTCGTCGTGGCCGACCTGGACAACTTCAAGCAGGTGAATGACCGGCACGGCCACCTGGCCGGGGACGACGTCCTGCGCGCCTTCGCCGGCGTGCTGCGCCGCAACGTCCGCGAGGTGGACACGGCCGCGCGCTACGGAGGCGAGGAGTTCGCAGTCGTCCTACCCGGGACCGACCTCGCCGGTGCCGTCCACGTGGCCGAGCGCATCCGGGCCGAGATGGCGTCGCTCCGCATCCAGACATTCCCCGGCGCGCTGCCCGCGGTCACCGCGAGCTTTGGAGTCGCGGCGTACCCCGAGTGCCCGAACGAGGAAGCCCTCTTCGCCTCCGCCGACGAGGCGCTCTACCGTGCGAAGGCCGCCGGGAAGAACCGCGTTTCCGTCGCGGGCGCGGGCGTGGTCCGGTCGCCCGTCCGGCCGCAGGCGTAGCCTCGGATCCTGCCGCCTCGCGCTCGCGCGGTCACCGAGGGTCGTCTACAATCGCGGCCTTTGTAACTCGAACCCGACCACGGAGGTGCGGAACGCTGTGGATACCGCATTTGCCCGAGTGATCGAGGATCACCTGGAGCTGAAGCGCCAGAACGCAACCCTCGATTCCGACATGCCCCTGACCCGGTACCGGGTCGATGACCCGTTCGAAAACCACCCCCTCTTCAAGTCTGAGGAGCAGGCCCGTGTCGAGGACACCCTCGACGGGACCGAGCCCGACCTGAATGCGGAGACAGTGCTCGCATGGCCCACCGTCGATGAGCCGAACGAGACGAGCGACTCGTCCGAAGACACCTTCTGGGGCCGCTCCCGCGACTTCGACTGGGGCGATTAGCCAGCCTGAGTTCGCCCGCGTTCGCGGGACGGCGACTCTGCGACCGCCGGTATCGCCGCCCGTTGGGAGTCCGAGGCGCCTCGCTCAGGCCGGTTTCGCCCCGGGCCGAGCCTGGTATCTGCTGCGTAGGCATGGCTTCGCGGCGTCTTCTTGTCGTGGCCACCGTCCCCGTGGACGGGGATGTCCTGCGCGAGCAGATCAGGCGAGCGACCGGTGAGGCGGAGGTCGAGATTCGGATCGTCGCGCCGGCGGCGAGGCTGTCCCCACTCGAGTGGCTCGCGAGCGACGAGGACGAGGCCCGGCACGAGGCCGCGGTGACGGCGAGCCAGACGGCCGGCGAGGCGAGCGCCGAGGGGGAGGTTGAGCGGGCGGAGGTCGGCGACGTCGACCCGGCGCAGGCGATCGAGGACGCGCTCCGAGAGTTCCCGGCGGACGAGGTCGTCGTGGCAACCCGGGAAGGCGAGAAGGCAAGCTGGCTCGAGGAAGGCGCGGGCGAGGAGGCGCGAGAGCGCTTCGGTGTGCCGATCCGCGAGATCGTGATCGAGACCTAACCGGACGGGGCTACAGTAGGGCCGCATGGGGCGTTAGCTCAGCTGGGAGAGCGCCGGCTTTGCAAGCCGGAGGTCACCGGTTCGATCCCGGTACGCTCCACCATCGAAAGGCCCCGGAAACGGGGCCTTTGCGTTTCCCGGCCAGAAGACGCGCACGGCGCGAACACGGCCAAATAGCAACGTCGTAGCAACATCGGCGCCGTCGAAAGGGCCCGGCCGCCGGCGAGGCAGGCTGCCCGACGGAGCTCGACAAGCTGCTCCGCCGGGAACGCTAGGCGATTCGACTCGCCTTTTTTGCGCGGCGCGGGGGGGCGGGGTCAGCAGCGGACTGCCTAAGAAATCGGGGCAGTTGATCTGTCATCTGGCTGGGTCGTACAATCGCGCGGATGCGCACGAGCAGCCTCGGAACGGCAATCCTGATCCTCGGCGGTCTGCTGGCGCTGGCCTACCTCGCAGCAGCCGTGGTCGGCGGCCTTCTCATCGATTGGGAGGATGATGGTGGCTCGGCCGACCGAGCCTTCTGGATCTCCTTCTTGATCGGTGGATCTGTGCTCCTCGTCGCCGGCCGTTTGCTCGCGGATCGCTCCCGCTGGCTCGCCGCTGCGCTGATCTCGCTTGGTGCAATAGCGGGTGCGATTCCGACCTTCTGGACGATCGTGATACCTCTTGCGGCGATCGCGCTCGTCGTTCTCGCCGTGCTGTGGGCGCGTCGTCCGCGGGCGGCGACCTCCTAGCGGCTTGCTTTAGAGGCGCGTGTGACCGGCGCGTCGAATTGCAGCGGTGACACGCGACACGAAGCGGACCGCTCGCACCGCCACGGGAGACAGGCACGACGTGGTCAGCGGTGAGGCTGGGTGCTGGTGAGGGGTGTCTAGGAAACCGCGGGCGAGCGTGTGTGCCGGTAGCCGATACCAGTGGTGAGACATGGGGACGACCGAGACACCGGCCCGGCTGCTCCGCGTCCCCGACGTGGCGGAACGGCTGTCAACCGCGTTGCTGCGAGTCCGGAACCGGTGACTCCCCCTACCAATCCAACCGCCGGCACTTTCTTCACGTGCGTCAACCAGGGCACGCTTCCCGCCCTGTGCCAGATCATCTATCAGTCCAGCAACTGACCCTACCTGCCGGGTTGGGCTTCACTCGTGATGCGCGGCGCGGTACTCGGCTAGCGGTGATGCTGAACGGGGTGTACGGCTAGACGGGTTTAGCGAGGGGGGCGGGGGGAGGGGGTTGCCCACCGGGTTTACGTTGGCAAGGCCGCGAAAAGTTGAAGCGCGAAGCCCTTATGAGCTCAGCCACGGCGGCAGGCTGCGACAGGTAGATCGAATGGCTGCTCGCGAACCTCGACAATGTTCGAGGTCAGCGGCTGATTCGGGGTGAGCGCTGGCCTGATGTGAGCCTGTCAGCCACGCTGCTCCTTCGCGGCGACCCTGACAGCCCCTCGCCGCCCGGGACGACCTAGGGAATTTCCCGCAGCCCGGCGAGGTCAGAACGATCAGGAGGCGATGTCGACGAATTGCTCGCGGAATGCGAGCGCGACAGCTTGGGTCTGGCTCCGAACACCGAGCTTTCGCAGGATGTTCGCGACGTGCGTGCCAACTGTCTTCCGGCTGATGAAGAGGCGCTTCCCGATCTCCTCCTGGCTAAGCCCATCTGCGAGCAGTTGGAGCACTTGCCGCTCCCTCTTCGTGAGCTTCGCGGCGATAGACGGCGTGAGCGGCTGTGACCGCATGACGAGATTCCTCACCCGAGTGAGGAGCTCGTCCGGCGCATAGGGCTTGACGACGTAGTCGTTCGCGCCCAGGAGAAGCCCCGCTACGCGGTCATACGACTCGGTGCGCGAGCCGGAGACGAAGACGATCGGCAGGTCCTTGGCATCGTCTTCTCGGAGAGCTCGGCAGACCTCGTACCCCGACAGGCTGCCGAGTGGAATCTCGAGTAGCACGATGCTCGGGTTGAACCCCCGGACCGCCTCCAGGGCTTCCTCCCCGGACCCCACCTGCAAGATCTCGTAGCCAGCCGACTCGAGCACGCGGGCAAGCTCATCCCGCGAGGCCTCGTCCTCATCCGCAATCAAGACCGGCCCACAGGTCGTGGAGGCCGCCACAGATCTCCCCCTCCCGCCGGTTTTTAGACGTTCTAGCGCATGGCGGCCCTAGGGGCAAGCGTGTAGGGAGTCCTCCTAGGAGAAATCGGGATTACGCCTAGCTTCGCGGCGCTTCGGCCGCGGGTAGGGAGTTAGTGGAGTTAGTGGCAAAGCAGGCAGTGTTGGTTGTCAGGCCGGGCGGCGGGCCTGAGGAAAGGGAGTGCAACGTGAGTGGAATCACCCTCACCACTGACCCGGTGGTGCAACCGGCGAACCCGCCGGTGCCGCCGGTGAACCCGCCGACGGCGGTCGAGAGCACGGCTGCCGTCGCGCAGGAGACCTCACAGGCTGCAGCCTCGACAGCCCCAGCTGCAGCGCCAGCGCCAGCGCCAGCCCCGGCCCCAGCGCCAGCCCCCGCGCCAGCGCCGGCTGCCGCGCCCGCACCGGCCCCCGCGCCGGCACCGGCCCCCGCGCCGGCACCGGCCCCCGCGCCGCAGGCGCCCGCGTCGAATGCAACTGCCACCGCAGAGGCGCCGGCCGCCACACCTCAGGCGTCGCCCACCAACGCCAGCACCGAGGTACCGGCAAGCGCACCGCAGGCGACCTCACCGGCTGCCGATAGCTCGACCCCGGCGGCCGACGCCGCGCAGGGCACGACGGCGACAGGCAGTCCCGTCGCCGAGTCGGTGGAGGCAGTCCCTGCGCAGGCGAGCGAAACGTCGAGCGCTGCCCTACCGGCGACGGGAAACTCCTCAGTCGACTCGGCGTCGACGTCTCCAACGAACCCCGTTGACGCAGTAGAAGGCGCGTCCGCATCCGGGACGGAAACGGTCGACTCGGCCTCGGATGTCACCGACGCGGCGAGCTCCGCACCCGACCTCAGCGGAGGGATAGCGCGGCCCCCGACGTCAGCGACATGGCCGACGCGGCCTCCGGCCTCACCGACGCCGCAACCGCGGCCCCCGACGTCAGCGACGCGGCAACACGCAGCCCCGACGTCACCGACGCGGCAACCGCGGCCCCCGACGTCACCGACGCGGCGAGCTCCGCACCCGACCTCAGCGGAGGGATGAGCGCGGCCCCCGACGTCACCGACGCGGCAACCGCAGCCCCCGACGTCACCGACGCGGCAACCGCAGCCCCCGACGCTCACCGACGCGGCAACCGCAGCCCCCGACGTCACCGACGCGGCAACCGCAGCCCCCGACGTCACCGACGCGGCAACCGCAGCCCCCGACGTCACCGACGCGGCGAGCTCCGCACCCGACCTCAGCGGAGGGATGAGCGCGGCCCCCGACGTCACCGACGCGGCAACCGCAGCCCCCGACGTCACCGACGCGGCAACCTCGGCCCTCGACGTCACCGACGCGGCGAGCTCCGCACCCGACCTCAGCGGAGGGATGAGCGCGGCCCCCGACGTCAGCGACATGGCCGACACAACCTCCGGCCTCACCGACGCCGGCAACCGCAGCGCCCCGACGTCACCGACGCGGCAACCGCAGCCCCCGACGTCACCGACGCGGCAACCTCGGCCCTCGACGTCACCGACGCGGCGAGCTCCGCACCCGACCTCAGCGGAGGGATGAGCGCGGCCCCCGACGTCAGCGACGTGCTCGACACGGCCTCCGGCCTCACCGACGCCGCGACCGGCGCCCCCGACGTCAGCGACGTGCTCGACACGGCCTCCGGCCTCACCGACGCCGCGACCGCCGCCCCCGACGTCAGCGACGTGGCCGACACAAGCTCCGGCCTCACCGACGCCGCGACCGCCGCCGCCCCTGACGTCAGCGACGTGCTCGACACGGCCTCCGGCCTCACCGACGCCGCGACCGGCGCCCCCGACGTCAGCGACGTGCTCGACACGGCCTCCGGCCTCACCGACGCCGCAACCGGCGCCCCCGACGTCAGCGACGTGCTCGACACGGCCTCCGGCCTCACCGACGCCGCGACCGCCGCCCCCGACGTCAGCGACGTGGCCGACGCAAGCTCCGGCCTCACCGACGCCGCGACCGCCGCCGCCCCTGACGTCAGCGACGTGCTCGACACGGCCTCCGGCCTCACCGACGCCGCAACCGGCGCCCCCGACGTCAGCGACGTGCTCGACACGGCCTCCGGCCTCACCGACGCCGCGACCGGCGCCCCCGACGTCAGCGACGTGCTCGACACGAGCTCCGGCGTCACCGGGCTTGTCGACGTCTCCGAGGTCGTCACCGCTGCCCCCGACGTCAGCGACGTGCTCGACACGAGCTCCGGCGTCACCGGGCTTGTCGACGTCTCCGAGGTCGTCACCGCTGCCCCCGACGTCAGCGACGTGCTCGACACGAGCTCCGGCGTCACCGGGCTTGTCGACGTCTCCGAGGTCGTCACCGCCGCCCCCGACGTCAGCGACGTGCTCGACACGAGCTCCGGCGTCACCGGGCTTGTCGACGTCTCCGAGGTCGTCACCGCTGCCCCCGACGTCAGCGACGTGCTCGACACGGCCTCCGGCCTCACCGACGCCGCAACCGCTGCCCCCGACGTCAGCGACGTGCTCGACGCGAGTCCGGCGTCACCGGGCTTGTCGACGTCTCCGAGGTCGTCACCGCCGCCCCCGACGTCAGCGACGTGCTCGACACAAGCTCCGGCGTCACCGGGCTTGTCGACGTCTCCGAGGTCGTCACCGCCGCCCCCGACGTCAGCGACGTGCTCGACACGAGCTCCGGCGTCACCGGGCTTGTCGACGTCTCCGAGGTCGTCACCGCTGCCCCCGACGTCAGCGACGTGCTCGACACGGCCTCCGGCCTCACCGCGCGACGCCGCGACCGCTGCCCCCGACGTCAGCGACGTGCTCGACACGAGCTCCGGCGTCACCGGGCTTGTCGACGTCTCCGAGGTCGTCACCGCCGCCCCCGACGTCAGCGACGTGCTCGACACGAGCTCCGGCGTCACCGGGCTTGTCGACGTCACCGAGGTCGTCACCGCCGCTCCGGGACAGACTCACTCGGTTCCGGGCGAGCAGGCCGGCGAAGGGGTCGGAGGCGGTGGTGCAGGCGCTGCCTGGAACGGAGACCAACCCCGCGAACTGGTCACGGGTGCCGTCGAGCCGTTCCCCGCCGCTTCTTCAGGACAGACCGACTTGCTCGCGGGTGGCCCAATGGAGGCTCCCCCGGACTCAGTCTCGGACGTGCTCCAGCCCGTCGAGCCGATGACCGGCCCGACCGACCCGATCGCGTTCCCCTTCGAGCCGGGAGGTGGAAGCGCAGTCGTCTCAGACCCGTTCGGGTCCGCTTCGACCGCGCTCGCCGGCTTGGGGCCCGACGACGTCGCCATCCTCGGGGCCGCCCTCGTCACACTCGGCGGTCTCGCAGCAGTTGTCAGGGGCTCCGCGCCGTCGGTGGCCTCCGTGTCGTTCTACCTGGCGAACGTTCGACCCATCCCACTGCACTGCGCCGCTCGACAGATCATTCATCGCTCCGTCTCGGCCGTCTCGGCCTTCACGGCCGGGACACAAGGCTTCGCCGTGGAGGGCGGCGGCCGGGTATCCCCCGGTAAGGGAATTGCGGCGGCGGGCGCGGCTGCGGATGCCTTCGCCAATTCGGTCCGAGACGGCTTCATGCGCGGAAGGGGCCGACCCGGGTTCGGAATCGGGGAGGACGGGCTGAGCGACAGCCGGCTGGCGATGCAGATCGGCATGCTCCTCGGGATCGTTTATCTCGCCTTCCTGACCGTCTGGTTCTGGGCGACGAGGCTGCGGTGGAATCCGCGGAGCTAGGGATAAGCAGGGGAGACAGGCGCGGAAGGGTGCCCCCCTTACCAGGTGCGGGCGCCCGCTACGCGAGCCCGAGGAAGAGGCCGATGCCCAGCCAGATCACGACGAGCGCTGCGAGCACCCAGAGGAGGAACGCCGGCTCGCTGACCGGCAGCCAGGGCAGCTCGTCGCGGTCGAGGAAGAACCGGGCGCGACCCGCCGGGCGGCCGTCGGCGTCGTACTCGAGCACCTCGCCTTGCACCGCGTTCACCGGATCGTCGGTCGGATGGCCCTCGGCGTCTACATACTCCACGCTCCGACGACGCTCGGACCGCGCGAGCCTGCTGCGCGTGCGTGCCACGGCACGAGTCTACCCACTTCGGACGTCGGCTAACTCCAGGCGACGAGACCCATGACGTCGACGAGACCCATGACGTCGAACAGCAGATCGGGGGAAGAGGCGGCCCTCAGCCCCGTCGAGGTGCTCTTACCCCCGGTGGATGCTCTGTTTCCCGTCCAGCTTCCCCGACATGCTGGGCGTGGGCGGAGCGTCAGGCTCGTCGCCGCGAGCGGCGGGGCTGCGGTCGTCGGGATAGCCGTCCTCACGCCATACCTCGCTCAGCGCCCCGTCACGGGTGCAGGGCTCCTGGCCGTTGCGATCGTCGCACTGATCTGGACGGCGGCGTTGAGAGCCTCTTTCGCCGGCAGCCAGGGCACGATCGGAACGAGCCTGCCGGCGGCGATCGGGACGTTCACCGGGCTAGTCGCCGTCGGCGCGATCGATCCGTGGTTTCCCGGGCTGCAGCTCGGGCCGGTCACCCTCGTCAGCATCGCGACCGGGGTCTGGGCGACCGCCGGCACGTGGGAGTGGTTCGTTCGGCGGACATCCGTGGGCAGACGGAGCGTGCTCCTCGTCGGCACCGACGACCTGGCGTTCGCCGTCGCGGAGGAGATGGCGCATGCCCCTGCGCCGCGATTCGCGCTCGTCGGAAGGGTCGACGCCGAGCCGACCACCGCTCCCGAAGGCCATATTCCTAGCCTGGGCGGGCTCGCCGAGCTGGCCGACGTGGTAAGAGCACAGCGTCCGGACATCGTCGTGCTCACCGACGAGCACAGCTACGGGCTCGCCGTCGACCGGCTGGTCGACGTCGCCGGGGGATTCCGGGTCGCCGGGCTCGCCACTTTCTTCGAGTACGCATTCGGCCGCGTCCCGCTCCCACACATCACGCCGGCCTGGTTCATGGGAATCCTCCATCTGCGTCAGCCGGTCCACGCGCGATGGTCGAAGCGGGCGTTCGACGTCCTCCTCGCCTCGGTTGGACTCCTGCTCACGTTGCCGCTCCTGCCGGTGATCGCGTTCCTGATTCGGCGGACGAACGGTCCGCATCTTCTACCGGCAAACTCGTCTGGGAGAGGGCGGCCGTCCGTTCGCGATCTGCAAGTTCCGGACGATGGCTTGCGACGCGGAGTCAGGCGGGCCGCAGTGGGCCGCAGCGCACGATAAGCGCGCCACGCAGATCGGGACGTTCCTCCGCCGCACGCACCTCGACGAGATCCCGCAGCTCTGGAACGTGCTGAGGGGCGACATGTCGATTGTCGGCCCCCGCCCGGAACGACCCGAGTTCGTCACCATGCTCGAGAGGGAGCTGCCGTTCTGGAACCGCCGGATGCTCATCAAGCCGGGAGTAACAGGCTGGGCGCAGGTTTGGACCGGTGCTCCCACGGATTGCAAGGGCAACGCAGACAAGCTCTCCTACGACCTCTGGTACATCCGGCACCGCAGCCTCGCGGTCGACGTCGCAATCTGCCTGAAGACGTCGGCCATGGTGCTGTGCTCCGTGTTGCCGGACAGCCTCCGCGGGCGACGTTTCAGCACTCGCCCCGGAACGGGAGCCGGGCTCCGAGCTCGCTCGGAGAGGCCGGGAGAATGACGACGGCGGACGTCGGCGTCGCGCTCGAGCTCGAGCTCGAGCTCGAGCTCGACATCGTCACGCAAGCGGACGACTTCGCGCGGCTCGGTCCGGAGTGGGACGCGCTCGTTCGCGCCATGCCGAGGCCGTGCCCCTTCCTCCTCCATGCCTGGCTCAGCACGTGGTGGCGGCATTACGGCGAAGGCGCCGAGCTCGCAGTGCACATCGCGCGCCGCGACGGGCGGCTCGTCGCGGCCCTGCCACTCCTCGTTCGCGTCCAGTTGGGCCTTCGCACGGGGCGGTTCCTCGGCGGGCGTCAGTCCGCGCTCGCCGACCTCCTCCTCGCGCCGGGAGAGGACCCGTCCACCGGAGCGGCTCTTGCCGCTCAGGTTTCCGCCTCGGCCGACCTGGTCGACCTCTACGGGCTCCCTACGCGCAGCCGCGTCGCGGAGACGCTCGGACACTCGATCGAGGTGTTCGAGCGCGTCGAGGCGCCGGTGCTCGACCTCAGGCCCGGCTGGGCGGCTGTGTATCACGCGAAGATGAACTCCAAGAAGCGAAACCTCCACCGCCGGCGGCGGCGACAGCTGGCCGAGCTCGGACGCCTCGAGGTCGTCGTGGCCCGCGACCTGGACGAGCTCACTCCCGCCCTCGAGGAGGCTTTCAGGCTCCACGCGCTGCGCTGGGAGGGGCGCCCGGACGGATCGGGCTTTGCCACTCCAGTCGGCAAGCGCTTCCATCAGGAAGCGCTCTCGGCGCTCGCCGAGCTCGACGTCCCTCGGATCGTGCTGCTGACTATCGACGGGCGGGCCGTTGCCTTCCACTACTACCTTGCCTTCGAGGAGAGGATGTACGTCCACCGGCTCGCGTTCGACCCTGACCTCGCCCGCTTCTCGCCCGGACTGGTCAACACCCTCGACACGATCGAGGCGGCCGCGGCCGAGGGACTGACCCGGGTCGAGTTCCTGGGCGGGGCGGAGCGGTACAAACTCGAGCTCGCGGACGGATTCGAGCCCCTCTGTCATGGGCTCGGGCTGGCGCAGAACGCTCGGGCCCGCGCCGTCGTGTCAGCCCGGCTCGGGCTGATCCGTCTTCGCCAGCGACTCAAGCGCTCGTCTTCCCTCCACCGCTTGTACCTGGATGGAATCGCGCCAGCCCGCCGGTTGCTTTCCCGCTCGCGCGACGCCCTCCGAGCATGAACGTCTCATTCTTGGAGGGCCTCCCGGACGCGGTTGGCCGTGAATTTCGTTCCGGGGATGAAGCGTGCGATCGGGCCGAAGCAGTGCTCGGCGGCGAAGCCCACGAAGTAAAGCCCCGGCACCGTCGAGCGAAACCACCGATCGAGAACCGGCCCGCGCTCTTCGACGGCGATTCGGCCTCGCAGGCTGGGCGCCAGGAACGCCAGCCGGTCGGGGGAGAACCGGAATCCCGCCGCGACGATGACCGCGTCGGCCTCGCGGACCGTCCCGTCACTCAGGTGCAGCCGGACGACGCCGTTCCGTTCGATCCCCTCCACGGCGACGCCCTCGCTGACGCGGACGGTGCGCTCGACCTCGCTCCGAAGCCACGGCGAGCCCCCCGCGCGCAGGATCCGCGCGCTCACGAGGCGACGAACTGGCTTCGGAAGCGCGGCGAAGAGGTCGGGATGGAGGGCGAGCCGGTTCAGAGGCGGCGGCCCGTAGCCCACGACCGGATAGGCGAGCCTGTAGAGACGTTGCCGGAGGGGGCCGCGTGGCCGATGGGGCTCCCGGTCGGCGAACCAGCGAAGCCTAGAGCGGATGACGAGATCGACGTCAGCGCCTGCTTGCACCGCGAGCGAGGCGCTCTCGAGACCGCCCTGGCCTCCACCGACGACCACCACCCGCTTGCCGCGGTAGGCCTCGTAGTCCTGGAGAGCGGTGGCGAAGGTGACGCGATCGCCCATGGCTTCCGTGAACGGCGGAGGCGCCTGAGCGAAGGGGACCGCTCCGACTGCGACGACGACCGACCGCGCCTCGACCTCGGCGCCGGCGGCGGTGGTCAGTCGGAAGCGGTCGACGATCTGCTCGACCGAGGCGACGTCCGCTGGGTCGCCCTCGGGAACGAACGTCTGGCGGAACCAGTCCGCATAGCGAAGGAACTTCTGCAGCGGGATCGGCTCCTCGCGCTCCTCACCCGCTTCCCGCGCCCAGCGGTCGATTGTGCCCCGGTCGCCGGGTGCGGACAGCGAGGTCTCGCTCCAGTCCGATCGGAGCCGCATGTCGGGTGGCATGCGCGTTCGCCAGGTTTCCATCGGCTCGCCGAATGTCCGGACGCGCTGCCCGGCCAGGTGCGCGGCGACCGACAGCCCGTAGGGCCCCGCACCGACGATCGCAGTGTCGAGGCGGTCAGGCACGGTGCCAGGCGACGCGCCGCCGGAGAAAGGCGAGAGGTGCCGCCGGGATGAGGGAGCGCGCCGACATCGCCACAGAGATCCCGAAGGATAATCCGTCGCTCCCGCAGTCGCGACCCGATGGCCAGGGTGACGACGGCAGCCCGATGCACGGAATCGGACCGTCTCTTCCCTACCCGGTGAAGGCCTTCGTGACCCGCGTCCGCTCGGCGCTCTGGCTCACGCGTTCGCACCGCCGCCTCCACGAGAGCGGGCTCCGGATTCTCTTCTACCATCGGGTCTCGGACGACCGCGACGAGCTCGCCGTGTCTCCCCGGAGGTTCCGGGAGCAGATGGACTACCTCGCCGAAGCGGGGTACCGCGTCGTCGACATCGTCCAGGTCGCCGACCTGCTCGATGCCGGCGAGGTGCCGGAGCGAACCGTCGGACTCAACTTCGACGACGGCTACCTCGACGTGGCCGAGCACGCGCTACCGATCCTCGCCGAGTACGGGTTCCGCGCCACGGTCTTCATCGCCACCGGGGTGACCGACGGTCGAGCGTCGTTCGCGTGGTACAGGCGCCAGCCGGCTCTCCTCGGGTGGGCCGAGATCGCCGACCTCGACCGCGGCGGCACGCTCGACTTCGAGGCGCATTCGGTCACCCATCCGAACCTCCTCGCCGTCGGCGACCTGAGGGCGGCGACCGAGATCGAAGGCTCGAAGCGCGAGCTCGAGGCGCGGCTCGGCCGACGCGTGACAGCGCTTTCGTACCCGGCCGGCCTCTTCGGGGATCGTGAGCGACGACTCGCCAGGGCGGCGGGGTACCGGGTTGCCGTATCGTGCGAGCCGGGCGTGAACCTGGCGGGGACCGACAGGTTCGCTCTCCGGCGGCGCCAGATCGACGCACGCGATCGCCTACTCGACTTCCGGGCCAAGGTGGGCGGTGGGCACGACACCCCACTCCCACTCCGAGGCGTCTACCGCCGCCTCCGCTACGCGGAAGGCAAGGGGAAGCCGGCCCTCGCAAGCACGCCGCGATAGAGGTCAAGATGGGCCCGGTGGACTGCGGCCAGATCGAAGTGCTCCGCGACCCGGATCCGTCCGGCCTCCCCGAGCCGGCGGCGCAGGACCGGGTCCGCGAGCAAACGCTCGATCGCGGCCGCCAGGCTTTGCGGATCGCCGGGCGGGACGAGAAGCCCCGTCTCTCCGTCGATCACGACCTCCGGGATGCCGCCGACGCTCGAGGCGACAACGGGGAGGCCGGCGGCCATGGCCTCGAGGATCGAGAGCGGAAGCCCTTCGGAGAGGCTCGAAAGCACGAAGACGTCGGCCCCGGCGAGGATCTCGGGAACGTCCTCACGCTCGCCGGCGAGCTCGACTGTGGGCTCCAGCCCCCGGGACCGAACTTCATCTTCGACCGCCGGTCGATCCGGGCCGTCCCCGACCACGATCGCGTCGAACCGAGGTCCCTGCACGAGGGCCAGAGCACGGACGAGCGTGACGGCGTCTTTGGGCGCCTGAAGACGGCCCACCGTTACGAGTCGGAGCGGCCCTGGGTGGGCTTCGGCCGCCCGCGCACGAGACGAGTCGATGCCGTTGTGGATGACGACCGTCGTCCGTTCCTCGCACGCGCCGGCTGCGAGACCCGTTCGGCGCTCGCTCTCCGCGACGCAGACGGTCACGGTCGTCAACGGGCGCAGGAACCGTTCCGCCCACCGGTAGAGGGCGGAGGTTGCCCCGCGATGGGCCAGGAAGGCCCATCCGTGCACCGTGTAGATCCGGATCGGGACGCGAACGAGCAGCGCCGCGAGACGGCCCAGAGCTGCCGCCTTGGCGCTGTTCACGTGGACGATGTGAGGACGCTCGCGACGCAACACCGTGAAGAGCTCCAGCAGCCCGAGCGGGTCACGCCAGGGGCTGAGTGGGCGTCGGACATGCCTGAGCGGGACGAACCGCACACCCGCCGCACGCGCGGTGTCACGAAGCGGGCCGCTTCCATGCGCGGCGACGGCGAGGTCGAACTCGTCGGCGAGGGGGGCGAGCAGGGATGCGACGTAGGTCTGCGCCCCTCCCGTTTCGGCCAACGTCACGATGATCAAGATTCGTGGACGCACGAACGGACGGCCTCACGCTGACTCACGCGAAGAGAGACGGGCTACGAAGACCCCCTCGCCCGACATCTTCGGGTCTCACCGCAGGAATGGCCGGCGCCCACCGCCGGGAAGCGTACAACGATCGTGCCACGAGGCTTGGAGCGCTGCCGTTCGGCATCGTTGCGGTCAGCGTCTTCCTCTGGTGGGCGGCCGAGGAAGGCGGCTATGCCCCGACCGCGTGGTACCCGGGCGCTCTGATCTTCCTCGCCGTTCTCGCCGTGGTCGCGGCCAGTCCGGCCCGACGGGCGAGCCTCGAGCCCTGGGTCGGGCGGGCGATCGCGCTCTTCGCGGCCTTCACGGCGTGGAGCTTCCTCTCGGTCGCCTGGGCGGGCGTCAAGGGCGACGCCTGGGACGGCGCGAACCGCACGCTGCTCTACCTCACCGTGTACGCCGTGTTCGCGCTCACTCGGTGGCGGGCACGGGAAGCGGCGCTCCTCGTCGGGCTCTTCGCGCTCGGAACGGCCGCCATCGGCTGCATCGTGCTCGTGTCGGAAGGGTCCACGGCATTCACCGGCAACCGCCTCGCCTCCCCGACGGGGTACGCCAACGGAACCGCGGCGCTCTTTCTGGCGGCCTTCTGGCCCGCCGTGGCACTCGCCGCCCGACCCGAGGTGCCCTGGGCGGCCAGGAGTCTCCTTCTCGCGGCGGGAGGCGTGCTCTTACAGCTCGCACTCCTCGCCCAGAGCCGCGCTGCGGTCGTTGCCGGAGCCACGTCCTTCGTCGTCTACCTCCTACTCAACCGGGGGCGCCCGCGGGCCTTCCTGGTTCTGCTCCCGGTTGCGGCGGTGACGCTTGCATCTCTGGGGCCACTGCTCGACGTCTTTGCCTCGGGGACCGAGGCGGAACTGGTGGACGCGGTTGCCCGCGAGCGGCAGGCGCTCGCCGTCTCGACCGTAGCGCTCCTCGCGATCGGCGCGCTTGTCGGCTTGATCGATCGGCCGGCCGGGATCGATCCGGGCGGGATCGATCCGCGCGCCCCTCTCCTCGCCGGGCGGCGGCGGGCAGCCGTCGCTGCCGGCACGGCCGGCGTCGTTCTCGCCGCACTCGGCGCTACTGTCGCGATCTCGAGCCTGGCCGGCGGCACCGGGGGCGAAGATGCCGATCCCAGCGCCCCCTCCGCTCTCGGCTCCTCCCGGTTCGCGGGCGGCCTGGATACGGGTCGCTACGACCTGTGGAGGGTCGCGGCCGGGGAGGTCGCCGGCCATCCTCTGCAAGGAGTCGGCGTCGACAACTTCC
Organism: uncultured Actinomycetes bacterium; assembly: GCA_963824775.1. Taxonomy (GTDB): domain Bacteria; phylum Actinomycetota; class Thermoleophilia; order Gaiellales; family Gaiellaceae; genus CAWGQF01. The sequence continues at coordinate 21,428 of CAWGQF010000010.1, forward strand.
AGGTCGACTTCGCCAGAGAGCGACGGACCGGCGAGGAGCCGCTCTACCCTCACAGCCTTCTCCTCAGGAGCTTCTCGCAGACGGGGATCCTGGGGGGCGCGCTGTTCCTCGGGTTCGTGGGAGCCGCGTTGGCGGCCGCCCTGCGGCGCCGGCCGTCCGATGCGCTCGCCAACGCAGTGGCGTCGGCCGCAGTGGTATCCGTCGTCTACTGGCTCGTGCACGCCTCGATCGACTGGCTCTGGGAGATCCCCGCACTCGCAGCCTGCGCCGTGGCGTTCCTCGGCCTGGCTGCGGGCCTCCAGCCGCCGCCGCGCGACCCGCAGCCTCGGCCGTGGCGACGGCCGGCAGCCGTCCTTGCAGCCGCGGGGATTCTCGTCGCGGCCGCGGCCGCCTCGTACACCCTGCCCTGGCTCTCCGCGCTCCAGGTCGAGCGCGCCGTCGAGGCGTGGCCCGACGCGCCCGACCGGGCGCTCTCACGGCTCGAGTCGGCGCGCGCACTCAACCTGCTGAGCGAGCGGCCGGACGTCGTGGCCGGGACCCTGGCCCAGCGCGCAGGCCGCGCGGAGACCGCTCGCAGGGCGTTCGAGCGAGCGCTCGAGCGAAACCCGAACGAGTGGTTCGCGCATCTCCAGCTCGCGCTTCTCGACGGCGCAGATGGACGACCGGGGGAGGCGCTCGCCCACCTGCACCGAGCCCGGTCGCTCAATCCGCGGGAGCCTGCCGTCCAGTCGGCCGAGGATGCGCTGCTTGCCGGCTCCTTCGATCAGGAGCAGCTGGTCGTGCGGATCGATCGGCTCGCCGTCCGCTCGCCCCTGGGCCGCAGGCCGGTCGATTGCCGGCCGGTGTTGGGATTGGCCAATCGATGCAGGGTCGATCGGTGAGCGTCGTCGAACAGGTCGTGCGTCCAACGCGTTCAGCAACTGCGCTGCGCGGACTTGCAGGCCTGCTCGGGGTCGCCTTCGTCCTCGTGCTCGGAACGGCGCTGGCCGGGGCTTTGTACCTCTATCCGCCTCCGGTCGCGATCGTCGTGGCGGGTGGACTCGGCTTGGTCGGGGTGCTTTCGCTGGCGCTCGCCCGCTACGAGTCTGCGGTCGCGGTCGGCTTTCTGCTTCTGCCCATCGTGCGATTCGAGGTCGACCCCTCCGACGCGGTCTTCGCAGTCGTGATCGCAACCGCCCTCGTCACGGGTGGATTCCACCTGCGGTACGTGCCCGGCCTCGTCATCGGGCTGCTCGGATGCCTGATCTTCCTGAATCTGCTCTCAACGGTGGAGATCGTCGACATCGGACGCGCCGTCGCCTTCCTCCCGATCACCGTCTTCCTCGTCGTGTTTGCGATCTGGCTTACCGGCTACGCGCGCTCGACGTTCCGCGTTCGCTCGCTCGTCCGAGCCTACGTCGCCGCCGCCGTCGTGTCGGCAGCCCTCGGGTCACTCGCGCTCTTCGTTGCGATCCCGGGACGAGAGGTGCTCGCGTTCCAGGGCGAGCGAGCGCGCGCCTTCTTCGCCGATCCGAACGTCTTCGGGCCGTTCCTCGTTCCGGCCGCGCTGATCCTGCTCGAGGAGACCCTTTCGCCGAGGCTGCTGCGGACAAACCGCCTGGTGAAGCTCGTGCTGCTCAGCGTGGTGAGCCTGGGCGTGCTCCTGTCCTACTCCCGGGCGGCTTGGCTGAACTATGCGGTCGGCATCGTGGTCATGCTTCTCGTCTTCGCCCTTCGACGCGGCGGAGGCCGCAAGGCCCTGCTTCTGCTGACTGTCCTCTTCTCGGCCACGGTCTTCGTGAGTGCCGCCGTGGAGTTGACCGGCTCACGGGCCTACCTCGAGCAGCGCGCGCACTTCCAGAGCTACGACGTCGAGCGGTTCGGGGCACAGCGATCGGGGCTCGAGTTCGCCGAGGAATACCCGCTCGGGATCGGCCCAGGCCAGTTCGAGGTCGCCTCACCCGTGGCGGCCCACAGCACGTACATCCGCGTGCTCGCCGAGGAGGGAGTGCTCGGGTTCGTCGTCGTCCTCGCCCTGCTGCTGGTCACGCTGTTGATGGCGTCACGCAACGCGATTGCCGGTCGAGACACGTACGGGCTCGGCTCGGCCGCATTGCTCGGGGCGTGGTGCGGGATCCTGGCGATGAGCGCCTTCGTCGACACGTTGCATTTCCGCATGCTCTGGGTCGTGGCAGCGCTCATCTGGGCCGGGGCGGCTCGCGGCGTGACGCGCCCCTGGATGGCGCGCAGTGCCTGAGCAGCCTCGACTAGACCCGCTGCGCGGAAACGCCGGCGCCCAGGTAGTACGGCGAGGTGCCCGCCTCGCCCATCACTACGAGTCCGAGCGGACTGACATCCAGACTGTTCAGCAGCTCCCGGAGATCGAAGACGTTCTCACGCGTCAGTCGGTCCGAGCGGCACACGACGAGAACGTGCTCGATGTGCTGCGCCAGTATCTGGCCGTCGACGACGCCCAGGAGGGGAGGACTGTCGACGATGACGTTGGTGTAGTCGAGTCGCTGCACCTCGTCGAAGAAGGCGCCAACCGCGTCGCCGGAGAGCAACTGGGCTGGATTCGGCGGAATCGCTCCGCTCGCAATGACGTGGAGCGCGCCGGGTCCTCGGCCCTTGGTGGGCGAGCGGCTGGCCACCGTCGCGGCGGTCTCGCCCTCGGGATCCGGTCCTCTCCGGCCGGCTGCGAGTACCTCCGCGAATCCGGGCGAGAGGTCCATCCCGAAGAGCTCATGGAGCCTCGGTCGCCGCATGTCAGCCGACACGAGCAGCGTTTGCTCGCCCGCGTTGGCGAACGCCCGCCCCAGATTCGCAGTCACCTCAGTCTTCCCCTCCTGGTCGATGGCGCTGGTCACCAGGACGAGTCGCGGCCGACTCGAGTCGAGCCTCATGCTCACCGAGGCCTGCAGCGCTTGGTACGCGTCTACCTCGGCTCGACTCAGCCTGCGCCGGCGACGGCCGAAGCGGCGTCGCGAATCGGGGATGCCGATCAAGACCGGCAGCCCGGTGAGCGCGCTCAGCTCTCGCGATCCGCCGACCCGGGGCACGAGCTGTTCACGGCCAAGGGCGACCAGAACGGCGATGAAGATCGACGCGAACAACGCCAGCACCGTGTTCCGAATCGGGAGCGGAGAGCTCGCCTCCGACGGCGCCTCGGCCGCCTGCGCCAGCTCGAACTGCGAGCCCGCGCTGGCTTCGATCACCGTGAGCTCGCTGAGCCGCTGGCGCAGCGCGGCGACCTGCTCGGCGGCGTTCCCCGAGGCTTCGGCCTGCGCAAGAGCCTGTTGCAGGTCTTCTCGCGCACGGGCGAGCTGCTGCTGCTCCAGCTCGCGCTGGCGCGCCAGGAACGAGCGCACGACAGCGTTGGCGATGTCCGCGGCTCCCTGTGGATCGGAGTCGACGGCTTTGACGTCGATCAGGTTGGCGTCGCGATCGACGGAGGCACTGACCTTGTCCTCGAGCGTCTCCCCCGACTCGCCGGGCAGCCCTTGGGCTGCATCATCGAGGACCCCCTGCGTGGTCAACAGCGCCTCGGTGGTGGCCAACTCGCGACGCACGGTTTCCACGTCGGCCAGCTCGAACGGCGTGCTCTGCATGATGACCCTGGCCGACGCGCTGTAGGTCTTCGGGAGGACGAGCGAGAGCGCGAGTACGGTCCCGGTCAGCGGGACCACGATCAGCAGGATCAGCAACCGGTTGCGGCCGAGCGCTGCCAGATAGCGCCGCACCTCAACCGGCTGCTCGGCCGGCTCGTCCTGGGAGTAGTAGTGACGAAACGGGTCGTCGTGACGATCGCTTGTTCTCGGTATGGGAATTACGATAACGGACGTCGAGTTCGAGATTTCGCGGCGAGCGCGCGTCCGGTCCGCCCCGGCCTCGTCCTGGACGTCCTGCTCGGGTTGAGCTTCGGGGGCGCCGACGCGCCGAGCGGCACAGCCTCGTGAGGCGCCTGTTTCTGGCCCTCATAGCGTTCGCCGTCCTTCTCGCTCTCGGCCTCTTGGGCCTGGTCCTGGACGACGCCCCCTCCCCTTCGGAGTCGCAGCCGAGCAAGCCGGAGTCGCGGCCGAGCAGGCCTGAAGTGACCGTGGTCGGCTCGGCCACGAAGGTCCGCCCTGCCGATCACCCGTCCGGAAAGCTCGGGGCGACGATCGTCGCCGCCCGGAACGAGTTCGAGTCCTTTCAGGTCGTGATCGAGGCGGGGTCCACGCCGGTACGGCAGGCCTCGGTCTCGCTTGCCGAGCCGCTTGCCCGCGGCGAGGACGTGATCCCGGCGCGAAACATCACGATTTACCGCGAGGGGTACTACGACGTCGAACGGAAGTCGTCGGACGACGGAGCGACGGATCGCTGGCCCGACCCGCTCGTCCCGACGATCGACCGCTTTCACGGAGAGCGCCGGAATGCATTTCCGGTCGATGTCCCGGCGCGAGAGAACCGCGTCGCCTGGGTGGACGTCCTCGTCCCGCACGACGCTCCGGCCGGTCACTACGCCGGCGCTCTCGTGGTCAGCGCCGACGGCTTGCGGGCTCGGGTCCCGATCAGGCTCAGCGTTCTCGACTTCGGCTTGCCCTCGACCGCGTCGCTTCGGAGCTCTTTCGGGCTCTTCTACACGCGCTGCCTCTCGGCCGCGGCCGGTGGGAGCTGCGCAGCCGGCGCCGGCGAGGAGGAGTGGCGCCTCCGGGCGCTCTTTGCGCAGGTTGCGCTCGACAATCGCGTCAGCATCTCCGCCCCATACGACGGTTCACCCACCTCCGCCTCTTGGAGGCGCCTCTTCGACCGGTACACGGTCCCACTGCTGGACGGCACTGCAGGAACGCAGCTGCCGGGCGCGAGACTGACCTCGATCCAGGTCGAGGACCGTTTCCTTGCCCTCTGGCGGGCTGAGGCAGCGGCGAGGCGCTTTTCCGACCGAGCGTTCTTGTACGCCTGCGACGAGCCGAACGAGAATCCCCCAGCATGGAGTGCGTGCGAGCGCGTCGCCGCCGGAGCAGCGACCGTCTGGCCGGCTTTACCGGTCCTCGTCACCGCCACGGTGCAGGACGCGTCGCGGTTCGGAGCGCTCGGCTTCGTCGACATTCTCGCCCCGGTCGTGAACCAGATCCATGACAAGCCCGGCGCGAGCGAGTACGCGGGCGATCAGCGACCGGCCTACGACAACTTTCTCCGCGGCCGCGGCAAGCAGTTGTGGCTCTACACATCCTGCGAGTCGCACGGCTGCCGGCCCGGCCCGAGCGGGTCCTACTTCACTGGCTGGCCCAGCTACGTCATCGACGCACCCGCGTCCGAAGCACGCGCCATGGGGTGGCTCGCGTACCACTACGACGCGGTCGGCGAGCTCTATTACGCGGTCGATCGCAAGCTCGCGACTGCATGGCGCGACCAGTTCGCGTTCGGCGGCAACGGCGACGGCACCCTGTTCTACCTGGGGACTCCGGACCGGATCGGCGGCAGGCAGCCGATCCCGGTGGAGTCGCTGCGGCTGAAGCTGATCCGCGACGGGTACGAGGACTACGAGTACCTCAGATTCCTCGAACGACACGGGCAGGGTGCCGGCGCCGCGGAGGTTGCGAATGCCCTCTTCCCTACTGCGTTCGCCGCCGAGCGGAGCGACGAAGAGATCCAGCGCGCGCGGCTCAGACTCGCCCGGCTCGTTCAGGCCGTCGTCGGGGGCCCGGCCCCCGCAGGAGTAACGAGGCCGTCGGGTGTCGAATCACCCGTCCGTGGGTAGGAGACGGCTAGCGCTCATCGGGACGAGAGGATGATTGGGAGAAAAGCTGCGGCGACTGGCGCGTCGGCGATCGGAATCGCTCTTACCTTGCTGGTGCCTGAGGCGAGCGCGGCTCCTGCCTTGGCCGGCCCGGGCCCCGTCTGCACGATCGTCGGTTCGATCCTCATCGTCGGTACCCCGCTCACCGATGTCATCTGCGCGGGCGAAGGGAACGACGTCATCCGTGGGCTGGGCGGAAACGACTTCATTCGTGGCGGCGGAGGCGCGGACCGCATCCTCGGGGGCGAGGGGGACGACCGCATCTACGGTGGCCTCGGCATCGACCGGCTCGAGGGCGGGGCGGGCAACGACATCGTGAACGGCGGAGCCGGTCAGGACACGTCCTTCGGCGGGGCCGGCGGCGACCGGCTCTACGGCGGCAGCGGCCGCGACCGCATGTTCGGTGGAGGTGCTCGGGACCTCCTCTACGGCCGGGATGGTGCACGAGATCGCCTCGACGGTGGCCCAGGCAGAGACTGCGCGCGCGTGGACCGCGCCCTCGACGTCAGGATCAGCGTCCACGAGCTGTTCTGACCGAGCGCGGCGCTCAGGGATCGACGGTCACCGGCACAGGCTCGCCTTCGGCTGAAGCATAAGATTCTCCCAGCGACTTGCCCGAACGAAGGCCCGCGCCTCGTTCGGCCCGAGGCCGAGGGGGCTGCGGCGACGCCCAAGGTGCTTCTCATCTCGAGCTTTGTCCGGCCCCACCCGGGTGGGGTGGAGGAGTTCGTCGACTCGTCGCGCGCCCTCCTCGAGGAGCGAGGCCTCGAGACGCGGGTGCTGGCATGCGGCCTGCCCGGCCTGGACTCCTCGGCGGACACTGTGATCCCCGCACGTTTCCTGGGCTCGTCCTCGTGGCCGCTTCCCACGGGCGGGTGGCGGACGCTCTGGCGGGAAGTGGCCGGGGCCGACCTCGTCGTGGCCAACAACACGCGCCACTTGCTCCCCGTGCTCGCGGTCCTGGTCGCTCGCGCGCGCGGGCGGGAGGCGTTCCTCATCATGCACGGCTCCGGCGCGGGGCCCTACGACGGTTCGCGCTCCTTCGTGCTCGTTCGCTCGATCTTCCAGCGGACGCTCGGGCGACTCGCCATGCGCCTGTCGCACCCCGTGTCGGTCTCGCGCGCCGGCGTCGAGGGGGCGCGTCGGCTTTATCGCGTCGAGGCGAGCTACGTCCCGTACCCGCTGCGCAAGCTCACGCCGGCTTCCCCGCCCGCGCTCGAGCCCGAGCGACCGATGTCCGTCGCATGGGTGGGGAGACTCTTCCCCGAGAAGGATCCGCTGCTCGCGGTCGAGGCCGTCGAGGCCCTTCGTCGACGACGGAACGCCGCGCTCCACGTCTGCGGCGACGGGCCCCTTCGGCCCGAGCTCGAGCAGCTTGCACGAACGAGACCCTGGCTCGTGCTCCACGGAGCCCTCGACTGGGAGGCAGCGCAGGCACTCCAGGCCCGCGCGCACGCATGCCTGGCGACGTCTGTGGCCGACAACGTCCAGGTGACGGTCCTCGAGGCGCTAAGCCGGGGCATACCGACGGTGTCGACACAGGTCGGAGACGCACCCACCTACTACCTCTCCCCATCGCTCCGTCATCTGTGCGTCCCACCGCGAGACGCCGAGGCCACGGCGTCTGCTCTCCACGATCTCTCCGCGTCCTACGAGCGCTACCGGACCGGGTTCGCGGCCAACGGAGACATCCTCCGGACCAGGCACGCAGAGGCGGGCGAGGCCCTCGTGCGCCTGCTGGTCGGGGCGCTTCCGGATGCGCGGATGACTGGGCCGCGCGCCCCCGTCAGTTGACCTCGGGCCCGGCCGACCTCGGCGGCCGCGACCCGACAGCCCGCGGGTCCGCACTGCTCTTCTGGGCCCAACTCGCCGGCAACTCGGGCCTCTTCGTGGCGCTCGTGCTGGTCACGCGTGCGCTCGGGCCCTCGGGCCGGGGGACGATCGCCTTCATCACCGTCGCCGCGATTCTGCTCGCGCGGCTCGCGAGGCTCGGGGTCAGCGAGGCAGCGACCGTCTTCGCCGCCCAGCGGCCCGCCGCGCGGCCTGCGATTCTCACGAACCTCATCCTCTGGGTCGGCGCGAGCACCGTCGTCGGCGCCTGTCTGGTTTGCGGCACGCTCGCGCTTTTGCCTGCCGCGGTCAGGCCGAACGGGATCGGCGCCGAAGAACTCGTGCTCCTCGGGCTCGGAGCCCTCGCCTCGGCGTTCGCCGACGCGGGCTACACGTTCGTCCTCGGCTGCAGCCGCTTCCGGCTCCATGCAATGACGACGGGAGTCACGGCCTGGCTCTACGTCCTCCTCGTCGCGGCGATCTGGGCGTCCGTGGGGCTGACGGTCGCCTCGGCCGCGCTCGCCTGGATCGCCGTTCAGGGAGCCAAGGGGGTTCTCCTGCTCTCGATCTCCGCCCGCGACAGCGGACTGAGCCGCCCGGACGCCCCCTCCTCGGCGAGTCGATCCGCTTCGGCCTCCGTGCTTGGTTCGGGACGCTCTCCGACGCTCTTAACGACCGACTCGACCAGATCATCACCGCGTTCATCGCCACGCAGGCGGTGCTGGGGTTCTACGCCGTGGCGGTGAACGCGTCCGAGATCCTGCTCTATCTCCCCGGCGCAGCCGCCACCGCGGTCATCCCGCTGGCCGCGCGGAGCGACCCGGCGGAACGGGTCGAGCATGTGTTGCGGGCGGTCCGCTCGGTCATGCTCGTCTCCCTCGTGAGCGTGGCGCTCGGGGCGGCCCTCGGGCCGCTGCTCATTCCGCTCGTCTTCGGCGACCCGTTCACCGATTCCGTCACCCCCTTCCTTCTCCTCCTACCCGCCGCGCTCGGATACGTCGCGCTCGGCATCTCCTCGAGCGCGCTGGTGGCGTCGGGGGCGCCGGGGCGCTCTTCAGCCGGGCCGCTCGTGTCGGTGACGGTGGCGACTGCGCTGGACTTCGTCCTGATACCCCGGTACGGGGCATCGGGAGCCGCGGTCGCGGCGTCGGTCGGGTACATCGCAGGTGGTGCGACGAGCCTCGCCCTCTATCGCCGCTGGGCAGCCTTCTCCTGGGAATCGCTCGCTCGCCCGCAGCGTGGCGACCTGGAGCTCGTGCGGGCGCTCGCGCGCCCGTGGCGGCGCGCGTCTGCGGGCGGAGCCTGAGCCCACCCGTCTAGCCGCATGGCTAGTTGTGGCGTGGCCCTTTCGGGACTAGCGTTCATGGCTCGCGTTTCGGCACGTCGACCGGAAAGTGGGGGAAAGTATGGCAGCCGAAAGCACGAACGCGCAGAGCTACGAGCCGCCGGAGCTTCGAGTGCTCGGTGGGGTTCCGGAGCTTACCCAGCAGCTCCAGGATAAGAAGTTCGGCGCCACGGACGGCTTCACGTTCATGGGGATCTCGATCGCGAACGCTTCCCCGTAGGAACAGGGAGGGGGTTCGGGGCCGCCGGGGGCGCGCTGCGGCTCCCGGTGGTTCCGACCGCCCGCAGTTAGCTGCTCTTCACTGCCCGTTCCCACGGCCTCTTCGTGATGGAGCTAGCCGGACTCGAACCGGCGACCTCCTGGGTGCGATCCAGCCGTCCTCTCATGCCGAAAATGACTCTCTTGCGGCGCTTCATGGCCGAGCGCCTGACTGTGCATCCTACGCGCGGCCAACGGAGCATCCCGCCAGGCGAGATCGATATCACGGCGAGATGATCATCGCCGGGCTCGAGTGGATGAAGCCTCGTCTGGGACGTGGTCAGCGTCTTGCCAGAGAAGCGGGCCAAGCCCCTGGCCACCAAATCGTCCTAAGACTCCGTTCGCCCGGAGATTTTCGTTCGGCAGGCTCTGCCTAAGACGGTGCGTAAGAAGAGCTCGGTGCCGACACCCGCACCGAAGCCGTCGCGACCGCATTACGAAACACCTGATCCCGTAGCTGCTCAACCCATCCGGCCGACCAGGCTGCCGGGAGTCTTGACTGAAAGTCCTAACCTGCTAGAAACCCCTGTTGCAAGTAGCTGCGGGAGCTGCCGGACAGGCCGAGGCAGCCCTCCCTGAAAGAGGGGACATGACTGCCATCGCCTGCACCGTTGTCCGTTTCGTAACTCTTAGCCTCGGCTGCCTGCTCGTCCTTGCCGCGCCGGGCGCAACCGCTCTAGCGGATTCGGCGCCTTCTGCCGCGGCGAGCACGGGCGCGGCGTCGAGCACCAGCGCAAGTGACGCCGCCACCCCCGCTGCGGCGGCGCCCGAGGAGGGGCCCGGTGGCCCGATCCTCGTCCTCTCTCAGGCGACGAATCCGTTCACTAGCTACTACGCGGAGATCCTGCGCGCCGAGGGCCTGAACGAGTTCACGGTGACGGACATCTCACTGGTCACGGACGTGACCCTGGTCGCCTATGACGTCGTCCTCCTCGGCGACATGTCGCTCACCGCTCCTCAGGTCACGATGCTGAGCGACTGGGTCGCCGCTGGAGGAAACCTGATCGCGATGCGGCCGGACAAGCAGCTGGCACCACTACTCGGCCTCGCCGACGCCGGCGGAACGCTCGCGAACGGGTATCTGCGCGTGGACACCTCAACTGCCCCAGGAGCCGGGATCGTCGACACGACGATCCAGTACCACGACCAAGCTGACCGGTACACGCTGGCCGGAGCGACAAGCCTCGCGACCCTGTACTCGAACGCTTCGACGGCGACCGCCTTTCCCGCGGCGACGCTGCGCAACGTCGGGTCGAACGGCGGCCAAGCCGCTGCGTTCACGTTCGACCTCGCGCGCTCGATCGTCTACACGCGCCAGGGCAATCCCGCCTGGGCAGGCCAAGACCGTGACGGAGGCGTCGACACGGTCATCCGACCGGGCGACATGTTCTACGGCAACGCCGCCCACGACCCGCAGCCGGACTGGGTCGACCTGAACAAGGTGGCGATCCCGCAGGCCGACGAGCAGCAGCGTCTGCTCGCGAACCTGATCGGCCACGTCAACCGCGACCGCAAGCCACTCCCGCGCTTCTGGTACTTCCCCCGCAACGAGAAGGCGGTCGTCGTCATGACCGGCGACGACCACGGTCCCGGCGGCACGGATGACCAGTTCGAGAGCTTCAAATCGGCAAGCACACCGGGCTGCTCGGTCGCGGACTGGGGGTGCATCCGCGCGACTTCGTACATCTACACGAGCGTGCCGCTGAGTGATGCGCAGGCGGCGGCGTACAACGCCGACGGCTTCGAAGTCGCACTGCACGTGAACACCGGCTGCGCTGCGACAGCCGACCCGGTCGAACTCGAGAACTTCTACTCCTCGCAGCTCGACGACTTCGCGGGCACGTTCCCGAGCCTCCCGGCTCCAGCAAGCAATCGCACCCACTGCATTGCCTGGGGCGACTGGGCGACGCAGGCCGAAGTCGAGCTCGCGCATGGGATCCGCCTGGACACGAACTGGTACTACCACCCGGACTTCTGGATCCAGAACAGGCCCGGCATGTTCACCGGCTCCGGGATGCCGATGCGCTTCGCCGACCTTGACGGCTCGATGATCGATGTCTACCAGGCTCCGACGCAGATGACCGACGAGTCGGGTCAGAGCTACCCGTTCACAGTGAACGCTCTGCTCGACAAGGCACTCGGCGCCGAGGGCTACTTCGGAGCCTTCGTCACCAACATGCACACCGACCACGCGAACCATGCGAGCGCGAACGCGATCGTCGCCTCGGCGAAGGCCCGCGACGTGCCGGTCGTCTCCGCACGCCAGCTCTTGACCTGGACCGACGGCCGCAACGCCTCCTCCTTCGGCTCGATCGGCTGGAACGGCAATACGCTCAGCTTCACGATCTCGGTCGGAGCCGGCGCGACGGGTCTGCGGGCGATGGTCCCGACGAGCACACCCGTCGGGGCGCTGACAGGGATCACGCGGGACGGAACACCGATCACGTTCACAGAACAGCCGGTCAAGGGCGTCGAGTACGCCTTCTTTGCTGCGAACGCGGGCGCGTACGAGGCAACCTACGCCGTCGACACGACCGCGCCGCTCGTCACTGACGTGGCCGCGAACGCGGACGGAGACGGCACGGCGACGATCACGTGGACGACGAACGAGCCGGCCACCTCCCGCGTCGACTACGGAGCCTCTCCCGGCCTGGGCCAGACGCGGACGGCGCCGGGCATGGTCACCTCGCACATCGTGACCCTGACCGAGCTCGAGCCGAACACGACCTACCACTACCGCGTCACCTCCGCCGACGACGCCGCTAACGCAACGACGGCACCGCCGACCGAGCAGGCGCCCGCGAGCTTCTCGACCCCGACGGCAAGCCTGCGCGACACGACCGTCGCCGACTTCGCTGCCGGCACTCCCGGTACCGACACTGCAGTCTCGGATGTCGCCGGCGGTGAGGTCATCCTGAAGCCGACCGTCCAGGCCGAGTTCTCGGGCTCGGCGCTTCCTAGCGACTGGGCGCTCCCGCATATCTGGAACGCCGGCGGCTCGGTGGTCGTCTCCGGCGGCTCAGTCACGGTCGACGGCGCTCGTGCCAACACGGAGGCCTTCTACGGGCCCGGACGCTCACTCGAGTTCGTCGCAACCTTCGGCGGCGGCCCCTTCGCCCTGATCGGGCTCGGCAACACGTTCGACAACCCGCCGTGGGCGAACTTCGGCCTGAAAGGGGACGGCAACTTCTATGCCCGCACCCACGACGGCGCCGTCGAGGACCAAACGCAGCTGCCGAGCTCGCTCGTCGGCTCGCCGCATCGCTTCCGCATCGACTGGAACGTCGACAACACCCAGTACTTCGTCGACGGTACCCTCGTCGCCACGCACCGGCCCGTGCCCTCCTCGATGCGGCCGATCGCGAGTGACTTCGAGGCCGGCGGTCCGACGATCTCAGTCGACTGGCTGCGGCTGAGCCCCTACGCGGCGAGCGGCACCTTCCGCTCCCGCGTGCTCGACGCCGGCCAGCCGGTCGCCTGGGGGAATCTGACCTGGACGAACGCAAATCCGACCGGCACAGCCGCGGCGCTGAGCGTGCGGCACGGCAACACGCCCGTGCCGGACGGGAGCTGGACGGCGTTCGCGCCCGTTCCGAGCTCGGGGTCGGCAATCGGCGGCAACTCCCGTTACATCCAGTACGAGGCCGAGCTCGCAACCTCCGACTCTTTCCTCCTGACGCCGGAGCTAGCCGAGGTCGCGATCAGCTACACGGCCGGCGCCGATACGACGTCGCCGACGATCACGAACCGAAGTCCGGCGCCAGCCGCGACCGGAGTTCCGTTCGGCGCCAACGTCGCAGTCACCTTCGACGAGCCGATGGACCCCTCGTCGATCACGTCGTCGAGCTTCCGACTGCGGGCACAGGGCGCGGGCAGCGACGTGCCGGCGAGCGTCAACTTCGCGGGCGCGATAGCAACGCTCGACCCGACCGCGCCGCTCGCTCCCGGCACGACTTACCAGGTCACGGTTTCAGGAACGGTCGCGGACACCTCGGGGAACCAACTGGGCGCAGACGACAGCTGGAGCTTCACGACCGCGACGCTCAGCTTCGTGGACACCACGGTCGACGACTTCGGCGCGGGCAGCACCGGCAGCGACACCGCCGTTGCCGACCAAGACGGAGGCGAGGTGATCTTGAAGCCTGCGGTTCAGGCCGAGTTTGCCGGCTCGACGCTTCCCAGTGGCTGGACGGATCATCTCTGGAGCGCCGGGGGTACGGTGAGTGTCGCCGGCGGCGCGTTGACCGTCAACGGGGCGCGCGCGAACACGGAAGCGTTCTTCGGCGCCGGGCGCTCGCTCGAGTACGTTGCCACCTTTGGCGGCGGCCCGTTCGGGACGATCGGGTTCGGCAACACCTTCGATGACCCGCCGTGGGCGAACTTCGGACTCACGGGCGACGGCAACTTCTACGCCCGCACCCATGACGGCAACGTGCAGGACGTCACGCAGCTGCCGAGCTCGCTGATCGGCTCGTCACATCGCTTCCGCATCGACTGGAACCTCTCGAACATCCAGTTCTTCGTCGACGGCGTCCTCGTCGCGACGCATCGTGCGATTTCTGCGCCGATGCGGCCGATCGTCAGCGACGCGGTGGCGGGCGGCCCGACCGTAGCGGCCGACTGGCTACGCCTCAGCCCCTATCCGGCGAACGGCACGTTCATCTCCCGCGTCTTCGACGCCGGAGAGCCGGTCAACTGGAACACACTCAGCTGGAGTAGCGATCTTCCGAGTGGAACCAGCCTTGCGCTGAAGGTGCGCCGCGGCCCGACCCCGAACCCGGACGGCTCGTGGAGCGCGTTCGAAAGCGTCGCAGACTCCGGGACGGAGATCGGCGGGAACTCGCGCTACCTGCAATACCGAGCCGAGCTCGCGACGACCGATCCCAAGATCACACCGGCTCTGCGCGACGTCACGGTGACCTACGCGGCCGGCGCTGACACGGGCGCGCCGGTGGTCATCGAGCGATCGCCGGCAGCCGAACGCGACCGGTGTCGCGACTGGAAGCTCGGTCTCGATCGGCTTCAACGAGCCGATGGCGGCGGCGTCCTTCACGTCCGCTCGCCTGCGGCTGCGGGCACAGGGCGCCGCCGCGGACGTCCCGGCGACGATCAGCGTCACCGGCGCGAACGCGACGCTCAACCCGGACGCTGACCTGCAGCCCTCGACCGTCTACGAGGTCACCGTCTCGGGGAACGTCACCGACGCGGCCGGCAACGAACTCGGTAGCGACGACAGCTGGACGTTCACGACCGTAGAGCCGCCGCCGCTGACGGTCACGGACACGACGGTTGCCGACTTCAGCGCCGGCACGCCCGGCAACGAGACCGCGGTCGCCGACATGGCCGGCGGCGAAGTGATTCTGAAGCCGACCGTCCACGCCGAGTTCTCGGGCTCGGCGCTTCCTAGCGACTGGGCGCTCCCGCATATCTGGAACGCCGGCGGCTCGGTGGTCGTCTCCGGCGGCTCGGTCACGGTCGACGGCGCTCGTGCCAACACCGAGGCTCTTCTACGGGGCCGGACGCTCGCTCGAGTTCGTCGCAACCTTCGGCGGCGGCCCGTTCAGCTTTATCGGGTTCGGCGAGACCTTCGATGCAGCGCCGTGGGCGAACGTCGGCCTCCGCGGAGACGGCAAGCTCGTCGCGCGCACTAATGACGGCGCGGGTGAGGACCTCACGGAACTGCCGAACACCTTGATCGGCGCGCCGCACCGCTTCCGCATCGACTGGAACCTCAGCAACACCCAGTTCTTCGTCGACGGCGCCCTCGTCGCCACGCACCGATCCGTGTCCTCGTCGATGCGGCCGATCGTCAGCGACTTCGTGGCCGGCGGACCGACGAGTCGTCGGTCGACTGGTTGCGGCTCGGCCCCTACCCCGGCAGCGGCACCTTCGTCTCCCGCGTGTTCGACAGCGGCAGTTACGCCGACTGGAAGCAGCTGACGGCGACGCTCGACTTGCCGGCGGGGACGGCGGTCAGCTTCGAGACCCGCTCGGGATCGAGCGCCGACCCTGATGACGCCGGTTGGTCGAGCCTGGAGCGCGCTCTCGGGCGGCCAGATTGAAAGCGGGAACGGGCGCTACCTGCAGTACCGCGCGACCCTGACCTCGAGCGACGGACTGCTGACTCCAACGCTTCGCGACGTGACGGTCAGCTACCTGCTCGTCGCTCCTCCGAATCGGGCGCCGACGGCAGCGGCCGACGCTCACACGGTCGCCGAGGACGGCTCGCTCACCGTCAACGCTCCCGGAGTGCTCGCGAACGACAGTGATCCGGACAGCGACCCGCTCACCGCCGATCTCGTAGCCGGCCCTGCTCACGGCGTCCTCGTCCTCAGCGCCGACGGCTCCTTCCAGTACGACCCCCAGGCGGACTTCCACGGAACTGACAGCTTCAGCTACCGAGCCTCCGACGGGAGCCTGCAAAGCACGCCTGCAACGGTGACGATCACGGTCACGCCGGTGAACGACTCCCCGGCCGCGGCCGCCGACGCCTACAGCCTCAACGAGGACGAGCAGCTGATCGTCGCCGCCCCCGGCGTGCTCGCAAACGACGCAGACGCGGACGGCGACACGCTTAGCGCGCAGCTCGTCAGCGGTCCCGGTAAGGGCACGCTGGCGCTGAACGCGAGCGGCTCCTTCACCTACACGCCGAACGCAAACGCCAACGGGACTGACACCTTCACGTACCGGGCAAGCGACGGGAACGCCATGTCGTCGCCGGCCACGGTCACCCTCACGCTCGCTGCTGTCAACGACGCCCCGAACGCGGTCGACGACAACGCCTCTACGCAAGAGGACACCCCGGTCACGATCGCTGTTCTCACCAACGACCTCGACGTGGACGGCGACTCGCTGCGGCTCAGCCAGGTCGTCACCGCGCCCGCAAGCGGAACGGCCGCGGCGAATCCGGACGGCACGATCACCTACACGCCGAACGCAAACTTCAGCGGTACCGACAGCTTCTCCTACGAGATCAGCGACGGCAACGGGGGGACGGATACCGCAACGGTCGACGATCGCCGTCTCGGCCTCGAACGACGCACCGGTCGCCTCCGACGACGCCTACAACCTGAACGAGGACGCGACGCTGACCGTCGCCGCTCCGGGCGTGCTCGGAAACGACAGCGACCCCGATGGCGACACGCTCAGCGCCCAGCTCGTCAGCGGGCCCGGCAAGGGCACGCTGGCTCTAAACGCGAACGGAGCCTTCACCTACACCCCGAACGCGAACGTAAACGGCAGCGACAGCTTCACCTACCGGGCAAGCGACGGCAACGGCGGCACGGACACCGCGACGGTCACGATCACGATCGCCGCTGTCAACGACGCCCCGAACGCGGTCGACGACACTGGGACGACGAGCAAGGGCAGTCCGGTCGACATGAACGTGCTTGCCAACGACAGCGACGTCGACGGGGACACGATCGGGATTCAATCCTTCAGCCAGGGCTCGAACGGCTCTGTGTCGCAGGTGCCTGGGTCTCTCCGTTACAGCCCGAACGCCGGCTTCACCGGCACCGACACGTTCACGTACACGATCGGCGACGGCAACGGCGGCACGGACACCGCGATTGTCACGATCACGGTCGCGGACGTGGCGGGGATCAACTTCCGCTCCGCCTCATCCGACCACAACCACGGCACGAACACGCTCGTGATCCCCGCGCCGACAGGCCGGGCGCGCGGAGACTTCCTGCTTGCCACGCTCAACCTGCGCTCGTCTGCGCTCACGATCCCGCCCGACGGCTGGCGGGTCCTCCGTGTGAGTACCAACAACAGCATGCAGCAGGTGACCTTCTATCGCTTCATCGGCCGTGCGAATCCGGCCTCCTACACCTGGAGGCTTGTGCCTGCCCGCGCCGCCTCCGGCGGGATCGTCGCCTACACGGGCGTGAACCCGGACCAGCCGATCGACGCCGTCAACGGCCAGTCGAACGCTTCCTCGAGGTCGATCACCGCTCCGTCGGTGACGACGACGGTCCCGAACACGAGGCTCGTCGGCCTCTTCGGGACCGCGACCCAGGCGACGATCGCACCGCCGGCCGGGATGGCCGAACGAATCGAGGAGATAAACGACCCGGTCGCGGTGGTGACGGAGATTGCAGACAGCACGCGGGAGGCGGTCGGGCCGACCGGCGCGCGCGTTGCCACCGCCTCCTCCGCCGCCCGGAACATCGGCCATCTCGTCGCGCTCAAGCCCCAGGCGGGCGCGGCCGACACGGCACCGAGCACTCCGAGCGGCCTCGTCGCGCGCCTCTCCACGACCGCACTGACGCTCGACTGGACGGCCGGCAGCGAGCCCGATCTGGACGGCTACGACCTCTACAGGAGCGCGAGCGCCACCGGCACCTTCGTGAAGCTGAACGGTGACCCGATCGCCGGCTCTCGTTACGTCGACTCGACCGCCCCGCGCGGCGCCACCTCCTACTACAGGCTTGTCGCGCTCGACGCGGCCGGGCACGAATCGGCGCCGGCGACAGTCGAGGCACGGCGCCGGATCGTCTTCCGGGCCGCGACGTCTACTCACAACCACACCGCGGCGACGCTCGTCCTCCCCGTCCCGGCCGGCGTCTCGACCGGCGACCTGATGCTCGCCTCCCTCGTTGTCCGCGGAGCACCACCGGTCACGGCACCCGGCGGCTGGACGCTGCTCCGCAACGACACTCGCGGAACGACCTTGCGCCAGGTCACCTACTCCCGCATTGCGAGCTCGCCCGGACCTGGCTCCTACACGTGGGCTTTCCCGCAGGCGAGAAGCGCAGCCGGCGGCATCGTCGCCTACAGCGGCGTCGACACCACCACCCCGGTCGACGTCGTGAACGGACAGGGGAACGCCAGCTCGCGATCCGTGACTGCTCCTTCGGTGACCACTCGTGTCGACGATACCCTCCTCGTCGGCTTCTTCGGCCTGGCAACGCAGGCCACGTTCACCCCGCCTAGCGGCATGGACGAGCAGGTCGAGGAGCCCGATCCAGCATCCGGGCACGACATCGCCTTCGAAGTGGCAGACGCCCTACAGGCGGCCCCCGGAGCAACGGGCCAGCGGGTCGCCACCGCCTCACGGGCGGCCGTGAACATCGGCCAGCTGGTCGCGATCAGGCCCGCCGGCTCTCCGCCACCGGGCGGCTAGTTGATCGAACGCGCTGGATCGGCCTGGCACAACCACTGAGCCGCTCTTCCTCGGCGCTACGCTCGAGTTGATGGCCAGAGGGGAGCGCTACTGCATCATTCGCGAGGCCTTGTCGGGAAGCGAGAAAGCGTGAAATCGAGCTCGGCGACAGCAGAGATGCGTGGACGTCCGCGGCTACGTCGAGGTCTTCGAGGCAGACGACGCACTGTCGCGCTTCGAACAACCGCGCAAAGTTCGTCTAAGAGGCCATACCGAAGGGCCGGAAAGTGGCACAAAT
Source organism: uncultured Actinomycetes bacterium (assembly GCA_963824775.1). Classification (GTDB taxonomy): domain Bacteria; phylum Actinomycetota; class Thermoleophilia; order Gaiellales; family Gaiellaceae; genus CAWGQF01. Next base: position 40,026 of record CAWGQF010000010.1, read on the forward strand.
CGATGAGCTGCGGCGGCTTCATTCCGAACCCCGCGGTCGATCTGCGTACGGTCCCCTTCCCGTTCTCCGACGTGTTCCGCGCCCTGCCGGCGGACGCAATCAAGCGGACGCTAGATGAGTGTTACTCGCGGCCACTCGGCACGCTTCCCCGGCTGGAGCGAGATCGACCGCGCCTACGACGAGTCCGGGAGCGTCTTCAAGAGATTCCTCATGACCAAGCTCCAGCTGGGCCAGTGTCGACCCCACCGAATTCCTCCGGCACGTACTCGATAGAAGCGACTCCGAGGCAGTGATGGGGACGCCGCTCCACCGCGCCATCGAACGTGCCCTCGCTGGGCTCAGAGACTCACGCGACGCTCACTGCATGGAACGCCTGTGGAACGCAGCGGCGGCGACCAGCGGCGCCTGATGGCGACGAGGAGGATGTAGAGGATCCGCACGCTGCGGCAACGGCGACCAATGGAGACTCACGGCGAGGAGCGGTACTGAATTTGCAAGCCGGAGGTCACCGGTTCGATCCCGGTACGCTCCATCAAGGAAACGCGTGCAATCAGCGCATTGGTGATCGCTCGGTTGCTTACGTAGAAGGTGGGTGATCAATCACCCATCGGTACGACGAAGGGGGCAATCGTGCCCTGTTACGTTCGCCCGGTGAGGCAACGATCACTCTGCTTCGACAACCACGAACACGACCTTGCGAGGAGATCGCCGGTTTGGCTTGCGATGGCTGATGGACGACTGCATGCCTGTGCCCCTGGTTGCCCGATGCGACGCCGTCACGCCGACGCTCCGGCATTCACCGCATTGAAGACGGTGAACGCACGATGAGCGCAGCTTGCATCCGCTCTCTCGTGGCGAGCGCTACGTCCTGATGGCAGCTACGTCCTGATGGCAGCCGACCTCGAGGAGTTGGAGCCCTTCTGGAGGCGGCACTTCGGCGTTGTGCTCGCGGGTGGGTTCGCTCTCGTCCCGGCCGTGATCGTCGTGATACAGCTCTGGGAGCAGGGCGACATTGCCCGGTGGCTTGCCGAGGCGCCGGAGGAGTGGGCCCTCGCTCTGATCACCCTCGTCGTCGCCGGCATCGAAGTCGTCCGAGCAATCGTCAACCGAGACGCACCGCACCCCGACTAGAGGAGGCAACCTTGTCCGAGAGGCCACAGTTCAAGCGCGATGTTCTGCCGATCCCCGACAGTACGCCCGTCGGGTTGACGACGTACGACGCGAAGGACCCCGCGACGTCGTTTCCGCCCATCGAGCCGGTGCGTCCGCCGGACGGCGCGCCGAACGTCTCGATCATCCTGATCGACGACGTCGGGTTCGCCGCGTCGAGCGCCTTCGGGGGGCCGATCAGCACGCCGACAGCAGAGCGTCTCGCGGCGAACGGGCTCAAGTACAACCGTTTCCACACCACCGCCCTCTGCTCTCCGACCCGCCAGGCGCTCCTCACGGGGCGAAACCACCACTCGGTCGGGATGGGCGGCATCTGCGAAATCGCGACGTCGGCGCCCGGCTACAACTCGATCCGCCCGAACACGTGCGCCCCGCTCGCCGAAACCCTCAAGCTGAACGGCTACTCGACCGCGCAGTTCGGCAAGTGCCACGAGGTTCCCGTCTGGGAGACGAGCCCCATGGGCCCGTTCAACGCCTGGCCGACGGGCTCGGGCTTCGAGCACTTCTACGGCTTCATCGGCGGCGAGACGAATCAGTACGCGCCGGCCATCTACCAGGACACGGTGCCGATCGAGCCCGACCGCACGCCGGAGGAGGGCTACCACTTCACCGAGGACATGACCGACCACGCCATCGACTGGATCAAGCAGCAGAAGTCGCTCATGCCGAACACGCCCTTCTTCGTCTACTTCGCCCCCGGCGCTACGCACGCGCCGCACCATGTGCGTCCCGAGTGGTCCGACAAGTACAAGGGGAAGTTCGACGACGGGTGGGATGCGCTTCGCGAGCGAATCTTCACCCGCCAGAAGGAGCTCGGGGTGATCCCGCCCGATGCGGAGCTGACCGAGCGTCCGGAGGAAATCCCCGCCTGGGGCGACATGCCGGACGACCTGAAGCCGGTGCTGGCGCGCCAGATGGAGGTGTACGCCGGTTTCCTCGAGCACACGGACCACCACGTCGGCAGGCTCATCGACTCGCTGAGCGAGCTCGAGATCCTCGAGAACACGCTCGTCTACTACATGATCGGTGACAACGGCGCGTCCGCCGAAGGGACGCCGAACGGCTGCTTCAACGAGCTCGTCATCCTGAACGGCGCGTTCGGAATCGAGACCACCGAGTACATGGTCTCGCGCATCGACGACTTCGGCACGCCCGACGCGTTCAATCACTACGCCGTCGGGTGGGCGCACGCGATGGACACGCCCTACCAGTGGACGAAGCAGGTCGCGTCACATTGGGGCGGCACCCGGAACGGCACGATCGTGCACTGGCCAACCGGGTTCACGTCCCGCGGCGAGATCCGCCCGCAGTTCCATCATGTGATCGACGTCGCGTCGACCGTGCTCGAGGCAGCCGGCCTGCCCGAGCCGCTGAGCGTCAACGGCGTGCAGCAGCGACCGCTCGAGGGCGTCTCGATGGTCTACTCGTTCGACGACGCCGGCGCCGCAGATCGGCACACGACCCAGTACTTCGAGATGTTCTGCAATCGCGGCATCTACCACGAGGGCTGGACTGCCGTGACACGGCACAGCACCCCCTGGGTCGTTTCCGAGACGCCCGCCTTCGACGACGATGTCTGGGAGCTCTATGGACCAGACGACTGGTCTCAGGCCTACGACCTTGCCGACGAGCAGCCCGACAAGCTGCGTGAGCTGCAGCGCCTCTTCCTGATCGAGGCCACGAAGTACAACGTGCTGCCGCTCGACGACCGCCGCTTCGAGCGCTTCAACCCCGACATCGCTGGTCGGCCGCAGCTGGTCCGTGGCACCTCGCAGCTGCTGTTCGGCGGTATGGGCCGGCTGTCCGAGAGCTCCGTGATCGCGAACAAGAACAAGTCCTACGCGATCACGGCCCAGGTGGAAGTGCCGGCGGGAGGGGCCGAAGGAGTGATCATCGCCCAGGGTGGCGCTTTCGGAGGCTTCGCGTTGTATGCGAAGGACGGCAAGCCGGCGTACTGCTACAACCTCTTCGGCCTGCAGCAGTTCAAGGTCTACGGCGACGATCCGATCCCCGAGGGTGAGCACCAGGTGCGGATGGAGTTCGCCTACGACGGCGGGGGTCTCGGAAAGGGCGGTGAGGTCACGCTCTATCTCGACGGCGACCAGGTCGGCAGCGGCCGCGTCGACGGAACGGTCCCGATGATCTTCTCCGCGGACGAGACGACGGACATCGGCTCCGACAGCGCGACGCCGGTGAGCGACGACTACGGCCCAAAGGACAGCGAGTTCACCGGCACGGTCAGCTGGGTGCAGCTGGACATCGACGCCGCGGCGGAGGACGCTGACCACCTGATCACCCCCGAGGAGCGCCTCCGGATCGCCATGGCGAGGCAGTAGGCGTCGAGCGGCCGACGGCTGATGCAAGACGCGGTGTCCCGGAAGAACGAGGCTGGCCCGGCAGACGCGCCCGGGCAGCCCCCTCGTCCGGGCATGCGCTGGATTTCCGGCGGCACGTTCGCGATGGGCTCCGAGGACTTCTACCCCGAGGAGCGCCCGGTTCATCACGTCTCGGTCGACGGCTTCTGGATGGACGAGACACCGGTTACCGCGGCTCAGTTCCGCCGGTTCGTCCGCGAGACGAAGTACGCAACGCTGGCCGAGCGCCCGCTCGACGCGGCGCTCTATCCCGATGCGGATCCCGAGCTGCTTGTCCCTGGCTCGCTCGTATTCCGCAGATCCTCGGGCCCGGTCGACCTGGACGACCACCGCAACTGGTGGGAGTACGTGCCTGGCGCGTTCTGGAAGGGACCCGGGGGAAAGGGCACGACGATCAACGGCCGCGACACCCATCCCGTCGTCCACATCGCGTACGAAGACGCCGAGGCCTACGCGTCGTGGGCGGAGAAGGAGCTGCCGACCGAGGCCGAGTGGGAGCTCGCAGCACGGGGTGGTCTCGACGGCGCGGTCTTCGCGTGGGGCGACGAGCACTTCCCCGGCGGCAAGGCGATGGCCAACACGTGGCAGGGCGAGTTCCCGTGGCAGAACCTGAAGCTGGACGGACACGAGGGGACCTCGCCCGTTGCGAGCTTCGAGGCGAACGGGTACGGCCTCTTCGAGATGACCGGGAACGTCTGGGAATGGACGTCCGACTGGTTCACGACACGACACGCGGAGGAGGTGGAGAGCCCGTGCTGCGTGCCACGAAATCCACGGGTCACCTCGCCCGAAGCCCTTGCCGGTGAGGCGATGCCGCGCCGCGTGATCAAGGGCGGCTCGCACCTCTGCGCACCGAATTACTGCCTGCGCTATCGGCCTGCCGCGCGACAGGGGCAGGCGATCGACTCCTCGACGACCCACCTCGGCTTCCGCTGCATCGTCCGCCCGAAACCAGAAGGACACTGAACGGTGGGCGGCTCGGGCCTGGTGGCGCTCGCCCTTCTGGTCCTCGCGGACGCAGCGGTGTCGCGACGACTCTTACAGCCTGCCGGGGTACTGCGTCCTGGCGCGCGGTGATGACGAGCGCGACAAGCCAGGGGTCAGGGGGTGGCATGCGACGCTCACTGCATGGAACGCCTGTGGAACGCAGCGGCGGCGACCAGCGGCGCCTGATGGCGACGAGGAAGATCCAAAAGATCCGCACGCTGCGGCAATGGCGACTAATGACGAACTACGGCGAAACGCGGCGCTGAATTTGCAAGCCGGAGGTCACCGGTTGGATCCCGGTACGTCGCGCGAGCGAACCGCCGGCGATCGTCACGGAGAAGCAGGCAGAGTCGAGCGCGTCGGTCAGGCCGACGCTGTCCAGCTCGGACGCGGCGGCCAGGGCCCGGGTCGGGTTCGCCAGACTGCCACGAGAACCGCCAGAGCAGTGAGTCCGAGATCCCAGAGGGCGGTGCCATCACCGCCCTGTAACCCTCATGCTGGCCGACTACTCGGCCGCGTCGTTAGCGCCGATTAAAGCTCGCGGCCGCCGAGACCGATAGCTGGCTTGTAACGACCGTGGCCTTCCGTGGCCCTGGGGAACCTGAAGAAAGGAACTGCCGCAGTGAAGCTCCCGCTGAAGATCGTGGGTGGGCTCGCGATTGTCGCTTGCCTTTTCCCGGCCGCCGCGTCGGCCTCAACGCTCTCATCGACGCTCGCAAAGCTCCCCACCAACGTGCGCGTTACCTCGTCGTTTCAGATCGCGGCGCCTCAGTGCGTGCCCGACGAATACGGCTACTACGCGACCCAATGCTGGGAAGCCGACCTTGTCTTCCAAGTCGCCCGGAAGAAGCCGAATGGCAGTTGGGCCAGTGTCTACCGCGACTCCACAATGGCCATCGCCGATTTCGACACGCTTCGAGGTACCGACACGACCCGGCTCTACTACGCCCTCTTCCGAGACCACAGCTGGTCGCGGCGCGTCTGCCGCCAGTACAGGGTCAAGGTCACCCTCGTGGACAGCTTCGCGGCCACCCGTAACCCAACACTCGCCCGCGCGTTTCGCGCCTGTCACTAGGCGACGCAATGCGGAGCCGCAGAACGGGACAGCCGGCGGGAGGAATTGCGGCATGGAAGTGAGATGGGGACTTCGCTGCGCTGTGGCAGTGGTCTTGCTGGCGTCCGTGCTTGGGCCCTCGATGGCTGGGGCAGCCACGGCCGGCGACCTCGATGTCGAAAAGCCGGGAGCGAAGGACGCGAAGTTGGAGTCGCTCCTTTCGGAGCTGGCCGCTCGCGCCGAGGCGCGCGGAAACGCCGCCGCGGTCGATTACGCGCGGAAACACTCTCGAATTCACATTCAGGCCGGCAAGGTGCGCGTCGTGGTCGAGGCCTCTCGATCGGGGCGTGGCGGGGCGGCCGAGGCGCTCGCCGCTCGCGGGGCGGTTGTCGAAGCGGAGTACGCGGACCTCGTCCAGGCACTCGTTGCTCCCGGCGCCCTTCCGGCGCTCGCGTCAGATCCGCGCGTCCGTTGGATCCGTGAACCGCTTGAGCCGCAAGCGTTAGGGGTTCCCGGGCAAGGCGTGGCCGCGTCCGGAGCGACAGCCTGGCACACCGCAGGTGCGACGGGCGCGGGAGCGCGCGTTGCCGTGATCGACGTGGGCTTCGCCGGTTACACGGCGCGCCAGGCCGAAGGCGACCTGCCGGCGTCAGTCACCACCGTGAACTACTGCTCCGGCGGCTTCACCCAGGAAAACCACGGAACCGCTGTCGCCGAGATCGTCCACGAGATGGCCCCGAACGCAGGCCTCACGCTCATCTGCATCGATAGCGAGGTGACGCTCGGGCAGGCGAAGGACTATGTGAAGGCGCAGGGGATCCCGATCGTGAACACATCGCTCGGATGGGTCGTTTCGAGCCGCGGAGACGGAAGCGGCGGCCCCGGGACGCCGGACGCGATCGTGACCGACGCCTCCCAGAGCGATGTTCTGTGGGTGACAGCGGCCGGAAATGAGGCGGACGCACATTGGAGCGGGACGTTCTCGGATGCCGACAACGATCAGCTCAACAACTTCTCCGGCGCGGATGAGGTCAACAACGTCACCGTTTACCCGGGCGATTTCGTCTGCGCGGAACTCAAGTGGGACCACTGGCCGTTGTCCAACCAAGACTACGACCTCTACCTAGCGTCCGGATCCACCACCCTCGCAGGTTCGGAGAACCCGCAGACCGGCACGCAGCCTCCCACCGAGGACGCTTGCTGGTTCAACAGCGGTGGAAGCCCAGTTTCGGTAGGCCTCGTCATCCGGAGATACTCAGCCACTCAGACGCCGCGATTCGACCTCTGGGCCGTAAACCACACGCTCGAATACCGGAACGCCGCAGGAAGCATCAACGAGCCCGCCTCGGCGCCGGGAGCATTCGCCGCCGGCGCCATCTGCTGGCAGAACCGGGCGCTAGAACCGTACAGCTCGCAAGGGCCAACGATCGACGCGCGGATCAAGCCGGACATCGCCGGATTCGCAGCGGTCTCCGGCGCAACGTACGGCCCCTTCACCTCATGCGCCTTGTCAGGCTTTCTCGGCACGTCGGCGGCGACCCCCCATGTTGCCGGGGCGGCGGCGCTCGTGAAGGGAGCCAACCCCGCCTTCGGCGCGGCCGCGATTAGATCGTTCCTAGAAAGCCGTGCCGTCGACCTCGGGCCAAGCGGGAAGGACAACACATTCGGATACGGAGCGCTCGCCCTCGGTTCGCTCTCTGCACCACCGCCGGCCCCAACCCCTCCCGCACCGCCGGCTCCACCCCCTTCATCGCCTCCCGCCCCACCGCCCCCACCACCGGTCGCAGACACTTCGGCGCCGGTCGCCCGTGCGGTGGCGTCCGTGGGGGCGCGCGGGCGGATCGCAGCCCTTCGATATCGAATCTACGAGGCGTCGGGGCGGACACGCGAGGAAATCCGCGTCTTCAACGGGACGCGCCGGATCGCTCGATCATTCACCGCGATGGGGACAACCCGATGGGGCGCCCTCTACTCCGCGACGTGGCGCGTGCCCAGGCGCGCGCGGCCGCCGGTCACCTTCTGCGTGCGTGCCTGGGATGAGCCGTCCAACGTGAGCCGGTGGTCGTGCGCCCAACTCCGGCTCCGCGGCTAGCACCACCCTTCGCGCGCCCCGATCTCATCATGGAATACGTCGACAGCCCGCTCCAGCTTGGGCATAGGAGCCTGCGACGCGGGCCGTGGGCTGGTGGCGGGATGCAGCTGAGCTCGAGCCGTTCATCGGCTCCGAGCCGTGCCTCGAGAAACTCGATCGAACCGATGCGGTCTGTCACGCGCTCGTCCCCAAATCCCACAGCGGCGCTTCCGCGCGCGGGGACGAGCTGCAGTTCAAGTGACGGCCGCGTATCCGTTCCACCCGGGCGCCCCTTGACCCAACCGCCGAACGCCCAGAGCCCCGCCCGCTGCCTCACCGGGGGCATCCAGCAGATGCCTTGGCCGAGGGGTCCACGGTGGCGGTGTTCGCCGTTTCACCTCGACCCGGCCTCTAAAGGTCTCGGCCGCCGCGGCCGATACCTGAGCGTGTGAGCGAATCCTGGCCCTTCCGCGCCGGGAGAGCCGATACGAACGTGTTGAAGCGAATCCTGGTCGCTCCGGCGCCGGGGAACCCTGGCGAAAGGACTGTAAGTGAAGAAGTTCCCCTTGCGGCTCATGGTGGAAAGGCACCCCCGAAGCGGCTGCGCTTTTGCGGCAGTGCGAGGGGTCGCAGTGTTGTTTGGGGGAGCGGGTTCGACCCGTGTCCGTTTCGGGATCGCCGTGGTTGCGGCGGTCTCCGTTTCGCTGTTTGTCGCGGCGCCGTCGCGTGCGGCGGCTCCGGAGCCTCGCGCGTTTCCGGCGGCGGGCAAGCTTCTCTGGCCGAGCGTCGTCGTGCGTTCGGCGCCGAGCAACTCGGCGCGTCGCAAGATGACGCTGTATCAGCTTCGCCGTGATTTTCGGCCGCAGGTCGTGCTGGCGATCGGCTCGCGCCGGATCGGGTACGCCGCTCCCGCCCGGGCGCGTCTCACTTTGAGGAACGTGGCTGGCGCGGATGCGGTCGCCGTCGCCTCCCGGGTCGAGGGAGGGAAGGGAAACGGGTATGGGGTGGGTGTCGTGGACGGCGTGGGTACCGACGAGTTCGTCGTCTACGTCGGCTCAACGAGCTCGATCCGGTTCTCGTACGCGGAGTCTGATATTGCAGGGTTGGTGGCGCAGGTGAACGCGAGTGCTGCGCCGGTGCGGCTGACTGGCTTGAACGGGGCGGCGCCGCTTGCGGCGCGGGTTCCCTCGCCGCTTGCGGGCGGGCGGGACGAGAAGCCGGGGACGCTCTGGTACCGGCTCAACCTGCCTATCCGGCCGCATGGGCAGAAGGGGTGGGTGCCGGCCCTGTCGGTGAGCGTCCGCACGACCACGAAGCGCGTCGTCGTCAACCGCTCGCAGAAGACGCTGACCGTCTTTCGTGGGAGCCGGCGGATCTTCCGCACCCGGGTCGCGGTCGGCCGGCTCGACCGGCAGACGCCGCGCGGCAACTTCTACGTCGCGGCGAAGTACGTGCCGCCGCTGAACGCCCTGGTCTCGGCCTACGCGCTCGAGCTGAGCGCGCCCGCCGGCCTTCCGGACTTCGCGCTGGGCGGCATCGTCGCAATCCACGGGACGCCGGCGACCAACACGCTCGGGCGGTACGCCTCGAACGGCTGCATCCGCGTCGCCTCGTCCGCCGCGCTTCGGCTGAAGCGCATCGTCCCGCTCGGCACGCCGGTACAGGTCGTCGGCTAGAGGCCTGGCCGACCGGGCGTGAGCGTCACGCCTTCGACGCCGAATTGGTGCTCGTCCCGCTGACGCGTTACTCGCGGGCGATCTCGAGCCTCTTCGCCCCCTCCAGCCGCATCCGCCGGCAGACGGCGAGGAAGGCGTCGGCGTCGTTGAGCCGGGCGAAGACGTTCACGGCGATCGGCCCCTCGGGCATCGAGGGGGTTGCGTCGAGGTCGTAGAACCAGCAGACCTCCGAGTAGCCCTCCTCGATGCCGTACCCCGAGCCCTTCTCGACTGTGAGGAAGCCAACGTCGCCGGCCCCGACAATCGTCGTCGCGTGCTCACGCGGCACCGTGACAAGCGCGGGGAGGATGAGGTAGACCTCGCTCCCGGAATAGATCCCGTGGCGCGCGAGGCCGGAGACGGGGAGCGCATCCCAGACCGCACCGCACGTCTCGGGCGCCTGTTCCCGGAGCAGCCGCGCAGTCGCGGCCACGTCCTCGTCGAGGAAGCGGAGGACGACGTCGCCTTCCACGCGCAACACTTATCACGTCCGTCGCGTCGCCGAGTCTACGCTCGCCAGGGAGGGGACTGCCCTCATCCCCGGAGTCGTCAGGCCCCATAGAGTCCACGCTACTTACTGGGACGGCCCAGTACGCGCGCTGCCACCGGCACGCATGGTATGACCTCTCGGCCATCCCAAACCGCCGCGTACCCGTCAGAAGGAGGTTGGCATGCCGAAAGTCGTCATCACCCACGCGGTCGTCGACGTCGAGCGTTGGCTGAAGGGCAAGTCGGAGCGCGCTGCAGCCATCGCGTCGGGCTCCGGCACCAACGTGACCGACTACGTCTCGCACGACGGCAGCAACAACGTCGCCGTCACTGCCGACGTCCAGGACATCGATGCCCTTCAGGCGATGTTGGCTTCGCCGTCGCCCGAGGTCGCCACCCGGATGGAAGAGCACGGCGTTGTCCCACCCATCTCGGCCTACGTCGCAGCCGAATAGCTCGCCGACGGGGTGGCGCACTCGACTGCCTGAGCACCGGATCCCGCCGAAAGGCTTACGGCACACTCCTCGGCCGCTTAGCTGATCTTCTCCGCTAGCTCGATGATGATTCCCTCTGGGCCGCGGACGTAGCAGAGCCGGTAGCGGTCCTCGTAGCGCTCAGCTCGCCGACGAGTTCAGCGCCACGGGCTCGCAGGCGGGCAACGACGGCGTCGATGTCCTCGACGGCGAATGCGAGGTGGCGGATACCCGGCGTGTTCGCCGGCGCGTGCCGGTCGTCGCCTGGCTTGACGGCGAGTGGAACCTAATCAGCTCGAGTCGTCCGTTGCCGTCCGCGATGCCGACGTGCTCCATCCGTTGGAAGTCATGTGTTCGATGGTAAAGAACCAGATTCGGACCGCGGTGCCGGGCGCCGGAACAAACCTGAAGCCGTCCTCACCTTGACTACCGCCACGCTACGGTGGCATGACTTCGCGATCACGATTTCTAGGAGGAAAGATGGAGCGCGTAGAGCCCACGGGACAGGTCGATGCACAGAACGTGCCGAGATTCGTGGGGCTTCGCACGTTCGCCCGCCTCCCGCGACTCGAGGACGTCGGCAGCGCAGACGCAGCGTTGCTCGGCGCGCCGATCGACCTCGGCGCGACGTTCCGCAGCGGCGCACGGTTTGGGCCGGCAGCCATCCGGGAGGCCTCCCTGCTTCTGAAGCCCTACAGCGAGCCCCTTGACGTATTTCCGTTCGACGACATGCAGGTCGTCGACGCGGGAGATGCCCCGGCGATTCCGATCGACATCATCGCTGCGCACGCAGCGATCGAGCAGGAGGCACGCGAGCTCCACGAGCGCGAGACCGCGGTCATCGGGCTCGGCGGCGATCATTCCGTGGCACTTCCTCTGCTGCGCGCGGCGGCGGCGAGGCACGGGACGCTCTCACTCCTCCAGCTGGACTCGCACACCGATACATGGGACTCGTATTTCGGCGGCTACAAGCTGACCAACGGCACGATCTTCCGGCGTGCTGCCGAGGAGGGCCTGATCGATCCAGAGCGCTCTGTCCAAATCGGACTACGCGGCGGCCTCTACTCCGGCGACGACTACCGCGACAACAGCAGCCTCGGGTTCAAGACGCTGCTTGCCCGCGAGCTCGACGGTGCGGGGATCGACGGCGCGCTCTCATTTGCCCACGAACACTGCATTCTGCCCACCTATGTGACGCTCGACATCGACGTCCTGGATCCAGCCTTCGCGCCCGGGACGGGCACGCCCGAGGTCGGCGGTTTGACTACGCGGGAGCTCTTTGGGTTCCTACGCGGTCTAACCGATCTCAGCTCAGGCATCGTTGCCGGGGACGTCGTCGAGGTCTCGCCTCCATATGACCCCTCGGGCATCACCGCGCTCGCGGGCGCCAACCTCGCCTGGGAGCTGCTCTGTCTGCTGGCTCGCTACCGCGGGAGATCCTCTTGATCTGCAGTCGGCGACGGCGCGCGGCAAAGCTCAGCGTGTTCCCGGCGCTCCAGAACGAGTAACGAGGGCGAGGGGCGCGGGCGCTAGGCCCGCGCCCCTCGGATTCCGGGCCTTGCTACTTCGCCGGCCGGAAGACCTCGTAGAGCGCGCCGCGTGTGTTCGAGAGGACGAACAGGTTCCCGTTCGGCCCCTGCAGGATGTCCGTCGTGAGGCCGAAGTTCTGGCCCCAGACGAGGCTCTCGCTCTCCGTGGCCTCGAACTTCGCGAGGTTGTCGGCGACGCGGTCCTCGATCCGCGGGTCGTCCACCCCGACCATGCGCCGGTTTCCGGTGATCTCCATGCGGAAGATGTGCCCGCTGAAGAGGAAGTCGCGGGCGCCGCCCATGAACAGGTCGCCGTGGTATTGCGGGCCGAGCGCGCGGCCCGTGACGAAGCCGAGGCCGGCCGGCGCGACCTCGAACTTCCAGCGAGAACTCGGGGTCGGAGAAGTGCGAGCCCGGAAGCATGAAGAGGCGTGAGAGCGCCTCCGCCTCCGTATCGGCGATGTTCGTCGGCAGCCAGCGGATCTGCTGCAGCCCGAAGAACTGCGGGCTCGTCTCGATCTCCTTGAACTGCGCGACGCGCGAGGACGGCCCCATGATCTGCACCCAGCCGGAGTTCATCCCCGGCTCGACACGGTTCAGCTCGCTGAAGGTGTCGTCCCCGTTCTCGTTCTCCCAGAGGTCGCCCGAGAGCGGGTCGAAGTTCAGTCCGTAGCTGTTCCGGATCCCGTAGGCGTAGATCCTCTGGATGTTCGCCCCGACCTCGCCGCCGATCGCCGCGCCGGCCTCGTAGAACGGGTTGTCCGTCGGCGTCGTGCCGTCATCGTTCAGGCGGACGATCACCCCGGTGCGGTGTGCGTCGTCGGGCGCCGGGCCGCCGAACTGGTCGTCCGGGATCCCGGGGCCGAACGGCCCGAACTCGAGGTTCTGCGTCTGGCCGCGCCGCCCGGTGTCGCCGACGATCACGTAGACCTTGCCGTCGGGGCCGAACCGGACCACGCCTCCGTTGTGGTTTCCCCGCGCCGTCTGGCCCGCGTCCTGCTGGAACGCGCGGAAACGGATGATGTTCCGGTCGAGGACCAAGGCGGAGCCGGTCCACCGGAAGCGGTCGACCCGGTTGGCCAGCACGTCCACCGCCGTCGACGACGTCGAGTCCGCCCCCGTGTTGCTCTCGCTCCAGAACAGGTACACGAACCCGTTCACGAGGAAGTTCCGGTGGACCGCGATCCCGAGCAGCCCGCGCTCGGAGTTCGAGTTGACGGCGAGGTCGAGGACGGGGCCCTCGACGACGCCGTTGCGGATACGGATGACCCTGCCGCTCGCCTTCTCGTTGACGAGCATGTCGTTGGCGCCGATGAACGCCAGGCCGGTCGGCTGGGACAGGCCGGTGGCCACCGTCCTCACGGCGAGGTTCGGGTCGACGACGGTCGGATCCGCCTGCGCCCACGCCTGGGCAGGCAAGGCAAGCATGGCGAAGATGGCCAGCATCAGGAGACGCCGGCCCGGTCGCGGTGTTCTCATATCAGCACCCTCCCTGGGAATCGACTGGGCTTCTCCCGCCCTTCCCTACGAGGCGGGCCGAGGAGCGGTTTGTCTCCTAGTAGGCCCGCCGCAAGCTGGGCCAAGGCCCAGACCGGCGCCCTCAGAAACGGCTCCTTAGCAGGGACTTCGTCAGGGCGACTACCGCTCTTGCAAGCCGGAGGTCACCGCTTCGATCCGCTACGCGCCATTGTCCCCTGGGTAGGCAGACTCGGCCGAAAGTTCCCGCAAATTGCGCCACGGACGACCGTCCCGCCTCAGTTAGTGAGATCCGTCCGCACCGCCACGACACGACCCCCCGCGGGTCGTCCCCGGCGACCCGCCGCGCCGTCGACTCGTGGGTTACCCGCCGGCCCCGGCCCGAGCCCGGGTCAGCGGTCGCGCATTCGCCGGCGCGGCCGGCGCGGAGGTGGTGCCGAGGCCGCTGTACGAGACCGTGTACGTCCACGCCGAGCCGCCGGTGCCCCACGCGACGGCGATCTCGCGGACGATGCCGTCTTCGCCGACCGTGACGGCTGCGTTGAGGAGAGCGGCCGGGTCGGCCGCCTCGTCGTGGGCGACGTAGCCGAACGGGAGCACCCGGATCGCCTGGCCTTCCTTGAAGCCCGACTCTCTCGCGATCAGCCCGGCCGCCACGGTGCCGCTGTAGACCGTTCCGCCGTCGTCGAGCGGGCTCGCCGTCAGGCCGGACATGCCTTCGGTGATTCTGCGCAAGGTCACGCCGCCGGCGTCCTCGCGAACGGCAGCGAGGTACTCGCCGGGTGTCGTCCCGCTGTCGGGGTCGACGCTCTTCGGGCTTCCCATCTCGACCCAGCCCCCGTCTTCCGGGTCGACGCTGTACATCATCCCGTCGACGACTCGGAACTCCGAGCCTGCCCTACCCGGACGCCGGGATGCATGATCCGCGAGGGCCAGATCCTCGCCGTGCCAGCGGATCGTCTTCCCCGCCCAGAGCTCGCCGCCGTGGGTGATCCGAACGACCGCGGTGCCCGAGCGCTCGGCCGAGGCCGCCGTCACGGTCGCCGCCCTCTCGACCGCGGCAGCCGCATTCTCGACGCCGTGGCCGTCGCCCGGTGTCCCGATCGTCATGACGAGTGCCACGGCAGTCGCGGCTGCGAGCGACGCGCCGGCCGCCGACAGGCTCACAAGACGCCGGCGCGGAGAGGAGCGCCTCTCACGTGGGGCCGCCACGTGGGCGATCTGCACGCGCACCGCTTCGGCGGCCGCGTCGACCGAAAGCGCGAACCCCGCAGCAGCTCGCGGATTCGCCCTGCGGAGGGCCTGGATGTCCTCGGACGAGTTCATGATCCTCCTTCGCGTAACCGGAGCAGATGGAAGTCGTGTCTCGGCGATTCGCCGTCGCCGCGAACATGCAGCTCCTCGTAGGCGGTCCGGAATCGGCGCCGCGCGCGGTGCAGTCGACCTCGCGCAGTCACTGTGAGGCAACCCAGGACGGCCGCGATCTGTGCGGGCGTGAGCCCCTCCCACTCGGCCAGGAGCAGAACCTCGCGATCGCGCGGCCCCAGACTGCGAAGCGCCTCGTGCACGAGCGAATCCTCTTGGCCCTCCGGCGGCGCGCTCGCCGGTTCGTGTGCCAGTCGCTCTTGGAGAGCCATGCGCCGACGGCTCGAGCGGCGCTGGTTCGCGATCACCCTCCTGGCGGTCGCGTACAACCAGACGCGGGCGGCGTCGCCCTCGGGCAGGTGGTCCAGACGGCGCCAGGCGGCCAGGAACACCTCGGCGACCGCGTCCTGGGCATCGCTCGCCGACCCGGCCCGCCAGCCGCAGTACGCCACGATGTCCGCGCTGTACGCCGCGAACAGCGCGTCGAACCGGCGCTTTCGCTCCTGCTCGCCCGGGCGCTTCATCAACCTGTCCATGTCCGGAAGGCCCGAGTTCGTTCGATCACGGCGAGAGGTCGATCTCCGCGGGAAGGACGTCCGGCTCTCGCTCAGCCTCGAGCTCCGTATGCGCCCTGGCGTCGAAGTAGACGTACGAGGTCACGAGCGCGACGAACGGCATGGCGAGCGCGTAGACGACACCTGCGACGAGGTCGAGGAGCGCCAGCGGTGCGTCCGTCACAAGGATGAGCAGCGCGCCGAGGACCGGCCCGGCCGCGAGCGCGAGCACCGCGCCGACGCCGACGAGCGACGCAACCCGGAGCCAGCGGCCGCGGACGAGCTCGCTGCTGCGCCTGAGGCCCCCGACGGCGGAGCGCTCCTCCAGCTCGACGACCTGTGCAAGCAGCGTCCACCGGACCGCCAGCCAGATTGCGACCGGAAGCAGGAGACCGTGGCGGAGAGCGCGAGCCACACGCCGACGGCGACGGCGATTCCGCCGAGTAGCGGTCCCAGGTGCGGCAGCGCGAGCCGGTACGCCTGGAGCGGGCCGATCGGCCGGCCCTCGTCGACCTCGTGCAGGGCACGCGCGGTCGCGGCCTGGACGAGCGTGAGCGCGAGCAGCGTCAACGCCGTGCCGACCGCGAACACGAGGAGCGCGAGCGCTCCGGCCGACTCGCCCGTCGTCTCGATCCCGAGCAGGCTGAACCCGCCGAGGATCACCGCCTGCACGGCCGCGATCAGGGCGCCGAGCGGGATGAACAGGAGGCCGATGCCGAGGAAGAGCCGCGCACGCCGCAATACATCCGCCCCGCTGCGGCGATGATCTGGCCCCAGGTCCGGCGGCGACCGAGCCGGAGCGGCGCGACAGGACGCCACACCGTCCGGGTGGCGAGAAGAACGACGAGCCCCAGGAGCGCGCCAAGGATGAGAAGCGTCAGCTGCGGGTTGCGAAGCAGCGACACGAGCGCGCTCGAGCCCGTCTCGACCGCGCTGCAGAAGAAGTCGGTCGCATCGGTTCCCAGCACGCCGCTCGTCGGCACGGCGTAACTCCGCTCTCGCCAGCCCTCCGACCACTCGATCGGCTCGCTCCATTGCGTCTTCAGGTTCGGGCCGGTCGGCCCGTTGAAGAACGCCCTCTGCCGCTCGCCCCAACGTCCCTCGAACGCGATCCACGGGAACTCCTCCCGGGCCGCCTCCAGGTCGCTCGGGATCGTCTCCACGTTCGGACGGAGCTCGACGTGCGGGCCGCGCGTGTCGTCGCAGCCGACGCCCGCCTCGGCGGAGCTCCCGATGTATAGCGCCTCCGTGAACTTGTTCGCGTGCGAGCCCGCGGCGGGGTAGACGATCGGGCTGACCCCGTCGGCGAGCTCGAGCTTCTCGTCCCCCCAGTCGGCGCGCTCGGCCCCTTCGTGCGAGCTGAAGCCGATGGACTCGGCTCCTCGTCGAGCGCCTCGCGCGCGTCGCGGGCGTCGAAGACGAGCTGGATCATCTCCCAGTCGCCCTCGTGCAGGTTGTTGAAGTCGTTGAACGCGTAGAAGAGCCAGTACTGGAGCGCGAGTTCCCGGGGTGTGCCTCGTCGGTCGCGACGTGCGAGTAGACGGCCGGAGCGGTTCCCTCGGCGAGGCGCGCGCCCAGCGCTCGTAGTCGCACTCGGGATCGAGGGCGTCGCCGGGGAAGTCGAGGAAGTATCCGAGGCGACCGACGAGGTCGTCGGCGGAAGGGGCGACTCGACCGGTCTCCGGCGGGCTCCACGGCCCGCGGAGCGCGACGGTCGGCTCGTCGAAGAGAACGTCAACGTCGAGCGGCTCGTACGGCTCCCCGGGCCGCACTCCTCCTCCTGCTCGACCAGCCGCACGACGGGCGCGAACCGCTCTGCGAGCGCGGTCTCGTCCGCGAGATCAGCGAGTGCGGCGGGCGGCGCGACGAGCGCGACGACGCCAAGGATCGCCACGACGAGACATCGGGATCGCGGTCTCACCGTCTCGCCGCGCCTGGGGGGTCAGGTCTTGCGATGACACATTCTGTCGCAGCGCAAGGCCTGACCTCGGGGTCACACGTGGCGGTCGGCGACCCGCCGCTGCCGGCGCGGAATCCGTCTGCGGCTGAGGGGCGTATTGGCTACCAGCCCTCGCGCACCTCTCTAAAGGAGACGCCGCATGATCGGTTCGGAGAGGGGGGCTGAAGCCGGCGGCCTTTCGCGCCGGGAACTGCTTCGGCGGGCCGGGCTCGTGGGGGTCGCTGCGACCGTGCCGGCCGCCGCGCTCGCGTCCGAGGCCTCGTCGGTCCGGGAGCGCGAAGGGCTCGAGTCGCTCACCGCCGCCGAGGCGGACGCGGTCGAGGCGATCGTCGACAGGCTGATCCCGAGCGACGCGAACGGGCCCGGCGCGGCCGAGGCCCGCGTCGCCCGGTACATCGATCGCGCGCTCGACGGCGAGCTCGCGCGCTCCGCGGCACCTACTCCGCCGGGCTCGCCGCCGTCGATGCCTACTCGCGAGCCAGTTCGGGGCCGACCTCGCCGACCTGAGCCCGGCCCAGCAGGACGCTGTCCTCCGGGCGATGGAGCAGAACAGGTCGCCCGGGTTTCCCGGCGGGCTCGCGGGCGTTCTTCGACCTCGTCCGCGAGCACGCGCTCCAGGGCATGTTCGGAGACCCGTTCCACGGAGGCAACGCGGAATTCATCGGCTGGGACCTCATCGGCTTCCAGGCGTGAAGCTCGGCGTTCAGCGCCGCGGAGCAGCAGATGGACGTCACGGTCGTCCCGGCGCACAAGTCGACGATGGACTACGCGCTGTTCAAGGGCCGGCGCGGAAGGGCCACAACACAACGGGAGGCACCATGCCGACGACTAGGAAGAAGGGCCGACGTCGTCGTGATCGGCCTCGGCGCCGCCGGCGGGATCGCCGTGCTGCCGCTCGCGCGGCGGGCCTGGACGTCGTCGGCCTCGAGGCGGGCGCGCGCTTCTCCGTCCGCGACTTCCCCGCGGACGAGATCCGCGAACGACATCCGCAACTGGCTGGGGCGGGCGAAGGTGAACAACGAGGTGCCGACGCAGCGGCGAACGCCGCCGACCCGACGACCCCTGCGATCGCGCCCGGCCGGATGATGAACGCCGTCGGCGGAACGTCGATCCACTGGACGTGCCAGAGCTGGCGTCTCATGCCGTGGAACTTCAAGGCAGCGGAGCGAGACGATCCGCCGGTACGGCGCCTCGGCCATCCCGGCCGGCTCGACGCTCACGGACTGGCCGCTCGACTACGAGGAGCTCGAGCCGTACTACGACAAGGTCGAGTACCTGCACGGCGTCTCGGGAAGGCCGGGAACATCCGCGGCACGATCGACCCGCGCGGGAACGTGTTCGAGGGCCCGCGCCGGCGCGAGTACCCGCTGCCTCCGCTGCGGCGAGACCGGGTTCACCGAGTTCATGGCGGACGCGGCGAGGCGGCTCGGCTGGCATCCGTTCCCGGGCCCGGCCTGCGATTCGCTCGCAGGAGTACAACGGCCTGCGCGCCTGCGAGTACCACGGCTTCTGCACCTGGGGCGGCTGCCACGTCGACGCGAAGGCGCTCGACGAACCTCGACGCGATCCCGCAGGCCGAGAAGACCCGGAACCTCGAAGATCGTCGAGCACGCCGCGTCGTCGAGATCATCGTCGACAAGCGACGGCCGCGTGACCGGCGTCATCTACGTGCAAGGCGGCAACGCCAGCACTTCCAGCCGGCGAAGGTCGTGCTGCTCGCCGGCTACACGTACGAGAACACCCGGCTGCTGCTGCTCTCGAAGTCGAAGCGCCTATCCGAACGGCCTCTCGAACAACCACGGACAGGTCGGCAGGCACTACCTCGCGCACATGCGCGGCAGGCGCGAACGGCGTCATCCCGGGCCGGAGGCTGAACCGCTTCTCCGGGACGGGGAGCCAGTGGACCGCCGTCGACGACTTCGACAGCGACTTCTTCGACCACACGGGCTCGGCTTCATCGGCGGCGGCACGATGTCCGCGACGATGGAGGCGAAGCCGATCGGCGCCGCGCGGACCACGCCGCCGTCGCTGCCGCGCTGGGGCTCGGCGTGGAAGGCGTGGCTGAGGCAGAACGCGATCTCGGTCGCCTCGACGGCGACGCAGATCAACGTCGCACCGTACGAGGACAACTTCCTCGACCTCGATCCGGTCGCGAAGGATCCGGACGGCTTCCCGGTCGTCCGCGTGACGAACGACCTGAAGGACAACGAGCGCGCGCGCCGCGCTCTTCGTCCAGGCGAAGTGCACGCGACTGGCTCGGGAGGCGGGCGCGTCGGAGACGTGGCGGTGGCGCCGAACTCGCACTCCGTCCAGACGCACGCCTACGGCGGCACGCGGATGGGCGACGACCCGGACACGAACGTCACCGACCGCTGGTGCTTCTCGCACGAGGTGCCGAACCTCGGCATCCTCGGCGCCTCGAACTTCCCGACCTCCGGCGGGCGGAATCCGACCGAAACGGTGATGGCGCTCGCGTGGCGGACGGCCGACCAGCTGGTCCAGCGCTGGAAGTCGATCGCGGACTGACTTGCCTTCGAGCGGCGTGCCGGTTCAAGATGGCCGCAGCATGGCGGTGAACCGCATCTCGGGAGTCGTCTCCGGCGTCGTCACCGACAACCGCGACCCACGCGGCCTCGGCCGGGTCAAGCTCGCTCGCCGAGCCTCGCGGCGGCGAGAGCGGCTGGGCCGGGTGGCCGCGCCCTCCGCGGGGAACAGGCGCGGCATCTACTTCCTGCCCGAGGTGGGGGACGAGGTCCTGGTCGCCTTCGACAAGGGCGACCCGCGGCGGCCCTACATCGTCGGCTGCCTCTGGGGCGGCAAGGCCGCGACGCGGCCGCCGGAGTCGAACGCCGGCGGCCGGAACGACGTGCGCGTGATCCGCTCGCGCAGCGGCCACCAGATCCGGTTCGACGACTCGCCCGAGGGGGAGCGCATCGAGATCATCCACTCGGGCGGAAGCTCCATCGTCATCGACGACGCCGGAACGACGATCAAGTCGGACGGCGACATGACGATCTCGGCGGGAGGGAAGCTCGTGCTCGAGGGCCGGTCGGTCGAGGTCGCCGCCGATACGACCGCGACCGTCAAGGGCACGATGGTCGAGGTCTCCGGCGCCGCCTCGACGACCATCAGAGGCGGCATCGTGAGGATCAACTGAGCGCCGCCCGCGTCGGCGACCCGCACATGTGCCCGCTGGTGATCGGCAACGTGCCCCACGTGGCGGGCCAGATCCTCCCGCCGGGGGTGCCGACAGTCCTGATCGACGGAATACCGGCCGCGGTCGTCGGAAGCATGTGCCTGTGCAACGGGCCCCTCGACACCGTGGTGGGCGGATCGGCCACCGTGCTCGTCGGCGACCGTCGCGCCGCCCGGGCCGGGAGCCCGACGGTCCACGGCGGAGTCGTCGTCTCCGGCTCGCCGAGAGTCCTACTCGGCTCCTAGGGCTGCTCGAAGGACACGAGCTCCTCGCGGTCCGAGCCGCCGGACACGCTGACCGCGAGGACCGGGCCGATGCCCTTCGCGTAGAACTTGTGCTCGAGGACGTCCGGATCGAGCGGGGTGAAGTCCTTGGTCATGAGGACGTTGTCGAACGAGCCGAACGGCACCTCGACCTGTTCGTCGAGGCTGAGGATCTCGCCCGCGTCCTCGGCCTCCCCCTCGTAGTACTCCTGCCGGAAGGCCATGCCGACCTCGGGTTCGCCGGCATGATGACGCCCGCTTCGGCGCCGTCGACGCCGGCCTCCCACGAGCCTTCCGTCGAGGCCTTCCCGTTCTCGTCGTACTCGGTCGTGTCCTCGCCGAGGTACCAGATGTTCCCGGCCTCGTCCTGGGCGTACCAGTCGTAGGTGTCCTCGATCACCTCGCCGTCTCGGACACGACGTCGTGGACGACCGTGGCGTCGATGCCCGCGACCCCTTCGTCTCGTCGGTCACCGTGACCTCGACGCGCTGGTCGGCGCCCTCGTCGTCCGTCTCCCGGTAGACCCACCTCGTCCCGGGTGGCATGGGCCACCACTGGTTGTCGATCTCCGGCGACGAAGTCGGCCGGGTCGAGGTTCGCCGGCTCGCTCCCCTGGGGGAGTGGGACGGAACCGGTCGGCTCCGCCCCGCTTGCCGTTGTGCTCCCCGCCTCCTCACCCGCGCCGCAGCCGGCGGCAGGCAGAAAAAGCGCCGAGACGATGAGGAGGAGCGGCAGGACGCGCATCTAGTCGTCGTCGCCGCCTTCGTCTTCGTCACCTGCGCCGTCGTCGTCGGCTTCCTGCCCGATGACCTTGAAGTTCTCGTCCAGGTTGACCTCGACCTGGCTCCCGTCGTCGAGCCGGACCTCGACGCCGTAGGCGGCGCCGTCGTCGCCGACCTCCGTCTCGGTGACCGTGCCGCCGCCCGTGTGCTCGAGCGCCGCCGCGGTCGCCTTGTCGAGGGCCGAGCCGGTGAGCGGCTCGTCGTCGTCGCCTGCACCGGCCGCGATCGCGATCCCACCCGTGACCGCGCCGACCACGAGGACGCCTGCGGCCACGAGCGCCAGCTTCCGATTTCTTCGCATCAAGAACCTCCTCTCTCTGCGTGCGGTCGGCACCGTATTGACGGCAGATGAAACGTCCGTGAGAGCCGCCTCTCATCCTGTTCTCATCTTTCCCGCGACAATTCGTCCCGTGCGGGTTCTCGTGGTGGAGGACGAGCTCAAGATGGCGAGCCTGCTCCGCCGTGGCCTCGTCGAGGAGGGCCATGCGGCGGACGTGGCCCGGACCGGCGACGACGCGCTCTGGATGGCGCGCGCGATCGACTACGACGCGATCGTCCTCGACCTCATGCTCCCGGGCCGCGACGGGGTCGAGGTCTGCCGGCTTCTGCGCGAGAGCGGTGTCTGGTCGCCCGTCCTCATGCTGACCGCCCGCGACGCGGTCGAAGATCGCGTGGCCGGCCTCGACGCGGGCGCCGACGACTACCTGCCGAAGCCCTTCTCCTTCGCCGAGCTCCTCGCCCGCCTGCGCGCGCTCGTTCGCAGGGGTGCGGTCGAGCGCCCGGCCGTGCTCGAGGTCGGCGACCTCCGGCTCGACCCGGCGACCAGGCAGGCCTGGCGCGGCGAGACCGAGATCCAGGTGTCGGGCAAGGAGTTCGCGCTGCTCGAGACCTTCATGCGCCGCCCCGGCCAGGTGCTCTCACGCCTCCAGCTCCTCGAGCACGCATGGGACATCGGATACGAGAACCGCTCCAACGTCGTCGACGTCTACGTCCGCTACCTCCGGGACAAGGTGGACCGGCCCTTCGGCCGCAAGTCGCTGGAGACCGTGCGCGGCGTCGGGTACCGCCTCCGCAGCGAGGACGGGTCGTGAGCCGCCTGCCGGTCCGCATCCGGCTCACCCTCGCCTTCACCCTCGCGATGGCCGTCGTGCTGGCCGCGGTCGGCGCGTTCCTCTACGTGCGGCTCGGCAACTCCCTCGAGGAGCAGCTCGACGAGAGCCTGGCCGCGCGGGCCGGGACCCTCGCGGCGCTCGTACGTGAGCAGGGGGCGGACGCCGACCTCGCCGCCGGGGACGACGAAGCCTTCGCCCAGGTCGTCGATTCGGACGGCTCGTCGATCGTCTCCGCGGAGGAGGTCGAGCGAGCGCGAGACGGCGCGTTCTACCTCACGCGCGACGTCGAGGGCATCGACGGGCAGGCGAGGCTTCTCGTCACGCCCGTCGCCGGAGAGGAGCTCGTCCTCGTCGTCGGCGCTTCGCTCGAGGACCGGCAGGAAGCGCTCGACGGACTGCTCGCCCAGCTCTTCGTCGTCGGTGCCGCTGGCGCTTCTCCTCACGGCCGTCGCGGGCTACCTCCTCGCCGCCGCGGCGCTGCGACCCGTCGAGGCGATGCGGCGCCGCGCCGACGAGGTCTCCAGCGAGCGGCCTGGGCAGCGTCTCCCGCTCCCGGAGGCGCACGACGAGATCTACCGGCTCGGCGAGACCCTGAACGCGATGCTCGCCCGACTCGAGGCGGGGCTCGCGCGGGAGCGGCGCTTCGTGGCCGACGCGAGCCACGACCTGCGGACTCCGCTCGCCCTCCTCCAGACGGAGCTCGAGCTCGCCCTGCGGCGACCGCGCTCGCACGAGGAGCTCCAGCAAGCGCTGCGCTCGGCCGCCGACGAGGTCGACCGGCTCGTCCGGCTCGCCGAGGACCTGCTCGTCCTCGCCCGCGTGGACGAGGGCAGGCTTCCGCTGCGCCGTTCGTCGATCTCGTCCGGCGCCCTGCTCGGCGCCGTCGCCGACCGCTTCGAGCCGCGGGCGGCGGCCGACGGCCGCGCGCTCGAGGTGGACGCGCCCGACGGCGACCTGATCGTCGGCGACCGCGTCCGGCTGGAGCAGGCGCTCGGCAACCTCGTCGACAATGCCCTCAGGCACGGAGCCGGCACCGTCCGCCTCGAGGCCGAGCCGGGCAACGGGCAGGTTGAGCTGCGTGTGAGCGACGAGGGGGGCGGGTTCCCGCCGGATTTCCTCCCGCACGCGTTCGACCGCTTCACGCGGGCGGACGACGCCCGCGGCCGCGGAGGCACCGGCCTCGGGCTCGCGATCGTCCAGGCGATCGCCCGCGCCCACGGCGGCGCCGCGCGGGCGGCGAACGCAGCCGGGCGCGGGGCGGTTGTCTCGCTCACGCTTCCTGCGGGTAACGGGGTGGCCACCGAGGGTTGACTCCTGTCGATCAGGGTGCTTGGATCGCTGTAACGATCGCAACGAGAGGGATCGCTGGTCCGGCATTCGGCATCGTCGCTGCGGCATCGACGGGGGTCGATCCGGTGTGCCCCTCTTCGGAAGACACAGCCTCGCCCGCGCGGTCCCCCGGCGCGGCGTGACCCTGACCAAACGCGCGGAGAGGAGGCCGGTTGGCGGATGCGACGATCGCGGAGGTGCTGGCCCGCCACGAGGCGGCCCTGATGGCGTTGCCGCGGGTCGCCGGTGTCGGGATCGGCGAGCGTGACGGAGAGCCGGTCATCAAGGTCTTCGTGACGGAGATTCAGGAGTCGGAGCTCGCCGCGGATGAACGCGTGCCGGCGTCCCTCGAGGGCTACGAGGTCGACGTCGAGGAGACCGGCTCCTTCCAGGCCCAGCAGAGTTAGGAGTGCGTATGCCTGTAGAAGAGATGGAGCTCGAGGCGGCCGCCGCCGCGAAGCTGGAGGGGCCGCGGAGGCGCGCCGTCGAGCAGCTTCTCGATCCCGAGGCGCCGACGGCGAACGTCGTCGGCGTCGGCACCGGGGTCAAGTGGCGCAACGGCGAGCCGACCGGCGAGCCGGCCGTGCTCGTCCTCGTGAGCCACAAGGTGGCGAAGGAAGAGCTGCCGAAGGAGGAGATGGTTCCCGCCAAGCTGGGCGAGACCAAGACCGACGTGCTCGAGATCGGCTTCCCGACAGCCGAGCAGTTCCGCATGATGCCGCCCGGCGTCCGGCCGGTCGACGAGGGGAACGGTGTCGGCACTCCGATCCTCGAGGAGGGGGAGTTCACGCAGTTCGCCGAGGCGCTGCTCCTCGCCAAGCGGCTACGCCCGGCCCAGGGCGGCTACTCGGTCGGCCACTTCAAGATCACTGCGGGAACGATCGCGACGTGCGTCTACGACATCCTGCCGGGAGGCTCCACCGGGAGCCCGCCGGTGCACGGGATCGGCGTCCCGCCGCGCTACTACATCCTCTCGAACAACCACGTCCTCGCGAACACGAACGCCGCCTCGATCGGGGATCCGATCCTCCAGCCGGGGCCGTTCGACGGGGGCACGGACCCGGCCGACCGGATCGCCGCGCTCTCGCGGTTCATCCCCATCACGCTGGAGCCGCCAACGCCGCGTGCCCTGCACCGGAACCTGGTGGACGCGGCGATTGCCCAGGGACAGTTCCACGACCTGAACCGCGAGATCTACTGGATCGGCGACGTGCGGGCCTGGCGGCGGAAGGCGAACATCGCCGTCGGAAACCTCGTCCAGAAGACGGGGCGCACGACGAACTACACGACCGGCCGGATCACCGCGATCAACGCGACCGTCGACGTCGGCTACGGCGGCGGCCGCGTGGCCCGGTTCCAGGATCAGATCATCACGACGAACATCTCGGCCGGCGGCGACTCGGGCTCGCTCGTGCTGTCGCTCGACAACGTCGCCCTCGGGCTCCTGTTCGCGGGCTCGGCGGTGGCGACGATCGTGAACCAGATCGAGAACGTCCGCTCGCTGCTCCGGGTGGAGGTCGCCCAGCGCGTGGCGTAGGGAGTGCGCGGGGTCGCGCCGGATCGCCGGCGCGACCCCGTCCTAATCGATGACGATTGCGCTTGCCGGCGCGTTGCGATCCCGCCACTCGGCCAGGCGGTAGTCGAGCTCCATCCGGGCTGCCCCGTAGGGCAGCGGGTCTGCGAGCGCGACCGCCAGCATCGAGCTGCCGGTCTGGATCGTCTCGCAGCCGGTGCTGCCGAGGAACTCGACGAGGTCGCCGCAAAGGGCTGGATCGCTGACTCGGACTCTCATGAAGGACCCACTCTCAGCGTGTGCGTGGATTACGACCTTGTCAATCACCCATATGTTCTAGGCCGCACAGGACGGCAACGGTGCCGAGAACTAGACGGAAAGGCAGTTGTCCGGGCTCCGCCGGCGGGGCGATCCTGGCGTCTTGGCCCCCGAGTCGGCGGAACGCCGCACGTCTGCGCGCGTACCCGACCGGGCGCTGAGCGCTGCCGAGATCGCCGCCGACCGCGACCGGGCGGTCGGCACGGGTTGACCGAAGTCGAGACACCGCGTAGTGTCGCCTCGACGTGGCCGCAGTTGACTACTTCCTGAAGATCGACGGCATCCCGGGCGAGTCGAAGGACTCGAAGCACAAGGACGAGATCGAGCTCCAGAACTTCAGCTGGGGCGAGACCAACCAGCGCGCCCCGGCCACCGGCGGCGGTGGTGGGGCCGGGAAGGTCCAGATGCAGGACTTCCACTTCACGATGACCGTGAACAAGGCGTCGCCGAAGCTCTTCCTCGCCTGTGCCTCAGGGCAGCACATCAAGCTGGCGACCTTCAGCGCCCGGAAGGCGACGAAGGATCAGCAGGAGTTCCTGAAGATCAAGTTCACGGACATCCTGGTCTCGTCCTACCAGAACGCCGGGACCGACGACTTTCTCCCGATGGACCAGGTCTCGTTCAACTTCAGCAAGCTCGAGCTGGAGTACCGCCC
This sequence comes from uncultured Actinomycetes bacterium, assembly GCA_963824775.1. Lineage (GTDB taxonomy): Bacteria > Actinomycetota > Thermoleophilia > Gaiellales > Gaiellaceae > CAWGQF01. Next base: position 66,412 of record CAWGQF010000010.1, read on the forward strand.
GCAGAAGCCGGACGGGTCGCTCGCCCCGCCGGACAAAGCTGGCTGGGACATCAAGAAGAACGCCAAGGTCTAAGCCGAGGGCGGCCGTCACCCCGCGGGTTCGCGCGACTAGCGAACCGGCAGCATGACCGTGAACGTCGAGCCGCTTCCTTCGACGGACTCGACGCGGATCTCGCCGCCCATGCGGCGGACGAGCTCGCTCGAGATGTAGAGGCCGAGCCCCGTGCCCCCGACCCCCCGGCTCAACGAGGGATCGAGCCGGTAGAACTTCTCGAAGATCCGGCCCGTCTCGCCCGGAGGAATACCAAGCCCTTCGTCCCGGACCGCGAGATGGACGCGGTGGCCCTGCTCCTTGACGGACACCTCGATCTCGCCGCCCTCCGGCGAGTACTTGATCGCGTTGTCGAGGAGGTTCAGGAGTACTTGTCGGATGCTGTCCTCGTCGCACTCGACGTTCGGAGTCGCGCCGTCGCCCGCGAAGGAGATCTCGATGTCGTTCGTCGCCCGCTGCCGCGTCAGCTCGACGACCTCCCGGGCGATCGCGGAGATGTCGCACCGGCGCAGGTCGAGTGAGACGGCGCCGGCGTCGAGCTGGTCCGCGAGAAGCAGGTCGTCCACGATCCTCGTGAGCCGTTCGCATTCGCGAACGATCATGTCGAAGAGCTGGTGTTGCAACTCGGTGGTCAAGTCCGGCTGGCTTCGTAAGGTCATCGCGGCCCCGTAGACGGCGGCGAGCGGGGTGCGAAGCTCGTGCGAGGCAGTCGACACGAAGTCGCGCCGCGTCGCCTCCAGCCTCTGCTCCGCCGTCCAGTCGCGGAACGCGAACACGGCGCCGCCCGGGTACGTCGCGCCGGAAACCGAGAGCCAGAGCTCGCGCCCCTCGATCTCGATCGGGACGGCGTTCACGTGTGTCAGGTCGTCGAGGCCGAACGTGGCGGCATCCGACCAGCCGGGGAGCACGTCGACGATGTCATGTCCGACCGCGTCGGCGGCGGCGACGCCGGTCAGCCGCTCCGCCGCACGGCTCCAGAGCCGGACGAGGCCCGAGTCGTCGACCTGGATGACGCCGTCCGCGACGTGGTCGAGCACGAAGGACGCGTTGGCGCGTGCCTCGCGCTCACGCCGGAGCTCGCTTGCGTCCCACGCGACCGCGATCCTCCGGGCGAGCTCCTCGGCCAGAAGGAGGTCTTCTTCCTCCGACAGTGCGGCGCCGGACGTCGACGATCCCACGAGCAACGAGCCGAGGATTCTGTCTCGGCCGGCGATCGGAACGTACGCTCCGGCCCGGCTCCAGAGGCCGCGGAGCGTTGCCAGATGGCCGGCGTCGACGCCGAGAGATTCGAGGAAGTCGGTGGATTGGCTGGAGATGAGCGTGCGGTCGCCGGTCGCGACCACGCGCCGCGCCGGGTGCGTCGCCGGCAGGCCGTTCGCCCTCGCGCGCACGATCGCCTCACGCCCGGATGGGTCGGCGTGCGCGCACGCGACAAGCGTCAGCTCGCCGTCGGGCAAGAGGCGGTCGACGGCGACGAGCGACGCGACGCGCTCGACCGCCCGCTCCGCAGTCTCCTGGATGGCCGCGTCGACGTCGGAGGCCGACGCGAGGAGGTCGCTTGCCTCGGCGAGGAAGCGTTGGCGCTCGACCGCGAGCCGGAGCGGAGTCACGTCGCGGAAGAACCACACGCGGCCGTAGACCTCGCCCTCCCTCGACCGGACGGGCCCGCCGAAGATCTCGATGGTCGTCCCGTTCTTCTTGCGAATCTCGGACAGCACCTCGTCGTCGTGGTCGGCTGCTTCCGCGGCTCGCCGGAGCGAGAGCTCCGGGTCGACGAGCTGCTCCGAGACCCGTTCGATGAAGGCGCTCGCCGGGGTGCCGACCACGTCGTCGTCGATTCCCCACATCTCCCGGAACCGGTGGTTGGTCGAGCGGATGATCCCGTCTCGGTCGACCATCACGATGCCCTCGTTCGAGGCCTCGCTCTCTGCGACGAGGAGTGAACGCTGGAACTCGGTCTCCTCGTACAGCTGCGCGCGCTCGAGCGCCTGGCCTGCCTGGGCCGCCATCGTGGCGAGCAGCTCGCGATCCTCGGGCGGGAACGCTCTCGCCGTCGGGTAGGAGAGCGCGATCCCCCCGATCGTGCCGCGCTGGGCGTTGAGCGGGAGCGCGACGAAAGCATGGTCGACGTCGGCACCGTACGCCGCGATCGCAGGCCACCGCTCGTTTCGCTCAGCGAGCGTCTCGCAGAAGAACGCCTCGCCCTCCCTGACTGCGTCGGACAGCGGCAGGGAGGCGTCGACCGGAAACGTGCTCCAGCCGGCCAGGTCGTCGTCGGGGTACCCGACCGACGCCAAGACCTCGATCTCGGCCCCGTCGTCGGTGCGCATGCCCAGGAGGCCCTTGACGGCCCCCGAGGCGGCGAGCCCCTCGTGCAGAACCGTGTGGGAGACGTCCTCGAGCGTGATGCAGCGGGCCAGCGCCGCGGTCACGGACTGGAGGCGCTCGAGGCGGTCCCGGGCCGCCTGCTCCCGGTCGTGTGCCGTGACGGTGCGTTCCTGCGCCCGGACGCGGTCGATCGCGAGCGCGATGCGGCTGCCGAACTCCTCGAGGAGCCGCTGCTCGTCCTCCGTGAAGCGGCGGGGCGTGACGCTTCCGATGTGGAGGACGCCGACGATCGTGTCGAGGGCCACGAGCGGGACGCCGAGAAGCGAGCGGAGACCTCGGTCGCGCAGCAGATCGTTCACGACCTCGGCGTGCTCGAGATCCTCGATGGCGAGCGGCTCGCCCGTCGCGGCGATCCGGCCGGCGAACCCCTGTCCGATCGGGACCCGCACGTGCTGTCTCACCTCCTCCTCGAACGCGAGCGCGGAGCCGGCAAGGAGCTCCCGACCCTCGTCGTCCTTGACCAGGATCGCGACGGTGTCTGCGTCCGTCGCCTCCTTGATGCGAACGAGGAGATCGTCGAGCAGCGGCTGGAGCGACTCGTGCAGGAGCGTCGTGTCCGTGACGACCTGAAGGTGCGAGCCAGGCGAGGGCCGGCCGTCGGCGCGCTCGTCTATCTCGTTGGTCTTCATGCTCACCTTCAGACCCCTCGTCGTACCTTCCGCGCGCCTGATGGTAGGCGGGCGTGCAGGTGCTTACAAGCGCCGAAGGCGCCGGCTAGCCATCGACCGGCGCGGCCGACGAGCGGTCGGCCGCCCAGTCCGCGACCCGCGTCCGGCAGCGGTCGATCAGCCGCTCGTGCAGCTCGGCCGGCTCGCCGCGCGTGATCACGTCGACGAGGAGCGCGTCGAACTCGGGGCTTGCCAGCTCCTCGGCCATGAGCTCGTCCAGGTGCGGCAGGACCTCGGCGGCGAATTCCTCGAACTTCTCCCTCTCGAAGTAGCAGTCGGCCAGGGCCCGGTAGCGCTCGAGCTTCTCCTCGTAGGAGAGCCCCTCGGTCTCCGCAATCGCCACGTAGTCGGCGATGTTCTGGTTGATCCGCATGCTGCGGCCGGTGAGGCAGCAGAACGCGCACCAGCGGACGAGGGATGCGATCGCCCAGGGGAACAGGTAGTTCAGCGACACGAGCGAGAGGTCGGGAGAGGCGTTCGCGTAGTCGATCGGATATGCGTCGTCGCCCTTCACGATCACCTCGCACGAGTTCAGCTCCCAGCGGAAGAAGGCGTTCACGACGCGGCTCACGCTCTCGATCTCGCGGTGACGCTCCGGCGAGAGGTCCGGGTTCGGCGCGTACCGTTCGAAGTACTGCCGGGCGGGCTCGTACTCCGCCACCGCCGTCTGAGGCCCGATCGAGAGGCTGCGCGTGAAGACGTCGTAGTCCTCGACCGCCGCCTGGAGGTGCATGAGCCGCTCGCCCGACGCGTCGTAGGCGGCCTGGAGCTCCTCCGGCGATGTGATCCGGGTGACGCCGACCCACGCGCCCCCGTCGAACGGCTTCATGAAGAGCGGGTAGCCGATCGCGCGCGCCGATCTCCTCCAGGTCGAACTCCCGGTAGTAGCGCTCGGCCATCGGCGCGAAGCGCGGGTTCTCGGGCGAGAGCTTGTGCGGGATGAGCCAGGTCTCGGGAATCTTGAGCCCGAGCCGCATCATCGCGCAGTACGCCGAGTGCTTCTCCATCGCCTGGAACGTGAACGCGTTGTTCAGGAGGTAGACCTCGTCCATGAGGGCCACCTTCTTCAGCCACTCGCGCGGGACGACGTACCACCAGGACAGCCGGTCGATCACGAGCGCGTACTGCGGCCGGGCGCGGAGGTCGAACGGTTCGTTCACGATCCGCTCGCAGGCGAACTCGTGCGACTCGCCTCGCCACGAAACGGACCCGACGCGCCCGATCAGCCGCTCGAACGTGACCGGCCAGCTCTCCTCCACGGCGAGGAGCAGTCCGATGAGATGCCGGGCCGCCACCGCAGCGGCGAGTCTAACGCCATGCGACACACGACCCCGTCCGCGTTGGCCACAATGTAGGCCAAGCGATGGAGGGAGACCAGGTGCAGGAGAAGGCAACGTTCGCGGCAGGCTGCTTCTGGGGTGTCGAGGCGGCGTTCCGCCAGATCCCCGGGGTGAGCGCGACCCGCGTGGGGTACACGGGCGGGTCGGTGGAGACCCCGACCTACGAGCAGGTGTGCCGTGACAACACAGGCCACGCGGAGGCGGTCGAGGTCACGTACGACCCGGAGCGCGTGCGCTACGAGGATCTCCTCGACGTCTTCTGGTCGAACCACAACCCGACAACCCGCAACCGGCAGGGTCCCGACGTCGGCTCCCAGTACCGGTCGGCGGTGTTCTTCGCCTCGCCCGAGCAGGAGCAGGCGGCGCGCGTCTCACGCGACCGGCTCGACGCCTCCGGGCGCTGGTCGAGCCCGGTCGTGACCGAGATCGTGCCGGCGACCGAGTTCTACGAGGCCGAGGACTACCACCAGCAGTACCTGGAGAAGCGCGGCCGCTCGAGCTGCACCGTCGAGCTCGCCGGCGCGTCAGCCGCGGGCTAGCAGCCGCACCCCGAGGAGGCGCGCGAGCGACTCGCCGCCCCAGCGCATGACCGTGTTGTGGCTCCAGACGAAGACAGGCCGGGCGACCGGTGCAACGGCGTTCATTGACCGACTCGACGCCGCGCCACCACTCGGGCCAGCGCTCGACTGCGTGGATCGCGTCGTAGACGTCCTCGCGGGGCGCGTCGAGGCACCAGGTCGTCAGGAAGCGGTAGCTCGAGGCGCGCACCGGCAAGACGCTACTTGCAGCGCCGCGGTTCTCGATGCACGCTTTCTTCATGGCGTGCGCGAACTGCGGCACGATGCTCCCGGGGGAGGCGCGCTTCTGCATGAGCTGCGGCGCGCCCCAGAGGCTCCGCGCCGAGGAGGTCGTCGAGCTCGTGGAGCCCGAGCCGGTCGTGTACGACTCGGCCGTCTGCTCGATCGACCTCTGGCGCGGCTACCTGAAGGCGGAGTTCGTCGCCACGGAGGTGAATCCAGGCGAAACCCCGCGCGAGGTGGGGCGCTCCCGCCCCTTCCGCTGGCGACAGGCCGATCCGCCGCCCGCCGACCGGGCAGACGTGCGCGAGGCGTTCGACAGGCTGGTCGCAAGCCTGGTCGCGGCAGACTGGGAGCCGGTGGGGAGCCCGGTGCCATGGTACGAGCAGCGCTTCCGCCGAGCGGCGGAGGGCGTGCGCGAGCTGCCGCGCCGCGCGGGAGCGTCTGAGGACGAGTCGTCGACGAGGTCGACGGCCGGCTGATGCCGACGGTCCTCGAGATCGCGCAGCACGCGGGCGTGAGCGTCGAGCAGGTGCTCCGCGTCGTGATCGGCGAGCCCGTGTCGGACGACGCGGCCCGGCGCGTGCGCCAGTCGATCTCGGTGCTCGGGCCGCCCCCATACCCACGCCCGCCTGCAGCGGGCGAGCTCGAGCCGGCCGACGACGAGCTCCTCTCGCGGCTCACCGAGGTGACTGCCGAGCTCGAGGCGACGCTGCCTCACGAGGTGGGAAGCGTGGTCTACGAGGCGCTCCGCGTCGAGGTGCGGCCCGTCGCGGAGCACATCGCCGCGATGGACGCGGTCTTCCGCGGCATGCTCGAGCGACTCGAGCGGCTGGGCAGCGAGGTCGCGGCAGAGCGGCGCGAGCGGGTCGACGACCTCGCTCTCCAGGTCGAGCTGATCCGGACGAGCTGGCAATCCGTCGATCGCCGACTGGGCCGGCTCGAGCGCATGGTCGAACGGCTTGGACGCAACGAGGGCGGCGGGGAGCGCGGCACCGTCATCCGGCTCGACGGCCTCGAGTAGCGCTAGCTCCAGCCGAGCTCGTCCAGCCGGTCTTCGTCGATGCCGAAGTGGTGCGCGATCTCGTGCAGGACCGTGATCCGGATCTCGTCCTCGAGCAGCTCGGGGTCGTCACCGAACTCCTCTTCGAGCGGGATGCGGTAGATCGCGATCTTGTCCGGCAGGACGCCCGCGTAGCTCGACGTCCGCTCGACGAGCGGGATGCCGAAGTAGAGACCGAGGAGATCGGGATCCTCCGCGTTCTCGTCCTCGACGACGATCTCGACGTTCGACATCGCCTCGCGCAGCTCGTCCGGGAGAGACGCCAGGGCGCGGTGGACGTGCTCCTCGAAGTCCAGCGTCACCAGGAGCTCCGCGGCCGCGGCGCGCGGCCGCGGCCCAGCCCGAGGACACCGACGGCGGCGAGCCCGAAGACGAATCCGCCCACGTGGGCGAAGTACGCGACCCCGCCGCCCGTCTGGGGTTGGACGAACGAGAAGCCGCCCTCGAAGAGCTGGAGCACGAACCAGATGCCGAGGTAGACGAGCGCCGGGATCGGAAAGATGAAGATGGGCGCGATCCACGTCAGGACGAGCGCGCCGGGGTGGAGGAGGATGTAGGCGCCCAGCACGGCCGCGATCGCGCCGCTCGCACCCACGTTCGGGATGGTCGAGTCGCGGAACGAGCCGAACCCGAGCGTGACGAAGGTCTGGAGCGCCGTCGCCGCGAGCCCGCCGGCGACGTAGAAGAGGAGGAAGCGGAGGCGCCCGAATCGGTCCTCCACGTTGTTTCCGAAGATCCAGAGGAACAGCATGTTGAAGATGAGGTGCATCCAGCTCCCGTGCATGAACATGGAGGTGAACGCGGTCACGAACCAATCCTCGCCGACGACCGGGCACGAGTCGTTCACCTCGCACGGGTGGTACGCGGACTCGTCGATCGAGGCCGTGAGGCCGGGCTCCGTGCCGGCGTCCTGGTAGAGCAGCCAGACGAGCACGTTCGCGACGATCAGCGCCACCGTGACGACGGGAAAGTGGCGCGTCGGGATGTTGTCCTTGAGCGGAAGCACGCGAGCCCGTGCGGGCTACTCGATCACGAGCGCCATGAGCGCCTTCTGAGCGTGGAGGCGGTTCTCCGCCTCGTCCCACGCGGCCGAGCGCGGCCCGTGGAGGACGTCCTCGGTGACCTCCTCGCCGTAGTGGGCGGGCAGGCAGTGCATGACGACGGCCCGCTCCGAGGCGAGCTCGAGCCGGCGGCCGTCGATCCGATATCCGCCCAGGTCGTGCAGCCGGCGCCCGCGCTCCTCGTCCTGGCCCATGCTCGTCCAGACGTCCGTGTAGAGGACGTCGGCCTCGCGTGAGGCCTCGTCCGGGTCGTGCACGAGCTCGACCGAGCCGCCGGACGCCTCGACGGCCGTCTGCGCCCAGCCCGTCACCTCACGGCTCGGCTCGTAGCCGGTCGGCGTCGACGCGACGAAGTGCCCGCCGAGCTTCGCCACTGCGACCATGAGCGAGTGGCAGACATTGTTCCCGTCGCCGAGGTACGCGACGCGAACGCCCTCGACCGTGCCGAATCGCTCCCGGATCGTCATCACGTCGGCGAGCGCCTGGCACGGGTGGAACTGATCCGTGAGGCCGTTGATGACCGGGACGTCGGCGTGCTCGGCGAGCTCGTCGACGTCCGCCTGAGCGAACGTGCGGATCATGATCGCGTCGAGGTAGCGCGAGAGGACGACGGCCGTGTCCTTGATCGTCTCGCCGCGGCCGAGCTGGAGGTCGTTCGCCGAGAGGTAGAGGCCCGTGCCGCCGAGCTGTGCGATACCGGTCTCGAAGCTCACGCGCGTTCGTGTGGACGGCTTCGTAAAGATCATCCCGAGCATCCGTCCCTCGAGGTAGGGGTCCTGGATCCGCTTCTTCTGGCGGGCCTTCAGGCGGTCGGCGAGGTCGAGCGCCGTGACGAGCTCGTCGGGCTTCCAGTCGTTTACCCGCAGGAAGTCGCGGCCTTTCAGCTGGGCGGAAACCACCCGTGCATCCTACGAACCTGACGGCGGCAGGATCGTCGTACCGGCCTCGCCTGCCCGCAGCGCGTCTGCGCTCGTTATGAGCGCTTCGCCGCCCGTCTCGCGCACGAAGGCGAAGGCCGCCTCGACCTTGGGGCGCATGCTGCCCGCCGGGAGGTCTTCGAGGATCGCGTCGTCACGGCCGGGGACGAGCTCGGCGGCGGGGGTGGCATCCGGCGTGCCGAAGCCGCGCTCGACCGCGGCGACCTGCGTCAGGATGAGGAGCCGCCGTGCGCCGAGCCCCGTTGCGAGGAGCGCCGACGCGAGGTCCTTGTCGATCACCGCGTCGATCCCGTCGATGCGTCCCGGTCGACGGGCGACCGGGATCCCGCCGCCGCCCGCAGCGACCACCGCGGTGCCGGACTCCACGAGCGTACGAATGCTCTCGAGCTCGAGCACCTCGAGCGGGCGCGGTGAGGGCACGACGCGCCGCCAGCCGCGGCCCGCGTCCTCCCGGAGCGCCCAGCCGCGCTCCTGCTCGAGGTCGCGCGCCTGCGACTCGTCGTAGAACGGACCGACGGGCTTGGTCGGATTGGCGAAGGCGGGGTCGTCCGGGTCGACTGCCACACGAGTGAGGACGACGACGACGGGACGCCCGGCGGGGCCGGCGAGCTCGGCCGCGGCGAGCGCGCCGATCTCGGCCTGCGTCTGGGCGACGGCGAGGTAGAGCGGGAGCGGGGGAGCCTCGGCCGCGGCGAGCTCCTGGCGCAGGAGCTCGTTCCCCACCTGCGGCCCGTTGCCGTGGGTGACGACCACCGGGCCGGCGCGAAGCGTCTCGGCGATCGTCTTGAACGTGTCGGCGAGGTTGGCCCGCTGCTCGGCGGCCGTGCCGCGCTCGCCTTTGCGTAGGAGAGCGTTGCCGCCGAGCGCGACGACGGTCAGGTCGCTGGATGCGGCCGCCACCCGCTCACGTTCCGGACGAGCCGCGCGCACCCTCCTAGGTGAGGGCCGGCTCGGGCGCGGCGATGCCGCGGGCCCGAAGGATGTCCGCGAGCGTCGGCTCGCCGATCTCGTCCAGCTTGTAGGTGACGCGCATGGCCGGCTTGTCGAGGTCGATGATCTTCCGCAAGTCGATCGGCGTCCCGATCAGGACGAGGTCGGCGTCGGAGCGGGCGATCGTCTCGCGCAGCTCCTCCATCTGGCGGCGTCCGTAGCCCATGGCGGGCAGGAGCTCCGACAAGTGGGGATAGCGGCGGAGAGTCTCCTCGATGGAGCCAACCGCGAACGGCCGCGGATCGACGAGCGCCGCGGCGCCGTGCTTGCGGGCAGCCAGGACGGCGGCGCCGTAGGCCATGTCGCCGTGGGTGAGCGTGGGGCCGTCCTCGACCGCGAGGACGCGCTTCCCGCGGATCTCGGCGGGATCGCCCTCGACCTCGATCGGCGAGTTCGCGCGGACGACCTCGGCCCGCGGGTTGAGCTCAGCGATCGAGGCCAGCACGGCCTCGACGCCCTCGGCCGGCGCGCTGTCCACCTTGTTGACGACACAGACGTCGGCCATGCGGAGGTTCGTCTCGCCGGGGTGGTAGCGGCGCTCGTGGCCCGGCCGGTGCGGGTCGACGACGACGATGTGGAGGTCGGGGGAGATGAACGGCGTGTCGTTGTTCCCGCCGTCCCAGAGGATCACGTCGGCCTCCTCCTCCGCGCGGGCGAGGATCGCCGCGTAGTCGATGCCGGCGAAGACGAGGTTGCCCTCGGCGAGATGCGGCTCGTACTCCTCGCGCTCCTCGATCGTGCAGTCGGCGGCGTCGAGATCCTCGTAGCGCTCGAACCGCTGCACCGCCTGGCGCACGAGGTCGCCGTACGGCATCGGGTGGCGGAGGACGGCCACTCGGAGCCCCGCCTCGCGGAGCACACGCGCGGCGTGGCGCGTCGTCTGGCTCTTGCCCGAGCCGGTCCGCACGGCGCAGACCGCGACGACGGGCTTCGACGAGCGGAGCTCGGTCGCGCGCGGGCTCATGAGCCGGAAGTCGGCGCCTACGGCGAGGGAGATCGAACCGAGGTGCATGACGTGCTCGTGCGAGACGTCCGAGTAGGCGAAGACGACCTCGTCGATTCCCTCACGGTGGACGAGGTCGAAGAGCTCCTCCTCGGGGAGGATCGGGATGCCCGCCGGGTAGCCCTGGCCTGCGAGCTCCGGCGGATAGACCCGGCCGTCGATGTCCGGGATCTGCGTCGCCGTGAACGCGACCACCTCGACCTCCGGGTCCCCCGCGAAACGCGACGTTGAAGTTGTGGAAATCGCGGCCGGCCGCGCCCGCGATGACGATCCGCCTCGGCATTCCGGGCAAAGCTTATTCAGCCCGCCAGGACGGAGCACCCCTCGGTCGGCTAGGCCTTGAGGGGCTCCATGCTCCGCTCGACGATCGACTCGAGCTCGAGAGTCGAGCCCGTGACGTCGCGCAGGAGCTCGTCCGCAGTCAGGCGCTGCCCCTCGCTCCAGAGCTCACGGAGCAGCGAGCCCGCCTCGCGGCGCGCGAACCACGCGCGTCCCGAACTCCTCGCGGAGGAAGCGGTGCATCTGCGCCTCGAACGCCCACGAGCGGACGTAGCTCGACGCGTAGAAGCCAGGATCGACGTCGGACAGGTAGTCCGCTGCCGAGGGGGCGACCTTCGTCGCGTCGGTCAGGAGCTCGACGTATCGCGCCCGCATGTCCTCGAGCTCGACGTTGCCGGCGTGCAGCTCGAGCTCGTAGAGGAGCTTCGCAGCGTAGCGGCGGACGAGGAAGAGCCGCACTGCGGCCGCCTCCGAGCGTGAACACGTCCGGCCGGCCGAAGTCGAGGCGTCGCGAGAGCCAGACGGGGTTGTCCACGAGGAGCTCGAGGAGCGCGGCCCAGCCCTCGGTGACCGCGTTGTCGCCGAGCCGCCGATGCTCGAGGACGAGGTCGGCCGACGTGTGCGCGTAGTGCTCCGTGTGGCCGGCCTCGTGGAAGAGGGCGTGCCAGTCGTCGCGGCCCGCCCATCGGCTGGATCACGAGGACGACGCGGCCCGGGACCTCGATCGGCGCGCAGAAGGCGCGCGGCGACTTCATCGGCCGTGCCTCCACGTCGAGCTCCACGTTCTCCTGGCCGGCGAGGTCGATCCCGAGCTCCGAGAGGGTGCCCGCGAGGGCCGGGAGCATTCCCGCGGCCGGGAAGCCGTCGTCCCAGCTCGTCGCCCGCAGGAGCCGCAGGACGTCGGGCCGCGTCGCCTCGTCGAGCCCGATGCCGAGGCGGGTCCGGAAGAGTCGGTCGGCCGAGCGCACGTAGACGTCCTCGGTCTCCTCGAGAAGCGGCCTCGCAGGCCGCGGCCCAGTCGTCCAGACGGAACCCGAAGCGCTCGTAGAGCTCGCGGTAGGTGCCGCCGCCCAGGTCGCGGGCGGCCGCGTGCGCGCGCTCGAGACTCCGCGGCGAGGAACGGGTTCATCCGCTCCTCGACGACGGTCGGCGCGGGCGCGCTCCAACCGCTCGCGCCGGTCGCGGTCGGGCTCGTTCGCGATCGCCGGCCGGAGCATGCGGAACGGGATCCGGTCGCCGTCCACCTCGACGTCGAGCGTCGGCCTCGAGGCGTGCGACTTCCTCGGTGTCCTCGCGGGTGAGGTTCCCGAGGAACCCCTCGCACGCGAAGCGCCAGAGCTCGACGGAGCCGACGCCCTGCTCGGCGGCGGCCTCCATCGTCCGGCACGCCTCGAGCGATCGTCAGATCGGCGAAGCGCTCGTAGAGCGGCGCCAGGTCGAGCTCGCCCTTGTGTCCCGCGTAGTGGAGGAAGAGCTCCTCGTCGAACGCGGCAGGAACCGGTCGGCTTCCTCCCGGTATGCGTCGACCGTGCCGCTCCCGAGAGGGGTCGTCGCCATCGGTGGCGTAGGATAGCCCGCCTTGTTGCGGGACTTCGAAGTCCAGACGGACCGCAAGACGCAGGCCGTCGAGATCACCGCCTCCGTTCGGGAGGCGCTCGCCGACGCGGGGGACGCGGCCGCCGCCGTCGTCTGGGTGCCCCACACGACCGCCGGCGTCGTCGTGCAGGAGCACGCCGATCCGGCGGTCGCGCGCGACCTCGAGCGGGCGCTCGAGCGGCTCGTCGGTGACGACTGGGGCTGGGAGCACATCGAGGCCGGCGAGGAGAACGCGCCGTCCCACGTGCGCGCGGCGCTCACCGCCACCTCGGTAGTCGTCCCGCTCCGCGACGGCGACCTCGCGCTCGGGACCTGGCAGGGAATTTTCTTCTGCGAGTTCGACGGCCCGCGAACGCGGAAGGTGCTCGTCGCACCCATCGGCTAGCCGGCTAGCCGATGGAGATCAGGAGGACGCCGGCGAAGCAGACTCCGACGCCGAGCCCCTGGACGGCGCGCATCCGTTCCCCGAGGAACACTCGGGCCAACACCACGGTGGCGACCGGGTAGAGCGAGGCGAGCACCGACACGACGCCGACGAGGCCCTTCGTCGAGGCGATCGCGAAGAGCAGGTTGCCCGTGAGGTCGAGCAGCCCGACCACGGGGACGGCGAGTGCGAGGCGGCCGGGGAGGGCGAGCGGCGGCCTGAGAACGAGGGCGGCCAGGAGGAAGACAAACACCGAGGCTGTGCGGATCGTGAACGTCGCCCAGTAGGGATCCTCCTCCGCCGCCGCGTCGAAGGCGACGAGGAACGAGCCGATCGAGACCGCAGCGAGGACGCCCAGCCCGGCGCCGGCGGCGAACCGCGCTCCCGGATGCACGGTGCCGCCCAGCGACACGACCACGACGCCGCCGAGCGCGAGCGCGATGCCCGCGTTCTGGAGCCGGGTCGGCGTCTCGCCCTGGAGCGCTCCCCAAACGACCGGGATGACGGCGGCCGTGGCCGCGATCGGTGCGACGACTCCCATGAGTCCGACGGCGAGGCCCCGATAGAGGAACGAGATGCCCGCGACGCCGAAGAGGGTCCCGAAAGCGACCTCGGGCAGCAAATCCGTGCCGGGCGGTCCTTCGCCGCGCACCGCGACCACCGCCGCGATACCCACCAGGCCGACCGTCTGCGAGACGACGAGGACCGTGAGGAGACGAACCTGTCGCGACGCCAGTCCGCCGAAGAAGTCGGCGACGCCGAAGGCCAGGCTCGCCGAGAGCGCGAGGACGATCGCCGACACGGCCGCGAAGCCTCGCAGAGGTCACGGGCGTCCGGGCCTCGGGCCGGCCCCTACACTGGCCGGGTGCCTGCGCCGGTCAAGACTGACGACGAGCTCGAGCTCCGCGTCGACTCGCTCGCCTACGGCGGCGCGGGCGTCGCGCGGCTGAACGGCTTCGTCGTCTTCGTGAAGCGGGGGCTGCCCGGCGACACGGTTCGCGCGCGCGTGACGAAGGTGAAGCGGAGCCACGCCGAGGCGATCGCGCTCGAGGTCGTCGAGGCCGGCGCGCCGCGCGTCGAGGCTCCGTGCGAGCACTACCCCGCGTGCGGCGGCTGCCGCTTCCAGGATCTCGCCTACGAGGCGCAGCTCGAGGCCAAGGCGGCGCAGGTGCACGATGCGCTTGCCCGGATCGGCGGCCTGCGGGACGTCGAGCTCGAGCCCGCAGTCCCGGCCGAGTCGATCTTCCACTACCGGAACAAGCTCGAGTATTCGTTCACGCGGACGGACGAGGGCGTCGGGCTCGGCTTCCACCGGGCCGGACGCTGGGACGAGGTGCTCGACGTCGAGAGGTGCTGGCTCACGACCGACCTCGGGAACGCAATCCGGAACGCTGTCAAGGAGTGGGCGCGCGCCGAGGGCCTGCCGCCGTTCGACCAGGAAACGCAGGAGGGGTACCTCCGCCACCTCGTCGTGCGTGAGGGGCGCAACACCGGCCAGGCGCTCGTGACGTCTCGTGACGGCGCCGGGGGAGCTCGTGGCGGCGGAGCGCTTCGTGGACACGCTGCGCCGCTTCCGTGAGGTGCGCTCGATCCACTGGGCCGTCAACGACCGGCCCGCGGAGGTCACGAACCTTCCCACGCGGGTGCTGTGGGGCGACCCGTGGATCGAGGAGGAGCTCCTCGGCCTGCGGCTCCGCGTCCGCCCGAACGCGTTCCTGCAGACGAACACCGCGATGTGCGAGGAGCTCTATCGGCTCGCGCTGGAGTACGCGGGGCTCACCGGCGAGGAGACCGTGTACGACCTCTACTGCGGAATCGGATCGATCGGGCTCTCCATGGCCGGCTCGGCGCTCACGGTCTGGGGGGTCGACGCCTCGGAGGAGTCCGTCGCCTGCGCGCTCGAGAACGCCGAGCTGAACGGGATCACGAACGCGGCGTTCTTCGCCGGCGACACGGCGGCGTCCCTGGAGGAGCTCGCGGACCGCGCGGGCCGGCCGGACCTCGTCGTCGTCGACCCGCCGCGGGCGGGGCTCTCGGGGAAGGCCCTGCGGGGTGTCGCCCGGCTCGACCCGTCGCGGATCGTCTACGTCTCGTGCAATCCGACCACGCTCGCGGGGAACGTCAAGGAGCTCACCGGCGCCTGGGGGTACCGCCTCGAGCGTGCCCGCCCGGTCGACATGTTCCCCCACACGCCGCACATCGAGACGGTCGCGCTGCTCGCCCGCGCGTAGGGGTTTGACCGAGCGCAGGAGGGGGAGACACCCGGCGTAGCCGTCTTCCAGCAGAGGGGGGAACCATGCCGCCGCGTGGCGTGAAGCCGGGAACGAAGCGAGCCCGTCAGTACGAGCACGTCAAGGAGAGCGTTCGCGAGCAGGGGAAGTCGGAGTCGCGGGCCGAGGAGATCGCTGCCCGTACGGTGAACAAGGAGCGCGCCCGCGCGGGCGAGTCGCGGGAGCGGTCGCGAACCTCGACGAAGGACATCTCGTCCGGCCGCCGCGGCGGCCTCCGCTCGGGGACGAACCGTCCCAAGGGCCGCACCTACGACCAGCTCTACAACGAGGCCAAGGAGCTCGGCATCGAGGGGCGCTCCCGGATGAACAAGGCGTCCCTGCAGCGCGCCGTCGACCGCAAGAAGCGCTAGATGATTGATTCCTGATCCCAGCACCCCCGGCTGGGGGCCTGCGCGCGGCGCCCCACGGCCGCCGCGAGCGGCGTCAAGGCCACCAGCCTTGCCACCGCTCGCGTCGACCCCGCTGCTTGGCGCAGTCCCTCCCCGAGGGCACCGGGATCAGGAACCAATCATCAGGCGGGGCCCGGGCGCGGCCGGTTCCGGATGCTGCGCCAGAGGAGGTCGCCGTTCACGAGGACGAACGCGGCCGAGAGGAGCGGAAGGGCGGCGACGCCGGCCTCGTCGAGGGCGACCGCGAGCGCGAGCGTCGCCCCGAAGGAGAGCGTCATCGCGACCCAGGTCGGGAACGGCCGTAGGTCGAAGCGGACGGCCGCGCCCAGGAAGAGCGCGAAGAAGAGGACGTCGGGGAGGCCGAGGTTCGACGTGTCCGTCTCGCCCGGGATACGGAAGAAGATCGAGAGAGCGTCGAAGACCTGCGGCTGGTTCTCCGTGATCTCCCGCGTTGGCCCGCGCGCGACCGAGACAACGTCGACCGGGATGATCAGAAGGGCCACGAGGAGCACCCACCAGGCGGCCTCGAAGAAGCTCAGGAAGAGCCAACCGACGAGCGTCGCGGCGGCGAGCTTCGCCAGGTTGGCCGCGATCTCGAGGTCGCCGGCGCTCAGGACCGCGGCGACCGCCGCACACGTCGCCGCGGCCACCGCGAGCGGCACCTGGCCGAGGTCGAGCAGCGGCAACGCGAGCCAGACGAGGGCGAACATCGCCGGGATGACGAGGAAGGAGAGGAAGGCGACGTTCCCCCAGTCGGAGAGCTCCGGGAGGTGCTGCGCGAACTGCGAGTAGAGGACGATCGCGGTGACGAGCGTCAGTACGGCGGCTGCTCGGACCACCAGGGGCCGGTCGCCTTGAACGCGTCCCAGAAGGCCCGTTTCGCCGGCTGGTCGTCCAGCGCCGCGTCCACGTCCGGCGCCACGAGCGCCTCCACCGTCGGCGTGAACCTCTGGATCGTCCCGAGCGTCTCCTCGACCTCCGTCGAGAGGGGGAACTGAAGGGCGTTCAGGCACGAGAGCGCATCTTGCCCCATGACGACAACGAGCTTGGGCTGCACGATGTGGAGCTCGCGGAGGAGGAAGCGGTGCGCCTCCTCGACCTCCTCGCCGTCGTACTTCAGGCAGTTCGTGCCGTAGATCGCCATCGGGTCGACCCGCATCCGCTGGATCGACTTCAGCACCGCCTGGCCCGATCTGCCGAAGAAGGCGACGCCCTCGTGGAGCTCTGCGGTCTGCGGCGCGTGCTTCAGGAGGAAGATGTCGCCCAGCGGGTGGCCCGAGCCGAGCACGGGGACCCGCTCCGGGCCCGCCGCGGCGGCGACCTCGTGGCCGAGCTCGTTCATCTCGGCGATGGCCTTCTTCAGGTACCGCTCGGAGATGTCGTTCGTGGACGCAGTCACAGGGAAGGCTTGCCGGGTGCTCGTGAGTGCGTGATCGCCGGTCAACCATCCACCTACTTCGCCCCCGGCGCCGGGACTTCCTACCGGACCGCCTCGGCCTTCGTGCGCCGGTCGCGCGCCTGCGCCATCCATTTCAGGCCCTGCAGGTAGACGAGCGACTTGGGCCGCCGGAGCACCTCCGCCGAGCGAAGGCTGATCAGGAACTCCTCCGGATCGTCGAACGCGCGCATCCGCACGGCGCCCGTCCCGACTCCCTGGAGCACGTGCGCGTCGGAGCCGGCGCCCATGGTCAGGTTGTACTTGCGCGCGAAGCGAAGTGCCTCGTCGTTGAACCCGTCCAGGAGGAGCTTCGCGTTGTAGACCTCGAACACGTCGATCTCGGCCAGCTGGCGATGGAGCGTGCGCGCGTCCGGGATCGAGTGAAGCCGGTCGAATGCGTGGGGGAGGTAGACGACGCCGCTCTGCTCGCGAATGGCCGCGATCGTGTCCTCCATGGACATGCCGCGCGGGATCTCCTCGTCGAGGAAGAGCCCGATCACCTCACCCGCGGTCGTCATCACCTCCTCGCCCGGGATGACGCGGAGCGGGCGGCCCCGTGCGAGCTCGACCGCCTCCCGCGCGCCTGCGAAGACGTTGTGATCCGTGATCGCGATCGCGCCGAGGCCGATCTCCTCGGCGTGGTCGAGGAGGGCCGCCGTCGGGACCGAGCAGTCGTGTGAATGCTCCGTGTGCATGTGGAGGTCGCAGAGGATGAACGGGCGGTCGGCGAGGGGATCGGCTGCGGCGGGACGCCTCCGGCGGGCGACTACGGCGCGGTAGACGTCGCGCTCGAGCGCGTCGCCAAGCGCTCCGACGCTCTCGCTTTCCACGTCGCGGCGGGCCGCCTCGCCCTGTGCCCGGCGCCACGTCTCGTCCTCGGCCAGGCGCGCCAGCGCCGCGCCGAGAAGCTCGGGCTGCGTCTCCGCTCCCGCCGGCGCCACGATCGGAACTCCGGCCGCCGCCGCCTCGATCCGTGGCCGCGGCGTGCCGCGAAGCGCAGGGACGAAGCCCGCCGCCCCGCGTACCTCGCCGGCACGCGCAGCTGCGTCCAGCCCCCGACGAACGTGGACGCGTCGGCGCACGGGCCGCGGCACGTACGGCCGCCCGCTCAGCGCACGGGTCCGGAGCACCACGAGCTCCCAGCCCGGAAGCCCGGCCAGCGCGTGGAAGGTCGCGGCAGCGCGCGCATGCTCATCCGCGCGCCACTCGAGGACGAACCGCTTCCGCTCTCGGTCCACGGGGGCGAAGAGCTCCGGGTCGACTCCGAGCGGCAGCCGACGGTAGTCCCCCGGAAAGCGCGCCTGTGCGGCCTCGAGCGTCCGGTCACTCGTGGCGGTGAGAGCATCCACGCGCGCGAGCAGCTTCTCTCGCCGCGCGCGGCCGGGCGGGTAGGCGAGGCGCTCGGGCGAGTGGAACGTCGCCACGGTCAGGCCGCGTGCCTGGCGCAGCGCGAGGTACGAGAGGCTCGGCACACCGGGGTCGTGCGCGTGGACGACGTCGAAGCGGTCGGTCGAGAGCGCCAGCGAGAGGTTCGCGCGGACGCCGAGCGGGACGCCGATCCGGCTCCGCGGCGTGACCGGGATCGCGGGCCCGAGCGCGACGAGATCGGGGAGTTGGATGCCGTCCCGCGCGAGCCGTCGCAGCGCCCGCCGGCCGGCCGCGAGGTCGGTCGCGCGGTTCGACGGCGCGAGGACGACGACCTCGTGGCCGCGGCTCCGCAGCTCACCGGCGGCGGCGGAGACGTGCTCGTTGACCGGGTGAGGTTGCGACCACGCGAACGGCGTGACCATGCACACGCGAAGGGTCATCCCAGGGGGTCGAGTCTAGCGAGGGCAGATTTCGGCGGGTTCTTTACGGAT
>CAWGQF010000011.1:0-169039 GCA_963824775.1 uncultured Actinomycetes bacterium
ACACGCCACCGACGGTGAGCCCTCCGGCGTTGAGGCGGCGACTCCACAGCCCGCCCGCCTCAGGTTCGCGTCAGCTCAGTGCGGCCACCATTGCGTCGCAAGAAGCCGTCACTTCGGCCCGTCGACTCCTTGGCTTCTGTGAAGCCCAGCTCCACGTCGTCGGACGGATCGTTCGGCGTGCCGCCGTGATCGACGAGGAGCTCGTACTGGACCTGACCCGGGTTCCTTGCGATCGCCTTCCCGTCTTCTCCCGTAGAGGGAGGCAGGGCGGTCGCGAGGACGAGGATCGTCAGCGTGCCGTCGCATCTCCGTCACACGCAGGTCCTTGTCGACTGACGCCGCGACAGAAGTAACGGAGTCGCCGTCTCGATCAGTGAAGACCTCGGTCACGAGTTCTGGAGCTGGAAGACACCAGGCCATCCGTCCGCGCGGAGCCGCCATGAGACGCACGTCCACGACGAACGCCGTTTCCACGGTCGATCCCGTCATCTCCACAGAAGTCGTCGATGACCTCCGTTCCCCTCGTCGTGGAACGAGTCCCGGAAGACCCGTCCGGGCTCGGCACCGGCGGCCGTAGCGAGCATGACTGCAGCCGTCACACCCAGGGTCAGGAGCGCGCTGAGCCAAGCAGGTGTGAAGACCTCATTGACCCGCTGCCCGAGTCGGAACCCCAATGAGAGACCGCATGAATTCCTCCTTCTTCCCCCTCGCCAGGGCGCCGGACTGTAATGCAGAGGCCCGCAAATCCTAGGCCCGTCCTCGAAGACGCTACGTTCGCCTAGGTAGCCGGACGGCGAGTGTCAGTTCGTGATGCCGTGCCAGGCGGCCGCGGTTCCGCTTCGCGCGCGCTGCTTGCCGCGGAGCGTGACGAGGCGGAGGCTCGCGGTTGTTCGTCAGGGCCCGTTCCTTCGGGCGCCGAGGGGTTCGTCTCGATAGGATCCGGTGGCGGCGTCCGAAGGCCGGTCACATCGAAGGCCTGTCCGGACGCCTGATATCATCGTGTCCGCCCAGCCGGCCTGCAGGGTCTCTCGCACCCAGATCGACGACGGCGAGCCGCAGATCGTAGAGAGCATGGACTGCCAGGGCATCAGACTGCGCCCGGCACGGTCAGGTCGATCATGTCCGTCGGCACGAGGCAGAACGACTACTTGCGGCTCCGGACGACCTCCGTCTGCGCCTCTGTCAGGAGCGAATAGCGACGAAGTCGATGGAGTGCCAGTGTGGTGGCCGCGGCGGATGCGTCGAGGCGAGCTGGCCCAACCGCCGTTCGCCGAACGACGTGCCGTCCGCGTCGTAGAAGTACTGGAAGCGGTCCATCGACCGCCTCCCCCGGGCGGCGGAAGCCCTCGACAACGAGCGGCGAGGGGCCGGCGTTCCACGGGCTCGACACGAAGGTCAGGAGCTCCACGGCCGCGGGCGTGCGAGAGGGCGACGTTCCACGCGGGAGGGGGATGAGGTCGGGGAGGGTGGACGGGTCGGGATCGGTCACGTCCGGAACGCTGCCGGCTAGGGCGTGCTGCTCGCGGACGACCGGCCTGGGCATGTCCATGCCGCCCTTGCCCTCGTCCTTCCCGGGCGGGCCGTTCGGCGCCGCCTTGACGGTCACGAGCACTCTCGCCTCGCCGGTCCCGGGCGCCACTCCGAGCAGGGTGTCGTACGGCGGCGCGATCCGCACGGTGGCCATGTAGCGAGCCGGGCGCAGGCGGACCGAGGCCACCCCCGATTCCTCGCCGACGGACGAGAGGGCGTTCGACGCCCAGCCGTCGTGGAGCCCCCAGACGGTGCCGCGGACGAAGGGCGACTCCGACGAGCACCCGTCCGGGTAGCCGGGAACGACGGGACCGGCGTCGGAGACGCGCTCCAGGGAGAAGATGCCCGGGCAGAAGGCCTTCCGAAGCGTGGCGACGACCTTCCCCCTCCGGTTGCGGAGCGTCACCTCGAAGAAGCGCCGGAGGCCGCGCCACCCGAGCAGGGTGGTAGCCGGCAGCTCGCGCAGGACGGAGCCGGTCTCCGCGTCGACCTGGAAGACCCTCGGCGGCGTGTCGTAGCTCGTCCGCGTCACCCGGAGCTCGAAGTCGCCGCCGACCGGCGTGACGTAGACGCCGAGGTCGAGCGCGACGCGCCGCGAGTACTTCAGGACGGTCGTCGACGGCGCCGCGGCGAAGACCCGGAGCGTGGGGGCCGGCTGGGTCTGGGCGCCGGCCGCGGGTGCCGCCACCGCCGCGAGGGCAAGGCCCACGACGACAGCCGAAGGCGTTAGGCGTAGCCGTCGCCGGAACACGATCCCTCCCTCGCTTGTCAGCCGGATCGTAGCGCGGTGACCGGCCGGAGGGGAATCCCCGCGACGTCTAGTCGTCGGCCGCCTCGGCCGAGCCGGTCGGCTCGAGCTCGAGGGCGCAGGAGTTGATGCAGTAGCGGAGGCCCGTGGGGTGAGGGCCGTCGGGGAAGACGTGGCCCAGGTGCCCGCCGCAACGGGCGCAGTGCACCTCGGTGCGGCGCATGAAGAGCGAGCCGTCTTCCTCGGTCTCGACGGCGCTCGCGTCGCGCGGCTGGAAGAAGCTCGGCCAGCCGCTTCCCGACTCGAACTTCGCGTCGGACGTGAAGAGCTCGGCCCCGCAGCCGGCACAGCGGTACACGCCGTCATCCTTCGTGTAGTTCAGGGCGCCCGACCAGGGTGCCTCGGTCGCCTTCTGCCGGAGCACGCGAAACTGCTCCGGCGAGAGCTCCTCGCGCCACTCCTGGTCGGTCTTCTCGACCTTCTCCACCGGTCGAAGGCTAGCCGACGACGAGGGGTTCGTCGGCGTCGAGCTCGACCTCGCGGCCGACGAGGGCGGCGTAGCGCCCGCCGAAGGAGAGGAGCTCGTCGTGCGTCCCGCGCTCGACGAGGCGTCCCGCGTCGAGCACGACGATCTGGTCGGCATCCCGGATCGTCGAGAGCCGGTGCGCGATCGCGATCGTCGTTCGGCCCTCGGCCAGCCGGTCGAGCGCCTCCTGGACGGCCCGCTCGGTCTCGGTGTCGAGCGAGCTCGTCGCCTCGTCGAGGACGAGGATCGGCGGGTTGCGGAGGATCGTGCGCGCGATCGCGATGCGCTGCTTCTCGCCGCCGGAGAAGCGGTAGCCGCGCTCGCCGACGAGCGTGTCGTAGCCGTCGGGCAAGCTCGCGATCACGTCGTGGATCTGGGCCGCGCGGGCCGCCTCCTCGATCTCCTCGTCGGTCGCCTCGGGGCAGGCGAAGCGCAGGTTCTCGCGCACGGAGGCGTGGAAGAGGTACGTCTCCTGCGAGACGACGCCGACCGAGGTCGGCGAGCGAGTCGAAGGTGAGGTCGCGGACGTCGACGCCGTCGATGCGTGACGCGCCCCGCTCGACGTCGTAGAGGCGGGCGACGAGGTAGCCGAGCGTCGTCTTGCCGGAGCCGGTCTCGCCGACGACCGCCGTCTTCGTGCCGGCCGGGACCTCGAACGACGACGTCCTCGAGGATCCAGTCGTCCGCCGTAGCGGAAGCAGACGTTCTCGAAGGCGACGTCGCCGCGCGCTCCGACGCGCGGGCTGGCGCGCGCTCGGCCGCTCCTCGATGTCCACGGGGAGATCGAGGTACTCGAAGATCCGGTCGAAGAGCGCGAGCGAGGTCTGGACGTCGATCTGGACGTTCAGGAGCGACCCGATCGGCCAGAACAGCCGCGTCTGCAGCGTCGTGAAAGCGACGACGGTGCCGATCGAGATCGCCGGCGCCGATCCAGCGTCTGGCCGGCGAACCAGTAGACGAGCGCCGGCATGATCGCGAAGCTCATCTGGATCGAGGCCATCACCCAGCGGCCGGCCATGCGCTGACGCACCTCGAGGTCGGCGAGCCGCGCTCGATTCGTCCTCGAAGCGGTCGGCCGAGCTCGGGCGACCGCCCCATCGTCTTGCCGAGCAGGATCCCCGAGACCGAGAGCGACTCCTGCACGAGCGTCGACATGTCGGCCATCGTCTCCTGTCGGGTCGTCGTGATCCGCTTGCGCTCGCTTGCCGACGCGCCGCGTGAGGAGGACGAAGAGCGGCAGGAGGCCGAGCGAGAAGAGCGCGAGCCGCCAGTCGAGCACGAACATCGCGACGACCGTCGCGAGGACCGTCGTCGACGTTCGAGACGATCGAGGTGGCGGTCGACGTGACGACGTTCTGGACGCCGCCGATGTCGTTCGCGATCCGCGACTGCACCTCGCCCGTCCGCGTGCGCGTGAAGAAGGCGAGCGAGAGGCGCTGGAGGTGCCGGTAGACGGCCGAGCGCAGGTCGTGCATGACCCGCTGGCCGACCTGGTTCGAGAGGAGCGTCTGAGACGCCGAGGACGCCGGTCGACGATCGCGATCGCGATCATGCCGCCGACGAGCGAGCGTGAGGAGCGCCGTGTCGCGCTCCGGGAAGCGCCTCGTCGAGGACCTCGCGCAGCAGGAACGGCGAGACGATCCCGAGCCCCGCGGCGACGAGGATCAGCGACGCTGACGAGCGCTGAGCCGGAGGCGGTACGGGCGGAAGAGCCTGACGACCCGCCGCAGGTTGGCGCGCCGCACGGCCGGGTCGTCCGGCCGCTCGGTCGTCAGTCAGCGATCGATATCTCAGGGCATGACGCGATGGCAAGTAGGTTCAAATGGTATAGTTACTGCGCAAATTGAAGCGAGCATAGGAGTGTCTGAACGTGAGCACGCTGCTCACTCGTCCCTCTCGAAGACGTCGTCGTCTTCCCCAACATGGACGTCACCCTGCCGGTCGACGTCGGCGACGAGGAGCGCGTGCTGCTCGTCCCGCGCCACGAGAACGACTTCGCGCGAGTCGGCACGGTCGCCGAGGTGGTCGACCGCGTCCGCCTGCCCGGCGGCGCCCGTGCCGTCGCCGCTGAACGGCCTCCACCGCGGCATCGCGGGCGCCGCGCACACCGACGCCGCGCGGCCGCCTGCGCGTCGAGGTCGAGGAGCGGCCCGACGAGGCCGGACGCGTCGGACGGCCGCATCCGCGAGCTCGAGCGCGAGTACCGCGCCATCGTCGAGGAGATCCTCGAGCTGCGCGGCGACGACGGCCGCATCGCCGTCCTTCGTCCGCTCGATCACGGAGCCGGGCGCGCTCGCCGACACCGTCGGCTACGCGCCGGACTTCACCTTCGACGCAGAAGGTCGAGGTGCTCGAGGCAGTCGACATCCGCGAGCGGCTCGAGCTCGCCGTCCGCCTCCAGCAGCGAGCGGCTGGCCGAGCTGCAGGTGCGCAGGCGCATCCGCGAGGACGTCGAGTCGGGCGCTCAGAAGCAGCAGCGCGATTACGTCCTGCGCCGCCAGATGGAGTCGATCCGCAAGGAGCTCGGCGAGGACGACGGCTCGGTCGTCGAGGAGTACCGCACGAAGATCGAGGAGGCCGGGATGCCCGAGGAGGTCCGCGCGCAGGCCGAGCGCGAGCTGACGCGGCTCGAGGCGATCGGGGAGCAGAGCCCCGAAGCGTCGATCATCCGCACCTACCTCGACTGGCTGATCGCCGTGCCGTGGTCGAAGCGCTCCGAGGAGCGGCTCGATCCCGTTCACGCGCGCGAGGTCCTCGACGCCGACCACGCGGGGCTCGAGGACGTGAAGGACCGCATCGTCGAGTACCTCGCCGTCCGCAAGCTCCGCCAGGAGCGCGGGATCACGGAGGACAAGCGCTCCGGCGCGATCCTGACGCTGATCGGGCCGCCCGGCACCGGCAAGACGTCGGTCGGCGAGTCGATCGCCCGCGCGCTCGGCCGCGAGTTCGTCCGCATGTCGCTCGGCGGCGTGCGCGACGAGGCCGAGATCCGCGGCCACCGGCGCACGTACATCGGCGCGCTGCCGGGCCGGCTCGTCCGCGCGCTCCGCGACGCCGGGACGATGAACCCGGTGATCATGCTCGACGAGGTCGACAAGGTCGGCGCCGACTGGCGCGGCGACCCGTCGGCGGCGCTGCTCGAGGTGCTCGACCCGGCGCAGAACCACTCGTTCCGCGACCACTACCTCGACGTCGAGCTCGACCTCTCCGAGGTCGTCTTCATCGCGACCGCGAACATCGCCGACACGATCCCCGGCCCGCTGCTCGACCGCATGGAGGTGATCCGCTTCGACGGCTACACGGTCGACGAGAAGGTCGCGATCGCGCGCGGCTATCTCTGGCCGCGCCAGCGCGAGCGGAACGGCCTGCGCGAGGACGAGGTCGACGATCACCGACGAGGTGCTCGAGCTCGTCGTCTCCGAGTACACGCGCGAGGCGGGCGTCCGCCAGCTCGAGCGCGAGCTCGGGAAGCTCCTGCGCAAGACCGCGACGCGGATCGCCGCCGGGCAGGTCGAGGCCGCCGGTCGCGGTCGACCTCGACGCACGTGCGCGACGCGCTCGGGCGGCAGCGGTTCTTCCAGGAGGCGGCCGAGCGGACGGCCGTGCCGGGCGTGGCCACCGGCCTCGCCGTCACGGGCACGGGCGGCGACGTCCTCTTCGTCGAGGCGACCGTCCATGCACGGGCAGACGGCACGCTGCCTGCTGACCGGCCAGCTCGGCGACGTGATGAAGGAGTCGGCGCGGATCGCGCTCTCCTACGTTCGCGCGCACGCGGAGGAGCTCGGGATCGACGAGTCCGCCTTCGACGACCGCGCGTTCCACGTCCACGTCCCCGCCGGCGCGATCCCGAAGGACGGCCCGAGCGCGGGCATCACGATGGCGACCGCGCTCGCGTCGCTCCTCTCGGGGCGGCCCGTGCGGCACACCGTCGGCATGACCGGCGAGGTGACGCTCCAGGGCCGCGTGCTCCCGATCGGCGGCCTCAAGCAGAAGGTGCTCGCCGCCCACGCGGCCGGGCTCACCGACGTCGATCATGCCGGAGCGCAACCGCGCCGACCTCGACGACGTTCCCGAGGACGTGCGCGAGCGAGATGGCCTTCCATCCGGTCATGAGCCTCGGCGAGGTGCTCGACCTCGCGCTCGAGCCGGAGAGTGCACGGCCACCGCTGTCGGCGGTGTGAGCCGGTGCCCGAGGAGGTCCGCCGCGCGGCGGACCTCCTCGAGCGGCGCTGGCTCCTCCAGGTCGTCTACGCGGCCCATGGCGGGCGCCGTCCGGTTCAACGAGTTCCGGCAGGCGGTCGGCGACTGTGCCGCCGCGCACGCTCGCGGCCCGGCTCGTCGAGCTCGAGGAGGCCGGGATCTTCGAGCGGCGCGTCATCGACTCTCGCCCGCCGCGGGTCGAGTACCTCCTGACCGAGCAGGGCCGGCGGCTGAAGGTCGTCGTCGAGGCTCTCCGGAGCTTCGCGAAGGTTTGAGGGGGAGCGCCGCTGGCGGCGCTCCCCCAGATTTCCTAGGTGAAGCGGAAGTACGCGGTGTGCTGCGTGCCGTCGTTCAGCGCGACGACGAGCTCGCGGCACGTGCCCTCCCAGGCACTGCTCGTCTTCCAGTCGAACTGATACTGGCCGTCAGCGAAGCTGAGCCCGGTCGAGATCGAGACTGCCGGGCCGATCGGCACCTTCGTCGCGCAGTCGATCGCGCGTGAGGACGGGGAGCCCGCGGCGAAGATCGCGAGGCCGCGGAAGCCGCCGAGGCTGAACTTGACCGGTCGCGACGCCCCCGCGTTCACCGAGTTCAACGCCGGCGGGTTGGCGATCGGGCTGAAGAAGCCCGTGAACGGATACTGGACCTGGAGCGAGACCGGGACGACGATCAGCGGCTCGCCCGGGTCGTTCGACCGCAGGCACAGGACCCCGCTCGGCTTTGCGGGCGCCGTGAGCCCCGCCGTGGAGAACGTCACGGTGACGTTCGACGTCCCCGACGGCGCGGTCGTCCCGCTGGCGGGGCTGGTCGAGACCCAGCCGAGGTTGCTCGGTGAGGAGCAGTCGGCCTGCGCCTCGGTGATCGTCCAGTTGAGATTCTGGTTCGGCTCGACGGCCAGGTTCGACACCGTGAGCGTCCGGGTCGTCTGCGTCCCTTCCACCGCTCCGACCGACAGGCTCGCCGGCGACACCGCCGCGTGCGGGCACTCGAAGAGCCGCTGGCCGTCCACCCACTCCTCGACGGCCTGCGCCGTCGAGGAGCAGCGGGATCAGACCCCGCTGCGCCTGCGCGAGGCGGACGATGTAGCCGGCCGGCCGCGTGTCGACCGCCCACCCGTGCGCCCCGACGCGCTGCGCGACGGTGGTCGGGAACCCGGGCGGGCTGTCGTCCCGCACCCCGTTGTACTGCGCGTCGGTGAGCAGGTAGCCGCACGGCGGGTTCTCGAGGATCAGCTCGGGGCCCGGGTTCTGCTCCGGCGGCGGGCTCTCGCCGGGGTGCGGGGCCGGATGGGGCGGGATCGGCCGCGAGCCGCGGAACACGATCCTCCCCGTGTTCGACCGCTGGAACGCGAGCGACTCGTCGATCGAGTCGGCGATCTCCGGCTCGTTCGCCCGGTGGTACTCGAAGAAGCGCTGGTACGTGTAGAGCGCCGAGTAGGTCTTCCGCCGCCGGTTGTTCGCCGCCGCGCCCTCGTTCGGCCTGGTCGCGCCGCCCGCGCTGCGGGCCTCGAGGAGCGAGCCGATCGTGCTCTTCAGGCCCATCGTGTTGCGGAGGATCGTCTCCTCGCTCAGCCCGACCGCACCGCCTCCCTGGCAGCCGTACGGGCAGTACCACCAGCCGTCGGCCGAGCCGTTCACGTACATCGAGCCCTCGATCAGATCCATGGACTGGTCGAAGATCGACTGGGCCACGTTGAGGTGCCGCGGCGGCAGCACGGGCAGGTCGCCGGCGTTGTTGTTGCCGAACTCGTGCCCGTCGAAGGCCGCCTGGGGCGTGTAGTCGCGCATCATCCGCACGAACGAGAACGTCTCGGGCTGGCGGATGAGCGAGTAGTCGCGGTTCAGGTCCTGGCCGGTCGAGTTCCCCCGCTGGTTTGCCGCCCGCCCGTCGCCGTTGATGGACGGGACGAGCAGTACGGTCGCGTGCGAGAGGATGTCGATCGTGCGCGCGTCGTTCCCGAAGGCGAGCTCGCGCGCCAGGATGAGGCACGCCTCGCGGCTCGACGGCTCGTTCCCATGGACGTTGCAGTTGACGAGGGCCGTGGGCGAGCTCGAGATCGCCGCGGCCGTCGCCGGCGGGGACGGGTAGCCGATCACGAACATGTTGATCGGGCGGTCGAGGAGCGTCCGGCCGATCTCGACCACGCGCACGCGGTCACTGGCCTCGTCGAGCGCGGCGGTGTACGCGTACTCGTTCACGTCGTTCGTGAACGACGCGGCCTGCGTCTGCTCCCACTGGGTGCGCAGGTTCTCGCCCGGCACCGCGGGGTTGCCCCAGGGGGCGAGCGTCGTCCCGAAGACGGGCAGCGAGAACGGCTGAGGGTTGGTGGGGCCTAACCGCGCCCGCACGCGCCACTGGAAGCGGTCGCCGGGGTTGTAGCCCGACTCCGCGAAGGTCGGAAACTCGGGAGTGATCGTGCGGTTGGGGCGCCACAGCCCCGCGATCACGGCGGCGCCGGTGGGGACGTTCGCCGCGTCCACCGGGGTTCGCTCGATCTGGTAGTCGGTCGCGCCCGGGATGGTGTTCCAGGCGAGCGTCGTGAAGCCGTCCTCCTGCTCGGCCGTCAGCCCCGTGACCTGCTGGGCGTAGGCGGGTCCCGAAAGGATTGCGGCGGCTGCCAGCGCCAGGACGGCGACCGCGAGAAGCCTTCTGCGCATGATTCTCTCCCCTCCGAAGGCGGGTTTGGCCTTCCCCGACCGACGTTCGTGACTGCAGAGGTTCGCCATGCGAACCGGCCGCGCGGCGAGCACGGGGCCAACCTACGGCAGTTCGTGGTGCGATGTCAACGCGGCTCGCCTCCTCCTGTCACGTGAAGAAGGGGGCTCCGAGCCCGCATCGTCCTTCGCAATTCGGAGCGTTAGGCGCTCTCGGCCAAGGCCTCGCGCGTGGCGACGGCCTCGTGCAGGATCGCCAGCATCGCGGCGACCGCCGGGACGCGCGCCGCCCCGACCCGGTGGGCGGCGAAGATGCGACGCTTCAGGCCCTTCGGCGCCACGCGGCGCACGATCACATCGGGGTGGAGCACGGGCAGCGAGAGCTCGGATGCGAGCGCGACGCCTACGCCTGCCGCGACGAGGCCCTGCCAGACCCCGTGGTCGTCGCTCTCCATCGTCATCTCCGGCTCGAAGCCCGCGGCGGCGCAGGCGCGGCGCACGAACGCGTGGCAGGACGACCGCGGCGTCGACGTGATCCACGACTCGCCGGCGAGGTCGGCGAGACGCACGGACGGCCGCCGGGCGGCGGGATGCGTCCGCGGGAGCACCGCGTTGATCGGGTCGTCCAGGAGATGGACGAGCTCGACCGCGTCGTCGGCCGCGAGCGGCACGAAGTCGTACTCGAACAGGAGCGCGAGGTCGAGCTCGCCGGCCTTGAGACCGGCGAGGGCCGTCCGCGGGTCCGCCTCCGTGAGACTGAGCTCTACCGAGCGATGTCGGCGCCGGAACGCCGCGATCGCGCCGGGCATGATCGTCGCATACGCGGTCGGGAACGACGCGACCCGCACGCTTCCCTGCCTGAGCCCGGCGATCGCCTGGATGTCCGCCTCGGCCGCACGGAGGAGTGCGAGCACCTCGCCCGCGTGCTCGACGAGCGCTTGCCCCGCCTCGGTCAGGCGAACCGACCGCGGACCTCGCTCGACGAGCGCCACGCCGGCCTCTCGCTCGAGCGTCGCGATCTGCTGGGAGACGGCGGACGGCGTGAACGAGAGCGCGTGGGCGGCCGCGGTGATGGAGCCGCGGTTCGCGACCTCGCGGAGCACGCGCATCCGGCGAACATCGAGCATAAGCGCCGCTTAACCTTAGACGAAGAGACTCCACTTGTCGTTACCCTCGTGGAATGGCAGCGTTCGGGTCATGAAGTCGCTGCGCCGCTTCGGCTATCCGCTCCGGCTCGCGCGTGCGCGGCTGGGCGGTCGTGCCGCCCGTTTCGCGCTCGTCGGCCTCGGTCTCGCCGCCGCCGCGGCCACGCTCGCGGCCGTCCTTGCCGGGAGCCTGGTCGCGCAGGATCGCAGCGTCGCGCGTGCGCTCGAGTCGATCCCGGCGGCCGAGCGGTCCGTTCGGGCGGTGTGGTTCGGCGTCCCCGGCGAGAGCGGCACGACCTTGCCTCAGCTCGACCGGGTCGCCCGCAACGCGCTCGCGCCGGTCGGTGTCGGCGAGCCGGTCGACGTCATGCTCTTCCGCCGCACGTCCATCGGGGGCGGCGCCGTCGACCTGGCCGCGGCCGAGGGGCTCGCCCCCTGGGTCCGGCTGCGCTCGGGGCGGCTTCCGCGGACGTGCGTGCCGGAGCGCTGCGAGCTCCTGCGGATCCGCGGGGCGGGCGCCCTCCCGAAGACGGACGACGTGCGCTTCGTCGAGGTCGGCGAGGCCTCGCTCTCGTCGGACGTCCTCTTCGGACGCTTCGTCGAGCCGGGCGCGTACCACCAGCCCGCCGCGCCGCCCCTCTTCGTGGCCGAGGGTGTCGGGACGCTCGCAGACGCGCCGTCCCTTCGGAGGCTCTACCGCAGCCACGCCTGGGTCCTTCCGCTTGCGGACGGCTCACTGCACGTCTGGGAAGCGGACGCGTTCCGCGGGCGGGTCGCCCGTGCGCGGTCGACCGTGCAGACGGGCAATCTTCTTTTCGACCTCGAGGCTCCGGTCGCCGAGGTCGAGCGAGCGGTCGAGACGGCGGAGGCCGCCGGGCGGCGGTTGCTCCTGATCGGCGGCGAGGCCTGCGCCCTCCTCGTCGCCTTCTCGTTGCTCGCCGCCGCGACCCTCCGCCGCGACGCGGGCGCGGCGCGACGACGGCTCACCTGGTTCGGGGCCAGGCGGTGGCAGGTCGAGCTCGAAACGGCGGCGGAGACGACGTCGGTCGCAGTTGCCGGCACGCTCGTGGGCTGGGCGGCGGGAGCCGGGCTCGCGGCCGCGATCGCGAGTCGCGCGGGCGCACCAATCGGCGACGTCCTCGTGGAGACCGTCCTCTCGGGGACCGGCCTCGTCGCGGCGCTCCTACTCGCCGCCGTCTCGGCGCTCGTCCTCTTCGCCGCCGTCAGGGCGCGGCCCGTCCGGCTCGGCGGCCTGTCGGTGTCCCCGGTCGACGTCGCGGCTCTCGGCGCAGTCGCGGTGATCGTCGTCACGCTGGCCCGCGGCTCGACAGACGCCGCGACTCTCGCACGCGAGGGCGGAACAGGCGCGCTCCTCCTGCTCCTCCCGGGGCTCGTCGCCTTCGTGGCGGCGGTGGTCTTCGCCCGCGCGCTCGTGCCGGGCCTTCGAGCGCTCGAGCGCTTTGCCCGCGGGCGCGGAGTCGTCCTCCGCCTCGCCGCGCTCTCGCTCGCGCGGAACCCGGGCTACGCGGCCGTGGCCATCGCCTTCCTCACGGTCAGCCTCGGCCTCGCGCTCTTCGCCGAGACCTACCGGTCGACGCTTGCCCGCGGGCAGGAGGACCAGGCCGCATACGCGGTTCCCGCCGATGCGATCGTGTCGGAGGACCTGCGGGAGCTCGTCCTTCCGCTCGAGGCGGCGTCGCTCGACGATTTCCGGAACGCGACGCAGGGTGGCGCGGCGACTCCGGTGCTCCGCCTGAACGGCAACGTTCCGCGCCTCGGGTCGTCGCGCGGGGTCACGGTGCTCGGCCTTCCGGCCTCGTCGCTCGCATCCGTCGGCGGCTGGCGGGAGGACTTCGCGTCTCGACCGCGGACTGAGCTCGCGGCGGCGATCGAGCCGGACGGGCCGGCGGAGCTTCGGGGCCCCGAGATCCCGGACGATGCGCTCGAGCTCCGCTTGCCGGCGGAGGTGGTCGGGACGCCGATCGGTGTGACGGCGAACCTCGTGACGCGCGGACGGCACGTTCACCCAGGTCGACTTCGGCCGCACGGGCGGCAAGCGGCGGCTCACGCTCGCCGGGCCGATTCCGGAGGCGGCGCGCGGCGGCCGCGTCGTCGCGCTGACCCTCTACCCGCCGCGGCGTATCGAGGAGACGGGCGCGTCGGCCGGCCAGGCGGCGCAGGGTGTCCTGACGGTGGGAAGGCTCGCGGTCGTCACGCCGGACGGTGTCGAGCGGTTCGGGTTCGACGGCTGGCTTCCGTCCAACCCGGTCACGTCCGCGATCGTCCCCGGCGCGCGCACCGAGCTCCACTACGGGCTCACGAGCTCCGTCGTCTCGCGCTTCCGGCCCCGGCAGGCGAGCGACGAGCGCACCGTTCCCGTGCTCGCGACGCCCACGCTCGTGCGTGCGGCCGGGCCGGGCGGTCGGATCGCCGTCGACCTCGGCCCTGCCACGCTGTCGGCCCGGATCGTGGGATCGGTCGAGCGCTTCCCGAGCGTGGACGGCGACGCCGTCGTCGCCGACCGCGATCTCGTCGCCACCGCGATCAACTCGACGAGCCCCGGCGTCGCGGTCCCGAACGAGGTGTGGCTCACCGCACCCGACGCTGCCGGTCTCGCGCGCACGCTGGCCCAGCCGCCCTTCGACGCGCTCGCCGTCGCGACCCGCGCCGACCTGGAGTCGCGTCTGACCGGCGACCCGCTCGCGCGCGCAGCACTCCTGACCCTCGCGTGCGCGGCCCTCGTCGCCCTCGGGCTTGCCCTCGTCGGCCTCTTGCTCGGCGTCGTCTCCGACCTGCGGGACGACCGGGGCGAGCTCTTCGACCTCGAGGCCCAGGGCGCGTCGCCGGAGCTGCTCCGGCGGCAGGTCCGGATCCGGGCTGCGATCATGGCGCTCGTCGGGCTCTTCGGCGGCGTCGTGACCGGAGCGATCCTGAGCTTCCTCGTCGTCGACCTCGTCCGGCTGACCGCGAACGCCGCGCGCCCGCAGCCGCCGCTCGTCGTCGCGGTCGACTGGCCTGTGGTCGCGCTCGCGATCGCGGGCTACGCGCTCGCGGCCGCGCTCCTCGTCGGGATCGCGACCGCCCGCGCGTTCCGGGCGCCCGCGCCGGCCCGCGTCTCGGAGGTGGGCGCGTGACCCCTGCGGTCGAGCTCCGCGACCTCTTCCGTGTCTACCCCGCCGACGGGGCCGGCGTCGCCGCGCTGCAGGGGTTGACGCTCGCAGTCCAGAACGGTGAGGTGTGCGTCGTTCTCGGCCCCAGCGGGTCGGGCAAGTCGACGCTCCTCCGGATCCTCGCTGGGCTCGATCGTCCCTCGGCCGGAGTCGCACGCGTCGCGGGCCGTGACCTCGGCCGCCTGCGCGGCCGTGCCCTCGCACGCTTCCGCTCCGAGACGCTCGGCTACGCCGAGCAGCACTACTGGCGCTCCCTCGCCGAGGAGCTCACCGCGCGGGAGCTGGTCGGCATGCAGCTCGCGCTCGCCGGCGAGCCGCGGCGCGCCCGGTCCATGCGTGCCGACGAGCTCCTCGAGCGGGTCGGTCTTGCCGATCGAGCGGACGCGCGCCCGCGGGAGCTCTCGGGCGGGGAGCAGCAGCGCGTGGCGATCTGCGCCGCGCTCGCACACCGCCCGCGACTCTTCCTCGCGGACGAGCCGACGGGAGAGCTGGACGCGGCGAACGCCGAAGTGATCTACGAGCTCGTCGGGGACCTGGCACGGGAGGCGGGCGCGACCGCGGTCATCGTGAGCCACGACCCGCGCTCCGCCGCGATCGCGGACCGGATCGTCCAGGTCCGCGACGGACGGGTCAGCGAGGAGGCCGCGCGCGGGGGCGGCGAGGAGACGATCGTCGTCGGCAAGGGCGGCTGGCTCCGCCTCTCGGAGGAGCTGCTCCGCCGGGCGGGAATCGGAGCGCGGGCGGCGGCTCGTCTCGAGGAGTCCGGGATCGTGGTCGAGCCGGTCGGCGAGGCTGCGCCGGTCGTTGCCGTCGAAGTCGACGAGCCGGTGCCGGCCGCGCACGCCGGGGCGAACGGGCGGCCGGCGGTCGCGGAGCTCCGCGCGGTGTCGAAGTCGTACGGCTCGCGGCTCGTCTTCCAGGACGTGAGCGCCTCGTTCTCGCCCGGGCGCCTGTACGCGGTGGTCGGCCCCTCCGGGACCGGAAAGACGACGCTGCTCCATCTCCTCGCCGGCCTGGAGCTGCCGGGCGGCGGCTCGGTGGCCGTGGACGGCGCAGAGGTCTCGTCGCTCGACCGCTCGGCTCGGGCCGTCTTCAGGCGGGACCGGGTGGCGCTCGTCGGGCAAGAGCCGGGCCTCGTGCCCTTCCTCACCGCGCGTGAGAACGTCGAGCTCGGGCTGACGCTTCGCGGCGTCGAGTCCGTCGAGGCCGAAAGCCGGTCGCGCGAGGCGCTCGCCGCGGTGGGCCTGGCCGGGCGCGCGGAGGCGCGCGTCGACCATCTCTCGTCGGGAGAGCGCGAACGGGTCGCCGTCGCCCGGGCGGTCGCGGCGCGGCCCGCGCTCCTCCTCGCCGACGAGCCGACGGCCCGCCTCGACCAGGCGAACGGGACGGCGGTCGCGGCGTTGCTCTCGAGCCTCGCGCGGGAGACAGGTGCAGCGGTCGTCTGCGCCACACACGACCCGCTCGTGATCGAGCAGGCCGACGAGGTCCTCCCGCTCGCGCGGCTGGCCCCTCCGCCGCCTACGCCGCCAGCTCGTCCGGAACCAGCTCGAGCTCCTCGAGCCGGCCGTTCCGGATGAGGGTGACGGCGACCGGTCGGCCGATCAGCTCGCCGACCATGAGCCGCTGGAGGTCGTCGACCCGCTCGACCGGCGTTCCCGCGACTCCCACGATCAGATCCTCGGGCCGCAGCCCGGCGCGCTCGGCCGGGCTCCCCTCCGCGACCTCGACGATCTCGACGCAGGTCGCGAGCCCGGTCTCGGTTCGGTGTCGAGGCGGCACCGGCCTCGGGCCGCCTGCGATGCCGAGGTAGGCGCGCCGCACGCGGCCGTCCGTCATGAGGGCGCCGATGATCCGCCTGGTCGCATCGTTCACCGGCACGGCGAGACCGAGCCCGATCCCCGCGACCGCGGTCGAGATGCCGACGACGCACCCGCGCCCGTCGGCGAGCGCGCCGCCGGAGCTGCCGGGGTTCAGCGCCGCGTCCGTCTGGATGACGCTGTCGATGACGCGGTAGACGCCGCCCGCCCGTGCGGGGAGCGAGCGCCCGAGCGCCGAGACGACGCCGGCGGACACCGAGCCCGCGAAGCCGTGCGGGTTCCCGATCGCGACGACCAGTTGGCCGACGCGGAGCTCCGCGGCGTCGCCGAGCTCGGCGGGGGAGAGCCCGGACGCCTCGGCGCGGATCACGGCGAGGTCGGAGAGCCGGTCGCGGCCGACCACCGTGAACGCGTGCTCCGTGCCGTCAACGAACGTGGCCCGGCCGCCGGCGGCGCGTCCCCCGACCACGTGCGCCGAGGTGACGAGGAAGCCGTCGGCGGTGAGCACGACCGCGCTCCCCCCGCCCGCAGCGACGCGCCCGCCCCGGCCCGGGCGCGTGACGCGCAGGTTCGCGACCGAGGGCGAGAGGCGCTCCGCCACCGCGACGACCGTCTGCGAGTAGACGTCGAGCGGGTCGGCCACGCGCTAGCCCTCGGCTGTGACCGGCACGCGAACTGTTCGCTCGTCCACGCCGCGGACCACGGTCAGATCCACGGTCCCGCCCTCCGTCGCGGCGTCGAGCGCGCGGACGAGGTCGTCGACCCGGTGGAGCTCCTCGCCGCCCGCTGCCACGACCAGGTCGCCCTGCTCTAGCCCGGCCTCGGCGGCCGGCGAGTCGTCTGCGACGCCGCGAACGAGCAGGCCGTCCCGCTCCGGGAGTCCCACGGCGCTCCGCATGCGGCGCGCCGCGCGGGGCGGTGCCACGGCGATTCCGATCCGCGGGCGGCTCGGCGCCTCGCCGCGGGCGAGCGCCTCCACGCGGCTCCGCATGCCGGCGTCCGCGGCGATCGCGAGGATGAGCGAGCCTTCGAGGCGCAGCGTGTTGAGCCCGACCAGTCGCCCGTCAGCGTCCACGACGGGCCCGCCGGAGGAGCCGCGCACGAGCGGCGCCGTATGCTCGATCGAGTCTCCGATCCGTCGCCCGCGGGGCCCACGGAAGGATCTCCCGACCGACGACACGAAGCCGAACGTGACCCGGAGGCCGCGTCCGGCCGGATCTGCCAGTGCGAAGACCGGCGTTCCGATCCGGACATCGGTGTCTCCCTCCGGCCACGCGATTGCCGGTGCGTCGCCCGTTTCCACCTCGAGCACCGCGACGTCGCCCTCGACGTCGGCCGCGGCGACTCGCCCTCGCTCCCGGCGGCCGTCTGCGAACGTGACCGTCACCTCGTCCGAACGCAAGTTGTGGGCGTTCGTGAGGACGCGACCCGGCGCGTAGACGACGCCGGACCCGAGGCCTCTCCCTCGGCCCAGTCCGACGACGGACGGGCCCACGTCCTCGGCGATGCGTGCGACCGCCTCGCCGAGCTCCTGCACTGCACTCATCTTGAGTCTCCTTGGTCGTTACTTGCGACTTGCAAGCTACACTACGAACGATGCGCCGGGCCCGGCTCACCCGCTCGCCGCTCGAGGAAGCGCTCGCCCGCGTGGGCGACCGCTGGACGCTCCTCATCGTGGACGCATTGCTCGACGGGCCACGCCGCTTCTCCGAGCTCTCCGAGGCGGTGGCGGGGATCGCGCCGAACATCCTCTCGTCGCGGCTGCGGCACCTGGAGCGCGAGGCGCTCGTCGTCGGCCGGCCGTACTCGGAGCGACCACGCCGCGTGGACTACGAGCTGACCGAGCGCGGGCGCGAGCTCGCCGGTGCGCTGCGGCTCCTCGCCGACTGGGGCGCGCGCGGGGGCGAGGACGCGGATCCGCTTCGTCACGACGCTTGCGGGACGCCGCTCCTCGCACGCTGGTGGTGCGAGACGTGCGCCGAGGCCGTCGACGAGCGCGAGTCCGCCGACGTCCAGTACCTCTAGGAGGGTCAAACCCGCCTAGGTTGAACGACGCGCGTAGCGGGAATGAGGCCGTGGCGGCAGCGAACGAAAGGGAGGGAGGGGAGAGATGGGAATCATCGGATGGATCATTCTCGGGCTGCTCGCCGGCCTGATCGCCAAGGCGCTCCTGCCGGGCTCGGATCCGGGCGGCCTCATCATCACGACCCTGATCGGCGTCGCCGGCGCCATCATCGGCGGGTTCATCGCCAAGGTGCTCGGCTTCGGCGATCCGATCGACGAGTTCTTCGACTGGAGCACGTGGCTCGCCGCGATCATCGGCGCGGTCATCCTGCTCGCGATCTACCGCGCCGTGACCGGGGACAGGCGCGCACGAACCATCTGACGCTCCCCGAGGGGCGGCGTGGAATGGTCGGCTTTGTAGACTCGCGCCGCTCCGCCGACCAGGCTCCGAATCCCGTACGGCCGTGTGCTGAACGTGTGGGACTCCGAGGCGACGGCGCTGCGGCGGCAGGTGGAGGACTGCCAGACGTTCGGTGGTGCGCCCGTCTGCGCGCTCTACGGCTGGATCCAGGGGACGTCGATGGCCGCGCCGCACGCGTCCGGCATCGCGGCGCTCATCCGCGCGCGGAACCCGGGCCTGCCGCCCATGGCCGTCAGCGCCCGCCTCCAGAACATCGCCATGCCGATGTCCCGCCCCGTCGCGGACGATCGCTGCCGCGGCAGTCGAAACGGCGACGGCGGAGGACAGACGAGCTTCTACGGCGCGGGTCTCGTGGACGCGCTGAACGCCGGCGACTAACCCCGGCGAGCGGGGGGCCGGCCCACGCCGGAACGTTGAAGGCCATGCGTCGAGGATACTCCCGCCCCGGCGTGACCCCGACGGCCGACGACTCCGACTGAGGCGACACGTCGGCGCCGCTCTGACGCTGCGCCCCAGTCCGCTGACGCTGCGACGCCGGCGCCCCGGCGGGGCCGACGGGACCCCCGCCCTGTACGAACGTCGAGTGTGTGGGGTTCGAGCGTTGACCGCTCGTCGTCCCTGTACTTAGCTTCGACGGTCACCTGGCGTCCTTTAGCTACGGGCGCCCTCTAACTGCGGAGGTAGAGAATGAGGAAGCGACTTGCGGTGGCGCTCTGTGCGACCGCCGCACTCGGCCTGACGGGCGGTTCCGCGTTTGCCGGTGAGATCACGGGAAAAGGCAAGTGGATCGCCGGTTCTGAGGAAGCGCCGCTGCACGGGAAGTCCGAGTGCTCCTTCTCGGGGCAGAACGATGAGTTCCACCTGTTCCCTAACGAGGACTGGCCGCGGACGCAGTCGTGGGGACAGAACATCCGCGAGGCCGCGCCCGTCGTCGGTGGTCACGTCGGCGTGCCTGGCTTTGCCTGCAACCCCACGGGGGGACCCGGATAGTTAGCCGGTGGTTGACCCCGGCGCTTGCCGGGGTCAACCACTCCTTTCCCGGCGCGCCGCAAGCGCTGCGCTGCCGAGGTTCCCGGGCCCTGGCTAGATCGGGCCTTCCGCGTCTTCTGCTTCGGGGGCAGCCCGGTTTCTAGAACAGCGGCCGCCCCTACGGAGGCTCGTCCCGAGGACGTCGTCCTCAGTCGCGTCGATAGCGCTGCTATCGAGCGCTCCGTGCCTCCTTGCCTCGGAACGACCATCGCACCCCGAGAACGAGCGGCGTTCCGTCAAACCCTCCTAGACGGCCTTGACGCCGGCCACGAGCTTCTCGATCGACGACTTGGCGTCGCCGAAGAGCATCGCGGTCTTCGGGTTGTAGTAGAGCTCGTTCTCGATCCCCGCAAAGCCCGGGTTCATACTGCGCTTGAGGACGATCACGTTGTTCGCGTGGTCGACGTCGAGGATCGGCATCCCATAGAGCGGGCTCTCAGGGTTCGAACGCGCGGCAGGGTTCGTCACGTCGTTCGCGCCGACGACGAGCGCGACGTCGGTTCGGCCGAGCTCCGGGTTCGCGTCGTCCATGTCGAGGAGCGCCGGGTAGGGGACGTTCGCCTCGGCGAGGAGGACGTTCATGTGGCCCGGCATCCGCCCGGCAACGGGATGAATCGCGTACCGGACCTGCACCCCGCGCTTCTCGAGGAGGTCGGCCAGCTCCCGCGTTGCGTGCTGCGCCTGCGCGACGGCGAGCCCGTACCCGGGGACGACCATGACCTGGTTCGCGTACGCGAGCATGACGGCGGCGTCATCGGCCGCGATCTCCCGGACGAGCTTGCCGTCCTCGCTCGCGCTCGCGGCCGCCGCGGCCTTGGCCGGCGCCGCGCCGAAGGCCCCGAAGAGCACGTTCGCGAGCGAGCGGTTCATCGCCCGGCCCATGAGGACGGTCAGGAGCGTTCCGGAGGCGCCGACGAGCGTGCCGCCGATGATGAGCGCATTGTTGTCGAGCACGAACCCGGTCGAGGCGGCGGCCATCCCGGTGAACGCGTTCAGGAAGGAGATGACGACGGGCATGTCCGCGCCGCCGATCGGGAGCACGAGCATGACGCCGAAGAGGAGCGCCCCCGCCACGAGGAGGACGAGCCAGAGGTCTCCTTCCGTCACCGAGGCGGCGATCGCGGCGCCGACCGTCAGGGCGAAGAGAAGGGCGTTCACGACCTGCTGCGCGTAGAAGGTGAGCGGGCGGCCGGGGAGGAGCTCCTGGAGCTTCCCGAAGGCGACGAGGCTCCCGGAGAAGCTGATCGACCCGATGAGCGCCGAGAACATGATCCCGGCGAGGACGTCGACATCGAGGTCGCTCGGCGCGGGCGCGAGCCGGTCGAACTCCGCCACGGCGATGAGCGCTGCCGCCCCGCCGCCGACGCCGTTGAAGAGCGCGACCATCTGCGGCATCGCGGTCATGCGCACCCGCCGGGCCGAGACGACGCCGATCACTGCCCCGACGGCGATGCCGGCGAAGATCAGGCCGTAGTTGGACATGTCGGGGGCGAAGAGCGTCACGACGATCGCGATCGTCATCCCGGCCGCAGCGACGAGGTTCCCCGAGCGGGCGGTCGCGGGCGAGCTCAGCCGCTTGATCCCGATGACGAGGCAGATTGCGGCGACCGCGTAGACCAGGTTGACCGCGTTCTGCGAGAGCGCGAGGGGAAGCGTCATTCGCCTTCGCCGTCGCGGCGCTCGGGGCGGCGCCGGAACATCTCGAGCATCCGGTCGGTGACGAGGAAGCCGCCGACGACGTTGATCGTCCCGAAGACGATTGCGACGAAGGCGAGACCGCGCTGCAGGTCGGAGTCCGCCGTCCCGGCGACGAGCATCGCGCCGACGACGATGATCCCGTGGATCGCGTTCGTGCCCGACATGAGCGGCGTGTGCAGGAGCGTCGGCACGCGGGCGATGAGCTCGAAGCCGAGGAAGACGGCGAGCGCGAAGATCGTGAGGCTCGCGACCAGCTCGGGCGTCATGCCGGCACCGCCTCCTTGAGCACTCGCCCGTCGCGCGTGACGCATGTCGTCGCGCACGATCTCGTCCTCGAAGTCGGGCTCGAGCCGGCCGTCGTGTACGAGCAGCGCGACGAAGCTCGCGAGGTTCCTCGAGTACATCTGGCTCGCATGGAGCGGCATCGTCGCCGGGAGGTTCGTCTCACCCACGATCGTGACGCCGTGGCGGACGACCGTCTCGCCGGGCTCGGTCAGGGCGCAGTTCCCGCCGGCCTCGGCGGCGAGGTCGACGACGACCGATCCGGGCCGCATGCCGGCGACTGCGTCCTCCGTGACGAGGACCGGCGCGGGCCGGCCGGGGACGAGCGCCGTCGCGATCACGGCGTCCGACTCCTGCACGTGGAGGGCCATGAGCTGCCGCTCGCGCTCCTGCTCGTCCTCGGCGAGCGCGACGGCATAGCCGCCGACGCCCTCGACTCCCTCCACGTCGAGCTCGAGGAAGGACGCGCCGAGGCTCTCCACCTGCTCCTTCACGACCGGCCGGACGTCGTAGCCCGAGACGATGGCGCCAAGCCGCCGCGCCGTTGCGATCGCCTGGAGCCCGGCGACGCCCGCGCCGAGCACGAGGACGCGGGCCGGGGCGATCGTCCCGGCCGCGGTGGTGAGCATGGGGAAGAACTTGCCCAGGGACGCCGCGGCGACGAGGACCGCCTTGTAGCCGGCGACCGTGGACTGGGAGGAGAGCGCATCCATCGGCTGCGCGCGGGTGATGCGCGGGATCGCGTCCATCGAGAAGCTCGTGACGCCGCGCGCCGCGAGGGCGCGCGCGAGCTCGACGTTCACGAGCGGCTGGAGGAGGGCGACGAGCACCTGGCCCTCGCGGAGCCGGCCGACCTCGTCCGGTGAGGGCGGCTGGATCCTCGCGACGAGGTCGGCCTCCGCGTAGAGCTCGTCGGTCGTGACGATTCGCGCGCCGGCGTCCTCGTAGGCTCCGTCCGGGAACGCCGCCGCCTCGCCCGCGCCCGACTCCACGAGCACGTCGACGCCCTCGTCCGCGAGGCGCCGGATCGTGTCGGGGACGAGGGCGACGCGCCGCTCTCCGGCGACGGACTCCTTCGGCACGCCGATGTTCATCGTCTCTCTCCGCGGAGTCTAAGTTGCCTCCGCCGGTAGGTTCTCGTCCATGCACGAATGGCTTCGCGAATCGGCCGACCGTCTCGCGCGCGAGGCCGGCAGCCGGCCAGCCGACTTCGAGCTCACCGAGGCGGAGATCGACGCACTGCTCGACCTCGCGCGGATCGCGGCACACGAGAGCGGCGAGCGGACGAACGCGCCGCTCCTCTGCTACCTCGTCGGGCTCGCCCGGGCGCGCAGCGGTCTACCGGTCGAGGCACTCGCGGACGCGGCGGCCGGCGAGTCTGCCTGAGATCTTCGCCGAGTCGCCGCGGCACCCGGAGAAACTGAGCAGCCACCCCGATAAGCTCGCCCGGTGCCCGCCCTCGCCGACCGCACGGCGATCGTCACCGGCGCCTCGAGCGGGATCGGTCGCGCGACCGCCTTGGCGCTCGCGCGGGAGGGCGTACAGGTCGCGCTCGGCGCCCGGCGGGTCGAGCGGCTCGACGACGTGCTGCCCGAGCTCGAGGGCGAGGGCCATCTCGCTGCGCCGCTCGACGTGACGGACGGGGAGAGCGCGCAGGCGTTCGTCCGCGATGTCGTCGGCTCCTACGGCGGCGTCGACATCCTCGTCAACAACGCGGGTCTGGCGCTCGGCCGGACGGCGCTCGTCGAGGGAAGCGACGAGGACGACGAGACCGTCTGGCAGACCAACGTCATCGGGCCTCGTCCGCATGACCCGGCTCGTCGTGCCGCACATGACGACGCTGCGCGGGCACGTGGTGAACCTCGGCTCGTGGGCCGGCCGGGAGGCCTACACGTACGGCGGCATGTACGTCGGCTCGAAGTACGCCGTGCGCGCGCTCACGTACGTCCTTCGCAAGGAGCTCGTGGGCCGGATCCGTGTGACGACGGTCGACCCCGG
This sequence comes from uncultured Actinomycetes bacterium, assembly GCA_963824775.1. GTDB lineage: Bacteria > Actinomycetota > Thermoleophilia > Gaiellales > Gaiellaceae > CAWGQF01. Next base: position 23,223 of record CAWGQF010000011.1, read on the forward strand.
CATGGTGGGCGACACCGAGTTCTCCGACGTCCGGTTCCGCGGCGACGCCGAGAAGAAAGCGGCCGTCTACAGCGGCGTCCGCTACATGACGCCGGAGGACGTGGTCGACTGCATCATGTGGGCGTCACGCGCCCCGCGCACGTGAACGTGGACGAGATCGTCGTGAAGCCGCTCCAGCAGGCGAGCCAGGATCAGATCGTTCGAGACGCGTAACCGCAGATGGCCCTGACGATCCTCGAAGGCTCGACGTTCTGCATGTGCGACGAGCGGGGCGACGTGGACGGGACGACGGCAGGCCTCTTCGCCGACGACACGCGCTTCCTCTCGCGCTGGATCCTGACCGTGAACGGCGAACGGCCGCTCCTTCTCTCCTCCGATCGCGTCGACTACTTCTCGGCCGCGTTCTACCTCCGCAACCCGGTCGGCGGGCGGGCTCGGTCTCGACGAGCTCTCGATCGGGCGGCAGCGTTTCATCGGTGACGGCATGCAGGAGGACGTCGAGGTGCAGAACCACTCGCACCGCCGGCTCGAGTTCGAGGTCGCGCTCGAGGTGGGAACGACTTCGCGGACATCTTCGCGGTCAAGAACTGGGACTTCTCGCTCGGCGACCCCCAGCACGCGGAGCCGCTCCCAGAGTCCGTTCCCGTCGTCGCCGAGCACGACAAGCACGCCGGTGACCCTGGCCGACCGCGGGGAGTTCGGCGGGGTGACCCAGCTCTTCTTCTCGCATCCCGGCGAGCTGGACGGCTCGTGCCTCCGCTTCCAGGTCGGGCTCGACCCGGGCGAGCGGTGGCGGCTCGGGTCGACGTCGCCGTCGCGGCCGACGGCACCCTCGTCGCGCCCCGGCGGGCCGAGCGTGCTTTGGGCGACGAGCTCGCGCGCGTACGGGCCTCGCTGACCGCGTGGCGGATGCGCGTGCCGCAGCTTCGCGCTACCTGGGAGCCGGTCTCGGCCGCATTCCAGCGTTCCGTGGCCGACCTCGCCTCGCTCCGGATCCGTGACGAGTCGGCCCTGGACGGCCACCTCTTCGCGGCAGGCATGCCCTGGTTCATGGCCGTGTTCGGTCGCGACACGCTCGTCACCTGCCTGCAGACGCTCTTCCTCGGGCCCGAGCTTGCGCGCAACGCCCTGAGCGCGCTCGCCGGGCTCCAGGCGACCGAGGACGACCCGTCCATCGACGCCGAGCCCGGGAAGATCGTCCACGAGGTGAGGACCGGGAAGGCGGCGGCGACGTGGTTCCATCGCTACTACGGCAGCGTGGACGCGACACCGCTCTTCCTCATCCTCCTCTCCGAGGTCTGGCGCTGGACGGACGATGCAGCGTTCGTTCGTTCGATGCGAGACCCCGCCCTGCGCGCCCTCGGATGGATCGAGGACTACGGGGATCTCGACGGCGACGGCTTCGTCGAGTACCGGCGGCGGTCACCACACGGGCTCGAGAACCAGTCCTGGAAGGACTCCGGCGACTCGCAGCTCTTCCATGACGGGCGCATGGCCGAAGGGGCCATCGCGCCGTGTGAGGTGCAGGGATACGCGTACGACGCGAAGCGGCGCATGGCCGAGCTCGCCCGTGAGGTCTGGCGTGACCGGGCGCTTTCCGACCGGCTGGAGGCGGAGGCGAAGGAGCTTCGCGAGCGGTTCGACGAGGCGTTCTGGTGCGAGGAGCGCGGCGGCTTCTATGCACTCGCGCTCGACGGCGACAAGCGGCGGGTGGACTCCCTCACGTCGAACATCGGCCACCTGCTGTGGAGCGGCATCGTGCCTCCGCACCGCATCGACGCCGTGGTGGACAAGCTCATGGGCGAGGGCCTCTGGTCCGGCTGGGGAGTCCGGACGATGTCGACCGACGACGCCGGCTTCAGCCCGCTCGCGTACCACAACGGGACGGTCTGGCCGCACGACAACTCGCTGATCGCCTGGGGGCTCGCGAAGGTGAGCCGCTGGCGCGAGGCGCAGCGGATCGTGCGGCGGATCGTCGAGGCGGCGACGTACTTCGGAGACCAGCTTCCGGAGGTCTTCGCCGGCTTCCCACGCACCGAGACGCCCTTCCCGATCGCGTACCCGACCGCCGCCCGCCCGCAGGCCTGGGCGGCTGCGACGCCGGTGCTCCTTCTGCAGATCCTGCTCGGCCTGCGGCCCGACCACCGGCGCCAGACCCTCGAGACCGTCGCACCGCCGGAGTTGCCTTCGTGGGCCGGCGCCCTCAGACTCTCGGGCGTGCGCGCCTTCGACCGCTCCTGGATCGTGTCCCTGACGGACGGCCGGGTGCGCGTCGACGAAGCGGAGCCCGGGACTCGGCCGTGAAGGTCGCGATCCTGAGCCCCGTGTGGTTCCCGGTGCCGCCGACCGGCTACGGCGGGATCGAGTGGGTCGTCGCGCTTCTCGCGGACGGGCTGGTCGACGCCGGCCACGACGTCACCCTCTTCGCCTCCGGCGACTCGCGGACGAAGGCCAAGCTCGAGGCCGTCTTCGAGGAGGCGCCTTCGAGCCAGATCGGCCTCAGCCCCGTCGAGCTCCGCCACACGCTTCTCTGCTACACGCACTCGGACGAGTTCGACGTCGTGAACGAGCACTCGGGCCAGGCGGCCGCGGCGATGGGCGGGCTCCTCGACACGCCCGTCGTCCACACGGTCCACGGCCCCCTCGAGGAGATGCCGCTCGCGAACTACCGCGGCATCGCTGCGCTCTCGCCCGACGTCGGCCTCGTCTCGATCTCGATGAACCAGCGCAAGCCGGCCCCGATCTCCCCTGGGTCGGCAACGTGCCGAACGCGCTCGACCTGAACGCCTACCCCTACCACCACGACCGCGGCGAGTATCTCCTCTACCTCGGCCGGCATACCGGACAAGGGCGCGCATCGGGCGATCGAGGTCGCGCGCCAGGCCGGCATCCCGATCAAGCTCGCGGGGAAGAAGCGGGAGCGCTCCGAGCAGGACTACTTCGACGAGATGATCAAGCCGCTCCTCGGGGAGGACGCCGAGTACCTGGGCGAGACGAGCCACGGGTCGAAGGTCGACCTCCTCCAGAACGCGCGCGCGACGCTCTTCCCGATCGAGTGGGAGGAGCCGTTCGGGCTCGTCATGATCGAGTCGATGGCGTGCGGGACGCCGGTGATCGCGACGCGCTGGGGCGCGGTGCCGGAGGTCGTCGAGCACGGCCGGAGCGGGATCATCGTGGACGACTACCGGGAGATGGCGGACGCGCTCGCCGACGCCGATCGCCTCGAGCCCGACGAGTGCCGCCGCTACGCCGAGGAGCACTTCTCGCCGGAGCGCATGGTCTCCGACTACCTCGCCGTGTACCAAAGGTGCTCGACCGCGTCGCCGCATGAGCATCCCGATCGTCGTCGCCGTCATCGCCCTGCTCAGCGCGATGGCCAGCGCCGGGCTCTCCTTCTACTTCCAGTCGCGGACGGCGGAGCGGCAGCAGGAGCGCGAGGCCGCCAAGGTGCTCGCCAAGTACCGCGAGCCGCTCATCCTCGCCGCCTACGACCTCCAGTCGCGGCTCTGGAACATCCTCCGCAAGGACTTCCTGCAGAAGTACTACGTCGAGGAGCGAAACGAAGGCCGCCAGTACGCCCTCGAGCACACGCTCTACCTCGTCGGCCAGTACTTCGCCTGGACGGAGATCCTGCGCCGCGAGGTCCAGTTCCTCCAGTTCGAGGAGGAGGAGGAGACGCGCCGCATCGTCCTCCTGCAGCAGCGGATCCGGGCCACCTTCGCCGACGACGACAGGAAGCTCGGCACCTCCTTGATGATCTTTCGCGGCGAGCAGAACGCGATCGGCGGAGCGCATGGTCACGACCGAGGAGGGGCAGCGGGTCTGCATCGGCTACGCGACGTTCGTCGAGAAGGCGGGCGACCAGCAGTTCCGGCGCTGGTTCGAGCGCCTCGCCCGCGACGTCGACGCGATGGCGGCGGAGCGCAACCCGCGGCTGCGCCTCCTTCAGAACCAGCTCGTCGAGCTCGTTATCGCGCTGGACGAGGGCGGCATGCGCTTCCAGGAGTCGATCGACAAGGCCTGACGGCGGAAGGGGCGTCCTGTTGCCCGGACGCCCCTCGCATCGGCTCAGCCGCGGTAGGCCCGGAGAGAGCGGGCGACCGCGAGCGTCGTGGCCTCGTCCGACGCGAGGATCGCGACGACGAGGCCGTTCAGCGGAGGAGGCCGCTCGTACCTTGCAGGAGGAGCGTGCCGGGGGCGGGCGCGTAGCGGCGAAGGCCGACCAGCATCGTGAGGCCGTCCGCGCGTCGCGCCGACTGCATGATCTCGACGTGGCGCCCCCCGTCCGAGGTCGATCCGTACATGAGGCTCACTCCGTCGACGGCGCCGCCCTCGGTCGGCAGCGTGAGCCGCCGCACCGACGTGAGCCGCAGGCCGTCGAGCCCGGCCCCGGCCCAGACGGGGTCGCGTCCGAGGACCGCCCGCGCGCCGGCAAGAGTCACCGGATCGCCCACCCGGCCGACGCCGTCGGGCTCGCGCGCGGGTGCAGCGGACTCGAGCGGTGCCTTGCCCGACTCGAGCGTCTCGTAGGTGAGGATCCGCGTGACCGCTTCCTCGCCCGGCGGCGCCAGCTCGCCGCCGACGCGGAACTCCACCGGAATGTAGGTCTCGCGCGAGACGGCCACGTCGTGCCCCTCGGCGATCCGGATCCAGTACACGGGCACCCCTTCCACGACTCCTTCGTCGACGACGCGTGCCCGGCCGGACTCGAGCGCCTCGCGGTATCCCGCGCCCAGGCTCGTGTAGATCTCACGCGCGTGGTCGTTGATGCCGGTCGCGTCGGTGGAGACGTCGAACTGGACGACGCCGTCGAACGTCTCGCGCTCCCGCCAGCCGGCGGCCGGGTCGAACCAGACCTCACGCCGGCCGTAGACCTCGGTGCGTTCGCCCGTGTCGAGATCGACCGCCGTTTTCGGCAGGGCGCTCTCGAAGACGACGTGCAGGACTCCGCCTTCGCCCGTGGCGGCAAGCGCACGCTCGAGCACCGTCGGGCTCGCTCCGCCGAACGGCCAGAGCAGGCCGAGCGCGACCGCCGCGACCACGACGGCGGCAGCGAGTGCGACGCGGGCGGGAGCCCGGCGGCGCCGGGCCACGCCGGCGACGCGCGCGTCCCGGAGGACGGCCGACCAGTCGCCGGAGCCGTGGTAGTGCGGCACGGTCGCGTCGAGCAGCTCGGCTACGTCTCTCATCGGGTGACCTCCTTCAGGTGCTGCTGCAGCTTTGAGTGGGCCGCGTGCAAGGTCGCGGAGACTGTTCCGCGGGCGATGCCGAGCGCCTCGGCGATCGCCGCGTAGTCGAGGTCAGCGTAGTAGCGCAGAAAGAGCGCGAGCCGTTGGCGCTCGGGCAGCGCGGCCAGGGCGGCCAGGGCGTAGCCGGGCTCCCGATGACCGTTCGTGGTCGTGCCCGGGTCGAGCTCCTCCGGCTCCGTCAGGACGTAGCGCGATTCCGTGCGTCGCCGGCTACGAGCCTCGTTGACGACGATGCGGCAGACCCAGCCGGCGGCGTTCCCCCGGTCGCGCAGGCCGGACCGGTAGCGGACGGCCCGCACGAAGCCGTCGTGGACGGCGTCGAGAGCGTCCTGCTCGTCGCCGGTGATCGCATGGGCGAGGCGGACGAATCCTGCGTACCGCTCCCGGTAGACGGCCTCGACAGCCTCGAGCTCGGGATCGGTCCTCTCACGCCTCCACATGACCACACGATCCCACGCGCGCGCCGTCGTGTTTAGAACCCGTTTCACAATGACGCTTCGCCGATGGGGTGCGATGGGGGGTGCGAGGGAAGGACGCAGTGTCTCGTTCGTAGCCGGAGGCTACGGGCGAGGCCGAGGACGCACGCTCGCGCCGCCCAGCGCGGCCCAGCGGCTCAAGGCTTCATTGTGAAACGGGTTCTTAGTCCACGTAGGGCGGAAGCTCGAGCGCCCGCTCGTACGCGGCGCGGTCGTGGAGCGGCTCACCGTGCGAGACGATCACGTGCTCGAACGGAAGCTCGAGCAGCGCGCGCAGCGCGGGGAGGGCGCGCTCCTCGTGCCAGGGCGTCGCCCAGACCCGGAGCTCGCCCTCCGGCGCGGTCAGCGCGTCCGCGAAGACGAGTGCGCGCTGCTCCGGCAGCCAGAGCGGCGTCTCGTTCCGGCCCCGTCCGTCGTGGAGCGCGACGAGGCCGCCCGGGAGCCCGCTGCCGGGCTCGATCCCCTCGAGCTCCGTCTCGGGAACGTTCCCCGGCCAGAAGAGGTACGGCCCGAAGGCGCGGGAGCCGTAGCGGCGGACGAAGAGGTCGACGTCCCGGACGTGATCCGGCTTCAGGATGACGACGAACGTCGGCGGGCGGGCGTCGAGGCGGGCCCAGATCTCCGTCGCCTCGTCGGGAGGCGCCAGCGGGTCAAGGAGCGCCACCTCCCCGCCGGACTCGACGCACGTCGAGGTCACGGCCGGCGTCCAGACGGCCGCGGGCGTCCAGTCGGGATGCTCGAGGCGCCAGACCCAGAGGCCCGGCGCCACGTCGAGTGGCTCGCTCACACCCGAGTGTCTCTAGCGCGGAAGAGCCTCGCCGAGCTGGTCGAGGTCCGTCCTCGCCCCCTCAACGAGCTCCTCGAGCGGCGCACACGTCTCGCAGTCGTAGATCTTCGCCGAGCGGTCGTCGCTCGCAGTCGCCAGCAGGTCCTCGTCCTCGGTCGGGCTGAACTCGGCCGCGTTCACCACGTCGGCGTGCGCGCGCACCGTTCCGATTAGCCGTTCCTCCCGCCAGTCCCAGATCCGCGACACGCCGCCCGTGCTCGCCGTCACGATCCGTTCTCCGTCGGGGCTGAACGACGCCGCCGTCACCGACTCCGGGTGGCTCAGCTCGGCTACGACCTCGCCGGTCTCGATGTCCCAGACCTTCGCCGTCCGGTCCCGGCTCGCCGTCACGACGAGGCGGGGATCCTCGGGGTTCGCCGCCACGCCGTAGATGACACCCTCGTGCCCCTCGAGCTCGCGCAGCTCCTCACCCTTGTCGGCACTCCAGACGCGGCCGAGCTGGTCGCCGCCCACGGTCACGATCCGGGTTCCGTCGCCCGAGGTATAGACGGCGTCGAAGACGCCCTTCTCGTGGGTCTCGCCGGTCTTGTCGTGGTCGAGCGTGAAGACCAGCGGGTCAAACTCGTCCGTGTCCGTCTTCCAGACCTTCGCGGTCGAGTCCCGGCTCGCGGTGACGATCCGATCTCCCTCCGGGTTGAACGCGCCGCTGTAGATGAGATCGTCGTGCGAGACGAGCGTGTCGAGCTCGAGGGTCGTCGCGTTCCAGAACGTCGCCGTCGTGTCCTCCCCGGTGGTGAGGATCTTGGTTCCGTCAGGGCTGTACTCGACGCTCGTCGCGCGGTCGGCGTAGTCGGCGTACACGCTGTTGAGGCGCCTCCCGGTGCGGACGTTCCAGGTGATCAGGTTCCCGTCGGCTCCCACGGTCGCCAGCGTCTGGCCGTCCGGACGGAAGGTCGCGTCGAGAACGGCGCTGCTGTGGCCGCGGAGCTCCGAGCCGGTCTGGATGTCCCACGCGCGGGCCGTCCCGTCCTCGCTCACCGTCACCGCGGTGGTCCCGTCGTCCACGAAGCCGATCGTCGCGACGCCGCCGTCGTGCTCGCGGAGCTCGAGGAGCGAGAGACCGGTCCTCGCGTCCCAGAGCCGCGCGGTGCCGTCGGCGCTCCCGCTCAGGACCTTCGTGCCGTCGTCCGTGAAGCCGACGACGTTCACGGCGTCCGGGTGCCCCTCCATCTCGGCGAGCGGCCGGTTTCTCGACGTGCTCCAGACACGCATTCCCTTATCCTGCGCCGCGGCGATGAGTCGCCCGTTCGGGCTCAGGGCGATGTCCGAGGCGGGCGAATCTTCCGTCTCGGCGAACGTCCGCAGGAGCCTGCCCTTGTCAGCGTTCCAGATCCGGATGCTTCCGTCTTGACCCGCGGTCACGACGCGCGTCCCATCCTCGTTCAGCTCGGCGACGCTGATTGCGCCGGCACTTTGGTCCTTTGGTGCGGCGACGGCGGGCGGGGGCAGCCCGACGGTGGGTGCGGCGGGAGCGGGCTCCTCCTCGCCGGGTGCGACGGCGGCTGCTGCGGGGACGGGTCGTGCGGCCCGCGGCCGCCGCCACCGGATCGGGTCCAGGCCTGCACCGCTCACGTTCCAGACGCGCACGGTGTCTCCGGCCCACACATCCACGTCCTTATTGGCGCTGACGTCGGTCATCGTGACTAGGCGGCGGCCGTCACCGCTGAACTCGATCCCGAACGGAACGGCGGACCGAAACCGGGGGGCTGCGACGCGTCGTTCTGCGAGCTTCTCGCCCGACACGGTGTCCCAGAGGTAGACCTTCCCGTCCGCGCTCGTGGCGGCGGCGCGGGCGCCGTCCGGATCGATCGCGACGGCGAGGACGTCGTCCGAGGCCTGCAGCTGGGAGAGCTCTTCGCCGGTCCTGGGTCCCAGACCCGGGCCGTGTCGTCGGCGCTCGCCGTCACGAGCCGCTGGCCGTTCCGGTTGAAGGCGGAGCCGGAGACGCGGTCGGAATGGCCCTCGAGCGCAGCGACCTCGTCTCCGGTCATCGGATTGAAGACCCGGATCGTGTAGTCCTCGTCCGGGAACGCGACGAGTGGACGTGCGTCCGGAACGGTGGTCCCGGCGGCAAACGCGTCCCCGACCCCCGGCATGATCGAGGTGACCCGAAACTCCGCGAGTGCGTCGAGGAACGCCTGGCGCGCCTGCTCGGTCCCCTCCCGGTCGAGTGCGTCCACGGCGAGCGACAGCGCGCGGGCCGGGTCATGTCCGAGCTCCTGGAAGGACTGCGCCGCGAGTTCCTGGGCGCGGGCCTCGCGCTGTCCCGCCGCCGCCGCGCGCGACTGCTCGTCCGCCTGGCTTTTCTGCCGAACCGCCCAGACGCCGAGAATCGCCACGGCCGCGCACGCGACCAGCGAGAGGACGGCCACGATGGCCCAGATCCGGGACTTCCGCCGCTCGCGCCGGGTTCGCTCCTCCGCCTCGCGCTGTGTCTTGTCGGCGACGTAGCGCGCCCGCCAGTCCAGGATGGCGGGGCCGATCACGTCGTGGAAGATCTCGTAGCGCGTGCCCCCGTCGACGCCGGGCGGCGGCTGGATGGGACGCAGCAGCCGGACGTCGCCCGCGGCCAGGTGCTCGACGACTTCGGCGACGGCCTCCTCGGGCAGGTCGGCGAACTCGGCGAGGTCGGAAGCGGTGTGGGCGACCTTCGTCCCGGACCTCGTCACGAGGTAGTGGAAGACACCGGCGGCAGTCTCGCGCTCGGCGGGCGTCAAGGCGGTCATCAGCTCGTCCAGCCGTGTCCGGACGATTTCCTCGGCGCCGCCGAGCCGGTCGAGCGTCGACTTCCGGAGCACGCGCGAACCGGAGGCGACCTCCTCGAGCCAGAGCCGCCGCAAGACGACCTGGAGGTAGGGCGCCTCCACGCGGTCCTCTGCGGAGGACGCCGAGCCACCGTTCACCTCGCCGGCGCCGACCTGGCCGAGCTGCACATGCCCGCCGCCGATCTGCTGCAGCACCGCGTCCACGAGCTCCGGCTCGGCCTCGCAGGTGTCCGAGTCCTCGACGAGGTCGTTGTAGGCGTCGATCGGCCCCTCGATCGCCTGGCGCGCGGCCTCGAGGCTCAGGTGGTGGATCTGAAGCCGGTTGTCGAAGAGGCCCGGGATCCGTCCCTTGAATCGGTCCAGCTTCGCGAGCGAGTCCTCGCGCATCGAGATGAGGAAGCTGACCCGCAGATCGAGCCGGTTGACCGCCCGGGGGAACTCGACCGCGAACGTCCCGTGCCCGTCCTCCGCGCCGTGGTACATGAAGTACTCCTCGAACTGGTCGAGGATGACGATCAGGTCGCCGTCGAGCTTCTCCGTCCAGGCCTGGAGGTGGTCGGCGAGCGAGGCCCCCGTGGGGACGTCGACGGTGCCGTCGCCGCCGACGAGCTCGGTGACCTCCCTCGCGACCTCGGCGAGGAGGCCCTGCACGGGATCGTCGCGCCAGCCGCGCATCACGCTCACGGCGAACTCGGGCCGGCCGCGTTCCTCCACGTTCCGCCGCGCCTCCTCGCGCAGCCCGTGGACGGCGCCGGCGAGGAGGACCGAGCTCTTGCCGACACCGCTCTCGCCGTACAACAGCGTCAGCCGCGACGCCATCAGATTGGCGCCGATGATCTCCGTCTCGCGCTCGCGGCCGAAGAAGAAGGCGTAGTCGGCCTCCGAGTAGGGGAGGAGCCCCTTGTAGGGCTCGAGCGGCTGTGTTCGCTCCGCCGCGCGGCGCTCCGGCGCGACGGTCACGGCCCGACGCCGGGAGCGAGCGGCTCGTGCATCCCACCCTTCAGACCGTCGATGTAGTCCTCGAGCGAGATCTCGAGGATGTCCACCTCGCGCTTCGCCCAGAAGCTCTGCTCGATCGGGTCCGGGTCCAACTGGATCGCCCACGACTTCGAGCTCAGTCGCTGCTCGCCCCAGATCCGGTGAAGGATCACCCGCAGGTTCCAGTCGCGCATGCTGTAGCCGAGGAAGAGGAAGTGGCTCTTGCGGAGCTTCGCGGCGAGCGTGACCGGGACGAGATTCGAGATGTCGGTGCGCGTGAGGTAATCGATGTAGTGGTCCTCCGTGATGACGAAGCTGTCTCGCTCCGCGTCGGTTCGGTCGATCGCACCGTGGATCTTGAGGATCACCGTCCGGTTCCCGAGGTCGAGGTCCGTGTACTCGTTCGGCCGCTCGATCAGCCGAGCATCCTGCTCGTGCGGCCAGTGCAGGAACTTGCCGCGGTCGGTGCCGTCGGCCACGTAGGTCACGATGTCGAACGGCTCCTCGACGGCCCGGAATGCCCGCTCGAGCGCGTCGTCGTAGTTCGTCGTGACGATGAGCTGGTGCTTGGCGGCCCGGAGCTCACCCCGCTCGACCATCTGCCGCTGCGCCGCGGGAAGGCTGGCGAGGAAGTCGTGCAGCTTCGTCGGCGGGTAGTCGCCGTCGAACACCTCGCGCAGCTCGTCGTAGAGCGACTGCGGGCCGAGGCGGATGGCGGCGAACTGCGAGACGCGCGCGAGATCCCGCGCGTCCTCGTTCGGGAACTTGAACCGCGCGGCGAGGAAGTCGGCGAGCTCACGCCCGCTCGGCAGGTACTGGTACTGCCCGTGCTCCCAGACGACCTCGCTCGGGCGCCCGCAGAGATTCACACCGGCTCCGAGCAGGGGCACGACCCGTCCCTCGAGGATCTCGGCGATGACTAGCTCGTAATGCTCCTGCAGGGCTTGGTCGTCCAGCGCTCTCTCCTCCAGGACCGGAGTTCGCCCCCCAAGGCCATTATCCGCTTGCACACAGTTGTTTCAAGGGCCGCTGACTCGCGGCTCGGCTAGGAAGACGTGCGCGCGGCGGTGCCGACCTTCGCGAGCGCCTGCTCGAGGTCGGCGATGAGATCGTCCGCTGACTCGATGCCCACCGAGAGCCGGATGAGGTTCTCCGGCACCGGGAAGGGCGAATCGGCCGTCGACGCGTGGGTCATGAGGCCCGGGTGCTCGATCAGGCTCTCGACGCCGCCGAGGCTCTCCGCAAGCCGCCAGATCGTCGTCGAGCGGAGCACCTCGAGGGCATCCTCTCTCGAGCCCGCAAGGTCGAACGAGATCATCCCGCCGAAGTCCGACATCTGCTTCCCGGCGATCTCGTGGTTGGGGTCGCTCTCGAGCCCGGGGTAGCGGACGCGGTCGACCGCGGGGTGCTGCTCGAGCCAGGCGGCGATACGCCGTGCGTTCTCCGAGTGCTTCTGCATCCGCAGCGCGAGGGTTTTCACGCCGCGCAGGACGAGCCAGGAGTCGAACGGGCCGGGAACGGTGCCGAGGGAGTTCTCGAGGAAGCCGACGCGCTCGGCGATCGTGGGATCGTTCATCGCGGCGAAGCCGCCCAGGACGTCGGAGTGGCCGCCGAGGTACTTCGTCGTCGAGTGGATGACGATGTCGGCGCCGAGCTCGAGCGGGCGCTGGAGGTACGGCGTCGCGAAGGTGTTGTCGACGACGAGGAGCGCGTCCGCCGCGTGCGCCGCCTCGGCCGCCGCGCGGATGTCGACGACGTTCAGGAGCGGGTTCGTCGGGGTCTCGATCCACACGAGGCGCGTCCGCTCGTCCAGCAGATCGGCGAGCCCTGTCGAGATCTCGCCGGCTCCGGGGTACTCGAAGACGTAGCCCTTCGGCTCGAGCACCTTCGAGAAGAGGCGGTAGACCCCGCCGTAGACGTCGTTCACGCAGACGACGCGGTCGCCCGGGTTGACGAGCTGCATGACGGTCGTCGTTGCCGCCATCCCGGACGCGAAGGCGAACCCGTGGTCGGCGCCCTCGAGCGAGGCGAGGCACGTCTGGAGCGCGGTCCGAGTCGGGTTCCCGCTCCGCGCGTAGACGTAGCCCTTGTGCGTACCGACCTCCTCGTGGACGTACGTAGACGTCTGGTAGATCGGCGTCGTCACCGAGCCGGTCGTCGGGTCGGGCTCCTGGCCTTCGTGGATCGCGCGGGTCTCGAACTCCACCGAGGGCGATGCTACCCGATGGTTGTCAGCCGACCCCGTCTCCCGAACGGTGGTGGGCGAGGTACTCGAGCAGGTCGGCGCGCGAGAGAACGCCGACCGGGCGGCCGGACCTCGCGACGACGACCGCGGGGCTCCCCGCCGAGAGATCGGAGAAGACCGTGTCGACCGTCTCGTCCACCTCGACCGCCGGGAGGGGCGGCTCCATCGCGGCGGCAACCTCGTCGTTCAGCGCGTCCTGGTTCGCGAAGAGCCGCTCGAGGAGCCCGCGCTCGCGGACGGAGCCGACCACGTCGGCGAGCGACTCGGCGGGCCGGTTGCGGACGACCGGGATCTGCGAGATCCCGTAGCGCTGCATGAGTTCGATCGCCTGGCCGACCTTCTCGTGCGTCTCGATGAAGACGATCTCCGGCGCCGCGTCCTCCTCGTGCTTGAACGCGAGCACCTCCTCGATCGTGGGCGCGGGGGCGCGCCGCTCGAGGATGCCGTACTCGGCGAGCCAGTGGTCGTCGTAGAACTTCGAGAGGTAGCCGCGCCCCGAGTCTGGGATGAGCGTGACGATCGTGGTCTCGGCGCCGAAGCGCTCGGCGACCTGGAGCATCGCCCAGACGGCCGTGCCGCCGGAGCCGCCGACGAGGAGCCCCTCTTCGCGCGCGAGGCGGCGTGCGGTTAGGAAGGAGTCCCGGTCGGAGACGGTCACGTACTCGTCGACGAGGTCCGGGTCGAAGGTCGTCGGCCAGAAGTCTTCGCCGATCCCCTCGACGAGGTACGGGTGCACCTTCGCGGAGGAGTAGATCGACCCCTCGGGGTCGGCGCCGACGACGACGAGGCCGGGCTTCTGCTCCTTCAGGTAGCGAGCGGCGCCCGAGATCGTGCCGCCGGTTCCCACGGAGAAGACGATGACGTCGACTTCGCCGCCGGTCTGCTCCCAGATCTCCGGGCCGGTCGTGCGGTAGTGGGTCTCCGGATTCGCCTGGTTCGAGTACTGGTCGGGCTTGAACGCGCCGGGGATCTCCTCCGCGAGGCGGTTCGACACGGAGTAGTAGCTCTCGGGCGACTCCGGCTCGACCGCGGTCGGGCAGATGACTACCTCGGCCCCGTACGCGCGCAGGAGCGAGATCTTCTCCTGGCTGACCTTGTCGGGCATGACGAAGATGCAGCGGTAGCCCTTGAGCGCGGCGGCGATCGCGAGGCCGACGCCGGTGTTGCCGCTCGTCGGCTCGACGAGCGTCCCGCCGGGGCCGAGCTTCCCGTCGCGCTCGGCCGCCTCGATCATCGCGATCCCGATCCGGTCCTTGACGCTCCCGCCCGGGTTCATCGTCTCGAGCTTCGCGAGCAGCGTCGGCTCGAGCTCGCGCCCCAGCGACTGGAAGCGGACGATCGGCGTGTCGCCGACGAGGTCGAGAACGGTCGGGTACGCGCGCGCCACTGCGCGAAGCGTAGTGGGCAGCCTCTAGTGCCGGAAGTGGCGCCGGCCGGTGAGCACCATCGCGGCGCCCGCAGCCTCGACCGCTTCCGTCACTTCGTCGTCGCGCTTCGAGCCGCCCGGCTGGATGATCGCGACCACGCCGGACTCGAGCGCGAGCGCGGGTCCGTCCGGGAACGGGAAGAACGCGTCCGAAGCGAGAGCAGCTCCGGTCGGGTCGTGGCCGCGCTCGCGCGCCTTCTCGAGGGCGATCCGCACGGCGTCGACGCGGCTCGGCTGGCCGGTTCCGATCCCGATCGTCTGGAGTCCCTTCGCGAGCACGATCGCGTTCGAGGCAACGTGCTTCGCGACGCGCCACGCGAAGAGGAGATCACCCCACACGGGCTCGTCGGGCTCGCGCGAGGTGGCGACCTCCATGGCGTCGCGCTCGTCGACCTCCGCGTCGGCGTCCTGCACGAGCATCCCGCCGACGACGCGCGCGTAGGAGCGGTCGCCCGGCGTCGCACCCCGACGCTCGCGATCCTGGAGAATTCGCAGCGCCTCCTTCTTCCGCAGCGTCCGGGCCGCCTCGTCCGTGTACTCGGGCGCGATCAGCACCTCCACGAACTGCTCGACCAGGCGGCGCGCCAGGTGCGGCTCAACCTTGCGATTGACGGCGACGACGCTGCCGAACGCGGAGACTGGATCGCATGAGAGCGCCTTGGCGTACGCCTCCTCGAGGTCGGAGGCGATCGCCGCGCCGCACGGGTTCCCGTGCTTCACGATCACGCAGGCCGGGACGGTGAAGTCCCGCAGGAGCGCTCGCGCCGCGTCGAGGTCGCCGAGGTTGTTGTACGAGAGCTGCTTCCCCCCGAGCTGGTCGACCCGCGAGAAAACGTGGCGGCGGGCGCCTGCTTCGGAGTAGTACGCGGCGCGCTGATGCGGGTTCTCTCCGTACGGGAGGTCGATGACCTTCTCGAGCGAGAGGATCAGGCGATCCGGGAACGTCTCGCGGTCGGAGAACCACTGCGCGATCGACGCCTCGTACGCGGCCGTGTGCGAGAAGGCTTCGGCGGCGAGGGCGCGCCTGGTGTCCATCCCGATCTCCCCTCGCTCGCGAAGCTCGGCGAGGATCGAGCCATAGCGGTCGGGCGTGCAGACGGGCAGGACGTGGACGAAGTTCTTGCCGGCCGCGCGGAGCATCGCGGGGCCGCCGACGTCGATCATCTCCACCGCCTCCTCCTCGCGCACGTCCTTGCGGGCGGCGACCTGGCGGAAGGGGTAGAGGTTCACGCAGACGAGGTCGAACGGGCGGATGTCCGCCTCCGCGAGCGCGGCGACGTCCTCGGCTTGGTCTCGGCGGGCGAGGATGCCGGCGTGGATTCTCGGATGGAGGGTCTTGACGCGCCCGCCTAGGAGCTCCGGGACGTCGGTCAGCTCGTCCACGCGCGTGACGGGGATCCCGAGCTCGCTGATGAACGCCGCGGTGCCGCCACTCGCGACCAGCTCGACGCCCAGCTCGTGCAGGCCGCGGGCGAAGTCCTCCAGGCCGGTCTTGTCGAAGACGGAGATGAGGGCGCGTTCGAGCATTGACGGCAGTTAGCGGCGGGGAGAGCGTAGTGCTCCGGAGACGAACAAGCGAGCTGCCTCGGGGAGCAGTCGGTGCTCGACCCTGTGCAGTCGTGCGTGCAGAGACTCTGCCGTGTCGCCCGGCTCGACCGGGACGGGCTCCTGGAGGACGATCGGGCCGGAGTCGACCCCCTCGTCGACGAAGTGGACGGTGACGCCCGTCTCCGCGACGCCCGCGGCAAGCGCCTCCTCGACCGCGTGCATTCCCGGGAAGGCCGGGAGGAGTGAGGGGTGGATGTTCAGGACGGGAAAGCGGGCGAGGAACCCGGGCGTGAGGAGATGCATGTACCCGGCGCAGACGACGAGCTCGACGCGGTGCCCGGCCAGCCAGTCGGCGATGGCGGCGTCGCGTTCATCGCGGTCCGCGTGCTCCTCGAGTGGGAAGGCGCGGGAGGGCACGCCGGCACGGTGAGCCCGGTCGAGCGCGTTAGCGCCGCGGCGGTTGGAGGCGACCGCGACGACGGGGAGTCCCGAGTCGAGCAGCGCCTGGAGGTTCGTGCCCTCCCCGGAGGCGAGGACCCGATCACGGCCCTCGGCCTCGCACTTCTCGTGCGTCGCGCGCGTCTAACCCGTCCCCCAGGGGCCTTCGGCCCCTCGCCCCCTTGAGGTGAGCGTAGCTTCGAAAAACGCGCCCGTGTGTGACGCTTCCTGCCAAGACTGCGCGCATGTGTGTCAGGAGCGTCACGGCTCGAAGACCACGCCCTCGACGCCTGCGTCGATCCGGCCGATCGGCGGGAACGGGGCGCGCGCAGCGTCCGCGTCCGGCACGACCGCGCACATGCCCACTCCGAGGTTGAAGACGCGCCGCTGCTCCTCCTCCGGGACGCCTTGGTCGTCGAGCCAGGCAAAGACGTCAGGACGTTCCCACGCACCCAGGTTGACGCGAGCGCCGACGCCGGCGGGCAGCACCCGCGCGAGGTTTCCGGCGATCCCGCCTCCGGTCACGTGCGCGAGCGCACGAACGTCGCACGCTGCCCGCAGGCCGCGTACTTCCTCGAGATAGAGCCGCGTCGGCGTGAGGAGGAGGTCGGCGTCGAAGTCCCCGTCGCCGATCAGCCGCCGCACGAGCGAGAAGCCGTTCGCGTGGAGCCCCGACGACGGCAGCCCGAGCACGACGTCACCGGCCTCGACCCGTGACCCGTCGATGACCGCCTCGCGCCGCACCAGCCCGACGCACGTTCCCGCGAAATCGAGCTCGTCCTCGACGTAGACGCCCGGCATCTCGGCGGTCTCGCCGCCGAGGAGCGCGCAGCCCGCTGCGCGGCAGACGTCCGCTGCACCCTCGACGAGCTCCGCCACCTGGCCGAGGTCGAGTCGTCCCGCGGCCGCGTAGTCGAGGAAGAAGAGTGGCTCGGCCCCGGTCGTCAGGACGTCGTTCACGCAGTGGGCGGCGAGATCCCGGCCCGCATCCCGGAGGCGACGGGCCCGCCGCGCGAGCACGAGCTTCGTCCCGACTCCGTCGGTCGAGGCCGCGAGGAGCCGTTCCCCGTCGAGGTCGAAGAGCCCTGCGAACCCGCCGAGGCCGCCCACGACCCCAGGCGTCCGCGTCGACTCGGCCGCCGCGCGCAGGCGATCGGCGACCGCGTCGGCCGCCGCGAGCGAGACGCCGGCGGCCGCGTAGCCCTTGCTCACTCGACGACCTCGCCGACGAGCTCCGGCCGGCCGTCGGGCCCGCCGGGAAGGAACCTGACCCGGGTCTCGCCGACTGCTACGTCGCCGCCGCGCGGCTCGAGCTCGAGGACGCGCCCCAGCGCCGCTGCCTTCGCCAACGGATCCTCCGCCCGGAGGTGCAGCTCGGCGAGCCGGAGCTCATTGGCGCCCTCGAGCACTTCGTCGATCCAGTCGCGCGGCGGGTGGAGCTCGAGGCGGTAGCCGGCCTCCGTCACGATGAACGTCCGCTTCCCGGGATGATCCTGAATCTTCAGCTCGAGGTCGGACGCCCGCTCGAGCGCTGCGATATACGCCTCTTCGTCGAGCGCGATCCCGAGATGGTCGACGCGCGGAACATCCCAGTGCCCCGGCTGAAGCACCACGTTCACGGCGCCGCGGCCGAGCTCGATCAGCCGGAGCCGGAAGCCCATGGAGTCGAGCTCCTCCCAGGACTTGCCCGGCTCGAACCAGTGCGAGCCCTCGCCGACCCAGCCGTAGCGCGCGATCAGGTCGAATCCGAGCTTCCCCAGGTAGCGCGCCTCGACGAGCCGAACCTTGCTCGTCACGAGGTGGTAGTGGAAGAGGTGCACCGGGCGGCCGCATCGTATCGGCGGTGCCGCGAAGGAAAAGCCTGCGGCGCCGCGAACCCGGTCGCCATGTCCACTCAAGCTCCCACACCGCCGCCTGCGCCTCCTCCTGCGCCTCCTCCTGCGCCTCCCACCTCGCAGGGGTACTACGCCGGCCACGGCCTACCGCCGTTCCCCGTTCCGAACCCCGAGCTGATCGTCTATCTCCTCGCGCTGATCGTCCTCGCGCTCGCGACGCTCGCCGACACGGTGGTCTTCGCGCAGTGGGTCGAGGTCACCGGCTGGATCACGGCCGCCTACCTGCTCTCGCGGGGTCTCGCGAAGCTTCGGAACGTCACCGAGCGGTAAGGGGCTCCGGCCGGATCTCCTCGCACGCGGGTCGCCGAACCCGTCATAGTTGACGCGTGGTCGCGACCTCCGATCATCTGTGGCGTCACTTCACGCCGGCGGGGGCCGCGGCGCGCCCGATCGTCATCGAGCGGGGCGAGGGCTGCTACATCTGGGATACCGAGGGGAAGCGGTACCTCGACGCGCTGGCCGCGCTCTACTGCGTGAACATCGGCTACGGGCCCTGGCCCGAGCTGGCCGAGGCGGCGCGCGCGCAGGTCGAGAAGCTTCCGTTCTTCACGAACTGGGTCGGGTTCGCGACCCCGCCCGCGCTCGAGCTGGCCGACAAGCTGACCGAGCTCGTTCCGATCGACGTCGGCCGCGTGTTCTTCGTGTCCGGAGGATCGGAGGCCGTCGAGGCGGCGCTCAAGGTGGCGCGCCAGTACCACCGGCTCCGCGGCGAGCCGACTCGCTACAAGTTCATCACCCGGCGCAGCGCGTACCACGGGACGACGATGGGCGCGATCTCGATCAACGGGAGCCCGGGCCTCCGGTCGCAGTTCGAACCGCTCCTGCCCGGGTGCCTCCGCGCGCCGATGCCCTACCGGTACCGCTGCCCGTACTGCTCGGAGAAGGACGCGTGCACGCTTCAGTGCGCCGACGAGGTGGACGCGATCATTCGCAACGAGGACCCGCTCACCGTCGCGGCCGTGATCATGGAGCCCGTCCAGAACTCGGCCGGGTCGATCACGCCGCCGCCGGGCTATTTCGGGCGGATCAGGGAGATCTGCGACGAGCACGGCGTCCTGCTCGTGGCCGACGAGGTCATCTGCGGGTTCGGTCGGGTTGGCGACTGGTTCGGGTCGACCCGGTACGGGATCGAGCCGGACATGATGACCATGGCCAAGGGCCTGACGAGCGCCTACGCGCCGCTCGGCGCGCTCGTCGCAAGCCCGAAGGTGATCGAGCCGTTCTTCGGGGAGCCCACGACGATGTTCCTCCACGGCATCACGTTCGGCGGACATCCCCTCTCCTGTGCGATCGCGCTCGCGAATCTCGAGGTGTTCGAGCGGGAGGATCTGGTCGGCCACGTGCAGCGACACACGGACGAGTTCCGCGGGGCGTTCGAGGAGCTCGCCGCCGACCATCCGATGGTGGGCGACGTTCGGGGCGACGGGTTCTTCTACTCGCTCGAGCTCGTGAAGGACAAGGAGACGAAGGCGACGTTCACGCAGGACGAGCGTGACCACCTGATCAAGCAGGTGATCGTCCCACGGGCGCGCGAACTCGGCGTCTACATGCGCGTGGACGACCGCGCAGAGACCGCGGCGCAGTTTTCCCCGCCGCTTGTCGCCACGCGGGCAGAGTTGGACGAGTACCTCGGCGTTCTCCGGCAGGTCCTCGACGAGGCCTGGGAGCGCGAGGTCGTCCCCGCGTAAGAACGTCGCCGCGCAGAGTCTCTTCTCGCGCGCGCGAGTAACTTCGGGCCCGACCCGCCCCCTGCTCGGCTCCAGCCTATCGCTTGAAAGCGCGCGCGTGGGGCACGGGGTTGCGCCGACTTCGTGCCGAGTCGTCTACAGCGGCTCGACGGGGTCGCCCACGCGGATGACGCCCGGCTGGACGACGTCTGCGTAGACGCCGAAGTCGATCGACCTGCCGTTGCGCAGCCCGCGGTACTCCTTGATCGCCCTCAGGGTGTCGAAGTCGCGCACGCCGGTGTCCGGGTTCCTCGTGGTCATGCGGCAGCGGGCGTCTTGCTTCGTCACCTCGACCACAGTCTCCCCGATTCGCACTCGCCTCCCGAGCCACTCGTCCTCCTCATGTGGACGTGTTCCGGCGAGGTGGACGAGCATGCGGAAGCGCCGGCCGTCGACGCGCGCCTCTCCGGACCGGCGCGCGAGCTCCCCGAGCGAGGCGTCCGAGAGCAGGGAGACGGGCGAGTCGTCGAAGCCGCCGCCTGGGTCCTCTGCTCGCATGAGCTGGACGTGCTTCCCCAGGAGGTCGGAGAGCGCGTCGCTCCACGGGCCCCGGACCGCACGGCCGCGGACCGGTCGGTCCCAGAACGCCGTCACGACCGGGTCGCCGAGCTCATCGATCTCCTCGTCGATCACCCGGCCGCCCGAGAACGTGAGCGCGAGCCGCCGCCCGTCGGCATCGGTCTCGGCCCGAACGCCGAAGAGGGGTCCGTCGCGCGTACCGTTCAGGAGCTTCCCGCAGTCGTCGACCAGGTAGAAGCGCCGGTTCTCGGGGACGCCGGTCTGCGTCACGGTCACCTCCGGCGGGTGGAGAAGCGCGAGGCCCTTCACCGGGGCGACGGCAAGCCGCGAGACGGTCGGCGTCACGTCAGGCTTGCCCGTTCGAAGCGGTGTTTGGCGAGCGCGAGGTCCTCGGGGACGCGGGTCGGGTAGCGGCGTGTGAGGCAGGCGCGGCAGAACGTCTCCTCCGGTCGGCGCGTCGCCGCCTGCAGCCCGTCGAGTGAGAGGTACGCGAGCGAGGTCGCGCCGATTGCGGCCCGCACGTCCTCGATCGACCGGCTCCCGGCGATCAGCTCCTCCTCCGTCGCCATGTCGATCCCGTAGAAGCACGGTGAGACGATCGGCGGGGAGGAGACGCGCACGTGCACCTCGTGGGCGCCCTCCTCGAACAGCATGGCCACGATCTGACGCGTGGTCGTCCCGCGCACGATCGAGTCGTCCACGACCACCACGCGCTTTCCCTCCACCTCGGCGAGCGGGTTGAACTTCGTCTTGATCCCGTGCTCGCGGAGCGTCTGGTCGGGCTGGATGAACGTCCGGCCGACGTAGCGGTTCTTGATCAGCCCCTCGTTGAACGGGATCCCGCTCCCGCGTGCGAAGCCGATTGCGGCCGGTGTTCCCGAGTCCGGGATGGGGATGACCATGTCGGCGTCGACTGGCGCCTCCTTGGCGAGCCGCTCGCCCATGCGCACCCGCGCGCCGTGCAGCTCGACCCCGCGGAGCTTCGAGTCCGGCCGCGCGAAGTAGATGAACTCGAAGATGCAGAGCGCGCTGCCGTCACCCGCTGGCACCGCCTGGATGCCGCGCACACCGTCGTCGTCCCCGACGACGAGCTCGCCCGGTGCGACCTCGCGTACGAAGTCGGCTCCGATCAGGTCGAGCGCGCAGGTCTCCGACGCGAGCACCGCGTCGCCGTCCAGGTCGCCGACGACGAGGGGGCGGATTCCTTCGGGATCGCGGAATCCCACCAGCTTCCCCTCTGCGAGGAGGACGATCGTGTAGGCGCCTTCGAGTCGCGCCATCGTCGCAGCGACGGCCTCCTCGAGCGGCCGCCCGTCGTTCGCGAGGAGCGCCGCGATCACCTCCGTGTCCGAGGTCGTGCGGAGCTTGACGCCGAGCTTGTCGAGCTCCGCGCGGAGCTCGGTCGTGTTCACGAGGTTGCCGTTGTGACCGAGCGCGACGGTGCGCGCGCTCCCGTGCTGCACGACCGGCTGCGCGTTCGCCCAGCGGACGGCGCCCGTGGTCGAGTAGCGGCAGTGCGCGACAGCCGCCTGGCCGCGGAGACCCTGGAGCTTGTCCTCCGAGAAGACCTGCGTCACGAGGCCCATGTCGCGGAGGGCGGTGACTCTCCCTCGTCGGAGACGGCGATCCCTGCGGACTCCTGGCCGCGGTGCTGGAGCGCGAAGAGACCGAAGTAGGCGAGCCGGGCGACGTCGCGCTCGGGCGCGTGGATTCCGAGGACGCCGCACATCAGGCGGTGCCTCCCTCGTACGCCGATCGCAGGTCGTCGAGCAGAACGCCGAGCAGCCGGTTGCCGCCGACGGCGCCGACCTCGCGAAGCGGCACGCCCTCGAGCCGGGCCAGGTCCTCGCGCCGGCACGAGATGACAGCCTGCCCGCCACCCTCGCCGAACCACTCGACGACGTCGGTGCCGATCTCGACCTCGGCGCCCACGCGCGACCAGAGCGACAGCTCGGCGAGTGCGACGGAGAGGCCGCCTTCAGAGCCGTCGTGCGCGCTCGTGAGGAACGGGGCAGATCGCGCAAGGAAGTCGACGAGCGCCGCCTCGGCGTCGAGCTCCGGCCGCGGCGGGCGGCCCGCGGGGCCGCCCAGGAAGCGCGCCTGGTACTCCGAGCCGTCCAGCGCGAGCGCGGGCTCGCCCGCCACGAGCACGACATCCCCCTCGCGCCAGGCGCCCGGGACCGAGCGCACGTCGTCGACCACGCCGACGCACCCCACCACCGGGGTGGGATGAATCGCGCGCCCGTCCGTCTCGTTGTAGAGGGACACGTTTCCCGACACCACGGGGATGCCGAGAGCCTCGCAGGTTTCCGCCATCCCGTCGATCGCCTCGGTGAGCTCCCACGCCACCTCCGGCTTCTCGGGGTTCCCGAAGTTGAGGCAGTTGGTGATCGCCAGAGGCCGTCCGCCCGCGCACGCGACGTTTCGGGCGGCCTCGAGGACCACCTGCATTCCGCCGATTCGAGGGTCGAGCGAGGTGACGCGGCCCGAGCCGTCCAGCGACACCGCGAGACCGCGGAGGGAGGGCCGAAGACGGAGGACCGCCGCGTCGAGGCCGGGCCGGCGCACCGTTCTCGACCCGACGAGGTGGTCGTAGCGCTCGAACACGCGCCGCCGAGAGCGGACGTTGGGGGAAGCCAGAAGCCCAAGCAGGGCGTCGGCGTCGGCCTCCTCCCCCCGGTGCTCGATCGGGGCTGCGAGCTTCCGTGGGTGCGTCTCCACCCGGTAGCGCGGCGCCTCCTCGGTGAGGAGCCGGGCCGGAATCTCGCCGACGGGCTCGCCCTCCCAGAAGGCCCGCAGCTCACCCGAGCCGGTGACCTCCCCGATCGCCGTGCACGGAAGCTCCCAGCGGCGGCAGACTGCCTCGACGTCGCCGAGGCGCCCGGGGTCGACGACC
Source organism: uncultured Actinomycetes bacterium (assembly GCA_963824775.1). Lineage (GTDB taxonomy): Bacteria > Actinomycetota > Thermoleophilia > Gaiellales > Gaiellaceae > CAWGQF01. The sequence goes on from CAWGQF010000011.1 coordinate 46,232, forward strand.
GCGACCATGCGCTCCTGGCTCTCCGAGATCATCACCTCGACGGGCTCGAGGTCGGACTCGCGCAGCGGCACGCGGTCGAGGTGGACGTCCACGCCGGCACCACCGCGGCCGGCCATCTCGGCGAGCGACGAGGCGAGCCCGGCGGCGCCGAGATCCTGGAGCGACTCGACGAGCCCGTCCTCGACGAGCGCGAGGCTCGCCTCGATCAGCTTCTTGCCGGTGAACGGGTCGCCGATCTGCACGGTGGGCCGCTTGTCCTCGTCCTCGTCCGAGAGCTCCTGGCTCGCGAGGACGCTCGCGCCGCCGATCCCGTCGCGTCCCGTGGTCGCTCCGTAGAGGACGATCAGGTTCCCTGTTCCTTTCGCGCGCGCGCGCGTGACGCGCTCCGCTGGGAGGACGCCCACGCACATCGCGTTCACGAGCGGGTTCGCCGCGTAGGCGTCGTCGAAGACCGCCTCGCCGCCGACCGTCGGCACGCCGACGCAGTTCCCGTAGTGGCCGATCCCGCCGACCGCGCGGGAGAACTCGAAGCCGGGCGCCCCGAAGCGGAGGCCGTCCAGGAGGGCGATCGGCCGCGCGCCCATGGCGATCACGTCCCGCAGGATCCCGCCGACCCCGGTTGCGGCGCCCTGGAACGGCTCGACCGCGGAGGGATGATTGTGGCTCTCCACCTTGAAGGCGATCGCTTCGCCGCCGCCGACGTCGACGACACCCGCGTTCTCACCCGGCCCCTGCAGGACGGCCTTCCCCGCGGTCGGGAAGCGGCGGAGGAGCAGGGCGGAATGCTTGTAGCCGCAGTGCTCCGACCAGAGGAGGGAGAAGACCGCAAGCTCGAACTCGCTCGGGTCGCGCTCCATGAGGGCGCGGATGCGGTCGTGCTCACCGTCCGTGAGGCCGAGCGCGCGGTGAAGCGGTGTCTCTGCGACCGGGCTCAGGGACCGCAGCGTACAGCCCCACGCGGACGGTCGGACGCTTGTGATTGTGACAAGAGTGTGGTGTTATCCCCGTGCCCGCTACGGCGGGCCTCGTATAGGCAGCCGCGAGGGGGAAACATGGAGAGGAAGAAGGGGCTCGAACCCCGGAGCGCGCTCTTCGTCTTGGCGTGCGCGCTCGTCTTGACGCTCGCCGTCACAGGCGGAGCCGTAGCCAAGGCGGACAGCGACGAGTTGCTCGCGCTCACGCTGGTCGAGATCAAGGTCGAGGACCGCGCGGCCATCGAGCAGCTCATGGTCGATGCCGAGGCAGTCGGCGGGCGGTTCAACGACCACTACCTGCGCGAGAACGACGACGGGACCCTGAGCGCACAGGTCGAGGGCTCGGACGCGCAGATCGCCGAGCTTCGCGAGCAGGGCTACGAGGTCACCGGAACGATCGAGAACGAGGCGATCTTCCTCGACCGCCTGCGTGAGCGGGCCGCGACCATCCAGGCCGAGGAGCGCGCGCACAGAACGGCGCTCGAAGGAGCGACCGACCTGAACGGGTACGGCCTTCGGGCCGGTGTCGCGGCCGCAGCGATCGACCACGAGATCACGATCAACCGGGTCGACTACTTCCAGAACTACGCGGGCCGCTTCCTCTCGATCGAGGCCTTCAACAAGACCACGGTAGGTCAGGACGGCGGCGGGCAGAGCGCCGGCCAGGGCCCGACCATGGCCGTCACCTGGGACGCCGGTCCGGGAACTGCGATCGGGAGCGGCGGGCCGCGGAACATGTCGCCGTACATCGATCCCGACCCGGACGCGAACACCTACCTCTACCACCGAATGCTGATCCGGCTCGGTGCGCCCGATACGACGAACCCGCCCCGGCCAAGCCGGATCCGGGTCGCGTCGAGCACCGGCGCGTTCGAGGAGGCCGACGTCATCACGTGGCTTGGCACCGCGCTTCCGCCGCACGCGGCCGGATTCCAGCGCGGCTTCCACAACCGCTACATGGACCCGACCGAGATCTACGAGCGGTTCAACGAGCTCGCCCGTGAGTTCCCCAACATCTCGAACCTGATCAACCTTCCCAACAAGACCAACGGGTACCAGCGGAAGGCGCAGGCCACGATGGCCCCGGTCGGGACGTCGTTCTCCGTCGCCTCGGCGGCGGGCGCGAGTGCGATCCGGGTGGCCAGCACGACGGGCATGACGGTCGGGACGCAGCTCACGCTCGATCCGGGCCCGAACCAGGAGACGCGGACGATCACGTCGATCGTGTCGCCGAACCCGCCTTCACCGAACACGAACGTGAACCTGAGCGCACCCCTGACGCTGGCACACGCGTCGGCCGCGCCGATCTACTTCTCGGAGATCAATCCCGCGAACAGCCCGGCGGGGTCGGCCCAGCCCGCCGCTGTCGTCCTGACGACGAAGGCGTGGGGCCACCGGGGCGGCAACGAGACTACGGCCGAGTTCCGGAACCCGGGTGCGGCGAACTCGGCGCTCAGCGTCTCCGTCTCGGGCAGGGACCTCGTGGTCAACCTGGCGACGGACGCGACGGGCGGCCTGGTGAGCACGGCGACGCAGGTGAATCGCCGCCATCAATGCTGATCCGGCGGCGAGTGCGCTGGTCAGCGCGATCACCTACCGCGGGAACACGGGCGCGGGCATCGTGCAGCCGCGGTCGAAGGTCAACCTGTCCGACTTCCTGGCCGTGCCGGCGGCGATCCCCGCGAGCGGGATCCCGCACGACAACTCGCACGTCCAGCGCGGGCCGTTCCAGCCGCAGCTCATGCGGATCGGCAAGGTGCGCGACGGGTCGAAGGTCGGCATCTACCTCTTCTGCCAGCAGCACGCCCGTGAGTGGGTCACGCCCGATCACGTGCCTCGAGACGGCGGAGGAGCTCCTTCGCAACTACGCAACCGACCCGGCCGTGAGGGACATCGTCGACAACCTCGACATCTTCATCCTGCCCTCCGTGAACCCGGACGGAGCCCACTACTCCTTCTACAACTTCCAGAGCCAGCGGAAGAACATGCGGAACCACTGCGTCGAGGACGAGGAGACGTGGAGCCCGCGCATCAACCCGTCGACCGGACTGCCGTACACGAACACCGACCCCGCCTCGCGGACGGCCTGGGGCACCGACCTGAACCGCAACCAGTCGGTCGGGACGATTCGCCAGGGCTACGTGGGCGCGTCGATGTCGTGCACGAGCGAGGTCTACGCGGGCCCGGCGGACGTCTCCGAGCCCGAGGCCAAGAACGAGGCGTGGATCGTGGACACGTTCTCGAACATCAAGTTCTCGAACAACATCCACACGTCCGGCGGGTACTTCATGTGGGCGCCGGGCTCCTACCTGCCTACGCGCGAGACGCTGCCGGCGCCGAACATCGGCATCGAGAAGTACTTCTTCGCGGCGGCGGAGACCGTCCTCGGCCGCATCAAGGAGTACCGCGGCAACGTGGTGCTTCCCGAGCGGACGGGCCCGATCGCGGACGTGCTCTACTCCGCGGCCGGCAACTCGGCCGATGACATCTTCTACCGGAAGGGGATCATCGGCTACTCGTTCGAGGCCGGTGCCGACATCTTCGTGAATGCGACGCTGACCCAGCCCGCGGCCGCCGGTGCAACCGCCGTCCGCGTGAGCAGCACGACCGGCATGGCGGCGGGCGACACGATCACGATCGAGTGGAACGGGGCGGCTCCGGAGACGCGGAAGATCGCGTCGCTCGTCACCCCGAACCCGCCGAATCCGAACCCGAACGTGAACCTCACCGAGCCGCTCGCGCAGGCCCACGCCGCGGGCGTGACGGTCAACGGCGGCACGTCGCAGCAGGGCGTCGGGTTCTTCCCGAACTACGCGAGCGAGGGCCAGCACGAGGCGAACGAGTTCGCCGCGGGCAACTTCGGGCTCCTGGAGGCGGCGCTCGCGTACAGCCGCGATCGCACGGCTCCGCAGGTCGACATGACCGGCGCAAGTTCTCGAAGACGCCGGTCGAAACGACCTTCCAGTACGTGAACGAGCCGTCGGTCATCTACTACACGCTCGACGGTACGGCGCCGACCTTCAGCTCGCCCAAGTGGGAGCGGCAGGGTCTGCGCAGGCCCGGTGAGCTCTTCGAGTTCAACCGGACGACGACGGTGCGCTGGATGGCGCAGGACCTCGCCGGCAACATCGGTACCGGTCAGGTGCGGTTCGCGATCGAGACGGACGCGCCTGTGACCAGGCTCGAGGCGCGGCCCACCGCGGGCGCGGCTCGGCAGACCGTGTACCTGACGGCCGACGACAACGTCGCCGGAGGCGGCGCGGGCATCGCCCGGACCGACTACCGCGTGAACGGCGGCGCCTGGAAGCGCTACGACGGCGCCTTCGCCCTCGAGGGCGCGGGCACCTATACGGTCGAGTACTACTCGACCGACCTCGCCGGGAACGTCGAGTCGCCGAAGTCGTCGCGGGTGGAGGTCACCGCGGCGGCACCACGGCTCGTCACCTGCAGGATGTCGCTCACGCCGGCGCAGTTCCGGGCCGGAGCAGCGGATTCGCGTCCGCGTGTCGGCCAGTCTCGCCGGCGCGAGGCTCGCGAGGACGCCCGTCCGCCTGCGCGGGCCGGGCATTGCGAGGACCGTGCGGACAGGACCCGCCGGTGTCGCACGGGCGTGGGTGCGGGCTTCTCGCGCCGGCACGCTCCGCGCGACAGTGCGGGCGAACTCGGTGACGCTCGGCTGTAGGGACACGAGCCGGGTCACCGCAGCCAGGCGCTCGCGCTGACGACGGCATCGAGGAGCGGCCCACCCTGACGGGCGGGCCGCTCCAGGAATGGGGTACGAGTGGGCCGCGGGAGACCGCGGCCCACTCACTTTCGTCGGGGGAGGCGCGGCCCACCTGCACGTCGCTAGCGTGCGGCCATGGCCCGCGGCTACGTGACCCTGCTCTTCCTCGTCGCCGCGATCTGGGGCGCCTCGTACATGTTCATCGAGTTCGCGGTGGACGACATCGAGCCCATCCCGCTCATGTGCTCTCGGCTGCTCCTCGCTTCGCTCGTGCTCGTCCCGCTCCTCATGCTCCGAAGCGGCGCCGGGCAAGCCGTCACCGACCTCCGGGAGGGTGGCTGGGGCATCCTCTTCCTCGGTCTCGCCAACTCGGCGCTCCCGTTCACGCTGATCGCGTGGGGCCAGACGCACATCGACTCGTCCGTCGCAGCGATCGCCAACGCGCCGGTGCCCATCTTCGTTGCGCTCCTCGCGATCAAGTTCCGCCCGAGCGAGCGGGTCGCCGGCCTGCGCCTGGTAGGGATCTTCCTCGGCTTCCTGGGCGTCGGGGTGCTCGTCGGCTTCCATCCAGAAGGCGGCGCCTGGGCGATCGCGGGCACGCTCGCAGTCGTCGCTGCGGCGCTCTGCTATGCGATCGCGAACATCTACGCCCAGGGTCGCTTCGCCGACTCGTCCGCGATCCTCACGACGACGGGAGCCTGCTTGACGGGTGGGCTCATTCTGCTCCCGATCGCCCTCTTCCAGCTTCCCTCCGAGATGCCGGGCTGGAAGGCCCTCGCGTCGGTCGCTGCGCTCGGCATCGTCGGCACCGCGGCCGCCCTCCTCTTCTACTACCGCATGCTCCTGAGCTACGGCGCGGGACGGGCGTCGCTCGTCACGTACCTCATCCCGCCGTTCGCCGTCTTCTACGGGGTGACGATCCTCGACGAGAGCCTGACGGTGAGCGCCTTCGTCGGTCTCGTCCTCATCCTGAGCGGGGTCGCGCTCGGCTCCGGCGTCATGCGCTCGTTCCGGCGGCGCGCTCCGGTCGAGCCGGTAGGCGAATCGGCGCATGGATAGTCGACCCTTCCTAGGGAATTCGCGCTAGGCGCACTACGATTCCGCCATGACAGCTCCTGCGGCCCCGGCTGGCGAGAGCCGGGTTCTCTACCGGATCATCTCGACGGTCGGGTCGTCGCTCGACCTCGAGGAGGTCCTCGGCGCGGTCGTCCGGCTGCTCTCGGAGGCGAGCGGCGTCCACGCCTGCTTCGTCTACCTCCTCGACCCCGGAGGCGACGCCCTCGTGCTCCGCGCCGCGTCCGAGCCGTACGCCCAGCTCGTCGGCGAGATCAGGCTCGAGCGGGGCGAGGGGCTCGCCTGGTGGGCGGCCGAGCGGAAAGAGCCGGCTTTCATCCGGGAGAACGCCCTTGCGGACTCCCGCAACAAGTTCGTCCCCGAGCTGGACGAGGAGCGCTTCCAGTCGCTCGTGTCGGTGCCCATCCTCGGGCGGGACGGCTCCGTCGTCGGCGTGATCACGCTCCACACCGAGGCTCCGCGCGAGTTCACGAAGGGAGAGGTCGAGTTCCTCGTCTCGAGTGCCTCGCTCGTGGCGGGCGCGATCGAGAACGCCCGTCTCTACGACGAGACGCGCAGACGGATCGAGGAGCTCGAGCATCTGACCGAGCTGGGCGAGACGATCGCCCGCGCGGAGACGCTCGCAGAGCTCCTGCCGGCCGTGACTGCACGCGGGCGGCGGCTCCTCCGGGCCGAGCGCTGCCACCTCTACCTCCTCGACGCGGGCAGCGAGGAGCTGCGCCTGTGCGCGTCCACGCCCGAGGGCGGCGCGCCGCGCGAGACGATCAGTCTCAGCGAGCTCGGCCCGGAGCTCCGCCGGGGCCGGCGCTCGCGGGTCGCGCAGCCGCTCGTCGCGAACGAGGAGCTGCTCGGGCTTCTCGTCGCCGACGGGACGGTCGAGGGCGACCTGGCCGGCGCCGTCGCGAACCAGGCTGCGGTTGCGATCAAGAAGATCGAGCTGATCGAGCACCTGACCGAGAAGAACCTGATCAAGGACTTCTTCGAGGAGCTCGTGCGCGGAGTCGACCCGGGCGTGCTCGACGTTCGGGCGGCCAGGCTCGGCGTCGATCTCGACGAGCGGCACCTCGTCGTCATGGCCACGCCGGCGAGCGACGCTCTCGAGCGTCTGCTCGGCTCGGTCGCGCCGGGCTCGCTGCTCGACCGGCGGCAGGACTCGATCCGCGCGCTCGTCCCGGTCCCCTCCGACGGAGAGGAGCGGCTCCTCGACCGGCTCCGCGGCTTCCACGGGGAGCTGCCGGACCCGTCGGCCGTCGGCGTGTCGAACCCGTGCGAGGGAGCACCGAGCTTCGCGGCCGGCTTCGAGGAGGCCGAGCACGCGCTCGCCGGGACGTCCGTGCTCCGCGCGGAGACCGGCGTCATGACGTACGACGAGCTCGGCCCGTACAAGTACCTGCTGCGGATGTCGATCGACTCGGGCGTGCGGGACGCTCACCGCGAGGCGATCCGCCGGCTCGCCGAGTACGACGCGAACCGGTCGACCTTCCTGCTCCGCACCCTGGAGGAGTTCCTCCGCCGCCGCGGCAACATCAGCGCGACGGCAGAGGCGCTCTACGTCCATCCGAACACCCTGCGCCAGCGGCTCCGCCGCATCCAGGAGCTCTCCGGGGTCGACCTGCGCCGGGACGACTGGCTCATGGTCGAGATCGCGCTCAAGCTGGTGCGGCTCGAGGGAGCGATCGGCCACACATCCGCGCCCGAGTAGCTGTAGGAAACCGCCATCTGCGCGAATCGGGACGAGCGTTAGTGTCGGCATTGCGACGGCTTTAGCGACCAGGAGGACGAGGATGGCGACCGCCGTTTCCCCAACCATCGAGGACATTCGCCAACGCGCGGCCGAGCGGGGCGTCGAGTTCTTCTTCGCGCAGTTCGTGGACATGTACGCGCGCCCGAGCGCGAAGCTCATTCCGGCGGCGAACCTCGACGACCTCGTGCAGGACGGCGCCGGCTTCGCCGGGTTCGCCGCCGGCGAGATCGGACAGGTGCCGAGCGACCCCGACATCGCCGCGATCCCCGACCTGGCGAGCTACACGCCGGTGCCGTGGGAGCCGACGCTCGCCCGCTTCGCCTGCGACATCTACGTGGACGGCGAGGAGTGGCCGTACGACCCGCGTACGATCCTCCGCCGCCAGCTCGAGCGCGCCCGCGCGAAGGGGTTCGAGTTCATGATGGGACTCGAGCTCGAGTACTTCCTCATTCGCAAGAACGGGGAGGGCGGCATCGAGGTCGCGGATCCGCTCGACGACCTCGAGAAGCCCTGCTACGACCTCAAGGGCCTGACGCGGAACTACGACTTCCTGACCACCGTCTCGCGCTACGTGAACGAGCTCGGCTGGGGCAACTACGCGAACGACCACGAGGACGCGAACGGGCAGTTCGAGCAGAACTTCACGTACGCCGACGCACTCTCGAGCTGCGACCGCGCGATCTTCTTCCGCTACATGGTGCACACGCTCGCCCAACAGCGCGGCCTGCTCGCGACGTTCATGCCGAAGCCGTTTACGCATCTGACGGGGAACGGCTGCCACTTCCACATGTCGCTCTGGGACGGCGACACGAACCTCTTCCTCGACGACGACGACCCGCGGGGCCTCGGCCTCTCGGATACGGCGTACCGGTTCATCGGCGGCCTGAAGCGGCACGCGCGCGCCTACAGCGCCGTGACCGCGCCGACGGTCAACTCCTACAAGCGGCTCAAGGTCGGGACGACGGCGAGCGGCGCGACGTGGTCACCGGTCTGGGTCACCTACGGCTACAACAACCGCACGCAGATGCTTCGGATTCCGGGGCCCGGTCGCGTCGAGGACCGGACGATCGACGGCTCCTGCAACCCGTACCTGGCGGCGGCGGTCGTGCTGGCGGCCGGCCTGGACGGGATCGAGCAGGGGCTCGATCCGGGGGAACCGAACTCGGACAACCTCTACGAGCTCACGTACGACGAGGGCCGTGCCCGCGGCCTCGAGACGCTTCCCGGCAACCTGCTCGACGCGACGTTCGAGCTCGAGGGAGACGACGTCATCCGGGAGGCGCTCGGCCGCGGACCGACGAGGACTACGTCGACTACTTCATCCGGGTCAAGCGCGAGGAGTGGAACCGCTATCACGAGCAGGTGACTCCCTGGGAGCTCAAGGAGTACCTGACGCGCTTCTAGCGTATGTAGGAAACCCTCCATAGGACGAAAGTCAATTCTGTACGGTGAAAGTGCTGTTTCCAGCGTAAAATTCGTCGCAGGTCACGTCGGCACCTGGTCACTTCCTCTATAGGAGAACGAGCGCTCGTGTGCGGGATCGTTGGACTCTTCTGCAAGACACCTGAGCTCGAAGAGCGGCTGGGAGCGCACCTCGCCGCGATGCTCGCGCAGATGTCCGACCGTGGCCCGGACAGCGCCGGCGTTGCGGTCTACCGGGACCCGGCGCCGGCCGGCTCGAGCAAGCTCACGCTCTTTTCGCCCGACGCGCGCGAGGACTGGTCGATCCTCGGCGCGCAGCTCGCGGACGCGTTCGGCGGCTCGGGCGAGCCGAGCATCCGGGCGAGCCACGCGGTCTTCGTAGTCGACGTCGAGGCCGAGGAGGCGGAGGCGTGGATTCATCGCCGCCATCCGCGCCTGCGCGCTATGAGCGCGGGCCGGACGATCGAGATCTACAAGGAGACCGGGCGACCGGAGGCATTCGTGGCCCAGTTCGCGCTCGAGGATCTCGAGGGGACGCACGCGCTCGGCCACACGCGGATGGCGACGGAGAGCCGGGTAACCACGGAGGGGTCGCATCCGTTCTCGACCGGCCATGACCTCTGCCTCGTCCACAACGGCTCGCTCTCGAACCACAACCTCGTCCGCCGGAACCTGCGGCGGGAGGGGATCGAGTTCCAGACCGAGAACGACACGGAGGTCGCCGCCGGGTACCTCGCATGGCGCCTGCGGGAGGGCGCCTCGCTGGAGGAGGCACTGTCCGGCTGCCTCGACGACCTCGACGGCTTCTACACTTTCGCGGTCGGCACCACGGACGGGTTCGCGGTGCTGCGCGACCCGATCGCGTGCAAGCCGGCCGTCCTCGCGGAGACGGACGAATGGGTTGCGATGGCGTCCGAGTGGCGCGCGATCTCGGTTCTCCCCGGCGCCGCGGAGGCGCGCATGTGGGAGCCGCAGCCGGGTGTCGTCTACGTCTGGGAAAGGGAGCGGAGGCTCGTCGCGTGATTGCGGAGGCGACCGGCGCCGAGGTCGTCGACCTCGCGACGACGCCGCTCCGGGATCTGAACCAGCGGCTGCACGATCTGGCCGGCGGCGTGCCCGGCGCGCGCCGCTGGACCGTGCGCAACCCGAACGGCGCGCACGCCGTCGCATGCGGGCTCGACGCGGAGATCGAGGTCGAGATCGAGGGGCACGTGGGGTACTACTGCGCCGGCATGAACAAGCTCGCCACCGTGCGGGTACACGGGAACGCGGGCACAGGGCTCGCGGAGAACATGATGTCCGGAACCGTCGTCGTGGACGGCAACGCGAGCCAGTCGGCCGGCGCGACCGCGCACGGCGGCCTCCTCGTCGTGCACGGCGACGCGGCCGCCCGCTGCGGGATCTCGATGAAGGGCGTCGACATCGTCGTCGGCGGCTCCGTCGGCCACCTGAGCGGGTTCATGGCGCAGTCCGGCTGCCTCGCGGTGTGCGGCGACGCGGGGGAGGCGCTCGGCGACTCGATCTACGAGGCGCGCCTCTACGTCCGCGGCGAGGTGGCGGGCCTCGGCGCCGACTGCGTCGAGAAGGAGCTGCGGGAGGAGCATGTCGAGCAGGTGGGCGACCTGCTGGAGCGGGCGGGGATCGACGGCGTCGACCCGGGCTCGTTCCGACGCTACGGCTCCGCGCGCCGGCTCTACAACTTCGACGTGGACCACGCGGGCGAGTACTGATGCCCGCCGGCGCCTGGCACCTCCGCGAGTCCGCGCTGTACGACCGCGGCGTCATCGCCGAGATCCAGCGCGCCGCCCGCGAGGGGATCTACGACATCCGCGGCTTCGGCGCGAAGCGGCGCCTCCCGCACTTCGACGACCTGCTCTTCCTGGGCGCGAGCATCTCGCGTTACCCCCTCGAGGGCTACCGGGAGCGGTGCGACACGGACGTTGTCCTCGGTACGCGGTTCGCACGGAAGCCGCTCGAGCTCGAGATCCCGATCACGATCGCGGGGATGAGCTTCGGCGCGCTCTCCGCTCCCGCGAAGGAGGCGCTGGGGCGAGGGGCGAGCGCCGTCGGCACCTGCACGACCACGGGTGACGGAGGCATGACGGCGGAGGAGCGCGAGCATTCGAAGCTCCTCGTCTACCAGGTGCTCCCGTCCCGCTACGGGATGAACCCGGACGACCTGCGACGTGCGGACGCGATCGAGGTTGTCGTGGGGCAGGGAGCCAAACCGGGCGGCGGCGGCATGCTGCTCGGCCACAAGATCTCGGACCGTGTCGCCGCCATGCGCGACCTGCCGACCGGGATCGACCAGCGAAGCGCCTGCCGCCATCCCGACTGGACCGGGCCGGACGATCTCGAGATCAAGATCGGCGAGCTCCGGGAGCTCACGGACTGGCAGAAGCCGGTCTTCGTGAAGATCGGCGCGACACGCACCTACTACGACGTGCAGCTCGCGGTCAAGGCCGGCGCGGACGCGATCGTCCTCGACGGCATGCAGGGCGGCACGGCCGCGACCCAGGAGGTGTTCATCGAGCACGTCGGCATTCCGACGCTCCCGGCCGTCCGGCTCGCCGTCGATGCCCTCCAGGAGCTAGGGATGCACCGGCAGGTGCAGCTCGTCGTCTCCGGCGGCATCCGCACCGGGGCGGACGTGGCCAAGGCGCTCGCGCTCGGCGCGGACGCGGTCTCGATCGGCGTCGCGGCGCTGATCGCCCTCGGCGACAACAGCCCGGAGCACGACGAGGAGTACCGCCAGCTCGGGAGCGCCGCCGGGTTCTACGACGACTGGCAGGCCGGACGCGATCCAGCCGGGATCTCGACGCAGGAGGACGACCTCGCGGCGCGCTTCGACCCGCTTCTCGGCGGTCGGCGCCTCGCGAACTACCTCCGTGTCCTCACGCTGGAGGCGCAGACGCTCGCTCGGGCCTGCGGCAAGTCCCACGTCCACAACCTCGAGCCGGAGGATCTCGTCGCGCTGACCGTCGAAGCGGCCGCGATGGCCCGAGTCCCGCTGGCCGGCACCGACTGGATCCCCGGCGCGAACGGGAGCGACTAGAGGGCGTCCGGGAGCTACGCCTGCGCCCCGCCGAGCGCTGCTGAGATCGCCGCCGTCCGGTCGAGGAGAAGCGGCACCGCCGCGCGGATCTGTGTGCGGCCGAAGCGGGCCGTGGGGCCCTGGAGGGCGACGATGCCGGCGAGCTCGCCCACGCTCCCGAAGACGGGTGCCGCGACCGCGGCCAGGCCAGGCTCACGCTCCTCGATCGCTGCCGCATAGCCCTGTCGCCGGACTCGTTCGATCTCGCGGGCGAGCGCAGCCGGGTCGGTGATCGTCCGCGGCGTGAACGCCGGCAGGGGCGGCCGGGGCACGGACCTGTCGGTAAACGCGAGCATCACCTTTCCCGCCGAGGTCGCGTGGGCGACGCTGGGCCGGCCGAGCTGGGTCACGTGCCGGACGTAGTGGGCGCTGGGGACGAAGTCGACGGTGACGGCGTCCTCCTCACCGGGGACGGAGAGGGTCGCGGTCTCGCCGGTCGTCCGGACGAGCTCCTCGAGGTGCGGCCGGGCGACGGCGCGCACGTCGAGCCCCGCGAGCACGGCGTTCGCGAGCCGGACGACGCGGATCCCCAGCCGGTAGCGCCCAGTTGCGGGCACGTGCTCGACCAGGCCCGACGCAACGAGCGTGCCGAGCTGCCGCGAGACCGTGCTCGGAGTGGCACCGATCCTGCGCGCGAGCTCGTTCGTGCCGAGCTCGCCGCCCTCGGCGAGCGCGTCGAGGATAGTCACCGCGCGCTGCGCGGCCTCGATTCGGGCGGCGGATGGTTGACGGGTCGCAGAGGCCACGGTACGTTCGCGTTGCGATGATAGCGACACCGTTGCGCAGGGCGGAATAAGTGTCGTTCCTCTTGCCCTGCCCCAACTGTGGCCCTCGGGACGTGAACGAGTTCGTGTGCGCGGGCGAGGTGACGACCCGGCCGAAGGGCTCACCCAGTCTCGGCGAGCTGACCGACTATCTCTACTTCCGCCGGAACATCGCGGGCGTGCAGCGCGAATGGTGGTACCACCGCTTCGGCTGCGAGCTCTGGTTCCAGGCCGAGCGCGACACCCGCACGAACGAGGTCCTCGCGACCCACCTCGTCGACTGATGCGACTACCCCCGCGCCAGGGCGAGCGGATCGATCGCGGCCGGACCGGCAGCTTCACATTCGCGGGCGAGCTCGTGCAGGCCTTCGTGGGAGACACATTCGGGTCGGCGCTCTTCGCGGCCGGGCAGCGTGTCTTCTCGCGGAGCTTCAAGTACCACCGGCCCCGCGGGCTCCTCTGCTGTGCGGGGAGCTGTCCCAACTGCATGATGACCGTGGACGGCGTGCCGAACGTCCGCGTCTGCGCGGAGCCGGTGCGCTTCGGCGCCGATGTTCGGGCGCAGAACGTGGTCGGCTCGCTCGACCGGGATCTTCTCGGCGTCGTGGACAAGCTCGGCGGGCCGTTCACCCCGGTCGGCTTCTACTACCGGACGATGATCCGGCCGCGGCGTGCGTGGCCGCTCTACGAGCGGTTCCTGCGGAGCGTTGCCGGCCTGGGCCACGTGGACGAGCACGGCGGCCGCACCGGCCGCTTCGACACGGAGCACCGGCGCGCGGACGTGCTCATCGTCGGCGGCGGTAGGTCGGGGCTGGACGCCGCAGCCGAAGCGGCCGCGGGCGGGGAGCACGCCGTCCTCGTCGACGAGGGCGAGCCAGACCTCGCCGGCCGGAGCGGGTTCGAGGTGATCCCGCGCGCCCGCGCGATCGGGATCTACGAGGGCGGCCTCGTGCCTGTCGACGCGGGCACCCTCCTCCTACGCTTCCGTGCGCGACGCGTCGTCGTCGCGACGGGAACGGTGGAGCAGCCGCTCGTCTTCCCGGGCAACGACCTCGTCGGCGTGATGCTGCCGGACGGCGTGCGGCGCCTCGTGTGTGACTTCTCGCTCAGGCCGGGGGAGCGGGCGGCGATCCTCACGGCCGACGACCGCGGCCTCGCTGCGGCGGCCGAGCTGGACGGAATCGGCGTCGACATCGCGCAGGTGGTCGACCTCCGGGACCGCCGGCCCGAGAGCATCGAGGCGAAGGGAAGACGCGGCCGGCTCCGGTCGGTGACGATCGACGGAGACGAAGTCCCGTGCGACCTGCTCGTGGCCTCGGGCAGCCGGCAGCCGGCGTACTCGCTCCTGGCCCAGGCCGGCGCGAGGATCGCTTACGACGAGGCGAGGGGCATCTTCTCCCCGACCGACCTCCCCGCGAACGTAAGCGCAGTCGGCTCGGTCAGGGGTACGTCGGCCGACGTAGCCATCCCTCCGGCCGCGTTCAAAGCGAGCGGAGGGAAGAGCTTCGTCTGTCTCTGCGAGGACGTGACGACGAAGGACGTGAAGCGCGCCGTCGCCGAGGGGTTCGACTCGATCGAGCTGGCCAAGCGCTACACGACCGCCACGATGGGCCCGTGCCAGGGCCGCCTCTGCCACCTGGCGACGATCCGGCTCTACGCGCGCGAGAACGAGACCGATGAAGCGTCGATCGGGACGACGACGGCCAGGCCGCCGTGGGCGCCCGTCTCGCTCGGCCTGCTCGCGGGGCGCGGACACGAGCCGGCGAAGCTGACGTCGATCCACCACCGCCACGAGGAGGCGGGAGCGACGATCATGTGGACGGGCGAGTGGCGGCGGCCGCACTCGTACGGCGACCCGGCGGACGAGGTGCGCGCCGTCCACGAGGGACTTGGCGTCATCGACGTCTCCACGCTCGGCAAGCTGATCGTCTCGGGGCCGGACGCGGTCCCGTTCCTCGAGCGGCTCTACCCGAACCGCTACGGCGACCTGGCCGTCGGGCGCGTCCGCTACGGCGTCCTCGGCACGGACGCCGGACGGATCATGGACGACGGCACGATCGCCCGGCTCGCGGACGACCAGTTCTACGTCACGACCACGTCGACCGGCGCGGAGACGGTGGTCGAATGGTTCGAATGGTGGAACGCGGTCTGGGGCTTCGACGTCGAGATCGTGAACGTGACCGGCGCGCTTGCTGCGGTGAACATCGCCGGGCCTCGTGCGCGAGACCTCCTCGCGCGGCTCACCGACCTCGACGTCTCCAACGAGGCGTTCGGGTACCTCGACGCCAAGCGCGCTCCGGTCGCCGGCGTCCACTCGCTCCTCCTCCGGATCGGCTTCGTCGGCGAGCTCGGCTACGAGCTCCACTTCGCGAGCCCCTACGGCGAGTACGTCTGGGACACGATCCTCGAGGCCGGTGCCGAGCTCGGCGTCAGGCCGTTCGGGCTCGAGCCGCAGCGGGTGCTCCGCCTCGAGAAGATGCACGTCCTCGTCGGCCAGGACACCGATTCCGAGTCGAACGCCCTGGAGGCCGGGATGCCCTGGATCGTCAAGCTCGACAAGGACGACTTCGTCGGGAAGTGGTCTCTGGAGGAGGTCAAGGAGCGCGGCTTCCGCGAGCAGCTGGTCGGCTTCGTGATGCAGGACGGTGTGGTTCCGGCCGAAGGAGGGCCAGGTCGTCGTCAACGGCCGGCCGGCGGGCCGGGTGACGAGCGCGCGGTGGAGCGACGAGCTCGGCAAGGCGATCGGACTCGCGTGGGTGCGGCCGGAGCTCGCCGAGGACGGAACCGCGCTCCTCGTGAAGGTCGGCCCGCGCCTCGCGTCCGCGGAGGTCCGGCTGCGACCGTTCTTCGACCCCGATGGTGAGCGGCTGCGCGCATGACCGCGCTCGAGTTCCTCTCCGTGCGCCCGGCGCCCGCGACGTCGTTCCGACCTGCGCCGCGCTCGCCGCTCGACCGCGCGCTCGCCGCCGGCGTCCGGGTCGGCCTCGATCTGACCGACCTCTCGCTCGTGCTCGCGAAGCTCGAGGTTCGAGGCGACCTCGCCGGAATCACAGCCGCGGACGACCTGATCCGGATCACGCCCCGGCGCGGGCTCGTGCTCGCGCCGATCGCCGAGTGCGAGTCGCTCGAAACCGGGCTGGGTCAGCAGGGGGTCACCGTCGTCGACCTGACCGGAGCCCTGGCCGGGCTGCGCATCGAGGCGGCCGATGCCGCGACGCTCATGCGCCGCCTGACCGATCTCGACCTCGAAGCCCTGCCCGCCGTCGGTGCGGTCGCGCGCGTGCCCGCGCTCCTCCGCGGCGGCGGCGACTCGTTCGAGCTCTTCTGGCCGCAGGAGCTCGGCCACCACCTCGTCGAGGTCGATCGTCGACACGGCCGAAGGTTCGGGAAGCGGGCCTCCGGTGAAGGACATCTTCCGCGAGCGGCGGATGTGGCGGCGCGCGCGGCGAGCTGAAGCCCCGCTACGACGTCGTCGTCATCGGCGGCGGCGTCGCACGGCCTCGCGACCGCGTACTACCTGGCGAAGAAGCACGGCGTGACGGACGTCGCCGTCCTCGAGCAGAGCTACATCGGCTCGGGAGCGGCCGGGCGCAACACGACCATCATCCGCGCGAACTACCGCACGCCCGAGGGCGTCGCGTTCTACAAGGCGAGCGTCAAGCTCTACGAGCGGCTCTCGATCGACCTCGACTTCAACCTGCTCTTCTCGCAGCAGGGCCACCTGACGCTCGCGCACTCCGACCGGGCGATGATCACGATGACCGAGCGGGCCGAGGTGAACCAGCTCCTGGGCGTCGACAGCCGCGTGATCGGCCCGGAGGAGATCGCGGAGCTCTGCCCGCAGATGGACCTCTCGCGCGACGTGACCTGGCCCGTCATGGGCGCGCTCTACCACCCGCCCGGCGGGATCATCCGCCACGACGCCGTCGTCTGGGGCTACGCGCGCGGCGCCGACCGGCGCGGCGTCGAGCTCCACCCGTACACGAAGGTCACCGGGATCGAGCGGGCGAACGGCCGCGTGACCGGCGTGCGGACGACCCGGGGCGACATCGCGTGCGACACCGTCGTCAGCGCTACCGCGGGCTGGTCGACGCTCGTCGCCGACCTGGCGGGCGTTCCGCTTCCGATCACGACGCACATCCTCCAGGCGTTCGTGACGGAGCCGGTGAAGCCGTTCCTGGACGTGATCATCGTCTCGTCGCAGATGCACATCTACGTCTCGCAGACCGACCGCGGCGAGTTCCTGATCGGCGCCGAGATCGAGCCGTACACGACCTACTCGGGGACGAGCACGTTCCCGTTCCTCGAGACGTCGGCGCGGCACGTCCTCGAGCTCTTCCCGCAGCTCGAGCGGACGAAGGTGCTCCGCCAGTGGACGGGGCTCTGCGACCTGAGCCCCGACTACAGCCCGATCCTGGGCGAGACCGAGGTCGGGGGCTTCCTGATCTCGACCGGCTGGGGAACCTACGGCTTCAAGGCCGCGCCGATCGTCGGGCACGACGCTCGCCGAGCTCGTCGCGACCGGCAAGACGCCGGCGCTGATCGAGCCGTTTGCGCTCGAGCGCTTCCGCGCGCGACGCGCTCGTCTCCGAGCTCGCCGCGGCCGCCGTCTCACACTGAGCGCGCTCGGGGCGAGTCCTGGGCGCGGCTCGGCGCTCGCCCTGAGCCGGGTCTCCCAGTCGCGGTTCGTCGGTCCGGCAGTTCGGGCACGCCCGGAGCGTCGGTTCCGCTCGTCAGCTCGAGGTGCCCCCAGGCGGCCCTCGAGAGCAGGCCCTCGGCCTGCGTCCGTCCGCAGAGGCCGCAGTACAGGTTCAGGCGCGACACCGTGAGTGAGACGAATTTACCCCAGGGCCCGATGAACGGGCCGTCGACGTCCGGCGAGCAGCAGGATGACGACGATCACGACGCAGAGGAGCGAGAGCCCGAGCATGAAGGGCGTCACGCGCGGATCGGCCGTCTGCTTCGGCGGGAACTCGATTTGCCTCTCGCGAGCCATGTCTCCTCCCTTACGTGCCTGGTTTCGGTCTCGGGCCTGCAAGCGGCGGCTGACTCGGGCCGGGCCCGGCGGGACTCCGCCCGGAAGCGGCAGGCCGCCGGCGCGCTCGAAGCAGAGCCGCCTGTGCGCTCAGCTTGCGGTTCTCGAGCATCACCCACCCCACGATCGCCGCGACCATGAGGATGATCCCGAGCACGGTCAGGACGTAGGTGCCCGTGCCCGGGCCGAAGGTCCAGAACGTCGTGATCGTCTCGCTCCACTCGTCGTGTGGGAAGGTGTCGAACACGGCGCCTCCTCTACCTCCGGATCCGTTCGCCGGGCCGGTGGCCGTTCGTCACGTCGGCGTAGCCCTCGAGGAGCACGGCGGCCGAGTCGACCGCCTCGCCGTCCGGGAGCACGATCGTCTCGGGCACGCGCTCGAACTCGGGGAAGAAGTCCTGCTGGAACTCGGCCATGTCGAGGCCCTCGAGCTCCACCTCGGGCGGAACGCGGAGCAGGTTGAGCTTCTTCAGCACCCAGCTCACGCCGTAGCCGGGCAGGAACGCGAGCGGGAGGAACGCCATGATCCCGACGAGCTGGCCGCCCATGGACGACTCGATGTTGTTGATCCCCGTCGGGTAGCCGCCGGCGAAGATCCCGACCAGGAAGACGCCGTAGAAGCCGCAGACCCCGTGGACGGCCACCGCCCCCACCGCGTCGTCGATGCGGAGCTTCCGCTCGATCCAGGTACCCGAATAGACGGCCAGCATGCCGCCGGAGGCCGCGAGCAGGTAGGCGAGTGACGGGTGGTAGACGTCTGCGCCTGCCGAGACCGAGATCACGCCCGCGAGCCCGCCCGGACAGCGTCCAGAACGGATCGCCGTTGCTCGCGAACCAGCCGCCCGTGAACCCGCCCGCGAAGCCCACGGTGATCACGAACGCGATCGCGCCGAGCGTCGTCGGGGACAGGTAGATGTTGAGCCACCCGGGGAACGTCGTCGACTGGATGACCAGGCAGGCGGCGTAGAAGCCGTAGAAGCCGGTGAAGATAAGCATCAGCCCCATCAGGGTCAGATGGGTGTTGTGACCTCTGAAGGTCCGTGCCCGGCCCTCGCGGTCGAACTTCCCTATCCGGGGGCCTAAGTTCAGGAGCACACCAAGGGTGAAGGCGCCCGCAACGCCGTGCACCACCCCCGAGGCGATCGCGTCGTGGAAGCCGAAGCGGGTCGTGAGCCAGCCGCCGGAGCTCCAGCCCCAGGCCGCGTCGAGGATCCAGACGAACGAGCCGAGAACGGCGGCCAGGATCAGGAAGGCCGACAGGCGGACGCGCTCGATCAGCGCCCCGGACATGATCGAGGCCGTCGTCCAGGAGAAGAGGAGGAACGCGAGGAAAAAGACCGCGCTGACGTGATCCTGGAGGTTCGGGCCCATCGCGTCCGACCACGGCGCCGTCAGCCCCGCAGAATCCTGGCAGGGCCTCCGGGCTGTTGTGTCCGTCCTTCGGCCAGCCCTCCTGGAAGCAGCCGTACGTGTACCAGCCGAAGTAGTAGAAAGTCGGCGTCACGACGGCGATCGTGAGGATGTTCTTCATCGCCGTCGACATGACGTTCTTGCGTCGTGAGGCCCCGCCCTCGTACGCCATGAAGCCGACGTGGATCAGCCACATGATCACGACCGTG
The DNA here is from genome assembly GCA_963824775.1 of uncultured Actinomycetes bacterium. GTDB lineage: Bacteria > Actinomycetota > Thermoleophilia > Gaiellales > Gaiellaceae > CAWGQF01. The sequence continues at coordinate 65,682 of CAWGQF010000011.1, forward strand.
AAGAAGTAGAACTGCTCGGTCAGGATCTGCGAATCGAGCGAGACCTGATCCTCGACACCAGCCTGCGCCACGATCCAGTCCATCAGCCCGCCTCCTGCCGATCCCGCCGAACGCTCAAAGGCGGGCAGAACCTACGGAAAGCCCGGTGCGCGTCCCAGGTAGGAGCGTGCCACCTTTTCCGGAGTCCGCTGTGTTCGGTTTGAACATCACGGGTTGCCGGGGTCGGACCTCGGTGACCTCACGGGTTCGTGCGTCCACGAGGACGACCGTGACGCGATCCGGGTTCCCGTCGGCGTCGAGCGTCGAGAGCGACACGGCCCAGTACGGACGGGACTGGAAGCCTCGGCGGACGAGCCGCACCTGCGTCGCCTCCGGCTCGTAGCTCACCTCGCCGCGTGCGATCTCGACGGCGTCCTCCTTGGAGATCTCGGCGCCGGCGCCCGCGCAGCCGCGCGCCACGACGACCGCCACAACGAGGATCGCGAGGATGATCGCGATCTTGCCGAGCGGCCTGTCCCTAAATGCGGGCTTGGTGTCGGCGGTGGACGACAGCGTAGACCCGCAGGATCAGGTAGCCGACGAAATGCGTGAGCAGGACGAGCAGGAGCCACCAGATCCACCAGATCCAGGTGGCACGGAGCTCGCGAAGCTCGACGACGGTCAGGTAGAGCGCGAGCGCGAGGGCGAGCAGGAGCGGGATCGGCGTCCAGCCCAGCAAGAGGAAGACGAGCACGGGCCCTATGGTCGAGCATCGCCTCCCGCCGTGCAAGCAGCCGGCCGAGCCGGCCTAGTTCCAGGGGTAGGGCGAGCGCGAGACGGCGTGCGTGACGCCGGCCTCGTACCGCGAGAGGCGAAACGGGTCGAGGCGGCTCTCGCCGCCGCCCACGATGTCGGCGGCGACGAGCTTGCCGAGGCCGATCATCTTGAACCCGTGGTTCGAGTCGAGGACCGCGTAGGCGTTGGGGCGGACGAAGTCGACGACCGGGTAGTTGTCGGGCGTGAACGCGCCGACGCCGCCGTGCGGGTCTGCGTGCCAGTCGCGTCCCTTGCCGCGGAAGCGCTCGTGCGCCCACGCGAGGCCCGCCGTGAAGTAGTCGGTGAACTCGTCGCCGACGACGTGCTCCGGGTTCGCGTGCCCGTACGGCTCGAGGTCGACCTCGGTGCCGAGCCGGATCGGCACGCCGCCGCCCTGCACGCCGTATCCCCGCCGGCCGATCTTGTAGTAGATGCCCCAGGGCCCGTCCTCGATCACGTGCCCGTCCCGGTCGGACGCGAGCGGCACGACGTGGTCGAGGTGGACGACCGGCGGCTCGCGGCCGGCTCGGTCGACGAAGTCGACGTCGTCCAGCCAGAAGTCGCCCTCCTGGAGCTTCCAGTAGGTCGCGATCGGCAGCAGCTCGTGGTCGCCGTTCGCTTCGACCCGAGGCGCGTCCCCGATCGGTGAGGTCGGCTTCTCCTTCTGCCGCACACGAACCTCCTCCGGCAGATCGAGCATCCGCCAGACGTGCCCGCTCCAGGGACCCGGCGCGGCGACGAAGAGCTCCGTGTCGACCGGGCCCGCGGTCGTCTCCACCGCTGCCACCTCGCCGTCCCGCAGGTCGATCCCGGTCACCTCGACGCCCTCGTAGATCCGGACGCCGAGCGAGCGCGCAAGCCGGGCCAGGTTCTCGACCGTGCGCCCGGTCTCCGCCCAGCCGCCCTGGTGCTCGTGGAGGACAGCCTCGATCCCATCGCCCGACCAGTCCGGAAAGATCGCGCGCATGTGCTCGCGGCACCGTTCCTCGCCGAGGACGACCTCGGAGCGGTAGCCGATGTCGGCCTGCCGCCGCTGGATCGCGACGCAGTCCTCGGCCTGCTGCTCGGGAACCGCGGCGATGTAGCCGACCGGGTGGTAGCCGAATCCCGCCGGGTCGGACTCGAAGAGCTCGACCGACACCCGGATGACCTCGGCCATCGGCGGCGAGAAGTAGAAGTTCCGGACGACGCCGCAGGCGATGCCGGAGGCGCCGGCGCCGATCCGGCTCTTCTCGACCACGATCACGTCCCGGCCGGAACCCTGCCCACGCTCGGTGAGCTCGAGGGCCAGGTGGTACGCCGTCGAAAGGCCGTGGACGCCGCCGCCGAGGACGATGTAATGGGAGGCGGACGGGAGCGCCACGAGCTAGTGGCCCACCGGCGGCTCCCAGCCCGCCAGCACGGGAGGCCGCCAGTCCGTCCCGACCGTTCGCGAGCCCTCGATCCACGAGCCGAGCTCGGGCTGCGGGAACTTGCAGTGGGCCTCCTTGAGCTGGATGCCGTACGAGTTCCCGGACTGCAGGTGCGTGATCAGCACCTTGCGGGCAATCTCGTCCTCGCGCCCCGCAGGGATCGGGAAGTAGATCCGGAGGAACGAGTTCGAGTAGCGGTCGAAGACGGCCGGGACGCCCTCCTCCTCGAGCAGCGTCACGTCCTCGAGCCAGTTCAGATCCTCGCCCGGCGTTGCGGCGATGAGGTCGACGTCCTCGACGAGCGAGAGGTTCTCCTGGTAGGCGAAGCGCCGCCCCGAGAGCTCCTCGGCGTCGAGCTGGACGTGTCTTCTGCGGCTCCTCCATCACTCTCCTCGGCCGGGACCATCCCGGGCTCCGGCAGGTAGTCGACGGGGTACTCGAGGTGCTTCTCGAGGAGGCGCTTGATCTCGGCGAGCGCGTTCTCCTCGCTCACGCCCGGGATGTAGCTCGTCCCGGCGAGCGGAACCTTCGCCATCGCCGCGGCCTCGACGGTGAGCGCGCAGAGATCCTCCGGCTCGAGCGAGTGGACGTTCGTCTTCCCGCACGCGCGCGCGAGCATCTGCACCTCGAGCGTGAGCGTGTGGAGGAAGTTGTAGGTCCGCTCGGCTGCCTCCTCGACCACGAGCCGCTTGCGGAGCTCCGGGTCCTGGGTCGTGATCCCGACCGGGCAGCGGCCCGTGTGGCAGTGGTAGCACCGACCCGCGGGAACCCCGACCGTCCCCTCGTAGTCGGTGACGCCGGGGATCTCCTTGTTGCAGTTGAGCGCCATGAGCGCGGCGTGCCCGATCGCCACGGCCTTCGCCCCGAGCGCGATGCACTTCGCGACGTCGCCGCCGTTCCGGATACCGCCCGCGACGACGAGGTCGATCTCGTCCACGAGCCCGACGTCCTCGAGTGCCCGGCGGGCCTCCGGGATCGCGGCCATGAGCGGGATCCCGGTCTCCTCGGCCGCCACGTGCGGGCCCGCGCCGGTTCCGCCCTCGGCGCCGTCGAGGTAGATGATGTCCGGCCCGCACTTGGCGGCCATGCGCACGTCGTCGTACACACGCGCGGCGCCCAGCTTGAGCTGGATGGGAATCTGGTAGTCGGTCGCCTCCCGCACCTCCTGCACCTTGAGCGAGAGGTCGTCGGGCCCGAGCCAGTCAGGATGCCGCGCAGGCGAGCGCTGGTCGATCCCCGCCGGGAGCGAGCGCATCTCCGCGACCTGCTCGGTCACCTTCTGGCCCATCAGGTGCCCGCCGAGCCCGACCTTGCACCCCTGCCCGATGAAGAACTCGCACGCGTCCGCCAGCATCAGGTGGTGCGGGTTGAACCCGTACCGGCTCTGGATGCACTGGTAGTACCACTTGGTCGAGAGATCGCGCTCGGGCGGGATCATCCCGCCCTCGCCCGAGCAGGTCGCCGTGCCCGCCATCGAGGCGCCCTTGGCGAGCGCCATCTTCGCCTCGAGCGAGAGCGCGCCGAAGCTCATGCCCGTGATGTAGATCGGGATGTCGAGCTCGATCGGCTTCGCCGCGAAGCGCGCGCCGAGGACGGTCTTCGTGTCGCATTTCTCGCGATAGCCCTCGATCACGAACCGGGTGAGCGTCCCGGGCAGGAACATGAGCTCGTCCCAGTGCGGGATCTTCTTGAACATCGAGAACCCGCGCATGCGGTAGCGCCCGAGCTCGGCCTTCATGTGGATGTCGTCGATGACCTCCGGCGTGAAGATCCGGCTCCGCCCGAGGACGGTGCGCTGCGACGGTGCGGACTCGTCGGGCACTAGAGAACCAGCTTCCTCTCCGAGGGCTCGAGGCTGTCGTAGTTGTAGAGCTTGCGGCCGCAGACAAACTTCTGGAACTCGGGCGGCGACCCCAGCTCGTAGATCCTGAACTTGCGCTCGACGAGCTCGGTGTCGGCGTCGGTCCACTCGCCCGGGACGCAGTCGATCCCGAGCGACTTCACCTTGCCCGCGACGTAGATCGTCCCGTCGTACATCGAGTCGCCGAGGCCTGGGCCGACGTCGCCGCAGATGATCTGGCGCCCCCGCTGCATCATGAAGCCCGTCATCGAGCCGGCGTCGCCGAGCGTGATGATGGTGCCGCCCTTCTGATCGATGCCGCTCCGGGCGCCGACCTGTCCCTTCACGACGACGTCACCGCCGCGCAGCGCGGCGCCGGTCAGCGAGCCGGCGTTCGACTCGATCACGACGACGCCGGACATCATGTTCTCGCAGGCCGACCACCCGACCCGGCCCGTGACCGTGATCTCCGGGCCGTCGATGAGCCCGCAGCCGAAGTAGCCGAGGCTCCCCTCGAACCGGATCCGGCAGCGGGTCAGGATGCCGACCCCGAGCGAGTGCCGCGCCTTCGGGTTGCGCACGGTCACGTCCGTCACGCCCTGCTCGTACAGGAGCCAGCGCAGCTCGAGGTTGATCTTGCGCGTGGTCAGATCGGCCGCGTCGAAGACGGCGCTGGTTCCGTCGATCTCAGACACGCGCGGGACGGTCGCGTCCGGCTCGGCCAGTCCGCGCGCGTCGTAGGTCGGCCGTGCTTACCGTTGCCACACGAGCACCTCGCCCTCGTAGGGATCCCAGGTCTCGATCTCGCGGTCGACGACGGCCCGGATCGCGATCTCCTCGGAGGCGAGGGCGACGAGGTCGTCCGACTCGTAGAGGACGAGCGGCTTCGCGGCCATGTGATCCTTGGCCACGCCCAGGGCCTCCGCGGTGACGCACATGTAGGTGAAGACGCCGTCGAGCTCCTCGAGGCTCGCGCGCATCGCGTCCTCGAGCGTGGCGCCGTCGCTCATCTTCTCGGCGAGGTAGACGGCGATGATCTCCGAGTCGCACTCGGACTGGAACCGGTGTCCGGAGCGCTCGAGGCGCCGCTTCCACTGGAAGTAGTTCGTCAGCTGGCCGTTGTGCACGACGGCGACGTCGTAGAAGGGGTACGCCCAGTACGGGTGGGCGCCGGAGATGTCGACGTCCGACTCGGTCGCCATCCGCGCGTGGCCGATCGCGTGCGTGCCCGAGAAGTCGCCCAGACCGTACTGCTCCGCGACCGACTCGGCGTCGCCGAGGTCCTTGACGATCTCGAGCGAGTTGCCGAGCGAGAGCACCTCGCAGCCGGCGACGTCCTCGACGTAGTCGGCGAGCGCCTTCGCGTCGCCGTCGTACTCGAGCGTGACCCGGTACGCGTACTCGGTCTCCTCTTCCATCGCGGTCACCCGGGCACCGAGTGTGCGGAGCCGCGTCTCGACCTCGCGCTGGTGCCGGCGCAGCCGGTCGGCGAAGTCGAAGTCGCGCGGGTCGTTGGCGTCCGCCAGCTTGTAGCGCATGACGACCTGGTTCGACGCCGGGCCGTAGAGGGCGTAGCCGGTCGAGTCGGGACCGCGGTGCTTCATCGACTGGAGCATCCGGGTCATGTCGCGCCCGACGGGGTGGGGCTCCGCCCCGTTCCGGTAGATGATTCCCGCGATCCCGCACATAGCTAGGTGGTTCTAGGGGAGCACGTCGAGATACCGCTCGCGCTCCCAGTCGGTCACCGCCGCCAGGAAGCGCTGCCACTCGTCGCGCTTGTAGTGCATATACACGTCGTAGAGGCGGCCGGGGAGCGCGGACCGCACGACCTCGTCCTCCTCGAGCGCGTCGAGCGCCTCGCCGAGGTGGTCGGGCACCCGTGGGATCTCGGTCCCCTCGGCCAGCACGTCGTAGACGTTCCGCTGCTGCGGCGGGCCCGGGTCGAGCTTGCGCTTGACACCGTCGAGCCCTGCGCGGAGGAGCGCCGCCTGCGTCAGGTACGGGTTGCAGGCGGAGTCGACGGCGCGGAACTCGAAGCGTCCCCCGCTCGCGACGCGGACGAGCGTCGTCCGGTTCTGCCAGCCATAGTCCTTGTAGATCGGCGCCCAGAAGCCGAAGTCCCAGAAGCGCTTGTAGGAGTTCACGGTCGAGGCGGTGATCGCGCAGAGGGCGCGATAGTGGTCGAGGATCCCGCCCATGAACTGGAGCCCGAGCTTCGAGAGCTTGGCCGGACCGTCCTCGTCGTAGAAGACGTTCGTCCCTTCCTCGTCCACGAGCGTGAAGTGGTGGTGGGCGCCGTTCGCGGAGACGCCGGTGAACGGCTTCGGCATGAAGGTCGCGAGGACGTCGTGCTTGCGCGCCACGGCCGCGCAGATCTGCCGGTAGGTGGAGAGATTGTCCGCGGTGCGAACTGCGCGGTCGAAGAGGAAGTTGAGCTCGAGCTGCCCGGGCGAGTCCTCGTGGTCACCGTACGTGGGCGAGATCCCTAGCCGCTCGCCGTAGTCGATCACGTCGAGGATGATCGGCCGGAGCTCCTCGAACTGGTTGATGTGGTAGCACCACGGCTTCGTCAGGCCCTCGGCCTCGTTCGGGTCGTCCGTGCGGTTCATCCACATCATCTCGGGCTCGATCCCGCAGAGGAACGTGTAGCCGAGCTCCTGCTCGACCTCGTTCGTCGCCCGCTTCAGGTTCTGGCGCGGGTCGGACTCGAGGAGCGCCGCCGCTCTCCGTGTCGTAGCAGTCGCAGTAGACACGCGCGACCCGTTCGTCCCACGGGAGCTGCGCGAACGTGTCGAGGTCGGCGATCGCGGCGAGCTCCGACTCCTCCGGTCCGAATCCGATGTAGCGGTCCCGGCTGTCGACGAAGAGGTCGGCGGTCGCGCCGTAGACGAGCTGGTAGCCGTTCTCGGCCACGCGCTCCCACTGCGTGGCGGCGACGCCCTTCCCGTTCACGTGCCCGGAGACGGACACCTGCTGGAAGAAGATGTACTTGATCCCGCGCTCGTTGATCAGCTTGCGGATCTCCTGGATCTTCTGCCGGCGGCCGGGGTCGTTCCTGGCCTCGTCGAGCATGGGGAAGGGGTCGGGGATGCCGCCCTTGGCGAGGACGGTCTGCACCTCGGTGGGACGCCGTTCGACGACAGCCATGCACGCGCTCCTTTCGCTTTCGTCCAGCCTAAACGCTCGGCGCACGTTTCCACCCTGAGCGCCGTACGATGCGGGCATGACCCGCTACCTGCACACGATGTACCGGATCACGGATCCCGAGAAGAGCCGCGAGTTCTACGAGGCGCTCGGGTTCGAGTTCCGCCGCGACCTGCCGATCGAGCGCGACGGCCGGCTCGAGGCGACCAACTACTTCTTCGGGATCCCCGGCCAGGAGGAGGAGCTCGAGCTCACGTTCAACCACGACGGCCGCAGGTACGACCTGGGCACGGGCTACGGCCACGTCGCGCTCGCGGTCGACGACCTCGACGGGACGCTGGCGCGCCTGAAGGAGCAGGGCATCGAGCCGGAGCGCGAGCCGTATCGCGTGCGCGAAGGCGGCTCCCGGCTCTGCTTCGTCAACGACCCGGACGGCTACCGGGTTGAGCTGATCGAGTCGGCTTAGTCGGCGGCGACATTGCGAGGAGTTGTGCTCCCTGTCACGTCGCGAATAGCATCGCCGGCTCAGCCACTGCCGCCCGTCCAGTCCAGAGGAGGCCCCGAATGCTGAGAGAATTCCGCGATTTTCTCTTACGAGGCAACATCATCGAACTCGCCGTCGCGTTCGTCCTCGGGGTGGCTTTCGGGGCACTCATCACCTCATTCGTCGACAACCTCTTGATGCCCGTCATCGCGATGATCATCGGGAAGCCAGACTTCCGCGAGCTGACCTTCACGATCAACGACGCCGTCTTCCGTTACGGCGCCTTCCTCACCGACCTGCTCGCATTCGTTGCAGTCGCTGCTGCCGTCTTCTTCTTCGTAGTCAAGCCGGTGAACGCCCTGACGAACCGAATTCGGTCACCGGTCGAGGAGGGCCTGCCAGACGATGAGCGCCGCCACCAGGAGCTCCTTGCTGCACTCGGCCAGATTCGCGCGTCATAGAGTGCGTTCGGCCGGATGCGAAGACGAAGTCAGTCGACCGTCAGCGCCCTGGACGGCTATCGCGCGGAGCTGATCGAGCCGTGAGTCGACTTGCGACCCTACGGTTCGTAGACGGCTACCGGGTTGAGCTCATCGAGCGCGAGTGAATCAGCTCCCGCCGCGACGATGAGCTCGGCGTCCGAGCCGCTTGACGGCGCGATCGTTGCGCGCGTTCGTGCGAGCTTCGCCCGTCAAGGAGCGATGGCGACTCTCTGCGCCGAACTTGCCCAAGTCGCCACCGGGCGTGTCGCCATCGCGCTGCCGATCGAGCCGCGCCTCTCCCAGCAGGACGGCTTCCTCCACGCAGGTGTCGTCGTGGCCGCGCTCGACAGCGCCTGCGGCTACGCGGCGTTGACGCTGATGCCGGACGACGCGGAGGTCTTGACCGTCGAGCTCAAGACCAACCTCCTCGCGCCGGCCGGCGGCGACAGCCTCGTCGCCGAAGGCGAGGTCGTCCGTGCCGGCCGCACGCTGACCGTCTGCCGCGGCGAGGCGTTCGCGGAGGAGGGCGACGACCGCGTCCACGTCGCAACGATGCTGGCGACGATGGTCCGCCGGCGCACAGGATGAACCGCGAGTGAATCAGCTTGTCGTCGTACGATTCCCAGACGGCTATCGCGTCAGCTCATCGAGAAGTAGCCCGCGGCTCGCGGGCCGTTCCACGACGTGTCCGATCAGCGGAGATTCTTGCCCCTTGAAGTCGGCTCCGGCGAACGTTCCGCGAACCGTCCTCGCAGGACGGGGCGCATGCTGCCGCGCTTGACGGGTGGGGATCTGACCCACTGTCGCGCCCCGCCCGGGCGACGTCAAGCGCTCCCGCGCTTCGTCAAGGCGAGGTCGCCTTGACACCACGGGGGTCAGGCGAAAGGATCGTCAGACCGTCTGACGACGCCGCGGCGGAGTGACTGCGCCGTTGAGCGAGGCGCGGCCTCCCGTGCAATCGCCGGAAAGGAAGGCCAGCATGAGCGCCGAGGATCCCCGCGCTGGTGGGGCAGAGTCGACCGACGAGGCGATCGAAGAAGGGATTTCCCGTAGAAGGTTCATTCTCGGGGGCGCCGCCGCAGGCGCGGCCCTCGGCCTGGGGGGCCCGGGCGGAGTTGCCGCAGCGCGGGGATCCGATCGGCCGGCGACTCCGCGCGTACATCCGTCGGACGACGAGCTCGTCCTCTACAACGGCAAGGTCAGGACGATGGACGACGAAGACAGCGTCGTCTCGGGCGTCGCGATTCGCGGAGGGCGGTTCGTCGAGGTTGGCAAGTTCGGTCGCCGGGGCCGCAACGCAGTAGACCTCAAGGGGCGCACCGTCATCCCTGGCCTGATTGAGAGCTGCGACCACATCGTCAGCTTCGGCAACTACCGGCCCGGCTACCACACGGTGCTTGAGAACGCGACCTCGATCGCGGAGATCCAGGCCATCCTGGCTGCGCGCCGCGCGGATGTCCCTCCGGGTGAGTGGATCACCTCGCTCGGTGCCTGGACGGCAGAAACGATGTTCGCCGAGCACCGACTGCCGAACCGAGCGGAGCTCGACGCGGCCGTGCCGGACCGTCCGGTGCTCCTCTACCAGACGACCGTTGGGCCGGCTTCGGTGAACAGCCTCGGCAAGGCGTACTTCGAGTCAGCCTCGATTCCGGTCGTGGTCGGCGCCGACGGCATGATCGCCTCGGGCATCCAGTCGACGACTGCCCTCTATCTTCTGCGTCAGACCCAGACGCTGGAGCAGCGGCGGCGATCCACGCAGGAAGCATGGGGGTATTGCGCCAGCGTCGGGCTGACCTCTCATATAGACCAGCAAGGGATCGCAAGCCCGCCGAGCCCGCAATACGCGCTCGGCAGCGCGGTTCTCACGGAGCCGAGCCTCAACCGCAACCAAACGCTCTTTCACTTCGACCACTTCCGCCACTACGACACGTGGTGGGGGCTCCACCGAGAGGGCAAGACGACCGTGCGAATGCAGGCCGACTTCGTCATCGACACCCTCGAGGTTCTCAACGAACGCATCAAGAACCAGCTCCCCTTCTTCGGCGACGACATGCTGTCGACGCACGCGGTCCACTTCCAGCCCGCCGGGGGCACCACCAATCCGATCTGGCTCGAGGGCTACCGGCTCATGGCCCGGTTTGGCTGGCGAGGCAGGTCGGGCGCCGGGACAGTGGCCCTGATGGAGAGCGCGATCAGCGGCTTCGAGCAGATCAGCACCGAGTTCGACATCACCGACCTCCGCTGGACGCTCCACCGCATGGCCGGAACCACGCATGCACAGCTCGACCGGCTGAAGGCACTCGGCGGCACCGTGAACGTCGTTTCCAGGTCGTATCCCCTGCGGGCGGCGCAGGCCCCGACAGCGCCGTTTCGGACCGTGGTCGACAACGGCATCCATGCCGGCATCCACATGGACGGAGGCCACATCGCGACGCTCAACCCGTGGATCACGATTTACTTCGCCGTGACGGGTCGCAATGCGCTCGGCGAGCTGGTCAACCCCGGCCAGCAAATCACGCGCCAGGAGGCGCTTCGTCTCTTCACCCGCGGAAACGCCTACCAGATGAGAATGGAGGACAAGCTCGGCTCGATCGAGATCGGCAAGCTCGCCGACCTCGTCGTCCTCGACAAGGACTACCTAGCCGTGAGCGACGAGAACCTCAAGAGGATCCGCTCCGTTCTCACCATCGTGGACGGGAAGGTCATCCACGACTCCGGAGCTCTCAAGGTTCGCTAGCACGGAGGTACATCGACCAGCCGGAGCGAGACGAAGCATCTGGGGTACGGCGAGGGCGCTCCCAAGCTGACCCGCTCCGTGACGCAGTCGCAGGCTTCCCCCGCCCAACCACGGTGATCCGCGAGTCACCGGACGGAATCGAGCCCAGGCGACGCTGCACGCGCTTGCGGTGAGAGAGGACTGGGCGCCCCGACGCGAGGCCCGTGGCACGGAACCGCGGTGGTGCTTGCCTAGGCCGAGTGCGACCGCACGTGGGAGGGGATCTGGCCGCGATCGGCAGGTGCAGGCCCCGCCGGTGTCAGCGTGTCTGGTTGCGAGTCGGGGCGGGCCCCGCGACTCGACATTTTCGTGTTCCCAGACGGCTATCGGGTTGAGCTCATCGAGCGGGCCTAGCCGCCCTCGGCTCGTCCGGCGCGGCGGCGTCGATCGCCGATGACGTCGGGGCCGCCGCTCTACGGCCCGCAGCAATCGCGCTTCGCGCGCTATCTCGAGTGGCGCGAGCTTCGCTCCCCGGATCCGGTGGCGCGTGAGCTCCGACGGCGGTTGATCGCGGGGCTGCGCGGGCAAGTGCTCGAGCTCGGCTGCGGGGACGGGCGCGCGTTCGAGTCCTACCGGCCGGGCGTGACTCGGGTGCTGGCAGTCGAGCCCGACCCCACGGCGCGGGCGGCTGCCGAGGAGCGTGTGCGTGCCGCCGCGGTTCCGATCGAGGTCGTGGACGGCGACGCATCGACGCTACCGGCGGAGGACGGAGCCTTCGACGCAGCGGTCGTGGTGTGGGTTCTCTGCAGCGTGCCCGACCTGGCCGCGGCGCTCGCGGAGCTACGTCGTGTGCTCGCGCCCGGCGGCGAGCTCCCGCTTCTACGAGCACGTCCGGTCCGAGCGAGCTGCGTTTCGTGGGGTTCAGCGCGCCGTCGACGGTGTGTTCTGGACGCGGGCGCTCGGCGGCTGTCGCACGACGAGGGACACCTTGGGCGCGATCGTCGGGGCGGGGTTCGAGATCGACGCGCTCGAACGGGGGTTCCACTCGTCCTCCGTGCTCACCATCACGTCGGCGCCGTACGTACTGGGAATCGCCCGCCGTCCGGGCACACAGTGAGGGCAGGTCGGCGTCGTCGAGCGAAGTCGAGCGCTAGGCGCGGCGGAGCGACGCGCGGAAGTTCGGCTGCCGGCGGCCGGCGACGGAGGCACGCGCTGCCGCATCGGCGCGCCGCTGCATCCTGACGAGCGGCTCCACGAGGCCCAACCTGGCTGCGATGCGGTAGCGAATCATTGGCAGTGGTTTCGGCGGGGAGGTCGAGTCCGTTCTCCCCCCGTTCGGCTATTTCGAACCATCTCGCCGGACAACTTCCTGCCTCGCGATACTTCCAGTGTGTACGCGAGCGCCGACGAGCTGCAGGGAGGCCTGGACGAGATCTTGCTCTCACCTCCGACCGAAGGAACCGTCGAGTTGATCGTCCGACGGCCCACTGAGGACGAGCGCGAAGTCCTCCAGGAAGGCGAGCTCGATCTGGTCGAGGGGCTGGTCGGCGACTCGTGGCGGGTGCGTGGAAGTCGGCAGACGGACGACGGCTCGGCGCATCCCGGCATGCAGGTGACGCTGATGAACGCTCGTGTAATCGCGCTCATCGCCAGGGAGCGCGACCGGTGGCCACTTGCCGGCGACCAGCTCTACGTCGACCTCGACCTGCGTAGCGAGAACCTGCCTCCGGGCACGCGCCTCGCGCTCGGGTCGGCCGTGCTCGAGGTGAGCGAGGAACCCCATACCGGCTGCGCGAAGTTCAGCTGCCGTTTCGGCTCGCAGGCCCTCCGGTTCGTGAACTCACCGGTTGGTCGCAGCCTGCGGCTGCGCGGACTGAACGCTCGGGTCGTGGAGTCGGGGACCGTACGCCGAGGGGACGCCGTCCAGAAGCTTTGAGCGCGCCGGCGTTCGACACACATTCGTGACGAAGTCGCGCCACTCTCGACACGGCTCGTCACAAACTCGTGCGCTTTTCCTCTCTACGGTGCTTCCATGGCACGAACGGCGACCACCGCGTGGGGAATGACCACGATCGTCGAGGAGGTCACGCTCCCGCAACGGGCCGGTGACAGGCGATTCACGTCGCTCGTTCAGCTGCTCGAGGACGGAGGGGGAAAGCAGTACGTCCGCTTCGCCTATGCGACCGAAGGCACGGCCCGCCGAGGGCCGGTCACGCTCCGCCGGGAGGACCTGAAGCGACTCGCCTCGGCGCTCGCGCACAACTCCGGGCTCGCTTCAGCACTGGCGCTCGAGTCGGCGGCGCCACCGCGAGGGGGTGGTCGGCGGGCGAGCGCGAAGTGACAACTGAGGCTGACGCAATGAGGGTCGTGAAGGGCCAGCAAGCCCGGGCCGGAAGCTTGATCGCGAAGACAGGGACAGCTGCAGGGCCGCCTACGGGAGGATCGACGCTACGCGACCGCGAGAACACGACGCCGGGCCGCGTCCAAGAGCGAGGCGAGGATCAGGGCCCCGTCGCCGGAGCCGAGAAGCGGGTCGACGGCGTGCTCGGGATGCGGCATGAGCCCCATCACGGTTCCTGTCTCGTTGAGGACGCCCGCGACGTCGCCGACGGATCCGTTCGGGTTCTCGTCGACGTCGTAGCGGAGCACGACCTGCCCCGCTTCCTCCAGCTCGGCGACGAGCTCGGGGGCGCGAACCAGCAGCCGTCGCCGTGCTTCACCGGGATCACGAGACGCGCGCCGGGGTCGCACCGGCTCGTGAAGGGCGTGTCCGTCCGCTCGACGCGAAGCGTGACATCCCGGCAGACGAACGCGAGGGACGCGTTTGGCCGCAAGACGCCAGGCAGCAGTCCGGCCTCGCAGAGGATCTGGAATCCGTTGCAGATCCCGAGGACGAGCCCTCCCTCTGCGGCGAACCGGGTCACGGCGTCCATGGCGGGCGCGAAGCGGGCGATCGCGCCGGCGCGCAGGTAGTCGCCGTACGAGAAGCCTCCGGGGAGGACGATCGCATCGAGCCTCGGGAGTTCTTCGTCCGCGTGCCAAACCGACACGGCGTCGGCGCCTAGAGCCGTGAGCGCCCAGAGTGCATCCCGGTCGTCGTTCGAGCCCGGGAAGACGAGCACGCCGACGCGCGGCCGGACCTCGGTCACGCGGGCTCTCCGCGCAGATCGATCTCGTAGCTCTCGATCAGAGGGTTCGTCAGGAGCTGCTCGCACATTCGCTCGACAGCGGCGCGCACTTCGGTCTCGTCGGTCGCGTCGACGTCCAGGTCGATCACCCGCCCGATGCGGGCGCCCTCTACCGGGAAGCCGAGCTGCCTCAGCGAGCTCTGAACCGCCTCGCCCTGTGGGTCGAGGATGCCGGTCTTGGGGCGGACGAGGACGGTCGCCTTCACCCGAGCACCACGGCGGGATCGTCGAGGTACCGGTCGAACGGGATCTCGGTCAGCCGCTCGAACGCCTCCACATAGCGGGCTCGCGTCCCGAGCACGACCTCCTCGGGAAGCTCGGGCCCCGGCGCCGTCTTGTCCCAGCCGAGGGTCTCGCAGTAGTCCCGCACGTACTGCTTGTCGAAGGACGTCTGCGACCGCCCCGGCTCGTACTCGTCCGCGGGCCAGAAGCGAGAGGAGTCGGGAGTCAGCGCCTCGTCGCCGAGAACCAGGCGCCCGTCGCCGTCGAGCCCGAGCTCGAACTTCGTGTCGGCGAGGATGATCCCGCGGTCGCCGCGTGCGTCGGCGGCGAAACGGTAGAGCGCGATCGACATGCGCTCGACCTCGGCGAGCAGGTCGTCGCCGACCAGCCTCGCTGCCTCGTCCCGGTCGATGTTCTCGTCGTGGCCCTCTTGCGCCTTGGTTGCGGGCGTGAAGATCGGCTCGGGAAGCCGCTCGCTGTCCTGCATCCCCTCGGGCAGCGCGTGGCCGGAGGTCGTGCCGGTCGCGCGGTAGTCCTTCCAGCCCGACCCGGCGAGGTAGCCGCGCACCACGCACTCGATCGGAAGCATCCGTAGCCGGCGGACCTCGGTCGAGCGGCCGTCGGCGCGCAGGCCGAGGACGTGATTCGGCACGATCTCGGCCGTTCGCGCGAACCAGAACGCCGAAAGGCCGGTGAGCACGCGCCCCTTGTCCGGGATCTCGGTGGGGAGGACGACGTCAAACGTCGAGATCCGGTCGCTGGCGACGAGCAGCAGCCGGTCGGCGTCTAGCTCGAAGATCTCTCTCACCTTTCCGCTCGTGACGTAGGTCGCTGCTTCAGGCAACCGCTTCCTCCTTCGCTCGAGTGACTGTCCGCAGGCGTTCGAAGAGCAGGTCGACGTACCGGAGCGCGTCCACGAGGTCGAACGCGTCCGCGATCCCATCGGCGCCAATCCGTTCCGCGATCTCCCGATCCGCCTCGACCAGAGTGCGAAAGTCGCGCTCCTCGTCCCAGGCCCGCAGGGCGTTCCGCTGCACTAAGCGGTACGCCTCGTCCCGCACGAGGCCCGACGCGACGAGCGCGAGCAGCACGCGCTGACTGAAGACGAGCCCGTGCGACGCGTCAAGGTTCCGCCGCATCCGCTCGCCGTCGACGACCAGTCCGTCGACGAGCCAGGCGAAGCGGTCGAGCATGTAGTCGAGGGCGAGAAACGAGTCGGGGACGACCACACGCTCCGCGCTCGAGTGCGAGATGTCGCGCTCGTGCCAGAGCGCGACGTTCTCGAGCCCGACCGTCGCCGCTGCCCGAACCACGCGCGCGAGGCCGCAGAGACGCTCGGACACGATCGGGTTCCGCTTGTGCGGCATCGCGGATGAGCCCTTCTGGCCGCGCCGGAACGGCTCCTGAACCTCGCGCACCTCGGTGCGGGCGAGGTGCCGAATCTCGGTGGCGAACCGCTCGAGTGACGCCGCGCACAGCGCGAGCGCCGAGAGGAGCTCCGCGTGACGGTCGCGCGGCACAACCTGGGTTGCGACCTGCTCCGGAAGCGAGCCCGAGCCGCTCGCACGCGACTCGCTCGACCTCGGGATCGCCGCCGCCGTACGTCCCGACGGCGCCTGCGAGCTTCCCGACGCGCATGCCCTCGAGCGCGCGCTCCAGCCGTGCCCGATCGCGTGCGAGCTCGAACGCCCAGCCGGCGAGCTTCGCGCCGAACGTGGTCGGCTCGGCGTGAACGCCGTGCGTTCGCCCGACACAGACCGTCTCGCGATGCTCCTCCGCCCGGCGCGCGACAACCTCGAGCGAGCGTTCGAGGCCCGCGAGGAGGAGTGCGCCGGCGTCGCGCACCTGCAAGGCCAGAGCCGTGTCGAGGACGTCCGACGACGTGAGCCCGTAGTGGAGCCAACGTCCCTCGTCACCGAGACCCTCGGCGACCGCGTCCACGAACGCCGCCAGGTCGTGCTGGGTCCGCTCCTCGATCTCAGCCACGCGCTCGGGCGTCGGCGGCACCGCGCGCACGCGAATCTCGGCGACGGCTTCGGGCGAGACGACGCCCACCTCTGCCCAGCCGTCGAGCGCGGCGAGCTCCACCTCGAGCCAGCGCGCCAGCCTTCCTTCATCCGACCAGATCGCATTCATGGCCGGACGGGAGTAGCGCGCGATCACGCGCTCGATTCTAGAGGGGCCCCCGGCCCCCGACGGTCGACGGCTGCCCCGGACGCTTAGCGGATTCCGAACGTTGGTCCGGCCGATTCTTCACCCGCCCCAGGTGCGTCCTTCTCCAGCACCGCCGTAGCGTCACGGCAGCTGGATCACGACCGAAAGGAGCAAGATGAGGATGTGGACGAAGTGGGTCCTGGTTGTTTTCGGGCTGCTGGGTCTCGGCGTCGGTGTCGCCTTCGCCGCGACGTCCGGATCCGACGAAGGACGAACCGGGACGACGGCGACAGTCGGTACCTCGACGAGTGGTGTGACGACGACCGGGGATGTGAGTGGCCCCTGCGACGAGCCCGAGCACACGGCCGACCCGCGTTGCACCGGCGCGGCCGGTGCCGACGATCGGCGTGGCCGCGGCAACGATGACCGCGAGCCGGGCGAGGACGTGCGCGGCCCCTGCGACGAGCCCGAGCACGCGGCCGACCCGCGCTGCACCGGAGTGGGCGGGGACGGGGACCGCCGTGGCCCCTCGAACGACTCGGGTCAGTCCGGACCCGGCCGCGGAGGCGACGAAGACAACTCGGGCCGCGACGGATCAGGCGGCGGCTCCGGCCGAGGCTAGCCGGCCGAGAAGCGGAGCCCTGCCGACCGCTGCGCTCGAGTTGCCGGTGGCTACAGGACTGCGAGGAAGAGCACGAACCAGAAGACCATGAGGGCCACGCCGATCCAGCCGAGGATGACCCCGGCCGACGCGAGGCCCTCACCTCCGAGCGCGGGATCGCTCTGGATCTCGCGGCGAGCGCTCGACCCGAGGACGATCGCCAGCACCGCGGCGATGACTGGGATCGCGAAGATGCCTACGATCCCGAGCACGAGTGATGCGATCGCCTTGCCGCTCGTCCGCGCCGGGCGAGCAGGCTGGTCGCCGGCCTCATACGGCGGGCATGGGTTCCATGAGTCAGCCGTCCACCTGTGGTCGGATTGGAGCGTCCGGGTACCCTCCGCCCTGGCCGAGGATCTTCGCGGCGAGGATGGCCGCGTTCTTCGCGCCGTCGAGCGAGACGCAGGCGACGGGCACGCCGGGCGGCATCTGCACGATCGACAGGATGGCGTCGAGCCCGCCCGCCGCCGTCTTCGAGCTGGTGAGCGGGACGCCGATCACCGGGAGGTCAGTGTAAGCGGCCACGGCGCCGGGGAGCGCGGCCGACATCCCGGCCGCGGCGATCACGACGCGCACGCCCCGCAACGCGGCGGTGGACGCGTACTCGGCCACGCCGCGGGGGTTGCGGTGGGCCGAGAGGACACGTAGCTCGTTGGAGATTCCTCGCTCGGCGAGCTCGTCGACGGCGGGCTGCATCCGCTCGAGGTCAGAGTCCGAGCCGATCAGGATTCCGACCAGCGGCCCCCGCTCGTATTCCTCGACGATCGGCATCGGGCTCGCGGCCGGGTCTGTTTCGAGCTCCGGATGCTCCATCTGCGACTCAGGATGCGGCATGAACCGCCTCGGCCGCCACGTCGCGGCGAAAATGGACTCCTTCGAGCTCGACGGCCTCGACAGCGTGGTACGCGCGATCGCGAGCGTCCGAGACAGTGTCGGCGAGCGCGGTGACGGCGAGAACGCGACCGCCCGCGCTAATGAGGCGGCCGTCCCGCAGCGCCGTGCCGGCGTGGAAGACGAGAGCTCCGCGTCGCTCGGCTTCGTCGACTCCCGTGATCGCGCCGCCCGTGACCGGCGCATCGGGGTAGCCCTCACTGGCAAGGACGACCGTCACCGCCGCCTGCTCCGACGCAGCGAGCTCCACGTCGCCGAGATCGCCGGCCGCGGCGCGTGTGACGGCTTCGCCGAGATCTCCGTCGAGCCGCGGCAGGACCGCCTGCGTCTCGGGATCGCCGAAGCGACAGTTGAACTCGAGCACGCGCGGCCCGTCGTCCGTGAGCATGAGCCCCGCGTAGAGCAGGCCGATGAACGGCGCGCCGCGCCGGGCAAGCTCCGCGAGCACCGGCTCGTGCACGCGCTCGACGAGCTCGGCCGCGTCGTCGTCGGAGAGATATGCGACGGGCGAGTAGGCGCCCATGCCCCCGGTGTTCGGCCCTTCGTCACCGTCGCTCAGGCGCTTCGCGTCCCGCGCTGCGGGGAGCGGCACCGCGCGCGCGCCGTCGCTCAGCGCGAACACGGAGGCCTCGCGCCCTTCCAACAGCTCCTCGACGAGCACCGAATCGCCGAGCGCCTCGGCCCGCACCCAGGCGTCGTCGGCTTCCGGCTGCGTCCGGCAGACGAAGACGCCCTTTCCCGCCGCGAGCCCGTCGGCCTTGACGACACACGGCGCGCGCGCCTCATCGAGCGTTGCGGCGAACGGGACGCCTGCGGACGCCATGATCTCCTTCGCGAACGACTTCGAGCCCTCGATCCTGGCGGCGGCGGCCACAGGTCCGAACACCGACACTCCGCTCTGGCGGAGCGAGTCGGCTACGCCGGCAACGAGCGGAGCCTCGGGCCCGACCACGACGAGGTCGATCTCGTTGGCGAGGCAGAGCGAGAGGAGTCCCTCGGCGTCCTCCGACCGGACCGGGTGGCAGCGCGCGAGATCCGCGATGCCGGGGTTCCCGGGTGCGGCGTGCAGCTCGCCGACGGCCTCGGACTGCGCGAGCTTCCAGGCCAGCGCATGCTCTCGCCCGCCCGAGCCCACGAGGAGGACCTTCATCGCGCGCGAGTCTAGACGCTGAGGCGGCGGATTCCGCCGGGCTTCCCGAGGTTCGGCGGGCGGCCTTCCGGGAAGGTTGCCTGCATGACAAGTCAGCGCGACTTGCGAAATACGAGTCGGAGCGGCGAGAGTGCAGGCATGCGCGAGCCGGGGCTCGACCGTCACGAGTGGGAGACGGAGTGGGAGCAGCTCCAGGAGCCGCTGGAGGACTCCCCGCTTCAGACGCTTCCCGAGCTCGGCGATCTGGTCGAGCAGATGCTGAAAGCGGGTGGCTACCCGGTGGACGGCGTCGCCGACGACGGGCGGAGCAACTCCGATCTGGGGATTTCCTTTCGCTCGGCTCGCGAGGTGACGCTGCGCGTGGAGCGTGGGGACGACGTCGATCTCGGCGATGTGGCCGACGCGATCCACGCCTACCGCGAGATCTACGAACAGCTGATCGATCAGCCCCGAAACTAGCTAGTGCATTAGGCCGTTCGCTCGAGCTCGTTCCGCAGGCGCTCGAGGTCGCTCGCGATCCCGCGCCGCACCGCACGTGAAAGCAGCGGGCCGGCGAGACGGTAGAAGCCGGACGCGTCACCGCCGGCTCGGATCCGCATGGTCGTGCCGCCCTCCGCGTCCTCCCACTCGTACGTGACCGCCATCGAGAACGGCCCTTCCACGGAGCGCATCGCCAGGCACCGTCCGGGCTCGCGCTCCGTCACCTCGTTTACGTAGGTGAGCGCCGGCCGAGGAAGCTCGCCGTCCTGGCGACGCGCGCGCCGACCCCGAACGGCTCCTCCGTGACGAGGTGGGCCTCCGAGACTGCGCCGATCCAGGTCGGATCGTTTCTCCAGTCGGACGCGTAGCCTGCGACCTCCTCCCGGTGGACGGCGGACGAGCGTCTCGACGGCCACATCGGTCACAGCATGCGCGCCGGTTTCAGCGCGGCGCGAGCTCGAGCAGCTGGCGCACGTCGAGCGGCGCCGTGTACATCCCGACGCGCTCGCCCTCGGTCGGCTCCGGCCACTCCTCGCGCGGTCGATCCCAGTAGAGCTCGACCCCATTGCCGTCCGGGTCGCGTAGGTAGAGCGCCTCGCTGACGCCGTGATCCGATGCGCCGTCGAGACGGATGCCCGCCTCGAGGACCCGGCGCAGGGCGTCGCCAAGCGCTGCGCGGGTTGGATAGAGGATCGCGACGTGGAAGAGGCCAGTTGTCCCGGGCGGCGGGGGGGAGCCGTCGCGGCTCTCCCAGGTATTGAGGCCGATGTGATGGTGGTAGCCGCCGGCCGAGACGAAGGCTGCCTGGTCCCCGAACCGCTGCTGGAGCTCGAAGCCGAGGACGCCCGACCAGAACGCGAGCGACCGTTCGATGTCTGCGACCTTGAGGTGGACGTGGCCGATGCGAACACCGGGATCGATCGGCTCACTCATCCGGCCGACGATACCGCGAGGGCTCGAGCCGCCGCGGCGCCCCCGGCTGAGACGGGCATGTCGCCAAGCCGCGGGACCCCCACCCTAGGGAGGGGACGGCCTTTCCCGCCTCCCACCGGAAGCGTATCGCCGGGAAGCGCACACGTCTGTGACGGAACGGATCGATTCCCGCACGGGGTGTGCCGAGTCCCGCACCTGGGCGCTTTCGGTGCGAGCTCAGCGCGCGGTCTCGAGCTCCCCGGCGACAGCGCCCATCCGCGCGAACTGTGCTCCGGCCTCGCCGACGTGGCGGATGAGCGTGTCGAGCATCGCAATCCGGCCGCCTCGGCCGATCACCTGCGGGTGCATGGTGAAGGTGAGAACACCGCCGTCCACGTTCGCGTCCATCCAGTCGAACTCGGCGCGCCAGATCTCCAGCACCTCGCCCGGGGTGCTGCCGCCGCGGCGGTACGGCTCGAAGTTGAACTGGAAGTACACCCAGTCGTCGAGCTCGAACGAGAGCGGCAGCTCCCAGAATCGCGCCTCTCGCCCGCGCTCGAGTGGCACTCCGCGCGCGACCCGATCGCCGATCCTCGGACGGAACGGCCGGTAGTCGTCGGCCATGAGGCTCGAGTCGTAGAGGAAGCCGCGCTCCTCGACGAGCTCGAGCGTCGACTCGGAGAGGTCGGCCGACGGCGAGCGGAATCCGACGGGCGTCACCCCGATGCCCTCGAGTACGCGCCAGGCGCGCTCCATGTCGTCGCGCTCCTCCTCCCTCGTCTGCCCGCTCGGATCGACGTGCGCGTACGAGTGGTGTGCGACCTCGTGGCCGGCGGCGAGGATCCGCTCGGTCTCACGCGGAAACGACTCGACCGTGTGCCCGGGCACGAAGAACGTCGCGGCCAGGCCGTGCGAGGCGAGCAGATCGAGCACGCGCGGCACGCCGACGCGCGCTCCGTACTCGCCGCGGCCGAGCATCGCCGGCGTCGTCCGGTCGTACGCGAGCCACACGGAGAGCGCGTCGAAGTCGAACGTCAGGCAGACGGTGCTGTTGGGCACGCACCCCGGATGCTAAGCCGTACGATCGGCCCGTGACCGGCCCGACCGTCCTGCCGGCCCTTCCGCCGTGGTGGCTCGACGAGGCTCTCGCGAGCGAGGGATCGCACGAGCCGGCGCCGCCGCTGGAGGGCGACGCGCGTGTGGACGTCGCAATCGTGGGCGGCGGGTACACCGGGCTCTGGACGGCGCTCGCGGTTCGCGAGCTCGAGCCCTCCGCGAGGGTCGCGGTCATCGAGGCGGAGATCGTGGGCTGGGGGCCGAGCGGGCGAAACGGCGGCTTCCTCAACGGCTACTGGACGCATCTCTCCCGGCTCAGACCGGTCTTCGGCGATACGGACTCGCTCGCGATCGGGCGGGCGGCCGCGCAGGTGCTCCCTGCGGTGCGCGCCTTTGCGGAGGCGCGCGGAGAGGACATCTGGCTGCGGCAGGGCGGGTACCTGAAGGTGTCCGCGGCGCCGGCCCAGGACGCCGTGATCGAGAAGGCGGTTCGCACGGCCGAGGAGCTCGGCGTCCCCGAGGAGGCCGTGCCGCTCTCGGAGCAGGAAGTACGAGAGCGCTGTCGGTCGCCGCGGTTCCGCCGAGGCGTCCTCTTTCGCGACGGGGCGACGGTTCAGCCGGCGCGGCTCGCGCGCGCTCTGAGGCGCGCGGTTCTCGCCGAAGGTGTCGCGTTGCACGAGCGGACGCGCGTCACGGCGCTTCGGAGCGGCCGGCCGCACGTGCTCGAGACTCCAAGCGGCCGGGTCCTCGCCGACGAGGTCGTCGTTGCCTCGAACGCCGCCATGACCGGCTGGCGACCGCTCGCACGGCACCTCACGAACTTCGGCAGCTACGTCGTTCTGACCGAGCCGGCGCCGGAGCTCCTCGAGGACCTGGGCTGGACGCGCGGCGAGGCGATCACGGACGGGCGCATGTTCATCCACTACTTCCGCACGACGGCCGACGGCCGGGTGCTCATGGGAAGCGGCTCGGGGCCGATCGGACTCGGAGGTCGGCTCGACGACGGTCGGTTCACCGGCGACGCCGAAACCGCCGCCCGGGCCGAGCGCGGCCTCCGGCGGCTGCTACCCGCTCTCGCACGGGCACGGGTCGAGCGGGCCTGGGGCGGGCCGATCGACGTTTCCGCCGATCACTTTCCGTTCTTCGGGACGCTGCCGGGGACTGGTGTCCACTACGGGGTCGGGTACTCCGGGCACGGAGTCGGGCCGAGCTGGCTCGGAGGGCGAACGCTTGCGTCGCTCGCCCTCGGCCTCGAGGACGAGTGGAGCCGGTCGCCGCTCGTTCGGACGCCTCGCGCGTGGCTCCCGCCGGAGCCCGTCAAGCGGCTCGGCGGCGCGGCCGTCCGCGCGGCGATCCTCGCGGCGGAGGCGGCGGAGGAGGACGGCCGGCGAGCATCGGCGGCTGTGCGCGCGGCTGCGGCGGTCCCGCGCCTCCTGCGGATGCCTCTCGGAACCCGGTAGCAGGAGTCGCGCGGGGTCGGATCGCCGTGACTACTGTCACGCATTGCGCAGCTCTCCGAGCTCTGGCTTGGTTGTTGCGCAGCGGGATGGTACGCTCGCAGCAGAAACCGACGCTCCTGGTGACTGCGCGACTCGCAATCAGCAACCTTGGATCCCTCGGTGGATAGGGGTGTCGAGCGCGGCGCGGTCGAGAGGCCGCAGTCGATCGACCGGCTCGACCGGGAGATCATCGAGGCGCTGCAGGAGAACGGCCGCGAGTCGTTCCGGCGGATCGCGGCGCAACTCGGCGTCTCCGAGGCCACGATCCGGAACCGGTTCGGACGACTCCGCCGCGGGAACGTCCTCCAGGTCACGGGGGTGACGAATCCGCTCGGCCTCGGGTTCGACGCGCAGGCGATGATCGGGATCAAGACGAATGGCCCCGTGAACGCGGTCGCCGACGCGGTGTCCGGTTGGCGCGAGGCGAGCTACGTCGTCATCACCGCCGGGCAGTACGACCTCCTCGTGGAGCTCGTCTGCATCGACCGGCACCACCTGCTCGAGGTCGTGAACCGCATCCGGGCGCTCGACACCGTCGTCTCGACGGAGAGCTTCATCTACCTCGAGCTGTGGAAGCAGCTCTACAGCTGGGGCACTCGGCCGGACGGCGAGGCTGTCCCGAAGGAGAAGGCGAGCAACGGCAGATCCGGTACACGACCGCGGAAGGCGAAATGAGCGTGACGACTTCGCGACTCCAGAACTACGTCGGCGGCGAGTGGGTCGACGCGGTGGAGGGCGGCGTGCAGGAGGTCCTGAACCCCGCCACCGGCGAGACGATCGCGGAGGTACCCCGCGGCTCCGAAGCCGACGTGGATCGAGCCGTCGCAGGCCGCGAAGCGTGCGTACGCGGAGTGGCGCGAGGCGACCCCGGCCGAGCGCGCGGAGGCTCTCCTCAAGCTTGCGGACGCGCTCGAGGAACACGAGGAGGAGCTCGCAGCGACCGAGATCGCGAACGTGGGCAAGCCGCAGTCGGTCATGGCGGACGAGGTGCCGGCCTCGGCTGACAACCTGCGCTTCTTCGCGGGCGCCGCGCGCTGCCTCGAGGGACGTCCGGCCGGCGAGTACATGCGGGGCTACACGTCGATGGTCCGGCGCGAGCCCGTCGGCGTCGTCGGGCAGATCGCGCCCTGGAACTACCCGCTCATGATGGCGGTCTGGAAGATCGGCCCCGCGCTCGCGGCCGGGAACACGATCGTCCTGAAGCCGTCCGAGCAGACGCCGCTGACCGCGCTCATGCTCGCGGGCTACGCGGGTGAGATCCTCCCGGCCGGCGTCCTGAACGTGATCACGGGTGACGGAGAGCCCGTCGGCGCCGGCATCGTGCGCCACCGTGACGTGCGCATGGTCTCGCTCACGGGCGACGTCGCCACAGGCATGGAGGTCGCCCGCGCCGCGGCAGAGACGCTCAAGCGCGTGCATCTCGAGCTCGGTGGGAAGGCGCCCGTGGTCGTTTTCGACGATGCGGACCCGGCCGCGGTCGCGGAAGGGATCAAGGTCGCCGGCTTCTGGAACTCCGGCCAGGACTGCACCGCAGCCTCGCGCATCGTCGCGGGCCCGAGGATCTACGACCGGCTGCTCGAGGAGCTCGTCCCGGCGGTCGAGTCGCTCAAGGTCGGCGACCCGGCCGAGGGGGAGGACGTCGAGATGGGTCCCGTGATCTCGAAGTCGCAGCAGGAGCGCGTGTTCGGCTTCCTCGAGCGCGCGGCCGAGGGAAAGGCCCGCGTGCTCACGGGCGGCGACGGGAACGGCGACCGCGGCTTCTTCGTCAGGCCGACGGTCGTCGTCGACGTCGACCAGGAGGACGAGATCGTGAAACGCGAGGTCTTCGGACCGGTCGTGACCGTGCAGCGCTTCGAGGACGACGACCAGGCGATCGCGTGGGCGAACGACGTTGACTACGGCCTCTCCGCCTCGGTCTGGACGCGCGACATCGGCCGCGCCCTGAACGCGGCGCGCAACCTCGAGTTCGGGGCGGTCTGGATCAACGACCACATTCCGATCGTCTCCGAGATGCCCCACGGGGGGTACAAGCAGTCCGGCTACGGGAAGGACCTCTCCATCTACGCCGTCGAGGAGTACACCCAGCTCAAGCACGTGATGGCGAAGATCGATTGACGGAGACCCGCCTCCTCATCGGCGGCGAGCAGGTCGAGGGCGCGGGCGAGTCGCTCCCGGTCGAGAACCCCTACACCCAGGAGAACTTCGCCTCTGTCGGCCTCCCGACGCCCGAGCAGGTCGATGCGGCGATCGCGGCGGCGCGCGAGGCGGCGGCGGGCTGGGCGAGCACGCCGGCGATCGACCGGGCCGAGCTGCTCCACGAGTCGGCGGCGAAGATCCGCGCCCGGACGGAGGAGGTCGCGGCGACGCTGACGCGCGAGGGCGGGAAGCCGCTCGTCGAGAACTCGGACGAGATCGGCTGGACCGCCGCGGTGTTCGACTACTACGCGGAGATGGGCCGGAACTTCGCGGGGCGGGTAATCCCGTCCATCGAGTCGACCCAGCTCTCGCTCGTCCTCAAGGAGCCGATGGGCGTCGTCGCGTGCATCGTCCCCTGGAACTATCCGCTCCTCCTCCTCGCCTGGAAGCTCGCGCCCGCCCTCGCCGCCGGGAACGCCGTCGTCTGCAAGCCGTCCGAGCTGACGCCGCTCTCGACGCTCGCGCTCGCCCCGTGCTTCGATCACCTGCCGCCCGGCGTCGTGAACATCCTCGCGGGTGCCGGCGACGTGGGCGAGGTGATCGTTCGCGACGAGCGGATCGACTGCGTCGCCTTCACGGGCTCGGTCGAGACGGGGAAGGCGATCGCGAAAATCTGCGCCGAACGCGTCGCCCGTCTGAACCTCGAGCTCGGCGGCAAGGACCCGTTCATCGTCTGCGCCGACGTCGCGGAGCAGATCAAGGTCGCGGCGAAGGGAGGCGCCTGGGCCGCGTTCCTGAACGCGGGGCAGGTCTGCACCTCGGCGGAGCGCTTCTACGTCGAGCGCCCGGTCTACGAGGACTTCCTCGCTGCCTTCGTCGAGGAAACGGAGTCGCTCCGGCTCGGCGATCCGCTCGATCCGGAGACCGACATCGGCCCGCTCGTCTCGGCGCGCCAGCGCGACCGTGTCGCCGCTCAGGTCGAGGCCGCCGTCGCGGCGGGCGCCGAGCTCGTCACGGGTGGGAACGGGGCGGGCCGCCCGACGGGGTACTTCTTCGCGCCGGCCGTCGTCACCGGCGCGCCGGCCGAGACCGATCTCCTCCGCGAGGAGACATTCGGACCGGTCGCGCCGATTGTCCCGGTCGACTCGCTCGACGAGGCGATTGCGCTTGCGAACTCGACCCGCTTCGGCCTCGGCTGCAACGTCTACACGAAGGATCTCGACGCCATCGTCCGGTGCATGCGCGAGATTCGCGCGGGCACCGTGTGGTTCAACGACCCGCTCACGGACAACGACGCGGGCCCGTTCGGGGGGATGAAGCAGTCCGGCCTCGGCCGGGAGCTCGGTGAGGAGGGCCTCGAGGCCTTCCAGGAGACGAAGCACGTCCACCTCGAGACGCGGATCGCGCCGAAGGACTGGTGGTACCCCTACGGCGGCGGCGCCGCGCAGGCGAAAGGAGCGTAAGCGTGACCACGGTTACTGCGGAACCGACGACGAAGCCGCCCGAGGAACCGGGGCTGAAGGCGAACGCGATCGGGTTCCTCGACTCGCTCGTGATCGGCCTGGCCTCGACGGCGCCGGCGTACACGCTCGCCGCGATCATCGGCTCGATCGTCGTGATCGTCGGCGTGCAGGCGCCTGCTGCACTCCTCCTCTCGTTCGTCCCGATGTTCCTGATCGCGGGCGCGTTCTTCTACATGAACCGCGCCGATCCGGACGCAGGCACTACCTTCTCCTGGGTCACGCGAACGCTTCGGGCCGTGGATCGGCTGGATCGGCGGCTGGGCGGTCTGCGTCACCGGGATCCTCGTCATCGGCTCGCTCGCGGACGTCGGCGCCCGCTACACGTACCTGCTCTTCGGCTGGGACTCGGCCGCCGCCTCCAAGGGCGCGGTCACGGCGCTCGCCATCGCGATCATCGTCGTCATGACCGTCATCTGCATCCTGGGGACGGAGCTCTCGGCGCGGATCCAGAACGTGATGATCATCGCGCAGGTCGGCGCGCTCCTTCTCTTCGCTGTCGTCGCCCTGTGGAAGGTGTGGGGCGGCGACGCCCCTGCCGGCTCGATCGAGCCCGAGGCTTCCTGGTTCAACCCGTTCAACATCGAGGGAGGCGACGTCCTCGTGAGCGTCCTGCTCCTCGGGGTCTTCGCCTACTGGGGGTGGGAGTCGTCGGTCAACCTCTGCGAGGAGACGTCGAACAGCCGGCGCGCCCCCGGCCTTGCGGCCCTGACGAGCACCGTCGTCCTGGTCGTCACCTACGTCTCGGTGGCGATGGCCGTCGTGGCCTTCGCGGGCCTCGAGCGGGCGGCAGAGTTCGACGACGACGACGCGATCCTCGGGACGCTCTCGCTGCGACGTGCTCGGGTCGCCCTGGGACAAGCTCGTCATCCTCGCGATCGTGACTTCGGCCGTCGCCTCGACGCAGACGACGATCATCCCCGCGTCGCGGACGACCCTCTCGATGTCGCGCTCGGGCGCGTACCCGTCCATCCTCTCGCGGATCCATCCGCGCTACCGGACCCCGCACGTCGCGACCGCCGTGGTCGCCTTCCTCGCGATCCTCTGGTACCTCCCGGCGAACCTCATCTCGGAGAACTTCCTCTTCGACTCGCTCTCGGCGCTCGCGCTCATGATCGCCTTCTACTACGCGCTCAGCGGGTTCGCGTGTCTCGTGTACTACCGGCGAGAGCTCACGAAGTCCGTCTGGAACTTCGTCGTCATCGGGGTCGGGCCGTTCGTCGGCGGGATCGCCCTCGCCTGGCTCTTCTTCGAGGCGACGCGGCAGCTCTCGAGCCTGGACGAGTCGTACAGCGGCCAGAAGCTCCTCGGCTTCGCGCCGCCTCTCACGATCGGCTACGGCTTCCTCATCCTCGGTGTCGTCCTGCTCGTCACCTGGCGGATCGTGGCCGGGAGGAACCGGTTCTTCTCACGGCGACGCGTTCGAGGCCGTGCCGCCTGAGATCGCGGCCGGCCAGGTCAAGGTCGCCGAGACGGAAGGGTTATGAACCCGTCCGTGAGCGGTCGGCTCTCCCCCGAGGAGCTCCAGCGTGCGGCGCACGAGCACCTCTGGCTCCACTTCACGCGCATGGGCGGGCTCCGCGACCAGGAGATCCCCGTCATCGTCCGCGGCGAGGGCTGCTACCTCGAGGACGCGAACGGAAAGCGCTACCTCGACGCGCTGGCCGGGCTCTTCGCGGTCCAGATCGGCTACTCGTTCGGCGAGGAGATGGGCGAGCGCGGCAGCGGCGCAGATGCGCGAGCTCCCCTTCTACACGAACTGGAGCTACGCGCATCCGCGCGCCATCGAGCTCGCCGCCGAGATCGCCTCACTTGCGCCGGGCGACCTGAACCGCGTCTTCTTCGTCTCGGGCGGCTCGGAGGCGATCGAGTCGGCCTGGAAGCTGGCCCGCCAGTACCACGCCGCCCGCGGCGAGCGGCGCTGGAAGGCGGTCGCGCGGCGCGTCGCCTACCACGGGACGACGATGGGCGCGCTCTCGATCAACGGGGTCGCGGCCTTGCGGGCACCGTTCGAGCCGCTCGTTCCCGACGTCGTCCACGTGCGCAACACGAGCCGCTACCACCGGCCGCCCGCCGAGACCGAGGAGGCGTTCACCGCGTTCCTGCTCGAGGACCTCGAGGAGGCGATCGAGCAGGCGGGCCCGGAGACGGTCGCGCTCGTCGTCATGGAGCCGGTGCAGAACTCCGGCGGTGCGCTCACGCCCCCCGAGGGCTACTTCCGCGGCGTCCGCGAGATCTGCGACCGGTACGGGATCCTCCTCTGCGCCGACGAGGTCATCACCGCGTGGGGGCGACTCGGCGCCTGGTTCGCGAGCGAGCGCTACGACATCCGGCCCGACATCGTCACATCGGCGAAGGGGCTCTCGTCCGCGTACGCGGCGATCGGCGCCGTCGTCGTTCGCGACGCCGTCATGGAGCCGTTCCTCGACGAGACGGCCATGTTCATGCACGGGATGACCTTCGGAGGCCATCCGGTGCAGGCCGCGGTCGCGCTCAAGAACATCGAGATCATGCGGCGGGAGCGAATCGTCGAGCATGTCGCCGACCAGGCGGACGCATTCCGCTCGACGCTTGCACAGCTCCTCGACCTCCCGATCGCGGGCGATCTCCGCGGAACGGGGTTCTTCTACGCGCTCGAGCTCGTGAAGGACAAGGAGACCCGCGAGACGTTCAGCGACGACGAGTGCGAGCGGCTCCTGCGCGGGTTCCTGTCCCCGCGGCTCTTCGAGCGCGGACTGATCTGCCGCGCCGACGACCGTGGCGATCCTGTCGTTCAGATCTCACCACCGCTCGTTGCCGGGCAGGCAGAGTTCGACGAGCTGACGGGCATCCTCGGCGACGTGCTCGACGAGGCGTGGAAGCGCCTCGACGAAACGGCTGGGCAGAGCTCGGTCGGCGCACCCGAAGCACCGGTCGCACCGTCCGCGTAGGAACGGTCTCGGTACCTGACAGCGGGCATCAGGTCCTGTAGGTTCGCCGCGCCAACTGTTGTGGATGAGGCGAAATAAGGGAGGGAGTTCTGGTGCTCAACCGCGGAATCGTTCGGCTAGGCCTGCTCCTCGTGGTCGCGCTCCTCGTCGGAGCAGGGTGCGACATCGGCAGCGACGACGACGACAGCAGCGGGACCGGCGGAACGGGCGGCGACGCGGCCGCCCAGACAGGAACGGGCGAGGAGACCGAGGGCGATGCCGAGGGCGGGGTTCTTCAACAGGTTCAGGATCGCGGGCGGCTCGTCTGCGGCGTGAACGACGCAGTCCCGGGGTTTGGCACCGCGACCGCCGGCGGTGAGTACGAGGGCTTCGACATCGACTTCTGCCGGGTGATCGCCGCGGCCGTGCTCGGCGACGCCGAGGCGGTCGACTTCGTCCCGCTCACAGCGGAGCAGCGCTTCACGGCGCTCCAGTCCGGCGAGATCGACGTTCTGAGCCGGAACACCACCTACACGTCGTCGCGCGACGGCTCCGAGGGCGCGCGCTTCCTGCACACGACGTACTACGACGGCCAGGGGATGATGGTGAACGCGGACAGCGAGTTCCAGGCGATCGAGGATCTCGGCGGCGCGACGATCTGCGTCCTCTCGGGAACGACGACGGAGCTGAACCTCGAGACGACCTTCCAGTCGCGGGGCATCCAGTACACGCCGCTCACGTTCGAGGAGGCCGAGCCGTTGCAGGCGGCCTTCACGGAGGGCCGCTGCGACGCCTGGACGTCGGACCTCTCGCAGCTTGCGGGCATCCGCTCGGCGTGGCCCGACAATCAGGGCGGTCCGGAGGCGCTCCGGATCTTCGACGAGATCATCTCGAAGGAGCCGCTAGGCCCGGCGGTTCGCGACGGTGACGACGAGTGGGCGGACGCGGTCAACTGGGCGATCTTCGCGACCATCCAGGCCGAGGAGTTCGAGCTCACGCAGGACAACGTCGCGGAAGCCGGGACCTCGGACAATCCCGACATCCAGCGGTTCCTCGGACAGCCGGTCGAGGGCGAGCCGTTCGACTCCGGCCTCGGCCTCGAAGCCGACTTCGCGGTGAACGTGATCGAGCAGGTCGGGAACTACGGCGAGATCTTCGACCGCAACATCGGCGCCGGCTCGCCGCTCGAGCTGGAGCGGGGGCTCAACGCGCTCTGGACGGACGACGGCCTGCAGTACGCGCCGCCGTACCGCTAGACGGATCTGCGGGGCGGCGGCTCGGCCGCCGCCCCGCACCCACTCGGACCGATGAGCGTCGCCCCGCACACGCTGCCCTCGCGACCGCCGGTCTGGCGGAACGTCCGAGTGCTGCGCTGGGCGTTCCAGGTGGTGTTCCTCGTCGGCGTGGTGCTCTTCCTCCTCTACCTGTGGGACAACCTAGTCACGAACTTCGACCGCCTGGGAATCCGGAGCGACTTCGAGTTCCTCGACCAGCCGGCCGGGTTCGCCATCCCCGACTCGGACTTCAGATCCTCCCAGTCGATCCTCGATGCGCTGATCCAGGGCGCGAAGAACACGGCGATCGTCGCGTTCGTCGGGATCGTCCTTTCGACCATCCTCGGCGTCCTGATCGGCGTCGCCCGGCTCTCGACGAACTGGCTCGTTCGCCGGGCCGCGGCGCTCTACGTCGAGACGTTCCGCAACATCCCCGTCCTCGTCATCATTACGTTCTGGTACCTGGGCGTCGTCCTGCGCCTGCCGCCGCTCGGCGACGCGACCGCCCTCGCGGGGTTCTCGGTCTCGAACCGCGGAATCGTCGTTCCGTGGTTCGAGCGCACGGGCGGGATCGCGGTTTTCGGCGTCCTCGGACTCGTCTTCCTCGCCGTTGCCCTCACGGTCGCGGTCTGGCGGTCGCGCCGCTTCGACGCGACCGGCGAGCCGCACCACCGGCTCCTCTGGGGCGGTGGGATCCTGCTTGGCGGCCTGGCGATCGCATTCGTCGCGGGAGGGACGCCGTTCGAGCTCTCCGTCCCCGAGGCCGGGCAGTTCGGGACGACCGGTGGCTTCCGCCTGAGCCCCGAGTACGCGGCGCTCCTGATTGCGCTCACGCTCTACACGGCGAGCCACATCGCCGAGATCGTGCGCGGCAGCATCCTGGCCGTACCGCGCGGACAGGGCGAGGCGTCGAACGCACTCGGGCTCTCGGGGTTCCAGCGCCTCCGGCAGGTGATCCTGCCGCAGGCGTTCCGAATCTCGGTTCCGCCGATGGCGAACCAGTACCTCAACCTGACGAAGAACTCGTCGCTCGGAATCGCGATCGGCTACTACGAGCTGACGCGCATCACGCGGATCTCGATCGGTCAGGCGGCTCCCGCGCCGCAGGCGATCTTCGTGCTCATGCTCTTCTACCTTGCCTTCTCGCTCTTCATCGCCCTGGTCACGAACCTGGTCAACCGCCGCCTGGAGATCAAGGGCCGATGACCGTCGCGCGCCCGCTGACCGAGGAGCCGCTGCCCGTCCCCGAGCAGGAAGGGCCGCCCATTCGGCGCGTCGGGTTCCGCCGCTGGGCGAAGGAGAGCCTCTTCAGCTCGCGCCTGAACGGAGTCCTGACGATCCTCTTCGGGCTCTTCCTCGCCTGGGTGCTCTACCGCGTCGCGAAGTTCGTGTTCGTCGATGCGGACTGGGAGATCGTCGAGGTGAACCTGCGGAACTTCATGATCTTCGGGTTCCCGCAGGACGAGACCTGGCGCGTGTGGGCGGCGCTCTATCTGCTCGCCGCCTCGGCCGGGTTCGGGGCCGGCGCAGCCGCTACGCGGCGGGCGCTCGAGGTCGAGGAGGGACGCGCGCCGTCCGAGGGCGGCCAGACGCTCCTGCTGCGGCGCGTCGCGCCGCTGCTCGCGCTGGCGGCCGTGCTGCTCGCGTTCGCGAGCTCGCTGACGGCGACGGTGCTCGTCGTCGGCGTCGCGGTCGTCGCAGTCGGATTCCGTTTCCTCGGGCGGCGCATGCCGCCGACTCGAGGGCGGCTCGCCGCCGGTCTCGTCCTCGTCGGGATTCTCGCGGCGTATGCGGTGATCGCCTACTTCGGCGGGGTGGCGCCGTCGGCCTGGGGCGGGCTCCTCCTCACGATGTTCCTCGCCGTCGCCGGAATACTCCTCTCCTTCCCGCTCGGTGTCCTCCTCGCCCTTGGCCGGCGCTCGAAGCTTCCGGCAATACGGCTCGTCTGCGTCGTCTACATCGAGCTGATTCGCGGGGTTCCCCTGATCGCGATCCTCTTCATGGCTGTCTTCGCGCTGCGCTTCTTCCTCCCGGCGGATGCCGAGCCGCCGAGCACGGTGACGCGAGCCCTCGTCGGCCTCATCCTCTTCACGGCCGCCTACGTGGCGGAGGTCGTGCGGGGCGGGCTGCAGGGCGTGCCGCAGGGCCAGATCGAGGCGGCGCAGGCGATCGGTCTCTCGCCCCTGAAGACGACGCGCCTCATCGTCCTCCCGCAGGCTCTCCGTAACGTGATCCCAGGTCTCGTCGGCCAGTTCATCAGCCTCTTCAAGGACACGTCGCTCGTTGCGGTCGTGGGTCTCACCGAGCTCTTCGCCGTCGCCGAGATCGCGACGAAGCAGCCGGACTTCGTCGGCCAGGGCCTCATCGTGGAGACTCTCGTCTTCGTGTCGTTCGTCTACTGGGCCGGCGCATACTGGATGTCCCGCGAGAGCCAGCGGCTCGAGCAGCGCCTGGGCGTCGGTGTGCGATGAGCGAGACGACCGCGCTCACCTCGGCGGCGACCGTCCCGGGCGGGACCGGCGAGCCGATGATCGTGATGGAGGGCGTCTCCAAGTGGTTCGCCGACTTCCAGGCGCTCCGGGACGTCGACCTAGTCGTCGGACGCCAGGAGGTCGTTGTCGTCTGCGGCCCGTCGGGGTCGGGGAAGTCGACGCTCATCCGCTGCGTGAACCGCCTCGAGGAGCACGACAAGGGCCGGATCGTGGTCGACGGAATCGAGCTCACGAACGACCTCCGCAACATCGGGGAGGTCAGGCGCGAGGTCGGCATGGTGTTCCAGCAGTTCAACCTCTTCCCGCACCTGACCGTCCTCGAGAACGTGACGCTCGCCCCGCGCCACGTGCGGCGCCGGCCGAAGAAGCAGGCAGAAGCGAAGGCCCGCGAGCTGCTGGAGCGCGTCCAGATTCCCGAGCAGGCCGGCAAGTACCCGGGCCAGCTCTCGGGCGGCCAGCAGCAGCGCGCTGCGATCGCACGAGCCCTCGCGATGGAGCCGAAGATCATGCTCTTCGACGAGCCGACCTCGGCGCTCGACCCGGAGATGATCAAGGAGGTCCTCGACGCGATGGAGGAGCTCGCCGAGTCGGGCATGACCATGGTCGTCGTCACGCACGAGATGGGCTTCGCCCGCGCCGTCGCCGACCGCATGGTGTTCATGGCCGACGCGGAGATCGTCGAGGCGGGGACGCCCGAGCACTTCTTCGAGAACCCGCAGGAGGAACGCACCAAGCAGTTCCTCTCGCAGATTCTCTAGGCGTCTACAGAAGCTCGGCGATCCGTGCCGCCGCGCGGGTGGCCCCGTCGGCCTCGACGGGGAGGTAGTCCACCTCGCGGCCGATCTCCTCGGCGACGGCCTCGGCGATCGCGCCAGGTGACGACGACTCGAAGTCCATGCGCCGCCCCGCCCGGTAGCGGTCGAGCCGGTGACGCACGTGGAAGTTCTGCTCGAAGTGGTGGCGGAGCGGGAAGTAGAGGAAGGGGCGGCGGTTGGCGGTCAGCTCCATCGCGGTCGTCAGGCCTCCCTGCACGACGGCCAGGTCGCAGGCGGCGAGGTGCCGGTACAGGTTGTGCACGTAGGCGTGCACCTCGAGGCCCGGGGCAGCCGGGAGCGAGGCCGGGTCGATCCGCGGCCCTGCGACGACGATCATGCGGAGCGTAGGGGACGAGCTCCTTGGCGGCTGGAAACGCAGCGATCACCCGCCGGAGCAGGTGTCCGCCGACGCCGGATCCGCCGACCGTCACGATGCAGACCGACTCCTCCGGCGCGTACCCGAGCTCGGCCCTGAGTCGCTCGCGGTCGGCGAACGCGGCGGCGTCGAAGCCCGAGACGTAGCCGGCGAAGTCGAAGTGGCGCTCGGTCCAGTCGCGGATCAGCGGCAGCTCCGGCCCGAAGCCGTCGGGGACGACGTCGTCGGGGTTGCCGACGAAGATCGCACGGTCGCGGACGCGGGGGAAGCGCGCGATGTGCTCGATCATCTCGGCGTTGTAGTCGGCGGTCAGGAAGGCCTCGTGCTCGCCGCCGTCCGCCATCGGCAGCCACCCGACGAAGTCCGTCAGCCAGACGTACGCGGCACCCTTCTTCTCCGGGTTCTCGTGGAGGTAGTAGTCGAGCTCCCAGGCCTCGTCCCCGATCCAGAGGTCGTACTGCTCCTCGCGGACGAGGTCGTCGAAGACCATGAAGTTCGCGAGCAGGATCTCGTCCATCCGCCGCCACGCCTGGAAGCAGTGGAGATCGTGCTCGGCCGACTCGGACTCGATGTGGTGCGACTCGTTCGCGAGGTCGTCGCTCGCGGGGTGGATGCGCTCGTCCTCGCCCCTGAGGACATTCGTGACCGGATGCTGGGCGAGCCAGTCGATCTCGACGCCGGGAACGAGCTCGCGCAACTCCCTGGCGATCGCCACGTCACGCTGCGCGTGCCCGAGCCCGATCGGCGAGGAGATGTAGAGAACCCGCTTGCGTCGCGCCTTGCCGCGCGTCCAGCGCGCCGGCGGTGGAGCCGGCGCCAGAAAGTCGCGGAGGACGCGGTTCGTCTGAACGGGATCGCGGATGTGCGGGGCATGACCGGAGCCCTCGAAGACGACGAGACGGGAGTCCGGCACCGCCTCGCTCACCTCCGCGCCGGCCGAGAGCGGGATGATCCGGTCCTCGTCGCCGTGCAGGACGAGCGTCGGGCAGTGGATCTCCGCGAGGAGCCGGCGCATCGCCGAGCGGTCGTACTCCCGCGCGCCCTGGACGAGGATCTCGCCGGTCGTCTCGAGCCCCCAGCCGCAGCAGTCCTCGATCGGCTTCGTCGAATGCGGCTCGCTGAAGATCTGGCCGAAGAAGAACGCGAGGAAGTCTTCGTACTCGGACAGCCAGTACGGGGCGCTGTACTTCTCCCAGCCGGCGTAGCTCTCCCGCTCCGTCCAGAAGTCGTCTTTCAAGGACTTCGACGCGAGAATCGCCGGGGCGATGAGCGCCAGTCGCTCGACGCGTTCCGGATGGAGCGCGGCCAGCATCGCGGCCGGGTTGCATCCCTGGGAGAAGCTCCCGACGGCGGTCCGGTCGAGCCCGGTTGCGTCGAGGACGGCCAGCGCGTCCAGGAAGTGGTCGTCCAGTGTGTA
The DNA here is from genome assembly GCA_963824775.1 of uncultured Actinomycetes bacterium. Lineage (GTDB taxonomy): Bacteria > Actinomycetota > Thermoleophilia > Gaiellales > Gaiellaceae > CAWGQF01. Next base: position 101,707 of record CAWGQF010000011.1, read on the forward strand.
GCCCGTGGCCGGGCTGTCGCTGCGCCCGTTTCCGCGTGGGTCGAACGTGACGACGCGCAGGTGGCGGGCGAGGTACGGCACCTGCATCTTCCAGGACCGGGAGTGGATGATGTTCCAGGTCGGGACCAGGAGGAGCGAGTGGTCGCCCGAGCCGTACGACTCGTAGAAGAGCCGGACGCCGTCCCGGTCGACGAATCCCTCGGCGTCGGGGTAGCGGGCCCGCGTCTGCTCCCGCGGGCCAAGCGTCAGCGCGTCCGCGACGGCCGTTGCTCCTCCTTCCCTTCGAGCCATTCGTCGAGCCACGCGAGAAGCTCGAGGTGTCCGGCCTTCACGCCCTGGGCGCGCTCGAGGATGACGCCCTCGTTGAAGGTCATCACCAGCGACACGAGCGCATCGAGGGGCATCGGGATGCCGTAGGCGCGGCGCGGCTCGTCGAAGGCCGACGTGAGGACAGCGCGCCACTCCGCGTTCACGGCGGCGACACGCTCGCGCAGCTCGCGCCGATTCCAGGCGAGCGCCTGGAGCTCGAGCCAGATCTTCTGGTAGGCGACGTCGGCGCCGACGAGATACCTCATCGCCTGCCGCCACTTCTCGATGAACGGCACGTCCGCCTCGTACATCGCGTGCTGGCGCGCGACGAGCCTTGCGGTGAACCGCTCGAGCACGCGGATGAGGAGATTCTCGATCGACCCGAAGTAGTAGTGCACGAGCCCGTGGTTGACCCCGGCCTCCTCGGCGAGCCGGCGGGTGGTCACACCGGCGTATCCGATCTCCACGAGCAGCCGCTCGGCGGCGTCGAGCAGTGTCTCCTCGGCCGTGGAACGGGCGAGTGGCGGTGACTCGATCTGCTCAGGCTCCTTGGACAACTGACCTAAACACTTGACTAAGACCGAGTCGCCGTCAAGGTCGCGACGGCTTCCCCACCCAGTTTGGGGAGAATGTCGGAATGCGGGTCTCGGCCAAGGTCGACTACGCGCTTCGCGCGGCGGCGGAGCTCGCCTCCGCCGGCGACGGGCCGGTGAAGGGCGAGCGGATCGCTCAGGCGCAAGGGATCCCCCTCAAGTTCCTCGAGAACATCCTGCTCGAGCTGCGCCACCACGGTCTCGTTCAGAGCCAGCGCGGGGCCGAGGGCGGCTACTGGCTGGCGCGCCCCGCCGAAGAGATCAACCTCGCCGAGGTGATCAGGGCGACCGAGGGGCCCCTCGCGAACGTGCGCGGCGTGCGGCCCGAGGCCGTCGACTACTCCGGCGCCGCGGAGCCGCTGCAGGAGGTCTGGGTCGCCGTGCGGGCGAACCTTCGGGCAGTCCTCGAGTCCGTAACGCTCGCCGATCTCGCGAGCGGGGAGCTCCCCGCCGAGGTGCGCGGGCTTACGACGGATCCGGAGGCGTGGCAGCCACACTGACGGCGCTGCCGTCCGGATTGAACACGGTCTCCCGGCTGGTCCGAACGAACACGATCTGGCCCTCGCGGAGCTCGAGCTCCTCGGCCTCGTCGCGCGTCACCTGCGCGGAAACGGGATGTCCGTCGTGGAGGTCGAGCTCGACGCGAACCTCGAAGCCGAGGTGCACCACGCGCTTCACCATCGCCTCGCGTGTGACGCCGTTCGGCTCGAGCCGGAGCGTCGAGGTCGTGCGGCCGGATGAGCGCCTCGCCCATCCTCGTGACCGGCCCGACGAAGCTCATGACGAACTCGTTGGCCGGGTGCTCGTAGAGGTCGCGCGGCCGGCCGATCTGCTCGATCCGTCCCTCGTTCATGAGCGCGATCCGGTCGGCGACCTCCATCGCCTCCTCCTGGTCGTGCGTCACGAGAACGGTCGTCACGTGCACCTCTTCGTGCAGCCGGCGGAGCCACGCGCGGAGCTCCTTGCGCACGCGCGCATCGAGCGCGCCGAACGGCTCGTCGAGAAGAAGGACGCGCGGCTCGACCGCGAGCGCCCGGGCGAGCGCCATGCGCTGCCGCTGGCCGCCGGAGAGCTGCGACGGGTACCGGCCGGCGAGGCCGTCGAGCTGGACGAGGGAGAGCAGCTCGTCCACCTTTGCGGCGATCTCCTTCCGCGGCCTCCGGCGCACCTTCAGGCCGAACGCGACGTTGTCGCGCACGGTCATGTGCTTGAAGGCGGCGTAGTGCTGGAAGACGAAGCCCACGCCGCGCTTCTGCGGCGGCAGGGAGGTCGCGTCCTGACCGGAGATCAGCACGTCGCCCTCGTCCGGCTGCTCGAGGCCGGCGATCACCCGGAGGAGCGTCGACTTGCCGCTCCCGCTCGGGCCGAGGAGCGCGGTCAGCGAGCCGGACGGAATCGCGAGCGAGACGGCGTCCAGGGCGACGAAGTCACCGAACTGCTTCGTCACGCGGCGAACGGCGATCGCCATGCGGGATCTCCTTCCGGAACAGGTTCATGAGCAGCAGGGTAAGCAGAGCGAGACAGGCGAGGACGACCGAAGCAGCGTACGCGCCGGCCAGGTCGAACGCCTGGAAGCGCTCCTCGACGTGCAGCGTGAGCGTCTCCGTGCGGCCGACGATCTTGCCCGAGACGACCGCGACGGCGCCGTACTCGCCGAGCGCGCGTGCGGTCGTGAGGACGACGCCGTAGGTCACGCCCCAGCGGATCGCCGGGAGCGTCACCCGCCAGAACGTGGCGAACGGCGAGGCGCCGAGCGTCGCGGCAGCCTCCTCCTGCTCCGTCCCGATCTCGCGCAGGACCGGGGCCACCTCGCGGACGACGAATGGGAGCGAGACGAAGATGGTCGCGAGCACCATCCCCGGGAGGGAGAAGATGACGCGGATTCCCTGCTCGGCCAGCCAGCCGCCGATCCAGCCCTCGCGGCCGTAGACGAGGATGAGCGACAGGCCCACGACGACGGGGGAGAGCGCGAAGGGGAGGTCGACGAGCGCGCTCACGACCGCTTTCCCGCGGAATCGGTGGCGCACGAGCACGAGCGCGCAGACCACGCCGAAAACGGTGTTGAGGGGGACGGCGATCAGCGCGATCACGATCGTGAGCCAGAGGGCGTGGAGCGCCTGCGGCGTCGTGACCGCGTCCCACACCGCGCCGAGACCGTTCTCGAATGTCTTCCAGAAGACGTATCCGACGGGGAGCGCGAGCAGCGCCGTCAGGTACCCGAGCGCGGCGACGCGGAGGCCGAGCCGAGATGGCTGACGCCACGTCGACGCACGCCTGGCTGGCGGCTCAGACACGGCGCCGGGCCGCCGGCTCCCCCTTGTCCAGGCTGCCTGCCTGGCCTGCGGGCGATCCGGCACCCCGGCTTGGTCTGAGCCGTCCCCAGACGCACGTCGACGTGGCATCAACCATCTAGCGATCATGGCGTGACCCCCAACGGCGGAGCGCGTCGAGCCCGAGGAGCGCGACGAACGAGAGCGCGAGGAGCACGACCGAGACCGCCGCGGCCGCCGTCGTGTTGTCGCTCTCGATCTGCGAGAAGACGTGGACGGACGCGACCTCGGTCTCGAACGGGATGTTCCCGGAGATGAGGACGACCGAGCCGAACTCGCCGACCGCGCGTGCGAAGGCGAGCGCGATCCCGGAGAGGATCGCCGGCATCAGGTTCGGCAGGACAACGCGGCGGAAGATCGTGAAGTCGCGCGCACCGAGCGACGCGGCCGCCTCCTCCATCTCCCTGTCGAGCTCGTGCAGGACGGGTTGCACGGAGCGGACGACGAACGGCAGCGTGACGAAGAGGAGCGCGAGCACGATCGCTCCCTTCGTGAACGCGACGTTGTGCTCCGGGGAGGTGAACGGCCCGCGCGGCCCGTAGAGCGCGAGCAGCGTCAGCCCGGCCACGATCGTCGGGAGCGCGAAGGGCAGGTCGATGAGCGAGTTCACGACGCTCTTGCCGCGGAACGAGTCCCGCACGAGCACCCAGGCGATCAGCGTCCCCATGACGGCGTTCACGGCCACCACGACGAGCGAGGCACCGAACGTCAGCTTGAGCGCGGAGATCGCAGCGGGGCTGGAGACCGCGCGCCAGAACGCGTCGACGCCGCCGTCGGTCGAGCGCCAGACGACGGCGGCGAGCGGGATGAGGACGATCAGGCTGAGGTAGCCGACGACGAAGCCGCGCTCGATGAGAGCGCCGCCGGGCACGTAAGGCCGAGAGGGCGTACGAAGCGCCGCGGTCCTAGTCTGACTCAACCGACACTCCCAAGCCTCGCTCGATGTCGGCCATGACGCTCTTCTCGCGGTCGAAGAAGTCCTTCATCACCGCGTCCCAGCCGCCGAGATCGTCGATCGTGAAGAGGTTCGGGGGCGTCGGGTAGTCGGAGGCTGCGAGCACCTCCCGATCGACCGGACGGTATCCCTTCTCCGCGAAGACCTGCTGCGCCTCCGGCTCGCGGAGGAAGTCGACGAACGCCTGCGCGAGCTCCGGGTTTCCGCTCTCGGTCACGACCGCGACGGGGTTCTCGATCAGGATCGTCTCGTCGGGCACGACGTAATCGATCTCCTCGCCCTTCTGCTGGGCTGTGATCGCCTCGTTCTCGTACCCGAGGAGCACGTCGCCCTTCCCGCTCGTGAACGTCTGCAGCGACTCCCGGGCACTCTTGTCCTGGACGACAACGTGCTCGTAGAGCTCACGAAGGTAGTCGACCGCCTCGTCCTCGGACTTGCCCTGCTCGAGCTGCGCACCGTATGCGGCCATCACGTTCCACCGCGCACCGCCCGACGTGAAGGGGTTCGGGTTGACGACCTCGACGCCCTCGCGCAGGAGGTCGTCCCAGCCGGTGATGCCCTCGGGGTTTCCCTTGCGCACGATGAGGGCGACGACCGAGTTGGTGACCATCCCCTTCTGCGGGTCGTCCGCCCAGTCCTCGCCGACGAGGTCGGCCTCGACGAGACGGGTGATGTCGGGCGCGAGAGAGAACGCGACCACGTCGGCCGGGAGCCCCTGCTCGACGGCGCGGCTCTGCTCGCCGGAGCTTCCGTAGGACTGGTCGATCGTGACCCCGCCCCCGCCCTGCGCCTCGCCGAACATCGGGATGATCTCCTCGTAGGCCTCGCGCGGCGTCGAGTACGCGACGAGCGTGAGGCTCCCTTCGCCACCGGCCGATGCTTCCGTGCCGGTTCCGCCGCACCCGGCGGCTGCGATCACGAGGACGGCGGCGGCGAGCGCCGGAAGGATGATCTTCAATGGCTGTGGCAAGCGGCTCTCTCCCCTTTGTCTACTAACTTGGTGGAGAGAGATTCCTAGCCGAGCCGGACGGCGCGCGTCAAATCGGAACCGCCACCGGCCGGAGTTCTAAGCTCCCGCCATGCCGAGGCGGCGGAGGACGCAGGGGCTCGAGCGTGTCCTCGGAACGCCCGGCGCTCTTCTCGACCGCGTACGGGAACGTCGGCTCCTCGATCTACTACGCGCTCGGCGTCACGGCCGTCTTCGCGCTCGGGCTGACGCCGCTCGTCTTCGTCATCGCCGGAGTCATCTTCGCCGCCACGGCCGCGACCTACGCCGAGGGGACCGTGCGCTACCCCGAGGCCGGCGGCTCGTCGAGCTTCGCGCGCCACGCGTTCAACGAGGTCGTCGTCGTTCGTGGCGGCCTGGGCGCAGATGCTGAACTACGTCATCACGATCGCCATCTCGGCGTTCTTCGTCCCGCACTACCTCTCGATCTTCTGGGAGCCGCTCCGGAGAACCCGTGGGACATCGTCGGCGGCTCGGCGTGATCGTCGTCCTCGTCGTCGCTGAACGTCGTCGGGATCCGCGAGGCGGCGCGCCTCAACATCGCTGCTCGCCGTGATCGACTTCGCGACCCAGGTCCTCCTCGTCCTGCTCGGGCTTCGTGCTCGTCTTCAGCCCGAGCATCCTCCCGGAGAACGTGCACTGGGGACGTCGCGCCGACGCTGGGGCAACTTCCTGCTCGCGATCCCGGTCGCGATGATCGCGTACACGGGAATCGAGACCGTCTCGAACCTCGCCGAGGAGGCGCGCGACCCGTCGCGCGAACATCCCGCGCTCGATCCGGCTCGTCGCGATCGCGGTCTTCGCCATCTACTTCACCCTGCCGGCCGTCGCGCTCTCGGCCCTGCCGGTCGAGCTCGTGGGCGGCGAGTACCAGACGTTGCTCGGCGCTGCCGCCGGAGGAGGGCGGCTTCGCGAACGACCCGGTGCTGGGCGTCGTCGAGAACCTCGGGCTCTCGGGCGCGCTTCTCGACGGGTCTGGAGATCTACGTCGGCATCCTCGCGGCGACGATCCTCTTCATCGCGACGAACGCGGGCGTGATCGGCGCGTCGCGGATCACGTACTCGATGGCGTCGTACCGCCAGATTCCGGACGTGTTCCGGCGCCTGCATCCCACGCTTCCGGACGCCCTGGATCTCGCTCCTCGTCTTCGCCGGGCTTCATCTCGATCCTCGCGCTCCTCCCCGGCGCAGACGAACTTCCTCGGGACGATGTACTCGTTCGGCGCGATGCTCTCGTTCACGGTCGCGCACGCGTCGGTGATCCGCGCTTCGGTGCGGCGTCCCGACGAGGAGCTCGTGTTCCGCGCCCGGCCGAACCTGCGCCTGCGCGGGATCGACTGGCCTCTCTTCGCGATCTCGGGGGCGGCGACGGCGAGCTCGCGCTGGCTCGTGGTCGTCGTCCAGAACGCCGCAGACGCGGTGGGTCGGCCTCGCCTGGCTCGCGGTCGGCTTCGCCGGCTACGCGGTCTACCGCCGCCGGTTCGTGCATGTCGCCGCTGCGCAGACTGTGCGCGCGCCGCAGATCGTCCTCGCGGGCGCGCTCGCGATCGAGTACCGCACCATCGTCGTCCCGGTCGTTCGCTCGGCCGAGACGGAGGAGGCGCTCGTCGCCGCGGCGCGCCTCGCCGCGGAGCGCGGCGCGACGATCGCGCTCGTGCACGTGCTCGAGGTGCCGATGTCGCTCCAGCTCGCGACCGAGCTCCCCGAGGAGGAGGCCGAGGCGGACGAGCTGCTCGACGGCGCGCAGGCGATCGTCGAGAGCTACGGCGTCCGGGCGTTCGTGCGGCTCGTGCGAAGGCGAGGCGCGCAGGTCCCGCGCATCGTGGCCGAGGCGACGAGCAGGAACGCCGAGCTGATCGTCGTCGGCGCCGCCCGCCGGGCGCTGCCCGGCCGCGGGCCCGGTCTTCGGCAAGACCGTCGACTACATCCTGAAGGCAGAGCCCGGTGCGCGTGCTCGTGACGGCCGGGAAGCTGGCCGCATGAACCTCCTCGGCGGCCGCACGGCGCTCGTCCTCTCGTCGATCCTCGTCGTGCTCGGGCTCGTCGTTCTCGTCGAGACCGCAGTCGTCGGCGGCGGCACTCGGCTACCTCCTCGGCGCGCTGCTCGTCCTCGCGGGCGGGCTCCGCCTCTACCTGGCGAGGCGCGTGTGGCTAAGAAGCGTCCCGTCCTCGCCCGCGTCCTCGGCGCCCGCTCGATCGGAGCGGTGGCCTACGGCGAGATCGGCTCGTCGCTCTTCGTCGCGCTCGGGATCGTCGCCTTGTACGCAGGCGCGCTCCTGCCGTGGGTGCTCCTCGCGGTCGGGATCCTGTTCTTCTGCGTCGCGCTCTCGTACGCGGAGGGTGTCGCCGCGATCCCGGAGACGGGCGGCGGCGCGATGCTCGCGCGGCGCGCCTTCAACGACCCGATCGGCTTCCTGACCGGCTGGGTCCTCCTGCTCGACTACGTCGTCGTGATCGCGCTCGCGGCGCTCTTCGTGCCGCACTACGCGGGCGCGGCCTTCGGCTGGGACGCGATCGACGAACGAGCCGTGGGACGGGATCGTCGGCATCGGCGTGATCGCGGCCGTCGCCGTCGTGCGTCTCGTCCGCCGGTCGGCCATGTACCGCGTCGTGCTCGCCGTCGCGGCGCTGTCGCTTCGTGACACAGCTCGTCCTCGTCGTCCTCGGCCTCGTGTTCGTCTTCGATCCGGGCGATCTCGGCGGCACGCGACCGGGCTTCGAGGATGTCGCGTTCGCGCTCGCCCTCGCGACGCTCGCCTACACGGGGCTCGAGACGGTCGCGAACTACGCGTCCGAGACGCGCGAGCCGGGGCGCTCCCTTCCGCGTAGCCTCTTCGGCGCCCTTGCGGCCGTGGTCGCGGTCGCGTTCCTGCTCGGGCCTGGTCGGCGTCTCGGTGCCGGAACTGGGAGGAAGCGAGCTCGGCGCGCCGCTCGTCGGCGTGGCCGAGGCGCTGGACGGCGAGCTCCCCGCGGCCCTCGTCGACGTTCTGTCGGTCGCCGTGTCGCTGAGCGCGGTCGTCGTGCTCCTGGCCGCGATCACGACCTCGATCTCGGGAGTCGGCCGCCTGACGCTCTCGCTTGGCCGCCACGCGATGCTGCCTCGTGCGTTCGCCCGCCTCAGCCCGCGCACCCTCGATCGCGCCGGCCGCGATCGTCGGCGCGGCCGGGACGGCGTGCGGGCTCCTCGTGATCGCGGAGCTCGCCGAGACGGAGGTGCGGTTCCTCGCGAGCCTCTACAGCTTCGGCGTCCTGCTCGCGTTCGTCGCGGCGCAGGTCGCGGTGCTGCGGCTGCGGCGGACGGAGCCCGACCTGGAGCGCCCCTTCCGCGTGCCCGCGCAACGTTCGGATCGGCGGAGTCGAGCTTCCGCTGCCGGCGCTCGTCGGCGTGCCGCTCACGTTGCTGCTCTGGGTCGCCGCGTTCGCCACGCACGACGCCGCCCGGATCGGCGGCCCGCTCTGGGTCGCAGCGGGGGCCGTCCTCTACGTGCTCGTTCGCCGCTCGCGCCAGGAACGGCTGCTCGAGCATGTGAAGCCGGCGGTGGCGGATCTCGTGCCGGAGCCGGAGGGCGTGTACGAGAACATCCTCGTTCCGCTCAAGCTCGGCCTGATCGGCGAGGAGGTGCTCGCGACCGCGCTTCGCCTCGCGGAGGAACGACGGTCGCACGTCCGCGTGCTGCACGTGATCCGCGTCCCGCTCGACCTCGCGCTCGACGCCGACCTGCCCGACGAGGAGCGGCGGGCGCAGGAGTCCCTCGACGAGATCCACGAGCTGGCGACCGAGCACGGCGTCGAGCTCGACGCGAAGATCGTCCGCTCGCGCGCGCTCGGCGCGGCGATCGTCGACGAGGCCGACTCGCAGGGCGCCGACCTCATCGTCCTCGGATCGGCGCCGCGCTGGCGCCGGCAGTCACGGTTCTTCAGCCCGACGGTGGACTACGTGCTGCGAAAGGCGTCGTGCGAGGTCATGGTGGTGACCTATCCCCAGGGCGTTCTCGACGAGAGTACAGTGGAGCGCATGAAGGCGCTGATCGTCGGCTGCGGCCGGGTCGGCTCGGCGCTCGCCCGGACGCTCAACGAGGCGGGCTGGGCGGTCTCCGTCGTCGACGAGACGGAGGAAGCGCTCGGCCGGCTCGGAGAGGCGTGGCCCGGTGAGTTCCACCTCGGGCACGGCATGGACACGGCCGTCCTCGAGCAGGCTGGGATCGAAGACGCGGACACGGTCATCGTCGCAACGGACGGCGACAACACGAACATCGTCGTTGCCCAGGTGGCGAAGAACCGCTACGGCGTCGAGTCGGTCGGCGTGCGCATCCTCGACCCAGCCCGGGCCGACTTCTACTCGGACCGCGGGCTGCACGTCGTCTCCCCGACGCGTGACGCGATCCAGTCGCTCGCGGCGTGGGCGACGAGGGACGGGCGCGGCTGATGTTCTGCGTCGTCGTGGGGGGTGGGAAGGTCGGCTCGAACGTGACCCGGACGCTGCTCGGTCTGCGGCCACGAGGTGGTCGTCGTGGAGCAGGACCGCGCGCGCTACGCCCGTCTCGACGAGGAGTTCGAGCACGCCGCCGTCCTCGGCGACGGGACCGAGCTCTTCGTCCTCGACCAGGCTGGGCTGCGCCGTCCGCCGGACGCGGTCGTCGCCGTCACGGGCGACGACGAGGACAACCTCGTCATCTGCCAGCTCGCCGCGCGAGCGCTACGGCGTGGGAAACGTGATCGCGCGGGTGAACGACCCGCGGAACCAGCAGCTCTTCGACCTCCTGGAGATCTCCCCGACCGTGTCGGCGACCTCGATGGTGCTCGCCCTCATCCAGCACGAGGTGCCGGAGCACGAGCTCGTCCACCTGCTCGAGCTCCGCAAGGAGCACCTCGAGATCGTCGAGGTGGAGATCGCAGCGGGCGCGAGCGCGGCCGGCAAGCGGATCGAGGAGCTTCGCCTCCCCGCAACTGCGCGGCTCATCTCGGTCATGCGGAACGGGAAGGCCGAGATCGCCGTCGGCTCCACCGAGCTCCATCCCGGCGACCAGGTCCTCGCGGTCCTGGAGCCCGGCGGCGAGGAGGAGCTCCGCCGCCAGCTGCTCGCCGCCAAGTCGTCCTAGAGCCCTGCGGCGAGCGCCCGTTCGACGGCTGCTTCAGCGGCCGCGACATGCTCGTGTGCTCGCACGACCCTGTCGTCACCCTCCTTCGTCCCGAGGTTGATGGCGACGAGGTTCGCCGTCGCCCGCGCGGCCGCGGCCGCGAGCACCGCTCCTGTCACCGCGTCGCCTCGCAGATTGGGGTTCCCGTTCTCCGCGGCGAGCGCGCCGAGGCTCGCAACCTCCGACGCGTCACGCGCGATCTCGAGGGGGATCGCCGCGGCACGCGAGAGCGCGTTGCCGATCGCGGTGTTCCTGACGTCCGGCTCGAGGCTCCTGGGGAGGCGGAGCGCGGTAAGAACATCCTCGTACGCCGCTCCGTCCGCGGGCGCGAGGGGTGCGAGGCGGCGTCGCAGCTCGTCGGCCCGGTCGACGACGTCGGCCGCATCGGGCCAGATCTCGGTGGAGAAGCGTGCCGCCATCGCGACGAGGCCCGCGCCCATGGCCGCGACGAGCGCGGCGGTCGAGCCGCCGCCGGGAGCGGGCTTCTCAGAGGCGATCGCGTCGAGGAGCTCGTCCACGCGCTGTGCGAGGAAGGTCTCCACGGTCGCCATACGGCGATTGTGACTAGAACAGCCCGACGGTGTTGCCGTTCTCGTCGATGTCGATCGAGAACGCGGCCGGCTTGACGCCGTAGCCAGGCATGGTCTGCATGTCGCCGAGCAGCGGGACGAGCCAGCCGGCGCCCGTGTACTGGCGAATGTCCCGCACCGTCACCGCGAAGCCGGTCGGCGCGTTCAGGAGCCCGGGGTCGTGGGAGATCGAGAGGTGCGTCTTCGCCATGCAAATGGGGAGCTTGTCGAAACCAACCTCGTTGAACTGCGCGATCTTCTGGCGGGCGGCCGGCAGGTACACGACGTCGTCCGCGCCGTAGACGCGCTTGCAGATCGCGTCGATCTTCTCCTCGATGGACGCATCGAGCTCGTAGAGCGGTCGGAAGTCCGACGGCGCGTCGGCCGCGGCGACGACGGCTTCCGCAAGGGCCGTCGCCCCCTCGCCGCCGCGCTCGAACGCCTCGTTCACCTCCGCGGCCATCGCGCCGCCCTCCAGCGCGAGCCGCCCGAGCGTCTCGATCTCCTCGTCGGTGTCTCCCGGGAACCGGTTCACGGCCACGACCGCGTTCAGGCCGAACTCCTTCACGATCCCGAGGTGGCGCTGCATGTTCGCGGCGCCGCGCTCGATCGCCTCGGCCCCGCCCTCGGGATCCCCGCCGTGGTGCTTGAGCGCGCGGGCCGTTGCCACGAGCACGACCGCGCTCGGGCGCAGGTCGCCGACCCGGCAAACGATGTCGAAGAACTTCTCCATCCCCATGTCTGCGCCGAAGCCGGACTCGGTCACCGCGTAGTCGCCGAGCTTGAGCGCGCTGCGGGTGGCGACGAGCGAGTTGTTCCCGTGGGCGATGTTGGCGAAGGGCCCGCAGTGGAGGAAGGCCGGCTGGCCCTCCAGCGTCTGGACGAGATTCGGCTTGATCGCGTCCTTCAGGAGCACCGCCATCGCGCCTGCGGCCTTGAGCTGCTCGGCGGTGACAGGCTCGCCCTCGTACGTGTAGCCGACCGTGATCGCCCCCAGCCGCTCGCGCAGGTCGAAGAGGTCGCGGGCCACCGCGACGATGGCCATCACCTCGGAGGCCGCCGTGATGTCGAACCCGGTCTCGCGCACGTAGCCGTTCGTGCGGCCGCCGAGGCCGACGACGACTTGCCGCAGGGCGCGGTCGTTGATGTCGACGCAGCGCCGCCAGCTCACCGACAGCGGGTCGATCCCGAGCGCGTTCTTGTGGAGGAGGTGTGCCTCCAGGAGCGCCGCCAGCAGGTTGTTCGCGGCGCCGATCGCGTGGATGTCGCCCGTGAAGTGGAGGTTCATGTCCTCCATCGGGACGACCTGCGCGTAGCCTCCGCCCGCCGCGCCGCCCTTTATCCCGAAGACCGGCCCGACCGAGGCCTCGCGCAGGCAGAGGACGGGGCTCTTGCCGATCGCGCCGAGGCCCTGCGTCAAGGAGACGGACGTGGTCGTCTTCCCCTCACCCGCCTTCGTGGGCGTGATCGCCGTGACGTCGATCAGTTTTCCGTCCGGGCGGCCGGCGAGGCGGTCGAGGACGGAGAGGGAGACCTTCGCCTTGAACCGACCGTAGAGGTCGAACTCCTCCTCGCCGAGGCCGAGCTCGGCGGCGATCTCCGCGATCGGCCGAAGCTCCGCCTCCTGGGCGATCTCGAGGCTCGAAGGCATCTGGGTCGCCATCGCTCGCGCGACGATATCGCCTCGTGATGGTTGTTCGGTGATGGGGTGCCGTCGGGCCACCAGCCGGAGGTGCCGGAATCACCGAAAAGCCATCTAGAATCGGCCGGTGGGCGAGGCGCTTCAGGGCGTGCGCGCGGCCGTATTCGACGGTCCGCGAGCGGTCTCGATCGAGGAGCTCTCGCTCGAGGCGCCGCGTCGAGAGGAGGTGCTCGTCCGGCTCGGGGCGAGCGGCGTCTGCCACTCGGACCTACACGTCGTGGACGGTGAGTGGCCGCGGCCGACGCCCGTCGTGATGGGACACGAGGGCGCGGGTGTCGTCGAGGCGGTCGGCGAGGGGGTCCGCGACGTCGCGCCGGGCGACCACGTCGTCCTCTCGTGGTTCTACTCGTGTCGCCGCTGCCGCCACTGCGTGGAGGGACGCGCGTGGGCCTGTACCGGGACGCAGGCGGGACGATGCGTGCTGGACGACGGGACGACGCGGTTTCGGCGCCCGTCCGGGGAGGACGTCTACACGTATCTGGCGGTCGGATCGATGGCCGAGCGATCGGTGGTGCCCGAGGCGGCCGCGATCCCCGTTCCACGAGAGCTGCCGCTCGATGTGGCGGCGCTCATCGGTTGCGCAGTGACGACGGGCGTGGGTGCGGTCGTGAACACGGCGCGGGTTCCGGCCGGCTCATCGGTCGTCGTGCTCGGCTGCGGCGGCGTCGGGCTCTCGGTCGTCATGGGCGCGGCGCTCGCGGGTGCGAGCCCGATCGTCGCCGTCGACCTCTCGGGCGAGAAGCTGACCCTCGCGCGCGAGGTGGGCGCGACGCACGCCGTCCGCGGCGACGGCGACGTCGACGGTGAGGTCGTAGCGCTCACGGACGGCGGCGCCGACTACGCCTTCGAGGCGATCGGGCTCGTCCCGACCGTCGAGCTCGTGCCGACGCTCCTCCGCTCGGGCGGTGTGGGCGTCCTCGTCGGGCTGACCGCGGCCGGCGTCCGCGCCTCGTTCGACGTCTACTCGTTCGTGGACGCGGGAAAGACCCTCGTCGGCTCGATCTACGGCGGCGCGGTCCCCGCGGTGGACTTCCCGCGCCTCGCCCGGCTCTACCTGGACGGCAGGCTCCCGCTGGACAGGCTCGTGTCGCACCGGATCGGCCTCGACGACGTGGACGGGGCCTTCGCCGCCATGCGCCGCGGCGAGCGGGCCCGCTCGGTGGTGGTGTTCGAGGACGGGGGCGGTCGCCGCTAGGTTACTCGCGCGCGCGTCTGATTTCGGGTCCCGACCCGCCCCCTGCTCGGCTCCAGCCTATCGCCCGAAACGCCACGCGTGGCGCACCAAAGCGTGCCGAATTTGTGCCGAGTCATCACCGGGCGGCAGGGCGAAGCGCGGGCCGCGCCGGCTCGATGCGGATCGCGCAGACCTTGTACTCGGGGATCCCGATCAGCGAGTCGGTCACGTCGTTCGTGAGCAGGTTCACGCGTTGCTCGGCGAAGTGCAGCGCCATCCAGACGAGCCCGGGATAGACGCGGTCGCCGATCGCGGCCCGCGCCTCGATCTGGCCGCGCCGCGAGACGAGCCGCACCCAGTCGCCCTGCTCGACGCCGATCGCCGACGCGTCCTCGGGCGACATCTCGACGAACGGATCCTCCTGCTTGTCGGTGACGCCGTCCTCGCGCATGGTCATCGTCGCCGAGTTGTAGTGGTAGAGCGTGCGCCCGGTCGAGAGGACGAGCGGGTACTCGGAGTCAGGCTCCTCGATCGGCGGCTGGTACTCCACCGGGAAGAACTTGCCGCGCCCGCTGGCCCGTGCCGGCCTGGGCGCGTGGAGGTACGCCGTGCCCGGATCGTCGCGGTCGACGCACGGCCACTGAAGCCCGACCTCGTCGAGGCGGTCGTAGCGGATGCCCGACCATAGCGGCGCAAGGTCGGCGAACTCGTCCCAGACCTGCTCGGCGCCCGAGTACTCCGGCCACTCGGCGCCCATCTCCTTGGCGAGGTCGAGCACGATCCGCAGGTCCTCGCGCGCGTTACCGGGGAGGGGCACCGCGCGACGCACGCGGTTCACGCGCCGCTCCGTGTTCGTGAACGTCCCCTCCTTCTCCGCGAAGCTCGAGGCCGGCAGGACGACGTCGGCGAACTCTCGCGCGGACTCGTTCAGGAAGATGTCCTGCGAGACGAGGAAGTCGAGCCCTGCGAGGCCGTGCTCGACGTGCTTCGCGTTCGGCTCCGTGTGAGCCGGGTTCTCACCGATGAGGTAGAAGGCGCGGATCCGCCCGTCCTGCATCCCCGAGATCATCTGGTCGAGCCTGTAGCCGGGGGTCTCGGGCACCTCGACTCCCCAGCGCGCTGCGAACCTTGCGCGGATCTCGGGGTCGTCCGCCGGCTGGTAGCCGGGGAGGTAAGCCGGGTTGGCGCCCGCGTCATTCAACCCCTGGACGTTGTTCTGCCCGCGCAAGGCGTTCAGCCCGGTCGACTCGTAGCCGAGGTGGCCCGTCATGAGGACGAGGTTCGAGAGCGACCAGATGTTGTCGACCGCACAGGCGTGCTCGGTGATTCCGAGGGTGTAGAAGATCCCCGCGTGCCGCTCGGCGGCGTAGTTGCGGGCCGTCCAGCGGATGTCCTCGGCCGAGACCCCGGTAGCCCGTTCGGCCTCCTCGGGCGTGTAGCGGGAGACGACCTCGCGGACGGCGTCGAAGTCCTCCGTGTGCTCGCGGATGAACTCGTCGTCCTGGAGGCCCTCTTCGAGGATCGTGTGCATCATCGCGTTCAGGAGCCACACGTCCGTCCCGGGCCGGAGCTGGAGGTGGCGTTTGGCGAGCTTCGTCAGCCAGATCTTCCGGGGATCGGCGACGACGAGCGTCGCGCCCTTCCGCACCGCCTTCTTCATGCGGAGGGCAAGCACCGGGTGCGCCTCGGTCGTATTCGACCCGATCACCAGGAGGAAGCGCGCGTTCTCGATCTCCGGGATCGAGTTGGTGCTGGCTCCTCTGCCTAACGACCTGACCAGGCCGTAGAGGGTCGGAGCGTGTCAGGTGGCTTCGCAGGAGTGGACGGAGTTCGTCCCGATCGCCGTCCGCGCGAGCTTTTGGATGAGGAAGTTCTCCTCCATCGTCAGCCGCGCCGATGCGAGCATCCCGATCGTCTGCGGGCCGTGCTCCTCCTTCACACGGTTGAGCCCGTCGGCGGCGACCCGCAGTGCGTGCTCCCACGTCGTCGGGTGGAGCTCGCCGTCCTCGCCGCGGACGAGCGGGTCGGTGAGCCGATCCGGGTGATGGACGAAGTTGAACGCGAATCGTCCCTTGACGCAGAGGTTGCCTTCGTTCGAGCAGGTAGGTCGGGTCGGATGTCACCTTGACGATGCGCTTCGTCTCCGGATCGACATTCAGGTCGACCTGGCAGCCGACGCCGCAGTACGTGCACGTCGTCTTGACCTTCTCGAGCCCGCGCTCGGGCCGCTCCGTGCCCTCCTCGAACTTCTCGTAGATGGCGCCGGTCGGGCAGGCGGAGAGGCAGCCGCCACAGAGCTCGCACTCCGTGTCGAGCCAGGAATGGCCGTGCGTGGGGACGATGCGCGCGTGCGGCCCACGCCCCTCGAGCGAGAGCGCCGAGCACTGCATGACCTCTTGCGTGTAGCGGACGCAGCGCGCACACAGGATGCATGCGTCCGGGTCGTAGCCCATGAAACGGTTGCGGTCGTCGTACGGCTCGCGCCTCGAGTCGGGAAGGAGGAACGGCGCCTCCGCGTCGATCTCCTCCGCCATGTCGACGAGCTCGTTCGGCCGGCCACCCGGATCCGGGTTCACGTGCTCGGCGAGGAGCATCTCCGTCAGCGTCTTCCGGAACTGCGGGACGTCCGAGTTCGTCGAGACGACGAGGCCCTCGGCGACGCGCGTCGCGCAGGCCGGAAGCGGACGCGGCGAGCCCTCGACGCCGACGACGCACATGCGGCAGCCGCCATACGGGTCGAGCTTGTCGTCGTGGCAGAGCGTGGGGATGAAGACGCCGTGACGGGCGGCCGCATGGACGAGAAGCTCGCCTTCGGGGGCGGCGACGGTCTTCCCGTCGAGCGTGAACTCGACGACCCTGGCCATAGCACTCATCGTAACGCGCCACACCCCTGGTCGACTCACGCCGAGCGGTCTTAGACTTGTGGTGTGTCGACGCCCGAGAGCGAGCGTGCGCAGGTGGGGCAGGAGTTCGAGGCCGCCTTCGCTGCGCGGAAGGAACTCGGCGCCGAGCTCGAGCCTCAGGTGGTCGACTCCTTCATCGACCGCATCGACCGCAAGATCCAGGCGAGGGTGGATGCGCGGTTGAAACGCGCCGACGTCGACAAGAACGAATCGAAGGAACGCGATCGGGGTCACACTCGGGTCGCTCGGGATCGGCATTCCGCTCACGGGTGCCGCGGGAGGAACGACGGGCCTCGGCGGCATTCTCGTCGTCTGGATCGGGATCGTACTCGTGAACTTCGCGTACGCCTTCGGACGCTCGCGTCGCTAGTCTCGCCGCAGTGAGCGAGCCTGGCTACAGGGCCATGCACATCTCGGAGCTCGAGTCCGTGCCGGTGGGGGACAGCCTCGTCTGGCGCCCCGTGCGTCGGACGTTCGGCATCGAGGCGTTCGGCGTGAACGCCTACACCGCCGAGAACCCCGGCGACGAGATCGTCGAGGAGCACGATGAGAAGGGCTCCGGTGCGGGCGGCCACCAGGAGCTGTACGTCGTAATCGCCGGCCACGCAACGTTCACGGTCGACGGCGACGAGATCGACGCCCCGGCGGGCACGCTCGTCTTCCTCCGGGATCCCACGGTGCGCCGGGGCGCGCACGCGAGGGAGCCGGGCTCGACGGTGCTCGCCGTCGGGGGTGAGCCGGGCGTCCCGTACCGGGTGTCTCCGTGGGAGTACTTCTTTGCCGCGATCCCGTACACGAAGACAGGTGAGTGGGAGCGCGCGGCCGACACCGTCGCGGAGGGACTCGAGCGCTACCCCGACAATCCGAGCGTCCTCTACAACCTCGGCTGCTTCGAGGCGCAGGCAGGCCGGCGTGAGGGTGCGCTCGAGCATGTCCGGCGCGCCCTCGAGCTCGACCCCAAGGTTCGCGAGTGGGCGAAGGACGACCCGGATCTCGACTCGATCCGCGGCGAGCTCGATCTCTGATCCGGCACAGAGTCGCGCGCAAATCGGCACGTTTTGCGCGCCACAGGTGCGGAATTTGGAACTAGGATGAAGCCGAGCAGGGGGCGGGTCGGGACCCGAAATCAGACGCGCGCGCGAGTAACTGGTCCAGGCTTGTCCAGGCGCCTCGGCGGGGTTCAGGCGGCCTCGGAGGGGTCTCCGAGCGGCTCGAAGAGGTCGGGCCAGTGGCGGAAGGCGTTCCGCATCGGGAACGGCGCTCCCTGGCCGAGCCCGCAGATCGACGTGGCGACCATCGCGTCGAGCCACTCCTCGACCTGCCATCGAGGCATCGCGACGCGGCCGGCCTCGAGCTCCTCGAGGAGGTGGTGCATCCCGCGGTTCCCGATCCGGCACGGGGTGCACTTCTGGCACGACTCCTCGGCGAAGAACCGCATCGTCTCGGCGAGCAGGCGGAGTGGGGAGTAGCGCCTCGGGAAGACCTGGACACCGGCAGACCCCACGCCGGCCCCCCACTCGCGTAGCCCCTCGCGCGTGAGCGGGACGTCGAGCGCGGCCGGCGGGAGGATCCCGCTCGCCGCGCCGCCGGGCACGACCGCGCCGATCTCGTCCGTCGCGCCGCCCCCGTGCTCGTCGACGAGCTCCCGCAGCGTCGTGCCGTTCGGCGCCTCGTAGCATCCGGGCTTCGCGACCGCGCCCGAGAGCGACCAGAGGCGGACGCCCTTCGCACCGCGCGTCCCGAGCGCCGCCCACGCCTCCCCGCCCATCCGCAGGATCGCAGGGACGTGGGCGAGCGTCTCGACGTTGTTGATGAGCGTCGGCCGGCCGAGGTAGCCGACCTGGCTCGGGAAGGGAGGCTTGAGCCGCGGCATGCCGCGGCGTCCCTCCATCGACTCGAGCATGGCGGTCTCCTCGCCGCAGATGTACGCGCCCGCGCCCACGACGAGCTCGATGGAGCCCGTCCAGGAGCCCCGCCGCCTGCAGCTCGGCGATCGCTCCCGTCAGGCGCTGCCGCGCGGTCGCGTACTCCTCGCGCAGGTAGATCGAGCCCCTCGGTCGCCTCCGCGAACTGCATGGCGACGAGCATCCCCTCGAGCATGAGATGCGGCCGACGCTCCATGACGTACCGATCCTTGATCGTGCCCGGCTCGCCCTCGTCCGCGTTCACGATGACGTAGCGCGGGGCCGGCTCCCGCGCGACGGCCTCCCACTTGACCCCGGTCGGGAAGCCGGCGCCGCCGAGGCCGGCGAGGCCGGAGGCCTTGAGCTCCGCGACGATCTCGTCGTGTGAAGGCAACGAGCGGAGGACGGCGAGGCCCCCGCGGGCCTCGTAGTCGGCCAGCGTCGCGTCGGCCCGGGCGAGATCGACGGAGGGTCCCTCGTTCGTCCGGTGCACAACCTCGGGCTCGACGGCGTCACCGCGCATCAGCACGGGCGCGAGGTCGCAATGACCGAGACACTCGACGCCGAGAACGGGCCGCCCGTCCGGCGCGTGCTCCTGCTCGCGCGCGAGGAAGTCCGCAGCCCCCATGCAGTCGCAGACCGGCCCGATGCAGACCCGGACGGCGTCCGTCTGCACCTGGAGGAACGAGTAGAACGAGACGACCTCGTGCACCTCCCCGCGGCGGATGTTCATGCGGTCGGCAACAGCGTCGGAGAGCTCGGATGTGATCGGTCCGACCTCCCGGCGGACGCGGCCGAGGTTGTCGAGGAGGCGTGTCCTCTCGGTCGGCAGCTCCTCGAGGAGCGCGGTGAGCTTGAGGACGTCGATGCCGCGATTCTTGCACCCGGGACGCGCGACAGGGACGATGCGGACGTGCGCGACGAGCTGACCGACCTCGCGAGCCGGCTGGTCGCGATCGACTCCGTGAACCCGGATCTGATTCCCGGCGGCGCCGGAGAGGGGGAGATCTCGCAGTTCGTCGCCGAGTGGCTGGAGCAGGCCGGGCTCGATGTGAGCCGCGACGAGGTCGCTCCCGGCCGCTGGAACGTCGTGGGGACCGCCCGTGGCACGGGCGGAGGGCGCACGCTCCTCCTGAACGGCCACCTCGACACCGTCGGCACGGGCGGGATGGAGAGCCCGCACGAGCCGCGGGCCGCGGACGGCCGGTTGTACGGCCGCGGCGCCTACGACATGAAGACGTCGATCGCCGCGATCATGCTCGCCGGCGCCCGCGCCAAGGAGCTCGGGCTCCGCGGCGACGTCGTCGTCACCGCGGTGGCGGACGAGGAGGTGGCGAGCATCGGGTCGGCCGCCGTCGCGGAGGCGGTTCGCGCCGACGCGGCGATCGTCGCGGAGCCGACCGAGGAGCGCGTGGCGATCGCGCATCGCGGGTTTGTCTGGCTCACGATCGAATCGCATGGGGTCGCCGCGCACGGCTCCCGGCCGGAGCTCGGCGTCGACGCGATCGCGAAGATGGGGCGCGTTCTCGTCGGCCTCGAGGAGCTCGACCGCTCGCTGCGCGCGGAGCCCTCGCACGAGCTTCTGCGGAGCGGCTCGCTGCACGCCTCGCTCGTCGAGGGAGGGCAGGAGCTGTCGAGCTACCCCGAGCGGTGCGTGCTCAGGATGGAGCGACGCACGATCCCCGGGGAGACGCCGGACGAGGTGGAGGCGGAGGTTCGGTCGCTGCTCGAGCGGGCGGGCGCAGGCGACGACTCGTTCCGGGCCGACGTTCGTGTGGACTTCTCGCGCGCGCCGTTCGAGACGCCTGCCGGCGACCAGCTGATCGCAACCGTGAAGAAGCACGCCGGCGCGGTCCTGGGATCCGAGCCAGAGACCGTGGGAGTCCCGTTCTGGACGGACGCCGCGATCTTCATGGAGGCGGGGATCCCGACCGTCGTCTTCGGCCCGTGCGGGGAAGGCGCGCACGCAGTCGTTGAATGGGTCGACCTGGCGAGCGCCGCCCGCTGCGCCGAGATCTACGTCGCCGTAGCGGCGGACGTCTGCGCCTGACCCTCACCTACCCTTAGAGGATGGCCCTCCCGCCCGCCCACACCGCCGGCCGCATCGACGTCCTCCGGCTGCCCGAAGGGCGCACCGAGCCCGACGAGCTTGCGGCGGAGGAGCCGCTCGAGATCCGCGTGAACGGCATCCCGGTGGCCGTGACGATGCGGACGCCGGGCCACGACGAGGAGCTCGCGCTCGGCTTTCTCGTCTCCGAAGGGCTCACGCCGGTCGCGGCCGCTCCGCCCGCCGACCTGGCCGCCAACACCGTCGACGTCGAGGTTCCCGGCTTCGATCCGGAGGCTCTGCGGCGAAGCTTCTACACCACGTCGTCTTGCGGCGTTTGTGGGAAGGGGGCGCTCGACGCCGTCGCGGTGGAGGCGCCCCGCGTGGAGGGCAAGCTGACCGTGCCGGCCTCGCTCGTCGCCGAGCTGCCGGACCGGCTCCGCCTCGCGCAGGCGGCCTTCGCCGCCACGGGCGGGCTGCATGCGACCGGGCTCTTCGACGAGGCCGGTGAGCTCCTCTGCGCGCGCGAGGACGTCGGCCGGCACAACGCGATGGACAAGGTGGTCGGCTGGTCGCTCGGTGAGGGTCTTCTGCCGCTCGACGGGCGGATCCTCTGCGTGAGCGGCCGGCTCTCCTTCGAGCTCGTGCAGAAGGCTGCGGTCGCCGGATGCCCGCTCATGGTCGCGGTCGGTGCGCCGTCCACACTCGCCGTCGATCTCGCCCGGGATCGTGGGATCACCCTCTGCGGCTTCGTCCGCGACGGCCGCGTGAACGTCTACACGGAGCCGTGGCGCGTCGAGGCGTGACCGGCGTCCTCCTCGTCGGGGGTGCGAGCCGGCGCTTCGGCTCCCCGAAGGCGCTGGCGCGGCTCGAGGGCGAGACGCTCGCCCAGCGCGCCCACCGGACGCTTGCCGAGGCGTTCGGCGAGGTGCTGGTGCTCGGCAAGGTGGCCGACGCGCTCTCGCTTCCGTTCCCGGTCGTCGACGACGGGTCCGAGCTGCGCGCTCCGATCGTCGGCGTGGCTGCGGCACTCCGGCTCGCACCGACCGCGACCGTCGTCGTTCTCCCGACCGACGTGCCCTTCGCGTCGTCGCCCTTCCTCCTGGAGCTCGCCGCCGCGTCACACGACGTCGACGTCGCGCATCACGAGACCGGGCCACTCCCCGGCGCGTACCGGCGGACGGCGCTTCCCGTGCTGGAGCGGCGCATCGCCGCCGGAGAGCTCGGGCTCCGCGGCGCGCTCGCCGAGCTGCGCACGACCGTCGTCGCGTGGAACTCTGACGAGCTCCGCAACGTAAACACGGTGGAGGAGCTCGAAGAGGTGCGCGGATGAAGCTCGTCGCAGTTACGGCACTGATCGTGCTCGCAGCGGCCGCGCCGGCCGCTGCCAAGGGCCCGATCGAGCTCCGCGTCTGCGGCGCGTCCGAGTGTGCAACCTTCAAGGCTCCGTTTGCAGGGATGGCCGATGCGCCGCAGAGCGAGCACGCGAGGCTGGTCACGAGCGTGGCCAACCTCGAGCGGAACTTCGACTTCACGGGGCCGCCGCCTCTCGCCTCGTACTACGCCCTGACGCTCTCGTCCGACTTCTACGACTGGTCCGACATCGCCTACGTGCCGGAGCACCAGGTGGCGAGGGTCGGGAGCAACTGGGTCAATCTCAGCGGCGGGCTCGCCGATGCGCTTACGGAGGCGATCGGCGGGCTGGAACCGAAGGCCGCTCCCGAGATCCGGCGCGCGGTCGTGAACGGCCAGGAGAGCCGCGACCCCGAGGCGTACGCCCTCGCCTTCGGGGAGCTTCCGCCCGCGCAGGCGCCGCCGCCGGGCACGCCGAAGTCGGTCATCCGGCTCGAGACGGCGGAGCCGACCCCGTGGACCGACGGCCGGCCGCTCGAGTACTACCCGAGCACGGACACGATCAGCCGCGAGGGCGAGTGGGTGCGGGCGTCCGAGGTCGTCTCGACGAGGATCGAAGACGACCTCGAGGCCGTGAAGGGCGATGCGGGCGGACGCACCTGGCCCGGGTATCTCACCGGTGCCGCGCTCGTGCTCGCCGTTGCCGCCGTCGCCTGGCTCGCGCTGCGGCGGCGCCGGCCCTGGGACGGCGCCGACCCGTCTACCGAGCCCGAAGCCGGAGCGACTCGTTGGCGCCGGAGACGAAGAGGCCCGGCTGAGGCCCCCCGCCCACCACGTAGATCCGCCCTCTGATCCAGGCGACACCGAGCCCGTGCCGCGGCGTCGGCAGGTCGGGCAGTCGCCGCCAGCGTCGCGTCGCCAGGTCGTAGCGGAAGACGGACGCGATCGTCCCGGCCGGGGCCTCGCCGCCCGCGGACGCGATCGATCCGGGTAGTCCCGCGGCACCGGTGCCGCCTCGCGCCGAGGGAACGGGCGCGAGCCGCCGCCAGCGGCGGTCGCCTGGACGGAAGCTCTCGAGGAGCCTTAGGTTCGTGTCCAAGCCGAGCGTTCGGCCGCCGACGGCGAAGACGCGGCCGCCGGTGGCGGCGACACCCAGATGCTCCCGCGGCGTCGGCCCGGGGACGAAGCGCCACCGTCGCCGCTCGAGGTCGAAGGCAAGCGCGGCGCGGGCGAGCCCGCGTTGGCCGACACCCCCGGCGACGTAGAGCGTCCGTCCGACAACGGCCGCCCCGGCCGCCGCGCGCTCGGCGGGCAGGTTCGGGAGGGCGCGCCACCGTCCCCGCCGGAGAACGAATGCCGCCCGGGACATCGAGCCGTCGGCGCGGTAGCCGCCGACCACGTAGACACCGCCGCGATACGACGCGGCCATGGTGTGGTGCAGTCCGAACGGCAGATCGCGGAGGCGGCGCCAGCGATTCCGCACCGGGTCGAACGCGTGGACTCGCGTGGAGGCCGCGCCGTTTGCGGTGAGCCCGCCGAGGGCGACGATCCGTCCTCCGGCGACCGCCGCAGCGATCTCGGTGCGCGGGACAGGGAGCGGCGCGTCCGCCCGCCAGCGCGGCGTCCCCGCCTCGGCGGCCGGCGCGAGAGCGGCGACGGCCAACGCGGCGCAGGCGGCGCGTCTCACGACCGGCCGGCGACGGTCGCGAGCGTCTCGGCGGCGAGCACGCGTTCGCGGTCGGGCCCCGTGCCGACCATGCACACGGCCACTCCGAGCGACCGCTCGACGAAGGTGACGTAGTCGCGGGCCGCGCCGGGCAGCGACTCGAGGTCGGCCACGCCGTCGAGCGGCTCCTCCCACCCCGGCAGCGTCTCGTACACGGGCCGCGCGTGGTGGAAGTCGCTCTGGTGGGCGGGGAACTCGTCCGTCTCGGATCCGTCGGGGAGCCGGTACGCCACGCAGACGGGGATCTCCGAGAAATGCGAGAGGACGTCGAGCTTCGTCAGGGTCAGCGTCGTGAGGCCGTTCACGCGTACGGCGAAGCGGAGCGCGACCAGGTCGAGCCAGCCGCAGCGGCGCTCGCGCCCCGTCGTCGTGCCGTACTCGGCCCCGAGCTCGCGGACGCGCGCCTGGTCGTCGCCCTCGATCTCGGTCGGGAAGGGCCCCTCCCCGACGCGCGTGACGTACGCCTTCGCCACGCCGATCACGCGGTCGATGCGCGTCGGGCCGATCCCGGTGCCGGTCGCGGCGGCGCCGGCGGTCGGGCTCGACGAGGTGACGAACGGGTAGGTGCCGTGGTCGAGGTCGAGGAGCGTCCCCTGGGCGCCCTCGAGGAGCACGCGGCGACCGTCGCGGAGCGCGCGGTCGACGAGGAGCGACGTATCCGCGACGTACGGGCGGAGGCGCGCGGCGAACGTCTCCATCCGGTCGGCCAGCTCCTCCACCTCGAGCGGCTCGACGCCGTGGATCCGCTCGAGCAGGACGTTCTTCTCCGCGAGCGCGGTCTCGAACTTCTGGCGAAGGATCTTCGGGTCGAGGACGTCCTGCACGCGGATGCCGATGCGCGCCGCCTTGTCGGCGTAGGCGGGGCCGATGCCGCGGCGGGTCGTGCCGATCTGGAGCCGTCCGAGCCGCCGCTCGCTCGCCGAGTCGATGGCGACGTGCCACGGCATGATCAGGTGGGCGTTTCCGGAGACGCGGAGGTCTTCGGTCGGGACGCCGCGCTCCTCCAGCTCGTCCAGCTCGCGGACGAGCAGGCCCGGGTCGACGACGCAGCCGGCGCCGACGACACAGATGCGGCCGGGGTAGAGGATCCCGGACGGGACGTGGTGGAGCTTGAAGGTCTCGCCGTCGCGGACGATCGTATGACCGGCGTTCGGCCCGCCCTGGTAGCGGCAGACGACGTCGGAGTGCTCGGCGAGCAGGTCGACGATCTTGCCCTTGCCTTCGTCACCCCACTGCGCGCCGACGATCACGGTGGCGGGCATCGCCCGAGAGCTTACGCCCGCGCGAGGATGGGGCTACTCCTATCGGCGCGTCGCCGACGGAGCCGTCAGACCGCGGCCAGGTCGGCGAACTTGGCGTACTGCGCGATGAAGGAGAGCTTGACCTTGTCGGTCGGGCCGTTCCGGTGCTTCGCGACGATCACCTCCGCGACGCCCGGGTCGGTCGGAGTCCTCCGGGTTGTAGTAGTCGTCGCGGTAGATGAACGTCGACGATGTCCGCGTCCTGCTCGATCGAGCCGGACTCTCGGAGGTCGGACAGGAGCGGGCGCTTGTCGTGGCGCTGCTCGACCGCGCGCGAGAGCTGCGACATCGCGATGATCGGGACGTCGAGGTCGCGCGCGAGCACCTTGAGCGCGCGGGAGATCTGCGAGACCTCCTGCACGCGGTTCTCTGCGCTCGTCCCGGAGGTCATGAGCTGGAGGTAGTCGATCACGATCAGGCCGAGCTCCGGGTGCTTCGACTTGAGCCGGCGCGCCTTCGAGCGGATCTCCATCATCGTGATCGAGCCCGTGTCGTCGACGTACACCGGCGCCTTGGCGAGCCGGTCGCAGGCGGCCGTCAGGCGCGGCCAGTCCTCCGCGGCGAGCCGGCCGGTGCGCAGGCGGTGGAGCTCGACCTTGGCCTCCGCGCACATCATCCGCTGGGTCACCTCGGCCTTCGACATCTCGAGCGTGAAGAGCGCGACCGGGCGGGCGTGGCGGACGGCCAGGTTCGTCGCGAAGCCGAGCCCGAGCGCCGACTTCCCCATCCCCGGCCGAGCCGCCACGATGACGAGGTTGCCGTCCTGGAAGCCCGACGTCATGCGGTCGAGGTCGCGGAAGCCCGAGGGGACGCCGGTGACGTCCGCGCCCGAGCTCGTAGAGGTGCGTGATCCGCTCGAAGCTCTCCTTGAGGAGCTGCCTCGATGTGGCTGAACTCGCTCGTCGCCCGCTCCTGGCCGAGCTCGAAGACGATCTGTTCCGCCTGGTCGACGAGCGTGACCGTCTCGCCGGGTCGCTCCCAGCCGAGGCGCGCGATCTCGCCGCCGGCCCGGATGAGGCCGCGGAGGATCGAGGACTCGTGGACGATCTGCGCGTAGTGCCGCGCGTTCGCGCTGGCGGGAACGAGCGTTGCGAGCTCGTGCACGCGCGCGCTGCCGCCCACGCCCTCCAGGTCTCCCCGCTCGTCGAGCTCGTCGACGAGCGTGATCGCGTCGACCGGCTCGCCCTTCGAGTAGAGCGCGAGGGCCGCCCGGTACATCTTCGAGTGGCTCTCGCGGTAGAAGTCGTGCCCGTCCGACTCGAGCACCTCGCTCACGGCGGCGATCGCGCCGGGCGAGAGCATCATCGCGCCGAGGACCGACTCCTCTGCATCGAGATTCTGGGGGGGTACTGTCGCCTGCGCCGTCGCTTGGGCCATGCCGCGCGCCGTATTAGACATGGCGCCCGCCGCCGTGTCACGCTCGATTCGTGGCGTTCCGTCCACAGGAAAAAGTTGCCTCTTTGCAGCCATTCTGGAACAGATGTTCGCAGAGCTGCCGGACGGAATCGGGAAATCGGAGGACCGGCTGTGGAGAGGCTCCGCGCTCCGAGCGGGAAATTCGTCAGGCGACCCACAGCCCTGTTGACGGGCGGTGCGTGAAGCGGTGGAGAACCGGCCGGACGGCCGGGAGCGAGCTACGTGCGCTCGGTTTCGGCCTCGTCGGCAGGCGGCTCGGCGGTCTCGTCGGCCGGTCTCGGCCTCGGGCTCGCCCTCCGCTGGGGCCTCCTCGGCCTCGCTCTCCGCGGCCGCCTCGGCCTCCTCCTCGACCTCGTCCTCCAGCCACTCCGGCTCGGGCGCGGCCTCCTCGGCCGCCTGCTCGGCGGCGGCTGCCTCCGCCTCGGCGCGCTCCTCCGCCTCCCAGGCCTCGAGCTCGTCCTCCGATGGGAGCTCGCCGCCCTCGGGGACGACCAGCGTCTTCACCGGGACCGTCACTCCCTGGAAGATCTCGATCGGCACCTCGTAGCGGCCGACGCGCTTGATCGTCTCCGGCAGGTCGATCTTCCGGCGGTCGACCCGAATCTTCCGCGCGCGCCAGAGCTCGTCGGTGATGTCCGTCGGAGTCACCGAGCCGAACAGCCGGCCGCGAGGGCCCGCGTTCACCTCGAAGCGGAGCACCGTCTTCTTCAGCGTCTCGGCGATCTCCTCGGCCTGCTCGACGCTTCGCGCCTCGTGCCGCGCGCGCTGCTCCTCGATCTTGCGGAGCTCGGCGACGCGGGCCGGCGTCGCCGGCTCGGCCAGGCGGCGCGGGCCGAGGTAGTTCCGCATGTACCCGCGCGCGACGTTCACGACCTCCCCGCGCAGGCCGATCTTCTCGACGTCCTTGAGCAGGATGACTTCCATCGCTAACCCGCGACGTAGGGCAGGAGCGCCATCTCTCGGGCGCGCTTGACCGCGACCGCGACCTGCTCCTGGTGCCGGCGGCAGGCGCCGGTGATCCGGCGCGAGCGGATCTTGCCCTTCTCCGAGACGTACCGCCGGAGCTGGTTGTAGTTCTTGTAGTCGACTTCCTCGATCTTCTCCTTGCAGAAGTAGCAGCTCTTGCGCCGCCCC
Source organism: uncultured Actinomycetes bacterium (assembly GCA_963824775.1). GTDB lineage: Bacteria > Actinomycetota > Thermoleophilia > Gaiellales > Gaiellaceae > CAWGQF01. Next base: position 129,267 of record CAWGQF010000011.1, read on the forward strand.
CCGCCCGCGCCCTGGGGAGGCCGGCGCCGGGTCTGCGTCTTGTTCTTGGGTGGCATTCGCGTCTCCTAGATGGTTGGTCGGTGATTGGCGTGCAAGTGCGGCAATTGCCGGTCAGCCATCTATTAGAAGGGAATGTCGTCGTCGTTCGTGGACGGGCGGAAGTCCGACTGGTCGGCGCGCACGTCGCCCGCGGGCACGTACTCACGCTGGCCCTCGCCCTCGCCGCGGCTGTCGAGGAACTGCACGCTGGAGGCGACGATCTCCACCTTCGAGCGCTTCGACCCGTCCTGGGCTTCCCAAGAGGACCAGTCCAAGCGTCCGTCGACGCCGATCCGGCGTCCCTTGGCGAGGTGCGTCGAGAGCATCTCGGCCTGGTTTCCGAAGACCTTTACGTCGAAGAAGTTCGGCTTGTCGACCCAGTTGCCGGCCTCGTCCTTCTGGCGTCCGTTCACAGCCAGACCCAGCTGAAGGACCTGAGTTCCTGACGGAAGGTGCCGTAGTTCAGGATCGCGCGTCAGGCTTCCGACGAGCGTCACGCGGTTGATGTCCCCTGCCATGTGATGCTTCCTCCTCTCGACTACTCCGGTGTCGGGGCGGGTTCGGGCGGCGCGGGCGGCGGCACGCTCGTCGAACGGCTGCCGGTGGGCCGGCGCACGGCCATGTGCCGCATGGCGCCGTCCGTGATCTTCAGGACGCGCGTCAGCTCGTCCAGGGTCGTCGGGTCACAGTCGAAGTGCATGAGGTGGTAGTGCGCCTCGCCCTTCTTGTCGATCTCGTACGCGAGCTTCCGGCGGCCCCAGGTCTCCTGCCCCTGCCAGGCGCCGCCGCCGCGCTCCACGAGCTCGCGAGCACGGGTCACGATCTCCGTCTGGCGCTCGTCGGCCAGCTCGGGGTCGAGCATCAGCATGATTTCGTAGGCGTTCAGTTCCCGAACCTCCTCTCTTCCCTCGGTCTAGCGGCCTCGTCCGACGCGCCGTTCGGGTGGACGGCGCCTGACGAGGCAGGAAGTCGGACGAGTATAGCGGCACCCCAGGAGGTTGCCCCGCCCCCGACTGTCATGGAAGAGTGACGGATGTGAAGCGAAATCTCGCATTCCTCGCGGGGGTCGCCGCGGGCACGGCCGCCGGCCTCCTCCTACGCCGCCGCCGGGCTGCGCAGGCGCCGTATCCGCCTCCGCCGGTCGAGCCCGACCCGCGCGCGGAGGAGCTCAAGCGCAAGCTCGACGAGGCGCGCGAGCAGGCTGCGGACGCGGACGACTTCGAGGCGGCGGGGATGGGCGCCGAGACCATGGTCGAGGAGGAGCCGCGCCAGACGCCCGCGGCGGGTGAGGTCGACGAGGCGCGCCGGCGGGTGCACGAGGAGGCGCGGGCGGCGGCCGAAGAGATGCGCCGCGAGGGGGAAAAGGCGTAGTGGCGCACCGAAACGAGGCCGAGGTCGAGATCGCCCGGCCGGCCGCCCAGGTCTTCCCGCACCTCGTCTCGAGCGATCGTCGGCTCCGCTGGATGGGAGCGCTGAAGCGGTCGGAGCAGGTGACGGACGGCCCTCCGGCGCTCGGCACCCGCTTCCGCGACGTCTTCGAGGATCACGGCCAGCGCGTGGACATCGACGCCGAGATCGTCGAGCTCGAGCCGAACGAGCGCGTGGCGCTCAGGCTGACCGCGAATCCGTTCGAGGCGACGGTGCGCCAGGTGCTGACCGAGCGTGACGGCACGACCCGGCTCGCCACCACGATCGACACGGAGTACAAGAGCGCGCTCGCCCGGATCATGGCGGGCACCGTGACCCGGCACGCACAGAAGCAGCTCGAGGAGGACATGGAGCGCCTCAAGGAGCTCCTGGAAAACAACTAGCCGGAGGGCTCGGCCAAGCCTCCTACCGCACGAAGCGCTCGGCCCCGTTCGCGAGTCCGCGGGCGACGCGCCACTGGTACGCCGAGGAGGTGAGGCGCCGCCGCTCCGCCGCGTTCGTCAGGAACCCGGTCTCGGCGAGGATCACGGGCACGTTCGCCCAGTTGAACCCGGTCAGGTCGTCCCGGCTGACGAGCCCGCGGTCGGGAGCCCCTGTGGCCCGGATGAGCGCGCCGTGCACGAGGGTCGCGGCCCGGCGCGACGCAGGCAGGACGTCGTCCGTCCAGCCGCGCCGCCACGCGGGGTAGAGCGTCGAGATCCCCCGTCGCGCGCGCTCGGTCGAGCCGTCGGCATGGATCCGGAGCATGAGCGCGGCGCCGCGCCGGTTGCAGAAACGCGCGCGGTCGACGTTCCCGCGGCCGCCCACCGTGAACGACGGTCCCGTCCGGGTCATCGCCACCCGGAGGTCGCGGCGGAGGAGAAGCGTCCGCGTCTTGCGGGCGATCGCGAGCACGACGGGCGCCTCGCCTCGGGTGCCGCCGCTGTCACGCGGCTTGCGGACGCGCGACCCGGGACCGACCGGCTCCGTCCGTGAGACGTCCCCGCCGTGACCCGGGTCGAGACAGCACGAGCGGGGCGGCTCCGGCCTGCGGCGAGCCCGGCGCGAGGCAGGCGACGAGGAGGAGCGAGGAGACGGCGAGCGAGACGCGGGCGGGCACCGTCGCATCGTAGGAGCCCACCCGCGCGGGACGATGTAAGGTCCGCCTGCCATGCCCGATTCGATGATCGCCGTCGAGGGAGTCACGAAGCGCTTCGGCGCCACCCTCGCTGTCTACCGGGCGAGTCTCGAGATCAGCCGGGGCGAGTTCGTCGCGCTCCTGGGCCCGTCCGGCTGTGGGAAGACGACGCTGCTCCGCCTCGTAGCCGGGTTCGAGACGCCCGACGAGGGCTCGGTGGCGATCGCGGGCCGGACGGTCGCGGGCCGGGCGTGGGTGCCGCCCGACCGCCGCAAGGTGGCGATGGTCTTCCAGGACTACGCGCTCTTCCCGCACCTGAGCGTGGCCGACAACGTCGGCTTCGGGCTGCCGCGCGGCCGCCGCGCCGCCCGCGTGCCCGAGGCGCTCGCGCTGGTCGGGCTCGACGGGCTCGAGCGCCGCCTCCCGCACGAGCTCTCCGGCGGCCAGCAGCAGCGCGTTGCGCTCGCACGCGCGCTCGCGCCCGAGCCGGCCGTCGTCCTGCTGGACGAGCCGTGGTCGAACATCGACCCGCTCCGCCGCGCCGCCATGCGGGACGAGCTTGCGGCGATTCTTCGTGCGACTGGCGTCACCGTTCTCCTGGTCACGCACGACCGCGAGGAGGCGTTCTCCGTCGCCGACCGCATCGCGCTCATGCACGACGGGCGGATCGAGCAGACCGGGACGCCGGAGGAGGTGTACTACGAGCCGTCCTCCCGCTGGTCGGCCGAGTTCGTCGGGGCGCTCAACCTTCTGGCGGCCCGCATGGCGGACGGCCGGGCGCAGACGCCGCTCGGCTCGTTCGCCGCCGAGGGTGCGAACGGCGACGTCGACGTCGAGGTTCTCGTGCGGCCCGAGCTGCTCGAGCTCGTGCCTGACGAACATGGAGAGGGCGAAGTCGTCGCGCGCGAATTCCGCGGACACGACGTCTTCTACCGAGTAAGGCTCCGCGACGGGACGACCGTCTGCTCGCAGCGTCCTTCCACGGAGCACGTGCCCCTCGGCGCCCGGGTAACCGTGCGCGCGCACCAGGGCCGCGTCGCCGTCCTCCACTAGCGCACCGTCTCCCGGTTTGTCCGTAAGGTGCGCCTTACGATGGTTGTAAGGCAAGCCTTACTTCTTGCACTCTCGGTCGGGCTCTGCTTCCTCGCCGGTTGTGGCGGTGAGGACACCGCCGAGGGTCAGGGCGACTCCACGCTCAGCGGGGACGCCGACCTCGTCGTGTACTCCGGCCGCGAGGAGGAGCTCGTCGGACCGCTCTTCGAGCTCTTCGAGGAGAAAAGCGGCGTGGACGTCGAGGTGCGCTACGGCGACAGCGCCGAGCTTGCGGCCACGATCGCCGAGGAGGGCGGGAACAGCCCCGCCGACGTCTTCTTCGCCCAGGATCCCGGCTCGCTCGGCGCCGTCGAGGGGGAGGGTCTCCTCGCCGAGCTCGCGCCCGAGACCCTGAGCCGCGTGCCGGCCCGCTTCCGCGACCCGGACGGCCACTGGACGGGCACCTCGGGCCGGGCCCGCGTGATCGCCTACAACACGGAGGAGGTCCCCGAGGACGAGGTGCCGGACTCCGTCTTCGACGTGACGGACCCGAAGTGGAAGGGCCGCATCGGCTTTCCGCCCACGAACGCGTCGTTCCAGGTCTTCATCAGCGCCATGCGGATCTCCGTCGGGGAGGAGCGGACGCGCGAGTGGCTCGAGGCCCTCCGGGACAACGATCCCAAGCTCTACGAGAACAACATCCAGACGGTCGAGGCGATCGCGGCCGGCGAGGTGGACATCGGGCTCGTCAACCACTACTACCTCTATCTCCTCCGGGAGGAGACGCCCGACATGCCGGTCGAGAACCACTACCTGGCGGACGGCGACCCCGGCGCGCTCGTGAGCGTCGCGGGTGCGGCCGTCCTCGAGAGCGCCGAGCATCCGGACGCCGCGCAGGACTTCGTCGCGTTCCTCCTCTCGGACGAGGGCCAGCGCTTCTATTCCGAGCGTGCCGAGGAGGCGGAGTTCCCGCTCGTCGACGGCATTCCGCCGCGCGAGGGTCTGCCGCCGCTCGAGAGCCTCCAGGGGCCCGAGATCGAGCTGGACGCCGTCGGCGCCGAGCTCGAGCGCACCCTCGAGCTCCTGAACGAGGTCGGCTTCACGACATGACCGCCTCGGCGGTCGGCGCGAGCGGGCCTGCGGCCGGCTCCCGTCGCCGCCCGCCGGCGCTCCTGGTTGCGGCGGCGCTGCTCGTTCTCGCGCTCGTCTCGCTGCCGCTCGTCTACCTCGTCCTCCGCGCCGCGACCGCCGGCGCCGACGCGTGGCGGGTGCTGGGACGTCCGCGGACGCTCGAGCTCGTCCTGGAGACCGTCGCCCTCGTGGCCGGCGTGACCGCGCTCGCCGTCGCCGTTGCCGTTCCGCTGGCCTGGCTCGTGACGCGCACCGACCTCCCCGGGCGTCGCTTCTGGCTCGTCGCCGTGTCGGTGCCGCTCGCCATCCCGAGCTACGTCGTCGCCCTAGCCCTCATCGCCGCGTTCGGGCCGCGGGGCCTCCTCCAGCGGCTGCTCGAGGGCCCGTTCGGCGTCGAGCGCGTCCCCGACATCTACGGCTACCCGGGCGCGCTGCTCGCGCTCACGATCGCCACCTACCCGTACGTCTTCCTGCTCACGGCGGTGGCGCTACGCGAGCTCGACCCGGCGCTCGAGGAGACCGCGCGCAGCCTCGGGCACGGGCGCGTGAGCACGTTCTTCCGGGTCACGCTCCCCCTCCTTCGACCCTCGATCGGCGCGGGAGCACTCCTCGTGGCCCTCTACACGCTCTCCGACTTCGGCGCCGTGTCGCTCATGCAGACGAGCACGCTCACGCGCGCGATCTTCCTCCAGTACCGCGCGCTCTTCGACCGCGACCCGGCCGTCGTCCTCTCGCTCGTGCTCGTCGCCCTGACCGCGGTGGTGCTCGTCCTGGAGCTCCGCGCGCGAGGCCGGGGAGGGTTCGCCCGGTCGGCGCCCGGGCCGCCCCGCCCGCCCACGACGATCCCGCTCGGCCGCTGGCGCTGGGCGGCGCTCACGTTTGTCGGCGGCGTTGTGGCGATCGCCCTCGGAGCGCCGCTCGCCGTCCTCGGCTACTGGGCCGCCCGCGCGCCTTCACTCGGCGACGCGTTCGCCTCGGCGTGGGACGCCGCGCTCGGCTCGATCGTGGCGTCGGGCCTCGCCGCGGCCGTCGCCGTCGTGGTCGCGCTGCCGACGGCGCAGCTCGCCGTCCGGTATCCGTCGCCCTGGACGGCGGCCCTCGAGCGCGCCGCCTACGGCACGAACGCGCTCCCGGGGATCGTGATCGCCCTCTCGCTCGTCTTCTTCGCGGCCAACTACGCGAGCCCCGTGTACCAGACGCTCTTCCTGCTCGTCGTCGCGTACGTCATCCGCTTCTTCCCGCTCGCGGTCGCCGGGGCACACTCGGCCTTCCTCCGCGTACCGCCGCGGCTCGAGGAGGCGTCACGCGGGCTCGGCCGCGGGCCGGTCAGCACGTTCGCGTCGGTGACGGCGCCGCTCGTCGCGCCGGGTCTCCTGGCCGGCGCCGCGCTCGTCTTCGTGAGTGCCATGAAGGAGCTGCCGGCGACGCTCCTCCTCCGCCCGATCGGATTCGAGACCCTGGCGACGGAGGTCTGGAGCGCGACCCGGGTCGGTGCCTACTCGGACGCGGCGGTGCCCGCGCTTCTCCTCATCCTCTTCGCCGCCCCCTCGGTCTACCTCCTCGCGGCTCGCCGGCTGACCGACGTGAGCCCGCCGTCCCAGTGAATCGCGCGGCCGCCGTCGCCCTCGCCTGCCTGGCGCTCGCGTCGGCGACGCTCCTGCTTCCCTCGGCGCCAGGGTACGACGCCCTCGCCTGGCTCGTCTGGGGACGGGAGGCGGCTACGCTCGAGCTCGACACCTCGAGCGGGCCTGCGTGGAAGCCGCTGCCCGTGCTCGTGACGACGGCGCTCGCGCCGCTCGGCGAGGCTGCGGCCCCGGTGTGGCTCGTGCTCGCGCGGGCGGCCGGGCTCCTCGCCGTCGTCCTCGCGGCCGTGCTCGCCGCGCGGCTCGCCGGCGGCCCGCTGCGCGTGCTCGCCGGCGTGACCGCCGCGATGAGCCTCGTCCTCGTCGAGGGCTTCGTCCGGGGCGTCGCGCTCGGCTACTCGGAAGGCATTCTCGTCGCGCTCGTCCTTCTCGCGGTGCTTCGCCACCTGGACGGCGCGTGCGGGCAGGCGTTCGCTCTCGGCGTCGCCGCGGCGCTCGTGCGGCCCGAGATGTGGCCCTTCCTCGGCGTGTACGCCGTCTGGCTCTGGCTGCGGGAGCCCGCGCGGCGGCCGCACGTCGCAGCCGGGATCGCACTCCTGCCGTTGCTCTGGTTCGGGCCCGAGCTCTGGGGCTCGGGCGAGCTGCTGCGCTCCTCCGAGCGCGCGCGGGTGCCGAACCCTGGCGCGCCTGCGCTCGCCGACCGGCCGTCGCTCGCCGTGGTCGAGATTTTCGTTGCGACGACGGGCCCGCTCGTCCTCACGGCGGCGGCCGCCGGCATCGCGCTCGCGCGGCGCGCTCGCGACCGCGTGACGACGTGCCTCGCTGCGGGCGGCCTCGCCTGGCTCGCGCTCGTCGCCGGGATGAGCGAGCTCGGCTACTCGGGTGAGGCGCGCTACCTCGTCCCTGCCGCTGCGCTGACCTGCGTGGTCGGAGGGACCGGCGCCGCGCGGCTCGTCGAGGTCGTGCGCGCGCCGGCCATGAGGCGCGCGGCCGCGGCGGCAGTGGTCGCGGCGCTCGCGCTCGCCGCCGGCCTCGCGCTCCCGCGGGCGCGGGACGCCGCCGACCACCTCGCGTACGCCGCCGAGCTCCACCGCGACCTCGGCGCGGCGGTCGAGCGCGCCGGCGGACCCGCGCGACTCCGTGCCTGCGGCTCCCCTGCGGCAGGGCGATATCGCTTCCCCGCCGTCGCCTGGCGCGTGGGCGTGCCGATCTCGGCGCTCGGGCTCGAGCCGCGCCGGCCCGGCGTCGTCTTCCGCTCCAGGCTCACGCGTGGGAGCCCGCCCGAGCCGGTCGTCGACGGAGCCTTCACGCCGCTCGCCTCGGCAGGCGCGTGGGACGTGCTTGGCGCGTGCGCCTCGGGGGCCCGATGAGCCGTGCGCTCCTCCTCTCGCTCGCCGTCGGCCTCGCTGCCGGCGGCGCCGCGATGCTCGCGGTCGGGTCGTCGTCCGCGCCGACAGCGCCACCGCTGCGCCTGGAGCTCGTCGCGCGGGGTCTCAAAGCGCCCGTGCAGGCGCTCGCGGCTCCCGGAGACGCGGAGCGGATCTTCGTGGTCGAGCAACCGGGCCGGATCCGTGTGCTCGAGGGCGGCCGGCTGCGCGCCGAGCCGTTCGCCGACCTCGAGCGGGTCGTCCGGGAGGGAGGCGAGCGAGGGCTCCTCGGGCTCGCCTTCCATCCGCGCTACGCGACGAACGGACTGCTCTACGTGAACTACGTCGACCTCGAGGGCGACACGGTCGTCGCCGAGCTCGGCACGAACGGCGAGCGGGTGGTGCGCGGGTCGCGCCGGACGCTCTTCGCCGTCGACCAGCCGTACGAGAACCACAAGGGCGGCGGCCTCGCGTTCGGGCCGGACGGGCTCCTGTACGTGGCGCTCGGCGACGGCGGCTCCGCCTTCGACCCCGAGGGTCGTTCGCAGGATCCGTCGAGCCGCCTCGGCAAGCTCGTCCGCCTCGACCCGGCCGACCCGTGGCGCCGCTGGGAGATCGTCGGGCTCGGCCTCCGAAACCCGTGGCGCTTCTCGTTTGACCCCACCACCGGTGATCTCTACGTCGGGGACGTCGGCCAGGACCGGTGGGAGGAGATCGACGTTGTCCCGGCGGGGCTCCTCGGTCGCACGCTTCTCAACTTCGGCTGGGACGTCTTCGAGGGCGACGCCCGGATGGAGCGGAAGCGGCCCGGCCCCGGCCGCCTCGTCCGGCCGGTGCACACGTACGCGCACGGAGACGCATGCTCTGTCACCGGCGGCCTCGTGTACCGCGGCGATCGCCTCCCGAGCCTCCGCGGCCGCTACCTGTTCGGCGACTTCTGCACGGGGGAGCTCTGGAGCTTCCGGCTCGCGAGGCTCGAGTCCGAGGGGGTCCGGCGCGAGTCTCCACGCATCCCGGGAATCACGTCGTTCGGCCTCGACGCCCGCGGCGAGGTCCTCCTGACGTCGCTGGGCGGCGACGTCTACCGCCTGGTGCGCTGAGAGGCCGCGCCCGGAGGAGTATCTTTGGCGCGGCACGACTGGGCCTCGACGCGCTACACCTTTGGGGGACACCAGAGGAGGCACAGAAGGAGGAGGAATGGCTCTGCAGATTGGCGAGACGGCTCCGGACTTCGAGGCGGAGACGACCGAAGGCCCGATCCGCTTCCACGAGTGGATCGGCGATTCGTGGGCGGTGCTCTTCTCGCACCCGAAGGACTTCACCCCGGTGTGCACGACCGAGCTCGGCTACATGGCCAAGGTGAAGCCCGAGTTCGACCGCAGGAACGTCAAGATCATCGGGCTCTCGGTCGACGGGGTCGACAAGCACGGCGACTGGGCCCGTGACATCGAGGAGACGCAGGGAGAGGCGCCCAACTACCCGATCATCGGCGACGACGGCTTCGAGATCTCGAAGGCGTATGGGATGCTGGGCGCCGACGTCTCCGGCGACGCCGCGGAGCGCACGCCGGCCGACAACCAGACCGTCCGGAACGTCTTCGTGATCGGCCCGGACAAGAAGATCAAGCTCGTCCTCGTCTACCCGATGACCACCGGGCGCAACTTCGACGAGGTGCTGCGCGTGATCGACTCGCTGCAGCTCACGGCGAAGCACAAGGTGGCGACGCCGGTGAACTGGCAGCAGGGCGACGACGTGATCATCGCCGGCTCGGTCTCGGACGACGAGGCGAAGGAGACGTACCCGGACGGCTGGGAGTCGCCCAAGCCCTACATCCGGATCGTGCCCCAGCCTCAATAACCGTCGTAACTTCCCGTCCGTCTCGCCGTCGCAGAACGTGTGCGGGGCGAGACGGTCGGGGGACGGCGGCGGTGATCCGCGACCCGCTCTGGCGGAAGGCGCCGCTCGGGCTGCGGCGCTACCCGGCGATTCTCGCAGGCTTGCTGGCGGGAACCGCGCTTCTCGCCGTAGCCGCATCGGCCGGGCCGCTCTTCGTCTCGGCTGCGGGGAGCTCGGCGCTCGCGGACGAGATCCAGGATGTGAGCCGGTACGGCGCGGGGCCCGCGGTTGCGATCACGGACGCGATCTCGCCGGCGCCGGTCGACGTTCGCCGGGGCTCCGAGTTCGGAGCGCGCACGCGCTCCCTCCGCTCGACCTTCGAGGCCGTCCCGGGCCTGAGCCCGCTCGTCGCGACCGTGCTCGGGCCTGACATGAACGCGGCCGATCCGGCGCGTCCGGACCGTGCGCTCCCCGTTCGGCTGCTCGGCCGCACCGGTGCGTTCGCGCACGTCGAGCGGCTGGCGGGCGGCGACGGCGAGGGCGTCTGGCTGGCCGACACGGTGGCCCGCGAGCTCGGTCTCGAGCCGGGTGACCGCGTCACCATCGGAGCCGGCAACACGCCTCGCACGGTCCGCGTCCGCGTGGCGGGGATCTACCGCGCGTTGCAGCACGAGCCGCCCACGCCATACTGGCGCTCGCTCGAGGGCGAGATCTACCCGCGTCCTCCCACCTACACGACACCGCCGCCGTTCGCGCTCGTCGAGGAGGCGGCGCTCCTTCCGCTCCTCCGCCGGCTGGGGGTCGAGCAGGCCTACTTCCGGTGGGAGGCGCCGCTGGCAGACGAGCCGCTGACGCTCCCGGCCGGCGCCGAGCTCGCGAGGCGAATCGACCGGATCGGACGGGAGCTGGACGAGTCGGAGACGCAGCTCTCGCGTCAGTTCTCCTGTCTCCGCTGCCACCCGCCCGCGGACGTGGAGTACGCCTCGCGCCTCTCCACAGCCGTCCGCCGCGCCCGCGAGACCACGGCGACTGTCCGCGGGCCGGTCGACCTCCTGACGAACGCCGGGGGCGCTCGTGGCACTCGCGGTCGTGGCAGCCGCCGGGGCCTTCCTGCTCGCCCGCCGCCGCGGCGAGGCGGCGCTGCTCTACGCACGGGGAGAGGGCGCGGCGGCGTTCGGCGCCCGCACCGCCCTCGAGGGTGCGCTGCCCGTCGTGCTCGGCACCCTGGCCGGCTTCGGGCTTGCCGCTGGGCTCGTCGCCGCCCTCGGTCCCGACGGGCCGGTCGATCGCGGCAGCCTCGAGTCGGCCGCGCGGGCCGCGGCCGTCCGCGCACCGGTCGCGCTACTTCTCTTCGCCCTCGTCGCGGGCGTGATCTTTGCGGGCCAGGCCAGGGCCGGCCGGCGAGGGAGACTGCATCTGCCCGCGATCCCGTGGGAGCTCCCCGTCCTGGCACTCGCCGGGTTCTTCCTCGTCCGGCTGCTCACGGCGGACCCTTCGGCGGGGGACGACGCCGACGTCGTGTCGCGTCCGAGCTCGTACCTCTTCCTCTTCCCGATCGCGCTGATCGCGGGCGCTGCGGGGCTCGGGGCACGTGGCCTCCGGCGCGCGGTGGGCGCGCTGCGCGCCCCCACGAGCAAGTCGTCGAACGAGGCCGCCTACCTCGCCGTTCGCCGTGTCGCGGCCGCTCGAGGCCTGGCCGTCCTCCTGATCACGGCGAGCGCGCTCGGCATCGGCATCTTCTTCTACGCGGAGACTGTCGTCTCGTCCTATCGCGCGACCGTCCGGGCCGCGTCGCTCCTCGCCACCGGGAGCGACGTCCGCGGCCTGACGAGCTTCGACACGGCCATCCCCGCCGACGTCCCGTTCCCTGTCACGAAGACGACGCTTCTGTACTCGGAGGGGACCATCACGCTCGATCGGGACTCCCGTCGACCTCCTCGCCGTCGATGCGCCGACCTTCGCGAAGGCCGCGTACTGGGACGACCGGTACGCCTCCCGTCCACTCGCCGAGATCGTCCGCGATCTCGCCGGCGGCGGGCCGGCCCCCTGCCGGTCGCGCTCGTTGCCGGCAGTGCGGCCGACCGGGCGACGCTCGAGGTGGAGGGCGATCGGCTCCCCGTCGCGATCGTGGAGAGGCCTCACGCGTTTCCCGCGCTCTCGCGCGACAGGCCGCTCGTCGTGGCCGCCGAGGCGGCGCTGCTTCGCGCGTTCGAACGGGCCGGGAGCTCGAACCACCTCGACGCGCCGCGGGCCCTGACCGAGCTCTGGGCGCGCGGCGAGAGCGCGCGGACTGCCGAGCTCCTCGGTGCCTCCACGGCGAGACCGTTCCCGGTCACGACCGCGGTCGAGGCGCGTAGCCGTCCCACCGTCACCGCCTTCACGCGGACGTTCTCGTTCCTCGAGGCGCTGGGTCTCGTCGCCGGCCTGGTCGCCGTCGTCGGCCTGGTCGTCTATCTCCAGGCGAGGCAGCGCAGCCGCGCCGTGGCTTTCGGCCTCGCACGGCGGATGGGCCTCGGGCGCGGACAGCACGTCCGGGCCCTCCTCGGCGAGATCGGAGTCTCGCTCGTGACGGCCTTCGTCCTCGCGCTCGCCCTGTCCCTCGGCGCCGCGCAGCTCGTCCTCACGAGGGTGGAGCCGCTCGCAAGCCTCTCGCCCGTCCCGCTGTTCGAGCCGTCGCCCGCCCTGATCGTCGTCGGGCTCGCCGGTCTCGCGGGGATTGCGCTGGCGGGTGCGCTGCTCGCCGATCGCGCTGCCGCGCGCGCCAACCTCGCGGAGGTGTTGCGCGATGACGAGTAGGCCGGCCGCCTCCTGTGCGGGCGTCGTCAAGACCTACGCCACCGAGGCGGAGACGGTCCACGCGCTTCGGGGCGTCGATGCCGAGTTCCCGGCCGGCGCCGTGACGGCCGTCGTGGGGGCTTCGGGCAGCGGGAAGTCGACCTTGCTCCGCCTGCTCGCGGCCCTCGACCGTGCGGACGACGGAGCGGTCAGTCGATCGGCGTCGTCGACCTGGGCGAGCTCTCGGGGAGCGCGCTCCGGCGGGTTCGAAGGAGCCGGACCGGCTACGTCTTCCAGCGGCCGTCGGACAACTTCGTGCCGTACCTGACCGTCGGCGAGCACCTGCGTCGCGGCCGGGGCCGCGACCGGCGACGACGGCGCGGAGATCTCAGACCTGCTGGGGATCGCGGACTGCCGCGACCGATTGCCCGGGGGAGCTCTCCGGGGGCGAACAGCAGCGGGCCGCCTTCGCGCAGGTGTACCTCGCCGGGGCGCCGCTCGTGCTCGCGGACGAGCCGACCGCCGAGCTCGACGCACGCTCCAGTGCGCCGCCGTTCTCGAAGCGTTGCGAGCCCTCGCCGCCCGCGGTGTCGGCGTGGTCGTGGCGACCCACGATCCGGCCGCCGTCGCGGTCGCGGCACGACACCATCGAGCTCGAGCACGGCCGGGTCCGGCGCGGAGGCGGCCCGGTGCTCATGTCGCCCGGCACGTCGCGGCCGGGCCGAGCCGAGGCGGGCGAAGTCGTCGCCGAGGCGCAGGGTGTCCACAAGGTGTTCCGGCGTGGTCACGAGGACGGTCGTCGCCGTCGACGGCGTCACCTTCGCCGTTCGGGCAGGCGAGCTCGCGGCGCTCGTCGGGCGCTCGGGCTCCGGGAAGACGACCGTCTTGAACCTCCTCGCCGGCTGGGATGTCCCCGACTCCGGCCGCGTGGTTGTTCCCGGCCAGCCTTCGCCTGCGTGGAGCGACGTGGCCGTCACGCCGCAGCGGTTCGGCCTCTTGCCCGAGCTCACGGTCCGGAGAATCCGTCGAGTACCCGGCGCGCCTGGCCGGGCGGCTCGGCGAGTGCACGGGCTGGATCGACGAGCTGCTCGCGCTGCTCTCCCTCGACGACCTGACCCGGCGATTCCCCTCCGAGCTCTCGATCGGCCAGCAGCAGCGGACCGCCCTCGCGCGCGCGCTCGTCCTGCGGCCGCGGCTCGTCCTCGCCGACGAGCCGACCGGCCATCAGGACACGGGATCGGCGCTCGCGGTCCTGGAGGCTCTCCGTCGCGTGACCGAGGCGGGGTCGGCATGTCTCATCGCCACGCACGACGAGGAGGTGGCGTCCCACTGCGACTCGGTGCACACGATGGCGGGCGGGCGGCTGCTCGAACAGGCGCCAGCCTGAGGGCTAGGCGGCGAGCCAGCCGTTGCCTGCGTGCTCCATGTAGCGGGCCGTGAGCCTCGCCGACTCGCCGCCGAGGTACCGCTCCACGACCCGGAGCGCGAGGTCGATGCCCGACGTGAGGCCCGCCGCCGTGGCGACGCTCGCGTGCTCGACGAAGCGTGCGTCCCGGACGAGCTTCACGTCGGGGAAGCTCGACTCGAAGTCCTCCTGGAACGCGTGGTGCGTCGTCGCCGTCCGGCCGTCCAGGAGGCCCGCCTCGCCCAGGATGAACGCGCCGGTGCAGACGGACATGACGAGATCGGCCTTCCCCGCCGCCCGGCGGAGCCACGCGTACGTCGCGTCCGACGCATGGTGCGCCGGCACGACGACGACATGCGGCTGCGGCGCGTCGGCATAGGTGTGGTGGGGGAGGATGACGAGGCCGGCGGTGCCCTCGACCGGCTGCTTCGTCTCGGCGACCGTGAAGAGCCGGAAGGGACTGCTCTTGCCCTCCTCCGCTCCCACGTCCTGGAAAACCTCCCACGGGACCTGCGGTGTCGATCACGTTCACGTGCTCGCCGATGGCGAATGCGACCCGGACGGTGCCGTCCTCGGGCAACCGGAGCGGACGAGCCGGGTGGTCTCGTTGCGGCCTTGTCTCGGAGTGCGCGTCCGAGTCGAGCGCCTTCGCGACCGCGATGCCCGCCAGCGGGAGCCCGACGCCGCCGGCGAGCGCCGCGCCGAGAAACTCCTTCCTTCGCATGCCCGAACTGTCGCCGAGGCCGGCGTCGATCGGGTGCCAGGCTTCGCCCGATTTGCGCCAGCTACGGTGTTCCGGTGACTCGCAACGGGCCTAGCGTGGCGGCGGTCATCGACGAGGGCGCGCTCACGTTCGACCTCGCGATCCCGTGCGAGGTGTTCGGCCTCGACCGGAGTGACATCGTCGAGCCGTGGTACTCGTTCGAGCTCGTCTCCGCGGGCCCGCCCCGCATCACGACCCAGACGGGATTCGTGGTCGAGGCGCCCGCGAGCCTCGAGGCGCTGCGCCGGGCGGACACGGTGGTCGTCCCCGGCTGGTCGGATCCGGACGTCGTCCCGGGGCCGCCGCTGGTGGCCGCACTCCGCGAAGCCCACGAGCGCGGCGCCCGCGTGGTCGGGCTCTGCACGGGCGCCTTTGTCCTCGCCGCCGCCGGGCTCCTCGACGGCAGGCGCGCGACGACCCACTGGCTGTATGCGGCCCGCCTCGCCGAGGCGTACCCCCAGGTTCGCCTCGACCCGAAGGTGCTCTACGTGGCCGACGACGAGGTCATGACCTCGGCCGGCACGGCGGCCGGAATCGACCTCTGCCTCCACGTCGTTTCGCTCGACTACGGCTCCGAGGTTGCTGCCTCGGTCGCCCGTCGGCTCGTCATGCCGCTCCATCGCGAGGGAGGCCAGGCGCAGTACATCGACCAACCGCTCGTGACGAACGGTCCCGACGCGATGGCCGAGCTCCTCAGCCTGGGCCCGCGCGAACCTCGCAGCGCGGATCGGCGTCGACGACCTTGCCCGACACGCGGCCGTGAGCAGGCGCACGCTCGCGCGGAGGTTCGGCGCGTCGCTGGGGGTCGCGGCCGGCGGAGTGGCTCCGCGCGGAGCGCCTCCGCTTCGCCCAGCGGCTCCTCGAGACGGGCGCCGATCCGGTCGCCCTCGTCGCCCGCCGCGCCGGGTACGACTCGACCACGACGATGAGGACGCACTTCGCCGAGCGGCTCGGCATCTCCCCGACCGCGTACCGCAGCACGTTCAGGGCTCCGCGACAGGCGGCGTGACCCGCACGGTGGATGTCGGCGAGGCTCGTCGCATCGCGGTGCGGGCGCAGCTCCTCGACGGCTCCGCGCGCGGGGTGCTCGCCACGGTCCGCCGGCTCGGCTTCCTGCAGCTCGACCCGATCGCCACGGTGGCGACGCCGCAGCACCTCGTTCTCTGGAGCCGCCTCGGGTCGTTCGACACGGCCGAGCTCGACCGGCTTCTCTGGGAGGAGCGGAAGCTCGTCGAGTGGGACGCGTTCCTCTGGCCGGTCGAGACCCTGCCCCTTCTCCGCGCGCGGATGCGCCGCTGGCGCCGGGCCGGGGATCGGCGCGCGAGCGCTGGGTCCAGGACTTCCTGCGCGAGAACGCGGGCTTCCGGCGCTACGTCCTGCGCGAGCTCGACCGGCGCGGGCCGCTCCTCTCCCGCGAGCTCGAGGATCGCTCTCGCGGAGGCGACTTCGAGCACCGCTGGTTCGGCCGGAGGAGGGTCGGCCTCATGCTCGACTTCCTGCACCTGCGAGGCGAGATCGCGGTCGCCGGCCGGCGTGGAGGACAGCGCCTCTGGGATCTCGCCGAGCGCTGGTACCCGGAGCGGACACGGTGCCGGCCCGCGAAGCGGAGCGGTTGCTCGCCGAGCAGGAGTTCCGTTCGCTCGGCGTCCGGCTCGAACGGGGCAAGCTGGTCGCTCATCCCGAGGCTCGCGACGGCGCGGTTCCGGACCGCGTCACGCTCCTCTCGCCGTTCGACCGCCTCGTCCACGACCGGGCGCGGGCCGAGGCCGTCTTCGGCTTCCGGTACCGCCTGGAGATGTACGTGCCGCCGGCGAAGCGCGAGTACGGCTACTACGTGCTCCCGCTCCTCGTCGGCGATCGCCTGGTCGGCCGCGTCGAGCCGCGCTTCGACCGGAAGACGAGGACGCTCGAGGTGCTCGGTGCCTGGGGAGACACGTCCCGGCTGGACGAAGCCCTCGCCGGGCTCGCCGCGTTCCTCGGCGCCGAGCGGGTGTCCCACGCGTCGCGCTGAGCCGGCGGCTTGATTCCCGTCGCAGTACTAGGTCGATCCGTGCCAGCGCTGCATGTGCTCGGCGTGCGTGCGCAGGTACGCGCCGGGCTTGAAGAAGCGGTCGTAGAACTCGAGGTCCAGGTGAAGGGCCTGGACGTAGTTCAGGATGAACACCGTCGGGACGGTGCCCGGGAACCGGCCGAAGGTGTCGAGGATGTACTGCGCCTGAAGCGCGACGCAGGCCTTGAACTCGTCGTCGTGAACCTGGGCGCTTCCGCGCACGCCGGGGCTGTCCGACCAGGCGCCGGGCGTGTCGCGGTTGAACGGCCCGCCCGGGCCGAACTTGCGCTCCGCGAAAGCCTCGACCGCGGCCGCCATGTCGGCGTGGTGCGGCGGGCAGTACGCCTCGAAGACGCCTTCGCGCCCGGTCGGGTTCGGGGTCGACCAGCGCTCGTCCTCGTCGTAGCGGAAGCCGAGGCCGGGGACGTCGGGGTTGCCGGACGCGCCGAGCATCGAGAAGCGGTCGATTCCGTCGAACATCCAGCCGCCGAGGCCCATCGCCTGGAGCATCAGCACGCCGGCGTAGCAGGCCGTGGCGAGCTCGGCGGTCGCCTCGGTCAGCGCGTACTGCTCGCTGAACGTCAGCGGGAAGGGCTCCTCGACGTCGACCAGCCCGCCGAACTCCTCGATGCCCGGGGATCTTGCGGTCGTTCACGTCGTCGTAGATCGCGAAGCCGTTCTGGGCGAAGAAGCAGAGGATGGCGATCATGTGCTGGGCGAGGTCCGCGACCGGGATGACGAGCAGGGAGCCGGGGACGTTCACGCACCAGGTGTTGTGTCCCTCCAGGTACGGCTCCTCCCGCGGCAGGTAGAGCCGCCCGTCCGAGAGCTTCCGCAGCTGCCCGCGGTGGCGGTCGACCATCAGCTCGGACGTCACGTCGTCGGCGGCCGGGTCGACGAGCGCGCCTGCGTCACGGGTCGGGAAGAAGTACGCCCCGTGTCGTCGGTGAAGAAGAGCTCGGCCGTGTGGAAGCCGGCCGCCGACGGGAAGGTGCGTCCGGCAGCCCCGCCCGAGTAGTTCGACATGTGGGGCGCGTAGAGCGCGTTGCGCGTGATCGAGTAGTGCCAGCCCGTCGTCCCGCCCATCGCGCTCAGGACGAGCATCCGCTCGAGGTCGGTGAGCGGGAACGGCTCGTGCCGCGACTCTGTAGGCGAGCGGCCCGTCGGGGATCGCGCCGCCGAGCCCGAAGCGCCGCGACCGCCGGCCGTAGAGCGCCTCGACCAGCGGGAAGGCTGCCAGTTCTCGCAGCGCCTCGCTCTCGGCGGCGGTCGGGCTCTCGCTCATCGTTCCTCCCGGCTCGGGGATGGGGAGAGCTCAAGCTACAAGGTCGTATGGGTAGTCGGTGAGGGTCTCGCTGCCCTCTGCCGTGACGAGCAGGAGATCCTCGAACCGCACGCCGCCGATCTCCGATTGCCAGAGGCCCGGTTCGAGCGCGATCACGTCGCCGGCGACCAGCTTCGTGTCGCCGCCCGGCCGGAGGCTGGGAGCCTCGTGCGCCCGAAGCCCGACCCCGTGGCCGAGCCAGAACTGGAAGCCCTCGTCCGGGTCGCTCTCGGCCGGGCCGGTTCGCTGGGTCGGAAACCCGGCGGCTTCGAAGATGTCGCAGACGATGTCGTGCAGCTCGCCTCCCGGCACTCCGGGCCGCACGGCCGCCCGCGTCGCCTCGAGCGCCCGGCGCACGAGCGCCTCCTGGCCTCGAACGGCCTCGCTTGCCTCGCCGACGACGAAGGTTCGGGTCATGTCCGCCCAGCAGCCGGACGCCTCGTCGCACGGCCAGACGTCGACCTGGATCGGCAGGTTCGCCGGCAGGGGGCCCGAGCCGGGATCGTGACCGGTTCCCTGCCAGACGGAGGCGACGATCACGTCCGGCGGAGCGGGGGCACCGTGGCGCCGGCACTCGTCGCGAAGGACGGCACGGACGGCCTCTGCGGTCAGGGGCTCGCCCGCGAGCATCAGCTCCTCTCCCTTCGGCGTCGCCCGGCCGAGGAGGGCTGCGGCGGCACGCATGCCGGCCTCCGCGGCCGCCTGCGCGCGGCGGATGCCGGCGAGCTCGGCGGCCGACTTCACCCGCCGGCGCGAGGCGACGGCGTTCGCATCCGGGTGAAGCGCAACGCCGTCGGCCCGGAGCCTGTCCGCGACCGCCACGGGCATGTCCGGATCGACAACTGCTTCGCGCACGCCCATCGCGGCGGCTGCGCGTGACGCCAGCTCCAGATCGAGCTCGTGCTCGTCCAGGCCGCTCGCGAGCAGCTCGTGGAGCCCGAGCGTTCGCAGGTCGTGCAGCACGGCGTCCGGCGTAGCAGCGGCGATTCGCTCCACCTCGAGCGGGCTTGCCATGACGTGCATCCGGCCTCCGACGATTCCCAGGAGAAACGGATCCAGAATCGCGATCGGAAGCTCGTGGCGCAGCGCAGCCGAGCGCTCGGTGTCGCCGTAGAAGAGGAAGTCGGTCACGGCGGCTCAGGCTAGACGGAGCGGCGCATGAGTCGAAAGAGGGACGTAGCGTGCCCTAGTGAGAAGGCCCCGCAAAGGGGGCCTTCTCACAGTTCGACAGCCAGTCGGATTCACGCATCGCGCGTGCACGTTCGCCAGGCGCCGACGGCGAGCGGCACGACTGTCCATGCGGCGATTACGAGGACTGCCGCAGCGAGCGACATCGGCACGATGGCGCCGCCCTCGAACAACCTCGCCGGCTCGAGGCGCTCGGTTGCGGCTTCGACGAGCCCTTCGCGGAGCGAGCCGAATACCCCGATCTGCAGCGCCAGCGGCATGACGATGAGCTGCCAGCCGAGCAGGATCCCGATGGTGGTTCCGCGCGAGCCGAGGGCCGAGGAAACCCCAAGCGCGAGCACAAGGGCCAGGCCGGTTACGAGCCCGAGCCAGGCTGCCGAGGCAACGAGCATGGCCGCGCCAGGCACCTCGGACGACCCCGCGAACACGGTCGAGGCCGTCGCCGTGACGGCGAAGGCGGCACCGACGAACGGGAGAAGAAGTCCGAGTCCGGCGGGCACTCGGGCCGCGAAGAGGGCGAGCCGCGAGCGACCTGTAACGACCAGCTCCCGAAAGACGCCTGAGCCGAGATCGGCCGCGCCGAGCGTCGAGCCGACGAGGATCGCTGCGACGATGCTGAGCTGCGAGAGCAGGTCCATCGAGCCCGAGAAGTTTGCGAGCCCGCCGGCAGGACCGTGCTTGGCGGCGTTTGCCGCGTGCAGGATCAGCAGGACGGTGTAGGCGATGATCATCGGGACGACCGTGAGAGCGACGGTCGAGAGGACGAGTCCGCGGCGCTTGCGCAGCTTCAGTAACTCCGCGCCCACGAGCCCCGGTCGCCGCGCGGGACGGGTGAGCTTTCGCGGAAGCTCTCTGGTGATGCTTGCGGTGCTCATGCTGCTTCCTCCAATCGGGAGGTGATTTCCAGGAACCGCTGCTCGAGCGACGCGCGGGCGGGCTCGAAGCGGCGGATAGCGAGACCGGCGAGGACGAGGCGACGCCCGATGTCGTCCCCGGCCGCCTCGGCTTGGACGTCGGTCCAAAAGCGCACGCGGACGCCGTCGGACTCGGACGCTGCGGACGCGACGGCACGGTGTTCGCCGAGGATTGCGCTCGACCGTTCGTCGTCGCTCGTGGCGATGAGAATCGATTGCTCGCCGCCTGCAGCCAGCTCGGCGATCGAGCCCTGCATGACGACGCGCCCACGGTCGACGATCGCGACCGTGTCGCAGATCTTCTCCACCTCGTCGAGGAGATGTGAGGAGAGGAGGACCGTCCGGCCCTCGGCGACGAAGCCGCGGATCATGGCGCGGAACTCGTGGATACCGGCCGGATCGAGCCCGTTCGTCGGCTCGTCCAGGATCAGGAGTGCCGGATCGGCGAGCAGGCTGCGGGCGACGCCGAGACGCTGGCGCATCCCGAGCGAGTAGCTCTTCACACGCTCGTCGGCTCGCTGCGAGAGCCCTACACGTGCCAGCGCTCCGTCGACCCGGGCGTGTGCCTCGGGCCCCCGCGCGGCGGCGATCACGGTGAGATTCTCACGCCCCGTCAGGTGGCCGTGAAAGCGCGGCTCTTCGACGATGGCCCCCACACGCGCGAGCGCCTCGGCCCGCTCGCCCGGAACCGACCGCCCGAGGAGGCGCATCGTCCCGGCGCTCGCGTGCGTCAAGCCGAGCAGCATCCTGATCAGGGTCGTCTTGCCGGCGCCGTTCGGTCCGAGATAGCCGAACGCAGCGCCGCTGGGCACGCGTAGATCGACGTCCTGGACCGCGACCCGGTCGCCGAAACGCTTGGTGAGCCCGGACGTCTCGACGACGAACGCCCCGGCGCCCTCCTTCCTTCCGTTCATTCGTACTTCGATGCTCATCTTTTCCTCCCGTGCGGTGGGTGTTCAGCTGTTGGTCGAGCGTACGGCCGGTAAACGCGCTTGCCGTCGGGCGCAAGGGCGATCTCGCCTCGTGCGCACGGAGGGTCTTGTCCTCGTTCTCACGAACGATCATCGAGTCGCTCTCGGGGACGAGGCGATGTGGCCGGACCTGGAGTACCTTCGGGCTGTGAAGAGGGCCCGGCCGCTTGCGCGCCGCTACTGGTTCGATGCTCTGATCCTGGCCGGCCTCGGCCTTGGTCTCGCAGGCGCCGTGGTCGGGCAAGGGGAGACGGACGGTCCGACGGGTCCGCTCTGGTTCGACGTGCTGGCGGTCCTGGCGATCGTGACGCCGCTGTTTCTCCGACGGCGCTTCCCGTTCGGCGCGCCGGCGGCGGTGGGCGTCGCGGTGGTCTTGACGTCGTTCGTCGACGAACGGCTGGTGGCCTATCTCTTCGTCCCGTTCCTGGCCGGCTGCGCGGCGGTCTTCCTGGTGGGGTTGCTGCGGGAACGTGCGCAGGCTGTCGCAGGACTCGTGCTTGCTTTCGCCGTTGTGGCGCTGGCGGCCTACAGGGATCCCCAGGCGAACCTCGACGGCTTCATCGCCACCAGCATCATCCTCGGCATCCTCTGGACGATCGCGTTCGCGCTCGGCCGGAAATTTCAGGAGGCGGACGAGGCGAAGGAGCGGGCTGCGCGGGCTGAGCGGGAACGCGAGGAGCGAGCACAGGCCGCCGTCACGGAAGAGCGCGCGAGGATTGCGCGAGAGCTGCACGATGTCGTCGGCCACAGCGTCAGCGTCATGACCGTTCAGGCCTCGGCGGTGCGCAGGCTCCTCCGGCCCGAGCAACAGCGCGAGCGTGAGGCTCTCCTCATCGTCGAGCAGACGGGTCGTGAGGCGCTGGCAGAGATGCGCCGGATGGTCGGGGTACTCAGGCGGCCCGAAGAGGCGCCGGCGCTCGCGCCTCAGCCGAGCCTCCAGCACCTGGACCGGCTGGTCGAGCAGGCTCGTGAGGCCGGCTTGCCCGTCGAGCTGCGTATCGAGGGCGACCCACGGCCGCTGCCGGCAGGCGTCGACCTCACCGCCTACCGGCTTGTCCAGGAAGGCCTGACGAACGCGCTGAAGCACGCGCGCGCGGAGCGAGCGCACGTGCTCGTCCGTTACGGCGGCGGCGACATCGAGATCACCGTGAGCGACGACGGCCAGGGTGCCGGAAGCGGCGACGGGGGCGGCCACGGCCTCGTCGGTATGCGCGAGCGGGTCGCGGTCTACCGCGGCGAGCTAGAGGCGGGCCCGCGGCCGGAGGGAGGCTACCGCTTGCGAGCGAGGCTTCCGGTGGCGCCGGCGTGAGCCTCGGCGTCCTGATCGTCGACGACCAAGCGCTCGTCCGCGCCGGCTTCCGCATGATCCTCGAGGCTGAGCAGGACATCGAGGTGGTCGGCGAGGCCGCGGACGGGGAAGAGGCGGTTGCGGAGGCGCGTCGCCTGCGGCCGGACGTCGTGCTGATGGACGTTCGCATGCCCGACGTCGACGGGATCGAGGCGACTCGCCGATTGCTCGGTGACGATGGTTCCGACGCGAAGGTCGTGATGCTGACCACGTTCGACATGGACGAGTACGTCTACGACGCGCTCAGGGTCGGCGCGAGCGGGTTCCTGCTCAAGGACGTTCCCCCCGAGCAACTTGTCGCGGGCATCCACGCCGTCGCAAGCGGTGACGCACTGCTGGCGCCGTCGGTGACCCGGCGCGTGATCGAGGAATTCGTCCGCCGGCCGCCCGACTCCGTGCGGACCGCGCCGTCCGAGCTCGCGCGAGCTGACCGCGCGGGAGCTCGAGGTGCTGAAGCTGATCGCGCGTGGCCTCGCCAACGCCGAGATCGCCAAGGAGCTCTTCGTGAGCGAGACGACGGTGAAGACGCATGTCGCGCACATCCTCATGAAGCTCGGGCTGCGCGACCGCGTCCAGGCGGTCGTCTTCGCTTACGAGTCCGGTCTCGTCCTCCCCGGAGGGGGCTAGCTCTCTGTGCGGCGAGATAGGAGCCCGCTCGACGAGATCCATCCCGTGCATTGACACGCTAAGCGTTGGCAAGGTACCATGCATCGCATGGAACCTGTTCAGACACGCAAGTCGCTCTCCCAGCTGCGTCGCGGCACGGTCGAGTACTGCGTGCTCGCGCTTCTGCGCGGCGGCCCTCGCTACGGCTTCGAGCTCGTCCGCGAGCTCTCCGCGGTGGACGGGCTCGTCACGAGCGAGGGGACGATCTACCCGCTGCTTACGCGCCTGCGGAAGGAGCAGCTCGTGACGACCTTCTGGCGCGAGTCCGAGTCGGGCCCGCCACGGCGCTACTACGAGCTCACCGACGCGGGCCGGGAGGCGCTCGACGACTTCGCGAAGGAATGGGCCCGGTTCCGCGACTCGGTCGATGCGATCCTGACGAAGGAGGAAGGATGACCACCATGCAGACCGACCGGCTGGTCGACGACTACCTGAGCCGGCTCGAGGAGGCGGCGGCGCACCTGCAGCGGTCACGACGCGCGGAGCTGATCGCGGAGATCCGCGAGCACATCGAGGCGGCGCTGCGCGAGGAGGATGCTGCGGGCGAGGTCGCTGTCCGCAACGTGCTCGAACGGCTCGGGCCGCCGGAGGAGATCGTCGAGGCCGCAGAGCCCGCGCCGGAGCCCGAGCAGCGGCCCACGGGCAAGCTCGAAGTCGCCGCGATGGTGACGCTCGTCGTCCCGTTCATCGGCTGGCTCTTCGGCATTGCGATGGTTCTGATCTCCAAGGCGTGGTCGAATCACGAGAAGACGATCGGAACGGCGCTCGCGCTGCTTGCGGTGGTTCCGTTTGTCGCGCTCGTGATCGTCGACAGCTACTCGGAGAACACGTCCGAAACGTTCGAGGCGCTCCTCTTCGTCCTGTGGGTGATCGGCGGCTTGCCGAGCGCCGTCTACCTGGGCTTGCGGCTACGGCGAGCTGAGTGAGCGGCGCGCCGTTCGTCGAGCTTGCGGTGTCTCGTCGAAACGGAGAGGTAACCGAGCCGTGGAAGAAACCGCCGGGCGCCTCGCCGCTTTCCCGCTCGCCCAGCCGTAAGAGAGACTCGGTCTGCAGCCCCGGCGCTCGGGCTGCAACTTCGTCCCTTGCCGGCTCCAAGCCCTCCGCCCGACTCGCGTCACCCTTGCCTGCGACGCCGGCGCTGCGGTCCGACACGAGCTTCTTGTAAGGCACTCTCCAGTGGGCGCGGTCGGTCTAGAACGAGCCAACAAAGGCTCGCTCGAGTGAGTGTGTGCGTGCCAGAAAAGTCCCACCCTTTCCATCTCGATGGCGACGCAGCTCTCGCCGCCGTCATGCTCGATGAACTTCCGCGCGGCTCGGCGAAGCACCGCGTCGACCTCGATCACGTCTTCGCTTCCTCGGATAGCGTCTGCTCGCACAGGGAGCACTCACCGGCGTCGGCCGACAGGTTCTAGCTTGGCTGTCCGCCTCCGATCACATAGCCGACGTAGAACGGGTGAGGGGACGAGTAATCCGACGGGTTTGTGCTCCAAGGGTTGCTTGTGGAAGTCCTTCCCCACGTGACCCAGTCGGCCTGGCTCGCAGACGCCTGATTCGAGTTCCAAAACCCGACCGGGTCTTCGAACTTGAACTCGACGGTCTTCGCGTTCAGGTTCACGTCGGTGTAGCTATAGGTGACGCCGCCGTCCGATCCGTGCACCGACCCCTTCGGGTCAGAGAGAACGAACCGCGCCACCTTGCCCTTCGGGATCCAGAACGGCGGCTGGGTCAGGAACTGGCCCTGGTTGGCGTTGGTGCCCTTCAGGAGCATCGCCGAATGCCCGTTCCTGTTGTCTATCTCGACGTAGCAGGCGTAGTCGAGATTGATGCCGAGGTACTGCTCGACCGCGCTCACCCAGCCTCCGAACGTCTGCATAAGGCCGCCCCACCAGGACTCGACCGCGCTCGCAGCGGCGCCGATAGCGTCGACAACACCGCTCAGGATCGTCGCAATCGCCATCCCGGCATCGATGGCGGCCTCTGTGATCGTCTGGCCGAAGCCGTCGGGGAGATGCAGAAGCCCGGACACGATGGAGAAGAACTCCGCCTGCACCTGGTTCGGGTCGTTGTTCTTCCGTTGAGGATTGGCCGCGTTGTAGGTGTTGACGATCTGCTGGTCCCAGGCCTGGGCTTCGGCAGGAGGCGCGGGCTTCGGCGGCTGGGCACCGCGTAGGGCTGGTCGAACGTGAACGAGACCGTCGTGCCGTTGACCTTCAGGTTCGGGTAGTGGCGCCCGGCGATCCCGCCCAGGAACGCCTGCAGCATCGCGTCGTCCTTCAGCGTGATCGACGACGTCGACCGAGAGCTGGCTCGGGTCCGAGTAGCACGCCCCACTTGAAGCCGGTCAGCCACCAGTGCAGCTCGGGGCCGCGCGTGAACAGCTCCTGCCCGTCGCGGTTCAGCGTCGCCGAGAGCGTGAGCCGGTCGCCGTCGGCGGCGCAGTCGTAGAAGAGGTTGTGCGACGGCAACGCTGTCGCCGGGGCGCTGCCCGACGGTCGCGTCGAGCCAGATGCGTAGCCCGACCCCGCTCGAGCCGATCGGGCGGGTGTAGACCCCGACCTCGCAGCCGGTCTCGAGGCCGTACTGGCCCTTCCAGAGCTCGATCATCCAGTGCTTGTTGTCGTAGTCGAAGAAGATCGGCTCGCAGTCGATGATCATGGCTCATCGCGAGCGCGGCGGCGTCGTAGCCGTAGGCGTAGCCGAAGCTGCCGCTGCAGCGCGTCCATGCGTCGAGTAGATGATGTCCTGGTCGGGGTCGTACAAGAACCCGGCGGCGAAGACCGCCTGCGCGAGCGCCGAGTGAGGATCGGGAGTCCAAACGCCTGGCATGTCTAACCTCCGACGGTGAAGATGACCTGAAGCGGGTGGTCCCAGTCCGGAACGCTTCCTTTCGCGCCCCAGTCGCTCGCGCCTGACCGTGCGACGAAGTTGCCGCCGGCGCCCGAGACGGAGTTCTTGACGGCTCCGGTCGGGCAGCTGACGCTGAAGTCCCCGGCGCCCTGGTAGGAGAACGTTCCCGCGCTGCCGATCCCGCCGACGTCGTCCTGCAGCCAGGCGTCGCCGCGTCCGCCGGCAGGGATCGCCTGCGGCGGCGGGACGGGCCAGTAGCCCTGGGAGGCGGTCGACCCGGTCAAGGTGAGCGGATGGCCGCTCTTGTTAGAGGATCCGGACGTAGCAGGAGAAGTCGATCGCCGGCGGGAGAACGGGGAGGGGAGCGTGTGAACTGACGCCATGTCGACGTCGTAGGTGCCGGGGTTGCTGGTGCTCGGTGCAACAGAGAAGAGCTCGGCGGCCGGTTGGTCGAGGTCGACGACCGTGAAGGTGAACAAGCTGGCTTTGCTCAGGAGGTCGGGGACGGGGGCGCACTCGAAGCCGTTGTTGTAGTAGTTGATCGGCGAGATCCCCAGGCCGCCGATCGGCGTGTGCGTGTGCCCCAGGACGACGAGGTCTGCGCTCTGCTGGATCGCGAGCTGTTGAGCGAACCAGGCCAGCCAGTTGCCGGAGCCGTCAGCCATCGCGGCACGGCCGGCGTTCTTGACGCTGCCGTTCTCCTTCTTCACCCAGTCGTCGAACAGGTTGGCGTAGTGCGGCTTTGCCTCCGCGATCGTCGTCGTCGCGCCTCCGGGGAGGGTGATCGAGTCCTGGTCGGTCATCCCGCCGGACTCCTTCAACACGTAGTTGAGAAGCAGTGAGGCAATGTCAGTCGAGAAGGACGGATACAGCGACTCGAGGAAGTCGATGATGTTGAACCCGTCCGGGTAGCCCATGTTCGGGAAGTCGGCGACGGTCTTGTTGGTCCCCTCGAGCTTCTTCGCCATCATGTAGGAGAAGGCGCGGGTGACGAGATGGCCGACGGGGAGCGTGTTCCACGGCGAGTTCGGGTCGGGCGCGTTGAACATCGTCCAGTAGTGCCCGTGGCTGAACACGGTTCGGTGGCCGGAGGGGCCGGCCAGGACGTGCACCTGGTCGACCATCTCGATCTGGCCGACTGAATTCTGCAGCGCGGTGATGTCCGCCTGCGTGAGCGTCCCGTCATGGTTTCCGAGCAGGTAGGTGACCTTCGGAACGGCCTTGACGACTTTGGCGAGCGCGCCGCTGTTGCCGAGCACGTTCGGGTTCTTGGCGATGATGTCTGCCATCGTCGGTGGCGTCACCCACGGCGCGTACGTCCACGTGTCGACGAGGTCGCCGAGCAAGACGACCTCCTGGAACATCTCGGAGTTTTCGGCGATGAAGTCGAGCGCGGCGACCAGATACGGCTCGTGGACGCTCGCCTGGTACCAGCAGGTGTTGGAGTTGTCTCCGATGTGGATGTCGCTGAGAACTGCGACGGTGGTTCCGTTGGCCATGGCGGGCCGCACTCCGATCGTGTTGACGTTTATCCGGGAGGCAGATACGTCAGTACGAAGCCCGCTGCGTGCGAGCAGTCGAACCGAACGGTCACCTCGGCCAGCCACCCGCTAGACCCGGCCGACCGGGTCGCCGACCAGTCTCCGCGACGGGAGAAGATATGCCTGCCTTCGGTGGGCGAGGGCTTGGCCCGCCCGGCTATCGCGTTCAGAGCCCCTCCGTCTTCCGGCGACACGGCGGCTGTCCGGAATTCGCGTTGGGTTCTACCACCCGCCGCTTACCAAAGTCAAGGGCCTGCACGGCGCACGTTCCGGCGTCAGGGGACCCGGACGGAGTAATGCGCAAACCCTTGCGACGGAGCGGCGCAGGAGTCGAACCTACCTAGCGACGGGTTGCGTCGCCTCACCGGTTTTGAAGACAACAACGCGTTGACACGAACGATGCGAAGCCATGGGCCCGAACCACCTCTTTGTCCGGGCGTGCGCGACAGACGTGCGACTGCTTGCACCTTTGGACCACGGCGAAACAGCGGTGATAGGGGGGCGTAGAGCCGGTATCTCTCGCGCGCGCGCGCGATTCGCGGCGCCTCGACGCTCGACTTGATGTATCGCGGTCCGCGAGCTATTGATCAGCATCCAGGCTGTGCCAACCCGAAGCCTGGACCCCGTCCGGCGCCCGAGGAGGCCTTGATGCATGCGAAACGAGGAGCTTTGCCGTGCCGTGCGTCGTTCATTTGGCTGAGTTCGCCGCCCCGACTTCATCGGCCAATCGACGCGCAGCCAAGCCGCGAAAGCTTCGCTCGCTTGTGAAGGGCGTGTCCGTCCGCCACCAGCGCAGCTGTGCGCAACGCGCGGGCGGGAACTGCTCTTGTACGCCGAGTTATCAGGGACAGGTTTGGTCGCCGCGTGAGCGCAAGCCGATCCGGCGCACGTTCGCGACAGTTGCTGAAGCGAAGGCGTGGCGTCAGGAGGCGCAGGTCGGCGTTCGGCGCGGAACTCTACGCGCGCCTTCCCGCAGTACGGTCGCCGAGGCAGCCCGGGAGTGGCTTCATGCCGCGTCCGTCGGCGTCGTTCGGACCCGCTCGGGCGACGTCTACAAGCCGTCGGCGCTGCGCACCTACCAGAACGCTCTCGAGAAACACCTGCTTCCGCGTCTCGGTAACCGTCGGCTCGCGTCGCTCAGCCGACACGAGGTTCAGGATGTTGTGGATGAGCTGGTCGCCGCAGGCGCGTCGGCTAGTACGACGAGAAACGCCGTCTTGCCGCTGCGCGCCATATATCGGCGCGCCGTCCACCGCGATGAGGTGGCGACGAACCCAACCGTTAAACTCGCCCTTCCTGCCGTGCGCGGGCGACGCGACCGCGTGGCGCGCCCGGACGAGGCGAGCCGCGTTAATCGCCGCGGCTCCGAACCGAGACGGCGCGCTGTGGGCGACGGCGCTGTACGCCGGCCTCCGCCGGGGTGAACTGCGGGGGCTTCGCTGGTGCGACGTCGATTTCGGCGCCGGGCTGATTCGCGTCGAGCGAAGCTGGGATCCCGTGGCCGGGCCCGTTGAGCCGAAGAGTCGCTCGGGGAGGCGGCGCGTTCCCATGAGCTCGGTGCTGCGGCGCCACTTGACGTCCCACCGGCTCGCCCCGCCACTCGGCGAGCACGTATTTGCAAGCCGCTCCGGCCGCCCGTTCGACCCCGGCACGGTGGCCACGCGCGCACGGGCGGCGTGGGTCGGTGCAGGTCTGGAGCCGATCGCCCTGCACGAGTGCCGCCACACGTACGCCGCCTTCATGATTGCGGCCGGGGTGAACGCGAAGGCGCTGAGCTCCTACATGGGCCACGCGAGCATCACGGTCACGCTCGACCGCTACGGCCACCTCATGCCGGGTAACGAACGCGAGGCGGCCGCGCTGCTCGATACCTACCTTGTCGGCGAGGCGACTGGGCACAGGCGTCGCGCCGTAGGGACGTCCGACCGCTGATCCTAGACTCGGGTTGCGATGGCTTTGACCTCGATCGAGATCTGTGCGGGCGCTGGCGGCTCGGCCCTCGGCTTGGAGCGCGCCGGCTTCAGCCACCTCGCCCTCGTGGAAAACGACGAGGCGTGTATCGAAACGCTGCAGGCAGTCCGGCGCTGGCGGAAGCGCGTCCTCGGCATCAGCCTGAAGCACTTCTACGCCAGAGAGTTCGAAGGGTGAGGTAGATCTTTTCTCCGGCGGCGTGCCGTGCCCGCCTTTCTCACTCCTCGGTCGTCGGGACGAGCTCGACCTGCAGCTGGTCGCGTACGGCACCTCGCCTGACCCCTAGAAGGATTCCTCCCCGGCGAGGTACTCGAGTTCTTGGGCTGCTCGCGAGAGCCCTCCGCGAGCCCAGCACAGGTTGCGGCGTTGATCGCGTGAACGACCGTCTCCGAGACGGATAGCCGTCCGGAATGAACTCTCGATGGTGCGCGCTCTTGTACTCGTAATCGCGCGCAAGTTCCCGGAGCCGCTCGATGCACCGTCCGCGCCCATGGGAAGAAGGTATGACCTCCTCCGCATCGGACCGGCGGCGACGTCATGTCTGGGCGGACAGAGAGCGTGTTGCTCGGACCCACCGCGGGCTACGCCGGCGACGCGCGAGTTTGGAGTGCGCGCGACCGCTTCTCCCCCATCGGTGGAGCTCATTCGGACGCGAGGCTCACTGGGTGAGCAGACCTTTCAAGCGGGTCTGCCCGCCCGGTTTGGCGATCGTCGGCTGTTGCCAGGAAGCGATGCCGGTTGACGGCGCGCGCGATCCGTGGGAAGTACCTCGCGGTCTCCGTCATCGTGGTGCGGTCGGGGAGGCCATTCCAGACTCGAGCGTTCTCGACGTCGTTCACGAGCTCGTCGAGGTCTCGTACGTCCGCGCGAGCGCCTCAGCAGTTCAGATAGCGGACGGGGTTCGAGCCGCGGCCGACGTCGGCGGAGACGTCCACGCCGGCGTAGCGGTCGGTCAGCTCCTGGTCGAGCTCGCCGTGGAACATCCAGCGACGGCCGTCGACGTGCTCCCAGCGGTGGATCCGGTAGACGGCGCGGCAGATCCCGAAGGCGACCGCGAACGCGTGGTCGGGGTTGTGCAGCGTCGGGTTCGTCGCCCAGGCGTAGCGCGTCCGCTCGTACAGCTCGTCCGCGGGCATTCCCTCGTAGAAGGTGTTGTTGATCTTCAGGGCGACGAGGCGGATCGAGGGATCGATCACGCTCGTCGTCGGTGCTGCTGCGACAACGGACATCTGGGCCTCCTGTAGGTCGTGGGTGTCGTCGATGGCTGAGCGCAGCGCCTGCGAGGAGACGTAGCGCTGGTTTCGCGTCCAGGTGGAGCCGTCGAGATGGCGGATCGGCTGCTTCAGCGTGAGCGTGCGCGGATCGTCGAGCGGGCTGAGCAGGACGATCTGGACAGTCGTCCCCTCGTTGCGCAGGCGCTCGTCTCGAAGCGCCTGCGCCACCTCGGCGAGCTGGCGGTCGAACGCGCCGACGCCGGTTCTGACGCGGACGGGGCATTCACACTAGACAGGCTCAGCCAATCGAATCGGCCGCCTGATCCTCGGAGGTAACGCTCGGGTGTTCATCCTTGGATCCAGCCGGCGCTCAAGTTCGACCAGGGGTGCTTAGCGATCATGCGAGCAGCCGACCGAATTCGGCTGCATCGGTTGCGATCTCCTCAAGCGACTGCAGGCTTGGCTCACCAGTCCTCCTGGTGGGCCTGGCACGCAACGGCGCCGGCTTCGAGATCGCCTTGGGCGCCGAGGTCCTCTGAAGATTCTCTCCAGGAGTGAACATGGCCACGGTGGTATTCATCAACCGGCTCCAACGGCGGAGACGTTCACCGTTATCAGCGTCGGATGAGACCAGAGCTGCCCCGTCACCTTCGCTACCGCCCCGCGCAGCGGCGGCCCGGCGTTCAGCGCCGCAAGCTTCAACTACGGAACAGCGAAGCTCCGCGCCGGGCTCCACTGGTGGAAGAGAGGTGAGCTGCTGGCCGGATCCTCCCAGACGGCGGCGCGGTCGCGACGATCGCAGACGACGGATCGGTCCGGACGAAGCTCGGCTGGTGGCGTGGCGAACCCGGGAATGTGCGCATCACGATCCGCGCTGTGCGCGCCGCGGGCGCCCAGGCGACGCTGGCGACGTCGTGAGCGGCTGAGTCGTGGAAGCCGCTTTGGCTCCCGCCGCGGCCGTCGCCGTCCTCGTCGGCCTCGTGGCCGAGCTGCGTCTGTTCTCCCCGAGCCGGGAGGCCCGGCGCGGGGAGGCGATCCTCTGGAGCATCGGCTGGCTGCTGCTCGCCGTCGCGGTCGCGGTGGCGATCGCGCTCAGCGGTGGCCCCGCGGGCGAGTGGACGACCGTCTACCTGATCGAGCGCTCGCTCTCGCTAGACAACGTGTTTCTGTTCTCGCTTCTGCTCGCGTACTTCTTCGTGCCGCCGGAGCTGCGGGGCCGCGTGATCGTCATCGGCATCGCCGGCGCTCTCCTGCTCCGCGCCATCGCAATCGCCGCCGGAGTGACGCTGATCGAGAGCGTGGAAGCCGTCGTCTACGTGTTCGGCGCCCTGCTCCTCTATGTCGCCTACCGCGCCTTCCGTGGCGCCGCCGAGCAGTCCGACCCATCCGCAAACCCGGTGCTGCGGCTCGTCCGGCGCACCGTCCCGATCACGGACGGCTTCCGCGGCCGCCGGCTGTTCGTCCGCGAAGCGGGCCGTCGCTACGGCACACCGCTGCTGCTCGTGGTCGTCGCGATCATCGTCGCCGACATTGCCTTCGCGGTCGATTCGATTCCCGCCGCTTTCGCGGTCACCCGCGACCCGGTCGTGATCTGGACCGCGAACGCGTTCGCGCTCCTCGGGCTCGGCTCCCTGCTCGTTCTCGTCGAGCTGCTCGTACGCCGGCTCCGCTATCTCGACGAGACGATCGCGCTCATCCTCGGCTTCGTCGGGGTCAAGATCCTCGCCGCCGATCTGGTCCACATCAGCGATGTCGCCTCGCTCGCCATCATCGGAGCGCTCCTCGCGGGTGGCACCGTCGCTTCGCTCTTTGCCGATCGCCTCGACCCGCCCCACCTGGCCGAGGAGGCGACTCGACGTCCGCCTCGCTGCCCCAGGGAGCTCACACCTCCGGCTGCTCCGACGAGCAGACAGCCGTCGGATTCAGCCGCTCTTTGAAGCTTGCGGCGGAACGGCTAGACAGGGAGTTAGAGCGCCCGGGACGCAGCCGGCCACCCCTGATCCCCTCTCTGCTGGGAAGGGGTCAAGTTCAGGGCGCATGCCCCGCGTCGATATGCACGCGCATTCGGGGACACCCTACGGCCTTCCGGGCTTGCCCAGAGCCGTCGTTCCGTCGCGAGGCAGCGGCCAACGTGCCAGGACAATCACGTCAAGCCGTAACTCGCGTGGGCCGGTATCGCAGGGCGACCGCCCCCGACCGGAACTCATGGCGATCCACGAGCTCGAGCTGGATGCGCTCGCGCAGACCGGCGAGCAACGTCGGCCCCTGTCCGGCAAGGACCGGCTGCACAAGGAACTCGTACTCGTCGATCAGTCCCAGATCTGCCAACGCCAGGGGGAGCGTCACGCCACCCACGAACAGGCCCTCGCCTGGCTCCTGCTTGAGCCGCTGAACCGCTTGCCCCAAGTCGCCTCGCACCAGCTCGGCATTCCAATCGACCCCGCTCAGCGTGCTCGTCACGACGTACTTCTTCGCCCGGTCGATGGTCTCGGCGAACGGGATCTCCCACTCATCCATCCAGTCAGGCCACGTGCCCGTGGCCGGCTGCCGCCACGCAGACTCCATCATCTCGTAGGTCACCCGGCCGAATAGCAGGGCATCGGCTCGTTGCATCTCAGCGGTCCAGTAGCGCATCGACTCCTCGTCCGGCGGCAGCCCTGCCTCGTGATGGCAGCAGCCGTCGAGCGTGACGTTGATCGAGTATCGAAGTGGTCTCACTCGTCGCTCTCCCTTGATGCGCGCCGCGCGTTCACCGGACCGTACGCAGACGACTGCCGGCGCCATTTCTCATCGGCGCCCCGAGCGCACCCACTCAACACCGTCGTGGTGCGAACCAGACCGCAGACCGAGCACGTGTCGGCGCCATTTCTCGTCGGCGCCCCGATCGCACCTACTCAACACCGTCGTGGTTCGAACCAGACAGCAGACCGAGCGCGCGACCGATTCGGCGATCTGGTCGTGGCGGACGGCCGCCGACGGTGTCTCAGAACGCGCGTGACCACGCTGCTTCGGAGGTGCCCAAACGCCGACCCGGAGCGGAGTCGAGCAGCATACCGGGCACTGTGCCGCGCGTGCCGGACGGACTTCACCGTCTCCAGGCGGGGCCTCGCGTCGTACGGTCTTCCCCGATGAGGCAGCGCCAGCGATCCGCCGGCTCGGCGGCCATCGCGTCGTACTTTCCGGTGGCACTGGAACGAGTGGCCACTGCGCTTGTGATCTTCGTGCTTGGCTGCGTCACGGCTGGCATCGGGGGGTTCTCATCGGACCCTCATGCGTTGCGACTGCAGGTCCCAAGGCCCGTGTACTGGGGTAGGTGCGGCAGCCTGCTGGTTCGCCGCCTTCGCTTCTCGTGGGGGCGGTTCGCCACAGGCCGGAGTCACCCCGTCGCGTGCCACTTCGCGGAAGAGAAGGAAGTCATCGTCCCGACCTGAGTTCCCCTTCCGAACTGGCCCACGTTCGGGAGGTGTTTCACCCCCTCAACGCGGACCAGTTCGATGCGGCGCTTCAGGAGGCGGGGGCGCGGGCGGCGAGGATGCCTTCGATCTGACCGATCGCTTCGAGCATGCCTTCCTCCTGGCCCATCTCGAGCAACTTCTCCATGGTCTCTAGTGACTCGAAGCTCGACTCGATAGCCATGAGCGTGCCGCCCTCGTTCTCGGTGAGGGTGACGACCATGAGGCCGGTCGGCATCTCGGGGTTGGGCCTGCCGTCGGAGTCGCCGAAACCGTCTTGCAGCTCGAGGCGCGTCGGCGGGTCGACGGCCTGAACCTTCCACCAGCCGTGATGCTGCTCGCCGTCGGGTCCCGTCATGAAGTACGAGACGTGCGCACCCGCCGTCAGGTCGTGCGTCGTGAATGTCGCCGGGTAGCCCGGCGGACCCCACCACTGTTCGAGCTGGCGCGGGTCGGCCCAGAGCTGCCACGCGCGATCGACAGTCGCGTCCAGCTCCGCGGTGATCGTCATCGTGAGGTGCTCGGGGTCCTTGACGACGTGCGTTGCGATCATCGTTTCCGTCCTCCGTTGCGGTCGGTGGCGAGCAGGTCGCCGATGCGATCGATGCGGCCGCGCCAGGCGGCTTCCAACTTCTCGAGGAGCTCGACGGCGCGGTGCATCGTGTCAGCGTTGCCCCGCACGAGTTGTTCCCGGCCGTGGCGGTGCTTACTGACGAGCCCCGCGCGTTCGAGCACGGCGACGTGCTTCTGCACCGCCGTGACCGACATCGAGTAGTTGCGGGCGAGGGCCGAGACGCTGTGCTGCCCGTCGAGCGCGCGCACGAGGATGTCGCGGCGCGTGCTGTCGGCCAGGGCGTGGAACACCCGGTCGGCCTGTGCGTCCTGCACCTTATCTACAACCATATGGTTGTAGATAACCACATGCAGTCGACGGTTGCAACCCCTCGATCAGCGGCGCACGCGCTGGCCGGTCAGGACGCCGACGTTCATGCGGCGATCGCTGCATACGCAGACCGAGTCGTCGCGGCCGCGCACATCACGGCGCCACGGCTCGGGAACGGCGTCTTCGTCATGACGGCACACCAAGCGAAGGGCAAGGAGTTCGACACGGTGATCCTCGCGAACCCGCTCGATCGCAGCTATCCAGATACCGGCGACGGCAGGAAGCTGTTCTACGTCGCGGTCACGCGCTGCGAACGAGATCAACAGTCCGCGCACGCTTCGGCGTCGCTGCCACTGCGCCTACGCCTTGACACCCTCACGCCGAGAGAGGTGGTCAGGGCGCGAGGGGCCCCGGTTGCCATTCCTCGATCCGGTTGTCGACCTTGGAGGGTTGGACGTCGGGCAGCCGCCGAGCCGTGGCGACGATACTTCGCTCCTCGTCCTCGAGGTGCGGGCGCAGATGCCCTGCGAGCGCCTCGAGCGCGTCGGCGCCGGCGTCGGGGACGAGGAAGTAGCCAAACTCGAGCAAATGCCCGTAGTTCAGACTCTCGGTCAGCGGCGGCGATGGAGCTTCGATGGTCAGGTCGGCAATTGGATCCCGGATCGGAGCGCCGGCCATCAGGGGTGCACCTGGGCGCCGTAGCCGAGGTGGAGGCGGATTGACTGCATCACCTGGAACGTCGTGCTCTCCGTGTACACGTCGGCGGCCGCGATCACGCCGGTGTATTTCTCGATCACGGGAGCGGCTGCGGTGGCGGCGATTTCGTCCAGGTAGCCCTTCAGCGCTGCCCAGACGTTCTCGCCGTACTTCTGGAAATAGGACGTCGCATCGACGCTGTCGATCGCCTTCCTGGAGTTGTCGGCGATGTCCGCCATGTAGCGCTGATGCAGCGTCACGTCGTCCCGCGTGCCAAGCCGGCCGTTGTGACCGCCGATTAAGCGCTTCCACGAGTACGCCAGCGCGTTCGCCGGCGCCTCGAGGTAGCCGGGGATGTCCTCGGTCAGGTTCGAGAGGTAGATCGGCGCCCAGCCCGGATTGACGATGTCGATGAGCATCAGCGTGTCGTGGTCGGGCAGGTGGATGAGGATGTTGTCGGGCGAGTGGTTGGCGCCGTGCCAGGCCAGGTCGATCCGCTCGCCACCGATCTCCAGGGTGTGGCGGTCCTGGAACGTCTCTTCGTTCGGTGGCCTGGCCGGATCGTCGTCGCGCAGCAAGAGGCGCCGCGTTTCCTCGTGCCCGATGCGGGTGACGTTCTTGTCGAAGAGGGAGGACGCGCCGGCGTGGTCGGCGTGGTGGTGCGAGTAGATGAGGTGGGTGACCTTGTTGCTGACGCCGTTGGCGGCGGCGATCTCGTCCACGGCACGCTGGATGTTGTTTCCGATGGTCGGCGGCGCGTCGAGG
This sequence comes from uncultured Actinomycetes bacterium, assembly GCA_963824775.1. Classification (GTDB taxonomy): domain Bacteria; phylum Actinomycetota; class Thermoleophilia; order Gaiellales; family Gaiellaceae; genus CAWGQF01. The sequence goes on from CAWGQF010000011.1 coordinate 165,573, forward strand.
AGGACGACGCCGTCCGTGGTGGTCAGGAACGCCGACTGGTAGGTGCCGTCGGTGACCCAGTACAGGTTCCGCTCCACCCGTCCGACGTAGTAGCCCTGCTCGTTGAGCGCGGGGCCGAGCGCCGAGCGAGGGACCGGCGCGTAGTCCGGCATGGCGCATGTCTCCGTTGCGCTCATGCCGGCACCTCTGCCGCGGCCGCAGCGCGCGCCTGGTCGAGATCGAGGAGCTCGCCGTCCAAGCCGAACTGAGCGAGGTCGCTGCCTGTCCCCTCGATCTGTCCCGCGTCGGCGATCTGCCTGCCTTCAACGGGCCGAAGCCGGCAGCACGGATCAGCCGTTCGATCGTCGTCGCGGCGACGTCGTCGTCGGGGCGTAGAACAGCACGGCCCGCGGTTCGCGGTTCGCGCCGCTCGCGAGCGCGTCCCAGCCGAGCAGCCAAAAGCCTTCACGTAGTGTGCGCTCGCAGGAAGTAGGGCGGCGACCACCGACCCGGCCGACCGGTCGTCGGGCAACGTCCGCCAAATCTGCCCGGTCTCGTCCAACCCGAGCGGGTTCGAGGGATCGACGACGACCTTGTTCTCGAGCAGTCGCGCGTGCTGCGGGATCAGCTCTTGATCGCGTCGAGCCAAGCGCCAAGACGACGGCGTCGGCAGCGGCGATCGCGTCTTCGACCGAGGCGGCGTGTGCGAGCGGTCCAAGCTCTTGCGCGAGCGCTTCCGCACGCGATTCGCCCTTCGCCGCGAGAACGACGGGCTCGCCGCCCGCCACGAAGTGCCGGGCCAGCGCGCCGCCGATGTTGCCCACACCGATGATTGCCGTTGTCAATGTGACTCCTTTCAAAGGTCAAGGTCGGCCTTGCGGCCCTTGCTCGTAGCGACCAATCTCCCAGCGAACCAGGTGAGCCGTCCTCGCCGGATCCAGGTGATCCGCGCTCAAGGCCTGCTTCCACCCGGCGCGGCGTCAAAGACGCTCCCGGCCCGTCGGTGCGTCGTGGGACCGGACTAGCGCTCGCCCACGTGCGCGGGCTCGCCGCTCGGCCGCGGCTCGGGGTGGGAGCGTTCCTCAGCCGCGAGCGGGGTGACCGCCTCCTGGCGTCCGGGCCACCAGACCCTCTTGCCGATCAGCGCCGACAGGCTGGGCACGAGGACCGTCGCCATGACGAAGCTGACGATGGCGACGCCGATCGCGACCGTGGCTCTAATCTGCACGAGCAGGCTGATGCCGGTGAGCCAGAGCGAGGCGAAGGTGCCGGCGAGGATGACGCCGGCGGAGACGACGGTGGGCCCGGCCTGCTCGACCGCGAGCTCGGCGGCGGCGCGCGGGTCCTTGCCTTCCTGCATCTCCTCGCGCAGGCGGGTGGTCATGAGGATGTTGTAGTCGGTGCCGATCGCGACCACGAACATGTAGAGCAGCACCGGGAGGATGAACTGAGAAGGCGCGCCCAGTCGCCGGCGGCGGGGCCACGGGAGGGATGCGCCCGTGGCGGCCGCCGCTCGGCGTCGTGCGGGACGTACGATCCGTCAGCTTACGGTCAGCGTGCCCGTCATCCCGGCGGACTCGTGCGGCGTGCATATGAACGTGTACCCACCGGCCTCGAGCTCGACCGTGAGCTCTGCGCTCTCATTGGAGATGAGCTCCGTGCCGGCAACGCGCTCGCCGTCCTTGACGATGACGAAGTCGTGCGGCATGGCCTCGGTGTTGTTGAAGCGGAACGTCACCTCGCCTGCCTCGGCGCTCAGCTCGGACGGGTCGAAGCGAAGGGCGCCCTCGACCACGCCGACCTCGATGGCGCTGCCGCCCGCTTCGCTGCCGTCGCCGGTGTCCGGTTCGTCGGCACTGCCGCCGGCAGCCGGAGGCGTGACGCGCTCGCCGTTGAGCTGGAAGGAGACGAGCGCCGGCTTCTGCCCCGCGCCCTGTGGGAAGCCCGCGGCGGTGACGAGCCTGTCTCCCGCGATTGCGAGCGGTGAGTTCGTCCCGGCAGGCAGCCTGGAGGACCAGACCTCCGAGCCGTCCTCGAGCGAATGTGCGACGAGCCGCCCGTCGAAGAGCGTCGTGAACAGGAGATCGTTCGAGATGGTGACCGCGCCGAACGGCATCGTGTCGAGCTCGACGCTGCCAGTCGATCGCGCCAGTCGCCAGATCGAGCCTGACGAGCTCGCCCTTGCCGGTGGCGAAGTCGACCTCGGGCACGGGCCGGTTCAGATCCGCGGCCTCTTTCACGAGCCCCGGAAGGTTCACGACCGCCGCGTAGATCTTGCCCTCGTGGACCGCGAGGTTCGTCTCGACGCCACCGTACGGGCCGGGGAAGACCTGGAACGGAGGCGATGGAAGCTGGAGTGTGCCGTCCAGTTGCTTGCGACTGTCGTCGTCGTGGCCGTTGTGGGTCCCGACCCGCGTCTTCCAGACCTCCTCGCCGGTCTCGGGGTCGACGGCGATGACGTACCCGAGCTTCCCGCCGGTCACCACGAGCTCTTCGCCGTCCGAGTCCGCGAGCACGGGAGAGAGGTGCAGATCCCAGTCCCAGAAGTCGTTCGGAAGGGCCTGGTAGTACCAGAGGAGCTCTCCGGTCTCGCCGTCGAGCTTCACGAGACTGTTCGTATAGAGGCGTTCGCTCTGCGTGCTCTTCGGCGAGTTATGCGAGTAGTAGCCGTTCGCGACCGAGTAGTAGACGTTGCCCTCGTCGTCGACGAGCGGCGTGTTCCAGGCGCCTCCCGAAGCCGTGTCGTCGCCCTGGGGCTCGTCCGTGGTGTCGAAGGACCAGAGCTGCTCGCCCGTCTTCGCATCGAACGCGAGCGCACGCCCACCGCCGGCCTTGGCGGCCTCGGACAGGTGCAGGACGCCGTCCCGGACCGCCGGCTGGATCGTGAAGCCGAGGTTCTGGCCCTCCGCGACCCCGGAGTCGTACTCGAGGACCTGCTTCTTCCAGACCTCCTCTCCGGACTCGGCGTCGAGCGCGAACACGTCGCCGTTGGTCACGCCGAAGAGGACCCCGTCCTCGTGGGCGAGGCCGTTCGGCCCGAGCGTGGGCGCGTCGTACTCGACCTTCCACAGCTGCTCGCCCGTCTCCAGGTCGTACGCCATGACGTTCGAGGCGAGGTCCTGCACATAGGCGACGCCGTCCTCGCTGATGAGCGGCGTGGAGGCGAAGGCGCCGAACGGGCCGGCGCCGGTAAGCGGCTGCGTCCAGGTGATGTTCAGGTCGTCCACGCTCTCGGAGTCGATCTCCGAGTTCGCGACGCGGGTGTTCTCGTAGCTGGCGTTGGGCGTCATCCACTCCGCCGCGGCCGGCGCCGTGTCGTCGCCGCCGGAGTCTCCGCCGCAGCCGGCCGCCAACGCTGCTATCAGGACGATGATCGAGAGGAGCGCAAGCGCGCGACGCCGCGGGTGGCGCGAGCTCGAAGCGGTTCTTCGCAACAGGCTCTTGAGCCGAGAGCGCATGACCGGATTCACCTCGTCGACCGTCTTGCG
>CAWGQF010000012.1:0-560885 GCA_963824775.1 uncultured Actinomycetes bacterium
GAGGAACGTGATCCGCCGCCCGGAGTGGTCGACCTGGTACGCGCCGATGTGCTGCGTGATCCCGCCCGCCTCGGTCTCGACGACGGCCGACTCGCGCAGGGCGTCGAGGAGCGACGTCTTGCCGTGGTCGACGTGGCCCATGATCGTGATGACCGGCGGCCGCGCCGTCAGGTCCTCGGGCGCGTCCTCGTAGACCTCCGGCTCGAGCTCCTCCTCGTCCGCGTGCTTGATCTTGAGCTCGCGCTCGGGAGCGAACTCGGCCGCGATCAGCTCGATCGCCTCGTCGGAGAGCGACTGGGTGATGCTGACCATCTCCCCCGCCTCCATGAGGAACTTCATGATCTTCTGGAGACTCTCGCCGAGTGCCGCCGAGACGTCCTTGACGGTCGCGCCCGAGTCGATCGTGACCGGGCCCGTCGGCTGGACGTGCGGCTGCTCCCGCTCGCGTGGCTTCTGCTGCTGCTGGTCCCCGCCGCGCTGCTGGCGCGCGTCCGGACGCGGCCGCGCGGCCTGCGAGTCGATGACGACGCGACGCCGGCGCCGGCCGCCGCCCGACGCGCCCCCGCCCCTGGGGCGGAGAGGCCTGTGCCTGTCAGCCATCGTTCGAGCCTACCCCTCGACCAGATCCCGCTTCAACTCGTCCGGCACCCGCACCGTGCGCCTCAGCGTCCGTGCAAAGCCGCGCCGCGTCCGCGCCCGCTCGAAGCAGGCGACGCTCCGGCACGTGTACGCGCCCCGGCCCGGCAGCCGCCGGGCGACGTCCGCCACGAGCGTGCCCTCCGGCGCCGCGAAGCGCACGAGCTCCGACTGCGGCGCCTTCCGCCCGCAGCCCACGCACGTCCTCACCGGCTCGCTCACGCGGCGTCAGGACGCTCCTCCTCCCCGCTCTCGGCGGGCTCGGCCTCGGCCGCGACGGACGCCTGTCCCGCCTCCTCCGCGGGCGCGCCGTTCGCGGTCGCCTCCACGTCGGGCGCCGCCTCCGCCTCCGCCTGCTCGGTCTCGGCCGCCTCGATGGCCTGCTCGGCGAGCTCGCGGTGGCCCGGGATGCCGCAGTACCGCATGCCCGGAAGCGCGGCGTTCGGACAGCGCTTCCCGTTCGAGAGGATCGCGGCGCAGCGGCCGGAGAACTCTCCGTCCGGCTCGACGTTACCGCCGAAGGCCGCCTCGGCCTCGGCGCGCGCGAACTCCGTGTCGGACTCGATGTCGACCTTCCAGCCCGTCAGGCGCGCGGCCAGGCGGGCATTGAGGCCTTCCTTGCCGATCGCGAGCGAGAGCTGGTCATCGGGGACGACCACGGTCGCCTCGCGGGTGTCGTCGTCCACGAGCACCTCGCGGACGCGCGCCGGCGACAGCGCCTTCGCGATGAAGCGCGCCGGCTCCTGGTTCCACGGGATGATGTCGATCTTCTCGCCGCGGAGCTCGGACACGACCATCCGGACGCGCGAGCCGCGCGGGCCCACGCAGGCGCCGACGGGATCGACGCCCTGGGCGTGCGACTCGACGGCGATCTTCGACCGGTAGCCGGGCTCGCGCGCGACGCCGCGGATCTCGACGAGCCCGTCGGCGATCTCGGGCACCTCGAGCTCGAAGAGCGTCTTGATCAGCTCCGGGTCTCGGCGAGAGAGGATCACCTGCGGGCCCTTCGTGCCCGACCGCACCTCGGTGATGACCGCCTTGATCCGGCTCCCTTGCTCGTAGCGCTCGCCGTCGACCTGCTCGGAGCGCGGCAGGAGCGCCTCCACCTTGCCGAGGTCGACGAGGATGTTGTTCCGGTCGCCGGCCTGCTGGACGATTCCGGTGACGACCTCGCCCACGCGGTCGACGTACTCGTCGTACATCATCGCGCGCTCGGCCTCGCGGATCCGCTGCTGGATCACCTGCTTGGCCGTCTGCGCCGCGATCCGCCCGAAGTTCTCGGGCGTGACGTCCGAGCGCCTCACCTGCTCGCTCGGGACCTCGGACCAGTCGATGTCGAGGTCCTCGTCGAGGACCAGGGTGTGCGACCGCTCGCCGTTCGCGATCTCCGCCTCCTCGAGCTCGGTGATCGCCCGCTCGCGCGCCTCCTCGAGGAGCCGCTCCTCGATGTCGGCCGGCAGCTCGACTGCCCACACGCGGAAGTCTCCGCGGTCGTCGAGCTCGACCTGCGCGTGGCGCGCGGCCCCGGGGGTCTTCTTGTAGGCGGCGAGCAGGGCGTCCTCGAGCGCGTGGACGAGGGTGTCTTCCTCGATCCCCTTCTCGCGCTCGATCTCCCTGACCGCCTCCAGGATCTCTCGGCTCATCGCATCACCTCGTCGATCAAGTTGCCCCGCACGATCGCGTCGTACGGCACGTCCATCCGCTCTTCTCCGCCCACCTCGAGGGTGACGTCGTTCGCGCCCGCTGCGAGCACCTCGCCCCGGAAGCGCCTGCGGCCCCCCACCTCGTGCGCCGTCCGGAGTGCGACCCGGCGCCCCACGACCCCCGCGAAGTGGTCGCGCGTCCGGAGCGGCCGCTCGATTCCCGGCGAGGAGACCTCGAGGGAGTACCGCTCCAGGAAGTCGCGCAGGACACCGGTGACCTCGGCGCAGAGCGCGTGGTCGACGCCGGACGGGCGGTCGACGTACACGCGCAGCTGTTCGGGGCCGTGGAGCTCGACCGCGAGCACCTCGACGTCGGGCAGGCGTCCCTGCACCCGCTCCGCCACCTCGCGCTGAAGCTCTCGTTCCTGCTCGTAAACCTGGGCCAAACCGTCCTCTCTCGAAAAAAATGGGCGCCGCGCGCCCATTTCTCCAACAGCCGGGGAAATGTCTTGCCGAAGGATAGCAACGCTGCCCGTTTCCGGGCCACGGCGCGGCCCTCCGCGGCCTATGCTTCGAGGACGATCGTCACCGGGCCGTCGTTCACGATCTCGACCGCCATCCGGGCGCCGAATGACCCCGTCGCGACGCTCGTGCCCTCGTCCCGGAGGGCCGCGCAGAAGCGCTCGTAGAGCGGCTCGGCGTGCTCGGGTCGCGCGGCGTGGGAGAAGCTCGGCCGGTTCCCCTTGGCCGTGTCGGCGATGAGCGTGAACTGGCTCACGACGAGCGCCGCGCCCCCGACGTCGAGCACGGTGCGGTCGAAGCGACCCTCGTCGTTCTCGAAGATCCGCAGCCGCGCGACACGGCCCGCGAGTCGTGCCGCTCGCGGCTCGTCGTCGTCTGTGGCGATGCCGAGGAGCACGCAAAGCCCGTGCTCGATCTCGCCCACCACCTCCCCGCCCACGAGGACGCGCGCCTCGCGCACCCGCTGGACGACGGCCCGCACGCGCCGAGTCTACGCCGGGCCCGTGCGAGCACGGCGCGGCCCTCGCTCCCCGACCTGCGGAGGCCCCCATCGGGGGAGCGAGAGTCCCTGCTCGAACGCTAGCGAGAAAAGATGCGCGGGAGGCGCGCGGACCGTGCCGGAAGACCCGCGGGACTGTGACGGAGCTGCGTCAGCCGTTCGCCTGGATTGCGTCGAGCGCGGCCCGGTACTCGCGGCTCTGCGGGCGGAAGAGCGTCGCGAGGCGCAGGTGCCCGACGGCCTCGTCCGGCCGGCCCTGCTTCACGAGGCAGCGACCGAGAGCGAAGTGGGCGTAGTCGTCCACCGGCTGGAGATCGATGATCGCGCGAAACTCGTTCTCCGCCTCCGCGAAGCGCCGGATGCGGTAGTACGCGATCCCGAGGGCTTCCCGGATCGACGCCTTGCCCGGCTCCCGCCGCTTCGCCTTCTCGAGCGCCACCGTCGCCTGGGCGTTCATGCCCTGCTTCATCTGCTCGCGCGCGCGGCAGTACAGGTCGTAGGTCTCGCTCTCGCTCATCCGTCCCGTTCCTCCCTCCAAAGATACGGGAAGTTTCTCGTGACGATGTCGTCCGGCCGCGTGAGGTCGCGCGTCGGGCCGAGCGGGAGCGCCGAGATCCGTTCGCCCCGCTCGAGCGCCCGCCCGAACGCCGCCGCAAGCTCGAACGGGGGCCCGGGCAAATCGTCGAGCGCTGCGCCCAGACCCTCCCCGAGAAACCAGAGGGGCGCGCCCGTGAGCGTCCCGTCGACATCCGACTCGGGCTCGCCGCCGATCTTCGTGACGAGCCCCTGCGCGACGCGTACGGGCGTCTGCTCGCGGAGCTCGGGAGGAGCCAGCCGGCGCACGCCGATGCCGCCTGCTGTTCCGGCCGCCTCCCACAGCCCGCAGGCTCGCGCGAGGTCGCCGGTCGCGAAGAGGGTGTCCGCGGCGGACACAAGCAGGGGCGCCTTCGCCCCGGCCGCGATCGCACGCCGCACCGCGTCGGCCGAGCCGAGCGCGTCCGGCTGGCGGACGTACCGGACCTCGAGGCCGAAGCCCGCGCCGTCCCCCAGGAGCGCCTCGACCTGCTCGGCGAGGTGGCCCGTCACGACCCACGCCTGCGTGAAGCCCGCCTCCTCGAGCTCCCGCACGAGCGTCGCGACGACGGGCCGTCCGTCGATCGGAAGGACCGGCTTCGGCCAGCACTCCGTGAGCGGGCGCAGGCGCCGGCCTTCCCCGGCGGCCATGACGACGGCGTCCACCGCGAGGGGACGGACTAGGCGCCGAACGAGCGCAGGCTGACTGCGCCGCGGATCCGCTCGGCCGCGCCGAGCTGCTTTCGCAACGCACCGCGGACGCGGCGAAGCTCGGATCGCGCGCGCCGTGCGCGCGACCGCGCCTCGGACGGCGGTCCGTAGCGCGCCCCGTCGACCGCCCCGACGAACGCCTTCGCGCTCACGTCGAACCGGTGCTCGGCCAGCTCGCCGACCTCCCTCGGAGTCGCGCTCGACGGAACCGCCACGCCCTGATCGGCCAGGTATCCCGCGAGGTCCCGGCGACACGCGCCCGCGAGCTCCCGCGGGTCGCGGGTCGCGAAGCGCAGGCGACGGCGCGCCTCCTTGAGGAGGAGGAGCGCCGCGACGGCCACGGCGAGAACGAGGAGGAGGAAGCCGATGACGCTTCGTCCGCGCTCGGCGACCTCGGCCGCCGCGCCGCCGGCTCCGCCCGACGTGTCGCCCGCCTCGCGCTGCTCGAGTCCCGCCGCCCGGTTGAGCTGGTCGCGGACCGCTTCGATGTCCTGGAACCCGCCGCCGATGGCCGCCGCCTCCGCCGCGTCGAAGGCCGCGGAGTACGGCGAGTACTGCGCCGAGAGCTCGCCGCGCTCCGGCGTCGGGTCGAACGGGATCCAGCCGAAGCGCGGGAAGTAGACCTCGACCCAGGTGTGGGCGTTGTGGTCCGTGACCGTCCACTCCTTCGTCCGCGTGTCGTAGCTGCCGCTCGTGAACCCGGCCGCGACGCGAGCGGGAACGCCGATGAAGCGCAGCATGAGCGCCATCGCGCCCGCGTAGTGCTGGCAGTAGCCGCGCTTGGTCTCGAGGAAGAAGGGCAGCGGGTCCCGCACGCCGGCGACCGGCGGGCTCTCGTCGTAGACGAACCCGCCCTCCTCGCCTCGGAACCAGGACTCGAGCGCTACGGCCGCCTGGTACGGCGTCGTCGCCTCGTCGGTCACCTCCTGCGCCGTGTCGAACATCGCCCGGTGCTGGTCGAGGTAGGTCTCCTGCTCGAAGAAGTCGTCCATGTAGGTATCGCGGCCGGGGGAGCCGTAGTTGGGCAGCGGCGCGAGGTCGAACGACTCCTGGACGCGCAGGTAGTCCGTCACTTCGTCGGGGTAGCTCGTCCCGGCGCCGTTCAGCTGGCTCGGCTTGGCGGGCGGGACGTAGCTCCAGACCGAGTACTTCTGGCCGCGCTCGAGCGAGCGCTCGCGCACGACCGCGCCGTTCGTGAAGAGGCTGACGAAGCCCTCCATGTTCGGCTCCCACTGGACGGCCTGGGCGGAGCCGACGAGCCGGTTGTCGTCGAGCCCTTCGATCGTGACGTCCTGCCGCACCCAGTTGCGTCGCTCGCGCGCGGCGCTCGGGAGCAGCGGGTCGTACTCGCCTACCGCCACCGTCGAGCTCCCCTCCACGTTCGCGGCCAACTTCCGATCCTCGCGCCAGACGGTGCCTGTGTAGTCGTCGAGCGTCGTCGCCCGCCAGTAGAGCGAGCGCCGGGACGCCGTCTTGACCGTGAAGACGGTCGTCTCCTTCTCCGGGAACGAGATCCCGTCGTAGTTCGAATCCCAGACGTAGCGGACGTCCACCGGATCGTCGGGCTTGTCGTAGATGTCCCAGCTGTCCCACTCGACGAAGCCGCGCTTCGCCACCGCATCCGTCGTCGCTCCGGCGACGGACGCCGCGACCAACGCAGCGCCGATCACGACCGCGTGGGCGATGCCACGCGTCCCACCGCGAAGGAGGACGAGGAGCGCGAGCGCGACGCCGAGGATGAGCGCGCCGAAGAGCAGCGGCCGGCCGTCGTCACCGCCGGACGTGCCTGCCATGGTCGCGGGCCACCCCGCGCCCACGAGGAGAAGCGCGAGCGCAGGCACGGTCCGCCGCGCCGCGATCGCCATCCCCGCGCACGCGAGGAACGCGAAGATCGCGAGCAGGACGACGCCGTGCATGCCCGGCTGCTCGACGGCGTCGAAAGGCACCCTCGTGTCCCAGAACTCGAGGAAGCCGTCGCGGAAGGACCCGAGCATCGGACCCCAGAAGTCGCGCTCCCCCCGCCTCGCGTCGGAGAGCGGGATCTCGAACGCTGCGGCGGACGCGACGAGCGCCGCACCGACGAGCGTGAACGCGACGAGCAGCGGGCCGCGACGGAGCGCTACCGCGAGGGTCGGCAGGAACGCGAGGAGAGAGATGAGCATGACCTCGCCGGTCGGAAAGTCCCCGGCCTCCAGGTTCGCCCACGCCGGCGCGACGACCAGCGCGACCAGGACGAAACCGACGATCGTCCTACGCATGCGCGCGCGCCTCCGCCGAGTAGCCGGCGTCCGCCCGCCCGGCGAGCGCGGCCGCGATGTCGTCGTCCCGCCGGAGAACGAGCGCAGGGATCCCGGCGCGCTCCAGGCGAAGGAGCTGCGCCGACACCTCGCGCGGTCGCCCGGTCGAGGGCTGGACGAAGCTCGCCGGATCCACGTAGACGACCGAGGCACCGTGGTGGTGGAGCGTCCGCTGCAGGAGCCGGTCGACGAGCCTGGGCGAGAGCGCGGCCGTGACGACCGTGAGCTCGAGCGCCCGCGCGGCCGACCCGGCCTCGTCCGAGAGGAAGCCGTACAGCGGCACGTGCCCGTCCGGCTCGACCGCGGCGAGCAGCTCGAGGGCCCGCTGCCAGTCGCCGTCGAAGGAGTGCACCCGCTGGTACGTGCGGTAGCGCGAGTTGACGACGAGAGACGTCCTTCGACCACGGCGCGCGTGCGTTCTCACGATCGAGCCGGCGATCCGCACCTGGAGCTCGAATGTCGAGTCGGGCGCCTCGCCGACGACTGCCGTCGAGTCCGCGTCGAGGACGACCGCGGTCTCGTCGCGCGGAGCGTCCTCGAGCTCCTTGATCATGAGCTCGCCGCGGCGCGCGGTCGAAGGCCAGTGGACGCGCCGGAGCGACTCGCCCTGCTCGTAGCCGCGCACGGAGTGCAGCTCGAACCCGGTCGTCCGCCGGAGGAGCAGCCGCCGGCCGCCGGGCGTCCTGCCTCCCGCGTCCGAGAAGAGCCTGTCGAGGTCTGCGAGTCGCGGGTAGACGAGCAACGCCTCGGGCCGGCCGAGCTCGACCTCGACGCGCTCGAGCGCGAACGGATCCTCGATGAGGACACGCGAGGTCTCGATCGCGTACCGGCCGCGAGGCACGCCCTCGAGAACGTAGGCGCCGCGGAGGGACGAGCCGCCGCGCACGAGCGGCGCCTCGTGCTCGCCGAGGCGCGCGATCCGCTCGACGATGACGAGGCTCGCGGGGGGCGTCCATCCCTCCGCTTCCAGCTCGACGCCCATGTGCACGTCGTCGCCGGCGAGGTGCTCCCCGCTCCAGAGCGTGCGCCGCAGGCGCATCGGGCGGCGCAGGTAGCGCACCCAGAGCGCCGCCGCGGCGACGGCGAGGACGAGCCCCAGGGCGACCGGATAGAGAGGGCGGGCGCCGAAGGCCCAGGCAGCGAGGTAGGTGACGCCGCCCAGGGCGAGGACGAGCCGGCCGCGGTCGGTCAGCACGTCGCGGCGCCGCGTAGAAGCATCTAAACCGGGACCGGCGTTCGCTCGACGGTCTCGCGGACGATGTCGACGTCGGAAAGGCCGGAGGAACGCGCCTCCGGCGCGAGGATGAGACGGTGGGCGAGCACGACCGGCGCGACGTGCTTCACGTCGTCGGGCACGACGTACTCCCGCTCGGCGACGAGCGCGCGAGCCTTCGCCACCCGAAGGAGGTTGATCCCGGCACGCGGGCTCGCACCGAGGTGGAGCCGCGTGTCGCCGCGGGTGTGCCGGAGGAGCGCGACGATGTAGCGCTGCACGCTCTCCTCGACGTACACGCGTCGCGCGGCGTGGATCGCGCCGAGAACGTCCTCGGCGGACGCCACCGGCTCGAGCGCCTCGAGCGGCTCGGTCGTCGTCTGCTCCGTGAGCATCTGCGCCTCGGCCGCGTGCGGCGGGTACCCGATCTCGATCCGCATGGTGAACCGGTCGAGCTGCGCCTCGGGAAGCGGGTAGGTCCCCTCGTACTCGATCGGGTTCTGCGTCGCCATGACCATGAACGGCGGCGCGAGGTGGTACGTCACCCCGTCGATCGTGACCTGCCGTTCCTGCATCGACTCGAGGAGCGCGGCCTGGGTCTTCGGCGACGTGCGGTTGATCTCGTCCACGAGGAGGACGTTCGCGAAGACCGGCCCCGGCCGGAACTCGAACTCGTGCGAGCGCTGGTTGTAGACGTTCACGCCGGTCACGTCCGAGGGCAGCAGGTCGGGCGTGAACTGGATCCGCGAGAAGGAGAGGTCGATCGAACGGGAGAGGGCCTTCGCAAGCGTCGTCTTCCCCACGCCCGGGAGGTCCTCGATGATGAGGTGGCCCTCGGAGAGGAGGCAGAGGACGCACTGCTCCAGCGTGTCGTCCGGCGCGTGCATGACCTGGCGCAGGTTCTTGATGACGTCGCGCGCGAGCTGCGCGGAGCGGTCGGCCTGCAGTTCTTCGACGCCGGCGAGCGGCTTTTCCATTTCCTAGGGCTCCTTTGCGAGGAGGGTCGCGACTTCGTCGAGGATAGCCTCCGCCACCTCGCCCTTGTCACGCTTGCCGATGGTCTTCTCTCCGTTGGGTAAGACGACGACGACCTCGTTCTGGTCAGCATCGAATCCGATGTCGTCACGAGATACGTCGTTGAACACGAAAAGGGTTCCCCGCTTGGCGGCGAGCTTCTCGCGCGCACGCTCGAGGCCGCGCACCCCGTGGTCGGCGGCGAAGCCGACCAGGATCTGTCCGTCGCGCCGCCTGCGACCGAGCTCCGCGAGCACATCCGTCGTCGGCTCGAGCGCGACCTGCCACGGCTGCCCGTTCTTCGGGCGCTTGTCCTCGATCGGTTCGGCGGGTCGGTAGTCCGCGACGGCGGCGGCCATGAGGACGACATCCGCGTCTGCGCGGGCGAGGACCTCGCGCTCGAGGTCCGCGGCGGTGGCCGTCTCCACCACCTCGACGCCGCGCGGCGCCGGGACGGCGACGTTCGCCGCGACGAGCGTGACCTCGGCTCCGCGCCGGGCGGCCTCGGCGGCCAGGGCCACGCCCATCTTCCCGGAGGAGCGGTTGCCGAGGAAGCGGACGGCGTCGAGCGGCTCACGGGTGCCGCCGGCGGTGACGAGGACCCGCTTGCCCGCGAGCGGCCCGGTGTGGCCGGCACCGCTCTCGAGGAGCTCGCGGCAACGCGCCGCGATGTCGGCCGGCTCGGCCATGCGCCCCATGCCCGTCTCGCCCTCGGCGAGCTCCCCCGCTTCGGGGCCGACGAACGTCGCGCCGCGTTCCCGCAGGAGCGCGGCGTTCGCCCGGGTCGCGGCGTGCTCCCACATGCGGACGTTCATCGCGGGCGCGAGGAGTAGCGGGCCGCGGAAGGCGAGCGCCGTCTCGGCCAGCACGGTGTCGGCGAGCCCGTGCGCGAGCTTCGCCATCGTGTTCGCCGAGAGGGGCGCGACGGCGAGGAGGTCGGCCTCGAGCAGGTGCGGATAGAGCTCGCGGGGCGACTCGCGGCGGGCGAGCGCCTCGAACGTCTCGCGGGAGACGAACCGCTCGGCGCCGGGCGTCAAGATCGGGACGACCTCGTGGCCCTCCCGGACGAGTAGCCGGACGAGCTCGCATGCCTTGTAGGCGGCGATCGAGCCGGTCACGCCGAGGATGATCCGCTTCGAGACCATGCTCGAATTGTCGCAGGCGCCGCGAGAGCCGGGCACAGAGCGTTCCGACGTGCGCCGCGTCCCTCGCGCTCGCCGGCTGTCCTTGCTTGCACGCGGCGACTCGGCCGAGTGCCGTGTCGTCTTCGTCGACCGCGAGCTCGGGACCGAGTGCTTCGCCGCCTACGCGGTCGTCGCGCGGGCCGCGGGCCGCGGGCCCCGAGGTCGCGGGGCGCGACGAGCCCTTTGCGACATCTGACCGCGCCCAGCCTGAATCGGCGCGCCGTGACGGGCGCGCGAGGCGCTCACATCGGATCGAGCCGGGTACGCCTACGAGTACTCGTGCGTGATCTTGCCCTCGGAGATCTCCTCGAGGGCGAGCGTGAGGTAGTTCTTCGACCGAGACTCGACGAGCGGCGGCGCGACGTCCTCGAACGTGCCCTCGCCGAGCTGGTGGTGGTAGTTGTTGATCTGCCGGGCGCGCTTGGCGGCCATGATCACGAGGCCGTACCGCGAGTCCGCGCGCTCGAGCAGGTCGTCGATGCGGGGAGAAATCATCGCGGCCAGTGTAGCTGCGGCCCGCAAGCCCTCCGTCGGGGGGCGGCGCCGGCACCTCCTTCGGTACTCCCCCGGGGGACCCCCCTGGATATCCCCTCACCGGTCAGGCTAACGCTGGAAGACGCGCGTGTGTGTGACGAATGTGCCGGGTGTCGCGCGGGCGGCGGACGACTTTGGTGGCCTCCGCGGCGCCGCTCAGCCAGGCGCGCGCTCGGTCCCTGCGGGGACCGGCAGCGTGAGGAGCGCGTCGAGCTCGGTCGCCGCGCGCTCGAGGTCGTCGTTCACGACCACATGGTCGAAGTCGTCCTGCTCCTCGGTCTGCGCCTGCGCGAGGGCAAGGCGCTCGTCGATCTCGCCTGCGCTCTCCGTGTCTCGCTCCCGCAGCCGTCGCTCGAGCTCGGCGAAAGACGGCGGCGCGACGAAGACCGTCACCGTGTCCGGGCGCAGCTCCTTCACCCGCTTCGCGCCTTCCGTCTCGAGCTCGAGCACACAGCGTCTTGCCGGCGCCCATGATCCGCTCGAGCTCGGAGTTCAGGGTTCCGTACCGGTGACCGGAGACGTACGGCACCCACTCGAGGAACTCCCCGCGCTCGACTCGATCGTCGAACTCCTCGTCGGAGAGGAAGTGGTAGTCGCGCGCATCGACCTCGCCCGCCCGCCGCTCCCTGGTGGTGGCCGAGACCGCGACCTCGAGGTCCGGCCGCCGCTCGACGAGCCGGCGCATGAGCGTGCCCTTGCCGGCGCCGGACGGACCTGTCACGACGAGCAACCGGCCACGCGGAGGCTGCCGCGCCCCCGGATCGGCGGCGGGCTCGGGGACCACCGTCGCGGCGCGCCCCGTCAGCGGCGCAGCAGGCCGACCAGCTCGGTGCGCTGCCGCTCCGAGAGGCCGCCGACGGTCTTGGACTGGCTGATCCGGCACTGATTCAGGAACCGCGCGGCCTTCACGCGACCGAACTTCGGGACGGCCATGAGGATGTCGATCACCTTCGCCGTCCCGACGTACTCGGGCGGATCGTCAAGGATCTCCTCGATCCTCGCGGAGCCGGCCTTCAGGTCCTTCTTCAGTTGCGCGCGCCGGACGCGAATCTCGTTCGCGCGCCGCAGAGCCTCCATCCGCTGGTCGAGCGAGCGGAGAGGTGCCTGAACCTGCGTCCTTGACGCCTGCATAGGCGGGCGATTCTAACACCCCTTGGCCTAGTGGCAAGTCTCATGTTTGTGCCGTTTTTGCAGGCTTTTTTGCCCAGGCGGGCAACGGGCCCCCGTCGGCGCGGTGGGCAACGCCGCGGGCGTCGGACGGTCGATCGAAGCCGCGGGCGGCAGCCTCGCGCGCCAGCTCCTCCCTGACTCTGGCCCCTGCGCCGGGGTCGCGGAAGAGGATAGTGCCGAGCGCGCAGGCCGAAGCGCCGGCCGCGATGAGGTCGAGCGCGTGGCGCCCGTTCTCGACCCCGCCCATCCCCACGATCGGCAGTCCTGTGGCCCGGTAGCAGGCGTGGACCGCGGCCAGCGCGACGGGGCGTAGCGCCGGTCCGGAGAGCCCGCCCGCCTCGGTCGAGAGCGCAGGCTCGAGCGTGCGCGGGTCGAGCGCGAGGCCGCGGAGCGTGTTCACGAGCGAGAGCCCGTCCGTCCCGGCGTCGGCCGCGGCCTCAGCCGCCGCGGCGAGGTCGGGGAGCTGCGGCGAGAGCTTCGTGAAGAGCGGCTTCCCGGTCGAGGCGCGCGCCGCCGAGACGATCTGCTCGGTCGCGTCCACGGGGGACTCGACGTTCGGACACGAGACGTTCAGCTCGATCGCCTCGATCGCCTCGCCGTCGAGGCGCGCGCAGAGGTCCGTGTAGTCGCGGGCCTCGAAGCCGCCGACCGAGACCCAGACCGGGACACCCAGGTCGAGAAGGCGTGGAAGTGTCTCAGCGACGAACGCGTCGATCCCCGGGTTCGCGAGCCCGATCGAGTTGAGCATCCCGGCGTCGGTCTCCGCGATCCGGACGGGCGCGTTCCCCTCCCGCGGACGAGGCGTCACGGTCTTCGTCACGAAGGCGTCGAGGCTCCGCGCGACCTCGGGCGCCGCGAGCGCGTCCAGGCACCCCGAGGCGTTCAGGATCACGCGGCCTCCCGCGCGCCGGCCTCGACGTCGTCGGCAAGGAGCACCGGGCCCTCGAGGCAGAGGCGGCGCAGCCGGCCCCGGATCTCGACCGCGCAGCCGTAGCAGGCGCCGTAGCCGCAGGCCATGGGCGCCTCCCAGGCGAGCTGGGCACGGGGCGCGAGGCGGGCGACCGCCCGCAGCATCGGCTCCGGGCCGCACGCGAGGACCTCCGTCCCCGGCTGGAGGCGCTCGGTCACGAGCGTCGGCTCCACGACCACCTCGGCGCCGGGAAGGAGTGCCGCCGCCTCGGCGTGTCGCTCGCTCCGGAACCCGAGGAGCGCCGGGGCGCCGCCGAGGCGCTCGGCGAGGAACGGGAGCGGGGCAATCCCGATCCCTCCGCCGACGAGGAGCGGGCGCTCGACGTCGAGTCGAAAGCCGCGTCCGAGTGGTCCCAGGACGCAAAACTCGTCGCCCGGGCTCGAGCGAGACGAGCGCGTCGGTGCCGGGGCCGACCGGATCGATCAGGAAGTCGAGCTCCCCCGGCGGCGCGAGGCAGAGGCTCATCGGCCGCGGCAGCGTGCGGCCGGGGGGCGTGAGCATGAAGAACTGCCCCGGGTCACCGGGCGCGAGCCCGCCGCGTGCGACGCGGAGGAGCGCGTACGGGCCGACCGTTTCGACCCCGAGGACGGTTACGAGAACCCGTTTCACGACGAAGCCTTGAGCCAGCGACGAAGCGTCATCGTGAAACGGGTTCTAAGCCGACGCGGCCGCAACGCGCTCCTGGAGGGAGAGGGCCTGCTCGAGCCTGGCGCCCGCGATCGCCTCGACCGCGGCCGCCGCGCCCGCCATCGTGGTCACGCACGGGACGCGCGCGAGGAGGGCGGCCTCGCGGATCCGGTAGCCGTCCGACCGGGCGCCGCTCCCGGCGGGTGTGTTCACGACGAGATCGCACCGGCCGCGGCGGATGAGGTCGACGACCGTCGCATCGTCACCGTCCGCCGACACCTTCCGCACCCGCGTCACGGGGATGCCCGCGCGCGCGAGCGTGGACGCCGTGCCGGCGGTGGCCGAGAGCGCGAAGCCGAGCTCGACGAGCCGGCGGGCGATCGCGACCGCGGCCGGCTTGTCCGCGTCGCGCACCGAGAGGAACGCGCGCCCGCCCGCCGGCAGCGGCCGGCCGGCCGCCCGCTCGGCCTTCGCGAACGCGGTCGCGAAGTCCGCCGCGCTCGCCATGACCTCGCCCGTCGAGCGCATCTCGGGGCCCAGCACCGGGTCCGCGCCCGGGAAGCGTCCGAACGGGAAGACCGCGGCCTTGACGCTCACCTGCGCGGCCGCGCCCTCGCGTGGGAGCGCGAGCGACGCGAGCGAGGCGCCCGCCATGAGGCGGCAGGCGGCGTCCACGAGGTTCACGCCCGTCGCCTTGCTTGCGAACGGGACCGTCCGGGAGGCACGCGGATTCGCCTCGAGCACGTAGAGCGATTCGCCGGCGAGGGCGAGCTGCACGTTCACCAGGCCGACGACGCCGAGCGCCGATGCGAGCCGCCGGACCGTCTCGCGCACGTCGGCGAGGGCGCCCGGGTCGAGCGAGATCGGCGGGAGGACGCAGGACGAGTCGCCCGAGTGCACGCCTGCCTCCTCCACGTGCTGCATGACGGCGGCGACGTAGGTGTCCCGCCCGTCGCAGAGCGCGTCGACGTCGATCTCGAGCGCGCCCTCGAGGAAGCGGTCGACGAGGACGCGGTCGCCGGGATCGACGGCCGACTCGATGTCCTCGGCGCCGTAGCAGACGCGCATCCGCCGGCCGCCGAGGACGTACGAGGGACGGACGAGCACGGGGTAGCCGATCCGCTCGGCGGCCGCGACGGCCTCCGCCGGGCCGGTGGCCATGGCCCAGGGCGGGACCGCGACGCCGAGCCCTTCGCAGAGCGCCGCGAAGCGCTCGCGGTCCTCCGCCACGTCGACCGCGTCGAAGGGTGTCCCGAGGATCCGGTGACCGGCGCGCTCGAGCGCACGCGCGAGCTTGAGCGGCGTCTGGCCGCCGAGCTGGATCGCGACGCCGTGGGGGCGCTCGCGGTCGCACACCTCGAGCACCGACTCGACGTCGAGCGGCTCGAAGTACAGACGGTCGGACGTGTCGTAGTCGGTGGAGACCGTCTCGGGGTTGCAGTTCACGAGCACGGCCTCGTAGCCCATGGCTCGGAAGCTCTTCGCCGCGTGGACGCAGCAGTAGTCGAACTCGATCCCCTGCCCGATGCGGTTCGGCCCGGAGCCGAGGATGACGACGCTCCGTGCGTGGCCGGCCGGCGCGTCGCCGCGCTCCCCCCAGGTCGAGTACAGGTAGTTGGAGTCCGCCTCGACCTCCGCCGCGCAGGAGTCCACCCGGCGGTACACCGGCCGGACGCCGCACGCGAGGCGGCGCGCCCGCGTCGTGTCCGCGTCCTGGCCGCACGCGACTGCGATCTCACCGTCCGAGATCCCGAGGCGCTTGAGCGCGATCCAGTCGTCCGCGACGAGGTCGTCGAGCGACGTGACGCGGTCGAGTGCGCGCAGCACACGCGCGAGCTCGCTCCGGAACCACGGGTGGACGCCGTCCGGCATAGCCCCGAGCCGCGGCCACGGTGAAACCGAGTCGGTCTCGCGCGAGCGCATCGCCTTCAGGAACGCCTCGGCGAACGTGCGGCCGATGCCCATGGCCTCCCCGACCGACTTCATCTGCGTGCCGAGCGCCGGGTCCGCGCCCGGGAACTTGTCGAAGGCGAAGCGCGGGAACTTGACGACCACGTAGTCGAGCGTCGGCTCGAAGCTCGCGGGGGTCGTCCCCGTCAGGTCGTTCGGGATCTCGTCGAGCGTGTAGCCGACCGCGAGCTTCGCCGCCACCTTCGCGATCGGGTAGCCGGTCGCCTTGGACGCGAGCGCGGACGACCGCGACACCCGCGGGTTCAGCTCGATCACCCGGATCTCGCCGCTCTCCCGGTCGCGCGCGAACTGGATGTTCGAGCCGCCCGTCTCGACGCCCACGGCGCGGATGACGGTGGCCGCCGCGTCCCGGAGCTCCTGGTAGGCGCGGTCGGAGAGCGTCATCTGCGGCGCCACCGTGACCGAGTCGCCCGTGTGGACCCCCATCGGATCGAGGTTCTCGATCGAGCAGACGACGACCACGTTGTCGCGCGCGTCGCGCATGAGCTCGAGCTCGAACTCGTCCCAGCCCGCGAGGCACTCCTCGACGAGCACCTGCCCGACCGGGCTCTCGGCGAGGCCGAGCTCGAGGAGGCGGACGAGCTCAGGGCGGTCGTGCGCGATCCCGCCGCCGTGCCCGCCGAGCGTGAAGGCCGGGCGGAGCACGACCGGGAACGCGATCTCGACGGGCAGGTCCTCCAGGGTCGTCACGATCCGCGACTCGGGCACCTTGAGGCCGACGCTCCGAACCGTCTCGCGGAAGCGCGCGCGGTCCTCCGCCCGCGCGATCACGTCCACGGGAGCGCCGATCAGCTCGATGCCGAGGTCGTCGAGGACGCCGGCTGCGGCGAGCTCGGAGGCGAGGTTCAACGCCGTCTGGCCGCCGAGGGTCGGCAGAAGCGCGTCGGGGCGTTCCCGCCTGAGGACCCCGGCCACGCCGTCGAGATCGAGAGGCTCCAGGTACGTGCGGTCGGCGAAGCCGGGGTCGGTCATGATCGTGGCCGGGTTGGAGTTGACGACGATCGTTCGGAAGCCCTCGGCGCGCAGCACCTTGAGCGCCTGGCTCCCGGCGTAGTCGAACTCGCAGGCCTGCCCGATCACGATCGGCCCGGAGCCGATCAGACAGACCGAGTGGAGGTCAGGCCGCCGCGGCATACCCGAGCCCTCCCACCCACTCCTCGACAATCGAGCGCGCGTCGTTCGGCCCGGGCGCGGCCTCCGGGTGGAACTGCACCGACCGGGCCTGCACGTCGGGCAGCGCGATCCCCTCGACCGTCCCGTCGTAGAGCGAGACGTGCGTGACCGCCGGCCCGTGGCCCTCGACCGCGAACCCGTGGTTCTGCGCGGTCACGAGGACTCGACCCGAGGCGAGCTCGAGCACCGGATGGTTCGCGCCGCGGTGACCGAAGCGGAGCTTGAACGTCTCGAAGCCCGCCGCCCGCGCGAGGAGCTGGTGGCCGAGGCAGATCCCGAGCAGCGGCACCCGGCCGAGCAGGCGGGCGACGATGGCGACGTGGGCGGCGAGCGCGGCGGGATCGCCCGGGCCGTTCGAGAGGACGACGCCGTCGGGCGTGTCCGCGAGCACGTCCTCGGCGGGCGTGTCGTGCGGGAAGACCTTGACCGTCGCCCCGGCTGCGAGGAGCCGCTCGAGGATCGACCGCTTGCAGCCGTAGTCGAGGACGCCCACCCGCCGCACGCCGCGGCCGAGCGAGTACACCTCGGCGGTGGAGACGTCGGCGGCCAGGGCCCGACCCGCCATCGGCGGCTGCGCGCGAACCTGCCTCAGGACCTCGTCGTGCGAAGCCTCGCCGGCGACTGCGGCCGCGCGCATGGCCCCGCCCTCACGCAGGTGGAGCACGAGAGAACGGGTGTCGACCTCGTCGAGCGCGACGACTCCGCGCCGGGTGAGCCAGCGCGTCCAGTCCTCCCCGCCGGCGCGGCGCATGAGCACGGCGCGGGCGTGTGGCCGGTCGGACTCGGAGCGCGCGGGCGCGACGCCGTAGTTCCCGACCATCGGCGCCGTGAAGCAGACGACCTGCTCGGCGAAGCTCGGATCGGTGACGACCTCCTGGTAGCCGGCCATGGCGGTCGTGAAGACGGCTTCGCCGAAGACGATCCCGTCCGCGCCCACGCTGCGGCCCGGAAAGACCGCGCCGTCCTCGAGCAGGAGGTAGCTCATGCTGCGAAGGCGACGCGGCCGCCGGCGACCGTGACAGCGATCTTCCCGCGCAGGGTCTCGCCGAGGAGCCACGAGTTGGCGGATCTCGACCGGAAGCCCGACTCCTCGACGCGCCACTCGGCGTCGAGATCGAGGAGGACGAGGTTCGCCTCCGCACCGGTCGCGACCCTGGGCGGCTCGAGGCCGTAGATGCGGGCGGGCCCGGCGCTCATCCGCTCGAGCAGCGTCGCGAGCGCGAGGACTCCGGGCCGGACGAGCCGCGTGTGCAGGATCGCGAAGGCGGTCTCGAGGCCGGTCACGCCGAACGGTGCCGCCTCGAACGGCACCTCCTTCTCGTGGCGTGCGTGGGGCGCGTGGTCCGTCGCGACGGCGGCGATCGTCCCGTCCCGCAGGGCGTCGACCAGCGCGGCCCGGTCTTCGTCGGCTCGAAGCGGCGGATTCATCTTGACGTTCGAGTCGAGCGAGCGCACGAGCTCGTCGGTAGCCGTCAGGTGATGCGGCGTGACCTCCGCGGTCGCGGTGACACCGTCCGCCTGCGCGCGCCTCAGCGCCTCCACCGACTCGCGTGCCGACAGGTGGAGCAGGTGCAGCGGACGGCCCTCGTACCGGGCGAGCGCGAGGTCGCGCACGACCATGACGCTCTCGCCGACAGACGGGTAGCCGCCGAAGCCGAGCTCCGCCGAGGTCTCTCCCTCGTGCATGTGGCTGCCTCGTGTGAGCGTCCGCTCCTCGCAGTGCAGCGCGACGGGCGGCCCGGCGACGGCGCTGTACTGGAGCGCGCGGCGCAGGAGCCCCGGCGATTCGACCGGCTGCCCGTCGTCCGAGAACCCGGCCGCGCCGGCCTCCGCCAGCTCGACCATCTCGGTCAGCTCCTCGCCCTTCTGCCCGCGCGTGATCGCTGCGAGGAACCCGACCGGGATCTCCGCCTCGACGCGGGCGCGGCGCGCGAGCGAGCCGAGGACCGCGGCCGAGTCCACGACCGGATCCGTGTTCGGCATGGCCAGGATCGCGCAGAAGCCACCCGCCGCCGCGGCGCCTGTGCCGGAGGCGAGATCCTCCTCGTCCTCGCGGCCGGGTGTGCGGAGATGGACGTGCGGATCCACGAACGCGGGCGCGAGCAGGAGTCCCTCGGCCTCGACCACGCGATGGCCGTTCGCGTCGAGATCGGGCCCGAGGCGAGTGATCAACCCGCTGTCGATCCTGACGTCGAGCACGGAGTCGATCCCCTCGACCGGGTCGAGAACGCGGGCGCCGCGGATGACGATGTCCTCGCCGGGACGTTCCGGCCTGACGAGCGGCTTCACGACGCCACCGCCTCGAGCTCGGCGACCTTGACGCCGACCGGGCCGTGCGTGAGGAGGTCGTAGAGCACCGCCATGCGGACGGCGAGTCCGCTTCGCACCTGGCGCTCGATCAGCGCGTCGGCCGCGTCGGCGACCGCGCCGTCGATCTCGACACCGCGGTTCATCGGCCCGGGATGCATGACCTTCTGGCCCGGCCGCAGCCGGTCGGCGGTCACGCCCCAGCGGGCGGAGTACTCGCGCAGGCTGGGGACGTAGTTCGCGCCAGCGAGCATCCGCTCGCGCTGCATCCGGAGGACGTAGACGACGTCGGCATTCCGGATCGCGTCGATCGAGTACGAGACCGCGCACCCCATCGCCTCGATCCCTCGCGGGATCAGGGGCGGCGGGCCGACGAGCGTCACGCGCGCGCCCATGAGGACGAGCGCCTGGACGTTCGAGCGCGCGACGCGCGAGTGCAGGACGTCGCCCACGATCGCGACGTGCAGGCCCTCCAGCGAGCCGAGCTCGTCGGCGATCGTGTAGAGGTCGAGCAGCGCCTGGGTCGGATGCTGGTGCTTCCCGTCGCCGGCGTTCACGACGTGCGCCCGGGTGTGGCGGGCGACGAGGAGCGGCGCGCCGATCTCCGGGTGCCGGATCACGACGACGTCCGGGTCGTAGCAGCCGATCGTGAGAGACGTGTCCTTGAGCGACTCGCCCTTGTCGACCGCAGACCCGGTCGCCTTGATCGACATGACGTCGGCCGAGAGGCGCTTCGCGGCGAGCTCGAAGCTCGACGAGGTCCGCGTCGAGGATTCGTAGAAGAGGTTCACGACCGTGCGGCCCCGGAGCGCCGGGAGCTTCTTCACGTCACGGTCGAGCGACCCGGCGAAGACGCGCGAGAGCTCGAGAATGCGCTCCACGTCGTCCCGGGTGAGGTCGCGGATCGAGATCAGGTGCCGCCGGTCGGACGGCTTCGGGGGGAGGAGCTCGTCGCGGACGAGCTGGCGGACTTCGGCCATCGTCACCTCTCTTCGGGGTCGTCGTGCTGGTCGGCGCGGCGTACGAGGAGGACGGAGTCGACCTCGTCCACCTCGAGGAGCTGCACCCGGATGCGCTCGCCGCGCTGGGTGGGGAGGTTCTTGCCGACATAGTCGGGCCGGATCGGAAGCTCGCGGTGTCCGCGATCGACGATCACGGCGAGTTGCACGCGGTCCGGGCGGCCGTACTCGAAGAGCGCTTCGATCGCGGCCCGGATCGTCCGGCCGGTGTAGAGCACGTCGTCGACGAGGACGCATGTGCGGCCCTCGAGCGCGAAGTCGAGGCGGGTCGACTTGACGACCGGCTGCGGGTGTCGCGGCGCGTCGCCGCCGCGGACGAGGACGTCGTCGCGGTGGAAGGTGATGTCGAGAGCGCCGAGCGCGACCTCGGTGCCGGTGAACTCGGCGATCAGGCGCCGGAGGCGCTGGGCGATCGGGACGCCGCGCGTGTGGATGCCGACGAGAGCGACCGCGTCGAGGTCCGCGTTCCGCTCCACGATCTCGTGGGCGATCCGGACGAGCGTGCGGTGAAGGGCGTCCGCGTCGAGGAGGGTTTTCGGTGTTTCGGTACGCGCAGCCACTCACGAACTCCTTCTCGGCCTCTCGGGACCGGGTTAAGGGGTTGCGCGGTGAGTATAGGGATGCCGCTCGGACGGAGCGCGAGTGCGTCTCCGCCCGGGCGCGCGACGCCTGACTTCCTCAGCGCTCCGAGGTGACGATGAGCCAGTCGAGCACCGAATCGACCTGTTTCGGAAGGCTCCGCTCTGCCCGGTCGATGGCCTCGGCGAGTTCGGCTTCGTCGAGCAGGTGCAGGGTCGAGATGAAGCCGCCGCGGAGTCGCTCGAGCGCCTCGTCCCGGGTCACCGGCGCCTCCTGGCGCAGGCGCTTCTCCTTCGTGTCCGCGAAACCGGCCGCCTGCAGGTCGGCGTGCAGCTCGTCGGGCGATTGGAAACGGGCGCGGTCGAGCTCCGCGACGCGCGGGACGACGCGGGCGACCCAGACGCCGTCGAAGTGGTCGGGATGGAACGTGGCGATCACCAGGCGCCCGCCCGGGCGCAGGACCCGCGCCGCTTCGGCGAACGCGCGCGACCGGTCGACGAGATGCACGACCTGCCGCATGACGACGGCGTCGAACCATCCGTCTTTGAACGGAAGCCGCTCCGCCGGCGCCTGCTTCCAGCCGCCGCCGGGAAGCGGCCGCGCCCGAGCCCGCGCGAGCATCGCCGCGGAGGTGTCCACTCCCCACACCCGCGCGCCGGCCCGTTCCACGAGGGCGTGGGCGAGCCGCCCGGTGCCGCAGCCGACGTCGAGGACTCGCGCACCCGCGAGGCCACCGGCCTCGACGATCGCGTCGAAGAGGTTCCACCAGTTCTCGTCCGCCGGCCGGAGCTCGTCGTAGCGCGGCGCGAGCGCGTCGAAGTCCGGCGCGCCCCAGATTCGATTAGGTGAGTGATCCCTGATCCCGGCACCCCCGGCCGGGGGCCTGCGCACGGCGCCCCGCGGCCGCCGCGAACGGCGCCAAAGCCACCAGCCTTGCCACCGTTCCCATCGACCCCGCTGCTTGGCGCATGCCCTCCCCGAGGGCACCGGAATCAGGAATCACTTGCCTAGATGTCGCCGAGGAGCTCCTCGGGCTCGGTCATCGCCTCGATCGCCTCCTGTGCCGCCTCGAGCGACTCCTCCGGCACCAGCACCTGCGTGGGCGAGTCATCGAGCGCCGTCGGGTGCTGCTCGACGGCCGGATGGAGCTCCGACTGGATCCCGGCGGACTGAAGGATCGTCTGGATCTCCTCCGCCTCGGTCTGATCCCTCGTCACCGTCACCTGCACCTTGCTCAACAGGGTCAGCCTCCTGGTGTCGGGCGAGCGCGCCACTCTTCACGAGGGTCGGCGCGCCCCTCTCCGGGAACGGGACGTCGATCATATCGAAGTCCCTGGGAACGACCGTGTCGGGGAAGACGGCCCGGGCCTCGCGGGCGATCTCCGGCCCGAAGTAGCGGTTCGAGAGGTGCGTGAGCGCGAGCAGACGTACGTCGGCGAGCCGGGCGAGCTCGGCCGCCTCCCGGGCCGTGGCATGACCGGTCTCCTCGGCGCGCTCGGCCTCCTCGTCGGCGAACGATGCGTCGTGAACGAGGACATCCGCGCCCTGCGCCGCCTCGAGCACGCTGCCGGCCGCGCGGGTGTCGCCCGTCAGCACGATCTTCCGCCCGGGCCGCGGCGCACCGAGCACCTGCTCGGAGCGCACCTCACCTCCCTCGGGCAGCGCCACTGTCTCGCCGCGCTGGAGCGCGCCGAAGAGCGGACCGCGCGGCACGCCGAGCGCGAGCGCGCTCTCGAGGTCGAACCGCCCGGGGCGCTCCGCCTCGACGAGCGCGTAACCCACGCCTGCGATCCCGTGCTGGACGGCGAAGGCCGCGATCGCGTAGTCCCCGCGCTCGAGGACGTCGCCCGGCCGCACCTCCTCGAGCTCGTAGCGGTAGGTCAGCTTCCCGAAGATCCGCTGGAGCGACCGGAAGAGATCCCGCAGGCCCGGCGGCCCATAGATCGTGAGCGGCGCCTCGCGACCCCGGAGGGCGAACGTCTTCATCATCCCCGGCAGGCCCAGGTAGTGATCCGCGTGGTAGTGGGTCAGGAAGACCTCGCGAAGCTCCACGAGGCCGATCCCGGAGCGCAGAAGCTGGCGCTGCGTCCCCTCGCCGCAGTCGACGAGGAGCCGTTCTCCGCCGCGGCGGACGAGAAGCGCGGAGGGCGCCCGCCGGGCGGTCGGAACCGAACCGGAGGTCCCCAGGAAGACGAGATCCAGATCCACCCCGGCAAGTGTATGACCGGGTTCCTACGGCAAGGCGAGCACCTCCCCCGGCGTGAGCGCGGAGGTGCGGAGGCCGTTTCGCTCCTTGATGCGCCAGATCGCCTCGCGCGGGTCTCCGGCGTACCGGGTGGTCGCGATCTCCCAGAGTGTGTCGCCGGGCTGGACGACGTACCGGGCCTCGGAGCCCGCGCTCTGGCTGGGCGCGACCGTCCAGACGGCGACTCCGATGACGGCGACGATGAGCAGCAGGGTGATCCGCGTAGCGAACATATGTTCGATAGTAGCGGACGGGATCGGACGTCATCGCGAAGCGGGGCGCAGACGGCGCCCTGGCCGGAGGCCGCGCCTTCTCGAGCTCGCTCGTGCCGGGAGGCAGCCCTGCGCGAGGTTGCGATACGTCGCGGCCGCGAGCCACGCGTCCAACCTCCGTCATCGATCGCCGGCTCCCACCGTCCGCGAGGCCGTCAGACGGAAACGAGCCGTGGCGCGCCGCCCTCGACGACGGCCATCGTGTGGCCAGGCGCCCGCCGCCGCTCGGTCGGGCTCCCCGGGTTCACGATCCAGGTCTCCCCCACCCGCGCCACCTCGGGGAGGTGCGTGTGCCCGTACACGATGAGATCGCACCCCGGAAACCACTCGACCAGGCGCTCGTGCCGCGCCGCCGCGGGGCCGGGGTCGTGCACGAGGCCGACCCGGAAATCGCCGTGCTCGACGACCCGCCGCTCGGGCAGGAGCTTGCGGAGCGGCCGATCGTCCATGTTCCCGTGGACGGCGGTGACCGGGCCCAGGGCCTGCAGCTCCTGCAAGACCGCGAGCGCGGTGAAGTCGCCGACGTGGAGCACGAGCTCGGCCTCCTCGACGAGCTCTCGGCAGGCCGCGGGCAGGCGGCGCGACCCGCGCGGGAGGTGCGTGTCGCCCAGAAGCGCGATCACCGCTAGGTGGCTGGTGCCGCTTCGGCGTGCGTCTGGGGACGGCTCAGACCAAGTCGGGGTGCCGGATCGCCCGCGGGCCAGGCACACAGCCTGGCCAAGGGGGAGCCGGCGGCCCGACGCCGCGTCGGAGCCGCCAGCCAGGCGTGCGCCGACGTGGCACCAGCCACCTGGCTCTTCAGTCCTCGTGAAGGAAGCGGCCGTTGCGGTAGACGAGCTCGCCGTCCGCGTAGACCTCGCTCTCCGAGCGCAGGTCGCAGACGAGGTCCCAGTGGAGGGCCGACTCGTTCCGCCCTCGGGTCTCGGGATAGGCCTTCCCGAGCGCGAGGTGAACGGTGCCGCCGATCTTCTCGTCGAAGAGCGTGTTCAGCGTGAACTCCTGGATCGCGTCGTTCAGCCCGAAGGCGAGCTCTCCGACGCGGCGCGCACCGTCGTCGACGCCGAGCATCTCGTCCAGAAACGTCTGCCCGCGCTCCGCCTCCGCCGCCACGACCTCGCCGCCCTCGAACCGAAGCCGGACGCCCTCGACGACCCGGCCCTGGAACGCGGCCGGGAAGGTGAAGCGGATCTCGCCCTCGGTCGCGGTCTCGACCGGCCCGGTGAAGACCTCCCCGTCCGGGAAGTTCTCCTTGCCCATGCTCGGGATCCAGGTGCGGCCGCCGACTGCCAGCGTGAGGTCGGTGCCCTCGGCGACGATCCGGAGCTCGTCCTTCGTGTCGAGCCACTCCGCGAGCCGCCCGATCCGCTCGCCGAAGGAGACCCAGGCGCCTACGGGGTCATCCAGATGGAGGAGCCCGGCGCGGTAGACGAAGTTCTCGTACTCCTCGAGGGACATGCCTGCGTCCTGTGCCCCGGCGTGCGTCGGGAAGCGCGTCACGAGCCAGCGGAGCTCCCCCGCTGCCGCGCGCTCGAACAAACGGTCGCCGAGGGCCCGCCGCGCCCGCGCGACGACCGCCTGCCGGGCCGGGTCGACACCGGAGAGCGACCGCGTGTTGTGCTCCGACTCGAGGACGATGTGCACGTCGGCCCGCTCGACCTGCTCGACGCGCGCGGGGCTGAGCCACGAGAGCTGCTCGTCGTCGCCCTCGCGGTGAAGCACCTCGACGACGCCTTCGGCGCTCGCGCGAACCTGTGGATGTCCGCCCGCCGCCAGGATCCGCCGGTACATCTCGCGGACGAGCGGCGCGGCGAGGGGCGTCGACTCGAGGACGACGAGATCGCCCGGGCGGACGGCGGTCGAGTAGTCGACCGCGACATCGGCGAGCCGCTCGACGCGCGGGTCAGCCACCGGCCGTGACCGGGATCGCGCCTCCGAGGAACGCGCCGTCCTTCCAGACGAGCTCTCCGTCGGCGTAGACCTGCCCCTCCTCGCGAAGGTCGCAGATCATGTCGAGGTGCAGCGCGGACGAGTTCCGACCGCCCGCCTGCGCGAAGCTGGCGCCGAGCGCGAGGTGCATCGTCCCGCCGATCTTCTCGTCGAGCAGGATGTTCCGCGTGAAGCGGTCGATCTCGTAGTTCAAGCCGAACGCGACCTCCCCGAGGACGCGTGCGCCCGTCGTCGAGATCGAGGAGCTCCTTGAGGTACGGCTCGCCGCGCGTCGCCTCGGCCGAGACCACGCGGCCGCTCTCGAAACGCAGGCGAACGTCGTCGACCTCGCGGCCCTGGAAGATGGCCGGGAACGTGAAGCGGATCTCGCCCTCGGTCTCGGTCTCGACCGGGCTCGTGAAGATCTCGCCGTCGGGCATGTTGTAACGGCCGTCGGCCGCGATCCACGTGCGGCCCGAGACGCCCACGGTGATGTCGGTGTCGGGTCCGACGATTCGCAGCTCGCGGACAGGCGCCAGCTCCTCGGCGCGCGCGGCGAGAATGTCGGCGAGGGCGCGCCAGTGGGCCTCTGCGCCGTCGACGTCCGTGTGGCACGCGGCGTGGAAGAACGCCTCGTAGTCCTTGAGCGACATGTCCGCATCCTGCGCGTGGGCGTGCGTCGGGTGGAGCGTCCCGCACCAGCGCATCTCGCCCTGCGCGATCCGCTCCCAGCGGCGGTTCGACAGACGCCGTTGTGCCGCGATGAGCGCGCCGTGGCGGCGCTCGTCCGCCCTGGTGAACGAGCGGGTGTTCTCCTCCGACCAGACGGTCACGAGCGCGTCGAGCTCCTCGATCTCCTTCCACTGGACGGGCGACAGGTAGGCGATCTGCTCGTCGGAGCCCTCGGCGACGAGGATCTCGTGCAGCCCGTCGAGCGTCAGGTTCGTGTACGGATTCGCGCCGGCTCGGATGGCGGCGCGGTAGAGCGCGAGGGCGAGCGGCTCGGCGATCGCGTAGCCGTCGATGCGGAGCACCTCGCGTCGTCCGAGCGCGAGCGAGTACCCGACGATGAGATCGGCAAGACGCTCGACGCGCTGGTCGATCATCGCAGCGTTATACCAAGAGGAAAAGCGGCGCCCGGATGGTTGACCGTGGTCGGGGTGCCGTCGGGGATAGCCCAGACCAAGCGAGTGTGCGTCGTCGTCCGCAGCCAAGGCCGGCTGCCTTGGCAAGGACGAGGGCGCGCCGTGTCTGGGACGGCATCCGGCGGTGCCCCGCTCGCCGGTCGACCATCTAGTCGAGGCTTGCCGTGACCGCGTCGACGAGCCGGCCCGCACCGAACCGGACCGGATCGTCCGCGACGAGGCCGGTCTCCTCCTCGGCCTGTCGAATCGCCGCCAGGGCCGCCCTTTCATCGAGGAAGCTCGTGTTGAGCGCGACGGCCGCCACGCGCGCAGGGCGCACCGGGAGCGACATCCGCTCGTGGAGCTCGACCAGCTCCGGCAACGGGAGGAGGGGGTGGCCGGGAGAGCCCTCGATCTCGGTCGCGCCGGCGACGTGGCAGAGGACGTACGCGTGCGGAGCGCTGCCGTGCATGAGCCCGAGCGTCACCCCGGAGAACTGCGGGTGGATCAGCGAGCCCTGGCCCTCGACCCAGAGGAGGTCGCCGCGAGAGGCGCCCTCGAGCACGAGCCGCTCCGCCGCGCCCGCGAGGAAGTCGGAGACGACCGCGTCGACGGCGATCCCCCAGCCCGCGATCATGATTCCCGTCTGTCCGGTCGGGACGAAGACCGAGCGAAGGCCCCGGCGCTCGGACTCGAGGTGCAGCTCGAGCGCCATCGTCTTCTTGCCGACGGCGCAGTCGGAGCCGACCGTGAGGACGACCCGGGCGCCGTGGGTCAGGTTCTCGCCCGTGGGCACGCTCAGGTCGTCCGGCGGGCGCCGCAGGTCGCGAAGCTCGACGCCCCGCTCGCGTGCGAGAGCGGCAAGCTCCGGGTCGTCCGAGAGGAACTCGTGCATGCCCGCCTCGACGTCGAGTCCGGCCCCGACCGCGGAAAGGATGAGAGCGCGCCATTCCGGGCCCAGACGCCCGCCTGAAACGGCGACGCCGACGAGCGCCGCGGTCGGCCCGAGCGGGAGCGCCTCCTCGACGGACGCCACGATCGGAATGTCCTCGTAGCTCTCTCCCGCCCGCTCCGAGTCGAGGATCGCGACAACCGGGTACGGCCGGTAGCGAACGACACCCCGCATCGTCTTCCCGTGGTGCGGGTCGGCCGAGTAGCCCTCGGCGAGGATGAGGTAGCGCTTGTCCGCGTTCATGCGGGAGCGACGCCGAGACCGGGGGCCTCGGCGGGAATCTGGACGCCGTCCTCGAACGCGACGCCCGGCCAGGGGTCCTCGGCGAGGAGGAGGTTGCCGTCCAGGTCGACGTGATCGCACAGGCTCGCGATCTGCGCGCCCGCGGCGATTCCGAGGCCCGACTCGACCATGCAGCCGAGCATGACGCCGAGCCCGAGCGCCCTGGCCGCCGCGGCCATCTTGACGGCCTCCCGGATGCCGCCCGACTTCGCCAGCTTGATGTTGATCCCGTGCGCCCGCTCGCCGCAGGCCGCGACGTCGGCGAGCATGTGGCAGTCCTCGTCCACGTAGATCGGGAGCGCCGCCTCCCGCTTCAGTCGCGGACCGCCCGGGTCGCCCGCCGGCAGCGGCTGCTCGACGTACTCGACGCCGAGGCCGGCGAGCGCGCGGACGTTCTCGATCGCCTCCTCGAGCTCCCAGTACTCGTTCACGTCAACCATGAGCGGGAGGTCGGTCACGCTTCGGACGGCGCGCACTCGCTCGACGTCGAGCCCGTCGCGCGCGCCTAGCTTCAGCTTCAGGCGGCGGAACCGCGGATCGACGGCCTCGGCGCGGCGGGCCATGTCGTCCGGGTCGCCGAGCCAGACGGTCCACGAGGTGGGCGGCCCCTGCTGCCGGAGGCCCAGGAGGCGCCACACGGGGAGCCCGGCCAGCTTCCCGCAGAGGTCGTAGAGGGCCGAGTCGAGCGCGGCCTTCGCCGCGGTCTCTCCGGGCCGTTCGGCCAGACGCGCCAGGATCTCCTCGAGCGCCCACGGGTCGTCGCCGAGGACCGCGGCCGCCTCGTCGAGGAACGCCTGCGCCGACTCGACGCTCTCGCCGTAGTGCTCCTGCGGCGCCGCCTCGCCGTAGCCGACCGCGCCGGCCGCCCGGAGCTCGACCCAGACGAGCGGCGTGTCGACGCTCGTCTCGCGCGAGATCGTGAACGGCTGCGCCAGAGGCAGCGTGACCGCTTGGTGAGTCAGCTCCATGGCGCTAGATGGTTGGCTGCTGATCGGCGTCAGGGCAGTGGTCGGCGGCCAAGCATCTAGACTAGCCCGGCCCGCGCCTGTAGCTCAGGGGATAGAGCGCGCGCCTCCGGAGCGCGAGGTCGCAGGTTCGAATCCTGCCAGGCGCATAGCAGGCCCGTGAGCTAAAGGCTTGCTGTGAAATGGCGGGGCCGTGCGCGACGGACGCCGGAACACCCTGGCTTGGTCTGAGACGCCCCCGGCGCGCCGATTCACCGGCCGGCACGCGAGGTCGAACCGCAGGAAGTGTGGCGGCCCTGGGACCCTTCCTAGCTGCTCGACGCGGCCCCGCCGGGCGCTACCTGCACCTTCGTATCGTTGAATGCCGTGGCGAAGGCTGCTTGGGTGGCCCGTCCTGCGGCAATTCAAGGGAGGTTTTCTATGAAACCCGTTCGGTTCCACCGGCGGGTCGGGGCCACGGCCGTTCTGGTCGCATTGGCGGCCGGGCTGCTTGCGGCGACGGCAGGGGCGACGATCGTCGAGCGTGGTCGGTACAGCGAGACGGAGTCGGACACCTTCAGCGACTGCGGGTTCCCGATCCAATTCGAGGGATCGGTGAGCGGCCAGTTCCGCTTGCGCCAGGGCACTGGGAAGGCCGCGACCGCGTTCTTCCTTCGCGACACGTTCCGCTTCCGCGACGTCTACACCAACATCAAGACGGGCGAATGGTTCGTCGTCACCGGTCACGGCACCTTCAACGAGGTGAAGGCGACGAGGGTCCAGGGATCGCTCTTCAAGTTCGTCGAGATCATCTCGGGCCAGCCCTTCACCGTCTACAACTCGGATGGTGAGCTCGTCTCCCGCGATCGGGGCACCATCCGGTTCACGTACCTGTTCGACACCCGAGGCGACGATGAGCCCGGAGGCGACTTCGTCGAGGATGTCGATGTCCAGGTGAACGGACCCCATCCCAACTTCGTCGATTTCTGCGAGATCGCGACACCGCTGATCGGGTCCTAGGAAACGAAGGCATGGACGACGGGGAGGGGCCGCACGGTCCCTCCCCGGCGTCTGGTCACGGCTACTAGCGGAGCGCACGGTTCCGCCCTTAGGAGTACGGTGCGCCCTACGGGGGCCGGACGAGAGGAGGAGCGATGGCGGAGCTCGTCGACATCGGAGGAGGCAAGACCGCGAAGGTGCGCAGCATCTGGTGGGTCGTGGTCCTGACCATCGTGACGATCGGGATCTACATCTTCTTCTGGTGGTACTTCGTGAACCGCGAGATGGCCGACTATGGCCGCGCCCGCGGGACGACCGAGCTCGGCGACAGCCCGGGCAAGTCGCTGCTCGCGATCACGCTGGGCGCGCTCGTGATCGTCCCGGCGATCCTCTCCTACATCAACACGTTCAAGACGGGTCCAGACGGCGCAACGGCTCGCCGGCAACACCGAGGTGATCAACGGCTGGATCGCGCTCATCCTCCTCCTCGTCATCTCCCCCGCCTTCTACGCGTACCTCCAGAGCGGGCTCAACAACGCCTGGAACGCGCTCGAGCAGGCGCGGCTCCGACCGCTTCGCCCGAGCCGGCGGTGTAGGAGGGCGCAGGGTTCCGGGTAGAATCCGAGAACCTGGAGATGGCGATCTTGGACGATCCGCGAAGTAGCTATGGCACGGCCCACGCTTCCTCGGCCCCGCATCCGGCGGGCGCGCGCCCGCGCGAGCGGGCGAGGTCCTCGCGCGGCCCGAGCCGCGCATCGCCGAGCTCACCGCTAACGGCCTCACCTGGGTCCACGTCGACGAGCCGACCTCGCTCGAGGCGACCGAGCTGGCCGCGCGCTTCGGCTTCCACGAGCTCGACGTCGAGGACGTCCTCTCGAAGCGCCAGCGGCCGAAGGTGGACGAGTACGCGGACTACCTCTTCGTCGTCCTCCACTTCCCCTTCTACGACAAGGCGGTCCAGCGGCTGAACGCCGCCGAGCTCGACATCTTCATCGGGCCGGACTTCCTGATCACGCTCCCGAACGTCCAGCTCCACCCCGTCACGTACCTGTTCCGCCGCTGCGAGGAAGACGCCGCACGGCGCGAGGAGCTCTTCTCGAAGGGGTCCGGCTACCTCCTCTACCACGTGCTGGACGACCTCTTCGACTACTGCTTCCCGATCCTCGACAAGATCGCGTACAAGCTCGACCGGATCGAGGACGAGATGTACGAGGGCGCGTCGGACGACGTCGTCCGCGACATCTCGAACGCGAAGCAGGAGATCATCGCCTACCGCAAGGTGATCAAGCCGGAGCGCGCCACCCTGCGCGTCCTCGAGCGGCACACCCAGAGGTTCCTCCCCGAGACGCTCGAGCTCTACTTCGACGACCTCGTCGACGCGGCGGAGCGAATCTGGGACCTGCTGGACAACTACAAGGAAGTCGTCGAGGGGCTCGAGTCGACGAACGAATCGGTCATCTCGCACCGCCAGAACGACGTCCTCCGGCTCCTGACCGTGATCAGCGTGACCCTGCTGCCGCTCACGCTGATCGCGAGCGTCTTCGGGATGAACGTCCTCTTCCCGGGCGAGGGAACCCGCGAGGCGTTCTGGGTGATCCTCGGGATCCTCGTCGCGACGCTCGTCGGCATGCTCGGCTTCTTCCGCCTGAAGCGGTGGCTGTAGCGGCCCGCCTCGTCGACGGAGAGGGCAGTCACGAGATCGCCCCCGAGCGTGCTGCGCTCGAGCCGGTGCTCGCCCAGCGGGAGTTCTTCTGGCTCGACCTCCACGCCCCATCCGACGAGGAGATCCGTACGGTCGGCGACCTCTTCGGCTTCCACCCGCTGGCGGTCGAGGACTCACTCCACTTCGGTCAGCGGGCGAAACTCGAGCACTACGAGGACTACGTCTTCCTCGTCGTCTTCGGCTGGGCGCCCGACCAGGACGGGCTCGTCGAGGTTCACTGCTACTACTCCGAGCGGTTTCTCGTCACCGTGCACCAGGACGAGGCGCCGGGACTCGACGATGCCAGGCCTCGCTGCCGGCGGACACTCGCGGAGGGCGTGGACCAGGTGCTCGTCCTGCACCAGGTCGTGGACGGGCTCGTCGACAGCTTCCGGACCCCACTCGAGGTCCTGAACGACCGGCTCGAGCAGATCGAGACCGAGATCGTGGAGCGTCCGTCCAACAAGCAGGTGTCGGAGATCCTCTCGATGCGCCGCCGGCTCGCATCGATGCGCAAGGCGATTGCCCCTCAGCGTGAGGTCTTCGGCAGGCTGGCCGCGGGCATCGAGAGCCTGCCCGGCATGACGGCCGAGGCAGAACGCTATTTCCTTGACATCTACGACCACCTGTTCCGCATGGGCGAGATGTTCGACACCTCGCGAGAGCTCATGTCCGGCGCGCTCGACGTCTACCTCTCCTCCGCCTCGAACCGGCTCGGGGTGGTCACAAAGCAGCTGACACGATCGCGACGATCTTCCTGCCCCTCACGTTCATCACTGGCTTCTTCGGTCAGAACTTCACGTGGATGGTCGATCACGCGGGGTCGTGGCAGGCCTTCGTGTTCCTCGGCATCGGCCTCCAGGTCCTCGGCACATTCGTCATCCTCGCGGTCTTCCGGCGCCGCGGCTGGTTCTAGCTGGCCGACATGCGACAGCTCTGGGCGCCCTGGCGCCTGCAGTACGTGCAGGCGGCCGACGAGCAGGAGGGCTGCGTCTTCTGCCGGGCGGCCGAGGCCGACGACGCGGAGGCACTCGTCGTGCACCGTGGCATGCGGGCCCTCGTCCTCCTGAACAGGTACCCGTACGCGTCCGGCCACCTGATGGTCGCTCCCGTCCGGCACGAGGGCGACTTCGGCGCGCTCGAAGGGGACGAGGCGCTCGAGCTGCACCGCCTCGCGTCGGCCGGGCTGGGCGCGCTCGCGCAGGTGTACGGCCCGCAGGGGTTCAACCTGGGCTGGAACCTGGGCCGCATCGCCGGCGCCGGGGTCGTCGACCACGTCCACCTGCACGTCGTCCCGCGCTGGGCCGGGGACACGAGCTTCATGCCCGTGCTTGCCGACGTGAAGGTGCTGCCGGAGGCGCTCGAGGACACCCGGCGGAAGCTCGCGGAGGCGTGGCCGACGTCGTGATCCGGGCCGAACGGCCCGACGCCGAGCCCGGCCGGACGCTGCTCGCAGCGTACGCGGACTCGATCGCCGGGCGCTATCCGGGCTGGGACCCGGGCCAGGGGCCCACCGCCGACCCGCGTGAGATCTCGCCGCCGGGAGGCCGGTTCCTCGTCGCCTACCTGCGCGGCGAGCCCGTCGGCTGCGGCGCGCTGAAGCGGCTCGACTCGGAGACGGCGGAGGTGAAGCGCGTGTACGTCGCTCCGGCGGCACGGGGCCGCGGCCTCGCGCGGCGGCTGCTCGAGGCGCTCGAGGACGCGGCGCGCGACGCCGGCTACACCCGCGTCCGGCTGGACACGGGCGCGCGCCTGACCGAGGCGCAGGCGCTCTTCCGCTCGGCCGGCTACCGCGAGATTCCCGACTACAACCAGAATCCCGTCGCGGCCTTCTGGTTCGAGAAATCCCTGCAGTCGTAGGATGCTGCGGCATGGCGCTCGATCCGAAGGTCTTCAAGGCCTACGACGTCCGCGGGATCTACCCCGGCGAGCTCGACGAGGACGGCGCCTACCGGATCGGCCGCGCGTACGCGGAGGTCTTCGAGCCGCGGCGGATCGCCGTCGGCCGCGACATGCGGGTGTCGTCGCCGACGATGGCCCGCGCGCTGATCGACGGCGTCGCGGACGCCGGCGTCGACGTCCTCGACGTCGGGATGGTCGGCACGGAGATGGTCTACTTCGCCGTGGGTGAGCTGGAGCTCGACGGAGGCGCCGAGGTCACGGCGTCCCACAACCCCAAGGAGTACACGGGAGTGAAGATCGTGCGCCGGGGCGCCCTGCCCGTCGGCGGCGACTCGGGCCTCCTCGATATCCGGGCGCGGGCGGAAACGGTCGAGCGCGGCGCGGCGAACGGCCGCGGCTCGGTCGAGGAGTACGACATCTACCCGGCGTTCGTTGGCAAGGTGCTCTCGTTCATCGACGTCGAGGCAGTGAAGCCGCTGAAGGTGGTCATCGACGCGGCGAACGGAATGGCCGGCGCGATGCTGCCACCGATCCTCGACCGGCTGCCGATCCAGGCCGTGCGGTGCTTCTTCGAGCCGGACGGGACGTTCCCCAACCACGAGCCGAATCCCCTCCTCCCGGAGAACCGCGAGTTCATCATGAGCAAGGTCCTCGAGGAGGGCGCCGATCTCGGGATCGCGTTCGACGGCGACGCGGACCGCTGCTTCTTCGTCGACGACACCGGCGAGTTCGTCCCGGGCGACTTCGTGACGGCGCTCCTCGCCGAGCTCGTGCTCGAGAAGGAGCCGGGTGCAAAGGTGATCTACGACGTGCGCGCGAGCTGGGCGGTTCCGGACACGATCCGCGCTGCCGGCGGCACACCGCTCGTGAACCGCGTCGGTCATGCCTTCATCAAGCACCGCATGCGGGAGGAGGGCGCCCTCTTCGCCGGCGAGGTTTCCGGCCACTACTACTTCCGCGACTTCAGCCAGGCCGACTCGGGAGTCGTCCCTGCACTGCTCGTGCTCGAGCTCCTCTCCCGCCGCGGACGCCCGTTCTCGGAGCTCCTGCAGCAGTTCCGCGAGAAGTACTTCCTGACGGGAGAGCTGAACACGCGCGTGGACGACGTCGCGCTCAAGCTCCAGGAAGTGAAGGAGCGGTTCGGCCGCGAGGGAAAGGTCTCCCACGTGGACGGGCTCGAGGTGACCGCCGACGACTGGCACATGAACATCCGCCCGTCGAACACCGAGCCGCTTCTCCGGCTCAACCTCGAGGCACTCGACCGCGAGCTCATGGAGCGCAAGCGTGACGCGGTGCTCGACGTGATCCGCTCCTGAGCCTCGCGCGCGCGGGTAGCTCTCCCCCCGGGGCCTTCGGCCCCTCGCCCCCTACCGAGAGGCTACCTTCGAACGCCGCGCATGTCTGTGCCGTTCGTGTCGGTTCGCGCGCAGATCTGCGCCGATTCTTGACGATCTCGCTAGCGTCGAGGGCATGGAGCACGCCCATCCCCATGCCGGCTCGCTGAACCGCCTGGCCGCGAGCGCTACGACGCACTGCCTCACCGGCTGCGCGATCGGCGAGGTGCTCGGTTTCATCATCGGGACGGCGCTCGGCTGGGGCGACATCGCCACGATCGCGCTCGCCATCGCCCTCGCGTACGTGTTCGGCTACGCCCTGACCCTCCGCCCCGTGCTCCGCTCGGGGATCGCGCTCGGCGCCGCGCTCGGAATCGCGTTTGCCGCCGACACGGTCTCGATCACGGTGATGGAGATCGTGGACAACGCCGTCCTGCTCGTCATCCCCGGCGCGATGGACGCCGGTCTCGCGGACGCGCTCTTCTGGGGCTCCCTCGCTCTTGCCCTCGCAGTCGCCTGGGTCGCGGCGTTCCCGGTCAACCGCTGGCTGATCGCGCGCGGCCGCGGCCACGCGGTCGCCCACCAGTACCACTGACAGAAGAAGTGGAGGCGGGGCCCGAAGGCCCCGCCCCACTCGACTGCTCCGGCTACGGCCGCAGCAGGTAGTCCATTGAACGGCGCATGACTTCCCTACGCACGTTCGCGTCATGGATCCGCTCGAACCCGAACCCCATGAGAAGGGTGTCGTCGGTCGAGAGGACGGCGGCCTCGGGGAAACCGGCGGCCGTCGTCCGGATGAAGTTGTTTCCGTTCTCGCCGCTGGACGCGGGCTGCGTCGGCGTCCAACCGCTGAGGTCGGTCTCGAACGACGTCGTCTCGCCGTTCGGCAGCGTCACGTCGTCGATGAAGACGCCGAGATTCTGCACCGACCAGTCACTCGCGTAGGCGATCGAGATCTCAACCGATCCACCAGCCCAGCGGGAGAGGTCGACCGTCCACTCGTGCCAGCCGCCCGAGTTGCCCGACGCCGCGTGCCAGACGCCGGACGAGCCGGTCGGCGTGCACGTGTTCACGCCGTCGTAGGTCTGGTAGTGCTCGAGATGCGGGTGGAGCGAGTTCCACCCGGCCGCGCAGCTCGACGCATTGGGCACGTTCGGCCCGGTCGACTGCGACGTCAGGATCGGATCGCTCGGCCCGGAGCTGACCACATCGGGCAGCGTCGTCCAGTCGGTGCCGCCGGCCGTCCGAGCCTCGACGAACATGAAGTCCCAGTCGTGCTCGGTGTCGAACGACGTCCAGAAGGACAATCGCTGCGTCCCGCTGGACGGAACCGCAATCGTCCGCGTCAGCCGCTTGTAGGAGATGTCCGCGATCTGGGAGTACACGTAATTCGTGCCGGTGTGCGGCGCAAACGGGCCGCCCGGCCGGTCATACCGTGCACCGACCCAGCTCGTGAACTGCGGGAACTCGGCGGGCGGGAGGATCCCACTCGTCGTGATGAACGAGTTCGCCGTGTCCGTCGGCCTGAGCGCATCGAGCGTCCAGCTCAAGGCGGAGAACGGCGTGTCGACCCCGTCGACCTCGAAGAACCCGTCGTCCGAAACGCCGGCGCCGCCGTTCAGCTTGAAGGCGCCGAACCAGTACTGGAAGACGTCGTTCTGGAGATCGGACGAGGGCGAGCCCGCGAGGATGAGGCACCGCCGCGAGTCGACCGTGTCCGGGAGCGTCGCGCACTGCGCGTTCGCAGCGGTCGGGTCGTACGACCTGCTGCTGCGGGTTCGAGTACTGCACGCCCGCGTTCTGCCCCGTGTACAGGACACGTCCACCCTCGTTCAGGTAGTCGCGGACCTCGAGGATCTCGTCCATGGCGAGGCGGGACGCGTTCCCCGGGCCCCAGCCCGGCTCGCGCGTGATCACGTCGTCGCCCGTGTACCAGATCACCGCGTCGTAGTGGGACATGACGCCCAGAGCGTCCGGCGCCTTCCGGCCCCTCGCGTCGACGTCATACACGTCCGCCGCGATGCCGTTCTGTGCCAGCGCGTCGAGGTAGGCCTGCAGGTAGTGCGGTCCCGGCAGCTGCACTGGCGATGCGCCGGAGTAGTCCTCAGCCGCCAGGATGAGCACGCGGCGGTTCGAGTCACTCACGACCGTGTACGTGAACGAATCGCTCTTGACCGCGCGATCGTGGCCGCCGCTGCGGGCGTACTTCTTGCGTGCGTTCTTCTTGCGCTTGTCGTCGTCGGCCTCGAACCAGACCTTCACACTGTCGCCCGGGTCGGTGCCGTTGACCGAGCCGCGCATCACGCGGTAGTAGCGGTCGGTCTGGCCGCCGTACGTCTCGCCGCCGTTCCACTCGACGGTTCCGGCCCGAATGCGTGCGGCCGCCGTTGATCTGGTACTTCAACGTGACGCGACCGAGCGCCCGCTTGGCGAGGACGCGAACTTCCTGGGGATCGCCGTAGGAGACGGCGAAGTCGAAGTTCACGAGCGGCATGCCCGCCTTGTAAGTGTCCTCGCTCCGGAGATAGAACGGCTTCGTCTTGATGCCGGTCACGGTCTCCGGATCGTCCGGATCGTCGGCCGACTTCGCGACGCTCAGCGCGAACGGCAGGTTCCGAAGGAACTCCTCCTGCACGGTTGCCTCGACGTCGGGGAAGACGAATCCACAGCCCGTGCAGCCCTCGGAGAGCTCGGGTGTCCAGGCCAGGGTCCCGGTCTCGACGTGTGCGTAGTCGGTTGTCTCGCCGTTCGTCACGTAGAGGACGTCGGACGAGACGCCGGGATGGAAGGCGTCACCGGTCGCCGGGCTCCCGATCGCGGGATTGTCCAGGTTGCCGGAGAGCGCGAAGTAGATCGGGTCGTCCTGCGTCGGCGTCCCGATCTGCCAGCCCTCGGGGTAGAGGATCCACCGTCCGGCCGAGTGGTAGTTGATCTGGAAGGCGAAGTCGATGCGCCGAAGCAGCCTCTGCATCGCCTGCGTCTCGGGCTCCGACCCCGGGCCGGGCCCGCGCCATGTGTCACTCGACGGGAACGGCGAGGAGCCCTCGTTGTCGTAGCCCCAGTGCTCCTCGAAGTTGCGGTTCGGGTCGACGCCGTCGCCGACCTCGATCGTCCCGTTCCCGTTGTTGTCCCGGAGGGTCTTCCGCCAGAGACGCGTATCCGGGCTCGAGAACGTGTACTGGTAGCCGTCGGGATTGGCGACGAGGACGAACCAGAGCTCGGTCTTCTTCAGGAGCTTCCGCACGGTCTTGTCCTTCGCGTTCCACTTGTCCACGTACCAGTGCATGAGCCGCCGGTTCGTCTCGGCAGCAATCCACTCACGCGCGTGCTGGAGCGAGCTGTAGAGCACAGCGTGCCGCTTGCCGTCCTTCGTCTTGTCCGCCTTCTGGGTCACCTTGACCGCGTAGATCAGGCGTCCCTGGACGGTCCGGCCGATGATCTCGAGCGACGCGACGCCGTTGCGGCGCGCGGTGCGGACCATGTCGCCGACGAAGCCGTCGTCCCCGTCGTAGTCGCGCCAGACGTTGAACCCGTTCGAGGCCTGGAACCTGGCCTCCTGGCGGGCCGTCCGGCCAGAGCTGTTTCGGCGCAGCTTGACGGCGATCCCGTTCTTGCGGAGCGAGCGCACCTGCTGCGGTGTGAGAACCAGTTCGATCCGGACCTGACCGCCCGCGAGGTCCTGCGCCGACGTCACGTCGGTTCCCTTCGTGAGCAGATCGCGGTACGTTCCCCCGTCCACGGTCGCCGTATAGAAGTCGAGCGACAGCCCGGATCCGTTTGCGGCCATCGTCGGCGCCGCCACTGCGAGCGCCAGAAGGCAGAGGGCCGCAAAGAGTCCGAGGCGAGACGTTCGTCTCATCATCCCCTCCTTGGGTGCTGGGTTGACCTGACAGGTTCCCACAGCCCGGACCTCGCGCTAGTCCGGCGTCGCGCGCGGCTACGATCGGCTCCGTGAGCTTCTCCCTCGGACACCCGACCGGACGCCGGCCGCCCTTCAAGTTCTCCGCCTTCACCCGGGTCGGCTTCTCCGATACGGACGCGCAGGGCATCGTCTACTACGGGCGGTACCTCCCCTACTTCGACCTGGCCCGCGTGGAGTACTCGCGTCACCTCGGCGTACTCGCGGTCGATCTCGGCGGGTGCGAGTTCGTCATGCGCGCCTGCACGGTCACGTACGACGCG
Source organism: uncultured Actinomycetes bacterium (assembly GCA_963824775.1). Taxonomy (GTDB): domain Bacteria; phylum Actinomycetota; class Thermoleophilia; order Gaiellales; family Gaiellaceae; genus CAWGQF01. Next base: position 38,507 of record CAWGQF010000012.1, read on the forward strand.
CCGGCGCGGTTCGACGACCTGCTCGAGGTGTTCGTCCGCACCAAGCGGATCGGTCGCTCGAGCCTTACCTCCGAGTACCGCGCAGTCCGCGTTGCCGACGACGTCCTCATGTGCACGGCGGAGCAGACGCTCGTCCTGGTCGCTCTCGAGGACCGACGGCCGGTGTCGGTTCCGGGCGGCTACCGCGCGGCCCTCGAGCAGTTCGAGGGTGCGGATCTCGAGGCGGCGGTGCCCCGGTGAGCTCCGACGACCGCTATTGGAGCGGCCTCGAGGAGATCGAGCGCATCGCCGACCGCGAGTCCGAAGCGGATGAGGTTCTCCGCCGGACGGTGGAGGTGCTGCACGACCGCTTCGAGCACTACTCCTGGGTCGGGATCTACCTCGTCGAGGGCGACGACCTCGTGCTCGGGCCGTGGAAGGGACCGGAGGCGACCGAGCACGTGCGCATCCCGGTCGGCCAGGGGATCTGCGGCTCCGCCGCTGCGACCGGCCGGACGGAGGTCGTCGACGACGTGAACGCCGACGAGCGTTACCTCGCGTGCTTCCCCTCCACGCGGTCCGAGATCGTCGTGCCCATCGCCTTCGAGGGCCGCGTCGTCGGCGAGATCGACATCGACTCGGACGCGCCCGCCGCGTTCGGCGACGACGACCGGGAGTTCCTCGAGCGGGTCGCGCAGCTCGTCTCGCCCCACTGCCTCGTGGCGTGGGACACGGGCGGCGTCGCCTGGTCTGAGCTTCCCTAGGCGGCGTCGCCGGCCGCTTCGGCCAGAAAGCGCTCCGCCACGACGACGGGATCGCCGCACGGGCCGAGCGCAACCGCGTTGCGGCCGCTCAGCTTCGCCCGGTAGGCGGCGCGGTCGGCGAGTGCGAGCAGGTCGTCCGCCGTCGTCCCGGCTCGGACCGACACGCCCACGCCGACCGAGACCGTCAGGTTGAGGCCATCCGTCTTGCCGGCCCGCTCGACGCCGGCGCGGATCCGCTCGGCCACTCCCGCGCGGCCTCCGGCCCGGTCTCAGGCAGGAGGACGCAGAAGCGGGGCCGACGAAGTTCGCGATGTTGAAGAGAACGATGTACCAGGGGACCCGGGTCCGGATCCACTCAGGGAGGAATGCAGCCGCGATCGCCGCCGCCGCGAGCAGCGGCGGCAGCAGCAGAGCCGCTGCGCGAACATCGGCGCGAGCGACACGTGCGATCCCTGGTGATTCTCCCGCTCGTGCGCGAGCAGGTGCACGAAGCCGATCACCGGCACTAGGACCGCGAACGCGATCCAGTCGTCGGTTGTGATCCGCTCGGGCGGGCCGAGCGCTATCGCCGTCCCGACGACCGCCCAGACGACGACGAACTCGAACGCCGCCGCCGACGCACTCAGTCCACCCGAGGAGTGCTTCGCCGCAGCCTCCATCCCTGCGACAAGGTCTAGGAGATGCGGCGCACCCGGGCATCCCCCGTACGCGTGAGGCTACCGAGGCGGCGCCCCCATCCCTCCTTCGAGGGAACTCTTGCGCGCCTCGGCGATCCGGCGGGCCACCGCGCCCGGGCTCTGTGCGGACAGCGGCTCGCCCAGCACGACCGCGGCGAGCTCGTTCGCCTGACGAATGAGCGCCTCACGCTCCCGTGCAAGCGCGCCCGTCGCGACGAAGAGGGCCGCCCGCGCCTCGGTTGCCCACGCGGCCACGGAGTCGAGCCCGTCCTGCGCGGGCGGGCTGACAGCCTCGCTGAGCCCTGGACGCGCCTGGAGCGTCGCGGCGAGCTCACGCCCGCGAGTCTCGACCGCGCGCGTTTCCTCGACCGCCGTCCGCTCCTCCTCGTCCTTCCGGGCCGCCTCGGCGCGGGCCGCCTCCAGACGGCGGGCGGCCACTGCAGCGAGGTCGCGTGCCCGAAGCTCCTCGCGCCGCGCGGCGGCGATCCGGCTCGCGTCGCCGCTCTGCTCGGCCTCCGCGAGCGCGGCCGCAGCGGCCTCGTGCTCGGCCCGGCGCTCGGACAGGTCGCGCTCGGCCTCGGCTGCGGCCTCCGCCGCGACGGACCGCTCGGACGGAAGCGCAGCGAGACGGGCCTCGAGCGCCCGTGCCGACTCCCCCATCCGCTCCACCTCGCTCGTGAGCTCCTCTAGCTCGGCGAGCACCGCCGCGGCGGCCGCGTCGGCACGCTCGAGCTCCTCGACGAAGGCGAGGGTCTGCTCGTCGGCCATCAGACCGTCTAGGACGGCGTCACGCGAAACGCGTCGAAGACCGACTCGAGGCCTCTCAATGCGTTCAGGAGGGCGCGGAGCGACTTCACGTCGCCGACCTCGGCGACGTACCAGTTCTTCGCCATCTGATCCTCGACGTGGCCGCCGTACTCGACGATGTTCGCGCCGTGCTCGGCGAACGTGCGGGCCACGTCCTCGAGGAGCCGCGGGCGGTCCCAGGAGGTGACCGCGATCTGAACGCGGAAGCTCTGCGACGCGCCGCCGTCCCATTCGACCGGCGTGAAGCGCTCGGGGCTCCGCATGAGCGCCTTCACGTTGGGGCAGTCGACCCGATGGATCGTGATCCCCTTGCCGAGCGAGATGTAGCCGACGATGTTGTCGCCGGGGACCGGCGTGCAGCACTTCGCCAGCCGGACAAGGACCCCCTCGACGCCCTCGACGTTGATCCCGAACTCCTGCGAGGCGACCGTATGGCGTGCCTTCGGCCGCTCGGGAACGGGCTCTTCCTCGACGACCTCTGTCGTCTTCAGGCGCGTGAGCACCTTGTTCGCGACCTGTGACGACTGGAGCTTCCCCGCGCCGAGCGCGAGGTAGAAGTCCTCCGCCTTCTTGAAGCCCATCTCGCGGATGACCTCCGCGAGGAGCGGCGAGCCAGCGACCTTGCGGTACGGGAGCTTGTGCTTCTTGAGCGCCGCCTCGAGCGACTCGCGGCCGCGGTTCTCCGTCTCCTCGCGGGTCTCGCGCGAGAGCCACTGGCGGATCTTGTTTCGCGCGCGCGAGGACGCGGCGAGCGACAGCCAGTCGCGCGACGGGCCGCGACCGGCCTGCCTCGAGGTGAGAATCTCGACGAAGTCGCCCGTCTGCAGGCGGTAGTGGAGCGGGACGATGCGACCGTTCACCTTGGCGCCGACGGTGCGATGGCCGACGTCCGTGTGCACCGAGTAGGCGAAGTCGATCGGCGTCGCGCCTGTCGGGAGGCTCTTCACCTCGCCCTTCGGCGTGTAGACGTAGACCTCGTCGCCGCCGAACTCCGGGAAGGCGCGGCGGAGCTCGTTCGGGTCGGCCTCCTCCTGCTGCCAGTCGGCGAGCTGCTTCAGCCACGCATGGGCCTCGACTTCCTGCTTTCGCGACGTGCGGTCCTTGTAGAGCCAGTGCGCCGCGATGCCGTACTCGGCCGTCTCGTGCATGTCTCTCGTGCGCACCTGGATCTCGAGCGGGCGGCCCTCCGGACCGATCACCGTCGTATGCAGCGACCGGTAGAGGTTGAACTTGGGCATCGCCACGTAGTCCTTGAAGCGACCCGGCATCGGCTTCCAGAGCGAGTGGATGATCCCGAGCGCGCCGTAGCAGTCGCGCTCCCCCTCGCGCCCTTCCCGCAGGACGGTGACCCGCATCGCGGTCAGGTCGTAGATCTCGTTGAACTCCTTCCCGCGCTTGGCCATCTTCTCGTAGATCGAGTAGAAGTGCTTCGCGCGCGAGGAGATCTCCGCGGGGATGCCGACCTTCTCGAGCTCGGCGCCAAGCGCGTTGCCGGCCTCGTTCACGAACGACTCACGGTCGGCCCGGCGCTGGTTGACCATTGACTGGATCTCCGCGTACTTGCGCGGGTGCAGCGTCGCGAACGCGAGGTCCTCGAGCTGCCACTTGACCGAGTGGATACCGAGCCGGTGTGCAAGCGGCGCGTACACCTCGAGGGTCTCGCGGGCCTTCTGCGTCTGCTTCTGCTTCCCGAGGTACTCGATCGTCCGCATGTTGTGGAGGCGGTCCGCGAGCTTGATGAGGATGACCCGCGGGTCCTCCGCCATGGCGACGATCATCTTCCGGTAGTTCTCCGCCTGCGTCTGCTCGCGGCTCTGGAAGTGGATCCGCGTCAGCTTGGTGACACCCTCGACGAGTCGCGCGATCTCGTCGCCGAACTCCGCGCGGACTTCCTCGATGGACGTGTCGGTGTCCTCGACGACGTCGTGGAGGAGTGCCGCCGCGAGCGTCGCGTCGTCACGGTGCAGGTCGGCGAGGATCCGCGCCACGCCGATCGGGTGGAGGATGAAGTCCTCCCCGCTTCGCCGCTGCTGGCCGTCGTGGGCCTCGCTCGCGAAGACGAACGCGCGCTCGAGGAGGCCGCGGTCGACCTCGGCGTTGTACTCGGCCACCTCGCCCAGGAGCTGCTCGAGCAGGTCTCGATGCCGCTCTGCAGGTCCTGTCGAAAGCGCCTGACTCATGGCGGGTTCACAAGACTGATTGTAGCTCCGGCCCCCCGCGCCAACTCCCCAGGGGTCCTAGCGCGGCTGCGGCGAGCGGCTCGGTGAGCGCGGCGAGGAATGTCGGCGACTCGGCGATGCTCCGCCGCACGGTGTCGTCCTCGGCGAGCCCGAGCTCCTCGAAGATCTGCCGCGCCTGCGGGCTCCACGCCTCCGGGCCGGCCTTCCACTCCGCCGCGAGGCGCGCTCGGAGCTCCGCGAAGCCTTCCGGCGACTCGAAGATCCGCTTGACGACGAGCTGCGGCGCGACCGTCCCGTTCCAGTGGTTCGCGCCGAGCCGGAACGCCACGTCGTAGACACCCGGGCGCCGGAAGCGGTCGAGCCGCTCGCCCTGCCCGAACGCGATCGCGCCCGAACGGGCGCCGTTCGCGCTGACCGCGAGCTTCAGGTGCTTGCCCTCGCCGACCGCGGCGAGCTCCGTCAGCTCGCATCCCGCCGCGAGGAGCGTCACGCCCGGGTTGCCGAGGCCGAAGGGCGCGAGGCGCTCGAGCTCTTCGCACAGATCGAGCGTGAGATCGCGTCCGTCCACGAGCGCGTCGACGACGAGCCGTGGCGTCATGTCCGTCTCCTCGAGCACCGCGTCGGCGTGCGCGGCGAAGGCGCGCCGGAAGGCGTCGAGGTTCTCTGCCGTGACCGAGAGCCCCGCGGCAGCCCGGTGCCCGCCCCAGCGCGTCAGGTGCTCGGCGCAGGCGGCGAGCCCGCCGTGCAGATCGAACGCGGGGATCGACCGGCCCGAGCCGACCCAGCCCTCCTCGGCCGGCGCCGCGAGGACGACCGGGCGTCCGAACCGTTCCACGAGCCGAGACGCGACGATCCCGATCACCCCGCGATGCCAGTCCTCACCCGCGAGGACGTAGGCGCGACGTCCGCGGGCGCTCTCCGGCCACTCGCGCACCTGCCGAACCGCGTCCCGGAGGATGCGATCCTCGACCGCCTGGCGGTCGCGGTTCATGCTCTCGAGCTCGTGGGCGAGGCGTTCGGCCTCGCGCGCGTCCTCGGTGAGGAGGAGATCGAGGGCCGATCCGGGGTGGCCGAGCCTTCCGGCCGCGTTGATCCGGGGCGCCAGCCGGAACCCGAGCGCGGACGAATCCACGCGGGCGGCATCGACCCCGGCGGAGCGCATGAGCGCCCGCAGGCCCACCTTCGTCGTCCGCGCGAGCCGGCGGAGCCCCGCCGTGACGAGCGCACGGTTCTCGTCCACGAGCGGCACCACGTCCGCGACGGTCGCGAGAGCGACGAGGTCGAGGTGCCGGTCCAGACCCTCGGCGCCGAGGGCCTGCAGCAGCTTCCACACGACTCCCGTGCCGCAGAGATCCGGAAACGGATACTCCGACGGGCGGGGCGCGACCACGGGGCAGTCGGGCAGGTTCTCTCCTGGCCGGTGGTGATCCGTGACGACGACCTCGAGTCCCTGCGCCCGCGCTTCGGCGACCTCGCCGACGGCGGTGATCCCGCAGTCGACCGTCAGGAGGAGCCCGCAGCCCTCCTCGGCGAGCCGGGCAAGCGTCTCCCCCGCGACGCCGTAGCCCTCCTCGAAGCGGCTGGGAAGGTGCCAGTCGACCTCGGCACCCAGGTCACGCAGGGCCAGCACGGCGAGCGCGGTCGCGCAGATTCCGTCCACGTCGTAGTCCCCGTGGACGCAGATCCGCCGCCCGTCGGCGATCGCGCGCCTGATCGCGTCGCACGCCGGGGCCATGCTCCCGAGCAGGAACGGGTCGTGGCCGGGATCCTCGGCTGCGAGGAAGGCCCGCGCCACGTCGGGGTCGCCGTAGCCCCGCCGCACGAGCACGCTCGAGGTCGTCTCGCTGAGGTCGATGGCCGACGCCAGGGCCTTGACCTCGGGGCGGGGGCACGGACGGATCGTCCAGGTGCCCTCGTGCATGAGTCCAGCGTGGCTGTCGGGTCGGACGGACCCCTTCTCGGCTCACGGGGCTATCCTCAGACGGTGCCCGACACGAACTACGCGAGCGGCGACGAGTACGTGGTCGAGTTCCTCGGCTACCGGTTCGGGTTCAGCGCGGTCGACTTCGAGCAGCGCGTGGCCGCCGCCGCGGTGAAGCTCGGGCTCGTCGAGCCGGGCGACCTCGACCCCGAGGAGGCCGACGACCTCGTCGAGCTCGCGTCGGAGGGCCGGATCTGCGAGCCCCGCAGCCTGCTCGGCGACTACCTCGTGCGCCACTGGGAGCGTCTCGCGATCGTGGATGAGGAGTCGCTCGTCTACTGGCTTCGCAAGCTCGTCTTCCGGAGCGCGTGGCTCGACCACCGGGTGAAGGAGGAGCTCCTCGAGGTCGCATTCGACGAGTCGACCGGCGACTTCGATTACCGCGACCCGAACGGCGGCCGCGCCCTCCTGGAGCTCGCGCCGGTTCCTTCCTGGCACAAGCTCCAATTCCGGAGATGACCGCGCTCGATCTCCTGAACTACATCGTCGCGCTCTACCTCGTGATCGTCGGGATCCTCTCGATGATCGCGGCGCCTGCCACTAGGGACTAGAAGAGCGCCTGGTCGCCGGCGGGCGCGGCGCCGGCCCGCCCGCGGCCGAGCTCCGTCAGGATCCGGCCTCGCGGCGTCCGCTGGATGAGGCCGAGCTGGAGGAGGTACGGCTCGTAGACGTCCTCGATCGTCTCCGTCTCCTCGCCGAGGGCGACCGCGAGCGTGGAGAGGCCGACCGGGCCGCCGCCGAACTTGTGCGCGATCGCGGAGAGAAGCTCGCGGTCGACCCGCTCGAGGCCGTCCGCGTCCACCTCGAGGAGCTCGAGCGCCTCTCGGGCGACGCCGAGCGTGACCCGTCCATCGTGGCGGACCTCGGCGACGTCGCGAACGCGCCGGAGAATCCTGTTTGCGACACGCGGCGTCCCACGCGCGCGCAGGGCGATCTCCTCGGCGGCCTCGGGCTCGGTCTCGACCTGAAGGATCTTCGCCGAGCGGCGGACGATCCGCGTGAGCTCCTCGCGCGTGTAGAGATCGAGCCGGTACGTGATCCCGAAGCGGTCGCGGAGCGGCGTCGTCAGAAGACCCGTCCGCGTGGTCGCGCCGACGAGCGTGAACTGCGGCAGGTCGAGCGTGAGGGTGCGCGCCGCGGGCCCCTGGCCGACGACGATGTCGAGCCGGAAGTCCTCGAGCGCGCCGTAGAGAATCTCCTCGATCGCGCGGTTGAGCCGGTGGATCTCGTCCACGAAGAGCACCTCGCGCTCCTCGAGCGAGGTCAGGATCGCGGCCAGGTCGCCCTTCCGCTCGAGCGCCGGGCCCGCCACCGTGCGGATGCCGACGCCCAGCTCCTCGCGGACCACGTAGGCGAGCGTCGTCTTGCCGAGCCCGGGCGGGCCGGCGAGGAGGACGTGGTCGAGCGCCTCCTCGCGCGCCTTCGCCGCTTCGAGGGCGATCGACAGCTGCTCCTTCACCCGCTCCTGCCCGACGAAGTCTGCGAGCCGGCGCGGGCGGAGCGAACGTTCGAGGTCGTCGTCCTCGGGCGCGAGGACGGCTGCGGTGACGCGTTCGGGGACGCTCATGCCGCCCGCAGCGCCTGCCGCACGCGCTCGGCTGCGGGCAGAGCCGGGTCGGTCTCGGCGAGGCGCTTCTCGGCCTCCCCGACGGAGTAGCCGAGCTCGACGAGCGCGTCCCTGGCGACGGTGTGCGTATCGGGCTCGCCGTCCGCGGTGTCGGGCACCGCCGCGAGCGGCGCCACCTTCTCCTTGAGCTCGAGCACGACACGCTGCGCGGTCTTCCGGCCGATGCCGGGGATGGTCTCGAAGAGCGCCGCGTCCTCCCGGGCGATCGCACGACGCAGCTCAGCAGGCGTGTACCCGGAGACGATGGCGAGTGCGACCTTCGGGCCGACGCCCGAGACCGCGAGAAGCTGCTCGAAGAGCTCCCGCTCTCCCGCGGTGGCGAAGCCGAAGAGCTGGAGTGCATCCTCGCGGACGTGGAGGTGGGTCTCGATCACCACCTCGGACGCACCCTCCGCCTTGCGGACGGCGGTCGGGGTCGCGTGCAGCAGATAGCCGACACCGCCGACGTCGAGGACGAGGCCCTCGGGGCCCCACGAGTCCGGACGGCCGCGGATGCGCGCGATCACCGCCGGCCTCCCGCCGCCGTGAGCGCCTGCACGGGCGAGGCGAGCGCGTGGCAGATCGCCACGGCGAGCGCGTCGGCCGCGTGGTGGGGCTCGGGCGGCTCGGCGAGGCCCAGGATCGTCGCCACCATCCGCTGCACCTGCGCCTTCTCGGCACGTCCGTACCCGCAGACCGCCTGCTTCACGGTCGCGGGAGGGTACTCGGCGCAGCGGACCTCACCCGCCGCGCACGCGACGAGCACGGCGCCTCGAGCCTGGCCGACGGAGAGCGCGGTGCGGGCGTCGGCGCCGACGAACGACTCCTCGAGGGCGACAGCGTCCGGTGCGTGTTCGGCGATCAGGGCCGCGACGCCGTCGTGGATCCGCTTCAAGCGGAGCTCGGGCGCCTCGCGTGGGGACGTCTTCCACCAGCCGTGCACGACCGCCGTGAGGCGGCCTCCGCTTGCATGGACGATGCCGAATCCGCACGCAGCCGTTCCCGGGTCGATGCCGACGACCTTCACGAACCGAGGTTAGGGATGGGTACGGACGTTCCTGCCGGCGCATTCGAAAATCCGATTCGGAAGTCCTACCGTAGAGAGGACCGTGCGCCGGTTCGTCCTGGCCCTCGCAGTCTTCCCCGCCGCGCTCCTTCTTCCGGCTGCCGCGCATGCCCAGACGCCGACGCTCAACGGCTCGATCAGCGGCGGGACGATCGGGCTCACCGATGCTCAGGGCGGTGCGGTGACGAACCTGGCGCCCGGCCAGTACTCGATCACGATCGTCGACACCGACGTGGAGCACAATTTCAACCTGGTCGGGACGACGGCCGTCTCCTCGATCGAGGGCACCGGCACGTACGGGCCGTTCGTCGTCACGCTCTCGGCGTCCAGTTCGCCGTACACGTACTGGTGCGATGCACACCCCTACCTCCAGGGCGGCTTCACGGTCGGCGGAGGCCCGCCGCCACCCCCGCCGCCTCCTCCGCCTCCGCCACCACCACCACCGCCGCCCCGCCGCCGCCTCCGCCTCCGCCGCCGCCTCCGCCTCCGCCGCCTCCGCCGCCGCCTCCTCCCCCGCCCCCTCCGCCTCCTCCGCTCCCGCCGCCGCCTCCGCCGCCGCCGGTCGTGGACACGCTCGCCCCGAACACGACCATCACCCGCAAGCCGGCAGCGAGGACCCGCAGCGCCGTCGCGACCTTCAGGCTCCGCTCGAGCGAGTCGGGCTCGAGGTACCAGTGCAAGCTCGACCGGGGCCGCTGGGCGTCGTGTGGCACGACCAAGACCTACCGGGGCGTCAAGCGCGGCTCGCATACGTTCCAGGCACGCGCGATCGACAGGGCGGGGAACGTCGACCGCTCCCCGGCGACCGCACGCTGGCGCCGAACCTGAGAGGGAAACGGGGGGCCGCGCCGTGCTGAAGTGGCTCGCCGTCGGAGCGGTCGCGCTCGCCTGCGCGCCCGCAGCGGGCGCCCAGACGCTCTTCGGCTCGATCTCGGGCGGCCAGATCGCGCTGCGCGACGCGGCCATGAACCCCGTCGTCATGGTGAACGCGGGCAGCTACGCGTTCGAGGTCACCGACACCGAGACGATCCACAACTTCCATCTCCTCGGGACGGCGGTCGACACGCCGGTGGACGGAACCGGGGTCTTCACGTATCCCGGCGTCACCCTCGCGCCCGGCACGTACGTGTACCACTGCGACACGCACAACGAGCTGAACGGCTCCTTCACGGTCGGGACGCCGACCCAGCCGCCGCCGCCACCCCCGCCGCCTCCTCCGCCTCCTCCGCCGCCGACATCACCCGCGACGCTGACCCGCGCGTCGGTCGCGAAGGTGCGGGGGACGCGCGTCGTCTCGGTCGTCCTCCGGGTGACCGCCTACGCCCAGGCACAGGCGCAGCTCGTGCGCCGGAATCGAGTGCGGGTCTCGGCGGGTGCGGTGCTCACCCCCGGCCGGCGGACGATGAAGCTCCGTGTGCCCAAGCGGGTTCCCGCCGGCGTCTACACGCTTCGCGTCAAGCTCACGGACCTGGACAGCGGCCGCAAGTGGGTCGTCCGTCGCTCCGTCCGGTTGCCCCGCCCCTAGAATCTCCTCCGTGCGGAGCCTCCTCCTCGTCGCCTTGGCCGTCGGGCTCTTCGTCGCGGCGCCCGTGGCGAGCGCACAGACCCCGACGCTCTACGCCACCGTCGATAACTCGATCTCGCTTCGGATCGGCAGCCCGATCGGCCCGACCGTGCGGAACCTCGCGCCGGGGACCTACACGATCCTCGTCGCCGACCGCGCGACGAACCACAACTTCCACCTCAAAGGCACAGGCGTCGACCTCGCGACCGACATCGAGGAGGCCTACATCGGGACGAGAACCTGGACGGCGACCTTCGTCACCGGTTCATACCACTTCAACTGCGACCGCCACGACGGCCTGAACGGCTCGTTCACCGTCGGCGACGTCCTCGTCATCGAGAAGGCCGGGCTCGGCCAGGGGACGGTCACGAGCTCGCCGGCGGGCGTCGACTGCGGCGGAGCGTGCATCGTCCCCTTCCCGTGGGACACCGCGCTCGACGCTGACGGCGATCGCCGCACCCGGCTCCGTCTTCCGCGGCTGGAGCGTGACGTGCTCGGGAACGGGCCCCTGCTCGGTCACGGTGCGCGGCGGCGTGCATGTGGGCGCGTTGTTCGAGCGAGTGGGTGGCTCACCGACGACGCCACCGCGCGCCGCCGTGGCGCTCTCGCGCGTGCGGGTGACGAAGGTTCGCGGCATCCGCGTCGTGAGCGTGACGCTCGGCGTCCTCCGCCACGCGGCGGTCTCGGGACGCCTCCTGCGCGCCGGGCGACCGGTCGTGACCGCCCGAGCACACGTCGCGCCCGGAGTCCGGACGCTCAGGCTGCGGCTGCCGCGCACCGCTCGCGGCGGGGTGCATGCGCTGCGGGTTCGGGTCACCGGCGACGGGCCCGCGTACGTCCTGCGCCGGTCGGTTCGGATTCCGCGCTAGGAGGGTTTGACGGAACGCCGCTCGTTCTCGGGGCGCGATGGTCGTTCCGAGGCAAGGACGCAGGGAGCGCTCGATAGCAGCGCTATCGACGCGACTGAGGACGCCGACCTCGGGACGAGCAGCGCGCGCCGAGGACACAGTCTGTGTTTCGTCAACCCCTCCTAGGGCGCGACTGTCTCGAGCACGCGCTCGGGGATGTCGAAGTTCGCGTAGACGTCCTGGACGTCGTCGTTGTCCTCGAGCGCGTCCATGAGCCGGAGGACCTTGCGCGCGGTCGCCTCGTCCTCGACCTGCACCGTCGTCTTCGGAAGCATCGTGAGGTCGGCGCTCTCGACCTCGATCCCGGCGGCGTCGAGTGCTTCTCGAACGCCCTGAAGGTCCTCGGGCGCGCTCGTCACGCGGACGCTCGAGCCCTCGCGCTCGACATCCTCGGCCCCGCCCTCGGCCGCGGCGAGCATCACTTCGTCCTCGTCGTAGCGGTCGGCATCGACGAGGACGACGCCTTTGCGCTCGAAGAGCCACGCCACCGCGCCGCTCGCGCCGAGGTTTCCCTCGTTCTTGGCGAAGACGTGGCGCACCTCCGCAGCGGTGCGGTTCCGGTTGTCCGTGAGCGCCTCGACGAGCAGCGCGACTCCCCCGGGGGCGTAGCCCTCGTACGTGATCTGCTCGTACGCCTCGCCGTCCACGCCGGCGCCCGAGCCGCGCGCGATCGCCCGCTCGATGTTGTCCTTCGGCATCGAGCTCTCGCGCGCCTTCTCGATCGCGTTCGCGAGGGAGATGTTGGCGTCGGGGTCGGGGCCGCCCTCCCGCGCCGCGACGATGATCGCGCGCGAGAGCTTCGAGAAGAGCTGGCCGCGCTTCGCGTCCGCGGCGCCCTTCTTGTGCTTGATCGACGACCACTTGCTATGCCCGGACATCCGCCTCCTCCCGCACGAGCTCGAGAAAGCGCTCGTGCACGCGCGTGTCGTCCGTCAGCTCCGGATGGAACGAGGCGACGAGAAAGCGGCCCTCGCGGAGGAGCACGGGCACGCCGTCGTGCTCGGCGAGGACCTCGACGCCGGGCCCGGCGTCCGTGACCCGGGGCGCGCGGATGAAGACGCCGCGCAGCGGCTCCGCCTCGCCGTCGAGCTCGACGTCGGCCTCGAAGCTCCGGATCTGGCGGCCGTAGCCGGTCCGGTCGACCTCCACGTCGACGAGCCCGAGGTGGGCGCGGTCGAGCAGGATCATTCCGGCGCACGTGCCGAAGACGGGCCCGCGAAAGCCGTCGATCGCCTCCTCGAGGCCGTACAGCCGCATGAGGCGCGTGATCGCCGTCGACTCGCCGCCCGGGATCACGAGACCGTCCACTCCCTCGAGCTCCTCCGCCTTCCGGACCTCGACGACCTGCGCGCCGAGACGGCGCAGCATGGCCGCGTGCTCGCGGAAGTTTCCCTGCAGCGCGAGAACGCCGATGGTCGTGCGGCCCGTCACGCCGGAATTGTAGATCGGAGGGCCTGGGCCGCCGGTTCGGCGGGGGCTACCAGCCGCGCGTCTCGAGGAGCTCTTCGGGCGCGAGCGCGGCGGTCGAGAGCCCCCGCATCGGCTCGCCGAGGCCGGCCGACACCCGCGCGAGCACCTCGGGGTCCTCGAAGTGCGTGGTCGCCTCGACGATGGCCTTGGCGCGCGTGGCCGGGTCGTCGCTCTTGAAGATGCCCGAGCCCACGAAGACGCCGTCGGCGCCGAGCTGCATGCAGAGCGCCGCGTCCGCCGGCGTGGCGATCCCGCCGGCCGTGAACGTGACGACCGGGAGCCGCCCGTGCTCGGAGACCCAGCGCACGAGCTCGAGCGGCGCGGCGAGGTTCTTCGCCTCCGTGAAGAGCTCGTCGTCCGAGAGTGAGCCGAGCCGCCGGATCGCGCCGAAGACGGCCCGCATGTGCTTGACCGCGTTCACGATGTCGCCGGTTCCCGCCTCCCCCTTCGTGCGGATCATGGCCGCGCCCTCGCCGATCCGGCGGAGCGCCTCGCCGAGGTCGCGGCAGCCGCAGACGAAGGGAATCTGGAAGCGCCACTTGTCGATGTGGTGCTCCTCGTCGGCGGGGGTCAGCACCTCGCTCTCGTCGATGTAGTCGACCTCGAGGGCCTCGAGCACCTGGGCCTCGACGAAGTGCCCGATCCTGGCCTTGGCCATGACCGGAATGGTCACGGCTTCCTGGATCTCGACGATCTTGGCCGGGTCGGCCATGCGGGCGACGCCGCCCTCGGCCCGGATGTCGGCCGGCACGCGCTCGAGGGCCATGACCGCGACCGCCCCAGAGTCCTCGGCGATCCGCGCCTGCTCCGCGGTGGTGACGTCCATGATCACCCCGCCCTTGAGCATCTCGGCGAGACCGCTCTTGACCCTCATCGTGCCCTGCTCGGCCATGGGATGAGTGTATCGGGGCGGTATCCGGCGGCGCACGCGGGCCTCTCGCGTCCCACGTACCCCTAGGGGGGCGTGAGCCTCCCTGGAACTCAGGCTACCGGCATGCGTGTGACGCGGGCGTGCCGGGGTGTGCCGACACGTGCGCGGATCAGCGCCGACTTCCCGCGGCGGCCAGGCGCGCCCTCGCGGCCGTCCGCTCCGCCTCGACCTCCTCGCGGACGAAGCAGGCGGCGACGTGGTCGTTCACGAGGCCGCAAGCCTGCATCATCGCGTACGCGGTCGTCGGGCCCACGAACCGGAAGCCGCGCGCTTTCAGCTCCTTCGCGAGCGCCTTCGACTCGGTCGTCGCGGCCGGGATCTCGCCCATGGCGCCGGGCGTCGCCCCCGACTCGGGCGCGTGGGACCACGCCAGCTCGACGAGGCCACGCCCGTCCTCGCGGAGCGCGACAACCGCGCGCGCGTTCTGGACGGCTGCCTCGATCTTCGCCCGGTTCCGGACGATCCCCTCGTCGGCGAGCAGCCGCTCGACGTCGCCCGGGCCGAAGGCCGCGACGGCCTCCGGTTCGAACGCGGCGAACGCCCGCCGGAACCCCTCCCGCTTGCGCAGGATGATCGCCCACGAGAGTCCCGACTGGAATGCCTCGAGACAGAGCTTCTCGAAGAGGCCGCGCTCGTCCGTGACGGGCCGCCCCCACTCGCGGTCGTGGTAGTCGCGCATCGTGTCGCCGGCCCCCCACTCGCAGCGCACCACCTCCTCGGCCATGGTCAGGTGAGGAGGTCGAGCGCCGCCGCCGGCTCCTTGAACGGCGGGATCACGTAGATGCCCGCCGCGCGCTCCCGCGACGCCTCCATGAGCTCACGCCCGAGCTCGAGGCCGACCCTTGCCGCGTCAGCGCCCGCGTCCGCGAGGCGTTGCTGCACGGGCTCCGGGATCGTGATCCCCGGCACCTCGTTGTGGAGCCGGAACGCGAGCTGGTAGCTCCGTACCGGCCAGACGCCGACGAGCATCGGAATCGGCGACCCGCCGATCCGGTCGAGGAAGCGGTCGAGGTACTCGATGTCGAAGAGAGCCTGGGTCATCGCGAAGCGTGCGCCCGCGTCGAGCTTCTGCCGGAAGCGCTCGATCTCCGTGTCGAGATCCTCGGCCGACGGGTTGACGGCGACGCCGATGTAGAACGAGGTCGGCGCGTCGATCGCCTTCCCCGAGTAGTCCTCGCCGCGGTTCAGGTGCGAGAGGAGCTGCGTGAGCCCGATCGAGTCGATCTCGTAGACGCCGTTCGAGCCGGGATAGTCGCCCACGTGGGGCGGGTCGCCCGTCACCGAGAGCACGTTCCGGATGCCCTCCGCGTGCGCGCCGAGGAGCTGGGACTGAAGGCCCATGATCGAGGCGTCGCGCGGCGTCACGTGCGGGATCGTCTCGATGCCGACGGTGCGCTCGAGCGCGATCGACGCCATGAGCGCCGAGAGGCGCGCCCGCGCCATCGGGTTGTCGTTCACGTCGACCTCGTGCACGAGGCCCGACGCCTTGAGCGTGCGAGCGACGCCGAGCATCGCCTCCATGTTCGTGCCCTTGGGCGGGTCGAGCTCGACCGAGACAACCCACTCCCCGGCCTCGAACATCCGCTCGAGGAGCGTCTTCTCGGGGCGGTGCGGGAGAATCGACTCGACCTCGGCCAGGACCCGCTCCTCGGCCACGAAGATGTTGCGCGGCTCGCGTCCCTCCTCGACCGCCACGCGGATCGCGGCGATCTGGGCCGGCGTCGTCCCGCAGCAGCCGCCGACGATGCGCGCGCCCAGGTTCCGTGCCTGGGCCGCGAACTCGGCGAAGTAGTCGGGGGTCGCGTTCGGATAGATGATCCGCCCGCCCGAGCGCGCCGGGAGGCCGACGTTCGGCTGCGCGGTGAGCGCGAGGCCGTTCGAGCCTGGCGCCATCTCAGCGAGGGCGGCGAGCGCTGCGCCGGGACCGAGGCCGCAGTTCGCGCCGACGGCGGCGACACCGGCCTCGTGGAGACGGACGACGGCGTCCCGCGCGCCGACGCCCGCGAGCGTCTCCGCGTCCTCGTCGAACGTCAGCTGGGCGACGATCGGGAGCGACGACACGTCCCGCACCGCCTGCACGGCGGCGAGCACCTCGTCCAGGTCGAAGAACGTCTCGACCAGGAAGACGTCGACGCCGCGCCCTTCGAGCAGCCGGGCCTGCTCGAGGAAGACCTCGTACGCGTCGTCGGCCCCGTGCGTCCCCTCGAGATCCCCCAGCGGGCCGATCGACCCGGCCACGAAGACAGGCTGGCCGCAGATCTCGCGCGCCTCTCGGGCGAGCTTGACCCCGCGCTCGACGATCTCCTCGAGCCGGTCGTCGAGCAGGAGCGCCGAGAGCTTGCGCCGGTTCGCGCCGAAGGTGTTCGCCTCGATCAGCTCGGCGCCGGCGCGGATGAACCCCGCGTGGACGCCGATGACGGCCTCGGGCGCGACGAGATTTGCCTCCTCGGGTGCGCGCAGCCGCGGCACGCGCGCGGAGAGGAGCGCGCCCGTCCCGCCGTCGCCGACGATGACGGGCCCCTCGTTCAGACGTTCGAGGAAGCGGCTCACGCCGCTCAGTCTAGGCTCAGGCCCTCTCGTCGTCGTGCCCGGGCGCAGGCTCCTCGACCGCGCGCGGCCGGTGAGCGCGCAGCAAGCGTGCTACCCACGACAATTCGCGTGCCAGGCGGCCCTGGCCCTCACGTTGGCGACGTAGGCGGCCGTCTCGAGCGAGGGCGGCCCGCCGGCGCGCGCGACAGCGGCCGGGCCTGCGTTGTAGGCGGCGAGCGCGAGGTCGACGTCGCCGCCGAAGCGGGTGAGCAGGCCCCTGAGGTAGCGCGCGCCCGCGCGGATGTTCTCCCGGGGGACGGTTGCGTTGACCTCCAGCTCCGCGGCCGTGGACGGCATGAGCTGGAGGAGCCCGATCGCGCCCTTGCGGGAGCGAGCGTTCGGATTCATCTCGGACTCCTCTTCCGCGACCGCGACGAGGAGCGACACCTGGAGGCGGCTCTCGCGGGCCGCGGCGACGAACGCCCGCCTGAACGCCTTCGGGATCGGACACCGTGCTTGCGCCTCGGACACGCCGGCGGTCGGCCGGGGCCTCGTCCCGCCCGGCGACTCGTCCTGGGCGGCGATGCCGCCGACGAGCGCGGCCCCGGCCACCGCGAGAAGCCCCATACGAACGCCGAGGCTCCGCGTCGACGGCCGCTGTGCGAGAGCGCGCCGACGCGCCGCGCGCCGGCGCGACCGCGCGAACTCGCGATCCAGCTGCTCCAGCGTGCCCGACCCCGTCCCTTCCGCCACGACGGCGCCGGTCCTACCCGCCGTCGCCTCGTGCTCAAACGCAGGAGCCTAGAAACGAACCGAATCGATCTCGGCGAGATTCTTTCCGACCAGCCACCGGGTGACGTAGGCCGTTCGGCCCGCCAGCGCGGTCGTCCAGAAGACCTCGGTGCGGCTCCAGGTCCGCGCCAGCGTGACCGTGGACTCTCCGTCCTTGTCGAGCCGCCACAGCCGGAGGAACGAGATGCCCTGCCTGCTGTCCACCCAGATGATCCGTGCGCCGTTCAGGGACGGGTGCGCGAGCAGTCCGATGTCCGTTCGCGCGAGCACCCGGTGCTTCCGCTCCCGGATCGTGTAGAGCCAGATCCGCGAGCCGCGCGGCCCGGCGACGTGCCAGGCGACACGCCCGGCGTCGAGAGACGGCCGGCCGATGTCGAACTGGGGGCTGACCGAGGCGAGCAGGATCTCTTCGCCGTTTCCCAGGTGCCGGAGCCACAGCTCGCGACGTCCATCGAGAAGATCGGTGCGGTAGGCGAGCCACGGCCACTCGAGCGCCGGTCGCGTGGCCCCGGCGATGCGAGCGACCTCCGCACGGTCGCGCCAGCGCACGATCGGGACGCCCGCGTCGTCCTCGTAGGCGAGCCGCTCGGCGTCGAGCGCCGGCGAGCGGCCGGGAAAGACCGCGGTGCCGACGACGACGGTGTCCAGCAGCGGCGTACGCCGCGCGAACGCGAGGGCTCCGGCCGAGGCCGAAGGATCGAGCTGGCTTCCCTCGCCGAGCGGGAGCTTCTTCGGGCCCGCACCTACGGCGATGGGGACGAGCGCGAGCGCCAGAGCGAACGCGGCGAGCGCGACACCGTTCGCACGCGCGACGCTCCGGTACCGCCGGGAAAGCCGTTCGCACGCTGCCGCCGGGTCGCGTCCCCCCCGCCCCGGCCACGCGACCATGAGCGCGCGGCCGAGCCCGTAGAAGCCGAAGCAGGCCGCCGCCGGCGCGGGACGGCCGAGCACGACGGCCCCCGCGCACGCGACCCAGAAGGTGGAGACGGGCTGGTGGGTCAGGAGCCCGAGCCCGAGGCCGGCTCCGTACCCGGTCGACCAGACCGGCAGCGGAAGCTCGGACCGCCATCGGTCGGGCACCTGGGAGCGCGACTGAGGCACGGGCAGGCGGACGAGCCCGAGCTCGCGCAACGCAGCGGCGCCGGCGAGCGCTGCGAGCGCCGCCGCCGCGAGGACGCCGCCCGGCGTCCCGAGCGCGCCGCCCATGAGGCCCAGGACGGCGCCGAGCGCAGCCGACGCCGCCACGGCGGCGGCTGCGAAGAGCGCGAGAGCGAGGCGTCGTCGTCGGCGGCTCCCGCACACGTCGGGAGTGATCGTCTCGATCATCGACAGCCCTCAGGGCGACCAGGCACCCGAGACGCCGGCGAGGAGCGCAGCCGTGACGACGATCCCCTCGATCAGCACGGGAGCCCCGTGTCGAAGTACATGACGCAGAAGACCCGCCGGCCCTTGTAGCAGTAGCCGACGAGCGAGGCGTCCCCGTTGACCCGGCGGCGGGACTTCGAACAGCAGTCGACGAGCTTGCGGACCTGTCCCTCGCAGCAGCGGTACCACGCGCCCTGCGTGACCGCTTCGATGTCGAAGCGCTCGGGCACCCACTCCTCGCAGATCCGCGTGCGGGGGCCGCGCTCGAGCAGGCGTCCGTCCGGCCCGGCGAGGCGCAGGCCGGCCTCGTCCACGGGGTACCCGGCCGTGTCGATCAGGCGGCCGAGATTGTCGACCGGCCACCCGTCGCGCGGGCGGAGCGGGTAGCCCTTACGGTCGATGCGCGGGAGCTTGAACGGCGCCGGGCACGATCCGGTCGTCCAGATGTGTCCGCAGAAATGGAACGCCTCGGCGCGGTCCGGCTTGACGGCCGCCGCCACCGCGGAGCCTCCCGCGATTCCCAGCACGGCTCCGCCCAGGCGGCCGAGGAACGACCGCCGGGTCATTCCGGACGCGAGCGAGGCCGCGAGGGCGCCGGCCGCCCCGTCGAGGAGCTCGTCAGGCCGCCGCATGCTCCATTCGCGCCGTCCCGAGGGCGACGAGGTCGTCTAGCTGCTCGAGCGAGTTCACGAGGCCCTTCGCCGCGACCACACCGTCCACGACGTGCACGACGTAGGGGGCGCCCGGAATGTTCCAGCTCCGGAAGGCGTCGCTCTCCGTTCCCTCGTAGGCAACCTCGACGTGCAGCCCGTCCCGGCCGAGGGCGCGAACGGCCGGGGCAAGCTCGCGGCAGAGGCGGCAGTCCTCGGAGAAGAAGGCGACGAGCTCCTCCCCGCGCCGAAGAAGCCCCGTGAGCGCGGGCGCCGGGAGCCCGAGCGGCGGACCTTCGTCAGCCAGTTCGAGCGGCGCGCGGGGGCCGAGCCGCAGCGTGAGGACGCCGACCTGCCGGTAGAGCGCGAGGACGAGCAGCGCGAGGACGAGGACGGCGGCGGCGAGCACTGTGAGCGCGATCAGCACGAGCGTGTCCCGGGACGGAGACGCGTCGGCCCTCCCGGCGAAGGCTGCCACGGCCGCGAGCGCGGTGAATCCGAGGGCCCGCGCGAGCACCGCGTCGGTCGACCGTTCCCGGGCGCCGAAGCAGCCGCAGCGGATCCGCCTGGCGCCGCGGAGGCGCGCCGACGCGACGGCGCCCACGAAGACGGCGCCCAGTCCGAGCGCCGCGTAGGAGGCCACGGTCGCCGTCGAGTCGACGAGGAGGAGCACTGCGAGGACGACCTCCACGACGACGAGCGCCACGGCCGCCGACGGCCGGAGCGACCGCGGCACGCCGTAGGCGCCGACGAGGTCGGGTAGGTCGCGACCCACCCGTAGCTTTCCGGCCACAGCGATAAGGAGGACCGCAGAAAGGAGAACCTGAGCGGCCGTCTCCACGTCGGAGAGAGTATCGCCAGACGCGGCGCGCCTGGAGCCCTTGCGATCGCGTTGGCTCCGGGGGTCAGGTCTTGCAGTGCCGCATGTTGTGTCAACGCAAGACTTGACCCCTGCACGAGCGTCCGTCTAGAACGAGGTTCCCTACGATCGCGAGCGCGATCCCGACCACGAGGAGGACGAGACCGAGTAGGCGGGTCTTGCGTCGGAACCGGCGACGAGGGGAGCCGGCGTCGGCGCTCGTCGGCCTCCGGACCGTGATGGCTCAGGGCTCATCGTGCCTCGCCCGGGTAGCTTGCGGTCACCGCCTCCGGGTGGGAGAGTGCGCGTGACGGATGGACAGGGAGCGCATCGCACTCAGGCGGCTGACTCCGTGGCCCAGGGCGCGACCGGACTCGAGGCCCCGGCGGCTCATCCGCCGTCGGTCGGCGGCGCTCGACGCAGCAACGGTCGTCTCGTTGCAGACCACGATCGGCAACGATGCCGTGACGAAGCTGCTCGCCCGGCACCAGGCGGCTGCTGCGGCATCCCGGCGGGAGAACGGGCGCGATCCGACGGCGATCACGATCGCAGGCGGACACGCTTACGGGAAGCACGTCATCGACCAGGGCGAGTTCCCGGGCGTCACCGACCCCGACAGCTTCGCCACAGTCGTCGATCGCGTGATGAAGTCGCCCGAGCACAAGACGCTGTCCGGCGGGCGCCACGCGTACTGGGATGACTCCACCCGGACGGTCGTGATCGTCAATCCGAACGCCTCCGACAAGGGGACATGCTTCCGGCCGCACCTCGGCAAGAACTACTACGCGAACCTGCATTGAACGCCGACCAGCCTGACGTCTCGCGCCTGCTTCGCCTCTGGGAGATGTTCGTCGGCGAGGTCGAGGGGGGCTACTCCGCGACCATCGACGACTACACGAACGACCTCACGGTGCGCGACCTGCTGGAACAGGCGCTCGCCGAGGGCGTCGCGGCAGACGAGGCCGCGCGCGTGGCAGCGCTGGACGATCGGCTGCGGGAGGCGACGCGGCCCGACGAGACCGGCCGCCTAGCTGAGGTTTACGCCGTGGGCGACGAGTGGTGGTGGCACCGGCTTCCGCGCACCGGCTCCCTGGCCGCATCGGTCGGTCCGGGCCGCTAGCGATACTTGGGAGCCGCCGACTCGGGGTTGACGACCGAGGCGTGCCCGGCTCGGGCCGCGTTGAGGCGGGCGCGTAGCTCGTCCGCGAGCAGCGCACCACGCGGGGTGCTGACGGCTCGGTCCCCGTAGCGACAACGTGCCGTGACGTCCCCGGCAGACTTACGCCCGTCGCGGCGAGGAATCCAGACGGCGTCGCGGGCGACGATCTCGCTGCGTCCTTCTGCGCGTCCCCCCGCCCCTTCGCGTCGGGCAGCGGTCAACGAGGGGAGCGCTGAGCAGGAGGTTTCCGAGTGGGCCCGCCAGGATTCGAACCTGGGACCGACGGATTATGAGTCCGCTGCTCTGACCACTGAGCTACGGGCCCGGACACGTCGAGCGTACCTCGCAAACCGGTCCTGCGGCCCCGTGCGTAGTATGGATCGACATGCGCTGGATCGCGCTTCTGCTCCTCGTCCTCGCCATCCCGCTGGCCGCCGGTTGCGGCTCCGGGGACGACGGGGACGACGGCGACACCTCCGCCGCGGACACGACCGCCGGCGGCGCGACCATCCAGGTGGAGGCGACCGAGTTCCAGTTCAACCCGTCGGATCTCTCGGCCGAGGCCGGCGAGGTGACGATCGACCTCTCGAACGCCGGCAGCGCCGAGCACGCGATCGAGGTCGAGGGCAACGGCGTCGAGGAGAGCTCGGACACGATCGGGGGCGGCGACTCGACCCAGCTGACGGTCACGCTCGAGGAAGGCACCTACACGATCTACTGCCCGGTCGGGAACCATCGCGAGCAGGGCATGGAGGGGACCCTCACGGTGGGCTCGGGGGCCGGTTCCGGCGGCGGGACGACGACTCACGACGACGGGACGTCGACTCACGACGACTCCATGGACACGGGCGAGACCGAGACCGACGACGGCGGCGGCTCGGGGACCGACGACGACGGCTCCGGCGGCTACTAGCCGCCGAACCAGACGCGCACCGGTCGACTCCTGTTAGAACTGCGACACCAGGCAGCCGGACGCGCCAGAATAGGCCCGTGCCGGTCGAGGCGAGCGGGACCGAGCGGTCCGTGGAGGTGTGAGCGAAGCCGTGAAGGTTTTCCAGCAGGAGCGCAGCCTTCGGACCAAGGGGGGTCTCGAGATCAGGGACATCACGGAGGACGTCCGGGAGGCCGTCTCCTCGAGCGGCGTCCAGGACGGGATCGCCTGCGTCTACTCCCCGCACACGACCTGCTGCGTGCGGGTGAACGAGTTCGAGACCGGTTTCCTCGAGGACTTCGTGCGCATGCTGCGGCGCCTCGTCCCGAGCGAGAAGTACTACGCGCACGACGACTGGGATCGCCGAACCGAGAACATCTGTCCCGAGGACATGGACGCCGGGAACGGACACTCCCACTGCATGGCGATGCTGCTCGGGCCCGCCGGCGAGTCGATTCCCGTACGCGACGGCGAGCTCTGCCTCGGCACCTGGCAGCGCGTCCTCTTCATGGAGCTCGACCGGTCTCGCGACCGGCGCTGGATCGTCCAGGTCGTCGGCGACTGATCTCGCCGCTCGACTGACTCGCGGCTTTCGCTTCCTTGACCCTCGGTCGTCGGGGACTCGACGCGGCTAGGCCGCCGGGACAGCGGCCAGCGCCGCCAGCAGGTCGTCCCCGTAGCGATCGAGCTTCGTCGGGCCGATCCCGGGCACCGCGGCGAGCTCCTCCTGCGTCTGCGGCCGGCGCTCGGCGATGACGGCGAGCGTCGAGTCGTGCATGACGACGAATGCCGGCACCCCGTCAGACCGTGCGCGCTCCCGCCGCCACGCGCGGAGCGCCGTGGTCTCCGGCGTCTCGTCCAGCTTCACGCGCGCTTTCCGCTGCGGCGCCTCGGCCGCCATCCCGAGCTCGCGGAGGAATCGGCTCGGCGGGGCCGACTCCGAGCGGGAGAGGAAGAGGAAGCGCTTCGCACGCGTGATCCCGACGTAGAAGAGGCGACGTTCCTCCGCGACCTCGGCCGGAGACTTCGCCTGGCGGATCGGCAACTCTCGTTCCTCCAGGCGTGGCAGGAAGACGGCCTCGAACTCGAGCCCCTTCGCCCGGTGGTAGGTGAGGAGCTGGACTCCGCCCTGCGCGATAGCGTCCGGCCCGAACCGCGCCTCCAGGTCGCGCCAGAAGTCCCGCATCGTCCGCTCGCCGTCGTCGAACCGGTCCGCGAGCTCGACGAGCCGGGCGAAGTCCGCCTGCCTGACGAGCTCCTGGTCGCCCAGCTCCTTCGGCGGCTCGGGCAGCCACCCCTCGCGCCCGGCCGCGTCTCGCACCGAGGCCGACACGGCAATCGAGTCGGAGCGTCCCAGGTGGTGGCGGACACGACGCACCGCCTGGCGCGTCAGGAACCCGCCCTCGCGGACCTGGAACGGGATCTCCGCCGCCGTGAACGCCTGCTCGTAGACGGCCGAC
This sequence comes from uncultured Actinomycetes bacterium, assembly GCA_963824775.1. Taxonomy (GTDB): domain Bacteria; phylum Actinomycetota; class Thermoleophilia; order Gaiellales; family Gaiellaceae; genus CAWGQF01. The sequence goes on from CAWGQF010000012.1 coordinate 62,185, forward strand.
CGCGCGTTCGTCCGGTAGAGAACCGCAATCTCGCCCAGCGGCACGCCCTCGACGGCCAGCGACCGTACGCGCCCGACGAGCGCGCGCGTCTCCTCCGGGCCGTCGAAGCTCTCGACGATCGGATCCGGCCCGTCGGGATGCACGGCGCGGAGAGTCTTCCGCGCCCCCTCAAGCTTCGGCGCCAGTCGGTTTGCCACCTCGAGCACCTGGGGTGTCGAGCGGTAGTTCTCCTCGAGCTGCACCACGATCGCTTCGGGATACCGGGAGGGCATCTCGAGCAGGTAGCCGGGCGTCGCCCCGGTGAAGGAGTAGATCGCCTGGTGGTCGTCCCCGACGACGCAGAGCTCGTCGCGCCCGGCGAGCCACCGTTCGAGCAGCGTCTGCTGGAGCAGGTTGACGTCCTGGTACTCGTCGACCGTGAACGCCTTGACGCGCGCGTAGAACCGGTCCCGCGCGTCCGGCTCCTCCTCGAACATCCGGATCGCGAGCTCGAGCAGATCCTCGAAGTCCAGCCGCCCGAGCGCCGCCTTGCGCCGTTCGTACTCCTTCAGCACGCGGACCATGAGATCCGGCGGAAGCGGAGCCCGGCGGTCGTCGACGGCCTCCGGATACTCGTCCGGCGAGAGGCGCCTGTTCTTCGCCCACTCGACCTCGGTCGCGAGATCTCCCACGGGCCGAAACCGGTACGCCCCCGGGAGCCCGCGTGCGATGTTGGACAGGATGAGCGCCTTCGAGGGGATGATCCCGCCGGGGGGCGAGGCGCCGAGGGCATGGAGCTGCCCGAGCGCGGCCGCATGAAAGGTCTTCGCCCGGACGCCGGTGACGCCGAGGGCGGCGAGGCGCTCCCGCATTTCGCCGGCCGCCTTGTCCGTGAACGTGACCGCCAGGATCTCGTCGGCCGCGAACGCACCGGAGGCGACCTGGTTCGCGATCCGCCGGGTGATCGTCGTCGTCTTCCCCGACCCCGCGCCGGCGAGGATGCAGACCGGGCCGCGCACGGCCTCGACCGCCCGGCGTTGCTCCGGGTTCAGGTCGGCGAAGATCCGCTCGCGTTCCATCCGAAGGAGGCTAGAAGGAGCGCCGGTCGGCGACCCCCGCGCGTGCAACTCCCGTGACGTTCCGGCACAGAAGCGGCACAGGTTCGGAGCGATCAGTTCGGCTCGTCGGGCGCGGTGCTGGTGGTCGGGCCCGCGGTGCTGGTGGTCGGGCCCGCGCGTGTCTCCTCGGCCTCGCCGCGGCGGACGGAGTCAGTCGTCGGCGGGGGTGCGCCGCCCACACGGAGCCGCGCCACCTTGCTCAGGAGGTCGAACCAAAACGGGGCGCCGAGGGAGAGCGCCGCGACGGTAAGGACGAGGCCGAGCAACTTCATGAAGAGCCAGTCCGGGCCCTCCCATCCGTCCCCGGACCAGCCGAGCGGCACCTTGAGCGCCTCGAGCTCCTCCACCTGGTCGGCGACGCGCGTGACGCCCGGCTCCTCGCCGCCCTGCTCGACCGTCGCCCCGGCGTTCGCGACCACGGCCTTCCGCACCGACTGGTCGTTCCAGAGGTTCTGGCCCAGCCGGATCGTGTCCGCGTTGAGCGCGAGAACGAGGATCGTCGCGATCACGGTGAGGATGACCGTGACCTTGCGCCGGTACCAGCCGGACACGCGCTCCATCGAGTCGTCGAACCACTCCTCCGCGCCGCGCTGAAACGCGACGACGTCGCCGCCGGCCCGCTGCTCGAGCGCCTCGAGCGCCTCCCTCAGCTTGGGGTTCTTGACGTCCTCGATCGCCGTTCGAACCTCGGCCATCGTGCTGGTCGCGGCCTTCAGGTTCAGAAGGGCTGCGACGAACGTCCGCGACGGGATGTACGAAGGCCCGCTCTTCGAGCCCGGTCGGATCAGCCCCTGGACGAGCGAATGGCTGTAGACCCGCTCGGCCAGCTCCTTCCCCTCCGGCGTGATCTCGGCCGAGCCGCTCAGAAGATTCTCCACGCCCAGCCGCAGCGTCGTCGCCCGCAGGTTCATGAACGCCGCCACGCCCTCCTGGATCGCCGAGCAGATGATGCTCAGCATGAAGAAGAGGAAGATGAGACCGATGACGACGTCGAGCGCGACCAGGTCGCCCACAGGACGACGCTAGCACCCCGGTGGCCGAATACACAAGACAGCACCCTTTGTCCGCGGAGGCCTCAGAGCGGATACTTCCCAGCGGTAGCGATCAGGAGGAGCCGACATGACGTACTTCCCCGGAGACCCACTCGAGTCGCAGCGTGCGAGCGAGCGGATGTACGAAGCGGATGCGCGTGCGCGCGGCGACATGGGCTGGGTCGACTTCGGCGCCGTGTTCCTCGTCATCGCCGGGATCATGCACGGGATCTGGGGCCTGCACGCCATCGGCGGCTCCAACCGGCTGGAGGAGGCGGGCCTCCACTGGGGGAGCCTGACGGCGTGGGGCTGGGTTGCCCTCCTCGTGGGCGTACTCCAGATAGCCGTCGGTGTGTTCGTCGGGAAGCGGAGCCGCGGCGTTCGCTGGCTTGCGATCATCGTCGCCGGCCTCGGCCTCTTCTTCAGCTTCCTCTCGGTCGGTGCGTACCCGCTCTGGTCGGTGATCGCGATCGTCGCGAACGCCGGCGTTCTCTGGGCGGTCACCGTTCACGGCAACGAGTTCGAGTGACGTCCTTCGCTAGCTGAAAGGAGACCCCGTGGCGCTCGCCACCTCGTTCTGGGAGACGTTCTTCCTCTTCGTGATCTTCCTGCCGCTCGTCTTGATCTGGGTTTTCGCGCTCGTCGACATCTTCCAGCGAGACGACCTCAGCGGTGGGTGGAAAGCCGTCTGGGTGGCCTGCGTCATCCTGGTGCCGTTCTTCGGGACGCTGATCTACCTGATCACGCGGCCCTCCGGTGTCACGCCCGAGGAGCGGCGGGAGATCGACGAGGCGAGCCGCGAGTTCGTCGAGCGGTACTCGCCGGAGGACAGGGCCAGCCAGCTCAAGGTGCTGAGCGACCTGCACGACCGCGGGAAGCTGACCGACGAGGAGTTCGCGGCGGAGAAGAGCCGCCTGCTCGGCGGAGCGGCGTCCGCCCCATAAGGAACCATTTCCCGGGGGGCGCTGCGGCACGCAAAATCGAGAAAGGAGCGTTCGCGATGTCGAGCTACGAGACGAGGCAGGATCCGCCGGTCTCGGGCTGGGCGGTCGGCGGAGTCACCTTCGCAGCCGTCCTGCTCATCCTGATCGGCTGCTTCCAGGCGATCGAGGGCCTGGTCGCGATCTTCGACGACGGCTTCTACGTCGTGACCGCCAACTACACGTTCGACCTCGACACGACCGCCTGGGGCTGGGTCCACCTGCTCCTCGGCATCCTGCTCTTCTTCGTCGGCTGGGGCCTCTTCTCGGGCAAGGCCTGGGCGGGCGTGACGGCGATCTTCATCGCGATGTTGAGCGCGATCGCCAACTTCTTCTTCATCCCGTACTACCCGTTCTGGTCGATCCTCATGATCGCCCTCGCCGTGTGGGTGATCTGGTCGCTGACGCGGCCGGGAACGATCCGCGCCTGACGGTATGCCGACGAGGGCGGCACGCGCTCCGTGCCGCCCTCGCCCAGCTCGAGCTGGTCGACACCTCCACGGCCGCTGCGTGGTGCCGCCTAGGCTCTCCGGCTACTCGATCATGCTCAGGCTGAAGGCGATGGCGAAGCCGACCGTCACGAAGACGCCGACGAGCCTCCCGCCCAACCGGTAGGCCTCCGGCACCATGGTGTCGGCCAACATCGTCAGGATGGCGCCGCCCGCGAACGCAAGCGTGAAGGCGAGCAGCTCGTCGGAGGCGCCGTCGAAGACCACGTAGCCGGCGGCCGCGGCCAGGCCGGAGATCGCGACGATCGCGAGCCAGAGCGCGAGGATACGGCCCCGGGTCCAGCCAACGGCCACGAGCCCCGTGGTCGCCGCCACCGCCTCGGGCAGGTTGGACAGGAAGACGGCGACGACGAAGGCCCAGCCAACCCCGCCGCCCTCGAGCAGCATCAGGCCGATCACGGCCGATTCCGGGATCCCGTCGAGCACGATCCCGAGCACGAGGGCGAGCGGGGAGCTGGGTTCGTCGGGGCCGCCCAGCCGCTTGCGATCCTGCCCGCCCATGCGGTCGATCAGGAGATCGCCGACGCTGAACGCGGCGCAGCCGGTCAGGAGCCCGATGGCCAGGGCCCCGCTCCAAGCCGCGGTCTCGAAGGCGTCCTCCACGAGCTCGAAGGAGACCGCGCTCACGAGGACGCCTGCGCCGAACGCCATGATCAAGCCGTGCAGCCGGTCGCGGATGGGCACCGCCAGTGCGACGGCGCCGCCGACCAGGAGCGACGAGCCGGCAACGAGCCCCCAGAAGAGCGCCTCGGCCACGGCGCCGATCTTCTCAGGCGGGGGTTTCTACGTCCTCTCCAGCTTGTCGAGCCGGGTCTTGAGCGTCTTCAGCTCACCGAGCCGCGTCTCGAGCATGTCCACCTTCTCGACCTTCGCTTCCAGCTCGGGTAGACGCTCGGCGGCGGCCGCGAGCTCGTCCACCCTGGCCACCTTCGCCTCGATCACGTCGACCTTCTCGAGCCGCTTCTCGATCCGGTCGAGGCGGATCGCCGGCAGCTCCTGCTCGCCCGGGCTCGTGAGCCCCTGCACCTGCGCGCGGAGCTCCGCGATCTCGGGATCGGTCCTGGCGACCGTGTAGTACTTGACCCGGCCGTTCTCGTCCTCGAAGAGCGTCACGGTGCTCCCCGGCTTCGGCGAGCGGAGGAAGCCGACGAAGTCGGAGAGGAGGTTCCGCGAGCTCGGGTCGTAGGGCTCGCGCCGCACCTCGATGTCATCCGCGCGCAGGGCGGCCTCGACCTCCTCGACGGGCTCGTCTGCGATCTTCACCATCCCTCCTCCTAGGTCGGTCTCCGGCCGCGTCCTTGAAGGTCAGGAACTTGCCGAAGAGGTCGCCGACCGCTCCGAGGGCGTCGAAGGCCTGGAGCGGTGTCGGTGCCCTCGCGGGCGGTGCCCGATCCTGAAGCGCGTCTGCGGCTCCTGCGACTGCGACTCGTCGAAGTCCGCCGCCTGGTAGCGGCCGAAGGTGTCCGGCATGACCCAGCAGCAGAAGAGCTCGACCATGAGGTCGAGGAACGGCAGGATCGGCACGAGCGAGAGCCAGTGCCCGATCGCCGGGAAGCTCTTCACGTAGCGCCGCCGCGAGAGGTTGCACACCTTGTAGACGCGCGAGGGCTCCGTCTGCGCCCTTCGGCACGCCGGAACAGACCGCCGCCGAGGTAGAGCGTCGTCTCGGCGCCGGTGTCCGGGTTGGCCACGAGCAGGTGCTCGCACAGGCAGTCCTTCAGGTACTCGAGGAAGCGCGAGAGCAGGTCGTTGTACGCGTTCACCGCCGCCTTCCGGTACGCGGCCAGCGCGGCGACCGGGAACGCTGGCGCGGCGGCGAAGAGCCGGCCGGCCGCGACCGTGAGCGTGCTGCTCAGGTAGTTCAGGACGTAGACGCGGTCGCGTGCGGGATCGGACGCGATCGCGATCGGCCCGAGCTGCGTCGGCACGAAGTTCGTCGTCTTCGCGTGCGCCTTCATGTCGACGACCCGCACGGCGAAGCCGTCCTCGGAGGTCATGAGGAGCGTGCCCGGTCGGCGGGTACGGCTCGAGCCGGATGCGCCGTCGTGCTCCACCGGCACCGCGCGACTCGTCGTGCCGCGGATACGCGAGCAGGAGCTTCGTGCCGCTGGCGTCGTCTCCGCGACCGCGTACACCGTGTCGGCCGGCGCGCCGTCCTCGGTGCGGAAGACGGCGATGTCGTCCTTGCCCGACAGGCCGCCGAGCGGGACGTCGTTGCGTCGAGCGCGGCGCCGCCGAGTGACGTCGTGAAGCGGCGGACGGCCGGTGTAGAGCTTCGGCTCCTGGCCGGCGGCGCGCCTCGGTCGCCCAGGCCTCTGCCGGTCGGGGCGAGCCGCAGGTGGCCGACGGAGTTGAACGTCGTCCCGACGCGGACGGGCTGCGTCCCGTCCGCGAGCGTCTCCGGGTCGATCCGGTAGAGGCCGTCGCCGAGGGCTTCTTGTCCGTCTGCCGCGCTTGTGCGCGACCCGTAGACCTTGTCCGGGTCGGCGGCCGTCGTCGCGAGCGAGACGATCTTGAGGTCGCAGATCGTGAAGACGTCGCCCCAGTTGATCTCCTTCGCGCCGATCGTGCCGACGCGGAAGAGCGTGTCCTCCTGTTCTGCGTCGGGGCGACCACGTAGATCTTCTTGCCGTCCGGCGAGAGGGCGACGTCGGCGACCGCGCCGACGCCCGTGTCCGCCTTGCCGCGCCGGCCGAACCGGCCCTTCTGCGTCTTCGCCGCGGTCTGCCCTTCGCCCGCGAAGGGGTTGAACTGGGCCAGGAGCTTGCCGCTTTCGAGATCCCAGCGGTTGATCGTCGTCGCGGGCTTCGTCGGGCTGAGGCCGGGACCGACGGAGTACGCCTCCGACCCGCCCGGCCGCAGCCGCAGCCGCTGGTGCTGGCCGCGCCCGAAGATCGTGTCGATGCCCCGTGATCGCGGCCGGGAACGTCGGCCGGGAACGGGCGTGCGTCGTCGAAGAGGCCGCAGAACGTCTCGAGGGAGAGCTCGTCCTTCAGGCCCTCGTAGAACTTGGCGAGGATCTCGTGCTCGCGCGGGGTGAGCAGGATGTGCTGCCCCGCCTGCGGGTTCGCGCGCTGCATGAAGAGGTTCGTGAGCGCCGCGACGCGCTCGTGGTGCGGCCCGGTCGGGTCGTTCTCCGTCCCGGGCGGCGGCGTCAGCTCGTCCTTGAAGAACTGCTGCACGTCCGCGACGAGTCCTCGTAGAACTCCATCAGGAGCGTCTTCATGCAGGCGGTCGTTCAGCTCCTTCTTCCAGTCGGAGCTGTACGGCTCGACCGCGAAGCGGTCGTCGCCGGTTCCGCGGGACGGGCTCCACGAGAGCCAGGCGTCGCCGACGCCGTCCTTCAGGATCTTCGTCGTGTTGGCCGAGTCGCCGTCGTAGGCCTCGACGAGCTCGAGGAACGGCGAGCTCGGTCTCCGTGGATCTCGATGTCGTTGCCTGCGCGGTCGATCACCCAGCCGGGGCGGACGACCACCTTGCTCCGGTCCGCCTCGTCGCAGACCACCTTGAGGCCGGAGACGATTCCCCAGCCGTGCAGGTACGCGTTGTGGTGCCGCAGGCCGTGGCCTGCACAGAGCACGTCGAGCGCCTCCTGCACCGTCTCGGCCGGCGTTCCGCGGTCGTGATCAGCGTCGCAGGCCGCGTTGAGAAGGCCGACGTCCTCGGCCTCGAGCGTCGTAAGGGGCGGGAACTCGACGCGGCAGTCCTCGACCTCGACGGTCGTCCCGCCGCTCGCCGGAATCCCACTTGACGAGCGCGAGCGGCGCGTAGTGGTGCCGGATGCCCTCGGGCGGCGCGTCGGCGAGCTCGCTCGATCTCGCCCATCGCCGTGCGGGCCGCGAAGAGTCCAGAAGTCGCCCGGCGCGAAGCTCGAGCCGCCGAACGTGACCTGGATGCCGTCGCTCGAGGCCGTGCGTCGTCCCCGCGTCCACGTCCAGCGGGCGCGGCCGTCCCAGCGGCGCGCCCGTGCGTGCCTGGCGACGCTGTACGCCCTGCACCTTGGCGCTTGAGCGTGAGGATCGCGCTCCTCCTCGATCGATGTCGTGATCTGGACGATCGTGCCGGGGCCGCCCGCGAGCACCGTCGTCGTCGTCCAGCACCTCGATCGACTGGCCGCCGGCGAGCGCGAGCATGTCGTCGCGCCCGAGCGCGGCGCACGCGGATGCGGTCGGTGCCGGTCGCGTCCTCGTTCACGAGCTCCTCGATCGCGAAGACGGACGACGCCGTTGTCGCGCGACCACTTGTAGGTCGGGCCGGTGCCGTTCGCGCTGTGGATCTCGACGCGGTAGAGCCGGTTCTCGAGGCCGCGGTAGCCGGCGCCCGGCGGGATCACGCACGGCTCGGTGCCGGCGGACGAGCGGGGCGCCGCTGCGGTGAGACGCGCGCCGCTCGGCGCGGGCGGGAAGCTCGTCACGTCGCCGCAGTTCGGTGGCGCGTGACGCCCTCCTCGGACGCGCACCTGCCAGACCGTCCGCATCCGCGTGGCCGTGTCGGCGCCGCCGAGCGCGGGCTCGAGCAGGTCGGGATCCTCGTCCGCGCGTCACCTCGTGCTCCCACACGTCCAGGTAGACGAGGTCGGTGCGCGCGCCGCGGCCGGCGCGGTGAGCTGCCGGCGCCGGGAGGTCGGGCTGGTGAGGAACGTCGTGACGGGCGGAGGCGCGGGTTCGCCGCGCCCGTCGAAGGCGCTCACGTCGTCGTCGAGCGTGAGCACGCGCGGTCGTCTCGTCCGCGGCCGCGATCTTCCGGAGCTCGGGTCGGGACGCCGTCCGCCTCGAGCTCGACCCAGCGGCCGGCTGCGAGGCCGGAGTCGTCGGTCGGGCCAGGCCTGCGAGCTCGGCCGTCGTCGCGCTCGGGAACGAGGCGATCTCGGGTCGGCCGTCTCCAGCTCGCAGAGGAGCCCGTCGACGTAGAAGCGCCCGGGCGAGAGGGCGAGATCGGCCTCGTCCGGCGTCGACGGCGACCGCGAAGCTGCCGCCGGCCTTCGGCGCGCCGGCGCGGCCGATCGCGTCCGTGGCCTCGGTGCGGTCGAGGTAGCGACTGGATATCGGCCTGCTCGTTCCAGTCGGCGTCGAGCTGCACGCGCCCCTGCTGCATGCGGACGCCGGTGTAGCGCTGGTCCGCGGCTCGAACGTGACCCGCGTGAAATCGCCCTTCACGGTCTGCCTCCTCACGTCACGTGGATCAGCCCGGGCTCGAGCCCGAACGGCAGGTACTCGTCGAGCCGGATGCGCAGGTTGCTCTCGCGCTGCGGCTGCTTGAGGTGGGAGAACGCGCCCAGCTCGGAGCCGTCCTCGGCGCCGGCGGCGATCTCGCACGGCGCGCCCGACGCGGAGCTGCGCGTAGCCGGGCGCGCCCGTAGCGGCGTCGAGGTGAAGCGCCGGCGAGAGCGCGCCTTCGATCGTGGCGCGGATGGCGCGAGCTCGGTCTCGTCCGGCTGCGGCGCGCGCCGCTTGCGCTCGCGGAGCGGCGGCCTCGACGGCCAGCGTCGGGCTGGCAGCGGACGCGCCGCGGCGTGCGCGAGCCGGGCGGCACGAAGTCGAGCGCACGCCGCCCTTCTGGATCCGTCCGCAGATCGACCTCGCCGGCGAAGATCGAGTCGCGCGCGTCGAGCGAGCGCACGCGCGTGCGGCCGAGCAGCGTCGAGCGCTCGACGTCGAGCGGGCACGACGGCTGCTGCGACGCCGGCGCGGAACGGGCCGCGCACGGCGCATCGCCCAGGCCGTCCACGATCGAGTCGAGGAGCCAGAGGCCGGCGCGCGTGGCTCGGGAGGAGGAGCGGCCGGTGATCGAGTAGGCGATCTCGACGCGGAGCTGCTCGTTGATCGGATCGCCCGCGCGGAAGCCGCCGGCACGCGACGGCGGGGCCGGTCGTCCGCGGGGAGGCCGTCGGGCCGAAGAGGCTGCGCCCGGGGACGACGGTCGAGTGCAGGATCCGGAGCCGCCCAGGTCGCCCGTCACGCGCAGCCAGCCCTCGAGCACGACGCCGGAGAGCGTGAGCTCGGCTCCGCGGTCCGGCTCGCCCGCCGGGCACGTCGACCTTGACCTCGAGGCGTGTCGTCGGCGGCGTCGTCCGTGCGTGAGGAGCGGCCGCTCGCCGTTCAGCCGCCTGGAGCACCAGCCGCCGCTCGTTGTGCAGCGTGAGCGACGGCGGCAGGACGTAGGGCGGCTGTCGAGGATCGTCACGATCGTGTTCGGGCCGGCCCCTCGGCCGACGCCCAGTGGGCGAGCGCGGCGGCGACGCTGCCGAAGCGGCCCGTCGTCGGGGTCGTCGGCGACGCCCTCCTGCACCTCGAGGCGAAGCGCGAGCGGGCCGGTGCGCACGAGCCAGCGGCGCCGGTCGTACGGCCCGCCGCCCAGGTCGGCCGAGAAGCCGTAGTGGTAGGAGACGTCGAGGCTCTCGGTCGCGCCGAAGCCCTGCGCCGACGGCGAGCCGGCCGCGCGGCGACGTCGACGCGCGATCACGCTTCCCGGGCGGCCGCGCGGACGGCCAGGGGTCGAGCTGGCGGCACGCGGATCTGCGCGCGCGGCACCGGCGTCCCGTTGTGGACGACGTGCAGGCTCGCCTCGGTCTCGTCGATCGGGCCGTAGAGGAGCGCCGTCGCCCTCGAGGTCGGCGTGGAACAGTCGCGGGCCGGATCGGCGCCGGGAACGTGCAGCTCCGTCGCGAGCCCCGCCTCGTCGCCCTCGCGGCGCCAGCGCGAGAAGAGCGGCGCCGGGTTCCCGAGCGGGCTGACGTGGTAGCGCCAGGCGCGGTCGTCCGCGCGCGCGGGCACGCGCTCGAGCGGGTAGGCGCGCAGGCGCCAGAGGAAGAAGCCGACGTTGTCGAGGCCGTGCCGGCCCTCGAGCGTCGAGGGCGGGCGGACGTCGACCGTGTGGGCGGTCTCGTCGAACGGCCCGTCGATCCGGCCCGCGCGCTCCGGCGAGCGCAGGTCGGCCCAGCCGCCCGCCGGCGCGCACGTGGTTCGACGTTCTGCGTGCGGCCGAGGAGGCGGAAGAACTCGACCACGTGCGCGGGCCAGCCGGTCACGTCGCGCGCGAGCTCCTCGAGCATCGGCACCGTTCCCTTGCGCCGGCGGTACGCGATCGTCTTCGCGACGTCGGCGCGCACCGGCACCGCGAGCCGGCGGGCGGAGGTCCGTCGCCGGCGAGGTCGTCGAAGAGCGCCTCGGCCAGGCTCGGCCGCGGGATCGCGGCTCGCGTCGTAGAGGAGGTCGTTGCCGACGAGCTCGGCGATGTAGCGGCACGACCCACGGCTGCGCCGTCTCGACGAAGAAGTCGTCCCAGAGGCTGCTCGACGTCTGTCTCGAGCAGCGGCCGCCTGCTCGGCGATCACCGCCGAGGAGCGCCCGCAGCGGGAAGCCGGCTGCTCGGCGTCGAGCTCGCGGTAGACGGCGGGCAGCCGCTCGTACAGGACGGCGCTCTCGAGCGCGTCATCGCGCCAGCCCTCCCGTCGGCCGTCAGCGTCGCGTCGCTGCGTCGGCGAGGCGAGCCGGAGCGAGCTCCGCCGGCCGCACGCCGCCCGCGGCGCCGCGCGTCGGGCCGCGCCGGGAAGACCGAGCAGGCGCGGCTGCACCGGCCCCGGCTCGAGCGCGCGCGCCTGCCTGCTCGGCCGCGTCCGCGAAGCCGAGCTCGTCGACGTCGACGAACGCGACGCCGGGCACGGCCTGCAGGACCGGTACACGTCGCTGAGGCCGAGCGGCGCGGCCGAGCTCGAGCGCGTCGAACGAGAGCGCGCCGAGCAGCGCTGCGCGCGCGGCCGTCTCGACGTCGCTGCGGCGTCCGGTCGGGCTCCACGCCGATCGTCGCGCGCACGACGACGTCGACCGGCACGTGGTTCGCGAGCGCGGAGCGGATGGTTCGGGTCGCGCGCGGCGGTCGAGGGCGCGCGGCGAGCCGGCGCAGGTCCTCCGGCGGTGAAGAGTGCCGCCGGCCTGCCCGGCGACGGTCACGTGGATCGCCCGGCCGAGCCCGTCCCACGTCCAGGTCGCCTGCGCCTTCGCCACCTCGCCGGAGGCGGTGACGAGATCCTCGAAGTCGCGGAGCGAGACCGCGCGGCCGAAGGTTCGGACCGTCCGGGGCGCGTTCCGGCGCGCCGCGTCGCGCGTCTCGGGGTCGGCGCCGCCGGTCGCGGCCAGCGGGTTCGTCACGCGCGAGCAGGCCCGGCGGCCGGTCGAGCGCCGTCGTGAGCGCGGCCGGCGCCGACCCGCGCCGCGAGCCGAGTCCCGACGCGGTAGGTGGCGCGCACGTTGTCCCGGCCGGTCGGGAGCCGCGCGCCCTGGACGCCGTCGCCGAAGCGAGCTCGCGTCGCGCCGTCCTCGACGAGCCGGCCGGTCGAAGACGCGCGCGTCGGGCGGCTGGCCGAAGAGGGTCGGGCACCTCGCTCCCAGCGCACGCCGTTGACGAGCAGCACGAGGCTGATGTCGAGGCCGCCGGCCCCGCCCCGGGCACGAGCGTCAGCGGCGCGCGGCGCGAGCGTGAAGCGCTGGAACGCGCGCCGACGCGTCGCCGCTCCCGACGGGCTCGTCGCGGACCGTCTCGCCGTGGCTCGCGCGGGCGACGTTGCCGGTCAGGACCGCGGTCGCGGTCTCGAGGTCGAGCGTCGCCGTCGACGTCGAGCTGCGAGCACGAGGTGGCAGAAGCCGGTCGGCGTCGGCGGCCGTGAGTGGTCGGCGGCGCCTTGAGCGGGCGACGAGCCGGCCGCGTGCGCGCGTCCGAGAGCACGACGGCGCGGCCGACCTCGAGCTCCGCGGGCGCAGCACGACCCCGCCGGCCAGCGCGCCCGCGCTCGATCCGGCGACCGACCTCGACGCCGCGCCGTCGTCGACGAGCCTGCCGGGCAGGTAGACGGTGTCGCCCGTGACCTCGGTCCGCGATAGCGCGCGGGCCACGGCGTCGAGCTCGCGGCCGAGCTCGTAGACGACGACGGTGCGCCGGTCGGGGAGCGAGCCGAGCGCCGGCGAGACACGGTCACGCGCGTGACCGTGTCCGCGAGCGCGCCGAGCGCGTCGCTGCGCCTGGTCGACCTCTGGATCGTGACGAGGCGCTTCGTGCCGCCCGGGCGCGTGTCGGCCACGAGCAGCTGCGCGCCCGCGGCGAGCCCCTCGTAGCGCGCGTCCAGGCAGAGCCGGCTCGTGCCCGACGTCGCGCCGCGCCCTCCTCCGCGTTGCCCGCGCCGCGGGTAGGCGGAGGCGACGCGCAGGCGGAGGTTCCAGGCGATCCGCGGCTGCGCCTGCGGCGGCTCGGCCGAAGCGAGGCCTGGCGCCGACCGCTCGAACGCCGCATGTCCCGGAAGCCCCTGCACGCGCCGTCGCCTTCGCGAGCGGGCCGAGCTCGCGAGCCCGCCCGGCGGAGCGACGTCTCCGGCTCCATGAACGTCGCCGGCGCGCCGTGCCCGAAGAGGCGGAACGTGCGCGCGAACGGCGAACGCGCGCCCGCCGCGTCGCCCACGCCGCGCGCTTGACCGGCTCCGCCCAGGCGACGACCGCGCGGTCGTCCTCGGTGCGGACCGCGGCGATCGTCTTCTCCTCGATCGGCGTCGTGTGGCTGTCGCTGGAAGAGGACGACCCGCGATGCCGGCCGCGAGCGTCGGCCGCGATCGCGAGGCCCCTGCGTGCGGTGGAGCGTCAGCCTCCGTCGGCCCTGCGGCGAGCGGCGCGGGCGTCGTCGCCGGCGCCGGGAAGATCCGCAGCCGGTTCAGGCGAGCGTCGGCCGCGAGCGGGCTCGAGCGTCTCGAAGACCTGCGGCTGCTCTCCGGGGCCCGGCAGGCTCTGGACGCGGAGGCCGGCCGGGAGCGTGCACGGTCTTGCCGGCCTCGATCGTGAACGACGAGGCGCGTCAGCGCTGCCGCCCCGGGCGCGAGGCGGTAGCCGAGCAGCGCGGCGAGCCGCGGCACCGACTCCGGCCGCCGTCGCGGTGCGGCAGGAACGCCTCGTTCGCGTAGCGCTCCTGGTAGAAGGTGAGCACGTCGCCGACCGCGGCCCAGAGCTCCAGCAGCGTGATCGCGAAGTCGTCGCTGCGCCGGGCGGTCAGGCCCGCGAGCGCCTCGGCGCGGGCGAGCGACTCGAGCATCGCCCGCGCGGAAGCTCGCGCAGTCGCCGACCCGGTAGTCGAGCGCCCGAGCCGAGGCCGGTTCCGACGGGCAGCGGCGTCGGCGGACGCGAGGCTCGCAGGCCTTGTCGCTCACGCCTTGCCCCCCAGCGTCACGACGCGGAGGACGCCGTGCTCGAGGAAGCTCGGATCGTTCTCGAGCTGCGCGATCTCGCCGCGCCCGAGCGGCAGCACGCCGCTCGCGAGCTCGCCCGCGTCCTCGCGCGCCCGTAGCGGCGGAACACGCGCACGACGCGCGGTGTCGACGCCCGCGACCGCCTCGACCGCGGCGTAGATCCGGCTCAGGTGCACGGCGTTGGCCGAAGGTGAGGTTCTCCGGGTGGAAGAAGCCGCGGCGTCCGCCCGGGAGCGCGCGCGCCGAGAGCGCCTCCGGCGACGGCGGCGGCGACGTCGGCGCGGAAGTGGCCGGGCGCGACGCAGATCTCGACCTCGAGCTCGAGCGGGACGAACGTCGGCGCGAGCAGCGCAGGTCGTAGCCGGCGAGCCGGTACCGCTCGAGCCGCGCGCGCGTGCGCGCGCTCGAACTCCGGCTGGAGGCGGATCCGGCCGTCGGGCGCCGGTGACGAGATCGGCGGGCGAGCCGGGGATCGACGCGCGACGACGACCGCGTACCAGCTGCCCGTCCAGCGGAAGTGCGCGACGGCGCCCTGGACGTCCGGCGGCGTCGCGGCGCCGCGCGCGCCCAGTCCGCCGCGGTGACGGCGCGGAGCTGCTTGGCCCGGAACGCCTGGGGCGCGCGCACGCGCGCCTGCTCGAGCGGCTCCGGATCGGGCCCGCCGACCGCCGGGAGCGGGTTCCGCACCGACCGCGATCCAGGCTCGTCGGCACGGCGGGCGGCGAGCGCGACGTGGGCGAGCGCCTCCGGCGCCGACGTTGCCGGCCGCTGCCGTTGCCGACGCGGTACGTGCGCCGTCGATCTCGATCGCGCCGGCGATCGAGCGGCCGTACTCGCCGTCGCCGAAGCGCAGGACGGCGCGCCCGTCGTCGCCCGGGCTCGGCGACGAAGTCGGCGCGGCGAAGGGCGGGCTGTCGAGGAGGTCCGGCACGGGGCGCCAGCGCTCCGGGTCGTCGCCCTTCGGCGAGCCACGTGCAGCTCGACCGCCGGGCGCCCGACGCGCCGACGATCGTGAGCGGGCCGCGGTCGAGCCGCAGCCGGAAGCGCGTCGCCCGCCGGGCGCGGGCAGCGCGTGCGTCTCCTCGCCGGTCGAGAGGCCGTGGTCGGCGGCGACGAGGTTCCCGCGCGCGAGCGTGAGGTTCGCGCAGCAGCCCGAGCTCGGCGTCGCGCCGGGAGAGCGCAGAACGGGAAGCGGAGCGCGTCCTCGCGGCGCCAGCGGACGTGCAGGAGCGGCAGCGGGTCGGTCGGCCGTGCCGCGGAGCTGCAGCTCGCCGTCGAGGAGCGTGGCCGCGAAGAGCTCGTCGTCGTCGTCCGGCTCGCCTCGACGAGCTCGACCACCTGCCGGCGCGCCGGGTCGGCGTCGGCCGCGAGCCCGGTCGCCGGCCCGCGCGTCTCCTCGAGCAGCAGCAGGTCGCCCGCCTGCAGCTCCGGCCGCACGGCGTCGCGACGCCGCCGGGCGTGCGCGTAGAGCCACGCCTCGGTCGCGCCCTGCGGGAGCCGGCACTCCTCGTTGCCCCAGGCGTGGAGCGGACCTCGTTGTTCACCTCGAAGCACTCGCGTCGGCCGCTCGTCTCGAACACCGCCGCGCCGGCGAGCGCCGGATCGGCCTCAGAGGCGCTCGGCCGTGACCGGGCCGGGTCGAGCGACCGCGCCCGGCGGCGGCTCCTCGCCGTCGGCAGCGGCGCGACGATCCGGCGTGACCACCTTCGCGCCCGCGGGCAGCTGCGTGGCCGCCGAGCTGCCCTCGCTGACGGCGACGTGGAGGAAGGCCTGCGCGTTCGCGCCCTCGTGCATGCGGTAGTCGACGAGGCGCGCGTGGCGGCGCACCGAGATCCGCGTGGCGCGCCGTCTCGAGGAACGCCTCGTTCGCGACCGCGTCCTGGAAGTACGAGAGCCGGTCGCCGGCGTAGGCGAGGAGCTCGACGAGCGCGACGCCGAGGTCGGCCGGGTTCCGCTCCACGAAGCGCGGGTTGAGCTGCGGCGCGAGGTCGAGCAGGAGCGGCGGAAGCTCGCGTAGTCCTTGGCCAGGTAGTCGAGCGTCGGGCGCGGGGCCGGGCGCGTCGGCGTCGCCCGCCGGGCGTCGGCGCGACGTCGACCGGGCAGCCCGGCCGGAAGGAGAAGGTGATGCGGCGGAAGCGCGGATCGAGCTCGTCGGCCTCGAGCCGAGCACGTACGGGCGAGAAGTCGCCGACGCGGTCGACCCGGACGTCGAGCATGCCGCGCCGCGGCGCGCGACGGCCTGAGAGCGCGCGGACGCCGACGATCCGCGTCCCGCCTTCGACGGCGATCCGCTCGCAGCTCGGTCGGCGAGCTCGTACGCGCCGGGCGGCAGCTCGTTCAGGAAGTGGACGTGCAGCAGGCGTCGGGTCGGCGGCGTCGACCTCGAGGAAGTCGATGCCGTTCAGCGTCGGGTGGCCGAGCAGCGCGGCGCGGCGGGCGCGCTCGTCCGTCGCAGACGACGTCCGAGCGTGCTCACGCGGGTCCCTCGGGCAGCGCGAAGCGTCTCGACGCGCCGCTCCCCGCCCGCCGCGGCGGCGGTAGGCCACGGTCACCTCGAGCCGCTCGTCGCGCGCCTCGATCGCGACGTCCTCGACGTGGATCTCCCGCTCGAGCCACTTCTGGAGCGCGCCCTTGACGAGCGCCTGGGTCGCGGCGGCGAGCGCCGTGCTGTTCGGCATGAAGACGAGCGACTTCAGGCCGCAGCCGAACTCGGGCCGGTTCACGCGCTCGCCCGGGCTCGTGAAGAGCACCTGCATGATGAGGTCGCGGACGTGGTCGTCCTCGGCCGCGGTCGCCGCGCGCCCGCGGGCGTCGACGCGCGAACGGGTAGTCGAGGTAGCTCGCTCACGTGGCGCGCCTTGATGGCGGGATGGGTGTCGTCCGGGAGCGTCTCGTCGACGTGGATGGCGAACGCGTCCTGGTTCTTCTTCAGGTGCTCGACGACTCCGCGGCCGATGGCGATGAAGAGCATCCGGGCGTCCTCGTCCTCGCGGCGGCGGGGCGAGGCCGGCCTCGAGCCGCACGTCGCGGAAGGCGTCCTCGATCTCGTCCGCGAGGCTGCCGGCGAAGTCGAAGAGCGAGCCTCCGTAGAGCTGTGCCATCGGCTCCTCCTACTCGACGAGGTTCTTGATGCGAGAGCAGCGCGGGCGTGGGCGGCGGTCATCGGCGGCACGGGCGGCGCAGGCGTGACCGGCAGGATCCCGGCGGCCAGCTCGCCGGGATGCACGTGCGCGTTGAACATCGTCACGAGCTGCGTCAGGTAGGTGAGGAGCTGGTCGCCGAAGACGGCCGGGTGCGGTGGCGCGCCTGCCCGTGCTGGATGAGCGGCGCCTCGAGCACGACCCGGACCAGCGCTCTTGATCTCGATCGTCCCCTGGACGACCTTGATCGTCATCAGGTTCAGGCCGAGCGCGTCCGAGAGCGTGATCGTCTGCTGGACGTCGTCGAGCGCGACGATGAGCCCGAAGTCGCTGCGGAGGATCTTCGTCGTCGGTCGTGCGTCGGGCACGCCGTTCTGGTCCATGCGGCACCTCGCCGGTCGCCCACCACGTGCCGGCCCAGATCGGCCGCGAGACGTCGCCGGCCTCGAACTCGACCCAGACGCCCGCGCCGACCGGCGGGATCGCGAAGAGGCCGCACGCGGTCCCGCCGTAGGGCGCGCACGGAAGCGCCCAGCCGCTCGGCGATCTCGCCGAGCACCTCGGGCACGCTCGCCTGCAGCCGGCCGAGCCTGGAGCGGGTCCTGGTTGTTCAGCGACGAGGCCGCGGTACTTGCCGTAGAAGCGGTCGGCGCCCCGCTCGAGCGGTGTCGACGCCGACCTCGAGCTCGTCGATTGTCGTCCGGCTCACGGCAGCTCCACGTAGGGCTCGGCGCCGGTCATCGTCGCGGCGTTGCGGCGCGCCTCGAAGCGTCTGGAGTAGCCGTCGTCGGCGATGCGGTGCGTGACCCGCGTGACGAGGTAGAGGCCGTTGTAGAGCCGGCCCAGCGCCGCGCACGGCGACGAGCCCGCCCGGGCGGAGGACGCCGACGTCCGGCGCCCGCCTCCCCTGCGGCGACGATGCGCGAAGCTCGAGCGCGTCCGCGATTCCCTGTGCGTACGCCTGGAGCTCGGCCGTGCGCACGAGGCCCGTCTCGGCGGGGCGGACGACGGGCGGCGGCAGCACCCGGAGCGAGCGACGGCTCGAGCCCCATCGGCGGCTGCACCGACACGGGCGCGAGCGCCGGCTGCGGCGCCTTCGTCGTCGTGTCGAGCCCTGCGGCGACGCGCCGACGTCGGCTGCGTCATGTCGTAGTGGACGCGCGAAGCCGGCGACGTTCGTCTCGGCGCCCATGTTCACGTTCAGCACCGCCTGCGGCGCGCCGATCGTCTGGCGCGGCCGGAAGAAGCCCTGGTCGATGCCCGGTGAGCGGCTCCGGCTGGACGTAGACGTCGAACCCGTTCCGGCGCGCGAGCTTGCGCAGGAAGCGGAGATCCGTGCCGCGCTGGATCGTCGTGCCCTCCGGCTCGACGAGGATGGGCGCCGTCGGCTGCACCATCGGGACGATCGGCGTACTGGCCGAAGATCGCGGCGGCGATCGCGCGCGTCGGGGAGGTTCGGCCACGGCATGACCTTCTCCTGGAGGCTCATGAGGTGCGTGGCGTCGAGGCCGCTGATCTCGAGCGTCGAGTCCCGGCGTCGTCGCGCGTAGGTCACGTCCTGCGTGCGCCACGTAGCCGGTGATCAGCGCCTCCGGGACGGGCACCGCGCCGACGGCGACGCGCACCGTCACGGGCGCGAGCGGGCGGAAGAGGTCCTCCTGCAGGAAGCGCCAGTCGCCGAGGTCGTTCTGCGCGATCCCGAAGCCGGATGCGGAAGGCGCTCGCGGCTCTCGAGCGACGCTGTCCACCACGATCTCCTCGACCGCGTCCACGACCGGCGGCGGCGCCGGCGCGAACGCGATCTGCAGCATGCGTGGCGATCCCGGGCACTAGGGCACTCCGATCGGGATCGCGAGCACGGCGGCCCGGCTCGCGCGTGAGCTCCTCGGGCCGCAGCGCGCCGTTCGCGTCGCAGATCCGCCAGAAGAGCTCGGGGTCGCCGAGGTAGCGGTGCGCGAGGAGGTCGAGGCGGTCGCCGTCGACGACGAGGTGCGTCTGCACGGCCGGCCGGGCGCGGCGGCAGGATCCGCAGCAGCTTGTACGGGATCTCGCGGCCGGCGGCGTCCACGTAGACGTCCTCCGGCACCCGCTCGTAGCGGCTTCCGCGCGCGAACATCAGAACGAGATCTCCGCGCTCACCTCGAGGGCGCCGGTGACGATGTTCAGTCTTCGCCAGCACCTCCTTGGCGATCTGGTTCACGAGGCCGAGCGTGTCGAACGGGCGCGCCGGCCTCGCTCGGAGCTCGGCCTCGGTCAGTGCCTGCAGGCCCAGGTCGACCTTGGCGCGGATCGGGTTCAGCAGCGTGGTCGTAGGCCTGCTCGGTGACCGAGACCGAGGTCACGCGCACGGGCACGATCCGGCGCAGCGCCCCAGACGAGCAGCACGACCGGCACCTTCGGCTGCGCGATCAGCGACATCCCCGCGAACGCGAGCGCCTTGTTCAGGATCACGATCGTCGAGTCGGGGTAGAGCAGCAGCTCGAGCGCCGCCAGCGCGGGGTGGATGCCGTGCGCGACCGTCATCGGGATTCGCCGGTCTCGAGCTGGTCGGCCGCGTCGAGCTCGACGGAGATCGTGAAGCTCTCGACCGGCGGCCGCACGCGCCGCGGTGCCGCCCGAGCGTCCGCGCTCCGCGTCCTCGCCGGCGGGCGCGGCCTGGCGGAACGCTCCGGCGTCATCTCGTCCGGGTTGTACTGGAAGACGATCAGGTTCGTCGGCATCGGCATGGGCGCGCCGAAGACGACGAGCGCGCCCTTGAGCACGAGCGGGGCTGCCGGGGAACTCGGACGGCATCGGAGGCCCTCTCAGTAGCCGACCGAGAAGGAGAGACCGCCTCCGCGAGAAGTTGGTGAAGAGGACGAGGTCGAGCTCGTAGGACGGGCCGCCCGCGCCGGTCCTGCCGGACGACCGCTCGTGATCTTGCGGGCGAGGTCCGGCGCGATGTGCGTGGAGAAGATGCCCCAGACGGCGCCTGCGAGCTGGGCCTTGTCGATCGCGTCCCAGCCGCGCGGCACCTGGCCGGTCAGCGCTCTGGTTGATGATCTGGCTCGCCGGAGCGACTCGGAGAGCGCCGAGGGGGCGCCGCCCGGGAATCGTCTTCGCCTCGGGCTCCGGGAAGCCGAGCCGCAGGCCGAGGCTGAAGCTGCCGCTCGAGGCGACCGAGAGGCGCGAGGGCGCGGCTCGTGGCTGCCGGCGCGGGCGGCGTCGCCGGTCGGTGGTCGGCGCGTGAGCGGCGGCAGGATCGGCCCGCCGGGGAGGACGGGCGGCGGGAGGAGCACGGGCGGCGTCGGGCCGAGCGTGAGCTGCGGGACGCCGAGCGAGAAGCGGCTCGTCCGCGCGAAGCGCGTCCAGTCGAGCGTGAAGGCCGGCTCGACCGTCGTCGGCGCGGCCGCTCCTCCTCGTCCTGGGCGTGGAAGCCCGGGGCCGCCGCGCCGAGCCGGCGGCCGGGGACACGTCCCCCGCTCGGCGAGCCGCGCGCCGCCGCTCGGGGTCGCCCGTCGGGCCGCGGCGCTCCTGCTGGACGACGTGCGCGAGCTCGTGGGCGAGGAGCGCGCTCGTCGCGCGGCGGCCGAGCACGACGTCGCGTCCGACCGCGAAGCCGCGCGTCCCGAGCGCGTGCGCGGCGAACGCGGCGCGCTCGTCGTCGTGCACGCGGACGTCCGAGAGGTCGTGCCCGAGCCGCGACTCCATCCGCGCCCGGGTGCGCCGGTCGAGCGAGCGGCCGGGCCCGAGGAGCTTCAGTCCCTCCGCGCGCCGGGCGGCCGAGGTTCGAGCGCTTCTGACGAACGAGGTCAAGGAGCCGCCACCGCCGGCAGGTCGTTCGCGATCGCCGTCTCCCACGCGGCCTGTTGGCCCGCGTTGCAGCCGTGGCCGGTGTCGTTGTCGTACTGCGTGTTCTGGGGTTGCGTGTGTGTGTTCAGCCAGGTCCGAACCGTCGCGAGCGGCCGTCCCGCCGCCAGCGCGTCGTCGGCTCGGCCGACGAGCTTGCACGTGATGTCGAAGTGGCCCTGCTCGTGGCGGAGGAGGCGGGCCGACTCCGCGATCGCGTCGGCGTCGCACGCCGCCCCGACGACGGTCTCGCACTCGCCGACCGTCGTTGCCCGCGCAGCGGTGAACACGGACGCCGCGCACCCGACGGGAGCCTGGCGATCCCAGAAGGCACCCGCGCCGGCGCCCGCCAGGTCCTGCTGGCAGCGCGCAACGAGCGGGGCGCAGCGGTTCGTCGCACGCGACCCGGCTCCGGAGAAGTGCGGCCGGACCCACGACGCGCTGTTGTTCAAGACGGCGCGGAACATGACGTTGCCCTGGACGTCGAGCTCGGACGTAGACGCGCTCGTGAAGGCGCCGAAGGTGCCGCCGCGGAGGCGTTCCCTGGAAGTCGCCCCAGCCGAGCGCCCGGTCGGGGACGCAGCGCGAGACCGAAATGAAGATCGCGGGCGTAAACGGGGCCGGGCCCACGAGCGGCGTGTCGAGGACCCGCGGGAACCGCTCCCGCGGCTCGAACAGCCTCGGCGGCTCGAGCCTGATCTCAGGCGGAGCGGGCAGGATGAACGTCTCGCGGATCGAGCCCGGCGGAAAGAGCATCGGCGGCCGCATGAACTCGGGATCGAGGCGGAGCCTCGGCTCGTCGTTGCGCTGGAGCGACGGCGCGAGGCGGCGCGGATCGTCGCCGGTGCCTGCTCGGCCTCGCCCTCCGCGGCGGGGTCGTCGAGGAGCGCGACCGGCCCTGAGGCCGCGACGCCGGCCTGCTGCCGGACGTGGGTCAGCTCGTGCGCGAGCAGCCGATGCCCCTCGGCGCCTCTGGCCGGTAGCGGCCGGCGCCGAAGACGACGTCGCGCCCGACGGTGTACGCGCGTGGCTGCGACGGCCTCGGCCGACCGCGCCGCCCGCTCGCCGGTGTGAACGCGCACGGCGCCGAAGTCGTGTCCCGAGCAGCGCTCCTCGAAACCGGCGCGCGTCGCCGGGTCGAGCGGGCGGCCGGGTCCGCCAGCGTCTCGCGCGACGAGCGAACGAGGCCTGCCCGAGCCGCTTCGCGCGGCATGCGGCGCACTCGCCGCCCGGCCCCGGCGTTCCGCCGCACGCACACCGCTGGAGCGCGAGCGTCGCTCACGAGCCGACGCCCCTTCGCGATCGACCGCGCCACCGCCGGGCCGACGGGCCCGGGAGGCAGCGCGACCGTCCGGCTCTCCGCGGCCTGCGGCGTCGGGGGATCGGCCGCGAGCAAGCGTGCGAGCTCGGCGCGAAACCTCCGCGTCCACGCCCGGGCCGGCGTCGACGCCGTCGAGCACGAGCTCGTCGATCCGGAGCGAGACGCGGCGGCGTCAGCCCAGCGCCCCCATCTCCGCCTCGATCAGCGGCTTCTCGAGCTTCGCGTACTCGGTCCGGGCCGCGCGGGCGACGTGCGACATGCGCACCGGCTCGCCCGCGTCGGCGGCGAGGAACGCCGCGTTCAGCGCGATCGAGCGGATGCTGCCGCCGGCGACGTTCAGCCGCGCGAGCTCCTCGCAGCCGCAGGCCCTCGGTCGGCGTCCTGCTCCGGGAAGACGCGGCGCCAGATCTCCGCCCGCTGCGCCGGCGTCCGGGAACGGGAACTGGACGACGAAGCGGAGGCGGCGCAGGAAGGCGGGGTCGATCGCCTCCTTCATGTTCGTCGTCAGGACGGCGAGGCCGCGGTAGGCCTCCATGCGCTGCAGGAGGTAGCTGACCTCGATGTTGGCGTAGCGGTCGTGGCTGTCCTTGACCTCGGTCCGCTTGCCGAAGAGCGCGTCGGCCTCGTCGAAGAGGAGGATCGCCCCGCCGCCTTCCGCGGCGTCGAAGACGCGCCGCAGGTTCTTCTCCGTCTCGCCGATGTACTTGCTCACGACACTCGGCTGAGGTCGATGCGGTAGAGGTCGAGCTCGAGCTCGTCGGCGAGCACCTCGGCCGCCATCGTCTTGCCGGTGCCGCTCGCGCCGGCGAAGAGCGCGCTGACGCCGAGGCCGCGCGAGCCCTGCGCGCCGAAGCCCCAGTCGTCGTAGACGGTCGTGCGCCGCCGGACGTGGGCGGCGAGCTCGCGCAGGAGCTCGCGCTCGCCGCTCCGGGAGGACGAGGTCGTCCCAGTCCGCGGCCGGCTCGATCCGCTGCGCGAGTGCGTCGAGGCCCGGCCGCGACCGCGCGCGGCACGCTTCCCAGAGCACCGCGCCGGCCCGCTCGGGCGCCTTCGGTCGCCGCCGACGCGGCGGCCGCGCGCGGATCCCGCTCGGGCCGAGGTCGAACTGCGCGGCCAGCGCGTCGACCGCGCCGTTCAGGCTCGCGGCCGTCGTCGCCGAGCGCGGCGCGCCAGAGCTCGGCGCGCTCGGCGGCGCTCGGCCGCCGCGGCTCGAGCGCGGACGACGGGACGGCGGCGCTGGTGCGCGAGCGCGCGCTGGCCGCGAGACGAGGAGCGGCGCCGTGTACGCCGTCGACGAACGCCGCCGACCGTGCGGAGCTCCGGCTCGCTCGTCGAGCTCGCCGCAGCTCGAGGAGCAGGACGCCGCCGCCGAGCACCGCCTCGCGCTCCCACAGCCGGGCGAGCGCTTCCCGCTCGGTGGCGGCCGCGGGGACGTCGGCGCCGTCGAGCGCCGAGACGCGCGCAGCCGAGGGCGGCGCAGGCCGCCGCGGCGATCGCGCGCGCGGCGGCCGCGTCACGCGTCGCCGAGCTGGAGACCGCCTGGGACGAGGCGGCGAGCGCAGCCGCGAGGCGGTCGGCGAGGGCACGCTGCGAGGCGGGCAGCTCGGGCGGCATCGTCCGACCGGGGCGAGCGAGGCCCTGGAGCTGCTCGTCCGGGTACGAGACGCCCGCGAGGTAGTGGAGGACGCGCTCGTCCAGCGCGGAGCGGGCTCGCGGCGAGCGTCGTCGCCCGCGCCCACCTCGACGAGCCGCCAGCGGCGCAGCGGGCCCCGGGCGCGAGCGCCGTCCAGTGCGCGTCCGGCAGCGCCGGCAGCGCAAGGCCGAAGGTCGGCGCCGGCTGCACGGGGAACGAGCGCGTCGAGCTCCGGCGCCGGCGCAGAGGAGGATCAGGTCGCGCTCGAACGGCGAGAGCCCGAACCCGGCGCGACGAGCGCCTCGAGCGCCGGCGGCGCCGGCATCGCCTCGGCCGCCGCGCGGAGCTCCGCCTCGGCCTCGGTCGGCGTCGGCGCTCCTCGACCGCCGCCGCGAGCGACGGCGAGCGCCGCGGTCAGGTGGCGCTGGTTCGCGGTCTGCCAGTCGTCGCCGGCTCACGTGATCGCCACCCTCTGGCCGGGGTCGAAGACGGGCGGCGTGACGCTGCGGTCGACGAGCAGGCTGTCGACGCCGTCCACTCGGAGCCGCAGCCAGTGCTCGCCCGGCGTCGCGTCGCACGACCGCGAACGTGAGCGTCCCGGTCGGGTCGGCGTGCGCCGCGGCGCGGCACCTCGCGGCTGCCGAGGAGGAGCGAGGCCGCGCTGCGCGGGCAGCACCTCGGGGCGGCAGGTCACGGTCAGCGTCACGTCGCCGTCCGGGTTCCGCGCGCGCCGGGATCGGCGGCGACCGTCAGGAGCTCGGGCGCGACCGCGAGCGGCGACGGCGTTCGTCTCGCGCTCGGCTCGCCCGCGCGTGCGACCAGCGAGGCGGCGTAGAGCCCGGCGGGGAGGCGCGTCGGGTCGTCCGGGCAGGCGCGGAGCAACGCGTCCGTCGCCGCCGCCTCGGCAGGAGCGGCACTGCAGCGGCTCTCGAGCCGGCGGCCCGCGAGCCGTGCCGTGACCGTCGCCTTCGAGGTGGTGACCGCGAAGCGTCACGGTCTCGCCGAGCAGCGCCGCCTCCTGGCCGTCCGGGCGGCTCCGCGCGCTCGAGCGCGGGTACGGCGGCATCGGGCTCGGGCACGACCCGCGCCCCAGGTCGGCCTCCGCCCCGCGTGAGCACGGGCAGCGGCGTGCGCGCCGGCGCGGTCGCTCTCGATCAGCACGACCGTCGCCTGGTACGCGGTCGACATGCGGTACTCGCGTCTGGAAGGAGCTCCAGAGCTTCGACATCTCGTCGAGCGTGAGCGGCTCCGGCGTGATGCGGATCCGCTCGAGCTGGTCGCCGACGGTCGTCGCCGGCCAAGCGCGCCTCGATCTCGTCGCGGCCGAGCACCGGATGGTCGTGGAGGACGCGCATCGCGCGCCCGAGCAGGCGGTGCGACGAGCGACCTCGTCGAAGCCCTTCCCGTGGACCGTCAGCAGGTAGTGGAGGTCGAGCGCGAGCAGCGGCCGCCCGTTCTCGCCCGGCCGCGACGTCGGCGGCTCGAGGTTGCTCCAGCCCGCGTTCGGGGTCGCGGCGTAGAGGAAGAGGTTGATCTCGTTCTTGCCGTCGGACTTCGGCGCCTTGTGACGGCGGCGCGGTCGTGATGTCCGCGTCTGCGAGCTCCGAGTCGGCGTGGACGCCCGCCGTGAGCAGGTTGCGGATCGCCGCGGTCACGGCCGAGATGGCGAGAGCCGTGCTCACGTCAGTACCACCGCCGGTCGAGCCCGCGGCGCGCGAGCGCGAGGTCGTCGAAGCCGCGCTCCTGCGCGCGGCGGCGCGTCGCGGTGCTGCGGCACCGGCTCGGGCGCGCGGGGCGCGCGCACCTCGATGCGGCCGATCCGCACCTCGACCGCCGGCTCGGGCTCGCGCTCGCGGGGCGGCGCGGGCGGACGGCGGCCGCGCGCGGCGCGGCGACGGCGAGCGGGGCGTGGCGCAGCGGCGCCCGCGACGGTGCGTGGCTCGGCCGGCGCGGGACGGCCGCGGTCGGCAGGGGCGGCGGCGTCCGGGCCCGGGACGGGGGCGACGGTCCGCGGCTGCGGGCGCGGGCGGCGCCGCCGGCGGAGGCGCGGCGACGCCGTGGCTGGACTCGGCGGCGCCGCCGGCGGCGGCCGGCTCGACGGCAGCGGGCTGGGCGCGGCACGGCTCGGGCTGCGGTCGCGCGTGCACCCGTGACGACGACGTGCGGCGGCGATGGCGGCGACTCGGCGTGGGCGGCGGCTCGACCGCGCGCCCGGCTCGGCCGCAGCCTCGGACCGGGCCGGGAAGGCGGTCTCGCGCCGGCTCGTCGCGCATCGGCGCGGCGGCGCGGCGCGGCGGGCTCGACGAGCTCGGCCACGCTCGGCGGCTCTGGGCCGAGCGGCGGCGGCAGGGACCGTCGGCTGGCCGTTCGGCCGCAGGCGGGGCCGGCTCCTGCCGCTCGGGCGACTCCGGCTGGCTCTCGCGGTCCACTGCCGCAGGCGGCTCGGCCGCGGGATGGGCAGGCTCGGCCGGCTCGGCAGGCGGCGACTCCGCCACGGCCGTCGAAGACGGGCAGCGCCGAGGCGGCCGGAGCGCCGCCGGTCGCGAGCCCGGCGCTCCGCGCGGACGAGGCTGCGGAGGAACCCGCTCACGTGCCGAGCGCCTCCACGAGGTGGTGAGGTAGCGCCGCCGCCGGCGTCGGCGTCATCGCGACAGCTCCGACTCCGGCCAGTGGTAGTGCAGCCCGAGCAGGTGGATCTCGCGCAGGAGGGCGTCGCGGTCCTCGCCGATCTCGCGCGCGATGTAGTCGCCGGTGTCGAAGGCGACCGAGAACGCCTCGCCGCAGGCGGGCAGGTGAGCCTCGAGCACGATGTCGGCCTGCGGGTCGAGCTCGGCCATGAGCCCGTCGAGCGCGTCGGCGGCTCCTCGGCGGCGGACGGACGCAGCGCTCGAGCACGAGCCGCGTGACGGCCGCCTCGGCGTCCGTCCCTGGCCGCGACCGCGACCGCCTCCAGGTCGCCGCCGGTCGGGCAGCCGGAATCGAACCGGCCCCGCCGGACTCGACTCGAGCTCGGGCGTGCGGTCGGGGTACGGCGGCACGAGCAGGTCGCCGACGCGCGAGCTCGAGGTCGAGCTGCTCGCCGCATCGGGCCGGGCACGCGAGCACGCACTCGAGCCGCTCGCCGAAGGTGAGGCGGCGCAGGTGCAGGAGCAGCGCCTCGCGGTCGCCGGCGCCAGCGCGCGCACGGCCTCGGCGTCGACAGGCTCGAGCGGGCCGAGCCGCTCGAGGCAGCGCTCGAGGAGCGCCGTCGTCGCGGCGCGCCGGAGGGAGGCCGCGGCGCCTCCTCGAGCAGGAACGCCTCGTCCTCGCCGGTCAGCGGGCGCAGCACCGCGTCCTGACGGCGCTCGCCGTCGACCAGAGCCCGCCGGGGAGCGGTGACGTCGACGTGCGGTCGCCACTACTGCGGCGGCTCCGTGAAGCGTCGGCTCGGCGGGCTCGACGACGTCGGTAGTCGCGCTGCCAGCCCTCGTTCTCGAGCTTGATCGTCTGGATCGCGACCGCGTTCGCGTTCGCGTCGAGGTCCGGCAGCGCCTGGTACTCGGACACCCAGGCCGCGGAACACGTTGTAGGCGAGCACCTTCTGGCCGGCCTCGTTGTAGACGTCGATCGTGAGGTCCTTGCGGAAGTCCTTCAGCGAGACCTCGGAGCCGAGGCCCGAGCCGAAGTTCCAGACCTTGTTCGCCCACTTCTCGAACTCGGTGTCGTGCGTGACGCCGCGCTCGAGCGTGATCGCCTCGTACTTCGTGCGACCGGGCGACTTGTTGCTGCGTGGAGGGGTTTCCGCCCTCGCGGTGCTCGACGAGCTCGGTCGAGCGCTTGAGCGCCGAGACCTTGCTGATGCCGGCGACGTAGCGGCCGTCCCACCTGACCCGGAACTTGAAGTTCTTGTACGGGTCGAACCGGCTGGCGTTGACGGTGAACTGCGCCACTGCGTCGCCCTCCTTACGTCTGGATCTGCCCGGCGATCTGCTGGATCTTCAGAACCACGAACTCGGCCGGCTTGAGCGGCGCGAAGCCGACGACGATGTTCACGATTCCGCGGTCGATGTCGTTCTGGGTGGTCGTCTCCTTGTCGCACTTGACGAAGTACGCCTCCCGCGCGGTCGTGCCCTGGAAGGCGCCCTGGCGGAAGAGGCGTCTGCATGAACGCGCCGATGTTGAGCCGGATCTGCGCCCAGAGCGGCTCGTCGTTCGGCTCGAAGACGACCCACTTGGTGCCGCGGTAGAGGCTCTCCTCGAGGTAGAGCGCGAGCCGCCGGATCGGGATGTACTTCCACTCGGACGCGAGCTGGTCGGCGCCCACGAGGGTGCGGGCGCCCCAGACGACGGTCCCGAAGACCGGGAACGTCCGCAGGCTGTTGAGCCCGAGCGGGTTGAGCGCACCGTTCTCCGCGTCGGTGAGCGTGTAGGCGAGCCCGCGCGAGCCGCGGACGACCGCCTCGGTCCCGGCGGGCGCCTTCCAGACGCCTCGCTCCGTGTCCGTGCGCGCGTAGAGCCCGGCGACAGCCCCGCTCGCCGGGAATGCCCGCAGGCGGAAGTTCTGCAGCGGGTCGGCGGAGAGGAAGCGCGGGAAGTACGCGGCCGAGTTCTTGTGCCGGAGGCTGCCGTTGTCCGTGAGCCACTGGCGCGCGTCCTCGAGCGTGTCGGTCGTGGCCGGCAGGTCGACGATCAGGAACGCACGACGCTCCTCGCAGTAGGCCTGCGCCTCGGCGATCAGCCCGGGGTCGCTCGTGCCCGGGAAGCAGAGGATGTTGAAGATGTCCACGTCCTCGAGGGCGTAGAGACCGGTCTTCGCGGAGCGACTGCCGCGCAGGTCTCCGACGCCCGGCACGGTGCCGTCCGCGCCGGGGGAGGCACCGGTCTGCGCCTGGCCGGTGAGACCGACGCCGAGCGAGTAGTCCCCGACGTTCACGACCGCGCCCTCGTCGTCGGAGAGATTGAGCCCGTCGGCCGTCGCGTTGTCCGCGAAGGCGAGCCGGGCGTTCGGGTTCGAGCCCGCCTCGATCCGGAGCCGGTCGTCCACGATCGAGACGCGGGCGCCGGCGAGCTCCGGCTGCGGCGCGCCCGTGAGCCCGGCCTCGACCTTCTGGCGAAGCTGCTCGAGCGTCGAGGGCCGCTCGGCCGCGAGCGACCAGAGCGTCCGGGAGAAGGGACCGACGTCTGCCGCGCCCTGGACCCTGATCGTCACGTCCACCGACGCGTTCGGCGGGAGGCTCGAGAGGTCGACGCCCGCGAGCGAATCGCCGACCGTACCCGTCTGCAGGGGACGCATGACGGCGGCCGCGTCGGTCTCCCGCCCGCCGTTCGCCACCCCGAGCTCGAGGAGGCTCGCAGCGTTCCGCAGGCTCGCGTTCGTGAAGCGGACCGAGGACCGCTCGCCCGTCTCGCCCGACGTCGACACGATCTGCGTCCCGTCGCGGGCCGCGGTGAAGGCGGAGAAGGCCGTCACGGCGGGCTTGATCGCGCGCACCCCGGTCTGGATCGCCGTCGCGAGCGCGTTCAGCCGGGCGGTCTCGTTCGCGCCGGAGATGGAGCCGCCCGCGTCGAAGAGGTCGAACTCGTGCGGGCCGTCGCCGTCGACCGTGATCGCGAGGCGGCGGTGGTCGTCGTCGAGACTCGTGAAGTCGAAGCCCGCGAGGTCGCCGCTCCGGCTCACGCCTCGCGTCGAGCCGAGGAGCCCGGTCGCGGCCGAGTTCCGCTCGAGCCGGATGAGGTCGGAGGCCGCGTTCACGGTTGCGACCGCGTCGTTCGCCGCCAGCGAGTTCATCGTCAGGTTGCGGTACGTCTCCGTCCGCACCGGCGTCAGGACGCCGTTCTCCTCGGCGAACTCGGTCGCCGTCAGGTTGAAGAGGCTGGCCGGGTTCGCCGAGTCGTAGTCGACGTCGAGGCGCACCCTGTTCCCCCACCCCCCTTCGCTCGCGGCCTCGACGTCGAGGACCTCGGCGCCGCCCGGAGAAACGGCGGAGCGGAGCGTCACGGCGGCCGCCGCCGCACCGGCCGCGACGCGGACGATCCACGCCTCGCTCCCGCCGTTCTGGAAGTAGTGCTGGACGGCGTGACCGAGGTCGTCGTCCGGGGAGAGGCCGCCGAACTCGCGCTCGAAATCGGCCATGCTGAAGATCTGCCGCGCGTAGTTCACGGCGCCGCGGCCGGTGAAGCCGACGAACGCGGTGACGGAGGTCGAGACGGGCGTGATCGTCCGGACGCCGCTCGGGATCTCCTCCACGTAGACGCCCGGGTAGGTCAGTGCTGCCGGCATCGCTGCTCCCTTCTCAATTGGTGGCCCAGCGGGCGCTCCGAATTGCTTCGACGATCGTCTTCGGCGAGACCTGCCCGAGCGGCGTCCTCGTCGGACGAAGCTCGAAGAGGAAGGACTCGCGGCCCTCGCCCGCGACGGCGAGAACGCGGAGCCGCGGCCGCTCCCGCAGGAGGTCGCCGACGTCGGCGAGATCCTGGTCCCGGCCGGCGATCACGAAGTCCGCGTCGGTCTCGTCGACGACAGCACGGAGCCCGCTCTCCGAGCCGCCCGCGGAGACGACGCACATGTCGGATTCGCCGGCCACAGCCTGCTCGACGATGTCTCGCAGCATCCGGGGCAGGTCGACGAGGACGATTCGACTCGATTCCACGCGGGCATCCGGGGGGACGTCCGATTCTGCGGCGCGCGCCCCGGCCGCGGAATGGGCCGAAGGATGCAACTTCGATCCAGCCGGGGATGCCGGATCTCGGCCGTGAAAGGGACTAGATCTCTTGGTTCCGCACGAGCGCCGCGGCCTCGCCGCGCCGCTCCACCTCGAGCTTCTCGAGGATCGAGTGAACGTGGTTCTTCACGGTCGCGACCTCGATCGAGAGCCTCGCCGCGATCTGCTTGTTCGAGAGTCCCTCGTCGATCAGGCGCACGATCTCGGCCTCCCGCGGGGTGAGCCGCGAGGCCGGCGCGTCGTGGCGGCGGTGCGCGACCTCCGCCACCCGGCTAAGAAGGAGCGCGGAGATCCGCGGCGAGCAGAGGCTCTCTCCGCGCGCGACGCTCTCGACGACGTCGACGAGCTCGTCGATGGCGGCCTCACGCGTGACGTAGCCCGCGACTCCCGCCTCGGCGCAGGCGACCACGTCGTCCTCGACCTCGCGCACGCCCAGTGCCACGACCCGCAGGCCTGCCGCGGCCACGCCGCTGATGGTCTCGCAGGATTCCTCCATCGCGAGGTCGACGAGGACGACGTCCGGCTGCACGGTCCGGGCGGCCTCGACGGCCGACGCGCGGTCGGCTGCGGCGCCCACGAGCTCGAACCGTCCGGCGAGGACGCCGACGAGTCCCTCGCGGTAGAGGCGGACGTCGCTCGCGACAAGGAGGGACGTCACGGGAGGGAAGCCCCACCGCGAATCGGAAGCCGCAGTGACACTTGTCTGCAACGGGTGCCCACTGGCCCTCCACACGCCCGGCTGTTGCCCCCAGTCGAGGATGGCACTCGCGCGAGCGCGGGTCAAGCGCCTCGATCGGCGGCGTGCCCGACCGAAGGCTGCCGTCCGGGTGCCGCCAGGTGTCAGTATGGAGTCGAAAGGGCTGCGTGTCGGCCGGGAGCCTGCCGGCCCGGCTCCTGCGCCACATGCATGCCCCGTTTGTTCGCGTTGCCGCTTCGTGAGTATCGTGGGCTGGCGTGATGACCGCCCTCGGGCGTAACGTCCGCTAGATGACCGCGGACGCTCCGGCCGCACCGCCCACCCCCAGGCGCTGGCGGCTGCTGCCGTTCAACGACCGCTCCCGCCATCGCCGCCTGATCAAGGTCGCGTGCTGGCTCGCGGGGTTCGCGGCGCTCGTCGGCGTGCTGCACCTGATCGGCGTCGACGTGTCCGGATGGCTCGAAGGCCTCTGGGACGCCCTGACGGAGATCGGCGTCGGGTACCTCGTCGCGGGCTTCGCCCTCCAGACCGTCCAGACCACGCTGACGGCGCTCGGCTGGTACTTCATCCTCCGCGCCGGTTATCCGGACTCTCCCCTCCTCTATCGTCAGATCCTTGCCGCCTACGCGGCCGGGATCGCGCTGAACGGCTTCCTCCCCGCGAACATCGGCACGTTCGTGACGCTCCTCATGTTCGTCGCGATCATCGCCGGGGCGAACTTCCCGGGCGTCCTCGGCGGCATGGTCGTCCAAAAGATCTTCTTCACCGTCGCCGGCACGTTCGTCTACCTCTACCTCTTCCTCTCCGTGCCGGGCTCGTTCGACCTCCAGCTCGGGGGCCCACAGGACAACGCGTGGGTCACGGTCGCGGTCCTCGCCGGCGGCATCGTGTTAGTGGTCCTGCTCGCCCGCGTCTTCTGGCCGAAGCTCAGGAACCTCTGGCTGAAGGCGAAGCAGGGCGGGAAGATCCTCGAGCGGCCGCGGGAGTACGCCCTCAAGGTCCTCCTCCCCTCCTTCGGCGCGTGGCTCGCCAAGCTCGGGGTCACCGCCGTCTTCCTGGCCGGCTACGGGATCCCGGTGACGTTCCACACGATCATGACCGTGATCGGGGGGAACTCGCTCGCCAACACCGTCTCGGTGACCCCGGGCGGCGTGGGCGTCAACCAGGCGATCAACACCGCCTCGCTCAGCGAGGTCACGGACGCGACCACGGCGACCGCGTATTCGCTCGGGCAGCAGCTCGCGGTGACCGCCTGGAACATCCTCTTCGCGATCGCGCTCGTCGTATGGGCCTTCGGGTGGAAGGGCGGGAGAGAGCTCGTCGGCCAGTCCTACACGGACGCGAAGGTCAAGGTGGCGGAGCAGAAGGCCGACCGCGCTGCCAAGAAGGAGGCGAAGCGGGCCGAGGAGCGTGAGGTCTAGCGCCCCAACCCTCGGGTGGAGGACACCGGGGTCGGTACGCATCTGCCGGTAGGCGTGCACGACGCCCTTGCCCGCTCTCCGGGGCCGTATGCGAACATACGGGGATGGAGATCTTCTGGACGATCGTCTCCTACGGCGTGATCCTCGGCATCGGCGGGCTCGTCAACCTCGTCCTCTTCTACTGGCTCTTCCTCTTCGAGCCGGGGCCTCCTCCGTAGCCCTGGGCGCGGGCCCGGACCTCAGGCGTTGGCTTCGAGCGCGGGGTCCTCCTCCATGAGGAAAGGGAGCGCGGCCTTGACGCGCACGGCCATAGGCGCGGCGCTCTTTCATCACGAAGCGGTCGGTCGAGAAGTACATCAACGCCATCTTCCTGGGAGCGGCGCCGTCGCGCTCCTGCGCAAGCAGGACCTCGGCCTCGGAACGCTCAGCTGGCTCTGGCGCGCCCACGGCCCGGCCGGTCGCCGGGTCTAGGGCCGCATCGGCCCGGGCCCTCCGGCGCCCGGTGGATGATCATGTGTCGATGCGCCCACCCCAGCGTCACGACCCCTCGGATGAACAGCCAGGGCGCATCGGCGCCGCCCAGGCGTACGGCGAAGGCCTCCTTACCCAGCTCCACGGGATGCGGAGCGGGAATCAGCTCGTCGAGATCGGCTTCCGGTGGTTCGAGCGGGACAAACAGATCGCCGGCGGCGTCCTCGGCGGCGGGCTGGCCTACCGGTTCTTCTTCTGGACGCTCGCGTTCTCGCTTCTCTTCTTCGGCGCGCTCGGCTTCACGCCCGGCCGTCTCAACACGAGGGCTGCGGCGGAGGAGACCGGGCTTACGGATGAGGTGGCGAAGGCCGTTGCATCGGCGGCCGAGCAGTCGCAGGACGGTCGCTGGTGGCTCCTCGTGCTCGGCGTGTACTTCACCTTGTGGTTCAGCTTCAGCCTGCTGCGGGCGCTGCGCCTCGTCCACGCCGCCGCCTGGCAGGTCAGACCGAGGCCCCTCGGGCTCCCGCACGCCGCGGTCGGCGCCGTCCTGGCCGCGCCGGTTGTGCTCGCGGCGCTGGGCGCCGGGATCGGCTGGCTGCGCGTGCACCTCGGCACGGGGCTCGGGCTTCTGGCCACGCTCCTCTGGGCGGCCGCCGTCGCCGCGTTGTGGGTCGCCGTCTCGTATCGGCTCCCGCGCGGGGACGTCGCGTCGTGGAAGGAGCTCTTGCCCGGCGCCGTCTTCGTCGCTGTCGGCGCCGAGACACTCCACCTCTTCACCGTGTACTTCCTCGCGGACAGGCTGGCGAGCTCCTCCGAGCTCTACGGAGCGCTCGGCCTGGCCGGGACGATGCTCTTCTACCTCTACCTGCTGGGCCGGATCGTCGTCTGGTCGGCTGAGCTGAACGCCGTCGTCGCCGACGTACGCGGCCCGCGTCCGGACGCAGGCGGGCCTACCTAGACGTCAGCGAATCGATCGCGACGACCGCCGCGAGGACGAGCGCCTCGTCCTCGCCCGCTTCGATCTCGACCCCGTATGTGTCCCGCACGCGGAACCACCGCTTGGAGATGCGCGCCACGCTGTCGCCGTCGCGCTCGATCTCGTACTCGTGGTCGAGGACGTTCCCGTGCGCCTTCAGATCGTCGCCGCCGTCGACCTCGATCGCGAAGCGGTCTCGGATCCCGACCAGCGCCTTTCGCACCGTCGCGATCGTCCGGCCGTCGCGCTCGATCGCGACCTTGTCGCGCACGCTCAGCTTTCGCTCCTGGATGCTCGCGACCTCCCGGCCCGAGGCGTCCTCGAGCACGAAGGTGTCCCGGACTCGAAGTGCCTTGCCGTCGACGCGGAAAGCCCGATTCCCCTGCTCGTCCTCGATCCAGAAGTCGTCGCCGATCGACGCGAGCTTCTCTCGCATCTGGAACCGGCGTCCATCTCCGCCGGCGTCTCTGCGTCGTAAACGACCCATCGCCGAACCCTAACCGGCTTCGACCACACGGAGGCGTGCCTCGTCGAATGTGAACGGCCGGTTACGGCCGTTGCCGGGCTCCCGCGCGACGCGTACGCTGGAGATCGGAGTGCCGAACCGAGCCCGGAGGCCGCGTGGAGGCGGGCAGCCCGTGCTCAGCCGAGTCATGGCCCGCTCGAACTGCGCGCGGAACTCGGCGACCGGCGTCATGGCGGCCTCGCTCGACGCGCAGGCGTCGTTCGCGCCCATGAGGATCGTCACGTACTCCGCCCCCTGGGAGACCGTGGTGGCAGCCTGGCCATCCAGCTCCGCCATCTCCGCCCCGCTCCGCGCGTTGTTGTACCTCCGTCCGAGGATCTGCGGGTTGGCCGCGAGTCGGGGTACTCGGCGCGCGCCGGCGCCGAACAGGCGAGAGCGGCGGAGGCGGCGAGCGCGAGGAGGACGGCGCGGCGGTGCACGCCCCTCCTTACCCGGCCTAGGCTTCCTCTAGACCCGCGTCGAGCCGGTGGAGGTCGTCCTCGGCGAGATCGAGGTCGAGTGCCTCGACGCACTCCCGAAGCTCGCCGACAGTCCGCGGGCCGACGATCGCGTACGTCGGGAACGGCCGGCGCAGGACCCACGCGAGCGCGACCTGCGTCGGCCTGGCTCCGAGGCGCGACGCGAGCTCGGCCACGCGGCGCAGTCGTTCTCGGTTCTCGACGGTCTCGAACACACGGGCGACCTCGGTCGCGGCGCCGCCGGCGAAGAACCCCGCAGCCTGCGCGGACCACGCAAAGAGCGGAAGCTGCGTGCGCTCGTACCAGGCGAGCGAGTCCGCGTCCCGTCCGCACTCGCACTCGGGCCACGGCGGCTCGGTCCACGCGGCGAGGCTGAGCTGGACGCTGGACGAGGTGAAGGGCTCGAGCCCGTGCTCGCGCGCGCACCGCTCCGCCTCGTCGAGCCGCCCGGTCGCCCAGTTGGAGGCGCCGAACGAGCGGATGCGGCCGGCGCGCCGGTGCTCGTTCAGCACCTCGAGGATCGGCCCGACCGGCCGACTCACGTCGTCGCGGTGGAGCATGTAGATCTCGACGTGATCGGTCTGGAGCGCCTCGAGGCTCTCGTCCAGGTCGCCCGAGATGTGCTCCGGGGTGACGCGGCGGCGAAGCGGCCCGCCTTCGGAGGCCCGGTCGTGGTGCGCGCCCTTGGTCAGGAGCACCGCCTCGTCGCGCCGCTCGCCGAGGCAGGCGGCGAGGACGCTCTCGGACTCCCCGTAGGCGCGGCCGGTGTCGAAGACGTTTCCGCCGTGCTCGAGCCAGGCGTCGGTCAGCGCCTGTGCGAGGTCGCGACGAGCGTGCGTCCACAGCGCGGTCCCGAGCACGAGGCGAGAGAGGTCACGTCCGAGCGGATCGAAGCGGAGAGAGCGCACGCACAGTCGAGACTGGAAGCGGTCCCGGGAGGCGCACGCGCACCGCCGCCCAGCCACTCGGGCGCGGTACGAGCGCTGCTGCCGACCGAGCGTCAGCGTCAACCGGGCACGTCGTGGATTCTAGTGGTCGGGCAATGGCCCGGTGACTGCGTGGCGGGAGCTAGGCCGGCTGCGCCGCCTCCGCCGCCTCGGGCACGTCCACACCCTCGGCCCGGCCGTTGCCGGCCGCCTCGTCGGCGAGGAGCTCGTCCAGCACCTGCTTCGCCCCGAGGATGCGCAACATCGTCTCGTGGAGCGTCGCCTGCTGCACCTCGAGCTCCTGGAGACGCTTCTGGCCGACCTCGAGCTCCCGGTTGAGCTCCGCGACCCTCGCTTCCAGCTGTTCCCGCATCGGTTCCTCCTTCATCGGTTCGATTACTACTTCGCCGGCTCCGCCTCGAGGATGGGCTGGTCCGCGCGGACGGCCTTCACCTCCCAGTAGAACCGCTGTCCCTGCGGGCCGCCCTCCGCGACCCGAACCGTGAACTTGCCGTCCTCGATAGGAGTCGCACCGAGCGCGGCGAATGCCGCGGCTCCCTCGAGCCTCGGAGTGATGTGGATCGTCCGGCCCTGCTTGCGGGTCGCCGCCTCAAAGTACCTCGGCAGCTCGACGGTGGCCTCGCCGGCCTTGCACCGTCCCTCGCCGCGGTAGTACACGCCGTGCTCGGGCCCCTCGATCGCCGAGTGCGCAAGAGCCTTCTTCTTGTCGAGCGGGTGGTCGATGACGAACGACTTGACCGCCCCGATCACCTGGCCGGCGGAGTTGATGTAGGCGCGCGCTGCGCCACCCGGCGGGCCGGCGCCTACGAACTCCCCGAACACCGTGCCACCGGCGTTGATGTAGGCGCGCGCGGGACCGCCCGGCTGGCCCGAGGCCACGGTCGCCTCGGCGTAGACGTCGTACGTGTGCAGGCCGCCGCCCCACCCGGCCGGCAAGCCGGCGATCGGATCGCGGCCCATGGTCCCGAGCTGTCCCGCCATGTAGACCCCCCCGCCGTTTCGGATCTGCATCCGGCTCCCCCCCGCCGTCCAGAAGTCCAGGCCGTACTGGTTCCCGCCGGCGTTTCGCTTCGAGGAGATCCCCTCGCCGGTGCCGTACGCACCGAACCGGAGGGCGTTTGTCAGGTTGCCCGGGTTCAGGCTGGCGAGGTCGACGAACAACGCGCCCTCGTCGTTCATGCCGACCCGCCCGACGTTGTCGATCCGGAGCTCGATCGCGCCCCCGCCGGAGCGCTTGTTGAGGAGGGTCCAGCGGCCGTCGTTGATGTGGATCAACGAATACGAGGTTGCACTGACGGCGCCCGAGTGGCAGAAGCCGGCCCAGCCCGCTCCGTGCCCGACGTCCCCGATGAACGTGTTGTTGAGGATCGCTGTCCCGGTGACCTGGAGGCGGCCGTCCGGCTGGACCAAGAGCTTGTCGCCGCCCGACCAGAGGCGCGCGATCCCGCCGGTCGAGTACAGGACCCAGCGTTGGCCGGTCGTTCCGGGGTTCTCG
The DNA here is from genome assembly GCA_963824775.1 of uncultured Actinomycetes bacterium. GTDB lineage: Bacteria > Actinomycetota > Thermoleophilia > Gaiellales > Gaiellaceae > CAWGQF01. The sequence goes on from CAWGQF010000012.1 coordinate 99,638, forward strand.
ACGAACGCGGAGCCTCGGTCGGAGAAGGAGAAGCCTCCCGCAGCGCTGCCGACGTGGAGCTCGGTCCCCGACTCCATGTGGAAGCGCCGCTTGGGATCGGTCGTTCCCAGCCCGATCGCCCCGTCGGGTTTGATGGTCAGCGGCGTCCCGTAGCCGCTGAAGTCGCCGGCGGCTCGATAGTTCACGTCGAAGCGGAGGACCCCGCCGTCCAGCACGATTCGCCACAGACCTCCGGCGATGGGGGCGAACCCCCGCTCCCGCAGGACGAGGGGGACGGCATCGGCTTCGATCGTGAGCATCCCGAGACCGGCTCCGTCGCCGCCGAAGCTCGCAATGCCGCGCACGGTCAGGTTCTCCGTCACGCGCAGGGAGCCCGCCAGCTCCGAGAGCTTCGGGGACGCGAGCCGCGCGCGGACCCAGCTCGTCGCGGCGATGCCCGGATCCGTGAGGACGAGTTCGCGCACCTCGATCGACCCCGCCACCACGCCGGCGGCGCGCCGGTCGGTCGTGTCGAGGCTCGCGACCTTATTCCCGGTCCGGACGACCTTCGCGAGCAGCACCCGCGCCCCGGTCGCAGCCGGCTTGCTCTCGGTGTGCTCGATCTCCGGCTCCTCGGTCCAGCGCGTGTTTCCAGCTGCCCCGGTCTCCTCCGTGGGATCGGACTCCTGCTCCCGGTACCGGATCGACACGTAGACGTCGGCGTTGGCGGGATGGTCGGCGAGCTCGACGGTCTGGTCGGCGTCCAGTACGACCTCGCGCCCGTTGCCGTCGATCGCAGTGCCGGCTCCGACCCGGACGGACGACCCGCCCGACTCGAACGTCACCTCGAATCCGTCTGCGACGCCCCAGGTGTGCAGGTACCTGTTGTGCAGACGCCGCATGTCGACGTGGTAGTTCTGCTCGTCCGTGAAGTCGGTCGCGTCGAGGAACTGGCTGTTGAAGTAGTGGAGTCGCTTGATCGGCATGGTGGAGCGTGCCTCCTTCCTAGGCGGGCGAGCTGCGGACGAGCGTGTCGACCCCGACTGTGGAGTGGACGTTGATCTGGAGCCTGGGCGTCTCGACCTCGAGGACGTAGTGGGTGTGGGCGGGCTTCTCGGCGTCGACGATCGCGCTTGCGACCTGGCGCTGGTACCGGATCTCGGCGAGGTCGGTCGTCGCGAGGCGGATCACGACGCGGAAGAAGTGCGGGGCGCCGCCGCCGATGATGCTGTCGCGCCCCAGGCGGGAGACGCCGACCTGCATGCGGCCGCCGAGCTCCTCGACCGAGACGCCGAGCCGCGTGTAGATGTGAAGGATCTTCTCCAGTCCCCCCCTCGTTCCGCGCAGGCGGTAGAGCGAGGCGGCGCGCGCGATGAAGTCCCGCTGGCGGAGCTCGTCGAGGTCGGCCCGGAGCGCGAGCGCCACCCAGCCCGAGAGCCAATCGAGGAACTCCGACGGCGCGCGGTGCCCGTCGTCGACCGTCGGCCCGGGCTCGAAGTAGCGGTAGACGCCCGCCAGGGGTGACTCGCCCGTGGCCGGGTCGACGATCCCGTCCAGCTTCTCCTCGAGGCCCTGCTCATCGACGTCGCCGATCCCGGTGAGAACGTGCTCGAAGGCGAGGAGGAACCGCCCGAGGAAGTCGGCGTCGACCTCGGCAGGCTCGCGGTAGATCGCGGGGAGGAAGTCGAGGTAGCGGGTCTCACGCGGGACGGGCACGGGCTGTGCGGGCTCGGCGATCGCCATCACTCCTCCGCCTCGACGATCTCGACGAGGACGCGCAGGTCGACCAGCTCGTCCTCCCCGATCGAGAGGCCGGTGACGTCGCCGGCGTCGTCGCGGACGAGATGGGCCGGGTCGCTCGCGACCTCGATCTCGGCGGGCGGGGCGACCTCGGCCAGGCGGCCGATCCGCATCCGGAGCCGCGTGAGCGTGACTTCGCCGGACACCTCCTCCCCGCCCCAGTCGTGGAGCGGGTGGAAGAGGCGCCGGAGCGACGACTTGACCGCCTGCCGGAGCGCGCCCGCCTCCACGCCCCTCGCCGGCGTGGCCCGGACGGTCACCGTGACCGGGACGAATCGGGTGGACGTGATGACGTCGGCCGGGCCGACGCGCGGGTCGGGGAGGTGGTGCGGCTCGATGCGCGAGCTCGACGAGGTCTCCGCTCTCGTGCCACACCTGCCGGGCCGGGGCGCAGCCCGTCTCCCCGCCTCCGCACTGGCTCCGCAGATAGACGTCGGGGACGTAGTCCACGCCCGGAAGGCGCTCGAGCAGCTCGTACAGCTCCGACACGTAGACCGAGCGCGCGAACGGCCAGCCCGTCCCGTCGGGCCCGCCGTCCAGCCGGTCGAGGAAGCGCGTCAGCTCGGCGACGACGCCCGCCTGCACGGCCTCCTCGGGAACGTCCCGCCGGCGCGCGACGAGGATCTCCGCCTGGACGGGAGCGTCGAGCGGGCCGACGACGTGGTGGCGCGTGGTGACGACCCGGCGCTTGTCCAGGTAGTCCCAGACGTCCTGCCGCAGGGGCTCGAAGAGAATCGCCTGCTTGGGCGGCGGCCGCACGGGGACGATGACGACGCTCACGTGCCCCGGGCGATCCTGGAGGCGGGCCGCCTCGCTGCCCGCGCCGAGGTAGCGGCGCGGGACGCAGCTCGCACGCGCCACGAGCGAAGACGCCTCCACCGCGAGCGCTTCGTAGTCCTCGCACGTCACCGCCTGGTAGCGGGCGCGCAGCGCGCTGAGCGTCGCGGCCACGTCCTCGTCGCGGTCCGGGCCCGGCTCCCATTCGGGCCCGTTCAGAAGCCGGAGGAAGCCGACGACGTGCCGGTCGGGAATCTGGTCCGCGCGGAACACGAGCATCTCCGAGAGCCACGCGAAGAGCTCGAGGAGCGTGACGCCGGGGTCACTCTCGTTGTGGTTCGTCCACTCCGGCGCGTAGGCCGGGATCAGTGAGCGCGCCTCGTCCAGGAGCTCGTCGAAGGTACCGGTCGTCCAGGTTGGGGAGCTGGATCGGCACGGCTAGTCCGGCGCTCCCACGAAGGTGAGCTCGTGACCGGCCGAGTAGACGAGGAAGGCCTCGGGCTCCGGCGGCTCATGGGTCAGCGTCTGGGTCACCTCGAGCCTTCGGACGTGGTCGACGCCCGGGGGTCGACTCGACCAGCGCGAAGAGGTCGGAGCGGTACGGCGAGCGGCCGAACTCCCAGCCCAGCCACTCGGGCCCGCCCGTGAGCGGGTGGAGGAAGCGGGCGAGGCGCGCCAGTGCGGCGGTCTCGACGTTCGCAGCCTCCTCGACCGAGACGGGCACGATCTCCGCCGCGACGCTGACGCGGAGCCAGCCCGGCCCGCCGACCCAGAGGTCGACTGTCGGGGTCATCCGCGCGCGGATCGTCTCCTCGACGCGGGTCGAGCAGCTCGAGGCTGGGGATCGGCTGCGCCTCGCCGCTCTTGGGGACGACGACGAGCCCGACCCGCCCGACGCTCGCCGCATCCGCCGACGGGAGCGCCTGTACCCGCGCGACGTCGGGCGAGGCCTCGAAGGCGAGGTCTTCGTAGTCGCTGGCCGCGACCGCACGGTCGCGGTGCCGGAGGGTCTTCGGCCCGCGCTCGCGGACGCCGTCGAGCGCCTCGGCGTCGGCGCCGCCTCCCCCAGGCTCGAGGTTCGTCACGGCGTCCACGTACGGGACTGTGGCCTTCAGCTCGGTGACCGCGCCGGCCGGCCGGTTGCCCGCCGACCCGCCCCCGGTCCGGTAGCGTCACGCGGATGTTGCCGCGCCCCGCAGGCGGAACGAGCCCTCGGCGGCCGTCGCCGAAGCGCAGCTCGCCCGTGGTGCGGTCGATGACGTAGTGACGGCTGCGCGGCTCCGACGCCCAGAAGTCCGGGCACCTCGTGCCAGCGCACCCAGACCTCGAGCGGGCGCCCGTCGATGTCCTGGACGACCGTGACCGGATCGTCGCCTTCCTCGAACTCGAGCGCGTAGAGCTCGGCCGCGCGCGGCGCCTCGGTCTCGACGCACGTCGAGCGCCTGGCCGCCCAGCACCGGCGCGAACGCCGTCCGGAAGGTTTGGCCCGGCTCGCCCGTGCTCGACCCGAGCGCCTCGAGCCTCACGGTGTTCGCGTGCAGCGCCCAGACCGTGTTCGTCAGGACGCGCCGGACGCGCGGATGGACGGCGTACTCCCCGCTGTCCCAGCGCGCGCGCAACCAGAAGGCCTCGCGCCCGAACTCGTTCGAGCGGCGAAAGTCAGCGGGCCCGACAAACGCAACCATGCCCCGGCGCGTCAGGTTGCGCGTCTCGTCCTCGGTCCCCAGGCGGCTCCACTCGGCGCCGTTCCAGTACTCCCAGGCCACCGCCGGCGGGTCGGCGTCGCTCGCTGACCCGGCTCCGCCGGCCTCGAAGAGCGGCTCGGACAGGGACAGGAAGAGCGCCGTCGCACGATTCGCGAAGCCGGTGTCGTCGCCCTCCCGGTCGAAGCCGAGGTAGAGAGCCGGACGCGAATCGGCCGGGAGCGTGAAGGGATCGAACGGGACGGCCGGGCTCCGCGCGATGCGGAATTCGTTCTCGGTGACGACGCCGCTGGGCTGCTCGTCCGAGACGTTCCACGAGTAGTCGATCGTCAGCGACTTGATCGACGGCGGCTTGAAGGTGGCCGGGACGATGTAGTAGCCCTCCTCCGGCTTGGCCGGGTTCTTGGGGAGGTACTTGACGTCCTCGCCGTAGTCGCCGCCCGTGATCCGGAGGCGGAGCCAGTGCCGAAGCTCGCCGCCCACCTCGACGGGCTCGGTCGGGGCGGTGAGGATGGTGATCTGCCCGTTTTTCGAGAGCCTGTTCGTGTCGTCCGACCAGTCGCCGTGGTCCACCCAGGCACGCGCCGCGGGATCCCAGTACTCGAACGCGAGGGTGAGGTCGGCCGAGGGAGCGGCCGGCGGCGGCTTGCCCGTGCGGCCGGGCGGCGAGGAGACCTGGACGTTCAGGGTGATCCACGCGCCCGTCTTGGAGAACGCCTCGTCGCTCGCGAAATAGAACGTGTCGTTGAAGGCGGGCTTCTCGCCGAACGGCAGGAAGTCCTTGCCCGTGTCGACGGCGCTGTCGTTCGCGAAGGCGGCGTCGGGCAGGAGCCCAGTCCGCGAGGGGTCTGCGCTCACCTGGAGACTCGTGATCCGCGGGAACTCCCAGTCGTAGCCGAGTGCGAGCCTCGTGAGCACCGGGCGCGTGGGGCCGTACTCGCCCCCCACGATACGCGCGCGCAGCCACCAGCCGCGGACGGGGATTCCCGCGTCGACCGGCGTCGTCTCGGCCCAGTTGCTCGGCACCTCGAACGTGATCCGGCCCGACGCGGAGAACGCGCCCGTGTCGTCGACGAAGCTCGGGCCCCAACTCTCGCCCCCCGGGAGGGACATCCCCAGCGACGCCCACGTCGTGCCGATCCAGTACTCCCACTCGAGGACGAGGTCCTCGCTGGGGGCGACCTCGACCGCGGAGTCGAGCTCGGCCTCGATCGTCACGGCGGTGCCGGGCTTCGAGAACCCGCGCTCGCAGGCGAGGTAGAAGGTCGTCGCGGGCGCCGTCTTCCCGAAGGGGTACAGCGGGCCCTCGACGCGAAGCGGCGCGTCGTCGGCGTAGGCCGCGTCCGCCGTGAGCGAGCGCTGGCTGAACGTCCGCCCGGCCGCGTCGAGCTCTCCGCGCGGGACCGAGGTCTCGAGCCGCGCGCGGAGCCAGGAGCCGGTCTCGCCGGCCACGACGGACGGCGGGATCCGCGGCACCCCCTCCAGACGAACGCGTAGGCCGTACACCCCCGCCGCCCCGATCGGAGCCCAGGCGGCGCCGTCCCAGCGGGCCCACGCGAGGCGCTGCGGCCAGAGCGCGTGCTCTTCTTCGCTGCCGAAGTCCACCACGATCGTCTTCGGCGAGTCGAGCGCGAAGACCGGGTGCGCGACGTACAGCTCGTGCCCGGCCGGCAACACGCCGCCGAACGCGCGGAACTCGCCCTCTGCCGCACCCGTCGCGAGCGCCGTCACGTCGGCGTACCGGTCGTGCTCGGGATCGCGGACGTACGCGGCGACTAGCTGCGACCGGGTGAGCACGAGGTCCCGCTCCGTCTCGTACATCGGGGCGGCTCGTCCTCGCCCTCGAGCGGGATCGCCGCGACCGGCGTGCGGGCCGGGACGAGCGCATCGACGGCCGTGCCCGCGGCGAGCTGGAACGTCAGCGGCACGCGCGCGGGCTGCGGCGGGCGGGGGCTCATGCCGACGAGGTCGAGAAAGGCGAGGAAGTTCTTGTCCGGGACGCGGTTCAGCCGGTCGGCGACGATCTCGCCCAGCCGCCCGAAGATCCGGACGAGCGGCCAGCCGGGCACGGGTCTCCGCATCGGGCACGTTCCAGGTACCTGCGGAGGCAGCGCCTCCGTGTCGCGGACGAGCTCGTCGGAAGTCGCGTGGCTCGATGGGGGAGCGGGTCGGCATCAGAAGGGCGCCCGCTCGAGGTAGAACGGATAGACGAGGTTGAAGACGTTGTTCGTCGCGCGCACGCGGTAGTCGATGCGCGATCGAGCAGCGTCGTCGCCTCGCGCCGGGCGGCGGGCCGACCTGCGACGTCGAGCACGTCGATGCGCGGCTCCCAGCGGACCAGCGCCGTCGCGCACCTCGTCGGCGACGAGCCTGCGGTCGTGGCCGCGTTGCTCGTGCGCGAAGACGAGATCGTGGATGCCGCAGCCGAAGTCCGGCCGCATGACGCGCTCGCCCTGTCGCGGTGCCGAGGATGATCCAGATCGACTGGCGGACGCTCTCCTCGTGCCGCGCGAGCGCGATCTCCCCGTCGTCCGTCCCGGTCGACGGGGAAGCTCCCAGCCGACGCCGAGGAACGTCGCGCCGAGGTCGGCTCCGTCCATCAGCCGATGAGCACCGTGCCGACGGCGATGACCTGCCCGACCGGCAGGTCCGCCGGGATCGTTGCAGGTCTGCGCGGTGTCGCCGTGCCGCGCGGCCGTCTTGCCGTTGATCTTCACCGTCGGGCTGCCCATCATGATCGTGCCCTTGTTCGCGGGCGGCTTCTGGAACGACGTGCCCGGCGGCGTCGGGATGTGCGGCGGCGCTGTTGTCGGCCGTGCTGCCGACCGTCGCGGCGGGCTTCCCCATGATCTTCACGTCGCTCGAGAGCGCCGCCGTCGAGCGTGCCGGCGAAGGGATGCGGCAGCGGCGTCGGCACGGGCGGGCCGGCGCCGGGACCATGACGATGTGCGTGTCGACGGCGACGACCTGGTCGCCCTGCTTGGCGGCCGGCTGTCCCATCGCGCTGTCCTCAGTTGATGTTCACGACCGACGCCCTTGATGCGTCGTCTGGCCTGTCGCCTTGAGGTCGAGATTGCTCGCGGCCTCGACCTTGGCGCCGGCCTTGGACTTGATCTCGACGCCCTTCCCGCCCTTGAGCGACGAGCTTGCCGTTCGTGGACTCGATCGTGATGTCGGCGTCCGCCTTGATCGTGATCGTGTTGTCCTTGCGTGTCGAACACGATCGTGTTCTTCGTCTGCTCTTGTCGACGATCTCGATCTTCTCCTCGCCCGTCTTGTCGTCGAGCCGGATCGACGTGGCCGCTGCGCGACTTGATCGACGCGGACGTCGTTCTTGCCGTCGTCGTTCTTCTCCGGCGGCTTGTCCTTCGCGTTCCAGAGCGCGCCGATCACGTACGGGGAAGCGGGTCGCCGTGCTCGAAGGCGACGAGCACCTCGTCGTCGACCTCGGGCAGGAAGTACAGGCCGCGCTCCTTGCCCGCCATCGGCGACGCGACCCGGGCCCACGCAGCTCTCCTCCGCTGTCGCGAGAGCCAGGGAACTCGAGCTTGACCCGTCCGAGCCCCTCCGGGTCCTGGTTGTTCGTGACGATGCCGGTGACCACGCCGTAGACGCGCTCGTCCGGCGTCGGCGGGCGTGCTGAGCAGGTCGAAGAGGCTTGTCATCCGACTGCGTTCGCTCCGCACGCGAAGGAAGTCGTGTAGCCGCCTCCGGTCACGCTGTGCGTCGCCTGCGTGACGTAGTAGGCGCCGTTGAACCGCTCGCCCAGGCCGTCCAGCTCGACGACCGTGCCCGCCTGCAGATCCGGGATCCCGATCGAGCTCCCGCTGCCGGTGACGAACTGGAGCGCGCGCTGGCTGTAGATCGCCTTGGCCAGCGGCTCGGCCTCGCTCCGCGACGCGACGGGCTGGTCGACGACGGACCTCCTCGCGGCGTGTGCCGAACGCCCGGGCGGACGACGTCGCCGCCGGACTCGCGCCCCATCGACGCCGCGTCGCCCGAGGCCGCTCGCGCCTCGATCGGCTCGCGCGTCTCCGGGTCGAGGCCCCGCACGACGACCTAGTTGACCGGCCGGAGCGTGTTCATCGTCGGCGAGAACGACTCGAGCGGGTAGATGCGCAGCGCCGGAGCGAGCGCTGCGCTGGGCCTGGCCCCAGACGAGCGTGTGCGCGGCCGGCTCGGCAGCTGCCGCCTTCTTGAAGACGAGCGTCCTGCCCTCGACGCGCGACCTCGAAGTGAATGCGGCGGGCACGCTCCATCAGGAACGCGAGGTCGGTCTGGTTGTACTGGATCACGTACGGGTGCTCGCTCGGTGTCCGTCGGCGTCCGACCTGAGACCGCCAGGTCGGTCGCGATCCGCCGCGCGATCTCGGTGTCGGTGACGTCCTTGAACGTGCGCGTCTTCGGGCTCCCGCGCAGGCGGTGCAGGCGCGTGTAGCCCGCGAGCGCGACGGTCGGCGTCCCGACTCCGGGAAGCGCGGGCTGATGCACGGTGATCTCGCCGTCGAAGACCGGCTCGAGGTCGTCCGCGTAGCCGAGCTCGATCTGATCCCGTCGGCCCTCGCGAAGAGCGTCGCATCCTTCCCGTGCGTCCACGGCATTTCGGGAAACGGGTTGGCGAGCGTGAGGCTGAAGTGGTTCGAGCGTGTCCGGCTCGGTCACGACCGAGACGTCGGTGACGTACCGCGCGACGTTCGGCGCGAGGGCCGCCCCGTCGACTCGAAACCCGAAGTCGACGGCGAACGCCTGCGGCTCACGCCGTCTCCTTGGCGGCGAGCGGCGGGACGACGAGGACGCGGCCCGGCTCCAGGCGCCGCGGGTTGTCGATCCCGTTCGCCCGGGCGATCGCGCGCCAGCAGCCGCGGGTCGCCGTACTCCTCGGCGGCGATGCGCGCTGAGCGTCTCGCCGCGCTTCACGGCGCGGGTCTTCGTGTGGTCGGCCGACTCGGTCGGCGAGCCCCGGACGGCCTCGCGCGACGTCCACGTACTCCTTGAAGCGACACGTTGAGCGTCGCCCGCGCCGGCCGCCCGTCCGGGAAGAACAGCGTGAAGCGCCCGCCGACCCGCTCGAGGACGCAGCGGAAGGCTGAACCGGCTCCCCACCGGAAGCCGCAGATGGGCGGCGCGTGCGTCGTCGCGCTCGATCCCGAGCAGGCCGTAGATCTTGTCCGTCTGCTCGCGGACGTCGCGGTTCTGCTCGTAGCTGTCGAAGAGGAGCTCCATCGAGAGCGTCCGTGCGCCGCCCCTGACGAACTGGAGGATGGGCGAGCCGAGGCCGGGGATCGCCGATCTCCGCCACCGTGTTCGACTCGTCGAGGCTGTACTAGGTCGGGTTGAAGCGGACCTCGATCGGCCGCGCGCCGGGCGGCGCCTCCGGGATGATCGTGCGCCTTCTCCAGGGCCATTAGCTCGCCCCTCCGCTCGCGCTCGCGGCGAGGCGCCGGACGAGCGACGCCGTAGACCTGGTCGGCGAGCGTGTCGAGTCCACGGCCCCGGGAGCCGCTGCAGGCTGATGGAGGCGGCGAAGACGACCGTGGGGAGGGACGGCGGCTCGGCGACGGACGCGTCGTGCTGGCCTCGGGCGGTGCTCGGCCCGGCCGCGGCGACGGGGCGTGGCGCGGGTTCCGCAGCCGCAGAGCCGCCGGCCTGGCGGTGGACGAACGACGGCGGCGCGGCGCCCGGAATGGTCCGGGCGACCGGCGCCCGGACGGTGTGGAGAGGGAGTCGGCCTCCCGCACGGCGTCGAGCAGCGGGCGATTGCGATCCTCGCCGACGGACGGACGCGCGAGCGGCCGGCTCACCGGCGTGGACTCGGGCACGGGTGCCGCCTCGCGGCGGACCGCCGCGGGCGGCTCCTCCCGACGCGGGTCCGGCGGCGCGGGCATCCCGTGCATCCAGGCCGCTCGCTCGCCCGGGCCGGCGGCGAAGGGAGTCGGCGCGGCCGCCGTCGCGGTCACGACGACGGGACGGGCCGGCTCGGCCGCTCCGGCGGGCGCGGAAGGGGATGCGGCTTCTGCGGCCTCCGTACGCGCCGCGGTGGGAGGAGTCGACGGCTCGACCTGCGGGCGCCCGGCGGGCGAGCGGCCACCCGGCCGCACGAGCGGCCGCCGAGGAGGTGCCTCGGCAGGTCGCGCGGACCTCCGGCGTCATGGGCGCCGCATCCACGCGAGACGGCCGGGACGGGCGCCGGCTCGACCGGCGCGGCCCGGGCGCGGCTCGACCAGCCGGCTCGGCGCGGGCCGACCGTCCGGCCCGACGGCCGGGGCGTCCGGCTCGGGCGGGCTCGGCGGCTCGGGCGCGGGCCGCGGGCTCAGGCTCGGACTCGGGCACGGGCGGCGCCTCCGCATCGAGCTCCGCGGGGCGTGGGAGCGGCGGCTCGAAGGGCGGCCGCGCCGGCTCCTCCCCCCGGGTGGTCCGGCGCGGCGCGACGATCGGAAGCCGAAGCCGTCCCCAGGGATCGGAGGGCTCCGACGGCGGCAGGCGGGTCTCGAGGCGGTCGCGAAGCTCGGCACCGGCGTCCGCCGAGCGGCGCGCGCGGCCAGGCGAAGGAACGGCGCCTGCGCAACCACCACCGGCCAGCCGCGCCCGCGGGCGGCGAGACGGCTCCGCCACGGGGCTTCCGTGGGGGCCGCGCCTTCCTCGCTCCTCGGCCGGGTCGAATCGCTCATCGCATTCCTACTTCTGGGCCAGCCCGCGGTGCGCGAGCTCGAGCGTCTCGACGGCGACCGTCGCCGACTCGGCGCGCAGCTCGGGCCCGGTCCAGCGGACCGGATACGCGTCGCGGAAGTTCCAGCGCCAGAGCCGCGTGGCCGCGGTCGCTCGAGCAGGAGCACCGAGCCGTTGCGGCGGCCGCACCTTCCCGCGCGCGACGTCGCGGTACCAGCTCCAGAGCTCGTCCGAAGTCGGTCGAGTCCCCGCCGGAGGACGAGGTTGGCCGGGTAGCGCGCCGGGCCGGGCAGCTGGTGGACGAAGTCGTTGACGCCCGCCTTCGCGGTGATCCTGAACCTCGATCTCGGCCTGGAGCCCGCGTCACCTCGCTGAAGCCGCCGACGACGAGGCCCTCGATCTCGACGAGGAAGCTGAACGCCGAGGTACGGGTCGAGCACGCGCGCGCTACCGGCCACTCGACCTCCCCGCCGTCCTCGTTGAGGCGCTCGTTGATCTTCGCGATCTCCGCGACCCAGCGCCGCCGCTCGAGGTGGTCGAGCCGCATGATCTCGTCGTGCGGCCAGTGGAAGTGATACGCGATGTAGGCCACCTCCTCGAACAGCGCGTCCGAGGGGTGGCCGGTCACCCCCCCACGCCGCTCACCTCCACCTCGAAGCTGCCGCTCGCAATGCGGGCACGTGACGGCGACGCGCGTCGTGTGCCGTTCTCGTTGATCGGGCGGTAGAGATCCTCGAGGAACGCCAGGTCGCCGGCGAACAGGCCCTCGATCACCCTCGGGTTGACGGCCTCGAGCGTCGCCGAGCCGCGTGACCACGCGCGAGAGCAGGATGATGACGAGGTAGCCCGGGTTGGCCTGCACGCGCGGGTCCTTGAGCGGCGCGATCTCGTCGTCCGCCGTCGCGAGGCGCATCGTGCCCTCGCGGTGGACCGTGCCGTCCGCGTCGACGTAGCCGCGCGGGAGCGTGAACGGGAACTCGGTCTGCAGCCATCAGGCCTGCGTCAGGCCCTCGTGCGCGAGCTCGAGCGACTCGATCGCGACCTCGTTGCCCGGTGGCGTTGAAGCTCGGGCCGGTCCACTTGCGTCGGCCAGCCTCGACGAAGTTCCAGCGCAGCGCTCTCGGCGCCCGTGTCGTCGAGCAGGACGATCGAGCCGTTCTTGCGCTCGACCTTGCCGTCCATCGCCTGCTTGCCGCCACTCGCACAGCGCCTCGTCGTTCGTGATGCCGCAGCCGGAGCGTGACGTCGGCGTAGGTCGACCATCCCGGGAGCTTCCGCGAGGTCGGCGCCGTCCGTCCCCTCGCGGTAGTCGATCGGTGCGCTGCTCGCGACTCGAGGCCCGTGCACTCGCGGAACCCGCCGCGGTCGATGCCCGTCGATCTCGATGCGGAAGTTGTGCGACTCGGTATGGGTCGTTCCGAGCTCCAGTTGGCATCGAGTCCTCCTCTCTCAGGCTCGGGAGCGGCCCGGCGATCTGCGACGCCGGCCGCTGTGGACGACGTGGACGACGACGAACTCGTTCGGGAGCGCCGGGGCGAGGCCGATCTCGGGTCACGATCCGGCCCGCGTCGCGGACCTCCGGCGGGTTCGTCTCGCGCGTCGCACTTGACGTAGAAGGCCTCCTCGGGCGTGGCGCCGCGCAGAGCGCCCCGAGCCGGAAGAGGTCGTGGAGGTAGGCGCTCAGCGTCCCGCTCGATCCGACTGCCAGAGGACCGTCGTCGTTCGGCTCGAACGCGCACCTCGGCCAGGTTGCGCTCGATCCAGCGGGCCGCGGTGAGAACGAGCCGCCGGACGTTGACGTGCTCCCACGCGGCGGTCGCGGCTCAGGGTGCGTGCGCCCCAGACCCGGATCCCGCGGCCGGGGAACGCGCGGATGCAGTTCACGCCCGCGTCGTTCAGGTCGCCGTTCTCGTCCCGGCTGACCGCGTGCTCCAGGTCGAGCGCGTCCTCGAGCCGTTCGTTCGCCGGCGCCTTGTGAACGCCGGCGCGGTCGTCGACGCGCGCGTAGACGCCCGCGACGTGCCCGCACGGCGGTGCGAAGCGCTCGACCCCGTCCCGTCGGCGCGCCGGGGCGACCCAGGGGTAGTAGAGCGACCCGTTCGTCCCGGCGAGGCCCTGCCGCTGGGCCCGGATCGTGGCGGCGCGGAGCTCCGGGCTCGCGTCCGCGACCGGCAGCGAGTCGAGCATCGCGAACCGGTCCCCGAGGCCGTCGGATCGTCGCAGTGCGCGACGACCGCGTTCTGCATGACGCGGACCTCGGTCGGGTCGGGCGGGAGCGGCGGGAGCGGCGGCAAGCCCTCCCGGGGACGGGCGCACGGCGTCCGGCGCACACACGAGGTCGATGTCCCGCAGCGCCTCGAGCGCCGCCAGGCGAGGTGCGAAGGGCGCCGACCCGGTGCCGCTCCGTCCTGGAGCCGGACGACGTAGCAGAGCCGGCCGCCGTTCGCGAAGAACCCGGCGACGGCGTCGTCGAGGTAGCCGAGCTCGAGCGGCGCGCCGAAGGTCGCGGCGAGCTGCTGCGGCGCGACGAGCCGCTCGGGCGTGCGACCGGCGCCCGGCACGCGCGTACCCGAGAATGGCCGGCACGCCCGTCCTGAGACCGGCCGGAGGAGCCTCGAAGATCTCCTCCGCGTAGACGCCGGGTATCGTGTACGTCGGCATCGATCAGGCGACCTGGCTCTACCTCCGCTAGGCGGGCGGGCCCGCCCACTGGCTGATGCGGAAGATCACGAACTCCGCCGGCTTGACCACCGCGACGCCGATCTCCGTGACGACCTGGCCGACGTCGCGCAGCTCGGGCGGGTTCGTCTCCTCGTCGCACTTGACGTAGAACGCCTCGGCCGGCGTGGCGCCGAAGAGGGCCCCGTCGCGCCACACGTTCGTCAGGAACGCGGTGACGTTGCGCGTGATCTTCGCCCAGAGGCTGCTGGTCGTTGGGCTCGAAGACGACCCACTGCGTGCCTTCGTCGATCGACTCCCGCAGGAACAGGAAGAGGCGCCGGACGCTGACGTACTTCCACTCGCCGTTCCTGTCGCCGCCGATCGTGCGCGCGCCCCAGACGCGGATGTTGCCGTTCAGGTCGCGGATCGCGTTCACGCCCTGCGGGTTGAGCCCGTCCTGCTGCGGCTTGCTGATCCCGTACCGCAGCCCGAGCGCGCCGCGGACGACCTCGTTCGGCGGGCGCCTTGTGGACGCCGCGCTCGGTGTCGACGCGCGCGTAGATGCCCGCGACGTGACCGCTCGGCGGCACGTAGACGAGTCCGGTCGTCGGCCGGGATCCTGGATGCTCGTGGCCGGGTCGAAGACCTGGATCCACGGGAAGTAGAAGGCGCGCGTAGTCCGTGTTGTCCGGGAGCATGTTGTCGTCGTTCGACGGGTCGAGCAGCGTCGGGTCGAAGACGCCGCCGGTCTCGACGACCTCGGCGCTGTCGAGAATCGCGAAGCGGTCCTCGAGCTTCGTGCAGTGGTCGACGATCGCGGTCCGGGCAGCGGCGGTCGTTGATCCCCGGGGCCGCGACGATAGCGATCTCGTCGATCGGCTCGAGGTTGTCGAGCGCGTCGAGATCGTCGCCCTCCGCCGTGACCCGGGCGACGTAGCAGCGGGTGCCGCCGTTGTTGAAGAACCCGTAGACGGCGTGCGCGAGGTTCCGGTGGCCGGCGTCCGTCGAGAAGTCGCCGAAGGCGCGCCGTGAACTCGCCGAAGTTCGTGCAGAGCCGGACGTCGCCGGCCGGCGGGGAGGTCGAAGGGATCGGTGACGGACGGCTTGTTCGTCGTTCCGGACACCGGTTTCGTCGGGTCGAAGTCCGGGTTCGGCCGGGGAACGTCGACCTTGTTCGGAGCGACGCCGATGAAGGCGGCGGTGCTCGTTCCGACGCCCGCGATCGGGCGAACAGCCGACGGCACCTCCTCGACGTAGACGCCGGGCGATCGATATTGCGGCATCGGGCCTCCTCCCGAGTTGGCGGGACGGCCCATTGAAACACAGTGTCAGTTGTCGATCCAGGGGCGCGCCCGAAGTCGATACAAGCCGACGGGCGAAGGCCGCGACGCTCAGGAACTCGGGGACGCGAGCGAGAAGTCGACGGTCTGCGCGCTTCCGGGCCGGGCCGGAGCGGCCATCTGCTCGGCCTGCTCGAGACCGGTCGCGTTCGCCGTCGCACGCTGCCGGCCGGCTTCGACACCGGCGAGGACGTACCGCCCCTGGGCGTCCGTCCGGGTTGCGGGGCCCCCGGCGACCCGCACCTCCGCGAGCGGCAACGGGTCGCCGCCCGAAGTCGTCACGCGGCCCTTGATCGCCGTCGGCTGGAGCGCGAGGTCGGCCGCGACAAGCGGGATCTCGCCCCGCGAGCTCGTCACCTCCACCGTCGTCCTGGCCGAGGCGTACCGGCTGCCCTGTCCGGGGAGCGACGCGGTGACCGTGTAGCGGGCGCGCGGGAGATCGAGGAAGTGGAAGTGGCCGTCCGGGCCGGTGCCGGTCTCGTCGGGGCGTCCGCGCGGGACCGCTCCGCCGCGCTGGAGCGACCAGGCCTGCACGCGCCGCTTGAAGACCTTCGACGCGGAGGCGAGGCGGACGTGCGCACCTTCGAGCGGCTGCCCGGTCAGGGCGTCGGTGACGCGGCCCGCGATCGCGACCTGGCGGTGGACCTCGAGCGGCTCGAGCTGCGCCACTACTCCTCCTCGGGAACGCCGTGCACGAAGCGGAGCCGCTTCTCGAGCACCGGCGGCCCGGCCTCCACCGGCGGCACCGCGTGCACGGCGAGCGTCACGGTCAGGTCGAGCGCCGCCTTCGGCTTCCCCCCGAGTGCCTGCCAGAACTCCGCCAGGCTCTGGAGCCGTCCCGACTGGAGCGTGGTGAACGGAGGCGGAAGATCCTGGTCGGCGAGGGAGCCCTGGAGCACCGCCTCGGGGATGGTCGAGTGGCGCAGGAGCACGGTCATCACCTCGCCGAGGAGGCGATGCTCGTCGAGCGCGGGCGTCGTGGACGAGTCGCTCGCCCACGCCGTCACGAGGTAGGCACAGTCGACCCGGGGCGGCGGCCGCTCCCGCGACGCGGTTCCGTCGCTTCGACGCTCGAGGAACCACTCGCTCTCGCGGAGCTCCGAGTTCTCGCGCACGTCGTAGAGGAACAGGTCGATCGCGGGCGGCGTCACCGACGAGGGCGGAAACTGGTCGTCGGGCGCGGCGAAGGTGATGTCCACCTGCGCCGCGAGCGACGGCGGCAGCTCCTGGGTCAGGAGCTGCTCGAGCGTCCGGTCGAGATCGTCGATCACGCTACTGGTAGCCCTCGACGCGCACGACTTCGCCGGTCGTCTTGTCGACTCGCACCCCGACCCCGCCGCCGCGCGCGCGTGGATCCGGGTTCAGGAAGTGCAGGATCCAGGTGTCCCCGTCCTCATCGGTCTGGAGCCGGAGTGCGTCCGGGTCCTCGCCGAACTCGCGGACCGCCTGGCGTGCGGTCTCGAGCACGAGGGGGTCGACTTCCGGGCCGTCGTCGGGAGTCATCGCCCGCGCACCCGGCTCAGCATCCGGCCGAAGAACCCGAGAACAAACCCACGCCTGCCCACCGTCCCCGAGGTCCCGTCGTTGTGGACTACGTACACGTGCCCGGCGCTGATGATGTAGCTATCGCCCGGATAGTTCTCGGCGGCGATGGCGTTCGTGTCGCCGGGGTGGGGGCCCGGGTTCCACCGCTGTCCCGTCTCGTCGACCGGCGGATTCGGATGCGTGTGGAACTCGCCCAGGACTTCGAGCCCGTTGAAACGACCCTGCGCGTCGCGGGCCGGCGGGGTGATCGAGGCGCCCTGGCCGCGCGGCCAGCGTTCGACGCCGAGGCTCCCGTCCGCACGGCGGACGATGTATCCGCCCTCCTCGTGCCGGTTGGCTTGCGACTCGGCCTCGGAGTCGGTCCACGCCTCGCGCATCGCTCCGGTCACTCGACCGGACGCGAGCGGGTTCGTAGCCTGGGCTCTGCCGCCTTGCGGCAGCGCGACCGCCCGCCCGACTTGAGCGTGGGCGTTCGCCCGCGCCTGCGCCTCGTGCTCCTCGTCCTCCTCCTCGACCGGGGCCTCGCCCCCGGATCCGAGCATGATCTCGGTCGCCCGCTCCTCGAGCAACCGGGAGACGAAGGCATTTCCGTGCGTGCGCTGGAGCTGGGCGACCGCCGGCCCGTTCCCCCGGAGGGAGCGAGCCTCGGCGACCAGCGCGTCGACGTCGGCGGCGGTCGGCGCCCGGTCGCGTTGCCTGGGCGCCGCCTTGGGGCGGGCGCCGCCCCTGGACGACTGCTTTGCGTTGTCCAGACCTCGTTCGACGCTACGATCCATCGGTAGCTCCCATCGTCGTCGAATCGGCTCGCGAGCCGGCGCGCGCATTCTCGCCGAACTCGCCGTCTGCCAGAACCTTGCCCATCTTCTGATACTCGCGCCGCGTCGCGTGGAGGACGTGCGCCATGGTGACCGCCTGTCCGTCCTCCGCGGCGAGGAACGCCGAGGCGAGCGCGATATTCCGGATGTTTCCCCCGGCCAGCGCATAACGCTCGGCGAGGGCCGCGGGGTCGACGTCCTTCGCCCGAGGAGTCTGGGCGGGCCAGACCCGCTCCCAGATCCGGCGGCGATCCTCCTCATCCGGAAGCGGGAATTCGAGGGCGAAGTGCAGCCTCCGAACGAACGCCTCGTCCATGTTCCGCCGGAAGTTCGTCGCGAGGATGACGATCCCCTCGTGCTCCTCCATGCGCTGGAGAAGGTAGCCGACCTCGATGTTGGCGTAGCGGTCGTGCGCGTCGCGGACCTCTGTGCGGCGCCCGAAGAGCGCGTCCGCCTCGTCGAAGAAGAGGATCGCGTCGACCGTCTCCGCTTCGGCGAAGATCCGCCCGAGGTTCTTCTCGGTCTCGCCGACGTACTTCGACACGACGGACGCGAGGTCGATCTTGAAGAGGTCCAGGCCGAGCTCGCCCGCGACGATGTCGGCGGCCATCGTCTTCCCGGTGCCCGAGGGGCCCGCGAAGAGGACGCTCAGTCCCTTGCCGAGCGCGAGCTTCCGGCGGAAACCCCACTGGTCGAAGACCAGCGGCTGGTGCTGCACGTAGCGCACCACCTCTCGGAGCTGCTCCAGCCGCTCGGGAGGCAGCACGATGTCCTCCCAGCGGTAATGCGGCTCCACCTTGCGCGCGAGGCGTGCGAGCTCCGGGCTCGAGTGCGCCCGCGCGGCCGCGAAGAGCTCCTCGGACGTGGGCACCCCGTCGTCCGGCTCGCCCGAGCGGGCCGACCTGCGGCGCGCTTCGCCTACCGCGCGCGCCGCGGCAGCCTCGATCTGCCCGGGCGTCAGGCGGAAGCGGGCCGCGAGTGCGTCGAGCTCGCCGTTCGGGGTGGACCCGGCGCCCAGGCGCGCGAGCGCCTCTTTCCAGATTCCCGTGCGCGCCTGCGAGGTGGGAACCGGGAAGGGCACCGGCAGCACCCGTGCCGCCGAAGGCCCGCTCGGCGCCCAGGGCTCGGAGCCGGCGACGACCGTGACACCCGGGCCGCCGAGCGTGTCGGCGAGCGCACGCTCCCAGCGCGGGCGCTCGCTTTCGGGAACCCCGCCCAGGCCTTCGACGAAGAGGAGGGCGTCGTAGAGAGCGACGTGGAGGGCAACGACGCGCATCGTCTCGCGGGCGTCACGCTCACCCTCGGCGGCCCGCGTCAGGTCGGCGGCGACAAGCTTGCAGCCGAGCGCGGCGGCGAGCGCCGCGGCGGCACGCCGCTTGCCGCTCCCGGCGGGGCCGTGGAAGGAGAGCACGAGGCCTGCGCCGTCCTCGCGCGACCTCGCCGCGAGCGCGGCCAGCGCCTGGGCCTCGGACTCGGCGAGCGGGCTTCCTTCGGGCCCGATGTCCTCGGAGGAGAGCTCCGCGAACGGCGCCAGCCGCGAGTCGATGCCCTCCTCGCCGAGCACGTGCCGGACGACGGCCTCGTCGGGCACCAGGGCGTGCCCGAGCAGCGGCGGATCGACTTGATGAGGGTCGGCCGCCGGCCGGAGAAGGCCGTGAGCGCGAAGCGGGGCGTCGGGTGCAAGGTGCGCGCGCCGGGCCAGCTTCTCGCCCGGTGAGGCAGAGAGGAGCTCGAGCGCGAGGTCGAGGCTCGGCCGCCTGCGCGTGATGTCGTCCTGGAGGTAGGCGTAGAGGCGTTCGTAGCGCAGGTCGAGCTCGGGGGCGAGCACGATGACGAGGAGGCCGACGTCGAACGGCTCGAGCTCGAAGCGCGAGGCGAGCGTTGCGAGCGGCCCGGCGGAGTCAAGCGCCTCGAGCCGCGCGGGACCATCCGTCTCCGCACCGAGGACGAGGCCGGCCGGCGGACGCGCGAGCAGGCGCGCAACCTCCGCGTCGCCGACGTAGAGCCCCCTGTGCGGGTCGGCCGCCGCCTCGTCCCCGTACGCCGCCCGCGCGGCGTCGACGGCGCGCGCGAGCAGCCCGTCGAGCCACTCGAGCTGGACGGCGAGCGCCGCGAGACGATCCGTGGCACCAACTTGAGTCAACGACCCCATCTTCCCGCCCGGATGGGGCGAAGATCAAGGGCAGCCGACCGACTCTTCGGAGCGCGCGGCGCTCCCGGCCTCCTCCCTGACGCTCTGTCTCTCGAGCTCGGCGTCCTCCCGCGTCGCGAACGTTGCCAGCGGCCCGGCCTCGATGTGTCTCAGGACGTAGAGGTCAGTCATGTTCTCGGGCCCATCGTATGAGGATGTCGGCCATCTGCTCGCAACGGACGTCGCTCGTCATCCGCCTCCGCTTTGGGGAATGGAAGTGCATTCGTGTTCCGCCTCCGGCCCAATCCATACCTCGCTGACACGCTCTCGCGGAATCGCCACGACGACGTCGTCGGTCTTTCCCACGTCATCTGCCTCTTCCCGGCCCAGATACACGGCGTTTTCGGCCTCGCCGATGAGAAGACCGACGTATGCAGCCCCTCCGTCGTTGACACACACGGTGGCATTGTCGAGGCGCGGATCCACGGCCTCTACGACCACGCGAAAGACGGCCCCGAGCAGCCCGATAGCGGCGGCCGCGAGCGCGATCACCACAAAGTCCCAGGTCTTGTGTTGAAGGGCCTTGCCGACCCCCAAAGCGATGAAATATGCGAGGACCGCGGCGGCACCCCACCAAACCCAAACCAGATTGAAACTGAAGGTGAAGACCAACGAGGCGGCGATGAAGACCGCGATCCCAAGAACCACCCCGATCGTGCCGTGAGTCCTCTTCGTTACGCCGGTAGCGTCGCGCTTCAAGGGTGAGCGCGTTACCAGCAAGATTCCGAGTCCAGCGACGATCGCGAGCGCCACCGAGGGAACGACGACGTCCTTCAAACCAATGCCGACGACCAGTTCGCGTGGCAAAGACGTCACGACGGAATCCGCCGGGAAGTTGGACCGCGACAGCCTCACCCATAGGACCGCCGCCCCGGCGATGTAGACGAAGGCCCCGAGGCCGAGGATAAAGGCCACAATCTGGGAGACCGTTACGAAAACGTCCGAAGGCCGGCGACCAGCCTCTTCCGAGCGGCTTCCCTCGTCTTCGGCTGAGTTGCTAGACACTCCCGGCGCTGGCCTCCTCGACGGGCACCGCGGTCCCGCGCCGTCCGGTAATCAGGAGACGGTCTATATCGGCCATGTGCCCCGCTGGTTCCGCTGGTCGCGGAAGGATCATGACACCCAGCCGATCGAGCGGCGTCGCCGCCGGCGGCGGTCGACCCGCCGGCCTAGGGTTTGCGACGTAGAAGAGGCGCCGCTTCGCTCAGGAATAAGCTCCTTCATTGCCGCCCGCACTAACGCCTCCCCCGCCTTCTAGAACCCGTGTCGGCCGCAGAGCAGATCGGCGAGCGCGTGACACGCCTCTCCGCCGCGAGGCCCGTTCAACGCTCTCAGGAGGCAAGGACTGCCTGCGACTCCGCCCAGCCCACGCCGCGCCTCTCGAGCACGAACCTGGCATGCCACCGGGTGATCGCCGGCTCTCGAGCTCGGGGGCGCGAGAGACGGGCCGGTCGCCCTCCTTGCCACCTTCCAGCCAGGAGGCGAGCGAGGCGGTGTGCTGCGCCGGCTCGTTCTGAAGCTCGAGGTTCAGGTTGGCGATCTCGTCGAGCAGCTGTTGGGCGCCGTTGCTCGAGCTCGACCGGCTTCTCCTCGAACTCGAGGAGGTCACGCCATCGGTTTCGTTGTGGCCCGAGCCGCAGGAGGGCGGCCTGCTCGTGGCCGGCGAGCTCGCGAAGCATGTCCCGATGCGGATCCGGGACGGCTGCCTCGGCCCGCTGCCGTTCGCCGGCGGCGTCTCCGGCCGCCTTGGCCGCCTGCTTCGCGGCCTCGACCGCCTGGTCGGCCCCTCCTCCGCCGAGCGGGCCGCCTCATCCGCGCTCACAATGACTCCCTCCCGGCGGTGCGCGGCTGCAGCCATGCCTCGAACTCGGCCGCGTCGATCCGGAGCGGGGCGCCGGCCCCGCCGAGCTGCACGACGCAGGGAGCCTGCCGTCGCGAGCCATCCGGTACACAGTCGCCCGGGACACATCTAGCCGTTTCCGCGACGTCGGGGACTCGGAGAAGCCGGGCCGGTGTCTCAGTCGCGGTCGTCTCTCACCAGAGGTATCGTCTACGAGTCAGCGATCCCGACGGCGTGACGCCGAGGCGAGTCAGCCCGCGCCTACGTCATGCTCGTTCGCATGTTGATCGTCGCCGCGGTTCCCTCTACCGTGCCGCGCGAGACGGCGAGCACGCTCCCTCAAGGTCAACGGGGCGGTATCTTCGATCGCGACACCGGCACCGCCCGCGGACGCCCAAGCGCCAGCTGAGAAGTAGAGGCCCGTCACCCTCGCGGGGTTTGGTTCGCCGTAGAGCCGGAGCTCGCGTCAGCGTCCCACCCACGCCGGGGACGGGCCTCCACCTGGTACATCAGCATGCGAGCGACGGGAGCACCGAATGCGCTTGGGCGGCATGGGCGGCATGAATGACCCACGCAACCATGCGCGTTTTCACTCCCCGCTGAGCCGGAAACTCCCCGGGTTGGACTCGAACCAACAACCCTCCGGTTAACAGGCGGTTCCGCCAGGCGAGCCGGCACGAGCGAGCGCAGGAAAAGCGCATGGTTGAGCGGAATCGCTTGTGCGGATACGAGCGAGCGCGAGCCGGTTCGAGGGCGGTCCGCTGCCACCGCGCTGCCACCGGGGGCGCGGATCGAGGCTGCAGCCCTTCCCATCGCCCCCGGCGGTCGCCCGAGCGTAGCTCCGAGCTCGAGCTCTAGCGGCGATCGGGGCCGAGTCACCGCGGTGGGCGTAGGGATTCCGATGAAGTTCCTGCTCGTACCAAGGCGGTGTCCATCTTGTGTGCCCTCGCGAAAGCGCGCATCATTGCTGCAGATACTCGTGAAGTTGCTTCGCCGCCGGAGAGGGCGGGATCTCGCGATTGTGGCCGCCGTGGTCGCGCTCGGCGCGGCGGCACTCGCGGACGCGCTTCGCGACCGGACGGCCGAGGAGGCGCGGGACGGTCGGGCGGCGATTGCCGCGACGACGGATGAGCGTGAGGCGTCGGCGACGACGGACGAGGAGGCGCAGGACGGTCAGACACCGGCCGCCACGACTGATGAGGGTGAGGCGTCGATGCCCAGGCTGCCGGGCGGGGCCGCGTCGGGTCTCCTCGCCTTCACCGCCGCCGGCGCCTGCGAGCTTCGGGCCATCGACCTCAGCTCGGGCCGAATGCTCGAGCTCCCCCGGCTGGAGACGAGTTGCGAGCTTAACGCCCCGCGCGTCGGGACGCGCGTCGCCTACAGCATGCTCGACGATGGGGCGGTTCCAAGAGGCGCTTCAGCATTATCGACCTAGAGAATCCGCGGGCGAGCTTCGGTGACTACCGGGGGACTTTGGAATCCGCCTGGGGCCCGGACGGCTCGACGCTCGCCTGGTGCGACGGCCCGAGTCCGGGTTGGAGCTCTCGCGCGGTAAGCGGCCGCAGCGTCTCCACCAGTGCCCGCAAGAGTACGATCCGAGCGGCGTGTTGGCGTCCGTGAACGACCGCCAGGAGATCGTGGTCGGCGGGCGCCCGCTGCTGAGAGCCCGCAGACCTGTCTGGCAGCTCGCGTGGGGCATCGACGGCTCGCTCGCCGTCCTCGTGGACGGATGGCGGGTCGACCGCTACGAGGGCGGACGCCTGGTGGGCGCGGCGCGTGTGCCGCCCCACGTTCGGAGCCCGACTGCCCCCTCGACATCAGCCGGGGACCTTGCGCCCGACAACTGCGCGGCCCTCTCGGTCGGCGGCGGCTATGTCCGGCTGGTCGACCTCGGCTGCTTCCAGGGCGGGGCCCCGCGGAACTTCAAAGGTGTGTATGCGGACTGGTCGCCGGACGGGAAGTGGATCGCCGTCGCGGAGCCCGACGCGGTTGTCTTCCACCGTGTCGTCGGCCGCAAGGCGTCGGTGCGCTGGAACGTGGTCGCGGGGCAGCTCGCCTGGCTCAGCGGTTGACGTTGCTCGCGCCGTCGAGGAAGCTGCCGCCGGCGCCGGGCTCGAGCGGGCGACCCCGCACGACCTGCGCCGTTCGTTCTGCTCGCTCGCCGGCCGTCGCGGCGTCGACCCGATCGAGGCGGCGCAGATCACCGGGCACAGTCCGGCCGTCTGGGCGCGCTTCTACGCGCGCTCGTTCGGGAAGTCGCAGCGAGACGAGGCGCGCCGGCGGATGCTCGAGCACGGCTTCGGTGACGTACGCTGAAGTCCGCTGCCACCGCGCTGCCACCGGCGCGATCCTGTGTTTGCTCAAAATGGAAAGCCTCGCGTTTGCGGGGCTTTCCTGTAGCTCCCCGGGTTGGACTCGAACCAACAACCCTCCGGTTAACAGCCGGATGCTCTGCCAATTGAGCTACCGGGGAAGGCGGCAGCCAGTGTAGCCGCTGCGACTTCGCGTCGAACCTCCGCGAGGGACAAGGGCCGGCGCGGCGCGTGGCCGCGCCGGCCCTGTTCGGTTTACGGCCTCGGGAAGGCGGCCGGGCTGTTCCGTCCGCGTCGACCGCCCGCACGCCGAAGAACAAGTTGTCCTTGGACAGGTCGATCCGGGCGTGGTGACGTCGCCGACCCGGATGACGTGGGTCCACACCGGTTCGGTGGTCTCCCGCCAGACCACCTCGTACCCGGCGAGATCGGGCTCCGGGCCGCGGTCCAGCCAGGTCGGTGTCGTTGGTCAGGCGGCGGTGAGGATCCGCACGCCCTTCGGCGTGCCCGGGCGCCTGGGCCAGCGCCGCAGGGCCGCGGCGTTGACCCGCGCCACCCGCGCGATGTACTGGAAGTCGCAGAACTCCGGCAGGTCGCCGAACTGCTGGCCGTTCTCGACCCGCACGTCCTGGTGCTGGTGGGCGAAGTCCTCGTGCGGCTCGGTGAACCGCACCGGCCGGGTAGCCCTGCTCCAGGAACGAGATGTGGTCGCTGCCGCGCAGGTACCGGTCGCGCCGGTAGATGACGCGGATTCGCATGCCGGTGGCCGAGTTCTCCGCGACGTCGCTGCACGAACCTGGCGAGTTGGCGCGACGGGGAGTCGTTCTCGCCGCCGACGGCGCGGCGCGATGTTGGCCTGCTGCGGCGTCTCCGAGGTCGGGCACGCCCTCCGCGAAGAGGCGCACCGTGTGCGGGTCGCGGCATGCCGTCGTCGCCGACGCTGCTGCCGACGATGTCGTTGCTGAACATGCCCTGGACGTCGGCACCGGCGGCCTTCGTCTGCCCGGCCAAGTGGTCGACCCGAAGAGGCCCTGCTCCTCGCCGGCGACCGCCATGAAGACCACGGTCGCCCGCACCGGCGGGTCGGCCATCACGCGGGCGAGCTCCATGACGGCGGCCACGCCGGAGGCATCGTCGTTCGGCACCGGGCGCGTCGCACGACGGCGTTGGTCGGACTCGGTGACACGGGAGTCGTAGTGCCCGGTCACGACGTAGATCCGGTTGCGGATCGGCTGCGTCCCGCGCAGCGTCGCGACGACGTTCGTGATCGTGTCGGCATCGGGATCCGCGCGCGCACCGGTTCCTGGACGTACTACTGGAGCTCGACGGTCATCCGGCCGCCGAGTCGGCGGCGTAGCGCTGGAACTCGCTGAAGATCCAGTCGCGTGCGGCGCCGATGCCGCGGTTCGGATCGGTTTGCGCTGGAAAGCGTGTTGCCGCGTGCCGAAGCTGACGAGCTTCCGGTCGATCTGCTCGATGTTGCCGTCGTCGATCTCGCGAAGCATCTCCCGCACCTCGGGTGACGGCTCCTGTTGCTTGAGACCGTGGTGGCCGCCTATTCCCTCGCTCCCCGATGCGCTGTCTGCGTCGCCCACCGGGGCGGCGAGGTTGGCAGCCAGCGCTCCGAGCACCAGAATCGTCGCCGCGGCCGCGGCAACGCCAATGCGCTTGAGCATTGATTCCCTCCTCCTGTCGTGTAGCCGGGCCGGCTCGACGAAGCCTGGGCGCGACCGAGCCGGCTCGAAGGGACGCCGGAACCTACCATGCCTGCTGCCATTTGGCGGCAGTCGAGGCCGACCGGCCGGGAGGCCTTGGGACGCTGAGCTCAGGCCAGCGTCGAAGCTGCCGCCCGCAGGCGTTCGAGCTCTGCCTGGAGCTCTTTCACGCGCTCGCCCTCGGCGCCTGCGAGCTCACGGCGGAGGTGGCGCTCGCGCAGCCGGAGGAGAAGTTCCTGCGCCGTCGGCTCGTCGATTCCCTCGGCTGCGGCGCGCGCGTCCAGCTCGGCCCGGAGGGCCGTGAGCTCCGGGTCCGCGTCCTCGCCCTCCACGAGAACGGTGCGCAGGTGGCGGTGGGCTTCGACGTCGAAGTGATCCGGCGTGACTTCCCGGAGGACGCCGACGAGGTCCGGGTGGGCGAGCACGCCCGCGAGCGCGTCACGCTCGAGCCGCTCACCCGCCTCGAGCACCCGCCTCGTCACCTGGCCACCTTGCGCGTCGTCGTGGGCGCGAGCATCGCCTGGAGGTTGTGCGGCAGGTCGAGACGGTCGGCGGCGTAGCGGATCGCGTCCATCCACTCGGTGTTCGCGTCGAAGCCGCTCATGATCTCGCGGATGCGGGTGAAGGCCTCTGCATCCGACCGCGACCGGTCGATCTCGAGCTTCACGCGATAGCGCGGATACGGAACCGCAGCGGCGAGCCTTCCCTCGAAGTCGCCGGCAACCTCGGCAGGGTCCGTCCCCGGCGGCAGCGGTACGACGAGCACCTCGTCGAACTCCTTGTAGGCGAGGTCCATGCCGCGGAGCGTGGCCGCCTCACCGGCGGCGTCCGCGTCGAAGCAGAGGTAGAGACGTCCCGTGAGGCGCCGGAGCTCCTTGAGCTGGGCCTCGGTGAGCGCCGTCCCCATCGAGGCGACGGCGACCGCGAGGCCGGCCTGGTGAAGCGCGAGGACGTCGGTGTACCCCTCGACGACGACGGCCCGGTCGTCCTTCGCGACGGCCGCGCGCGCTGCGTGGAGCCCGTACACGAGGGTTGCCTTGCGAAAGAGCTCGCTCTCCGGCGAGTTCAGGTACTTCGCCTGGATCGGATCGTCCTCGCGCAGGCGGCGGGCGCCGAACCCGAGCACGCGGCCCCGCCCGTCGGCGAGCGGGAAGACGAGACGCGACGCGAAGCGGTCGTTGCCGCGGGCATTCACGAGGCCCGCTGCGACCAGCTCGGCCTGTGCGAACCCGCGTTCGCGGGCCTTGGACGGGAGCGCGGCGCCCCCCGGGGAGAGGCCCAGCCGGAACGCGCGGCACACGTCCTCCTCGAGCCCCCGCTCCCTGAGATACGCGCGCACGGGCTCGCCGCTCTCGGTCTCCCACAGGTGCCGCTCGTAGAAACGTGCGGCCGACTCGAGGAGCTCGAGCTGGCGCTCGCGGCGACGGCGCCCTGCGTCCGCGGCCGGAGACGACTCTTCGTACTCGAGCTGGATGCCGACGCGGTCGGCGAGCCACTCGACGGCTCCGACGAAATCGAGCCCCTCGGTCTCCCGTACGAAGCCGATCAGGTCGCCTCCCTTCTGGCAGCCGAAGCAGTAGAAGAGCTTCTCGCCCGCGTTCACCGAGAAGCTCGGCGTCCTCTCCTCGTGAAAGGGACAGCGGCCCACCCACCGTGCGCCGCTCCGCTTGAGCGGCGTCCGCGCAGAGACGACGTCCACGATGTCGGCCGCCGCGACGACCTGCTCGATCGAGGACTTCAGGATCAGCGCCATGCGAGCGCGAACCGGTCGGTCATGCCGGCGACGTAGTCCGTGACCCGCTGCGGCAGATCACCGGGGCCCTCGGGCGGGAGGTCGTCGGGATTCGCGACGAGGTGGTCAAAGACGCGGCGGATCGTCAGAACCGCAACCTCGCGCTGGCCGCCCGCCTCGGCGCCGAGGTAGACGCGGTCGAACATGAAGGCACGAAGGTTGAGCATGGCGCGCCCGACCTCCTCACCCTGGACGATGTCACCCGCACGGGCGGAGTGCTCGACGAGGTCGTGGACGAGCGTGTCGATGCGCCGGGAGCCCCGCTCGCCGAGAATCTCGATCTCCTCGTGCGGGAGCTCGCGCGCGTCGAGAACGCCCGCGCGGATCGCGTCGTCGATGTCGTGGTTGATGTAGGCGACCCGGTCGACGACGCGAACGATCTTCCCCTCGAGTGTGCTCGGCTCTCCCTGTCCCGTGTGGTGGAGGATCCCATTCCGCACCTCGGCCGTCAGGTTGAGGCCGCGCCCGCCCCGCTCGAGAACCTCGACCACACGAACGGAGTGCTCGTTGTGGCGGAAACCGCGCCCGAAGCGGGCGCGGAGCGCTTCGTCCAACGCCTCCTCGCCGGTGTGGCCGAAGGGGGTGTGGCCGAGGTCGTGCCCGAGCGCGATCGCCTCGGCCAGGTCCTCGTTCAGCCGAAGCGCCCGGGCGACCGCGCGCGAGATCCCGGCCGTCTCGAGCGTGTGTGTGAGCCGGGTGCGGTAGTGGTCGCCGCGGGGGTCGATGAAGACCTGGGTCTTGTACTTCAGCCGCCGAAACGCCTTCGAGTGGACGATGCGATCGCGATCCCGCTGGAAGGGCGTGCGGAGGAGGCACTCCTCGTCGGCGCTCGCCCTGCCGGCCGTCTCGTAGGAGCGAACGGCGCGGGGCGAGAGCCAGCTTCCTCCTGTTCCCGGACGGCCCCCTCGAAGGCGTCCGCAACCGTTCCGGTCAGCTCCGGCATGACCCGACTCTAGCCCCTGCGGCGGTCACCGGAGTGACCGCTTCTAGACGATGATCGGGACGGTCCCGCCGTCGACGCTCCAGGCTGCGCCGGTCACGTAGCTCGCCCCGTCGGAGCAGAGGAACGCAACGACCGCGGCGATCTCCTCGGGCTCGGCGAGCCGCCCGAGCGGTCGACCTTTCGCGACGCCCGCGAGCACCTCCTCCCGGCTCTTCCCGCTCCGCTCGGCAGCCTGGTCGGCGAGGCCGCCTGCCCCGAGCCACGCCGGCGAGGCCGTCGGGCCCGGCGTGACGGCGTTGCACAGGATCCCGTCGCCCGCGTAGAGGTCGGCGACGAGCCGTGAGAGCGAGAGGACGGCCGCCTTGGTCACGCTGTAGTCCGGCATCCCGCCGGAGGGGCGCTTGCCGGCGGTCGAGCTCACGTTGACGATCCGCCCGAAGCCGCGCTCGCGCATTCCGGGACGACGGCGCGGATCATCCGCACGTAGCTCATCACGTTCAGCTGCCACAGCTCTTCCCAGTCGGCGTCCGTGAGCTCCTCGAACCCTCGCTGGTAGGCGACCCCGACGTTGTTCACGAGGATCTCGACCGGTCCGAGCTCCACCTCGACACGGGATACGACCTCGGCGGGCGCTCCCGGGAGCGACAGGTCGGCGGCGATGCCGAGCGCGGCTCCGACCTCGGCGCGGGCATGCTCGACCTTCTCCTCGCGGCGGCCGGTGACGACCACGCGGCCCCCGTCGGCCGCGAGCAGTCGCGCCGTTTCGAGCCCGATTCCCGTGGTCGAGCCGGTAACGAGGCAGTTCCGTTGCTCGAAACCAACGCGCACGTGCTGAATCTATCCGCAAAGTTTCGTATCCTCCGCAAAGGTAAGGACCTCGCGTCCTCCTGCCGATACCCCCCGCTACATGGTCGCCGCCCCCCGCCTCATCGGCTTGCTCGTGGTCGTCTGCGCTGCCTTCGTGCTCCCCACGAGCGCATCGGCGGCGCAGACGCCGGCCCCGCGGCTCCTGGCTGCCCACTCGCTCGAAGCCGAGCTCGCAGCGCAGATGAATGCGGCCCGGCGCTCCCACGGCCTGAGCACGCTCTCGGTGCACTGGCGCCTCCGTCGGGCCGCCAAAGACCACGCGGTGAACATGGCCCGGAACGGGTACTTCGCGCACGCCTGGTCGAACGGCTCGCCGTTCTCGAGCTGGATCCGCCGCTACTGGCCCGGCCCGTCGCGCTACCGCTCCTGGCGGGTGGGCGAGAACCTCTACTGGCAAGGCCCGACGACGAACGCGGAGACGGTCATCCGCGCCTGGCTGAACAGCCCCACGCACCGGCACAACCTCCTGAAGCGCGAATGGCGCTCGGTCGGCGTCGGCGTCGTGCGGGTCGTCAATCCGATCCGCGCGTACCGCGGTGTCCCCACGGCGTTCATCGTGGCCGCCGAGTACGGCGTCATCAACCGGTAGGAGAACGAGGCGGCTTGCGCCGCGTCCACCTGGTCGGATAGGCACGACCGCTCGTCACACTCTCGGCGCGAAACCGGCACACACCCGCGCGCCGCGCCCGCGTATCGTTCGTCTTGGGGCTTATCGTCCCCCCACGGGGGCCCCCGGCCCGGGTCTCCCGCGGCCCGCTGGTCCCGAGCACCGGTCGAGCCGGCCGGCCGTCGCAAAGGCGGGTGCGAGCCCGCGGGTATCGGGGTAGAACGGGCGCCGTGGCGACGATCCTGATCGCACGACACGGCGAGACCGACTGGAACGCCGAGCATCGCTGGCAAGGGCATGCCGACCGACCCCTGAACGATCGCGGGCGCGCGCAGGCGGCCGCGCTGGCCGAGCGGCTGGCCGGCACCGAGCTCGCCGCGGTCTACGCGAGCGACCTCACGCGTGCGCTCGAGACGGCCCGGGCCATGGCCGACCGGCAGGGCCTCGAGGTGCGTGTCGTACCCGAGCTCCGCGAGGTCGACGTCGGCTCCTGGTCGGGCCTCACGCAGACCGAGGCGGAGGGACGCTTTCCCGACGGCTTCCGCCGCTGGCGCGACGGCCTCCCCGGCTGGGACGACGGGGAGACCTACGAGACGATGAAGGACCGCGTCGTCGCCGCGATCCTCCGAGTCGCGGCCGAGGAGCCCGACGAGCCCTTGCTCGTCGTCGCGCACGGCGGGCCGATTCGGGCGATCCACGCCGCCGCCCTCGGCCTCGACGTCCAGACCTACCGGCGCATGCGCCCGGTCGAGCCGAACGCCCGGCTCTCGGCGGTCTGCGTGGTGGACGGCGAGCTCACGGAGCTCTGCCACGCGGGCGACATCGACGAGCTCGTCGCGCGCGACCGGCGCGAGCGAGCCGAGGCGGCCGCGCGCGCCTCGGCGCCCGATCCGGCCGCCTGAGGCCCGCAACTACACTGCGGCCATGGACGACTACACGGCCAAGTACAAGGGGGAGCCGGTCGAGGTGGCGCTCTTCGGAGGCGAGTATCAGGAGGGGACGCTGACGGCCTATTGCTACGTGGAGGAGGTCGTCCACCTCGAGTTGAACGGTCACATCCTGATCCCGCTTCAGAACGTCGCATCGCTCCATTGCTCCAGCCGGTGCGACGCCCCGGAGCCGGACTGGCCCCCGCGCGGGCTCACCGACGCCGAGCCCGGGGCGGACGACGAGCCGTGAGCAGCGCGGGGGACGCGCACGTGTGATGCGTCCCGCGTTCCACGCCGCCCGGAACATCGCGAAGGCCTGGCTCTTCCTCGGCGGCTTCGTCGCGCTCCTCGGTGCCCTGGGCTGGCTGCTCGGCGGCTTCCGCATCGCGAGCCTCTTCTTCGTCGTCGGCCTCCTCATGGCCGCGACCGTCTACTGGTACGGGCCGCGGATCGTGCTCGCGTCACTCGGCGCGCGCGAGCTGACGGTTGCGGAGGCGCCGCTCCTCTGGAGCGCCGTCGAGCGGCTCGCACTCACGGCCGGCGTGCCGCGCCCGAAGCTCTACCTGCTCCCTGACGGTCACCCGCGGGCCTTCGCCGTCGGCCGCGGCGCCTTCGACTCGGGGATCGCGGTGAGCGAGGGACTCCTGACGCTCGCGCCGCCCGCGGAGCTGGACGGCGTCCTCGCCCACGAGCTTGCGCACGTGCGGCATCGCGACGTGGTCGTCCAGACACCCGTCGTGCTCGTCGCAGGCTGGCTCGTCGAGGCGAGCCGGGTCGGGGGATTCCTCGAGCGGGCGCTCCTCTTCGTCCTCGCGCCGGTGGCGGCGGCCTTCGTCCAGCTGCTGCTCTCGCCGAAGCGCGAGCTGTCCGCAGACGCCCTCGCAGCGCGTGTGTGCGAGACGCCGCACGGGCTCGCAGACGCATTGATCCGGCTCGAGCAGGCGCAGGAGCTCGTCACGTTTCAGGCGAGCCCGACGACCGAACCGCTCTACACGATCGACCCGTTTGCGCGCGAGGGCCTCGCCGCCCTCTTCGAGACGCACCCGCCCGTGGCCGAGCGCGTGGAGCGCCTACGCGCCCGCGACCCCGACTGGCGCGAGCGGCTGCGGGCGGCCTAGGTGTAGTTCCTGAGCACGTTGGTTCATCCGGGCCTCCCTGGAGGCTGAGAGCTGCGAAGGCACTCAGTCCAAGGAGGCATCCGGATGAAGCTTCACGGTAACGCGGCTCTCAGCTGGCAGCGGTCGGCGGCGGCTGGCGCGAGCGGGTCGTGCTCGAGCAGGGATGGACGCTGAGCGGCGGCGGCCGAGGCCGCCGGTGTCAGCGTGCGCTGTGCACGTAAGTGGGTTGGTCGCTACCGAGCTGGAGGGCGAGCGCGGGTCTGCTGGATCGCTCGTCGGCGCCGCGGCGGGTGGCCAACCGCACGCCGCAGCAGCGGGTCGAGGTGATCGTGGGGCTGCGCAGGCTGCGCTTCACGGCGGCGGAGATCGCGGAGACGCTGGGCATGGCGCTGTCGACGGTGTCGGGGATCCTGACGCGGCTCGGGCTGGGCCGGCTGGGGCGGCTCGGGCTCGAGCAGCCGTGTCCGCTACGAGCCTCGCGGCCGGGCGAGCTCGCTGCACATCGATGTCAAGACAGCTCGGCCGCATCGAGGGCGGCGCCGGCAACGCGCGTGCAGCCGGCGTCGGCGCGACACACCGAGCGCCGGCACCGACGCGGAGGGCAAGCAGCGCAAGCACGATCGGCTGGGAGTACGTCCACGTCTGCGTCGACGACTACAGCCGCCTCGCCTACGCCGAGGTGCTCGCCCGACGAGAAGGCCGACGACGGCGATCGGCTTCCTGCACCGCGCCGTCCGCCTTCTACCGCCGCCACGGCATCACGGGTCGAGCGGGTGCTGACCGACAACGGCTCCGCCTACCGTCTCGCGCCCGCACGCACTCGCCTGCCGCAGGCTCGGGATCCGCACACAGCCGCACCCGCCCCTACCGGCCGCAAACCAACGGCAAAGCCGAGCGCTTCATCCGCACCCTCCTCGCACGGCTGGGCCTACGGCGCCATCTACCGCTCAAGCAAAGAACGAACAGCCGCCCTTGACGGCTGGCTCTGGCACTACAACCATCGACGACGACACTCAGCCCTCGGCCACCAACCCCCGGTCAGCAGAACCAACCTGCTCGGGTCTTACACCTAGGCCTCGAGCTCGGCAAGCGGACGCGCATTGAACACGTCGGCCGGCGTCGCCCAGCCTCGCCGCGCCGTGTGCACGGCCAGCGGCATGTTGCCGAGCCCGAGCGTCGAGTGGGCGTCCGTATTCACGACGATCCTCGCGCCCGCCTCGACCGCGAGCCGCACGTGCTCGTCGCGCAGGTCGAGCCGGTCGGGCAGGCCGTTGACCTCGAGCGCAACCCCGGTCTCGAGGGAGACCGCGATCGTCTCCTCGAGGTCGAGCGCGTTCGGCGGGCGATGGTTGATGAGCCGCCCGGTCGGGTGGCTGAGGGCGCGGACGGCCGGGTGCCGCATCGCCTCGACCACCCGACGTGTGAGCTCGCGTGCGGGGCTCCGCTGGCCCGCGTGCACGCTCGCCGTCACCCACTCGAGCTCGGCCAGGATGTCGTCGGGGAGATCGAGCGTGCCGTCCGGGAGGATGTCGCACTCCGCTCCGCGGAGGATCCGGAACGGCGCCAGCTCCTCGTTCGCGGCCGCGATCTCCTCGGCCTGACGGCGGAGGTCGTCCGCGGTCACGCCGGGCACCACGCGGACGTTCGGGGTGTGGTCGCAGATCGCGAGGTACTCGTAGCCGCGCTCGCGCGCCGCGCGGCCCATCTCGAGGACCGTCGCGCGGCCGTCCGACCACGTCGTGTGGCAGTGGAGATCGCCCCGGATGTCGGCCAGGTCGACGAGGCGTGGCGGCACACCACGAAACTGCACCCTCGCGGAGCTCGGGCGGGCAGAACGGGATTCCGAGCCTCGAGTAGACGTCCTCCTCCGTCTCGCCGTCGGGGAGCGGCTCGAGCGTGGAAACGTACTCGGCCGATCCCGTCGCGCGAACGAGCGCCGTCCCGAAGGAAGCGGGCTCGGCGACGTGCAGCTCCACGGGCAGGCCTTCGGCGGTCACGCCGACCGCCCGGCCATCGGTCCGGTCGACGATCGCGACGACGTCCCGCGCGTCCTGGAAGAGCGAAAGCACCGTCGCCGGGTCGCCCGCCGCCGCCGCCACCGCGAGCCAGGCCGGCGCGTCGACCCAGCGGCGCGGATCGCCCGCAGGCTCGCCGCCGACCGAGGCGGCGATCCGCTCCTCGAGCGCACGTGCACGGTTCAGGAGTAGCGTGCTCCGGCGTTCCTCACGCGGCCGCCCGAGCCCCTCGCGTAGCTGCCTCTCGGTCTTGGGCCCGACGCCGCGGACGGCTCCGACCCGCCCGTCGGCGATCGCCGCGCGGAAGTCGTCGGCCGTCGTGACGCCCAGGGCCTGCGCGATCTCGAGGGCGCGGCGGGCTCCGAGGCCGAGGTAACGGCCGTAGCCCACGACCGCCGGCGAGACCGTCCGTTCCAGCTCCTCCAGCTCCTCGATCCGCCCTGTCTCGACGAGCTCGCGCAGCCGCGCCTCGATCGCCGGCCCGATCCCGCGGAGCTCCCGCACCCGCCCGGCCCTGACGAGCTCGGCGACGGGCGCCTTGGTCGAGCGGACGAGCTCGGCGGCGCGCCGGTAGGCCCGAACGCTGTACTGATTCGAGCCGGCCAGCTCGAGGAGGATCGCGAAGGCGTCGAGGCGTTCGGCGATCGCAGGGTTGTCGAGGGGCGCCGCGCCGGGCATCGCACGATTCTCCCCCGAAACGACGAAGGGCCGCTCGGAGGCGGCCCTTCAAGGTAAACCGGCGGCGTCCTACTCTCCCGGGAGGTTGCCCTCCGAGTACCATCGGCGCTGGCGGGCTTAACTTCTCTGTTCGGAATGGGAAGAGGTGTCTCCCCGCCGCTATGACCACCGGAAAGTGATGAGGTTGTCGGCGCGCTGGGCGCGCACCCTCAAAGCTCCATAGCGACGCACGGTGTTCAAAATCAAGACCTCGGGTAATTAGTACGGGTCCGCTTCACGCATTGCTGCGCTTTCACGTCCCGCCTATCAACGTGGTGGTCTACCACGACCCTTACTCCCTCAAGGGGATGGGAGGCCTCATCTCGAGGTGGGCTTCCCGCTTAGATGCTTTCAGCGGTTATCCCATCCAGACGTGGCTAATCAGCAGCGCCGTTGGCACGACGACTGATACACCAGAGGTCTGTTCGTCCCGGTCCTCTCGTACTAGGGACCACTCCTCTCAAGCCTCCAACGCCCATGGTGGATAGGGACCGAACTGTCTCACGACGTTCTGAACCCAGCTCGCGTACCGCTTTAATGGGCGAACAGCCCAACCCTTGGGACCTACTCCAGCCCCAGGATGCGACGAGCCGACATCGAGGTGCCAAACCCTTCCGTCGATGTGGACTCTTGGGAAGGATAAGCCTGTTATCCCCGGAGTACCTTTTATCCGTTGAGCGACGGCAATTCCACTCTTAACCGCCGGATCACTAAGACCTGCTTTCGCACCTGCTCGACATGTCTGTCTCGCAGTCAAGCTCCCTTCTGCCTTTACACTCTATGCACGATTTCCAACCGTGCTGAGGGAACCTTTGTGCGCCTCCGTTACACTTTAGGAGGCGACCGCCCCAGTCAAACTGCCCACCTGACGCTGTTCCCGACCCGGATTACGGCATCGGGTTAGAAGCCCAGAACACGAAGGGTGGTATCCCAAGGTTGCCTCCACGAGAGCTGGCGCTCCCGCTTCACAGGCTCCCACCTATCCTGGACAACGCGCCCCGAACTCCAACATCAAGCTGCAGTAAAGGTTCACGGGGTCTTTCCGTCCAACCACGGGTACTCGGCATCTTCACCGAGACTGCAATTTCACCGGATCCCTCGTTGAGACAGCGCCCAAGTCGTTACGCCATTCGTGCAGGTCGGAACTTACCCGACAAGGAATTTCGCTACCTTAGGACCGTTATAGTTACGGCCGCCGTTTACCGGGGCTTGGCTTCAAGGCTTCGCCCGAAGGCTAACCTCTCCGCGTGACCTTCCGGCACCGGGCAGGCGTCAGCCCCTATACGTCGTCTTACGACTTCGCAGAGACCTGTGTTTTTGGTAAACAGTCGCTTGGGCCGTTTCACTGCGGCCCCCTCGAGCTCGAGTCCGCGAAGGACTCTCACTCTACCGGGGCGTCCCTTCTCCCGAAGTTACGGGACCATTTTGCCGAGTTCCTTAACGAGGGTTCTTCCGATCGCCTTAGTATTCTCTACCTGTCCACCTGTGTCGGTTTAGGTACGGGCACGCCCCGCCTCCCTAGAGGATTTTCTCGGAGGCATGGCTTCAGGAACTTCGCTCCTTTCAGAGCTCGGCATCCCGTCTCAGGCTTGCTGGCCGGCGGATTTCCCTACCGGCCGCCCTACGCGGTTACCCCAGGACGACCAGCGCCTGGGTTTCCTTAGCCTACCCCGTCCCCCCTTCGGTGATAACGGTGGGTACGTGGTACCGGAATATCAACCGGTTATCCATCGCCTACGCCTTTCGGCCTCGGCTTAGGTCCCGACTAACCCTGAGCAGATTAGCTTTACTCAGGAAACCTTGGACATTCGGCGGAGGAGTTTCTCACTCCTCTTTCGTTACTCATGCCAGCATTCTCACTTCCCAGCGCTCCACGGCAAGCTTGTCGCTGCCGCTTCACGGCCCTGGGAACGCTCCCCTACCACTCCGAGCAAGCTCGAAGTCCGTGGCTTCGGTTCCTGGCTTGAGCCCCGTTACATTGTCCGCGCCCGAACACTTGACCAGTGAGCTGTTACGCACTCTTTAAATGAATGGCTGCTTCTAAGCCAACATCCTGGTTGTCTCGGCACTCAGACATCGTTTTCCACTTAGCCTGAAATTAGGGACCTTAGCCGACGGTCTGGGCTGTTTCCCTTTTGAGCACGAAGCTTATCCCCCGCACTCTGACTGCCGCGCTCTAGAACGACGGTATTCGGAGTTTGCCTGAGGTCGGTAAGCTGGTAGGCCCCCTAGCCCAAGCAGTGCTCTACAGCCGTCGTTGAACACGCGACGCTATACCTAAATATATTTCGGGGAGAACCAGATATCTCTGAGTTTGATTAGCCTTTCACTCCGACCCACAGGTCATCCGCTCAGTTTTCACCCTAAGTCGGTTCGGCCCTCCACGGGGTCTTACCCCCGCTTCAGCCTGCCCATGGGTAGATCACTCAGTTTCGGGTCTGCATCCGACGACTAAATCGCCCTATTCGGACTCGCTTTCGCTACGGCTCCGTTTCCTTAACCTTGCCGTCGAACAGCAACTCGCTGGCTCATTATGCAAAAGGCACGCCGTCACAGGACAAGCCTGCTCCGACCGCTTGTAAGCACACGGTTTCAGGTACTATTTCACTCCCCTTCCGGGGTGCTTTTCACCTTTCCCTCACGGTACTAGTTCACTATCGGTCGCCAGGGAGTACTTAGCCTTACGGGGTGGTCCCCGTAGATTCCGACCGGGTTTCCCGTGCCCGGCCGTACTCAGGAACCCGTCGAGGAAGGCCGATACGCTTTCACCTACAGGGCCGTTACCTTCTGTGGCGCGAGTTTCCACTCGCTTCGGTTAGCGTCCGGCTTTGTAACTTCCCGACCCGCCGGCAGGCGGATCATGACGGATCCTACGACCCCCGCGTGACAACGGCTGCCGCCTGTCACATCACACGGGTTTAGGCTCATCCCCTTTCGCTCGCCACTACTCAGGGAGTCGAGGTTTCTTTCCTTTCCTCCGGTTACTAAGATGTTTCAGTTCACCGGCTTGCCGTCCAGGCCCTATGTATTCAGGCAAGGACACGCGCGCATTACCACGCGTGGGTTTCCCCATTCGGAGATCCCGGGATCAAAGGTTGGTCAGCACCTCCTCCGGGCTTTTCGCAGCCGCCCACGTCCTTCTTCGGCTCCTGGCGCCAAGGCATCCACCGTGTGCCCTTCGTCTCTTGATCATGAAGAACACCGTGATTGTCGCTATGGAGTTTTCAAGGTGCACGCGAGCCAACCAGCTCGCCCACGAGAACGCCGGCCGAGGCCGGTCTCTCAAAACTCAACAGCGTAGAACGTCGAGGTCGACGTTGTTTCTAGGCGAGCCCGGTCATCGGACGGCTCGCGGCACGAGGCCGCTCACCATCAACGAGCCGGGCGACCTACCGGAGTAATGGCTCCGGAATCCCTAGAAAGGAGGTGATCCAGCCGCAGCTTCCGCTACGGCTACCTTGTTACGACTTCACCCCAATCACCAACCCCACCTTCGACGGCTCCCTCCCTTGCGGGTTAGGACACCGGCTTCGGGTGTTGCCGGCTTTCGTGGTGTGACGGGCGGTGTGTACAAGGCCCGAGAACGTATTCACCGCGGCGTTGCTGATCCGCGATTACTAGCAACTCCGCCTTCATCGAGGCGAGTTTCAGCCTCGAATCCGAACCGGGACCGACTTTTTGGGATTCGCTCCCCCTCACGGGTTTGCAGCCCTTTGTATCGGCCAATGTAGCACGTGTGTAGCCCTGGACATAAGGGGCATGATGACTTGACGTCATCCCCACCTTCCTCCGGTTTGTCACCGGCAGTCTCCCTAGAGTCCCCGACATAACTCGCTGGCAACTAGGGACAGGGGTTGCGCTCGTTGCGGGACTTAACCCAACATCTCACGACACGAGCTGACGACAGCCATGCACCACCTGTGCACCGGCCCCGAAGGGCTGCCGGGTTTCCCCGAAATTCCGGTGCATGTCAAGCCCAGGTAAGGTTCTTCGCGTTGCGTCGAATTAAACCACATGCTCCGCTGCTTGTGCGGGCCCCCGTCAATTCCTTTGAGTTTTAGCCTTGCGGCCGTACTCCCCAGGCGGGGTGCTTAATGCGTTAGCTTCGGCACGGATGGAGTCGACACCACCCACACCTAGCACCCATCGTTTACGGCGTGGACTACCAGGGTATCTAATCCTGTTCGCTCCCCACGCTTTCGCGTCTCAGCGTCAGTACCGTCCCAGAGAGCTGCCTTCGCCATAGGTGTTCTTCCTGATATCTGCGCATTTCACCGCTACACCAGGAATTCCACTCTCCTCTTCCGGACTCTAGCCGTACGGTTTCCGATGACCTCTCGAGGTTGAGCCTCGAGTTTTCACACCGGACCTGTACGGCCGCCTACACGCGCTTTACGCCCAATGAATCCGGACAACGCTGGCCCCCTACGTATTACCGCGGCTGCTGGCACGTAGTTAGCCGGGGCTTCTTCTGGAGGTACCGTCACCCTCTGGGCTATTAACCCGAGTGGCTTCGTCCCTCCTGAAAGCGGTTTACAACCCGAAGGCCTTCTTCCCGCACGCGGCGTCGCTGCGTCAGGCTTTCGCCCATTGCGCAAGATTCCCCACTGCTGCCTCCCGTAGGAGTCTGGGCCGTGTCTCAGTCCCAGTGTGGCTGGTCATGCTCTCACACCAGCTACCGATCGTCGCCTTGGTGAGCCGTTACCTCACCAACAAGCTAATCGGCCGCGGGCTCATCCTCGGTCGGAGGCCGAAGCTACCTTTTCTCCCAGGTCCGAGGACCCGGGAGGCCATCCGGTATTAGCGCCGGTTTCCCGGAGTTATCCCAGAACCGAGGGCAGATTACCCACGTGTTACTCACCCGTTCGCCGCTCCGTGCCGAGCCCAAGGCCCGGTCGATCGCTCGACTTGCATGTGTTAAGCGCGCCGCCAGCGTTCGTCCTGAGCCAGGATCAAACTCTCCGTGAAGAAGTGTTGTCACGTCGACTCCGAGGAGTCGGTTGGACAGCTACCTCAGGTGAGCTTGTGCTCAAGTGTTCGCCTTCCCCGAGGGGAAGACGAGACGGGTATTCATCGCCCTCCCTCGTTCGGGCATGCGCCCGGCCTCGAGAGGGTCTCGACGTTTACGCTGTTGAGTTTTCAAAGACCATGCCTCCCGGCTCGGCCCAAAGAAAAAGCCTCCGGTCACCACGTGGAGGCCCCTGGGAGAAGAACTACCGTCTGTCGGCTCTCTCGAAGGGCTCTCCGTTCGGATCGGTTGCCTTTGCTTCGGACCGCCCCGAAGAGCGGCCGACGCATACTAGCAACGACTCTGGGCCTGTCAAGGTGTCGCACGGCGCACGAAAACCCGTGCAAAGCGCCTTTTTCCGGCCTGCAGAAGCGCCCCGTCCAGGCGGTCTACAGGCACGTCGAGCTCGGCGACCGGCTCGCCGTTCAGCCTGACCCCTCCCTGGGCGATCAGGCGCCGTGCCTCGCTCGTCGACGCGACCCCCAGGTGCTCGACGAGGACGGCCGGCAGCGAGACGCTCCCGTCACCGGGGCTCAGCGTGATCTCGGGCACGTCTTCGGGCTCGCGCCCCTCCCGTACGACGCGCGTGAAATGCGCCTCGGCGCGGCCGGCGGCCTCCTCCCCGTGCGAGCGCTCGACGATCGAGCGCGCGAGCGCGAGCTTCGCGTCCATCGGGTCGCCCGGGACGTCGTCCGTCTCGAGCACGAGGCGGTACCACTCGGGCAGGAGATCGTCCGGGATTCGCATCGTCCGCCCGAACTGCTCCTCGGGCGGCGCCGTGAGCGGGATGTTGTTGCCCACGGACGAGCTCATCTTCTCCCCGTCCCAGGAGACGAGGAGCGGCGTCGTGAGCGCGACCTGCGGCTCGAGGCCGTACGCCTCCATCACCTTGCGGCCCATGAGGAGGTTGTAGAGCTGGTCGGTGCCGCCGAGCTCGACGTCTGCCTGCACCGCGACCGAGTCGTAGCCCTGCGCGAGCGGGTAGAGCAGCTCGGAGACGGAGATCGGAAGCTCCGCTTCGAAGCGGTTGCGGAAGTCGTCCCGCGTGAGGAGCTCAGCCACCGTAGCCACCCGCGCGAGCCGGACGATCTCGGCGAAGTCGAGCTTCCCGAGCCATTCCCCGTTGAACCGCACCTCCGTCGATCGGTGTCGACGATCTGGAGGGCCTGCTCGACGTAGGTCTGCGCGTTCCGGTCGATCTCCTCGTCCGAGAGGATCGGGCGCTCGCTCGACCGTCCGGACGGGTCGCCGATCCGCGTCGTGTAGTCGCCGACGATGAGGACGCCCGTGTGCCCGGCGTCCTGGAACGCGCGCATGCGCTGGAGCGGGATGGCGCGGCCAACGTGGATGTCAGGCGACGTGACGTCGATCCCGAGCTTCACACGGAGGGGCCGGCCGCTCTCCAGCTTGCGCTCGAGCTCGCCCTCCGGCAGGACGTGCACGGCGTTGCGCGTCAGCGCGGCGACGAGATCGGAGGCGCCCATGGACGCCTCCGATCATAGGCGGGCAATTGGCACTAGAACGGATACGGCGCGACGTTCCAGGCCGCGCTCGCGTACCAGATCCCGAAGGCAAGGCTCGTGACGCCGAGCGCCGGGGCGAGGCCGGCGAACGCCGATCGCACGGGGCGGCTCGCGAGCGTCCGGCCGAAGCCGGTCGAGAGGACCCCATCGAGACCGCGGTGAAGACGGCGAGGAGGGCGAGCGAGGCGATCGCGATCGGCGTCGACTCGACCGAGGCGACGATGAGCACGCCGACGCCCGCGCTGCCCCCCATCCCATGGACGAGTCCGATCGTGAACGCGCCGACGCGGGAGCGGGCCCCATGGGCCGCCGGGTGCGGATGCACGTGCAGCTCCCCGCGACGCCAGCGGAGCAGGAGCCGCACTGCGAGGACGACGATCACGCCCGCGATCGCGGTCTCCGCTCCCTGTTGAACGCGCTCCGGGATGTACTTCTCGAGGAGGAGGATCGGCAGGCCGAACGCGAAGAGCGTGACCGCGTGGCCGATCCCCCAGGCGAGCCCGAGCGCGCCGGCGCGGCGTGCGGCCTGCTCGCGGTCCGAGGCGACCAGCGTGGTCACGGCGACCAGGTGGTCGGGATCGGTCGCGTGCCTGAGGCCGAGCAGGACCGCGACGGCAAGCACGATCCAGAGCGAGGCGCCGTCGGAGAAGGAGGCGAGCGAGTCGTCGAGGCCGAACATCAGAAAACCTCCGGGAGGGCGTTGAGAGTGACGCCCACGCCGACCGCAAGAATGACGAGCGCGCTCGCAGCGGGGAGGGCACGAACGATCGGGCCGTCGAACGTGAGTCGTGCGAAAGCCCGCTTGGCGAGGACGGCCAGGAGGCCGATGGACGAGATCGTGAAGGCGAGCCCCACGCTGAACGCGACGATCAGCGCGAGGCCGAAGGCGACGCGATGGAGCGCGATTGCGCCGAGGAGGACGACGAGAGCCGACGGGCACGGAAGCAGCCCGGCTGCGACGCCGACGCCGAGGAGGCCTCGGCGGCTCGAGCGTGGTCGTGGTCATGGTCGTGATGGTGATGGCCGTGCCGGTGGGCGCGGCCGTGCCGGATCCGCTTCGCCAGGACGGACGCGCCGACCGCGACGACGAGGAGCCCCGAGGCGAGCGCCAGCCACGGGTACAGCCGCTCCGGGACGAAGAACTGCGAGAGAAGCAACGTCACGAGGCCGAGCGCGAAGACCCCGGCCGTGTGGGTGACGGTGACGATGAGCCCGAGGAGTACGGCGTGGCGCGGGGTCCCGCGTGTGCCGACCAGGTAGCCGGCGACGATCGCCTTTCCGTGACCCGGCGTGAGCGCGTGCGCTGCGCCCCAGAAGAGCGCGATCGCCAGCGAGACGAGAACGACCCCCAGGCCGAGGTCGTCTCGCGAGACGAGGGATGCGAAGCCTTCGTTCTCCCGCCCGGCGGCCGGCTCCTCACCGAGCGCCGGAGGCGTGCCGGGCCCCTCTCCGGGCTCGACGCGGACTCGCGCGGTCGTGACCTCGAGGGGACTACGGAGCAGCTCGTCTGGGTAGGCGGTGAGGCGGCCGCTCCGGCTCGTCGCGGGCACGTCCGACGCGACGAGCGCGGCGCCGTCCGAGGCCGTGGCGACGACCTCTCTCCAGCCGATCCGGCCGCCGAAGTTGGAGTCGCGGAAGACGAGCGAGCTCCCCTCGCGGTCGGCCTCGTAGACCGCCTCGAAGCGAAGCGTCGCGAGGCCGCCCGCCCCGGGCCGCTCCACGACGCGAGCGTCGAGCACGCGCAGAGACGCACGGCGGCCGTCGAGCTCGAGGACGAGCCCTCGTGCGACCTCCGCCGGGAACGAAGACGCGCGGACACGGTCGCCCTCCTGGGCCGTGGGGATCTCGGCCAGGTCGAGCACGTAGCGCACGTAGATCCGCTCGCCGGAGGCTGCGAGCTCGCTGAAGCGGTTGACCGAGAAATTCCCGAGCGGATGTGCCGCTGCGCCGGTGGGCAGGGCGACGGCGACGATGAGCGCGAGCAAGAAGACCAGTCGCTTCATCGCACGAACCTCCGCGCCACGGGGGCCCAGCGAGGCGAGAAGTACGGGTTGACGTCGAGCGCGTCGGCGAAGGCCGCGCGCGCGGCGGCCCCGTGTCCGAGACAGCGCTCGATCATCCCGCGGTGGAAGAGCATGCGCGCGTCGCGCGTTCCCAGCCGGAGCGCGCGGACCGAGTGGGCTCGTGCCTCGTCGCAGCGGCCGTTGCGGAAGAGGGCCCACGCGAGCGCGTCCTCCGCCACGATGCTCGGCCGCTCGCGATACGCGGCCCGCGCCGCGACGAGCGCTTGTCTCGTCCTCCGGCCCGCGTCGAGGTCGTAGAGCGCGGTCTCGAGATCGGTGCGGACGCCGTTCGCACGCAGGAGAGTCTCGGTGGTGTCGACGAGGTCGTCGACCTCGCGCGCCTCTCGCTCGCGCCCGGCGCCTCGCAGGGTCTCGCCGAGACCGGCGGCGAACTCCGGCAGCGGCACCCGCTCGAGCGCCTGCCGGTAGAAGGCCACCGCGCCGTCGACGTCTCCGCGCGCCGCGCGCACGCGCGCGAGACCGGCCGTCGCGTAGACGTAGCCGGGAACCCGTGCACGGGCGGCTCGGTAGGCGCGCGCGGCGAGGTCCGGCCGTCCGCGGTTGAACTCCAGGCTTCCGAGCTGGACGAGCGTCCACGCGGCGTGCTCCGGCGCGCCTCCGCCGGCCACGACGGCGAGCCGCATGGCGGCGAGAGCGCCGCGCGTATCGCCGATGAGCTCGCGCGCGTACGCGACGCGCGTGTACGAGGTCAGCGTCGGCTTGAGGCCCGCCATCCGGTCGAAGGCCGCGAACGCCTCGGGGTAGCGCCCGAGCTCGACGAGCGCGTCGCCGCGGATGCCGTGCGCCGCGGCGCTCGCGGGATCGAGCCGGACGGCACGCCCGGCGAGGCGGAGTGCCAGGCGAAAGTCGTGTCTGGACGCAGCGAGCGACGCGAGGCCGATGGTCGCGACGGCGTCGTCCGGCTCGACCGCGAGGGCACGGTCGAGCGCCTCCTCCGAGCGGCCGAGGAAGCTCGGGTCTCCGGTCTCTCGCGCGCGTTGCTGGTAGGCGAGGCCGAGGAGTCGGAGGGACTCGGCGTCCTGCTCGTTCGCGGCGACGCGCCGCTCGAGCTCCTGAGCCTGCTCGGCGGTGTCGCCGGCCGGGAACCCGGCCAGGAGCTCCGCGGCCGCGGCGTCGGCCGGCGGCGCGAAAGCCGGCGCGGCCGACTCGGAGTCGGTCGAGAGGCCGCCGAGCGCGAGCGCCGCGGCGATCAGCATCGCGACGGTCGCTCCGATCGTAATTCTCGTTCGTCCATTCATCCGCTCTCCTTGGCCGGTGTGTGGGGAGGGCCCGGAAAGGTCCGGGCCCTCCCCACGTCGTTGTCACGGGGTCGGGTTCGCGTGCTGGCGGTTGCGGCCGTCCTCGGGCATCCCGAGGAACGGGAACCTGTCCATCAGGAACTCGTCGTCCGTGTTGACGCCGTCGCCGGCACGGGCCGCGATGTAGTTCGGCCCGCCGACGACGCGGATCGCGATGTCCGTGACGTCGTCCTTCGGCCTGCGGCCGTTGGGCCACGCACCCGGGTCGGCCGGCATCGCAAGCGGCCCCATCCGCCGTTGCGAGGCGGTCGGCCCAGAAGCCGGGACGCTCAGGTCCAGCCGCAGGAGCTCGGAGAGCCGCCGGTCGCTCGGTGCGTACTTGAGGAGCAGATCGACCAGGTCCTGCCGTCCCGACGTCGCTGCAGGCACGCCGTAGACGACCTGAAGCGCAAGAGCGAGACGCGGGTTCTTGTAGTAGTCGAGGAACCGTGCCTCGTCCTCGGGCCCGAGACTGTTCCAGCGGTCCTTGTCGACCGTCCCGATGATCACCTCGTTCACGAGCGGGTTCGCGAGGCGCTGCACCTGCACCCACTGCCGCTCGTGCTTGTGCCGGGACCTCCACTTGCGGCCGTAGTTACCGCGGTAGCTGCGAACGGTCATCTTCTGCCGGCTCGTCGACCCGTAGCTGCCAAGCTTCGGCTGGGACGTCATGGTCGTGCCCTTGCCGTCCTTCGTCAGCAGATTGGCCGGAACCTCGAGCGCGAT
This sequence comes from uncultured Actinomycetes bacterium, assembly GCA_963824775.1. Lineage (GTDB taxonomy): Bacteria > Actinomycetota > Thermoleophilia > Gaiellales > Gaiellaceae > CAWGQF01. Next base: position 144,588 of record CAWGQF010000012.1, read on the forward strand.
CGTCTGAACGTTGAAGCCCGACAGCATGTCCGTGCCGAACGGGTTCGCGTTGTCGTTCGCGTCCTCGGCCGCCGTCAGGAGCGGCGGGTTGCGCCGCAGGTTGAGCGTGTCGAAGACCCCGCCGAGATCGATGTAGAACGGATCCTGGCGCTGTCCGGCGAACACGCGGACGCCCTTCTCCACGGTGTAGGTGCCTTGCTCCCGCAGGTTCTCCGAGGAAGGCGTCGTCCGCGGACCGACGTTCGACGGGACCGCGAAGAGGCCCGTGGCGAGGACGTCACGGTGCTTGCCCTTCACCATCGTCAGCGTGTAGCGCTGCCTCAGGCCGAGGCCTTCGGAGCCCGGGCCGTCGAGGGCCGTGATCGGCGGCAACGCGGCGTACGAGAGTGGCAGGCCGAGATCGCGGACGACGCCGCGGAACTCGGTCTTGAACCTCAGCTCGAACCGGACGTCGTCGGCCTTGCCGTCCCTGTCGTTGTCGATGTTCACGTCGTAGCGGACGCTCGGGTCGAAGTAGAAGTAGTTCGGTCCCGAGCTCGGCTCACCGCCGGGGAACACGTCCATCAGGAAGACGACCTTGTCGCTCTTGCCGGCCTCGTAGCTTCGGAACATGAAGAAGTCCGTGATGTCCGCGGACGGGTCGAGTCCGATCAAGGGCGCTTCTCGATGGCTGGCGGACCGGGCGTCTTCGGGCCCGGCCCCCCGCGTCACGGCCGCGACGGTGGCAATCAGGCCCACCGCGGCGACCAGGAGGATCTTTCTCACCTTCTCTCCCCTTTCCTTGACCCCATTAGTCGGAGCCCATTCGCCTGCGCGCCCGGTCCGGTTCAGCCGGCAGTCGAACCGGGCGGGAGGCCGAGCCGAATACGCCTCCATGGCGGTGTTAGCGTTCTCTTCACCCGCGCGCAGCGTGGGATCGATGCGACTGCGGAGAGAGCACGCACACCTGTCGGACGAGGCCCTCGTCGCCCTGGTGGCACGTTCGGACGAGGCCGCGCTCGCAGAGCTCTACGACCGGCACGGCCGGGTTGCGTACGGCCTCGCGCTGCGCATCGTCCGCGACCCCGCCCTCGCCGAGGACGCGGTGCAGGAAGCGTTCCTCGCGGTCTGGCGCTCGGCGGCGCGCTTCGTTCCCGAGCGCGCGAAGGCCACGACCTGGATCCTCACGCTCGTCCACCGGCGCGCCGTCGACGTCGTACGCCGCGAGAACCGGCGCCGCGCGGAAGAGCTCGACGAGAAGCTGCCGGCCGAGACGGAAGCCCCGGACGAGGCCGCCTGGCTCGCCCTCCGCCGCGATCGCGTCCGCGAAGCGCTCCGGCAGCTGCCCGACTCGCAGCGGGAGGCCCTCGAGCTCGCGTACTTCGGGGGCTTCACGCAGGCCGAGCTGTCCGAGAGGCTCGGAGAGCCCCTGGGTACGATCAAGAGTCGAATGTTCAACGGCCTCGCGCGCTTGCGCGACCTGCTCGGCGAGGCCGTCAACGAGGAGGAACGGTGGAGAGGGACGACCTCCACGAACTGACCGCCGGCTATGCGCTCGACGCGCTCGAGCCCGCCGAGGAGGCGGAGTACGAAGCGCACCTCGGCCGCTGTCCCGAGTGCCGGGACGAGCTCGCGTCCCTGCAGGAGGCGGGCGCCGAGCTCGCCTTCGCGGCCTCGGGCCCCGCGCCGCGGCCCGAGCTGCGCGGCCGGATCCTCGACGCGGCCCGCAGTGAGCGTGCGAGCGTCACACAGTTGCCGCGGCGCTGGCCCGTCAGGGTCGCCGTCGCCGCGGCCGCGGTTGCCGCGACGGTCGCCGTCGTGCTCGGCGTGTGGGCGGCCTCCCTCTCGTCCGACCTCGACGCGGAGCGGGAAGCCCGGTCCGAGCAGGAGCAGGCGGCCGAGGTCCTCGCCGAACCCGGGCTCGGAGCGGTATCGGGTCGACGGCGCGCCGGGCACCCTCGTCGTCGCGCCCGACGGCGGCGCGGTGCTCGTCCTCTCCGACCTCGCCGACCCGCCCGGCGACATGGTCTACAAGTCCTGGGTGAGCCCGGACGGCGAGACATTCGAGCCGGCGGCCGCGTTCGAAGGCTCGGGCGAGCAGATCGTCTGGCTGGATCACGACGTCCCGCCCGGCGGCCTCGTCGCCGTGACGATCGAGGAGGAGCCCGACGTGACCGCGCCGGGCTCCGACCCGATCTTCACCGCCCAGACGTCCTAGTCGCGGGCGACCGACCATCGGCCGGATTGCCCGGGAGCGGCGCTAGACTCGTGTGCTCGTGCTGTTCCGAAGACGGGAGAGGAAGCCGCGGACGCGTCGGGTTCGCAAGCTTCGGGTCCTCGGTCTCGTCGCGATTCTCGGGCTCGTCTGTAGCGTCTCGTTCGTCTACGGGCTCGTCACCGCGATCGCGAGCGAGATCCCGAAGCTCGACCCGCGCAACCAGGTCGACCTCGAACAGGACGGCTACATCTACGCGTCGGACGGAAAGACCGTCCTCGCGGTCCTCAGAGGGTCGGAGAGCCGGCGCGTCGTCGGCTCGGACGACATCTCCTCGTGGATGAAGAACGCGATCGTCGCGGTCGAGGACCAGCGGTTCTGGGAGCACAGCGGCGTCGACATCCGGGGGATCGCCCGCGCCGTCTGGGCCGACATCCGGGAGAAGGATCTCGTCCAGGGCGGCTCCACGATCACGCAGCAGTTCGTCAAGAACACCTACACGAAGGACGACCGGACGATCAGCCGGAAGCTGCGCGAGGCCGCGCTCGCCTGGCAGCTCGAGCGCCGCTGGTCGAAGGACCGCATCCTCACCGCCTACCTGAACACGGTCTTCTTCGGCAACGGCGCCTACGGGATCGGTATGGCCGCGCGCGTCTACTTCGGAAAGCACGCGCGCGACCTCTCGCTGGCGGAGTCGGCGCTCCTCGCCGGCATCCCGGCCAACCCGTCTGCCTACGACCCCGTCACGAACCCGCGGCGCGCGCGCGAGCGGCGAGAGACCGTGCTCCGCCTCATGCTCGAGCAGGGAATCATCACGGACGAGGAGTTCCGGCGGGCGAACCGCGCGCGCATGCCCAACCCGGACCGCGTCCGGGTGCCCGGCACGCGCGGCGAGGTCCCCTACTTCGTCGAGTACGTGAAGCAGCAGCTCATCGACCGGTACGGCTCGGGCGAGGTCTTCGGGGGCGGCCTCAAGGTGACGACCTCGATCGACCTCGGCCTCCAGAAGCTCGCGCGAGACGCAGTCGACAAGTGGCTCGGCGACAAGCAAGGGCCCTCGGCTGCGCTCGTCGCCTTCGACCCGCGCGACGGGCGCGTGCTTGCGATGTACGGCGGCAAGAGCTTCCGCGAGAGCCAGTTCAATCTCGCCGTCCAGGGCGAGCGCCAGTCCGGCTCCGCGTTCAAGCCGTTCGTGCTCGCGGCGGCCCTCAGCCAGGGGATCTCGCCGCACACCTCCTTCAAGTCGGAGCCGACGACGATCAACCTCGGCGACAAGTTCTGGTCGGTCGGGAACTACGAGGGCTCGTACCTCGGGACGATCGACCTCTTCGACGCGACGACGCACTCCGACAACGCCGTCTACGCCCAGCTCACGTCGGTCGTCGGCCCGAGCGAGGTCCGAAGGGTCGCGCGGGAGCTCGGCATCATGAGCCCGCTCAACGAGTACTTCGCGATCGGCCTCGGCGTCGAGGCGGTCAACCCGCTCGAGATGGCCCGCGCCTTCTCAGCGTTCGCGAACGGCGGCAAACGGATCGACGGCCGCGTGCTCGGGAACCGGCCCCGCGCGGTGCTCACCGTGCGCGACGGGAAGACGCTCTACGAGAACAAGCCCGTCCGCAAGCAGATCCTCGAGCCCGAGGTCGCAGGCACGGTCACCGCGATGCTCGAGAACGTCGTCCAGGAAGGCACGGGGGAGCGCGCCTCGCTCCCCGACCGGCCCGTCGCGGGCAAGACCGGCACGACCGAGAACTACGGCGATGCCTGGTTCGTCGGGTACACGCCGCAGCTCGCGGTCGCCGTGTGGGTCGGCTATCCGAAGAACCTCATTCCCATGGAGTCGGAGTACGACGGTGGCCCTGTCGCCGGAGGCACGTTCCCGGCGCTCATCTGGAAGACGTTCGCCCAGAACGCGCTCCGCTACCTGAACGAGCCGCCCGAGTACTTCCCGGGCGCGTCGTACGGTGCGGCCGGCCCCGTCCAGATCGCGTACCGGGGCGGGCGCTGGCTCCGTGACAACGGGTCCTGCGGCCAGACCCGCGTCGTCCTCTTCACGGACGGATTCGCGCCCGAGAAGACCGCGGACTGCAAGGAGAACGAGGTGACCGTTCCGAAGGTCGTCGGCTCGTCGGTCGCGAAGGCCGAGGCCCAGCTGGCGTCCATGCCGCTCCGCGCGCAGGTGATCACGCGCCCGGCCGAGCCCGGGGAGCGGGTCGGCATCGTCGTCGACCAGTACCCGAAGTCGGGGACGCTCTCTTCCTTCGACACCGTGCGCATCGTCACGCCCAAGGCGACGAGCGGCGTCGTCCCGCGCGTGCTGGGGCTCTCGGTCTCGCAGGCGCGGGACGTCCTCACGCGGCTCGGGCTCGTCCCCGTCGTCGAGTCGGTCGCCGACGGGAACGCGGAGGTCGTGCTCGCCCAGTCGCCGCGTCCGGGGGTCGCCGCCTCGCGCGAGATGGTGATTCGGCTCCGCGTCGGCCGCGCCCGCTGAGTTAGCCGGTCGCGCCGCAGACCTTGAAGCCGTAGTCGCGGGCGAGCGCGTTGCCCTCGTCCACGGCCTCGGCGTACTCGGGAAGAAGATCGGTCGCACGGTCCGAGTCGCCTTCGGCCAGCGCGTCGCGAATGCTGCCGAGGAAGGTTGCGCCCTCCTCCAGGGAGCTCAGGAATCTCTCCATCTCCGCCTCGTCGCCCGGGGGCGGCTCGAGCGCTGCGAATCGGTCTCGGAAGGTGTCGATCAGCTCGATCTCGTCCCCGAAGACGCGCGCCAGGCGGGGCAGCTTCTGCGCCTCCGGCGCGTCACTCTCCTCGATCTCCTGCAGGCGGACGAAGATTTCCCCGAGCGCCTCCTGGGCCTCGCCGCAGACCTCGTCCCCCTCCTCGATGAACCGCTGCTTGGCGGCGCTCGCGGCCGTCGTCGTGGTGGTCGTCGGCGCAGCCTCGCCTTCGCCCTCCCCGCCGTCGCCACCGCACGCCGACGCGAGAACGACGAGCAGCAGGAGCAGCACCATGCCGACCCGCCTGGAGGTCATGGTGCGGCGGCACCTGCCCGGACCGGGCGGCTCACGAACCTCGAGCCTGCCTCGGCGTAGCGCCAGGGCTCGTCGGTCGCGACGGAGATCCCGATCCGCGGGCCGCGGACGAGCTCGACCTCCCCGGCGCGAGGCAGGAGCTCGAAGGGCGGACGATCGAGTGCCAGGCCGTCATGCTCGCCGGTAACGCCGAGCGCCTGGCAGAGCCGGCCGGGCCCCGCGCAGAGCAGGCGCTCGTCGGCGAGCCCGCGGCGGGCCCGCATCAGGTCGAGCCCGTGCGCAGGCTCGAGGGCGCGCACGAGCGCCGCCTCGGCGCGTCCGTCGAGATCGCACACGAGGTTCAGGCACCAGTGGATCCCGTACGAGCGATAGACGTAGGCGTATCCGGGCGGGCCGAACATGGAGCGGTTGCGCTTCGTCTCGCCCCGAAACCCGTGGCTCGCGGGATCCTCGCCGTCGTACGCCTCGACCTCGACGATCCTCCCGCCGACGCCGTCGACGAGGAGCGTGCAGCCGACGAGCTCGGGCGCCACCTCGTGGACGCTGCGCGCGAAGAACTCACGTCCTAGGGTCACAGAGCGCGTTCAAAAAAGCTGTTCGGACTCGCGCGGATTCGCGGTCGACTCGAGCAGGTGCCTGGCCCGCCGTCCCAGGTCGCCGAGGTCGACCCGGCCGCGCTCGGCGTCCTCGACGATCCGCTCGGCCAGGGCCACCGCCTCGTCGATGAGCTGCGACCGGCCCGTGTCGCGCACGCCCATCTCGGCGAGGATCGAGCGCTCGGTCCGCGAGGCGATGATCGGCTCCGGGATTCCCTCGACCCACACCCGCGTCCGGTGCCCTCCGCCCCGCTCGTCGCCGATGATCGGCTCGAGCGTGTAGATCCGGTCGGCGCGGACGTACTTGCCGAACCCCAGGAAGACCATGCGCGCCGTCCCGTCAGCCACGGCGGCAGTATCGCAGGGCGCGGGGCCGGACTAGGAGCCGGGGACCGGTGCGGACTTCGGGGCGTACTCGAGCCAGTGCGACCACTGCTCCCGCTTGCCTCGCACGGTCTCGAGGTACGCGGACTGGATCTCCCGCGTCACGGGCCCCGGGTCTCCGATCTCGCGGTCGTCGACCTCTCGCACCGGCGTGACCTCGGCCGCGGTTCCGCACATGAAGACCTCGTCGGCGAGGTAGAGGTCGGCGCGGATCAGGTTCGTCTCCTGCACCGGGTAGCCGAGGTCCTGCGCGATCTGGATCACGGTGTTCCGCGTGATCCCGGGCAGGATCGAGGAGGAGAGATCCGGCGTGGAGAGCTGCCCGTCCTTGACGATGAAGATGTTCTCGCCCGAGCCGTCCGCGATGTATCCGTCGTGCGTGAGGAGGATCGCCTCGTCGTAGCCCGCGCGCGCCGCCTCCATGACCGCCAGCATCGAGTTCAGGTACACGCCGGTCGCCTTCGCGACGTGCGGGATCACATTCGGCCCGATGCGCTCCCAGCTCGAGATCTTCGCGCGGACGCCGTTCTCCAGCGAGTCGGCGCCGAGGTAGGCGCCCCAGGGCCAGCTCATGATGACGACGTCGACGGGGCAGCCGGTCGGGCGGACCCCGAGCTCCCCGTAGCCGTAGAACGCGAACGGGCGCAGGTAGCACTCGGGGAGCCCGTTCACGGCCATCAGCTCGTAATGGGCGTCGCGGAGCTCCTCGACGGAGTACGGGAGCTCCATCTGGAGGAGCCGCGCCGAGTTGTGGAGCCGCTTCAAGTGATCCGTCAGCCGGAACACGGCAGGGCCCGCGTCGGTCTCGTAGCAGCGGATCCCCTCGAAGACGCCGGAGCCGTAGTGGAGGCCGTGCGAGCCGACGTGGACCTTCGCGTCGGCCCAGTCGACCAGACTGCCGTTCATCCAGATCTTCTCGGTCTCACGCATCGGGGTCTCCTTAGGTCTCCAGTGCCGCTTCTACTCGGATTTCGAGATTGCCGCGCAGCGCGTTCGACACGGGGCAGGCCTGCTCGGCGTCGCGCGCGTACCGCTCGAAGTTTGACTGATCCATTCCCGGCACGCGACCGCGAACGCTGAGATCGCTCCGCCTGACGGCGAGCCCGTCCCCGAGCTCCGCGGTGACGACGGCCGAGACCCGGAGCCGTTCGGGCGGACTGCCCGCCTGGTTCAGGACGTTCGAGAAGGCCATCGCGTAGCAGGCCGCGTGCGCCGTCGCGATCAGCTCCTCGGGGCTCGTCTTCCCGTCGGACGACTCCGTCCGCGCGGCCCACGTGACGGGAAGCTCGCCGAAGGCGCCGCTTCCGGCGCTCGCCACCCCGCGCCCGTCGAGGAGCGCGCCCTCCCAGACCACCTCTGCTCTCCGCTCGATCCCGGCCATCTACTCCCTCTCGGTCGACTTCGTTCCCCCGGGATTCTGGCTGACCAGGTCGGACACGCGCGCGCGGGACAGCCGCGCGAGGTCGGCGGGGGCGATCGAAGCCATGTGGCGGGGGGAGCCGGCGCCGATCCAGACGACGTCGTGTGGAAGGAGCGTGCGGTCGAGCAGCACGGCGTGAACCGCCGAAAGAGGAAACGGCGCGACGCCGCCCGCGTCGAAGCCGGTCGCCGCCCGAACCTCGGACGGCCCCGCGGTCGCGACTCGCTCACACCCGGCCGCCGCCGCGATCTTGCCCCGGTCGGCGCGGCGGTCACCCGGGACCATCGCGAGCACCCAGCGGCCGTCGCAGGCGAAGACGAGCGACTTCACGATCTGCGGGAGCCGGCAGCCCACGGCCGTCGCGGCGTCCTCCGCCGTCGGTGTGCCCTCCTCGAACTCCTCGACGCGCGCCTCGACGCCCGCCTCGCGCAGCACGGCTGCGACGCGCTCGACCTCTGCCGGCCACTCGCGCATCTCAGATGGTTGATCGGTGATCGGGGTGCTTGCGGGGGCGATCCAGACCAAGCCGGGGGGCGCACTCGGCCGCAGCCAAGGCTGGGCGCCTTTGCAAGGCCGAGGGTGGCTTCCGGCGCCGTGTCTGGGTCGTCATCCGCGAGTGCCGCGATCGCCGGTCAACCATCTCTATTCCGGGAGGACGATGAAGCGCGCCTCGACGAAGCCGGGCTCGTTACGCAGACGGCCGAGGACGTCGCTCGAGAGCGGGGCGTCGAGCGTGAGAGCCATGAGCGCCGTCGCCTCTCGCCGGTTTCGCGACACCGCCATGTTCGCGATGTTCGCGCCCGCCTCGCCGAGGATCGTGCCCAGCCGGCCGATCATCCCGGGAAGGTCCTCGTTCACGACGAAGAGCATGTAGCGGTCGAGCTCGAGGTCGATCTCGTAGTCGAGGGCGCGGACGAGCTGCCGGCGCCCCTCCCGGCCGATCGCGGTGCCGGCCACTCTGTAGGCCTCGCCGCCGGCGTGGGCCGTCACCCGCATGACGCTCGTGAAGTCGGGCGAGGCCGAGCTCGACTGCTCGCGCACCTCGATCCCGCGCTCGCGCGCGAGAATCGGCGCGTTCACGTAGTTCACGGTCTGGTCGGTCCGGCCCTTGAACGCGCCGTTGAGCGCGGCGACGGTGAGGAGCCGGGTGTCCCGCTCTGCGAGCTGGCCGAGGTACGTGAGGTCGAGTCGCGTCGGGCTCCCACCCGCGAGCTCGAAGGCGAGCGCGGCGAGGTCGGCGGCAAGCGGGAGGTACGGGCCGACCACCTCGAGGTCTTCCGCCCCGACCGCGGGCATGTTCACAGCGTTCGTGACGACCCCGCCTTCGAGCGCGGCCGCGACCTGCTCGGCGACGATCACGCCCGCGCGATCCTGCGCCTCCTCGGTCGACGCCCCCAGGTGCGGCGTCACGATGACGTTCTCGAGCTCGAGGAGCGGGCCCGAGTACGGCTCCGTGGAGAAGACGTCGATCGCCGCGCCGGCGACCTTCCCCGAGCGAAGCGCCGCGACCAGCGCCTTCTCGTCCACGAGCTCGCCGCGGGCGACGTTCACGATCCGAATCCCGTCCTTCGCACCCGCGAGCTCGGCCTCGCCGAGGAGCCCGCGGGTCTCGGCCGTGAGGGTCAGGTGGAGCGAGACGAAGTCCGCCTCGGCGAGGAGGTCCTCGAGCCGCTCCGCCCGCTCGACGCCGAGGGCGCGGAACCGGTCGGGCGCGACGTACGGGTCGTGGGCGAGAACGCGCATCTCGAGGCCCACGGCGCGGCGGGCGACCGTCTGGCCGATCCGGCCGAAGCCCACGAGCCCGAGCGTCTTGCCCGCGAGCTCGAGACCGCCGAAGCGCGACCGCTCCCAGCGACCGTCCCGCAGGGCGGCGTGCGCCTGCGGGATGTTGCGCGAGAGCGCGAGCAGGAGCCCGAGCGTGTGCTCGGCGGCGGAGATGACGGTGGACTGCGGCGCGTTCGCGACGATGATCCCGCGCTGGGACGCGGCGTCCACGTCGACGTTGTCCACGCCGACCCCCGCCCGGCCGATCACCCGCAGGCGGCCGGCCCGCTCGATCAGGTCGCGCGTCAGCTTCGTCCCGCTGCGGACGATGATCGCGTCGTAGTCGCCGATTCGCTCGGCCAGGTCGGCCTCGAAGTCGACGTCCACCTCGAAGCGCCGACGCAGGAGCTCGATGCCCGCCTCGGCGATGGGCTCGCGCACGAGCACACGTGCGGGGCCCGGTGTCCGGGTGCGCGGCGGAAGGGTCGCCGCCGCCTCGGTCATGCCCGCACTGCCTCGCCGCCGAAGGCCTCGAGCGCGGCGGACGCCGCGGTGCCCCGCTCGACGTCACCGCCGAGCTCGGCGACCGCCTGCTCGACGGCCGTGAGCGCCGCGGCGACCTCGAACACGTCGACGTAGCCGATGTGCCCGATCCGCACGATCTTTCCCACGAGCGGCCCCCGGCCGCCCTCGAGCGTGATGCCGTGGCGCTCGCTGACCGCGCGGATCACCGCGGCGCCGTCCACCCCGTCGGGCATGCGGATCGCGGTCACGACGGCAGAGCGGTCCTCGTCGGGAGAGAAGAGCTCGAGCCCCATCGCCTTGACGCCGGCGCGGCAGGCGCGGCCGAGGCGGACGTGGCGGTCGAACACGGACTCGAGGCCCTCGTCGAGGATGAGGCCGAGCGCCGTGTCGAGGCCGTACGCGAGCGAGATCGCGGTCGTGAACGGCGTGACCGGCGGCTCCTCGTGCTGGGACTTCAGGGTCCTCCCCCAGTCGAAGTAGAAGCGCGGGGAAGCGGATTCGGCCGCCGCCTCGAGCGCAGCCGTCGAGACGGCCGTCGTCGCGAGGCCGGGCGGGGTCATGAGCGCCTTCTGCGACCCGGCGACGACGACGTCGATCCCCCACGCGTCCGTCTCGAGCGGGACGGCACCGAGGCTCGAGATCGCGTCGACGACGGTGAGGGCACCGGACGGCGCGACCCGCCCGGCGATCTCCCCCACGTCGGCGACGACCCCGGTCGAGGTCTCGCTGTGGGTCAAGAAGACCGCGCGCGCGCCGCCTGCCTCGTCGAGCGCGGCGGCGACGTCGTCGGCGCTCGGCGTCTCGCCCCACTCGTACCGAACCGGCACGAGCGTCGCAGCCGTACGCCTGCGCGAGCGAGATCCAGCGCTCGCCGAAGTTGCCTGCGGAGACGCAGAGGACGCGGTCGCCCGGTGAGCACGTATTGGCGACGGCCGCCTCCATCCCACCGGTGCCCGAGGAGGTGAGGAGCAGCACGTCGTTCTCCGTCCGGTGCACCTCGCGGAGGCGCCCGAGCAGGCGCGCGAGCATCGTTCGGAACTCCCGCGTGCGGTGGTGCACGATCGGCTGCGACATCGCCGCGAAGACCGCCGGCGGGACCGGCGTCGGGCCCGGCGTCATCAGGTAGCGCTTCGCGGGCATGCCGGAGACTCAGGGTATCCGGTACGTCCGCGCAACCTCGGACTTCCTCCTCCCAAAGGGAAACAGTCCGTTCGGCCAGTGGCGTCACGCACGGACTGCCCTAGAACGTGAGCATGACTCATTTTCGTATGACTCGTTTTCGGATCGCGGCCGTGCTCGTCGTGGCGCTCGGGATCGCCGGCGCATCCGCCACAGTGGCGCCGGGCGCCCCGTCCACGAAGCAGAACGGCAGCACCCCGGTGTTCAACGCCTTCACGTCGATCTGCTCCGTCCCCGGCTACGCGAACTACGGGAACTGCAACGGCGACCCGACGACCTACCGGAACGTCACCGGCCGCATCAACGCCGTCCAGGCGAAGGCCGGCAGGTGGAACCTCGGGTTCACCTTCACGCAGCTGGCGCCGGGCGCCTACTACAAGCTGTGGGGCAACCGGGGCGGCGCGACGCCGAGCCCAGGGGGCATCGACGACTTCTTTGTGATCGGCACCGGCATCGCGGCACTCGACGGCACCCTTCGCTTCAGCTACCAGACGACCACGCCGTCGAACCTCGGCTTCGACCTCAACATCCTCGCCGATCCTGAGCAGTTCCGCGGCACGACCGTCGTGACCTCTTACTGGTCGAGCCAGACGCTTCGGGTTCTGAACCCGGACGGCACGCTCTTCGTGCCGGCGTAGCAGCGGCTCTCCCCGCCGCCCCGGCGGCGGCGTAGCAGCGGTTTTCGCCGCCGCCCCGGCGGCGGCGTAGCTGCGGACCTCGCCGCCGCCCCGGGGAACCTCCGCCGTACGATGGCGCCGTGGAAGCCCTGCTCGCGTTTGCGGCCGCGCTCCTCGCCCTCCGCTTCGCCGGCGACCTCGCGGGCCGGTGGCGCCGGCGGCGCGCGCCCGAGCTGGCGGCCTGGTCGGCGTCACTCCTCGCCTACGCGCTCGCGTCGGGCGCGCTCGCATGGGGCGCGGCCGCGGGCTGGCACGAGGCCGCCTTCCGCCTCTACTACCTCTTCGGCGGACTTCTGACCGCGCCGCTCCTCGGCGTCGGCTCGCTCCTCCTCGCCGGCCGGCGCTGGGCCGCGCCGGTCGGGCTCGTCTACACGGGCCTCGCCGTCGGGGTCGTCCTCGCCGAGCCGCTCGCCGCGCCGGTCTCCGGGACCGAGATTCCCGAGGCACAGGCGCACCTGGATCTCTTTCCCGCCCGGATCCTCGCGATCCTCGGGAACTCGCTCGGGACGCTTGCCGTCGTGGCCGTCGCCGTGGCGACCTTCCGCCGCCGGCCGCTCGGGAACGCGCTCATCGTCGCCGGAACGGCGCTCGCCGCGGTCGGGAGCGCGCTCGCCGGGCTCGGCGCCGCGCCGACCGCCGCCTTCGTCGCGCTCGCCGCGGCCGTGCTCTACGCCGGGTTCCTCGCTGCGTCGGGCGTGGAGCTGCGGCTGCCGCGACCCGCTAGAAGCGTCGCTCGATCGCCTTGAGGAGATCCCGGCGGTCGGCGCGCGCACGATCGCGGCCCGGCCCGCCGAAGACGATCTCCTTCACCCGGTCGCGGGTGTAGAGGACGTCCCGGCCCTCCCCGCCGGAGACCGAGTCCATGCCCGTGCCGCCGTTCAGGAGGTCGTTCCCGGTGTCGCCGTTCACGCGGTCCCTGCCGGCCTCGCCGTAGGCCCGGTCGTTCCCGGAGCCTCCGAGCAGCGAGTCGTTCCCGGGCCCGCCCCGCAGCTTGTCGTAGCCGTCGGAGCCGATCAGGACGTCGTTCCCCGCGCCGCCGCGGAGGAGGTCGGCGCCGCCGCCGCCCGTGAGCACGTCGCCGCCGCCGTTCCCGCAGATCACGTCGTTTCCGGTAGTACCCGTGATGACGTCGGGCCCCGGGGAGCCCTCGATGGTGCAGGGGGCATTGTCACGCGGCGGCCGGGTCGGGTTCGCCGGCGGCTGCGGCGTCTGCGGGCCCTGCGGCGGGAGCGGCTGGGTCGGGTCCGGACAGCTGCCGGCAACCTCGCTGCCCACCGAGAACGTCGCCTTGACGCAACGGATGGCTCCGTCCAGGTCGATGCTGCAGCGAGGGCCGTCGGGGTCGGGGCAGTCCTGCCAGCCGAGGAACACCGAGCCGCCCGACGGGGTCGCGGTGAGCGTGACGTTCGAGACCCAGGCGTAGAAGTTCCCCTGGCAGAGCGTGCCGCAGTCGATGGGCTGATCCTCGTCGGTGAGGAGATTGCTCGTGACGCGGCCGTTCCCCGTCCGTACGACCCAGACGAACGCGCAGGGATCGCCACAGGACTCGAGCTCCGAGGCGCCGGTCCACGAGACGGCGGCGGACGACTCGCCCGCACCGGCAAGCGCGATCACGGCAGCCACCGAGGCCAGGAGGGCAAGGCGCACGGGTGTTTTCACGAGCTCTCCTGGGGAGCGGTCAGCGGCGGCGCTCGATTGCCCGCAGCCGGTCGATGCGGTCCGCGCTTGCGGTGTCGCGGCCCGGGCCGCCGTTCACGGTCTCCCGGGCGCGGTCGCGCGCCTTGATCGTGTCGTTCCCGGCGCCGCCGGAGAATCTGTCCACGCCGGATCCGCCGTCGAGCGAGTCGTTGCCGGCGTCGCCGAGGAGGTTGTCGCGGCCGGCGCCGCCGACCAACGCGTCGTTGGCGGCACTGCCGGCGAGCCGGTCGTTCCCGACGCCGCCGACCAGCCGGTCACGGCCGCCCTGGCCGGAGATCCGGTCGTTTCCGGCGCCGCCGTTCAGGAGGTCGTCGCCGCCGCCGCCGTAGATCGTGTCCTCCCCGCCCATGCCGCAGATCCGGTCGTCGCGCGCCGTCCCGGTGAGGACGTCCGCCCGCGGCGAGCCGACGACCACGCACCGGGCGCCCGAGCCCGGGAGCCCGCCGCCCGTCGGGGGCGGCGGAGTCTGCGGACCCGTACCGATCGGCGGCGGCGGGAGATTCGGCGGCGGGCAGCTTCCCGCGACCTCGGTCCCCTGCGAGAACTGCGCCTTGACGCAGTGGTTGAAGCCGTCCATCGGCACCCAGCACTGGTCGCCGCGGGGGTCGGGGCAGTCCGTCCAGCCGCGGAACACGGAGAGGCCGACACTCTCTGCGGTGAGCCTCACCTCGTTGAGCTGCCAGCCGAAGAAGCTCCCCTGGCAGCTGTTGCCGCAGTCGATCGGCGATCCGTTCTCGTGGTTGACGTTGCTGTAGACCAGGCCTTGGCCGGTCCGGACGACCCAGATGAAGACGCAGGGGTCGGCCGCACACTGCTCCGACGCGGCGATCAGTGAGGCCTCGCCCGTCCAGGACACCGCGGCGTCCGACCGGTCGGCGAGTAGCGAGCGCTCCGGCGAAGAGCACGGCCGCGAGAGCAGCCAGCTTCAGCAAACGCCGGCCGCCGACGCCCCAATCCGACGGTTTCACCCCCGACCAAGATGGTCGGAGCGTAGCACGGTGAACGCCCCAATTCGGGCTTCTGCGGTGGTTTTACGGGGTTCTTACAGCAGCTCGGCGTGGAGGGAGACCGCGCGGAGCTTGTTCGCGGCATCGAGCGCGGCCACCTTGTAGGCCTCGGCGAGCGTCGGGTAGTTGAAGACCGTGTCGACGAGGTAGTCGATCGTCCCGCCGAGCCCCATGACCGCCTGGCCGATGTGGACGACCTCGGTCGCCCCGGTCCCGAACGCGTGAACGCCGAGGAGCGTGTGGTCCTCGGTCGAGACGAGCAGCTTCACGACCCCGTGGCTCTCCCCGAGGATCTGGCCGCGCGCGAGCTCCCGGTAGTGCGCGATCCCGACCTCGTACGGGACGGAAGCCTCCGTGAGCTCGGCCTCGGTCCTGCCGACGTAGCTGATCTCCGGAATCGAGTAGATCCCGAACGGGAGCAGCTCCGGCATCGAGCGGACCTCGATTCCGAACGCGTCCGCCGACGCGATCCGCCCCTGCTCGGCCGACGTTGCCGCGAGGCTCGGGAACCCGATGACATCGCCCGCCGCGTAGATGTGGGGAACCGCGGTGCGATAGCGGCTCGTCGACGGCGAGCTGTCCGCGCCTGTCGGCCTCGAGCCCCGCTTTGGCGAGGTCGAGCGCGTCGGTCGCGCCCCGCCGCCCGGCCGAGTAGAAGACCACGTCGGCGGGGATCCGCTTCCCGCTCGCGAGCGTCGTCAACGTTCCCATCTCGTCCGACTGGACGGCTGTCACGCGCTCGCCGAAGCGCAACGTGACCGCGAGGTCCCGCAGGTGGTAGCGGAGCCCCTCGACCACTTCGCGGTCGCAGAACGGCGAGGAGCTCGCTGCGCGCGTCCACGACGGTGACCTTCGTCCCGAGTGCCGCGAACATGGACGCGAACTCGATCCCGATGACGCCGGCGCCGACGACGAGGACGGTGGGCGGGATCGACCGCATCCGGAGCACGATGTCGTCGGAGTCGAGGATCGTCTCCCGGTTGAACTCGATCTCGGGTGGATGCGCCGGCTCCGACCCGACCGCGAGCACGATCTTCTCGGCGTGGAGCAGCCGCTCGCCGCCGTCGCGGCCCGTCACCGCAATCGTGTGCGGGTCGGCGAATCGCGCCGAGCCCTCGACGAGGGCGACGTGGTTCCGCAGGAGCTGGTCGCGGATGATGCTCCGCTCGCGCTCGATCACGTGCCGCGTCCGGAGCTCGAGGTCCTCCACCGCGATCTCGTCCTTGAGCCGGTAGCCCTGGCCGTAGATCGCCCGCTGGTTCAGGCCGGTCAGGTAGAGGATCGCCTCGCGGATCGTCTTCGAAGGGATCGTCCCGATGTTGACGGACGCGCCGCCGACGGCGTGGAACCGCTCGACGATCGCGACCTTCTTCCGCAGCTTGGCGGCCTGGATCGCTGCTTTCTGCCCGGCGGGGCCCGAGCCGATGACCACGAGTTCGTATTCGCCGCTCACGGCGTCAGGATGACATCTGATGAGCGCTCCCGCAGATCCCGAGCTCGAGGCGTACGACCGCGAGCTCGTGGCGAGACTCCAATCCCTCCTGGGCGTCCGCCTCGTGGCCGTCTACACGACGGGCTCGACGGCCCTCGGCGACTACGTGCACGGCCCGAGCGACCTCGACCGCATGGCGGTGATCCAGTGGTCGATCGGGGAGACTGCGAAGGAGGGGCTCGTCGCCGCGCTCCGCCAGGAGGCGCTGCCCTGCCCCGCGCGGGGTCTCGAACTCGTGGTCTACGCACGGTCGGCGCTCGAGACGCCGACGCAGGGCGGCGCGTTCGAGCTCAACCTGAACACCGGCCCGAGGATGCCGCTCCACGTGAGCCTCGACCCGGCCGACGAGCCGGGCCACTGGTTCCTCCTCGACCGCGCGATCGCGCGGGACCACGGACAGGCGCTCCTCGGCCCGCCGGCGCGAGATCTGATCGCCCCGCTCCCGCGCGAGTGGCTGCTCGAGGCGCTGCTCGAGTCGTTCGCCTGGCACCGCGAGAACGAGGTGGAGGAAGGCGCGAACGCCGTCCTCGCGGCGTGCCGGGCATGGGTCTTCGCCGAGCAGAACCGCTGGGTGTCGAAGCGGGAGGCCGTCGAGTGGGCCATGCCCCGGATGGACGTGCCCGAGATCGCCGAGGCGGCGCTCGAGCTACGCGGCGGCTAGGACTTGCTCTTCGAGCCGGAGAGCGCCGTCGCGAGCCCGAGTCCCACGAACACGCTGCCCGAGACCCAGCGCTGCACCCGGAGGTAGCCGCGCGAGGTCGCGGAGCCACCGGCCGGCGGTGCCCGCCGCGATTGCGTAGGCCGAGTCGCTCGCGAACGCGACCGCGATGAAGACGAGGCCGAGGAGCGCGATCTGGCCGGGCACCCAGCCTGCGTCGGGGTCGATGAACTGCGGCAGGAACGCGAAGAAGAAGATCGCCGTCTTCGGATTCAGCACGTTCACGACGACGCCCTGGCCGTAGAGCCGCCGCAGCGAGCGCTCGGTGCGCACCTCGACGTCCTCCGGCTTCTCGCGCGCGAGCAGCCGCCGCACCCCGAGGACGACGAGGTACGCCGCGCCCGCGTACTTGACGATCTCGAACGCGAGGGCGGACGAAACGAGGAGCGAGGAGAGCCCGATCGCCGCCGCGGCCACGTGCACGAGTCCGCCGGTCGCGATCCCGAGCGCGGAGACGACACCGGCGAGCCGCCCGCCGTCGACGGACTGGGCGACGATGTACACGACGGCCGGGCCGGGGACGACGGCGAGAAGGAACGCCGCGAGCATGAAGACGGCCAGCGTGCCGGGAGCGGGGATCACGCTCGCAGCTTCTCTCGCAGGCGTTCGTTCACGACCTTCGGGTTCGCCTTGCCCTCGGTCTCGCGCATGACCTGGCCGACGAAGAAGCCGAGGAGGCCCTCCTTGCCCGAGCGGTACTGCTCGACCTGCGACTGGTTCGCCGCGAGGATCCGCTCGATCACGGGATCGAGCTCGGCCTCGTCCGTGATCGCCGCCTCGCCGAGGTAGCGCTCCGCGGAGAAGCCGGGGTCGGCGCTCGCGGCGAGCGCCTCGTCGAAGGTCGCGCGCGGGATGCGGACGCGTTCGGTGATCAGCTTCGCAAGCTCCTCGGCGTTGACGGCCGCCGGATCGACACCCGCGCCCGCGAGCTGGTTCATGAGCACGTTGGCGACGCCGCGCCGGTCGTCGCCCGGCACTCGGGCGTACAGCTCGTCCCGGCCGCTCGTCACGAGGCCGAGCGCGAGATCGAAGCCCACGTCCGCCTCGAGCCTTCTGATCCGCGCTCCCGGCGACTCGGGGACCTCGCCGCGGAGACGCTCCACGAGCTCACGCGGGGGCTCGACGGGGACGAGATCGGGCTCGGGGAAGTAGCGGTAGTCGTGCGCCTCCTCCTTCGACCTGAGCGGCGTGACGCGCCCGCTCCGCGGATCGAAGTGGAGGGTCTGCTGGACGACGTCGCCGCCGGCCTCGTACTCGCCGATCTGTCGTTCGACCTCCGCCGCAATCCCGTCCGCGACGAACTTGAACGAGTTCATGTTCTTGAGCTCGGTCTTCGTGCGGAAGCCCTCCTCCCCGGCCTCTCGGACGGAGACGTTGGCGTCGCAGCGGAGCGATCCCTTCTCCATCTCCGCGTCCGAGATCCCAAGCTCCACGATCGTCTGCCGCAGGAGGCCGAGGAATCGCCGCGCCTCGTCCGGCGAGCGGATGTCGGGCTCGGTCACGACCTCGACGAGCGGCGTGCCGCCGCGGTTGAAGTCGACGAGCGTCGCGCCCGCGCCCGCGATCCGGCCCTCCTCACCGCCCACGTGGATCGACTTGGCCGCGTCCTCCTCGAGGTGCGCGCGCACGATCCCGACCTCGTGGTCGCCCTCGGGCCCGCGAACGACGAAGCGCCCGCCCGTACAGAGCGGCTGGTCGTACTGCGAGATCTGGTAGCCCTTCGGGAGGTCGGGATAGAAGTAGTTCTTCCGGTGGAAGAGCGCACGCGGCGCGATGTCGCAGCCGAGCGCGAGGCCGAGCTTGACCGCCCACTCGATCGCCTGGCCGTTGGGGACGGGCAGCGTCCCCGGGTGCGCGAGGCAGACCGGGCAGGTGCGTGTGTTCGGCTCCTCGCCCCAGACGTTCTCGCAGCGGCAGAACATCTTCGTCCGGGTCTTCAGCTGGACGTGGATCTCGAGGCCGACGACCGCCTCCCACTGAAGCGCCCTAGGCACGGCTGCCTCCGAGCGAGCGGGCGAGGTGGGTGACCGCGGCACCGAGGTGCTCCTCGTCCGGCGCGTCGACGCGCCGGAGCTCGCGCCACTCGCCGCGCTCCACCGCCCCGCGGTCGAGCGGCCTGAGCTCACCGCTCTCGTCGAGCGGCGCGACACCGGCCCAGGCTCCCCGCCCGCGCCGCGCGAAGATGACGATGCCGCGGCGCGCCGGACGGTTCGCGTACGCGACGGCCGCGCCGTCCTCGAGGCGCTTCGCGCGCGCGACCTCGAAGCCCTGCCGCTCTTCCAGGAAGCTGAACTGCTCGCGGAGCTTCCGCTCGATCGCGGCCGGGTTGTCCGGACCGGCGAGCCGTTCGACGAGGCGGTCGATCAGGTTCATCGCAGCCGCTCCGGGACGAAGTCGAACGCGAGCGCGCGTTCGAGCGCGTGACCGACGTGGAAGAGCGTGTTCTCCGAGAACTGCGGGCCGAGAATCTGGAGGCCGACGGGGAGGCCCTCGGAGAGGCCGCACGGGATCGAGAGCCCGGGAAGGCCCGCCATATTGGGCGGGATCGTGAGGACGTCCGCCAGGTACATCGCGATCGGGTTCTCCGTCTTCTCCCCGAGCCGGAACGCGACCGTGGGCGAGGTCGGGCTGAGCAGGACGTCGAAGTCTTCGAACGCGGCCGCGAACTCCTGCTTGATCACCGTCCGGACCTTCTGCGCCTGGCCGTAGTAGGCCTCGTAGTAGCCGGCCGAGAGCGCGTACGTGCCCAGCATGATCCGGCGCTTGGGCTCGGCGCCGAAGCCCTCCCAGCGCGTGCGCTCGTAGAGCTCCGTCAGGTCGCCGTCGACCTCGGCGCGGTGCCCGTAGCGGACGCCGTCGTAGCGCGCGAGGTTCGAGCTCGCCTCGGCCGGCGCGACGAGGTAGTAGCACGCGAGCCCGTACTCGACCGAGCGCGGGAGCGACGTCTCGCCCACCTCCGCCCCGAGCTCCTCGGCGAGCCGGATCGCCGCCTGCACCGACTCGGAGACGCCGGGCTCGATCCCCTCCGCCTCGTTCAGCTCGCGCGGCACGCCCACACGAACGCCCGTCAGGTCTTCCCGCTCGGGGAGCTCGACCGGCGTGGGCAGCTCGACGGTGGTGGAGTCCCACGGGTCGAGTCCCGCGGTGATCCCGTACAGCCGGGCGCAGTCGCGCACGGTCTTCGTGAGCGGGCCGACCTGGTCGAGGCTCGAAGCGAAGGCGACGATGCCGTAGCGCGAGACCGTGCCGTACGTGGGGCGAAGCCCGACGACGCCGCAGAGAGCGGCCGGCTGCTTGACCGAGCCGCCGGTGTCGGAGCCGAGCGCCCACGGCGCGAGCCCGCCGGCGACGGCGGCGGCCGAGCCGCCCGACGAGCCGCCGGGGACGCGCTCCGGATCCCACGGGTTGTGCGACGGGCCGTAGGCGGAGTTCTCCGTGGACGAGCCCATCGCGAACTCGTCCAGGTTCGTCTTGCCGAGGAGCGGCAAGCCCGCCTCCTTGCAGCGGGCTGCGACGGTCGAGTCGAAGACGGGACGGTAGCCCTCGAGGATCTTCGAGCCCGCGGTCGTCGGCACGCCGCGCGTGGTGATGACGTCCTTGAGCGCGACGGGCACGCTGCCGCCGTCCCCCGCCTCGCCGTCCTCCGTGACATGGAGGTAGGCGTGAATCTCCTCGTCGCGCGCGGCGATCGCGTCTCGGTAGGCGGCCACGAGCTCGGCCGAGGAGACCTCGCCCCGCTCCAGGAGACCGGCCGCCTCCTCCGCGGTGAGACGCAGCGTGTCGATCATCCGACTGCCGGGACCCTGAAGTAGCCGTCCGAGGGGTCGGGCGCGTTCGCGAGCGCATCCTCGCGCGGGAGCGAGGGCCGCGGCTCGTCGGCCGCGAGGACGTTCACGACGTCGAGGGGGTGCGAGGTCGGCTCGACCTCCGAGAGATCGAGCTCGCTCACCTTCCCGACCGCCTCCAGGATCGCGCCGAGCTGCGCCTGCACGCGCTCGATCTCCCCCTCGGGGATCTCGAGCCGCGCGAGCCGCGCGACGTGCAACACGTCTTCTCGGGTGATCGCCATGACTCTCTTCCTAGCTTCTCCTAGCTAAGAACGACGGGCCCCGTCGCCGGGGCCCGTCAAGACGCTCGTCGGACGGTCCGGGCTACGAGGACGCCGCGCGGACGTTGGTCGCCTGGAGGCCCTTGGGGCCCTGCTCGACCTCGAACTCGACGCGCTGCCCCTCCGTCAGGGAGCGATAGCCGTCCATCTCGATCTTCGAGTGGTGGACGAAGACGTCGTCACCCCCCTCGCGGGAGATGAATCCGAAGCCCTTCTCGTTCGAGAACCACTTGACGGTGCCTTCTGCCAAAACTCCTCCTTCACAAACGAACGACGGCTCGGCACCGAGCCGCCGTCTTGATGCAATACGCACGGCAATCTAGCGTCTATCCCGGCGAATTGGCAAGCGCCTCGCCCTGCAGCCGCGAGGCCCGGACGGTGTTGCGGAGGAGCATCGCGATCGTCATCGGGCCGACGCCGCCGGGGACCGGGCTCAGGAGACCCGCCGTCTCCGCCACCTCGGGGGCGACGTCGCCGACGACCTTCCCGTCGACGCGGTTGATCCCGACGTCGACGACGGCGGCGCCCGCCTTGACCATGTCGGGCGTCACCATCCCAGCCCGGCCGACCGCGGCGACGAGCACGTCCGCCTCGCGCCCGATCGCCGCCAGGTCGCGCGTCCGGCTATGGGCAATCGTGACTGTCGCGCTCTCCGCGAGGAGCAGCAGGGACACGGGCTTCCCGACGATGTTCGAGCGGCCGATGACGAGCGCGCGGGCGCCTTCGAGCGGCACCTCGTACCTGCGCAGAAGCTCCATGATCCCGGCAGGCGTAGCCGGGGAGAACATCGGCCGGCCCTGAAGGAGCAGCCCCGCGTTCGCCGGGTGAAACCCGTCCACGTCCTTCCGCTGGTCGATCGCGCGGATGACGGCGTCCTCGTCGATGTGATCGGGAAGCGGGAGCTGGACGAGGATCCCCGTCACCCGATCGTCCGCGTTCAGCTCGGCGACGAGCGCGAGGAGCTCGTCCTCGGGAATGTCCGCGGGGGGCGCGTGGTGAATGGACGCGATGCCCGCCTCCTCACAGGCCTCGCGCTTGCGACGAACGTAGATCGCGGAGGCGGGATCGTCGCCGACGAGCACGGTCGCGAGCCCGACCGGACGGCCGAGGCCGGCCACCTCGCGCGCGACGTCCGCGCGGATCGTCTGCGCGACGCCCTTCCCGTCCATGAGCGTGGCCGGCATCGGCGGAGAGCCTAGCCCGGAGTCACCCTTCCGGCGGATCGGCTCAGCTTCGGTCGGTCGAAGTCGTCATGCCTCCGAAGGAAGCGGACTTCGTTCGGGGAGAGAGGCGCGGACCGGATTCGAACCGGTGTACGAGGCTTTGCAGGCCTCTGCCTAACCACTCGGCCACCGCGCCGCCGGGGACGCATCGTAGCGACGGCCCTTCCGCGCGAGGACTGCGCGCACGGGCGCCGAATCACCCTTCCGCCGACCGCGCCTTGCCTTGTCCCGGGGTACGCCGCGCGTGTCGGTGGGGGCCCCGCCTTCGGGCGGGGCTCTCGGTTCTACCGCCAAGACCGGGGCAGAACGAAAGGAGCAACGAACATGTCGACCTACCGCGAGCCTGCCGCCGAGGGGCCCACCGGCTGGGCCATCTTCGCGGGTGTCATCCTCTTCATCGTCGGCTCGTTCTCGACGATCTTCGGGCTGGTAGCGATCTTCAACGACGAGGTCCTCACGGTCGGCCCCGGAGGCGGCCTCATCGTCTGGGATTACACCGCGTGGGGCTGGATCCACCTTCTCGGCGGCCTCGTCCTGCTGGCCGCGAGCATGGGTCTCTTCGTCGGAGCCGGGTGGGCGCGCTGGCTCGCGGTCGTCGCGGCAGGGCTGAACGCGATCTCGACGATCGGCGTCATCCACGCGGAACCGATCTGGGCGCTCATCGTCGTGGCGCTCGACGTGATCATCATCTACCAGCTCACGGCGCGCTGGCGCCCCGTCTACTAGAGGCTTGATGTGGAATAGGCGTGCCCTCAGGGAGTGGATGCGCCAAGCAGCGGGGTCGACTTGACCGGTGGCAAGGCTTGAAAGCCTTGGTGCCGGTCGAGGCGGCCGCGGGGCGCCGTGCGCAGGCGGTTCCTGAGGGTGCGCCCATTTCGCATCAGGCCTCTAGCGCCTCCGCGCTCGGCAGAGAGCCGGAGCCCCGGCGCAGCGGGGCTCCGGCCCGAACCGTCTAGAGTGGAGGAAGGCGGCGTCTTGCTCGCACGAGTTCACAGCGCGATGACCTCCGGTGGCTCGCCCGTCGGCGAAGCCTCGTTCGCGCCGCGGCAGCGGTGCCCGTGCGGCGGGATCGTCGAGCACGGCGCCGAGTGCGCCGAGTGTCGCGCGAAGCGCCTCGGCGGCCAGACGGCCGGTGCACCCCACTCCTTCCGGGACGTCGGCGTGTCGTCGGGAGAGGCGGCACGCGTCGGTGGACAGGAGACCGGCCTGGCACCGCCGACGCCCACGGACGTGGACGTGATTCCCGTGGACGCACCCGCCAAGGCGCCCGCACCCGCGGCAGCCACCCTGACGAAGTCGGAGGTGACGCCGCGGACGGACAAGGGCTGCGGCGACTACGTCTGGGCGGTCAAGTGGGGCCTGTCGGGCGCCACGGACAAGACGAACGGCTTCATCGTCCAGCAGCTCACATTCGACTTCAAGCGAGAGAAGTGCGCGGGTGGGCGCAACCGACTTCTACAAGCGCTACTGGGAGGCGTGGGAGGTCCGGGGCGGGAAGATCTTCGTCGGCACGTCGGCCTCGCCGCACTCCGCGGACACGTTCAGCGGCGAGTCGACCCCGACCGGGAAGGGCGTCAATCGCGAGGACGGGAAGGCGAAGTTCATGCCCGACTACAAGGAGCCCGCGAAGTGGGGCAAGATCCCGGAGGCGCGTGACCTGCCGGCGACGGAGAAGGAGCCGGCCGGGTGGTCGACGGACGGAGTGATCGACCGCGACATCGTCGCCACGTTCGACTGCTGCGGCAAGACCCCGGAGCACAAGGTGGAGGGCACCGGCTGACGGATTCGCCTGCGGGCCTCGCCGGCTTCTCCGGCCGGGAGCACGATCCCGCGGCGCTCGTCGACGCGGTCAACCGATTTCGGGAGCGTGGCAAGGAGCGGGCGGTCGCGGACCTTCGGGAGGTTGCGGGGACCGTCCCGGAATCGGCGCTGCTCGTGGCGCGCGTCCTCTTCCCCGGCGACGAGCGTGGCTCGCCGCCGCCCGACCTGCACCTCGGCGTGGCGGACCTCGGCCCTCCGCAGGACGAGACGGACTTCCCGCTGTTCCCGGTCGCGGTCCAGCGCGATCTTCCCTTCGTGCTCGTCGGCGGCTACCGCGCCGGCGGCGAGCTCGACTGGGCCGCGTACCTCGACTGGTGCGGCCGGCGCGGCGCGATGCTCGAGCGGCCGCTGCAGCCGCCCGCCGACCCGCTTGCCGCGGCCGAGGAGCTCATCGCCTCGGAGGCGTGGCGCCGATTGGAGGCAGACGAAGCCCACGAGACCATGCTGCGCGAGCAGGCGCTCCGCGCGGCCGCGGGACCCGCTTCGCATTGGCTAGGTTGAGACCTTCGATCGCGTCTCCGAAGGGAGTGTCCGTGACCGACATCGCCAGCGACGTGCAACGCCCCGCCGCAGCCCTCGGCGCCCCGTATCGGCCCCGCCCGCTTCGGTTCATCCGCCGAGAGGAGGTCGACGGCTGGCGGCTCAAGCTCTACGGCATCTCCGCGCGGAGGGAGCGGCCGGGAGACGAGCTCCTCGATGCCACGATGACTCTCGCCCGCCGCGTGCTCCCCCAGCCGCCGGTGACGGACAACCGCTACGGCGTCGGCTTCGCGACCGCGCACGAGGGCGCGACGTTCGTGATGGCGCTCATCTACTGGTGGCAGTCCGAGAACGAATTGCACCAGCGCATCTACGTGAGCCCCGGGGACGACACGAGCGCGCTCACACAGACCGAGAACCAGGCGACCGGCTGCGTGTGGGAGCTTGCGATCGTCGACTTCGAGCGCCGCGCCTGGATCGACGACGTCCTCGCGAATCCGGACGGTCCCGACCTCGAGCGCTACCTGACGCGCGAGCTCAACGCCGACGTGTAGCCGCAGAGCCGCCGGGCGAATAGGGTGGAGCCGAGGTAGCCCTGTACGCCCGAGTTCACAGCGCGACGGTCTCCCGAGTGCCGGCAAGCCACAGTCTCCTGCCCGCACGGACGCGATGCGGGAGCGGCCCGGGTGCCGACGCCGCATTCTCGTTCGGCGCCGTGCGCGTGCTCCCCGAAGCGCGCGGCGGAGAGGACTCGGAGGAGGAGCCGACGCCCATGGACGCGCCTCGCACGCCGACGCCGAAGAAGGAGCCCACGGCGGCCGGGCCGACGCTGAAGAAGAGCGAGGTCACGCCGCGGACGGACGACGGCTGCGGCGGCTACCACTGGTCGGTGAAGTGGGAGCTCTCGGGCGCCGCCGACAAGACCGACGGCTTCGTCGTCCAGCAGGTCACCTTCAACAACAAGCACATCCATTGCGAGGGCGGCAAGATCGACTTCAACAAGCGGTTCTGGGAGGCCTGGCAGGTCCGGGGCGGGAAGATCTACGCCGGTACGTCGCCCAAGCAGCTCCACGAGGCGGACGAGTTCACGCAGGGACCGTCGACGGACGAGAAGGGCTTCAACACCCAGGACGGGAAGGCGAAGTTCATGCCCGGGTACACCGAGCCCCTCAAGTGGGGCAAGGTGCACGAGGCAAAGGGCCTCCCCGCGACGGAGAGGGAGCCCGACGGCTGGTCGACGACCGGCGCGATCGAGCGAGACGTGAAGACGACCTTCGACTGCTGCGGCAAGAACCGCGAGAGCAAGATCGAGGGCAACGGCTAGATCGTCGCCGGAGGTGTCGATTCGCGGCGGGCTCGTTCGTCTCTACAGTGAGGACGCCGTGCCGGAGGCAACCACACAAACGCATTTCGGTCCCGAGCTCTTCTCGTTTCTCGCCGACCTGCGGGCGCACAACGACCGGGAGTGGTTCGCTGCGAACAGGCACCGGTACGAGGACGACCTGCTCGAGCCGGCGCTCGCCTTCATCGACGACTTCGCGCCCCGCCTGGAGAAGATCAGCCCTCACCTGAGAGCGGACGCGCGGCCGAGCGGCGGGTCGCTCTTCAGGATCTACCGGGACACACGATTCTCGAAGGACAAGTCGCCGTACAAGACGAACGTCGGAATCCACTTCCGCCACGAGCTGGCCAAGGACGCCCACGCTCCCGGCTACTACCTGCACATCGGGCCGGGTGAGGTCTTCGCGGGCGGCGGCATCTGGCATCCGGACACCGAGGCCGTGACGCGCATCCGTGAGGCGATCGTCGCCGACCCCGAGCGCTGGAGGCGCGCGACCCGTCGTGGCGCCTTCGCAAAGCGGCTGGAGCTCGGCGGCGACTCGCTGAAGCGCGTCCCGCCCTGGGCGGACTCGGAGCATCCGCTCGCGGACGACCTGAAGCGGAAGGACTACTTCGGTTGGGCGCGCTTGAGCGAGGATGACGTCGTCGCTCCGGGCTTCGTCGACGAGTACGCGCACATCTGCCGTGCGGCCGCGCCCCTCATGCGCTTCCTCTGCGACGCGCTCGACGTGCCTTTCTAGGCCTCCCGGCCCGGTCGAGGAATCTCACAGGAGCGGCCCGCGTTGGGTTGTAGAGGTATGGCAGCGCCCGCGCCCTGGAAGCTCCTCACCGCCCTCTGGACGGTCTACCTCGTCTGGGGCTCGACGTACCTCGCGATCAAGATCTCAGTGCGGACGATGCCGGCGTTCCTCTCGGCCGGTTCCCGCTTCCTGCTCGCGGGCGGGCTGCTCGCGCTCATCCTCGTCCTGACCGGACGCAGCATCCGGGTCTCCCGGCGCGAGCTCCTCTCGTCCGCCCTCCTCGGCATCGCGCTGCTCGGCCTCGGAGTGGGCGTCGTCACTCTCGCAGAGACCCGCATCGATTCGAGCACCGCCGCGATGATCGCCGGCTCCGTGCCGCTGCAGGTGATCGCCCTGAGGGCTCTCGCGCGCGAGCGGGTGGCGCTCGCAACGCGCCTCAGCGTCCTCGTCGGGCTCGTGGGTCTCGCGCTCGTCGTCGTGCCGGGCGGCGAGGGTTCCTCGAGCGCCGTCGGGCTCGCGCTGATGCTCGGCGCGAGCGTCTCGTGGTCGCTCGGCTCCTTCTTCGCACACCGGCTGCCGCTGCCGAGCGACGGCTTCGTCGCGACGACGTGGGAGATGCTGAGCGCCGGCGTCTTCCTGCTCATCCTCGGCGCGGCGGGCGGAGAGGTCGGCGCGGTCGACCCGGCCGGCTTCAGCCTCGCCTCGATCGGAGCGTGGCTCTATCTCGGCATCGTCGGCTCGCTGATCGGGTTCACCGCCTACGCGTGGCTACTCCGGAACGCGCCGATCTCGAAGGTCGTCACGCACCAGTACGTGAACCCGCTCGTCGCGATCATCCTCGGCGCCGCCATCCTGGACGAGCAGCTGACGATCGCCACCGGCATCGGCGCGGCGCTGATCGTCGGCTCGGTGTTCGTCGCGGTGCGGCAGGAGGGCGCGAAGCCGCGTGAGCCTGCGCCTGGCGCGAAGGCCGGCGCTCCGGCAGATCAGACCGCCTGAGCGTGTTGGTGTCGGCGCTGCCGGCAAGGCGCCAACGAGTTAGGCTCCGTCCAGCCCGAACGAAGGAGAGACTATGGAATATGGCCCCGTCGACGTCTACATCATCGGCTTCCCCGGCAACAAGTTCACGGGCCGGATAGCGCCCGCGATCGGAGAGCTCGTTGACAACGGAACGATCCGCGTCCTCGACCTGCTCTTCGTGATGAAGGACGCGGACGGCGTCGTGGCGACGCTCGCGATCGAGGATCTCGACGAGGAGGGCGCCGCTTTCGCGGAGATCGAGATCACCGAGCCCGGTTCCCTCAACGAGGAGGATGCCGACGAGGTCAGCGAGGACCTCCCCGCCAACAGCTCGGCGCTGCTGGTCGCGTTCGAGAACGTGTGGGCCAGGAAGGTGGTCTCGGCGCTCGAGGCCGCGGACGCCGTGCTGATCGACTCGATCCGAATCCCCGCTGAGGTCGTCAAGACCGCGCTTGCGGCCGAGTGAACGTCCACCATCGAAGATAGGAGACGAAATGGGACTTTTGCGCATGGCGGCAAGGACGGCCGTCGTCGCCGGGACCGCAACCGCCGTGTCCGGCCGCGTGGCGCGCCGGCAGAACGAGAAGTGGGCGGGGGAGGACCAGGCGGCCTACGACCAGCAGATGGCGGAGCAGCCCGCCCAGCCCCAGCAGGCTCCTCCCGCGGACGACAAGACGGCGGAACTGCAGAACCTGGCCCAGCTCCACAGCCAGGGAGTGCTCACGGACGAGGAGTTCGCCGCGGCGAAGGCGAAACTCCTGGGAATCTAGCGCCCGCGGTTTTTCCGGACCGCGTGGGACAGGTCGAGGCGTACACCAGGCTGGCGGGGATCTATGACGAGATCGTCGTCGATCCCTGCCATGGCGCCTGGGCGTCCTTCCTCCACGAGCTTTGGAGCGATGACGAGCATGGGGT
Organism: uncultured Actinomycetes bacterium; assembly: GCA_963824775.1. Classification (GTDB taxonomy): domain Bacteria; phylum Actinomycetota; class Thermoleophilia; order Gaiellales; family Gaiellaceae; genus CAWGQF01. Next base: position 172,916 of record CAWGQF010000012.1, read on the forward strand.
GCACAACGTGCTCGACGTCTGCTGCGGCACCGGGCTGCTCGCAGGCGAGTTGGCTGCGCTGGGGTACCAGGTGGTCGGCCTGGATGGTTCCGAGGCGATGCTCGCCCGCGCCCGTCGACGGCTCCGGTCGGAGGTGCGGCTCGTACGATCGACGCTGCCCGCACTGGCCGTCGAAGGCGTATACGACGCCGCGGTCTGCACCTTTGACGGCCTTAACTACCTCACTCCGGCCGATCTCCGCTCGACGTTCGCCGCCCTGTCCCTTCGCCTCCGCCCGGCCGGATGGCTCGTCTTCGACGTGCACACAGACGAGATGATGGCGTTCACGGCCTCCCGACCCGTCGTGCACGGCGAGCAGGGTGAGCACCGGTTCGTGATCAGCAGCGTCGTCGAAACCCGCGCGCGTACCTGCGACACTCGCATCGAGATCGTTCCGTTGTACGGCAGCGGCGCCTTCAGCGAGCACCACCGGCAGTACTTCCATCGGGCCGCCGACGTGCGGTCCTCGCTGGTCGACGCGAGATTCGAAGTGACTGCGGTCAGGGACGGCTACTCAGAGCGTCCGGCCGACGCCTCCGCTCTGAGCGCGACCTGGATCGCGCGCCGTGCCTCGCCCGGCACGAGCAGGGTGCGCGGATGAGCACGAGCGGCCGGCGCTGCACCATCTGCCAGGCTCCGGCGTCCCCCACCGGCAATTCCCGGCTGTTCAGGCAGTACCGCGAGTACCGCTGCGAGCGCGGCCACACGTTCTGGAGCTGGTCGGTGCCGACGCCGCCCGTGCGGCGCCGGAAGGGTGACGGTTCGTAGGATTCGCCGCTCTCGGCGCGGCCAGGGCCTAGCACCAACGACCAAGCTCACGTTCCAGAACTGCCGCATGCCACCCTCGAGGACGCTTGACGCTGGCGCGTGCTGAGTGCGTGCGGGACGCTACGGGAGGCGATTAGCGTACGCGAGCTTCGCTCGTCGGGGCGCCGACGCGAACCGTCACCTGGAGGGGAATCGTCCAGACGACGGCGCCGTCCGCCGCGGCGTCAACCGTGACGGCAGGCTGTTCGACGGCGACGGCGGCCGCTTCGGCCGTACTGGGCTCCGGCTCCGCGGGCGGGCCCGCTTCGAAGAGCTGGTCGCGCAGGCGGCTCTGACCTCCACCGAGCTTCTGCGCCTTGACGTCCTTGATGATGCGACTGATCCGTACGCCCTCGTTGGCGAGCCAGTCGATGCGGTGCTCGCCCATCGCCCGCGTCCAGAGGCTGCCGCCGATCGCCAGTATCTTGCCCGCCTTGTTTTTCTTGGGGACGCCCGAATGGTGGAGACCGACGATCTCCCACTGGTCGTTGAAGACGGGCGAGCCGGACGACCCCGGTGCGGTGTCCGTCTCGTAGTGGAGGTAGTCGTCGAGCAGGTCGAGGAGCTTGTTCTCGCGCATGGCGAGCTGCTTCGGCTCGCCGTTCGGGTGCTGCACGATGTTCAGCATCTCCCCCAGGATCGCCTTTCCCTCCACCTCGATGAGCGGATTCCACCCGTATCGGGCAAGCTCGCCGCCGCTCGAGCTTCGCTCCTCGACGGCAACGAGCGAGTAGTCGAGCTCGCGGCTGGTCAGGAAGAACCGGTCCGGCTCAAGCTTGAATGACGCCGACTGGGACGGCGTCCCGTCGAGGCCGAGGACGTAGTCGAATTCGATCCGCGCCTGCGCAGCGCTCTGCGCGTCCTCGAGCACGTGGTTGTTCGTGAGGACGAGACTCGGGCTGACGAGCGAGCCGGTTCCGTACCCGGCCACGCGGCCGCCCTCCGCGGTGATGAGGATGCGACCCACCGCGCGCGACGCGCGTGTCCCACCCTCCAGGAAGGCCGCGCTGATCAGGGCGTTCGCGCCGAGAAGGCGCTCCAGCGCGACGTAGTCGGTCTCGCCCGTCTCGACGATCGTGACCTCGGCCCCGTCGGTGCCGAGCGCGGCGAGCTCGGCGGCGTCGGCTTCGGTCAGCGCGCCGGCGACCGGGACGGCGCCGCGTGCGACGGCGATCGCGGTGTCGCGATCGGCGCCCAGGCGCGCGAGCCGCTTCGCGACCCGCTCCGGGTCGTCGGCCGCGAGGATTCCTCCCTCCTCGAGCTTCCGCCGCGTGTCCTCGCGTTCGCGCTCGCGGCCCGCGAAGCGCTCCTCCGCCGCGGCGATCTCATCCGCGAATGTCTGGATGTTCATCCCTCGCTCCTTCTCGTTGCTCGGCCGCCTGGTGCGGCTTCACCCGTCCTCACCGGTAGCTGCCCTGGGCGAAGAGCTTCCCCTCGGCCCGGCGCCTCTTGACCAATCCCGGCAACGTCTTCCCGCCCGCCTTGACCCACCTGTTCAGCTCGGAAGGAACCGCCGCGTACTCACCGCCGTTCAGCCTTCGCGTCAGCGTCGCCGTCTTGATCGCCCCCGCGCCGCAGTTGAAGCCAAAGCTGCAGAGCGCGTCAAACTGCTGCTGGTTGAGCGGCACCTTCACGTACCGCCGGATCGCCGCGGCCGCGACGGCGGCGTCCTGCTGGAGCAGCTCGAAGGCGCGCGCGCGCGTAATACCCCGGCGGAACTCGGCCGGCTCGCTGCCGTTGCGCCTGCCGTGGTGCACGAGGTGCCCGACCCCGATCGTGCAGTGGCCGGCCGGGTCGTCGTAGAGCTTGAGGATGCAGCCCTCGAAGCGCGCAACGAAGGCCGCGCCCTCGCGGCTCAGCCCCCGCGGGACGGCGGCACCCTCAAGCAGCTCCACCTCCGCGGCCGCCTCGCCCTCGAGCACCTCGTCGCTCGGCACTTGCTCCTCGCCCTCGGGCACAACCGGACGGACGTTGGACCCCTCCAGATCCTCAAGCCCCACCTCGGTCGCCGTCTCGCTCTCTGACACCTTCTCGCCTCCTTCCACGGCGCGGGCTCGGCGCCACTCGCAGCAGTCCAACCCCTGCGCCGGTCGTTCCGTTGCTTGGTCAATGCTCGCAACAGGAGTATCTTCCTTGTGATTCCACCAGGCAAGAGCCGCCGCGACGCGCCTATCCATCGGGCGGCTGTGACGGCGAAGGGGGGCAGCTAGGAGGTAACGATGGCCAGTCCGGAGACCGAACGGGAGAACGGAAGCGCCGAGGCGGGGGAGGTCGAGGGCGTCGCCGAGCTCGAATCAGCGCTCAGCACGCTCGGAGACAAGGCACTCGAGCTCGACGAGACCACGCTGGCCAACGCGAGCGACGAGGACAGAGCGGAGATCGAGGCCGAGTCCACGGGCGACGTCGCCCTCGAATCGGCCACCGCACAACGGTCTCGCCGGCTCTCACCGCACTTCGTCCTGGCCGAGTTCCACTGCCACGATGGAACGCCGGTCCCGGCAGCGGCGCTACCCGCCCTCCGGCGCCTCGTCAAGGACGTCCTCGAGCCGATGCGCGGGAAGTTCGGGCAATGCAAGATCAACTCCGCCTACCGGACAGAGGCATACAACCGAAGCGTCGGCGGCGCGAAAGCCTCCCAGCACATCTACGACCAATCACCCGGAGAGGTCGCGACCGACGTCAGGTTCGCCTCCGGAACGCCGCGGGACTGGGCCGCCGAAGCCGAGCGACTGCTCAAGGGCGGCGGCGGAATCGGCATCTACGCGACCTTCACGCACGTCGACAACCGACGCGGACCGGCGAGGTGGACGGGATAAGCACCACGTCGCGCCGGCCCTTGGCTGCGCCCGATCGTGGACGACGTAGGAGATCGCCCGTCACCGCGGGTTGAGGCGAGGTAACCGGGCGGCACGAGCGTGAGCGTTCCGGCGCCTCAAGCGGAGCACCGCGGGGGTGCGGTCGTCCGGCTCCTACCGTCGTCTAGCGACATCCGGCACTTGAGTTCGACAGTACAACGGGCGCCGACCACAAACAAGGCACCGCTTCTCGAACTCCTGGCGTGCGAGGGCCACCGCTGTCTCAACACGGGTGCGCGCCTTTGTCAACTCCGAGGCCGCTACGGGCTGGCGGTCGCCGAGAAGGTGTAGTCGGCGTCGTCGAGCGGGAAGCCGGAGCAGGAGTAGAACGGCGGCCTCCGATCCCTGCCACAGCGGTTGAACCTCGTGCCCGCGTTCGTCAGCACGAGAACGACTCTTGCCACACCGAGCCCGAACGGAACGCCGGACACCGTGCCCGCCCCACCGGAGATCGGCACGGGAACCACTGTTCTTGTCCCGTCCGTCCTCAGGACGATCAGGTTGGCCGCTCCGCCGACGCCGGGCGCCGAGACGGCGACGGTGAGCGTCGAGGTGGGCGTGAGGCCGGTCCCAGGCGTGAACGCGTAGTAGTCGTTCGATATATGCGGCATCCGGACCGGTTGGGTGACAGTCGGCGCCGCGGCGGTCAGCGAGTGCACGACCGGAGCCGGACCGACGTCCTCGAACATGAGGTAGAGGGCGCCTTCTGCGTAAGTCGTCTCGGGTGTGAAGTTCGCAACGCCGAATGCGGGGAAGATCGTCCCGAAAGTCGTGCCTCGTGCCGCGAGGGCGCCTTCGACGGCTTTGATCGCGTACTTCGCGCCGCGCGAGCGGTTCCAGACGTCCCGGACGATCGCGCGCCCGTAGTGCTCGGAGAGGTAGCGCCAGAAGATCCAGGTTCCGTAGGCGAAGCTGTTCTGCAGCGAATCATCGTTCCGCCATCCGTCGAGGGGGAGGTCGTGATGGTCCTCTCCGACGGGGCTTATCGACAGGCTGTCGAACGCGTTGATGTCGGGGTAGACCTCGTCCTCGATCCAGTTGGCGGTGCTCTCAAAGACCCACGTGTCTTCGTACCAGTCGTACGCGGCTTGGACGGCGTGGAAGAACTCGTGCGCGGCGGTCCCCTGGAGCGCTCGCTTGCCGTACAACTGAGGCCCGAACTGCCGTCGGGTGAAGTCGTTGTCGACGACGCAGTACGCGGAGACGGCGTAGGTGTTCCGGGGGTCGTCGCTATTGCAGTAGCCGTAGAGCTGTTGCCGACCGATGTCAGCCAGGTAGACGTCGAGCTTCCCGTTCGGCCCGTGGTTTCGCGAGCGGATGTCGGAGCGGGGCTGCCGGTAGCCCATCCTTCCTACCTCGGTCGCCCAGACGTGCCGGAAGACCGCGCGGGTTGTCTCGACCCAGTCCGGGAGTCGATTCCGGTTGCGATTCAGGCGCGGGGGGGCGTCCGCGCCCCTCGACACCCACCAGAAGCACATCCGCGCGTCGCATGTGTGCCGCGCCCTCGACCGATAGCGCCTGTCCCCGTTCCTGCCGTCGGTCGGCCGGGCGAGCAGCCGCTGCGCGACCACCCGGCGTGCCGGCGAGAGCTCGTCGAGCCCGGCCGCGAGGTCGCGCAGGACGAGCGTCGCCTCGAGCGGCACAGGGCCGGATCCCGGCCCGAGGAGCTCCCGGTCGCGGGACGGCTCGAAGAGCGCCAGGGCCCGGGCGAGCGTGTGCTCGGCCTCGCTGGGCCGCCCGAGCTCAGGATCCCTGTTGGGCGCGGCGCCTGCGCCGCCCGGCCCTAGGGCCGTCGCGGCGGTGGTTGCGACGAGGGCGGCAAGGAGTGGTAACGCACCCCGCCGGAAGCGAGTGGTGAAGCCGAACATAAAAGGCGCGCGCCCAGGAGACGCGCCTTGGTGACTCTAGTAATTCGGCTGGGCGATTACTAGGGCTCGCCGTCGCTGAGATCGTCTGCTCTAAACGACGCTCGCCACCGAGCCGAGGGCACCACGGGACGGCTGTGGCCGTGCCCCCGCTGAGCGGCGCACAGGTGCCAAGGCAGTGCGCGATCGCGCGCCGGTTCACGCCAGCGTCCGACTCCTTCCGGTCCCGGAGTCTCGTGCGCCTCTCGGTCGGCATGCAGTCGCCCGACGACCTTGTCGCGGATCTGGAGCAAGTGCGCTCGCGCGTCCCCGTCCCCTCGTCCGCCTCAAGTCGGCGAGCCCTTGAAACAGCAGTCCAGTGGCGCATAATCACTTGTTCTCCCCGAGAAGCCGAACGAGTACACCGACCTGGCCCTGAACGAGCGCACGGTCGTCCTGAAGATGCACGGCGCGATCGACCGGAAGGATCCCGACCGTGAAAGCCACGTCATCACGGAGGATTACTACATCTACTACCTGACGCGGACGGACATCCGAACCTCGTCCCCGTCCTGTTCGTCGCGCTGCTGCGAAAGAGCCATTTCCTCTTCCTCTGCTACAGCATGCGCGACTGGAACCTGCGCGTGATCCTGCACCGGATCTGGGGCGAACAGCGCCTCAGCTACAAGTCGTGGGCGATCCAGCTCGAGCCCGCGCCGATCGAGCAGGAGTTCTGGAACAAGCGTGGGGTCGACATCCTGCGCGGGTCGCTGGAGGAGTACGTGGAGAACCTCCACCGCGAGGTGCGCGCGCCCCTGGGAATCGGCGTGGGACGGTGACGGCGGCCGGGACCACCGCCCCGCCCACGGAGGTTGGCCCGCCCCGAGCGTCGCCCTACCAGGGCCTCACGCCGTTCGCGGAGGAGGACGTCGACTTCTTCTTCGGGCGCGAGCAGGAGACGGTGATCATCCGCGCCAACCTGCTCGCCTCACGCTTGACGCTCCTCTACGGCGAGAGCGGCGTCGGCAAGAGCTCGGTGCTGCATGCGGGCGCGGTGCACCAACTCCGGCAGGAGTCGCATCGGAACCTGGACGAGATCGGCAGGCCGGAACACGCCGTCGTCAGCTTCCACGCCTGGCGTGACGACCCCGTGGCCGGTCTCGTGCGCGAGGTCGAGCGCGCCGTCACCGACCTGGTCGGCGGCGGCCCAGTCGACGTGCCGGCGAAAGCGGGCCTGGACGACGTACTGCGGATCTGGGCCGAGCGGGTCGACGGCGACCTCCTGATCGTCCTCGACCAGTTCGAGGAGTACTTCCTCTACCACGCGGACGAAGACGGGCCCGGCACGTTCGCCTACGAGTTCCCCCGCGCGGTCAACCGGCTCGACCTCCGGGTCAGCTTCCTCGTCTCCATCCGCGAGGACGCGCTCGCGCAGCTCGACTTCTTCAAGGGCCGTATTCCCGGCCTCTTCGACAGCCGACTCCGCATCGACCACCTGAGCCGGGCCAGCGCGCGCGAGGCGATCGAGGGCCCGGTCCGCGCATACAACGAGCGGGTCGCCACAGAGGAGACGTGCTCCATCGAGCCTGAGCTCGTCGACGCAGTGCTCGACGAGATCGGCGGCACCCGCGTCAACCTCGGCCAGGCGGGCGCCGGGGACACGAACGGCGCCGGCGCGACCGCCACGCGCGAGGAGCGGATCCAGGCCCCCTACCTCCAGGTCGTCATGATCCGGATCTGGAACGAAGAGATCGCTGAGGGCTCGCGCGTCCTGCGCGCCTCCACGCTCGAGCGCCTCGGCGGGGCCGAGCGGATCGTGCGCACCCGCCTCGACGAGGCGCTCGCCGCCCTCTCGCCCGAGGAGCGAGACGTCGCGGCAGCGATCTTCCACTACCTCGTCACGCGCTCGGGGGCGAAGGTCGCCCACACGGCGCGCGACCTGGCCGACTACGCGGAGCTCCCGGAGGCCGAGGTCACCCAGGTCCTCGAGCACATGGCGAGCGGAGACATCCGCATCCTCCGCCCGGTTCCCCCGCCGCCGGGCATCGACGGCGAAACCCGATACGAGATCTTTCACGATGTCATCGGGCCGGCGATCCTCGACTGGCGCGCCCGCCATGCCGAGGCGACGGCTCGCCGGGAGGCGGAGGAGCGGGCGCGGCGCGAGCGCCGCAAGACGCGGATCTGGGCCGTCGTGGCCGCGCTCTCGCTTGCCGCCTGCGCCGCGGTCTTCGTCCTCGCGATCTGGGCCGTGGGCCAGAAGCGGACTGCAGAGGAGAAGGAGGCAGACGCGGCAGCCGCGGCCGATCGCGCCGGGTCCGGGGCCGTCGCGGCGCGCACGAGCGAGGTCAGCTTCGGGCCGGCTGTGTCGGTGCTGGCAGGCGCGGAGGCGTATCGCCTCTCGCCGTCCGTGGAAGCGAGGAGCCTCACGCTTTCGAGCCTCCAGCCGAACGCGGCAATGCCGAGGGTTCTCGTGGGCCACTCACAGGCCGTCACCTCGGTCGCGTTCGCGCCCGACGGACGGATCGTCTCCGGGAGCGACGACTGGATCGTGCGCCTCTGGGATGAGGCGGGACAGCTTCTCGGCGAGCCGTACGTGCCGAAGGCGGAATGGCAGTACGCCGTCACGAGCGTGGCGCTCAGCCCTGACGGCACGCGGCTCGCCGCCGCGATCTACGATCGGATCCATGTGCTCGCGGTCGAGTCGTCCTCGTTGAGCTTCCTCGGATCCTTTCCTGCCCACGACTCCGTGAACGCGCTCGTGTTCGCCTCGGGCAACGTCCTCGTGTCGGGCGGCGAGGACGGCTTCGTCCGTGTCTGGGACGTGAGCGACCCGGTTCGTAGGCGGCCGCTTGCGCAGGCATCGCTGGGGGCCGCTGTTCCCAGCCTGGCCTACGACCCGACGAACCGTCTGCTCGCGTCCGCGGGTGCCGAGCCGGTGCTCTGGACGCTCAGCGACTCGGGAGAGCTCGAGCCGGGGCCGGCCCTTCCCGGAGCCGAGGGACGCCAGGCGCAAGCGGTAGCGTTCTCCGACGACGGAACGACGTTCGCGGCCGGATACGAGGACACGATCTTCCTCTGGAAGATTTCCGGAGCCGCGAGGCCGACCCGAATGACGCCGTCCCTGAAGCCATCCTGCTGCGTGCTCAGCCTCGCCTTTGCCGGCGACGAGACGCTCATCTCGGGCGGGGACGACGACAGCGTGACGGTGTGGGACGTCTCCGGGCGAGGAGTGTTCGGCCCACCCAGGTTCCACGAAGGGGACGTCTACAGTGTCGCCGCCGGCCCGAACGGGACGATCGCCTCCGGCGGCGAGGACTCCTACGTCAAGCTCTGGTCGCTCAGCGGCGCCGACGCACTCGCCACGACGATCAGCCGTAGCCTCAGCGACGACACTTACGAGGTCGCCGTCGGGGCGGGCGGGCAGGTCGCGGCGGCGAACGGGGCGGGCGGGACGGTGCTGTGGAGGTTGCAGGCTTCGTCGGCCGCTGCGGGGGCTCAGAGCCCACTCGCGACGATCGCAGCTCCGGAGGGCTCGTACGCGGTTGCCTTCCACCGAAGCCTGCTCGCCGCCCCGAACGGCGGCACGTTCGCGCTCTGGGAGACCGGGCCCGACTGTCCGGGCGCGCCCAGCGAGCCGTGCCGCCTTCGCGTGGCATCCGCGGAGGGGTTCCCGCTGGGAAGCATTCAGGGGCTCGCCTTCTCGCCCGATGGCGAACTCGTCGCCGCGGCCGACGACGGCGGTCACATCACGGTGTGGGATGCCAGCGACCCGAGGGATCTCCACCTCCTCGCGACGACGCCGGCGGCGTCCGGCGAACCCAGTGCGAATGCCGTCGCGTTCAGCCCCGACGGGGAGCTTCTCGCGGCCGCGTTCGCCGAGGGTGGCCGGATCGGCCTGTGGGACGTTCGGGACCCGCGCCGTCCTCGACGTCTACCCACGCTTCGCGTGCAGGACGGCCAGTACGTCGACACCCTCGCGTTCTCGCCCGACGGCAAGCTACTCGCCGTCGGGGGCGGCGCTGAGACGGTCGAGCTCCTCGACATGCGGGACCGCGAGCGGATCCGCAGGATCGAGCCGCCGCTCGACCACACGAACGGCGTCTGGTCGGTCGCCTTCTCGCCGGACGGCCGCGTCGTGGCTGCGGGGTCCGCTCTCGGAGACATCCGCTTGTGGGACGTCGAGACCAGGCGCCCGATCGGAGCGATGCTCGCGAGACCCGCCGACGACGACGACGGGGACGCGCTCACCTTCGCCGAGGACGGAACGCTCGTTTCGGCGGGCTACCACAACCCCGTCGTGGCCTGGGACCAGGCGCTCTGGAGTGAGGATGCCGAGTCCCTGCGGTCGAGCGCGTGCCGGCTGGCGCGACAGAATCTCGGAGCCGACGAATGGTCGTTCCTCTTCCAGGACACGAGCCTCGAGGACTCCAGGCGCAAGACCTGCCCCGAGTACCCGCTGCCGCGGGGCTAGACCTTCCCGAGCGCCTCTTCGAAGCCACCCGCTGCGGGGTTCGAGCCTCGTGACGAGGTCGATGAGGAGATCACGCTCCGGGTCTACTCACACGTATTCGGCGGGCCGAACACGCCCAGCGCGCGGGTGAGGCGCTTGAAGCGAACGTCGGAACCGTCCTTGACCGGCGATGAGTGCGGTTCGCGCTCGGCTTGCACGTGCCCGGCTGGCTAATAGCGCGAGCGCAACGAGGGTTGGTCATGGGTCGAGCGTGGCAACGGACATCGCCTCGAGCTTGGACCCTCCTCTCGTACGACGAACCCGTTCGGCCCTTCCCAACGCCTATTACGCCGTCGACCTCCGAGCAAGCACCTGACCCGAGTCAGGCCGGATCCGGAGCCCTTTCAAGCTCGAACCGATAGCCCATCCGCGCCTCGGTGATGAAGTAGCGCGGCCTGGCGGGGTCGGGCTCGAGCTTGCTCCGGATCTGCGCGAGGTAGACGCGGAGGTAGTTCGTCTCCTTCTCGTACTGGGGTCCCCACACTTCCTGTAGCAGCTGGCGCTGCGTGACGAGCTTGCCCGCGTTGCGGACGAGCACCTCGACGATGTGCCACTCCGTCGGCGTGAGGCGGACCTCGCCGTCGCCCGTCGTGACGCGTTTGGCCGCGAGGTCGACCGTGAAGTGCTCCGTCTCGACGACTGCCTCTTCCTCCGTCGGCGCCGCCCGCCGCAGCGCCGCGCGCAACCGCGCGAGCAGCTCGTCCATACCGAACGGCTTCGTGACGTAGTCGTCGGCGCCGGCGTCGAGAGCCGCGACCTTGTCGCGCTCGGCCTCGCGGACGGAGAGGACGATGATCGGCACCGACGTCCAGCCGCGCAAGCCGCGTATCACCTCGACGCCGTCGATCCCGGGAAGCCCGAGGTCGAGGATTACGAGCTCGGGGTGCTTCCTCGCGGCGATGGTGAGCGCGGCCTCGCCGGTCCCCGCGAGCTCGACGTCGTACCCTCGGGCGCGGAGGTTCGTCCCGAGCGCGCGGAGGATCTGCGGCTCGTCGTCGACGACGAGGATGCGGGTCACTCGGCCACCCGCAGCCGCGCGACCACGGTCAGCCCGCCGCCGGGAGTGTCGTCGGCCTCGATCTCGCCGCCCATTGCCTCGAGGAACCCCTTCGCCACCGCCAGGCCGAGCCCGACGCCTTCGTTCTGACCCGAGTCCCCGAGACGCTGGAACGGCCTGAACAATCGGTCCCTTTCGGCGGAGGGAACGCCAGGCCCGCGGTCGGCGACCCGTATGTCCACGACCCCGTCGACCACCCCCGCGGTCACGCGTGCCGGCTTGCCGGGCGGCGAGAAGCGAACCGCGTTCGAGAGCACGTTGGCGAGCGCGCGTTCTAGCAGGCCGCGATCGGCGAGCACGCGCGGCAGTCCGTCCGGGACCTCGAGCTCCACCGCACCGTCCGCGGCGCCGAGGCTGCGTAGTGCGGCCGGAAGCACCTCCTCGAGGTCGACCGCCTCGGCGAGGATGTCGAGCGCGCCGGCTTGCAGCCGGCTCATGTCGAGCAGGTTGCCGACGAGCGCGTTGAGACGGTCCGTCTCCTCGTCGATCGTCTCGAGGAACTCCGCTCGCTCGTGGGGTGTCCACTCGACATCGCGCTGGAGCAAGCTCGTGACCGAAGCCTTGATGGCGGCGAGCGGTGTCCGTAGGTCGTGCGAGACCGCGGCCAGCAGCGCAGCCCGCAGCTCGTTCGTCGCCGCGAGCGCGCCTGCCGCCTCCGCGCCGACCTCGAGCTCTCCGAGGTGGACGGAGGCCGCGACCTCCTTCGCGAACGCGTCGAGCACCCGGCGGTCCTCGGCGTGGATCGGCGGGCCGGTGATCGCGAGGACGTGCTCGGGATCGAGCTCGACCACCGACGTGCTCGCCTCCGGGCTCTCCGGGACACGGTCTCCGCTCGCGACCTCGATCCGCCAGCGCTCGTCGTGGCGATGGAGGACCGCGGCGCCCTCCAGTCCGAGCACGCGCCGGAGCCCGTCCAGCACCGCGGCGATGGTCGACGAGCCGGCGAGCCGCGCGAGCGCCTCCGCCTCGGCGCGGGCGCGAGCCCCTTCGGCCGCCCGCAGGGTGGCAAGAGCGACGAACGCCGAGACGATCGCGCCGACTGCGAGAAAGACGAATAGTGCGAGGACATCCTCGGCCTCCGCGATCGAGAACGTCCCGTAGGGCTGGATGAAGAACCAGTTGACGAGCAGGAAGGCGCCGACGGCGGCGATCAGCCCGGGGACGAGGCCACCGACAGCCGCCACGACGACGACGAGCAGCAGGAAGAGGAGCATCACACTCGGCAGCTCGAGCTCATCTCGCAGCGGCACGAGGAGCGCCGTCAAGAGCGGCAGTCCGCCGACAGCTAGGAGCGGCGCCGAGCAGCCGGCGACGCCGGGGCAGCGCCGCCGGACGGCGCGTCCTCGGGACGACGAACGCCTCTTCCGATGATGCCTGCGGGTGGCTGATGACGTGGATGTCGATCGGGACGCCCGACTCGCGGATGACCTTGCCGATCACCGACCCGCGCGTGAGGCGCTGCCAGCGCGACCGCCGCGTGGCCCCCATGACGAGCTGGGTGACGTTCAGCGAGCGGGCGGCGTCGAGGAGCGCTTCGCCGACGTCGCCGCCCACGACCTCGTGGTAGCTCCCGCCGAGCTCTCCTACGAGCTCGCGCTGCTGGGCGAGCAGCTCCGCCGAGGGGGCGGCGAGCCCGTCTTGCGGCACGACGTGAACGGCGACGAGATCGCCCTTCGTCCGATGCGCGATCCGCGCGGCCCGCCGGACGAGCCGCTCGCCGTCGGAGGAGCCCGTGAGCGCGACCATGACCCGCTCCCGCGTCTCCCACGGCTGCGCGATGCCGTGCCGCCTGCGGTACTCCTCGAGCCCTTCGTCGACCCGATCGGCGAGCCACGCGAGCGCGAGCTCGCGCAGCGCGGACAGGTTGCCGGGCCGGAAGTAGTTCGCGAGCGCGGTGTCGATCCGCTCCGGCGGATAGACGTCGCCGCGGGCAAGCCGGTTCCGCAGGGCGACAGGCGTCAGGTCGACCAGCTGCAGCTCGTCCGTCCGGCGCACGACCTCGTCCGGGATCGTCTCGCGCTGCTGGACGCCGGTGATCTGCTCGACGACGTCGTTGAGCGACGCGAGGTGCTGGATGTTGAGCGTGGAGATGACATTGACGCCGGCGCCGAGGAGCTCCTCGACGTCCTGCCAGCGCTTCTCGTTCCGCGACCCGGGGACGTTCGTGTGCGCGAGTTCGTCGACGAGGACGACCTGCGGCCGGCGCGCGAGGATCGCATCGACGTCCATCTCTTCGAACTCACTGCCCCGGTACGAGAGCCGCGTGCGCGGTACCACCTCAAGATCCCCCACCTGCTCGGCCGTCTTGCGGCGCTTGTGGGTCTCGACGAAGCCGACGACGACGTCCTCGCCGTACTCGCGCCGCCGCCGACCCTCGTTCAGCATCGCGAAAGTCTTGCCGACGCCCGCCGCGGCGCCGAGATACACACGTAGCTGCCCGCGCGCCATGGCTATAGCGTGCCGCAGCTAGCCGCTCGTCGCGTCGAGCGCGAGGTTGAGCTCGAGGACGTTCACTCCAGGCTCGCCGAGGAAGCCGAGCGAGCGGTCCTCGGTGTGCTCCTCGACGAGCGCGAGCACGTCGTCGCGCGAGACCCCACGCTCCTCGGCGACCCGGCCTGCCTGCAGGCGCGCATTCGCGGTCGAGATGTGCGGGTCGAGCCCGGACCCCGACGCGGTCACGGCGTCGATCGGAACGTCGTCGGTCGGTGCGAGACCGTTCGCGTCTCGGTAGGCAGCGACCCGCTCCTCGACCGACGCGAGAAGCTCCTCGTTCGTCGGCCCGAGGTTCGAGGCCGAGCTCGACATCGCGTCGTAGCCTTCGCCGGCCGCGGAGGGGCGCGGGTGGAAGTACTCGCTGCCGGCGAAGCTCTGGCCGATGAGGCTGGATCCGACGACCACGCCGTCCCGCTCGACCAGCGAGCCGTCCGCGCGGTCGGAGAAGGCGAGCTGGCCGCTCCGGTGACGACGAGCGGATAGGCGAACCCGGTCAGCACGGTGAGCACGAGGAAGGCGACGATGGCCGGGAACAGCTGGCGCCTCATGACACGACTCCCAGCCCGCCAACGACAAGGTCGATCAGCTTGATCCCGACGAAGGGGACGACGAGGCCACCGAGCCCAAAGATGAGCAGGTTGCGCCGGAGGACGGCTGCCGCGGACGCCGCCCGGAAGCGCACGCCGCGGAGAGCGAGAGGGATAAGCGCGACGATGACCAGCGCGTTGAAGATCACCGCCGAGGCGATCGCCGACTCCGGGCTGTCGAGCCGCATGACGTCGAGGTCGTCGAGCACAGGGAACGTGCCCGCGAACATCGCCGGGATGATCGCGAAGTACTTGGCGACGTCGTTCGCGATCGAGAAGGTCGTGAACGACCCGCGCGTGATCAGCAGCTGCTTGCCGATCTCGACGATCTCGATGAGCTTCGTCGGGTTCGAGTCGAGGTCGACCATGTTCCCCGCCTCGCGGGCGGCCTGCGTACCCGTGTTCATGGCGACGCCCACGTCCGCGGCGGCGAGCGCGGGCGCGTCGTTCGTGCCGTCTCCGGCCATCGCGACGAGGTTCCCGCCGGCCTGCTCTCGGCGGATCAGGGCCATCTTGTCCTCCGGCTTGGCCTCGGCGAGGAAGTCGTCCACGCCCGCCTCCTCCGCAATCGCCTGCGCAGTGAGCGGGTTGTCGCCCGTGATCATCACCGTGCGGATCCCCATCCGGCGCAACTCGGTGAAGCGCTCGCGCATGCCCTCCTTGACGACGTCCTTGAGATGGACGACGCCGAGCGCGTTCCCGTTGCTCGCCACGACGAGCGGCGTCCCGCCGGACACGGCAACGCGCTCGACGATCGCGTCGAGCTCAGCCGGCGTCGTGCCTCCGTCGTCCTCGATCCAGCGGCGGATCGAGTCGGCCGCGCCCTTACGAACAGAGCGTCCGTCGAGATCGACGCCGCTCATCCGGGTTTCGGCGCTGAAGGGCACGAGCGTCCCCTCCGCGACGGCTCGCTCGCGCAGCCCGTAGCGTTCCTTCGCGAGGACGACGATCGAGCGGCCCTCGGGCGTCTCGTCGGCCAGGCTCGAGAGCTGGGCTGCGTCGGCCAGCTCCCGTTCGTCGACGCCCGGCAGCGGCAGGAACTCGGACGCCTGCCGATTGCCGAGCGTGATCGTGCCGGTCTTGTCGAGGAGGAGGGTCGAGCAGTCTCCCGCGGCCTCGACCGCTCGTCCGGAGAGCGCGAGCACGTTCCGGCGCACCAAACGATCCATGCCGGCGATGCCTATCGCCGAGAGCAGTCCTCCGATCGTCGTTGGGATCAGGCAGACGAGGAGCGCCACGAGCACGATCACCTCTTGCTCGGCGCCGGAGTAGATCGCGAAGGGCTGCAGACTGACCACCGCGATCAGGAAGACGATCGTCAGCGCCGCGAGCAGGATGTTGAGCGCGATCTCGTTCGGGGTCTTCTGGCGCTCGGCGCCCTCGACGAGCGCGATCATCCGGTCGAGGAAGCTCTCACCGGCCACGGCGGTAACCCGGACGACGATCTGGTCCGAGAGCACGCGTGTGCCGCCGGTGACGGCGGAGCGGTCGCCGCCCGACTCGCGGATGACCGGAGCGGACTCGCCGGTGATCGCCGACTCGTCGATGCTGGCGATGCCCTCGATCACCTCGCCGTCGGCCGGGATCACCTCGCCCGCGGAGATGAAGACCTCGTCGCCGAGGCGGAGCGTGGAGCTGGGCACGTCTTCGAGAGCACCGTCGGGCCGCCGCCGATGCGCAATCGTCTCCGCGCGCATCTGCCGCAGCTCGTCGGCCTGCGCCTTGCCGCGGCCCTCGGCGACTGCCTCCGCGAAGTTCGCGAACAGAACCGTGAACCACAGCCAGGCGGCGACCAGCCAGGCGAAGACACTCGGTTCGGTGACGGCGAGAACGGTGACGAGCACGCTCCCGACCTCGACCACGAACATGACCGGGTTCGCGATCATCCTCCGCGGGTCGAGCTTGAGCACGCTGTCGCGCGCCGCGCGCAGGAGGATCGCGCGGTCGAAGAGCGAGCGGGGCTCGTTGCGGAGCGTCACAGGCTCAGGTGCTCCAGGATCGGCCCCAGCGAGAGCACGGGGAAGTACGTGAGCGCGCCGACGATGAGGATCACGCCGACGAGCAGCCCGGCGAAGAGCGGCGTGCCCGTAGGGAAGGTGCCCGCCGGTGACGGGCACCGGCTGCTTGCGCGCCAGCGAGCCGGCTAGCGCCAGCACGAGCACGATCGGCAGGAAGCGGCCGGCGAGCATGGCCAGGCCGAGCGTCGTGTTGTACCAGTCGGTGTTCCCGGTCAGCCCTCCGAACGCCGAGCCGTTGTTGTTGGCGGCGGAGGTGAACGCGTAGACCACCTCGGAGAGGCCGTGGGCGCCTGGGTTGAGGATCGAGGCCTTGGCGTCGTCGAGCAGGACGGAGATCGACGCGAACGCGAGGATCAGCGTGGGCACGACGAGGATGTAGAGCGCAACGAGCTTGATCTCCCCCGCCTGGATCTTCTTCCCCAGGTACTCCGGCGTCCTTCCGACCATCAGCCCGGCGATGAACACGGCCAGCAGCGCGAAGATCAGGATCCCGTAGAGGCCCGCGCCGACGCCGCCGGGCGAAACCTCGCCGAGCATCATGTTCACGAGGGGAACGGCTCCGCCGAGCGGCGTGAAGCTGTCGTGGGAGGCGATGACGGCGCCCGTTGAGGTCCCGGTCGTGGACGCGGCGAACGTTCCGGAGGCGGCCGCGCCGAAGCGCACCTCCTTGCCCTCCAGGTTGGGCTGGGCCGCGTCGATGCGCGGGTTGCCGTCGAGCTCGAACCCCGTTGCGAGGCCCACCGAGGCGCCCCACAGGACGAACATGGCCGCGAACAGCACCCAACCCTGGCGGCGGTCGCCCGCAAGCCGGCCGAAGGCGAACGCAAGCGCGAACGGAATCGCCAGGAGCGCCCAGTTCTCGACCAGGTTCGTGAGTGCGGTCGGGTTCTCGAACGGGTGAGCGGAGTTCGCATTCGCGATCCCGCCGCCGTTCGTCCCCAGCTCCTTGATCGCTTCCTGGCTCGCGACCGGCGCTCGATAGATCGACTGCGTCGCCCCTTCGACCGTCGTCGCCTCTGCAGGGCCGCGCAGGCTCTGCACCGTGCCCTGGCTCACGAGGACGAGCGCGATGACCGCCGCGATCGGCACGAGAACGCGAACCGTGATGCGGGTCAGGTCGACCCAGAAGTTCCCGATCGTCTCCGAGCGAGTGCGGACGAGCCCGCGGATCAGCGCGACGGCCACGGCGATCCCGACCGCCGCGGAGACGAAGTTCTGCACGGCGAGACCACCCATCTGCGTGAGGTGGCTCATCGTCGACTCGCCGCCGTAGTTCTGCCAGTTCGTGTTTGTGACGAAGCTCGACGCCGTGTTGAAGGCGAGCGCCGACGGAACGCCGTGGACGTCGGTGGGGTTCAGGGGCAGGACGCCCTGCACGCGCTGAAGGACATAGAGGCCGATGACCGAGACGACGCTGAAGGCGAGGAGGGAGAGCGCGTACACGTTCCACGGCTGCTCGCGCTGAGGGTCGACGCCCGCGAGGCGATAGATGCCACGCTCCACGGGCAGGAAGACACGGTCGCCGGGAGCGGCTCCTCCGCTGAGCACGCGGGCGAGGTACGCGCCGAGCAGCGGCGCGGTCACCAGGAGGGCCGCGACCAGCGCGACCAGCTGGAGCCAGTTCGCGCCGCTCACCGCAGCATCCGCCGGAGAAGCGTCGCGAAGAGCAGGAGCGCCGACGCCACCACAACGAGGTAGAGAAGCGTCATCCCAGCTTCTCGGGCGCGAGCAGCGCGTACGCGAGGTACGCGAGCACCGCGACGGCGAGCACGAGGCCGACGACGTTCTCGACGCTCACGGCCTTCGCTCCATCTCTTCTGCCGGACGCGACCCGAGGATGAGCTGGCACGCCCGAACGAACACAACGGCGAGGGCAAAGAAGGCGATGACGCACACGAGGAAGATGAGATCGCGCACGAGGTCGTAGTAGCGCGTCAGGCGCGACTCTCGGCGCGTCCCTAACGGAACTCCTACGGTCGACGCGCGAGTATTGACGCGCGCCTAACGGTGCCGGCGCTCGCCGCAGTCCTACGATCTGCGGCGATGGTGCATCTGCGTGTCATCGCGCCGCCCGGGCTAGCCGAATCGGCCTACCGCATCATCCGCGAACACCCTTCGGCTCTCAACATCGTCCACCTGCACGGGGCCGCCGAGCAGCCCGACGGGGACCTCATTCTCTGCGACGTCGCGCGCGAGGACGCGAGCATCGTCGTCGGAGAGCTGCGAGCACTCGGGCTGGAGCGCGACGGGTCCATCGTGCTCGAGCCGGTGTCGTCACTGGTCTCCGATGCAGCCCGCCGGGCCGAGGAGGCCGCGGTGGGGTCGCCGGCGGACGCCGTCGTGTGGGAGACGGTGGAGTTCCAGACGTCCGAGAGCGCGGAGCTCTCGTTCAGCTTCGTCAGCTTCATGCTGCTTGCGACGATGATCGCGGCGCTCGGGATCATCCAGGACTCAGTGGTCCTGATCATCGGAGCGATGGTAGTGGGTCCAGAGTTCGGCCCGCTCGCCGGGCTCAGCGTCGCGCTCGTGCAACGCCAGCGGGGCTCGCGCGAGCTCGCTCCGGGCGCTCGCGGTCGGGTTTCCGGCCGGGATCGCCGCTGCGTTCGCGCTAGCGATCGTCCTCCGGGTCACCGGCTCGGCTCCGGACCGTCTGACGGAGCTTGCGCGCCCCGCCACTCTCTTCATCTCCCACCCGGACGAGTACACGGTGCTCGTCGCGCTGCTCGCGGGGACGGCGGGCGCCCTCTCGCTCTCGACCGCGAAGTCGGGCGCGCTCGTCGGTGTCCTCATCTCGGTGACCACGATCCCGGCGGCCGCCAACATCGGGGTTGCCTCCGCCTACGGAGACTGGAACGAGGTCGGCGGCGCCGCCGGTCAGCTCGCCCTCAACCTCGTATGCATTGTCAGCGCGGTCGTCGCGACGCTCTCACTCCAGCGCTGGTTCTACCGACGTAGGCGTCAGGTGACCGCGGACTAAAGGGATCGGCTTGCCGCCGAGTCCCAAGTCGCCATCTGGAGCGATGAGTTTGGGACTCATCGGGGACACACGTTGCCGATCAGTCAAACAAAAACCCCCGATTTACGGGGGTTTTAGAAGCGGATGATGGGACTCGAACCCACGACCTTCTGCATGGCAAGCAGACGCTCTAGCCAACTGAGCTACATCCGCGTAGCCGTTCGAGTATAGCGGCGGCCCGACCGGCCTAGCCGGCGGCGTCGAGCGCCTCGTTTACCAGGCTGTCGGCCAGCTCGTTGTGCTCCCGGCGTACGGCCGTGTAGCGGACGGAGCCGAGCTTTCGCGCCAGCCGGGCCGCCTCCAACGAGAGCCCGCGGAGGGCCTCGCTCTTCACCCGGTACTCGCCCGTCATCTGCTTCACAAGGAGCTCGGAGTCCGAGACGACCTCGACCTCGTCGATCGCCGAGCTCGGCTGCCTTCGCGAGGCCGGCCACGAGCGCCCGGTACTCGGCCACGTTGTTCGTGGCGATGCCGATCGCCTCGCCCCGGGCGTCGAGCACCGTGCCGTCGTCGGTCTCGAGGACATAGGCCGCCGCCGCCGGCCCGGGGTTTCCCCGCGCGCCGCCGTCCGTGAAGAGGCGCGCCTTCACGCCGGCGGCTCCACCAGCGGGTAGAGGTCGAACGCCGGCTCCTCGTAGGGATGCGCGTCGCGCAGGGCACGCACGACCTCGGCCTCCCGCTCGACCGGATACACGGTCTCGAGCCGAAGCTCGGCGACGCGCTGGTCGCGGCCCTTCTCCCCCACGGACGGATCCGTGGCCTTGCCGCCGAGGAACGTACCCGTGCCCTGCGTGTACCAGGAGCAGCGCGTGTAGTCGCCGATCCTGCCGGCTCCCGCACCGAAGAGCGCCTCACGAACGGCGTCGAGGGCCTCGCGCGGGACGAAGACGACGAGCTTCCGGTTCACGCAGCGAACCCTTGCACAGGGCCGTCCACTCCGACCTCGGAGGCGGCGAACCGCGCCCGGGCGGGTGCGAGGAGCGCTTCCTCGTCGGTGAGGAGCGGGCTCACGTGGCAGATGACGAGCCGGTCGACGCCGGCCATGGCCGCGATCCGCGCCGCCTCGCCCGAGGCCGAGTGCATCGTGTCCTCGGTCGAGTCGGTCGGGTGGAAAGCCTCGTGCAGGAGCACGGTCGCGCCCCGGACGAAGTCCGCGTTGGCCGCGTCGAACGCCGTGTCCGTGCAGTAGGCGAGGTCGCCGCGCACCTTGAAGGCGAGCGTCGGTCCGGCGTGGTGCGGCTGCACCCTGGTCTGGACGCGGAACGGGCCGATCTCGGCGTCGCCGGTCAGCTCGTGGATCTGGGTCAGGAGCTGCGACGTCACGTGGCCGGGCGTGGCGGCGAGGAACGGCGGGCCGAGCAGCCGGTGCACGACCGCGTCCGCCGGTGCGCCCGCGACGACCCGCCCCGGCGCCCAGAGCTCGCGCCGTTCGAGGTGCGCGAGCCCGGGCAGGCCCACGAGCCCGGCGACGTGGTCGAGGTGGAAGTGCGTGAGCGCGATGTGGAGGGCCGAGACCCCCTCGAGGAGATCGGGATCGGTCTGGAGGCGCCGCATCCCGGTGCCGGCGTCGAGGAGGAGCACGTCGGATCCGTCCCGGATGTAGACGCAGGCCGTCTCGCGGCGGTCGGTCGGCATCCAGCCGCCGCTCCCCAGGAGGCGAACCTCCACGCCTAGATGGTTGGTCGGTAATCGGGGTGCCGTGATTGCCGATCAACCATCTACTAGATCTCGATCTCGGGCGCGGCCTCCGCGTCCGAGTCGCCCGTGTTCGGCGTCCCCGCGAGCTCGACCAGGAGCGTGTGCGCCTCCTCGGGCGCACGCGTGCGGTGCTCGACGCCGCGCGGGACGATGACGAGCTCTCCGGGACCGAGCTCCACGGCCTCGTCCCGCGTCTCGACCACCATCCGGCCGTCGACGACGAGGATGAAGTCGTCCGTGTCGGGGTGCGAGTGCCACACGAAGTCGCCGCGCACCTTCGCCACCTGGATCTTCGAGTCGTTGTAGCGCGCGACGATCCGCGGGCTGAATGCCTCGTCAAACGACGCGAGCTTCTCCGCGAGGTTGACCTTCCGCACGACTACTCCGTATCGATCTGCGCGCGCTGGAGCTTGCCCGAGTAGTCGATGTAGACGGACTTCCACTCGGTGTAGAAGTCGAGCGCCGCCTGACCCGCCTCGCGGTGACCGTTGCCGGTGTCCTTCATGCCGCCGAACGGAAGGTGCACCTCGGCGCCGGTCGTCCCGGCGTTCACGTAGGTGATGCCCGTCCTCAGGTCGCGGATCGCCTTGAACGCCTTGTTCACATCACGCGTGAAGATCGAGGACGAGAGGCCGTACCTCACCCCGTTCGCGATCCGGATCGCCTCGTCGACATCCGAAGCGCGGATGAGCGCGGTCGTCGGACCGAAGATCTCCTCCTGCGCGATCCGCATACCGGGATCGACCTCCGCGAAGACGGTCGGGCGGTAGAAGAAGCCCTTGTCGAGCCCGTTCTCCCGAGCGATCTCCCCGCCTGCGAGGAGCTTCGCCCCCTCGTCCTGCCCGATCTGCGAGTACGCGTGGATCTTGTCGAGCGCGGCCTGATTGATGACGGGGCCGACGTCCGTCTCGTCGTCGAGGCCGTCGCCGAGGGTCATGCCCTCCGCGGCCGACGCGACTCGCGCGGCGAGGTCGTCGTAGACCTTCCCCGTGGCGATGACGCGGCTGGCCGCCGTGCAGCGCTGGCCGGAGGTGCCGAACGCGGACCAGAGGATCCCGTCGATCGCCAGGTCGACATCGGCGTCGTCCATGACGATGATCGCGTTCTTCCCGCCGAGCTCGAGGTGGACGTTCTTCAGGTACGGGCCCGCGTTGGTCTGCACCCGGGCGCCGACGTCGCGCGAGCCGGTGAACGAGATGAGCGGAACGTCGGGGTGCTTCACCAGGTACTCGCCGACGGTCTTCCCGGCCCCGTGGACGATGTTCAGGACGCCCGGCGGCAGGCCCGCCTCCTCGAAGATCTCGACGAAGCGCTCGGCGAGGAGCGGCGTGTCGCCGGCGGGCTTGAAGACGACCGTGTTGCCGCAGACGATCGCGGGTGCGATCTTCCAGCTCGGGATCGCGATGGGGAAGTTCCAGGGCGTGATCGCGCCGACGACGCCGACCGGGTTCCGCGTGGACATCATGAACTTGTCCGGGAGCTCCGACGGCGTCGTGTGACCGAACATGCGCCGGCCCTCGCCGGCCATGTAGTAGGTCATGTCGACCGCTTCCTGGACGTCGCCCGCCGCTTCGGCGCGGACCTTGCCCATCTCGCGAACCATGTCCTCGGTCAGGTCGTCCTTGCGCTCCTCGAACATCTGCGCGACCCGGAAGAGGAGCTCGCCGCGCTTCGGCGCGGGCACGAGATGCCAGCTCTCGTACGCGTTCTTGGCGGCCTGGATCGCCCGCTCCATGTCCTCGGTGGTCGAGGACGGGAAGACGCCGAGGACGTCGCCGTTCGCCGGATTCCTCGTCTCGAAGGTCTCGCCGCTCGCAGCGTCGACCCACTCCCCTCCGATGTAGTTCCTGTACGTCTTCGCGCCGGTCAGCGCCATCTCGCCCCTTTCAGTCGTGCCTGCTCGCGATTCTAGGCCGCGGCGGGCGCCCGAGCGGCACGGCCGTCCACGTGCAGGCCCTTCCTGCGGCTGGCTCGCGACGGTCGAGCCCCAGAGCGACGGCGACTAAGCCTCGGCCGGTGCGTCCGTGACCGGGAAGGTCCCGGGGATGCGGCTGCGGCGGCGGTTTCGCACCTGGCGCTTTCCCCCAAGGAGCTGGCCGCCCGAGGACCGTCGGTCGGGCCCCGTGCGCCGGTCCACGATGACCGTCACGTTCGGATTGTCCTTGTAGTGGTCGACGAGACGGTCGTAGAGCTCGTCTTTGAGCTCGGGTGGAACGACGCAGTAGATCACGCTGCCTCGAATGGTAGTGAGCCGGCCGGGCGCCGCCAGTGGTGGGTTACCACCTGGTCACGCCTCGAATCGTGTCCAGAGGCCCTAGGAGGGTTTGACGAAACACAGGGCTTTCCCTCGGGCCGCGTTCCACAACCCTCCTAGAAGCGCGGGATGTCCGGCATGAGCCGGCCGTTCCCGTCGAGGTGCGCGTTCCAGGCGCGGTACTTCTCGCCGATCTCCGTCGGATCCTGCCCCCGCTCCGCGAGCCGCACCGGCTGCGAGGACTCCGAGATGACCCGGTACTGGTACCAGGAGATCTCCCAGGCGATCGTGATGACGATCTCCTGGCTCGTGGCCGAGAGCGGAACCATGCTCACGCGCGGCTGGCCGAGGCTCTTTGCGATCCCGGCGATCGTCCGGCTGTGCGGGCTCTCGTTGAAGATCTCCGCGACCCCGACGAGCGCCTGCTCCTCGGGGGAGAGCCGGCGCAGGACAGGCTGTGAGACCACCGGCTGCGGGTCCGGGCGGCGTGGCTCGAAGAGCGTTCCGAACCCGGCGAAGCGGCGGCGTCGCCGGTGCGAGTCCTCCACGATTGGAGTCGTCGGCGTGCCCTCCCTGATCCAGCCGTGCTCGTTTGCCGTGTCCGTGCAGAGCGCACAGACGTCCACCCACTGGTCGTCGCCCGGCGTGTAGCGCGCGACGCGCTCGCCGAGGAGCAGCGTGCGGTGACAGACGGCGCAGGTCCGGTACGTCTCCTGCCCCCTGACGAGCATCAGTGGCCCGCCTTCGCCTCTTCCTGCTCGCGCTTCGCCTGCTCGATGATCTTCTGCGCGACGTGCGCGGGCACCTCCTCGTACCTGAGGAAGCTCATCGTGTAGTCGCCGCGGCCGCCCGTGAGCGACGTGAGCGACTGCGAGTAGGTGAGGATCTCCGCCATCGGCACCTCGGCCTTGATCGTGGTGCCACCCCCGCCGGGCTCCATCCCGAGCAGCCGGCCTCGCCTCGAGTTCAGGTCGCCGTTCACGGCGCCGACCGCATCGTCCGGAACGGCGGCCTCGAGGAGCATGATCGGCTCGAGCAGCACGGGGTCGGCCTGCTCGTAGGCCTGCTTGAACGCCATCGAGCCGGCGATCTTGAACGCCATCTCGGAGGAGTCGACGGTGTGGTACGAGCCGTCCACGAGGAGGACGCGCACGCCCTGGACGGGCGCGCCGGCGAGCTCGCCGCGGCGCATCGCCTCCTGGATCCCTTTGTCCACCGCCGGCCGGAACCCCTGCGGGATGACGCCGCCGACGATCTTGTCCACGAACTCGTAGCCCTCGTGCCCGGCGATCGGCTCGAGGACGATGACGCAGTCGCCGAACTGGCCCCGTCCGCCAGTCTGCTTCTTGTACCGCCCCTGCGCCCGCGATTCGCGGCGGATGGTCTCCAGGTAGGGGACACGAGGCGGGTGCAGCTCGACCTCGGCGCCGAATCGCCGCCTCATCCTGTCGACTGCGACCTCGACGTGCATCTGGGAGAGACCGCCGATCAGAAGCTCGCCCGTCTGTTGATCGCGGTGGATGTCGAGCGTCGGATCCTCCTCGGAGAGCCGCCTGAGGGCGGTCGCGACCTTCTCCTCGTCGCCCTTCGCCTTCGGCGTGATCGCGAAGCTCATGACGGGCTGCGGGAACTCGAGCTTCGGTGCCTCGACCTCTTGCTCGGTGGCGAGAAGAAGGTCGCCGGTCGCCGTGTCCTTCAACTTGGCGACCGCGCCGATGTCCCCCGCGGCGAAGCCGCCCTCCGGCGTGTGCTCCTTCCCCTGGAGCGCCATCAGGGCGCCGAGGCGCTCCTTGGCGAGCGTGCGGTGGTTGACCAGGTTCGCATCGCCTGCGACCTCGCCTGAGAGGACGCGGAAGATCGTGATCCGGCCGGCGAACGGGTCGGCCACTGTCTTGAAGACGAACGCCGCGGCGCCGTCGGACGGAACGTCGACCTTGAGCGGCTTCTTCGCCGGCGAGGGCACGCCCTCGACGATCAGGTCGAGCAGCGCCTCGGTGCCGAGGTTCTTCGTCGCCGAGCCGCAGGCGACGGGAAAGATCTCGTCGCGCGACACAGCGTTCTTGAGCGCGGCGGCGAGCTCCTCACCCGAGATCTCGGTCCCCTCGAGGTAGCGCTCCATGACCGCCTCGTCCGTCTCCACGACCGAATCGATCAGCTTCGTGCGGTACTCATCGGCCTGCGCTGCAACCTCCTCCGGGATCTCCGAGGTCTCGCCCTCGCGCTGGCCCTCGGGGTCGAGGTAGGCCTTCATGTGGAGCAGGTCGACGATGCCCTTGAGCTCGTGCTCGCGGCCGATCGGGATCTCGATCGCGACGCAGCGGTCGGAGAGCTGCGAGCGAATCTGGTCGAGCGCCATGAAGAAGTCGGCACGCTCGCGGTCGAGCATGTTTACGAAGACGACCCGGGAGAGCTCGAGCCCCTCACACCGTTCCCAGAGACGAGCCGTCTGTACCTCGACGCCCCCAACGGCGTTGACGACCATGATCGCGCCCTCGACCACGCGGAGCGACGCGAGCGTATCGGCCTGGAAGCCGGGGTCGCCGGGCGTATCGATCAGGTTCAGCTTGCGGCCCTGCCACTCGAGATGGCAGAGGCCGGCGGAGAGCGACATCTGCCGGTTGTGCTCCTCCTCCTCCCAGTCGGAGACCGTGGACGAGCCCTCGACGGTTCCGAGACGGTTCGTCGCGCCGGACTGGAAGAGCATCGCCTCGACGAGCGACGTCTTCCCCGTGCCGCGATGGCCGACGACGGCGACGTTGCGGATTTTTCCCGACTCGTAGGAGGCCATGCGGGCGCGAGTCTACCGAGTGTTTTCCGGGCGGAGCGCAGGTCTCAGGGAGTCATCAGTTACCCGCGCGCGCGTCTGACTACGGGTCCCGACCCGCCCCCTGCTCGGCTTTAGCCTATCGCCGCAAAGCGCAGGCGTGGCAGACGAAACCGTGCCGATTGTGTGCCGAACGCGTCGATCACCGATTCCGAACCGGGCGCCCTCGGGGAGGGTCTGCGCCAAGCAGCGGGGTCGGTCCGAGCGATCGCAAAGACCGGCCACGCTTGGCGCCGCCCCCGGCGGCCGAGGGGCCGCCGGCAGGCCACCAGCCGGGGGCCTGGTCGGATCAAGCGTCTAAGCCGGTTTGTGCGGCATGGAGCCGCCCAGGCGCGCCTTCAGGCGCAGGATCGCCTTCGTGTGGAGCTGCGAGACGCGCGACTCCGTCACGCCGAGCACCTCGCCGATCTCCCTGAGTGTCAGCTCCTCGTAGTAGTAGAGCGTGACGACGAGCTTCTCGCGCTCGGGTAGCCGCGCGATCGCCTCGCCGAGCGCCTCGCGAAGCTCCGTCTTCGCCATCGCCGACTGCGGCTCGGGCGCCTCGGTGTCCTCGATCGTGTCGATGAGCGCGACCGGGTCGCCGCCCGACGAGCCCGCCCAGAGCTCGTCCAGCGCTGCGATGGACGAGCGGGAGATCTCGAGCAGCGAATCCTGGAACTCCTCCTCGGTGACTCCTAGGTGCGCGGCAATCTCCTCGTCGTTCGGGGCACGCATGAGCTTGGCCTCGAGCTGGGCGATCGACCGCTCGATGTCGCGGGCGCGCGAACGCACGGAGCGCGGCACCCAGTCCATCGAGCGCAGCTCGTCGATGATCGAGCCCTTGATCCGCGAGATCGCGTACGTCTCGAACTTGATGTCCCGCCCGGGGTCGAAGCGCTCGATCGCGCCGATCAGTCCGAGGAGCCCGTACGAGACGAGGTCGCCCTCTTCCACGTGTGCGGGGAGGCCGGAGCCGAGGCGCCCCGCGACGTATTTGACGAGCGGCGCGTAGGAGAGGATCAGGCGGTCGCGGAGGCCACGGTCGCCCGTCCGCTTGAACTCGCGCCAGAGCGCCTGGGTGTCCATCGTGCCTTGCGCCATGTGGAGAGCATATTTCGCCGGCTGGAGCTAGCGGCCCGGCGTGAGCAGCAGCGCGGATGGGGCCTGCACGCACCCGTAGCTCACGCCAGACCTCTACCGGAGCGCGCGCACCGCCTGCTCACCCATCCACAGTGCCAGGAGCCCGGCCGCGGCCGCGATCACCCACGCTGTTCCACCGGCGAGGGCGGCCGCGACGGCGACCCCGGCGAATCCCACCGCGATCAGGAGGAAGAGGACTCCGAGCGGCCGTCGCCTCGCTCTCGCCAACGGTCGTGCGCCGGCCTCAGCGGAGCCCGTGGATCCGCATGACGAACGGGTTCGGCAGCATCACCGCTCCGGTGCTGAAGTTGCACACGCCGCCGAGGACGTTCGCGCCGTGAAGTAGGCGCTCAGTGCAGTGTCTTGCGGAACTGCGGCGTCGCTCTTGGGGAGGACGAGGTCGCTGACGAGTCCCCCGGCCGGAGCCCCGAAGTTGAAGTACACACAGTCGCTCGCGGGCACCGCCGCGCCGCCGATGTTGCCGGCGAGCGTCCAAACCGCGAGATCCGCGAGCCTCAACGATCCGTTCACGACGTTGGCCTCCCGGACCGCGTTCGCCGCGATGGAAGGGCTCGGGAACGCGCCCGCGAGGGCCGCCGCCCGCGGCCGCGTTGCTGCGCAGGAACGCCGTCGAGTCGAGACCGTCGAGCATGTTCGCGTCCGCAGCGTTCGTCGCGTTGGCCGCCGTTGTCGCGTTGGCTGCCATGGCCGCCGTTGTCGCATTAGCTGCCGAGGGCACCTGGCCGAGCGACGCCTCGTTCACGTCGACGCCGCTGATCGCGTTGTTCCTGACTTTGACGCTCGTGACCGCGTTCCGCTTGAACTGCGGCGCCCGACGCTGTTACGCGGCAGCGCCACGGCGTAGGTCGCGCCGCTCAGGGCGATCCCGAGCGAGATGCACGCGACGATCATCGCCGGCGAGGGAGCCTTGGCCTTCAGGAACCGCATGGAGATCCCTCCTGGTTGGTGGCGTCCGATGCAAGCAGGAAGCCGGGCGGGGTTCAAGAGCCCGAGTCTCGAGCCCGTACAATGCGGTGAGCCGAGGGCCGTAGCTCAACTGGCAGAGCACCGGTCTCCAAAACCGGGGGTTGCAGGTTCGAGTCCTGCCGGCCCTGTCGAAAATGCCCGCTCGTTGGGCACTTTTCTCGTCTGTTCACTGATTCGGTCAGAACGTATCCCAGCCGTACCGCCGTAACGACAACTCACTCGAATCGCAGCTGTGGTATCGCCTCGTCGTTCTCGATCGTGACGTCCCTAGGGCCAGCGTCCGTCAGGACGGCACGGCGACGCATGCGGCGGTCTCGAAAACCGTTATCCGTCGTTAGGCGGATCGAGGGTTCGAATCCCTCCCCCTCCGCTTTCCCGCAAGCCGCTTCGGCGCACGGTTTCCGTCCAGAGCGTCGCGTTGGGGCAGCGGTTGGTCCGTACCAGCGTCCATCAGCGAACGTCAACCGCGGACCACGCGCGACGACGACCGTGATCCCGCCTGGATGCGTTACTGCAACCTGACCCGCGCGCCTGCTTCCCGTGCGGGAATCGGACGCGACCGCCGTCGAGCGGCGGCCGCGTCGTTCTCCCTGCGCCTACCTTCGGCGTCTGCGTCCGCTCAGGGGCACTCGTCCCATCGCGCGACCTGGCTGTACACGTTCCGGCCTGCAGGCTGCTCGTTCTTTGCGAAGTCCTGGGCGACGTCTGACCTGTGCGTTCCGCCCCCGCCGTGCGCGTAGTACGACGAATACACGCCGACGCACGACGCCTGCTCGCTCTGAGCCGAGGCCGGGCCCGTCACGGCAATCGCGACGGCACTGACAAGACCTACGATGGCGATCTTTCCCTTCACCGCTCCTCCTTTCCCGCTCGGCCTGCCTGCGCGACGGCTACGTGCCGGACGAAGGGCGCGACGACGTCGCTTCGTCCCTCCGGAAAGAGCGCCGCTCGCCGGCCGGCCTCACGGACGATTTCGGCCGACTCCGCCTCGAAGAGGTGGAAACAGGTCTCGTCCTCCGGCACGTGGATGGAGCGGAGGTACCTCACGCGAGACCCCTCCGTCGAAATCGCCTCGGCGGCGGCTTCGAGTCGCGCGACGAGCGTCGCCAGCGCTGCCTCCTCGAGCCTCGGCGTGTAGACCTCTACGAGGAAATCGGCCATCGCGACGACGCTACGTCGGCGCGGCCCGAGTGGAAATTCGGGAAACCCCTACAGTTTGGTCGCCGGGTTCCCTTCGGCGATCCGGCGAGCAAGCTCGGTCCGGGAGTGGATGCCGAGCTTCGCGTAGATCCGCGAGAGGTTCGTCTCGACCGTCTTCGCGGTCACGAACAGCGCCGCCGCGACCTCCTTGTTGGAGCGGCCCTCGGCAACCAGCTCCGCGATCCGCTGCTCCGTGGGCGTCAGTCCACTGCCCGAGGAACGACGTCCGCTGATTCGGCCCAGCTCCGCACGCGTCCGGTTCGCGTAGACCTCTGCGCCGAGCCGGTCGAACTCCGCGTGGGCTCGCTCGAGCACGTCCCGAGCAGCGGCTTTCTGCTTCGTCCGTCTCTTTGCGCCGCCGTAGGCCAGCAGCGTTCGCGCGCGGTCGAACGGAAGGTGCGAACGCTCGTGCTCCGCAAGCGCGCGCTCGAACGCGGCGTGTGAGCCGTCCAGGTCGCCCGACGCGGCCGCGAGCAGGCCGCGGCACCGAAGCGACTGTGCGATCGCGCCGCTCCTGCCGAGGCGAACGGCGGTGCTCTCGTACCACTCGAGCAGCGACCGGGCCTCCTCGACGTACGCAACCTCGCTCAGCGCCTCGACGAGGTCGACGGCGAACCGCGTCACGCACGGATCGGCGATTCCCTCTGCCTGCACGAACTCGACGAGCGGTTTCAGGTGTGCGATGGTCGCGTCCGGCCGCTCCAGCGAGAGCTCGAGCAGCCCGAGAGCGGCCGTCGCGAACATCTGTGCGGGTCTCGCGCTCATGCGGGTTGCGAGTGCGAGGGCGCGCTCACCAGCCTTGCGTGCGGTATCCGTGCGTCCCAGGTGTGCGTCGACGAGCGCACCGACGGCGAGCAGGTACGCCTCGAGCGATGCCTGGCCCGCCTGCTGGGCGAGCCCGTAGCCCTCTTCCGCATGACGGCGTGCAGCCTCGAACTCTCCGGCGAGACAGTCGGCCTGCGCGAGGAGCACGAGGACGTAGGGCAGAGAGCCTTCGTCACCGATCTCGCGGCCGCGCTCGCCGAGCTCCTGGAACGTGGTGCGCGCGCGCTCGATCTCCTCTTCCCACATCCAGACGACCGCGCACTGGAACTTCGGCTGCGCGAGCAGGCGCATGTGCTCGCAGCCCGGCTGGTGCGCGAGCGCTTCCTCGAGCGTCACCCTGGCCGCTTCGCGACCGAGGGTGGCCTCGGAAAGGAGCTGCGACCCGAGGGCTTCGGCGAGGAGCGACTCGTTCCCGACTTCGCGGGCGAGGGCGACCGCCGCCTCGGCGTGGTAGACGGCCTCGGGCAGCCGTTCGCGGAGCTTGAAGAGGGCACCCGCGACGCCTTCGTGCGCCTGCGCGCGTACGACCTTGTCGTCGCCCGCCTCCGCGATCGCCTGCAGGTCGAGGTCGATGGGAGCTCGCAGGTCGTCGTCGTAGGCGCGCACGCGCGCGAGCCGCGTCAACACTCGTGCCCGCTCCGGGCCAGGCGTCACCCGCACGAGAAGCGCCTCGAGAAGCGCGCGGGCTCGGCGGCTGTCGCCCGACTCGAAGTGGCAGAAGGCGGCGTCGGCCAGCCGGCGGCGAGCCGCGGAGGGATCGTCCGAACGCGTGAGCTGCGCCGCGCGCTCCCCCAACTCGGCCGCCGTCGCCGGCGCACCACGCGCGCGAGCGAGCTCGGCCGCCGCGTCAAGGGCGGTTGCGACCCGGGCGTCAGGACCTGTCGCCGCGAGCGCGAGGTGGCGCGCCCCCTCCTCCGGGGCGTCCACGAGCTCCGCCAGTCGTGCGTGGATTGCCCGCCGCTCGGACATCTCCACGCCGAGGTAGGCACCGGAGGCGAGGAGCGGATGCGTGAAGTGGATGCGGCCGTGACCGAGCTCGATCACCTGCGCCCGCTCGGCGGCGGCAAGTGCTTCCGCCGCTCCCCCGGTGACGCCGTCGACCAGCTCGACGGTCGGCTGCGCGAGGGCCGCGGCGACGGCGAGCGCCCGCTGCGTCGCGGCAGGGAGCGTCGCCAGCCGATCGCGGACGAGCGTCCCGAGCGTCGCCGGGAGGCGGTGCCGCGCGTCGACCTCGCGGGCTTGGGCGAGCTCGAGCGCGAAGAACGGGTTTCCGGCCGAGAGCTCGTGGATTCGCCGGAGCAGGGGCCGCGGAAAGGCGACCTCGAGCCGCTCGTGGAGCAGACTGTGCAGCGCGCCGAGGCTCAGAGGGCCGAGCGCCACGCGCCGCCGCCGTTCGCCGAGCGCGCGCTCGAGGTCGGGCGGCATGTCGTGGCCGGTGAGCCTACGTGTGAGCAAGAGGGCGACGGCTTCGTCGCCGAGGCGCCGCGCGGCATACTCGACCGCGGACAGCGACGGCGCGTCGAGCCACTGGACGTCGTCCACCGCGACAAGGAGAGGCCGGCGGCGCGCGAGCAGGCGAAGAGCGCCGAGGAATGCTGACGAGATCGCGCGCCGATCTGGCGGGGCGCCGCCGGAGTCGCGAAGCAAGAGGGCGACCTCGAGGGCGCGCCGTTGCGGCGACGGAAGCTCTCCCAAGACCTCGTTCACCAGCTCGCCGAGGAGATCGCCGAGGCCCGCGAACGACAGGGCCGTTTCGCTCTCCGCCGGGCGCGCCTCGAGGACGAGGAAGCCGGCAGCCCGGGCAAGGTCGACGCCGTGTCGCCAGACCGTGCTCTTCCCGATTCCCGCCTCCCCCTCGAGGACAAGCGCCGCCGGCAGCTCCCCCCGCGCGTCCAGAAACGCCGTAACGACCGAGAGCTCCTTGTCGCGGCCGACGATTGCGAGCGTGGACGCGTTCATCCTTGTCTCATCATGCTGCACGGCGAAGGGCACTCCCAGCGGATCACTGATCCGAACTCAGGTCGGGCCAGACACGCACGGCACCGGGGTCGAGCCGAGCAGGCGCATGGTTCGCACGAATCGACGTCACCTCATAGAGACGACACGCCGTGAAACTGCGTCGCACGGGTGCACGCCGGCGAACAGACTGGCGAACCCGCACTAAACTCCCTGCAAATAGGGTGTTTCTAGGCGGTCTCGAAAACCGTTATCCGTCGTTAGGCGGATCGAGGGTTCGAATCCCTCCCCCTCCGGTTCTCTGAGCCGAAAGTCGGCGGCCTGCGGGGATTTCGGGGACGCTCCGACACGCTTCGATCGCGACGCGGTTCTCCACTCTAGACCGCTCAAGTCCGCCTGATAGAGGCGCGCACTGGCGCGCGACTGGCGCGCATCGGTTCGACGGCCCGCGCGAGAGCGACTTCCGGAGAGTCGCCGGCACTCCCACGAAGTACGGCAAGGGTCGGGCAATGGTACGGAGAAACCCCGGTGGGAGTCGCCTCTCTAGTGAAGTGTCGAACTCCGGGCAAAAATCGGGTATATGCCCGGCCAGATGCGGGGGATGGCGACCGAACGTCGAGCTTCGAGTCCGCGGTCTCTTGTGATCATGTGCCGAGGCGGCCTCACTCAGCGAGGCCTTCGGGCCGCCACAAGCACTGTGAACGGGCTTTGCATTAGGGAATCGGATCGAGACCGCTGAGCAGTTCGGTCAGCAGCGGCACATAGACCGAGATCGTCCGGCGCCTGACGTGGGTGATCGCCTTCATGACGGCGGTGATGACCGCGCTAACGGTCGTCATCGCCCTGACGGGCTGAGACCGTATCCCCCGACCGTATCCCGAACTCCCGATATCGGACGTAACTCAGAGCACCTCCGCGCGCCTAGGGGAGCCGAGAGCACCGGTCACGACGACCAGAGCACCGGTCTCCAAAACCGGGGGTTGCAGGTTCGAGTCCTGCCGGCCCTGTAGATGAAGCCCTGCCAGGCGGGGCTTTCAGTTTTTTCGGCCGGGGAGCCGGCGCCTTCTTGGGTACCGGCTTCTGGTATCGGAGTGGGCCCATAGCCGTTCGCCGACCCGCTCGGCCTCCTCCCGGAACGTGACGCCCGCGAGGTCATGAGGAAGCGGCGGGCGGATGGGTAACGGAGAACAACCGATGCCACGGCGCTGTCGCCTTTCTCCAAGGCGCGGTCATCCACCTGGCTCATCTACAGGCTAGAAGCGGAGCGTGCACTGCTCTCGTGCTGAGTGAGTTACCTCTTCCGCGCATGTTCACCTACCTGGCGCTAGTCAGCCCACCAGTCGCGCTGGCCCTCGACGTCTTCGCGCGGAGCCTCGCCGAGATTGGGCGCGCCGATGACGATTATCTCGAGGCCCCCCGGGCCGGCCTCGTAGCCTCGCCACGTACCGGGCGGGACGCGCACCGCATCCCACTCCTTGAGCTCGACGATTTTGTCGTCGAGCTTCATCCGCCCACTGCCGTGCAGGACCACATACACCTCCTCCTGCTTCCTGTGCGTGTGGCCGTATGGAAAGCGATAGCCGGGCGGGACGCGCTGGTAGCCCAGGCCCGATCGCTCGAGCTCGAGCGCCTCGGTCGCCAAGCGGAACTCAAGGTCCGGCGCGCCGTCGAACCTGGATCCGAGGTCCTCCAGATCCTTGAGGTTCCTGAGCGTGAACGGCACGGTCGCAATCCTATGGCCCTGGCTGGCGTCGCCGATCTGATGTGTCAAGAGCCGCAATGCCAGGTTCCTCCCGGGCGGCGCCCTGCCACACCCGCGAACGCGGCAACCGCAGCGAGGACTGCGGTAGACCAATCCGTTCCGACCACGACTCGACGCGGCGCAGCCCTCTGCATACCCGCAGAGTGTCGTGCCGTCAAGCGGCACGGTTTTTATCCGCGAGCCCCACGAGGTGGTCGGCTAGACCCCGAGGCCTAGCGCCTCACCACTCCCGCGACGTCCGCCGACCCAACCAAGCCGCCCTCGAGGCAGTCGCCGTATTACAGCGACGATGCTCCGGCCCGCTCCACCGGTCCGGGTCAGCAGCGTCAATGCCCCAAATCCCAAAGCTCCCCAGGAAGGATCGGCCGCCGAGACCGAGCGCACTTCGCCGACCCCGACTCGACTAGCGGACGCAGCCCCTCCGCAACGCCCGGTGCTTCATGCGCGGGGAAGTCGGGGTCGTCCGGGGCGCGTTCGTGTGGTACGCGTGACCCTCTCGCCCCTCTTTATTTTCGGTCCGGGTCGGCGCGCCATGGTTCCCCGGGGAGTATCCGTCACGGGGACTTGGCGATCAGTACCCCTGCGAGCGTGCAGGTTGCATGAATGCACCGATGATCCAAAGCAGCGGGAAAAAGATTCCCAGGAAGAACATCCATCCGTGTCCGTTTCGGAGCGTCCTGAGCCCGAGCCAGACAAAGAGCACGATCCAGAGGAGAGCACCGAGCCGATTCCCCACCACATAAGTGGCCTCCGTGAGTAGTTGTCAGGAGACTTGCTTCGGAGTAGTTGTGCGCGGCGTACACGTTCTCCTGCTGAAGGGCACCCCGCTCGATCCATCAGGCAGCTCTCTACAGTGGCGGGAGGTCACGCTGAGGGCGGACGGAGTCACGCCGAAGAGGGTCTTCCGATTTTGGTACCGGAGTTGGTACCGATCTGAGCTGATCTCACCGCACCTAGGGGCCCCTTAGACCCGTTTTCATGCACGGTCGACATAGCCCCCTCTACCTCCAAAACCGGGTTGCAGGTTCGAGTCCTGCCGGCCCTGTCTCCCAGGTCGAGTCCGCCTCCGCTCTGACGACTCGATCTGGATGCTCGGCCGTCCGTCGAGCGCGCGCCGCGAACGGGCCGGCGCCGTGCGGTTCTGCCTCACGGCGCGCGATCGCGCCGGACATTCGAGCCGTGTCTCGTGCGCGACGGTGCAGCTCGTCGCCGCCGGCAGCTGAGGAGCTTCAGCGGCCCCATTTGCATCGGGACACGGAACGCGCGACCATGACCCCAATCAAGATCAGAGGAGGGGCATGGGGAGATCGACTCGACTCATACTGGCTGCGGCGATCGCGTTGACCGCCACGGCGGCACCGGCGTACGGCGCCTCCGCCGACGCCCTGGGCGGCCTGGGCGCACAGGAACGATCCGCGATCGGGACCGGTCAGCCGCTCTCACAGTTCACGGTCAGCCTTGACGGCGCGTCCACGACCTACCCGGACGCCGCCGGCGACCAGCTCGGTCCTGGAGCCGCCACCACCGCCGACATCACCCTGACGACGGTGACGAACGACGCCGCCGGCGTGCTGACGATCGACGTGGACACGAACCGACCCGCCGTCACCGCGAACGACTACTTCCAGATGCTGATCGACCGAGATTCGAACCCGATGACGCGGCGATCCGACCGCCGCCGGGGCCGAGCTGCTCCTCGTCCTCGACGGCGAGACGCTGACGTACTTCATCGGCCTCTACAACGGGACGAACTACACGAGCATCCCGAACACCGCGCAGGTGACGTGGACCGGGGGGCCCGTCTTCGTCGTGAGCCGGACGGAGCTCGGCATCGCGGGAGCGGGCTTCAACTTCCAGGAGGACACGTTCTACTTCCCGACCGGCAGCGCAACGCCGACCGGTCAGGATCCTTCTCCGAACGCGGCCGGCACGACGTTCAACTACCTCTTCACGACGCCGACGCCGCCGCCGCCTCCGCCTCCTCCGCCCCCTCCACCGCCACCGCCTCCGCCTCCGCCTCCGCCTCCTCCGCCCACACCGCCGACGCCGCCGCGCGACATCACGCGCGCCGAACTCGCGGATCACGAGCGGGCCGTCGGGGGGGACGCGGAGCCGAAGGGCGACGTTCAGGTTCCGTTCGACCGAGGCGGGCTCGACCTTCCAGTGCAAGCTGGACCGCCGTGCCTGGGCGAGCTGCCGGTCGCCGAAGGCCTACCGGAACCTCAGGCCGGGCGTCCACACCTTCCAGGTGCGAGCGAAGGACGCGGCGGGGAATCAGGACCGCACGCCCGCCAAGCGGCGCTGGACCATCCGGCGCTAGCCAAGGACGCGGCACGCCCTCACAGACGAGCCGGGCTCTCGAGCCCGGCTCGTCGCGTCTCGGGACGCTACCGTGACGGATCCGGTGAGCTCGCTCCTCCACACCCGCGCGATCGCGGTGGCGACGGTCGTCTTCATCCTCGCGACGGCGGTCGCCGTGGGGCTGGCCTTCGCCGGCTCCGATCTCCTGCTCGACCGTCGCGTTTCGGTGCCGCTCTTTCTCGTCCTCCTGGGGAGCGGCGCGGTCGCGCTGCTCGGCTGGGCCACGGAGCGAACGAACCGCGAGGATCTCGAACGGGAGCACGCAGACGAGGTGGGCCAACTCGGGGCAGACCTGACGCGCCGCGAGCGCGAGCTCCGCGACGAGATCGACCGCGCGGTGACCGCTCTCGAAGCCGACCGGGAGGAGCTCCAGCGCCGTGAGGAGCAGGAGAGCCTGCTGACGGCGCGTCTCGAGGGTGTCGAGGGGGCGCTCGCGGAGGCGAGCGCCGAGTACGAGAGGCGGCTCGACCAGGCTGAGGAGCAGGCGCGAGAGGAACGACGGCGACGCGAACGGAGCGAGGAGTCGCGCCGCGAGGAGCACGAGTGGGCGCTCCACCTGCGGAGCCAGGTGATGGAGCTCCAGCGCGCACGGGGTGCGATCGGCGACATGCGCGATGTCCGGGCGCTCGTCCTTCGGACTGCGATCACGCTCACGGGCGCCCAGAAGGGCCTGCTTCTCTCGCGGGTCGACTCCGACAACGACGAGTTCCTCGACCTGATCGCGCACGAGGGCTTCGTGCACGATCCGTCCGATTCCGCCGTCGCTCAGCGCTTCGCCCGAGAGGTGATCGCGAAGGACGTGACCGTGCGCGAGGACGCCGAGTCGGTGGCGGCGCAGCGGCGGACTCCGGCCGACGACGAGATCCAGAGCCTGCTCGCGGTCCCGATCTACATCGCCGAGCGCTTCCAGGGCGTCGTCGTGCTCGCAAACAGGCCGGGCGGCTTCGACGAGAAGTCGGACGACGTCCTCCTCGCGCTCGGCGATCACGCGGGCGCCGTCCTCCACAACGCCCGCCTGCGGGACGAGCTCCGCGGCGCCTACGTCGCCACCGTGCGCGTCCTCGCCGACGCAATCGAGGCGAAGGACCGGATGCTCGGCAGCGACTCGGGTGACGTCGCGCAGCTACGTCGTCGCGATCGCCGACCGCCTCGGGCTCGAGGCGAGTACGCGCGAGCAGCTCGTGTACGCGACCCTCCTGCACGACGTGGGCAAGCTCGGGATCAGCGAGCGGATCCTGGCGAAGCCGGCGGCGTTGACTCCCGAGGAGCGCTCGATCGTCGAGCTCCACCCGCGCATCGGCTACCGGCTCGTCCAGCAAGTTCCCGCACTCGGCGACGCGGCTCTCGCCGTGCTCCACCACCACGAGCGCTGGGACGGGACCGGCTACCCGGAGGGGCTGCGCAGGCGATGCGATCCCGGTCGAGGCGCGGATCGTCGCCGTCGCGGACGCGTTCGGGGCGATGACCTCGAACCGGCCGTACCGGAGACGCCTGACGGTCGAGGAGGCCTGCGCGGAGCTCGAACGCGGAGCGGCGACGCAATTCGACCCGGCCGTCGTGCGGCTCTTCGTCGACGAGGTGCGCAACCGGCCGGCTCCAGAGCGAGTCGGACGCGCTGCACGAGGCGCTCGCCGATCCCGAGGTGCATGCGCGCAGGGACTCCGCCGACCCGGTGCTCGGCGCCGGCGTCCTGACGCTGACGGACAGCCTGACACTCCTGCCCACACTCCGGCGGCTGCACGAGACCGTCGCTGCCGAGGCGCGCCGTGCCGAGGCCGGCGGCCGCGGCTTCGCCGTGCTCGTGGCCGAGCTCGCGGACATCGATCGGCTGAACGAGAACGAGGGCTACGCGGCCGGCGACGAGGCTCTCCGGCGTGCGGCCCGCGCCGCCGAGCGGGTCGCCGCGAGAACCGGCGGGATCGCGTTCCGCCACGGCGGCGCGCGGCTCGCCCTCCTCCTCCCGGGCGACGCGGGCGCAGCCGAGGCCGCCGGGGACGAGCTCGAGACGGAGCTCGGCGGCGCGCACGAGCTTCGACGGGGCGCTGCGGCCTGGCGGGCAGGGGACGCCGGCGCCGACGTGATCCGGCGGGCCCGCGCCGCCCTCGAGAGCGACGAGCCGGAGCCCCTCCCGGACCCGGAGCCGCCGCCGCAGGCGCCCGGCTACCCCGGCTTCCTGCGTCCTTAGCGTTCGTCCGGCAAGAGCGCGCCGAGCACGGCCCCGAAGAGGGCGTGCGTCGCCGCCTCGTATGCGAACACGCGGCCGTTCCGGAGGAGCGGCGGCCAGGCGCCGCTGCGGCGGTCCGGGTGGATCCGGTCGACGACCACCATCCCGGCCAGAGCGCGACGTTCTCGAGCTCCGCGGCGAGGACGCCCAGCCGCACACCTCGGCCGCCCAGGCGCGCGAACGCCGCGCCGAAGAGCGCCCCGTTCACGAGGTGCGCCGCGATCCCGGCGGCCCGCCAGCCCCGGCCGGTCGTGAGCATGCGCGCCGAGCAGCCGGACGTCCGAGTACGGCGTCCGGAAGACACGGCCGAGAGCGGGCTCCGCGGCCGCCCACGCCGCAGCGGCGGCCATTCCGGCGAAGGCTCCGCGCCCCATGCCGGACATCGTATTCTCGGCGTCGTGCGGGCTCTCAGCCTCCCGCAGCGCCGGACGCTCACGCTGGCGGCGACGATCGTCGGCTCCTCGCTCGCGTTCATCGACGCAACCGTCGTCTTCGTCGCGCTCCCGACGATCGAGCGAGGACCTCGGGCTCGGGCTGACCGGCCAGCAGTGGATCGTGCTCTCGTACTCCCTGGCGCTGGCGGCGCTGTACCTCGCCGCCGGGGCGATCGGGGACCGCTACGGCCGCCGGGAGGCCTTCATCGCCGGCGCGCTCGGCTTCGCGCGTCGCCTCCGCGCTCGCCGGCGCCGCGCCCACGGGCGCGCTCCTCATCGTCGCGCGGACGCTCCAGGGCATTGCGGGCGCCTTCCTGACCACGAACTCGCTCGCGCTCCTGCGGAGCCGCTACGGCGACGAGGCCGGCCGGGCGGTCGGGCTCTGGACGTCCTTCACCGCGGTCGCGACGATCGCCGGGCCGCCCGCGGGAGGCGCGCTCGTCGAGTGGGTCTCGTGGCGCTGGATCTTCTTCCTGAACCTCCCGCTCGCGGCCGTCGACGGTCGTGCTGGCGCGGCTCGGCACCTGCCGGGAGCGAGAAGCCGGAGCGCGTCGGGCGCCTCGACGTGCCCGGCGCGGTGCTCGCCGCATCGCGTTCGGCACCCTGACCTACGGGCTCGTCGAGGGGGCCGAGCGGGGCTTCGCGGACGTCTGGTGGGCGTTCGCGATCGCCGCGGGCGCGCTTGATCGCGTTCGTCGTCGTCGAGCAGACGGTCGAAGGAGCCGATGCTGCCGCTTCGACCTCTTCCGGCGGCGGAACTTCGCGGCGGCCAACCTCGATGACGTTCCTCGTCTACGGCGCCCTCTACGGGCAGCTCGTGTACAGCCAGCTCTTCCTGCAGTTTCTCGGCTTCTCGCCGTTCGAGGCCTGCCTGTTCTCCATCCCCGTCGAGCCTCGTGATGATCCTGCTGGCCGGGTGGTTCGGCGGCGTCGCCGACCGCCACGGGCCGCGCCTCCTCCTGACCGCCGGGCCGACGCTCGTCGGCGTCTCGATCCTGATGCTGATCCCGATCTCGGATCGCGAGCGACTTCTGGACACCATCGGCATCGCGTCGATGCTGCTCTTCGCGTTCGGTCTCGCGATGCTCGTCGCGCCCATCACGGCGACGGCCCTCAAGTCGGCGCCCGCCGCGCAGGCCGGGATCGCGTCAGGCGTGAACTCCACCGTCTCGCGGCTCGGCAACCTCCTCGCCGTCGCCCTGATCGGGCTCGTGATCGCGCTCGTCTTCGACGGCGCCGGTCGGCGCATCCGACGCCGTGCCGCTCGCACGCGACCAGACCGACCCGGAGCTCCGCGACGCCTCGCTCGACGCGTTCCGCGCGGGAATGGTCTTCGCGGCTGCGCTCGCGTTCGCGGGCGCGGCCGTGGCGGCGATCGGGATCTCGGACCGGGAGGCCCGAGGCGAGGTCACTGCACCGGCGCCAGCCGGAAGGTGAGCGCGCCGGCACGCTCGCGGCACCGCGCGACGGCTTCCCTCGTGTCTCGCCGAACCCGTAGAGGATCGCGAGCCGGTAGCTCTGGGCGTCGTTCGTGCCCTGCTCGGAGAGGCGGGCGCCCGGGACGACGAGTACCTCGAGGTCGTCCTCCGGGTCGGGAACCGCCTCCACGAGTGCGTCTTCGAAGACACGGACGACGTAGCTCACACCCACGCCGCGCGGGGCCTCGTCGCGCCACCCGGGGTCGTCGCCGGAGGCCAGTGCGAAGAGCGCGTCGTAGGTCGAGCGGCCGTGCAGGCGCTCGACGAGCGGGGCGAACTGCGAGGCGAGCCGGCCGTTGACCTCGATGATCTCGGCGGGCCCTGCCTCCGGCACGAAGAACTCGATATTGAAGAACGTGTCGTCGAGCCCGATGCGCGAGGACGAGCCGCTCGGCGAGCTCGGCGAGCTCGGCCTGTCGCTCCCCCGGAAGCCGCGTCGGATACTCGAAGCGCTCGAACGAGATCGTCCCCGGATACATGACCGAGTCGGTGACGCCGATCGTCGGTTACCCGACCCGCGTGCACGTACCCGTCGAGCGTCACCTCGAGGCCTTCCAGGAGCTCCTCGGCCAGAAACCCCCGGGCACGGTCGGGCAGCGCACCGGCGAGGGCGGCGATTGCGCCGTAGCGATCGGCGTACCCGTCCGGTCGGCGAGGTCGGGAGGTCCTCGAGCGTGTCGACGCGCAGCGCGTGCTGCGAGAGGCGGCCGACGACCGGCTTGACGAAGAAGGGCGGCTCGAACGGCAGCTTCTGTCCGAGCTCCGCGAACGCGGGCGTGGACTCGCGCGCGACCGAGAGCTGGATCCGACGCGACGTCGGCTTGTGCTGGCACGCGAGGAGCGCCTCCGGCGAAGGCCCCGGCAGGCCCCGCCGTGCCGCGAGGATCGAGGCCAGGAGCGCCGACTGATCCTTCGTGGCAACGACCCCGTCGGCCGGGATCGCCTCGCACTCCGGAGGAACGCGACCGGGTCGAACGACTCGAGCCGGTCGAGGTCCTCGCCGGCGAAGCGGACTCGATGACGCGTGTCGAGCCCTGCCCTGCGACGGCCTGCCGGTCCCGCTCCTGCGGGCAGAGGACGAGGATGTCAGCCATGGGCCGCGACGAGCCTAATCGTATCGAGCCGGGGGAATCCGACCGGCGCCCGCCCGGCGAATACCCGTCACACTTCAGCCGTTGACACCACCGACACACCGTGCGATAACGCCCGGTTCGGCAGCCGCCACCGGAGGGAGACGCTGATGGACGAGGCCAAGCACGACCTCGACGCAGTACGCCGTCGCTCCAGCGAGGTCGAGAACAGCCTGATCGACGAGTACGCGGCCGGGCGGATCACCCGCCGCGAGCTGCTCCGCCGCGGCACCGTCCTCGGCATGTCCTTCCCGCTCCTCTCCCTCGTCGTGGCCGCCTGCGGCGGCGACGACGAGCGGAGGGGACCGCCACGTCGGCGAGCGGCGCGAAGGCGAAGCCCGGCGGCACCCTCCGCGTCGGGCTCGTGCGCCGGCCGCGGCGATCGACCCGATCAAGATCTCGGACGAGGGCGGGCTCGCCGTGCTCGGCCAGACGGGCGAGTACCTGACCTGGTCGAACGCGAATCTCGAGCTCGAGCCGCGGCTCGCGGAGAAGTGGGAGCCGAACGAGGACGGCTCGGTCTGGACGTTCACGATCCGCGAGGGCGTCACCTTCAACGACGGGACGCCGATGACGACAGAGGACGTGGCCGCGACGTTCGACCGCCTGGTCGACCCCCAGGCCGCCTCGAATGCGCTCTCCGCGCTGGGCGGCATCCTGACCCCGGGGAACACCGCGGCGACCGACGAGCGGACGGTCGAGTTCCGGCTCGAGGCGCCGGTCGGCGGCTTCCCCTACCTCGTCAGCTCGGACAACTACAACGCGATCATCCTCCCGGCGTCGTACGACGGCGACTACGAGAGCTCGTTCATCGGGACCGGTCCCTGGAAGCTCGACAGCTTCGAGCCGAAGGCTCGCGTCTCGTTCGTCAAGAACCCCGACTACTGGAACACGGAGCGGCCGCCGAACGCGGACCGAATCGAGCTCGTGTTCTTCGCGGAGGAACAGGCCAGCGTGCTCGCCCTCCAGGGCGGCGAGGTCGATGCGCTCAGCCACTTCTCCGTGGCGAACGGAAGCGCGCTCCTCTCCGACCCGGATGTGAACGTGACCGAGCTCCAGGCGGCCGTCCACCGCCAGATGCACATGCGGACGGACAAGGAGCCGTTCACGGACAAGCGAGTCCGGCAGGCGATGGCGCTCCTGATCGACCGGCAGGCGCTCGTCGACGGGCTCTTCGAGGGGAAGGCCGACCTCGGGAACGACAGTCCCTTCGCTCCCGTGTACCCCACGACCGACACGTCGGTCGAGCAGCGGACCGTCGACGTGGAGCAGGCGAGGCAGCTCCTCGCCGACGCCGGCAAGGCCGACGGCTTCGAGGTCGAGCTCGCGAGCTGGCGCGGCTTCGAGATCCCGCAGCTCGCCCAGCTCGTCCAGGATGCGCGCGCGGGAGGTCGGGGTCACGATCACCCTCAGATCACCGACCCCGGCACGTACTACGGCGATGGCGTCTACGGGAAGTCGAGATGGCTCGACTCCGTCCTCGGCATCACCGACTACGGCCACCGGGGGGTCCCGAACGTCTTCCTCGGCGCGCCGCTCGAGAGCTCCGGAACGTGGAACTCCGCCCACTTCAAGAACCCCGAGTACGACTCGCTCGTCGCGGAGTACACGGCCGCGCTCGACGTCGACGCGCAGCGGACGGCGGCCGGGAAGATCCAGCAGCTCCTGCTCGACGAGACGCCGGTGATCTTCCCGTACTTCTACTACTTCCTGACGGCGACGAAGAAGAACGTGGCGGGACCTCGCCACGACGGCGATGGGCCATGTCGATCTCGTGGAAGCCGGCCTCACAGGCTGACAGAATCTGGCAGCCGCGGCGGAGCTGCCCCGGCTCCGCCGCGGCTGGCTCCGGGACCGGGGTACGAACCCGTCATGGGACGATTCCTCCTCAAGCGGCTCGGCCTCGCCCTGGTCACGCTCTGGCTCCTGAGCGTCGTCGTCTTCGTCGGCGCGCAGGTGCTGCCCGGCGACGTCGCCCGCCGGATCCTCGGGCCGTTCGCGAGTGAGGAGCAGGTCGCGGCGCTGAACGAGGAGCTCGGCACGGACCGGAGCCTCGTCGTCCAGTACGGCGACTGGGTGACCGGGGTCCTGACCGGCGACCTCGGGGAGTCCCTGGCCTACCGCCGGCCGGTCACGGAGCTGCTCGGCCCGGCGCTCGTGAACTCGGCGAAGCTCGCCCTGCTTGCGTTCGTGCTCGTCGTCCCGCTCGGGATCCTGGGCGGGGTCCTGGCCGCTCTGAAGGAGGGGCGCCTCGGCGACCGGGTCATCTCGATCGGCGGCCTCTCGCTCGCGGTCGTCCCCGAGTTCGTCGACCTCGATCGTCCTGATCCTCGTGTTCGGGCTCTGGCTCGGCGTCCTCCCGACGACGGCCTCGGCGCCGCCCGGCTCGGGCCCGCTGACCCAGCTCGAGTACCTGATCCTGCCGGCCCTCGCGCTCGTCCTCGTCCTCTTCGGCTACATCGCGCGGATGGCGCGGGCCGGCACGATCGAGGCGCTCGACGCCGACTACACGCGGACGGCCGTCCTCAAGGGGCTGCCGCAGCGCACGGTCGTCCGCCGCCACGTGCTGCGCAACGCCCTCCTCCCGACGATCGCCGTCATCGCGACGCAGGCGGGCTACCTGATCGGCGGGCTCGTCGTAATCGAGCTGATCTTCAACTACCAGGGGCTCGGCCGTCTGGTCTTCACCGCTGCCGACCAGCGTGACTTCCCGCTTCTCGAGGCGGCCGTCCTCCTCGTCGGCGTCGTGTACCTCGTGGCCACGCTCCTGGCGGACGTCGCTGTACGCGCTCCTGAACCCGCGGATCCGCCACGAGGGAACAGGGTGAGCGCCCCATGAGCGCGTCCTCCGTCCCCGACCCGCTGTCGCTCGCGCCGCTCGGGGGGCACCGCGACGACGCCCGGCTCGCCCGGCGGGAGCAGTTTCGCCTCGCCGCGCGCTCGAAGACCTTCCTCGCCGGGGCGGTGATCGCGGCGATCTGGATCGCGTGCGCGAT
Organism: uncultured Actinomycetes bacterium; assembly: GCA_963824775.1. Taxonomy (GTDB): domain Bacteria; phylum Actinomycetota; class Thermoleophilia; order Gaiellales; family Gaiellaceae; genus CAWGQF01. Next base: position 217,393 of record CAWGQF010000012.1, read on the forward strand.
CGTCGGGCCTGCGCTCGTCCCGGAGGATCCCGTGGCGACGGACGTCCTCGCCAAGCTCGAATCCCCCTCGGGCGCGCACCTCTTCGGCACGGACAAGCTCGGTCGCGACGTCTTCTCGCGCGTCGTCGCGGGTGCGCGGGACATCCTCATCGTGGCGCCGGCCGCCGCCCTCCTCGGGACGATCCTCGGCACCGCGCTCGGGCTCCTGACCGGCTATCTCCGCGGCCGCGTCGACGACGTCCTGATGCGCCTCGTCGACGCCTTCCTGGCACTGCCGGTCGTGATCATCGGGCTGCTGGCGCTCGTCGCGCTCGGCCCTTCGCGCTGGGCGGTCATCCTCGTGATCGGGGTCGTGTTCGCGCCCATCGTCGCTCGGACCGTCCGCGCCGCCGTGCTCGCGGAGGCCCGCCTCGAGTACGTCGAGGCGGCTCGGCTCCGCAACGAGGGGGCCTCGTACATCATGGCCGCGGAGATCCTCCCGAACGTCCTTCCGCCCATCCTCGTGGAGCTGACGATCCGCGTCGGGTACGCCATCTTTGCGATCGCGACGCTCTCGTTCCTCGGCTTCGGGATCCGGCCGCCGGCGCCGGACTGGGGCATTCAGATCTACGAGCACTACTCGCTGATCTCGGCGGGCGCCTGGTGGCCGGTGCTCTTCCCCGCGCTCGCGATCGCGTCCCTCGTCGTCGCGGTCAACCTGATCGCCGACGGCCTGACGCAGGCCTTCGACCGATGAGCCCGTCGCCGCCGCACCGGCGCTCGCGTTCCGCGACCTCGAGGTGGGCTACCGGGTTCGGGGCGAGTGGCGGCGAGTGCTGCGCGGCGTGACGCTGACCGTGGCGGCGGGTGAGACCTACGGGCTCGTGGGCGAGTCCGGCTGCGGGAAGTCGACGGCGGCGCTCGCGGCCGTCCGGTACCTGCCGCGGAACGGGCGGGTGACCGGAGGGTCGATCGAGGTCGCCGGGCGCGACCTGCTCGCGCTCTCCGACGAGGAGGTACGGCGGTTGCGCGCGACCGAGGTCTCGATGGTCTACCAGAATCCGGGCGCGGCGCTGAACCCCTCGATCAGGATCGGCGACCAGGTGGCGGAGGCGTTCGAGGTCGCGGGCGTGCCGGCGCCGGAGGCCGCGGAGCGCGCCTGCGCGATGCTCGAGCGCGTGCAGATCGCGGGAGCGGCGCGCGTCATGCGTCGCTATCCACACCAGCTCTCCGGCGGGATGCAGCAGCGGGCCGTGATCGCGATGGCGCTCGCCGGCGACCCGAGGCTCCTCATCCTCGACGAGCCGACGACCGGCCTCGACGCGACCGTCGAGGCGGAGGTGCTGGACCTCGTCGCCGGGCTTCGCGCCGAGTTCGGCACGAGCGTCGTCTTCATCAGCCACAACCTCGCGGTCGTCGCGCGGATGTGCGCGCGGGTCGGGGTGCTCTACGGTGGCACGCTGGTCGAGGAGGGCCCCGCCGACGAGCTCTTCGCGGCGCCCCGGCACCCGTACACCGTCGGGCTCCTCCGCTGCCTGCCCCGCGGAGGCGTGCGCAAGGACGAACGCAGGCTCGACACGATCCCTGGGTTCCCCCCTCCGCTCGGCGCCGATCCACCGGCCTGCGTCTTCGTCGACCGGTGCGCGCTCGCCGAGGAGGTGTGCCGCCGCGAGGCGCCGCCGCCCTACGACGTCGGCGCCGGACGGACGAGCCGGTGCCACTTCTGGGAGCGGGCGGAGACGTTGCCGTCAGCCGCCGCCGGCGGTGGCGCACGCCGCGGCGCAAGCGCTCGATCGAACGGCGTCCCGCTGGTAGCCCTGGAGGACATCGCGAAGACGTTCCGGCAGGACGGGCACGAAGTGAACGCGCTCGCGGACGTCTCGCTCACGCTTCGCCACGGTGAGACCCTCGGGGTCGTCGGGGAGTCCGGCAGCGGCAAGACCACGCTCGGGCGCATCCTGCTGGGGCTCGCCACCCCCGACGACGGCTCGCGCGTGACGCTGGAGGGCCGAGAACTGGCGCCTCGCATCGCCGATCGCGACCCCGATGAGGTGCGCGCCCTTCAGGCCGTCTTCCAGAACCCGGACGGTGCGCTGAACCGGCGCGCCTCCGCCCGGCGGATTCTCGGGCGCGCCGTGACGAAGCTCCTGGGTGCGAAAGGCGCCCGGCGCGACGCGCGCGTCCGCGAGCTCGCGGCGTCGGTTCGCCTCGACGAGCGCTTCCTCGCTGCCCGCCCCGCCCAGCTCTCTGGCGGGCTGAAGCAGCGCGTCGCCATCGCCCGCGCGTTCGCGGGCGAGCCTCGGGTCGTCGTCTGCGACGAGCCGACGTCGGCGCTCGACGTCTCCGTACAGGCCGCCATCCTGAACCTCCTCGCCGACCTGCAGGCAGACGGCGAGGTCTCGTACATCGTCATCTCGCACGACCTCGCCGTCGTCCGGTACCTCTCCGACCGGATTGCCGTGCTCTACCTCGGCCGGCTCCTCGAGGTCGGCGCCGCGGACGAGGTGTGGCAGGCGCCGCACCACCCGTACACGGAGGCGCTCCTCTCCGCGGTTCCGACGCTCGACGGGGCGCCGCGCGCGCGGATCCGGCTTGCAGGCGACGTTCCGAACGCGGCGGCGCCGCCCTCGGGCTGCGTGTTCCATCCGCGGTGTCCGCGAAAGCTCGGGGAGATCTGTGAGCGTGAGGAGCCTCCGCTCGTCGAGGTCGCGCCGGGCCGGCTGATGCGCTGCCACCGCACGCTCGCCGACCTCGCCGAGCTTCAGAGGACGCCCCCGCCCTAGAATCGTTCTCCGGATGGAGGAGACGACCGCGGTCGAACCGACGCCGCTCGAGCGGGCGCCCGACGAGCTCGCGGGCGGGCGCGAGCTCTGGCTCAAGCGGGAGGACGTCCACGAGCTCGGCGCGTTCAAGTGGCGCGGCGCGCTGCCGACCGTGGAGAGGTACCGCCGGGACGGCGCCGAGGGCGTCGTGACCGCGTCGACCGGGAATCACGGGGCGGCGACGGCCTGGGCGGCTGCGCGTGTCGGGATTCGAGCTGTCGTCTACGCGCCGGAGAGTGCGAGCGCGACGAAGCTCGCCCACATCGAGCGTCTCGGCGCCGAGACGCGGCTCGTCGGCGAGGATCTGGACGCGGCGAAGGATGAGGCACGCGCGTTCGCGGACGACGAAGGCCTTCCGCTCTTCGAGGACGGAGCGGAGCGTGGGCAGTACGACGGCTACGGCGTGATCGCGCGGGAAGCGCTCGACGAGCTCGGCCGGACGGCCGCCGCCTTCGTGGTTCCCGTCGGGAACGGCGCCCTCCTCGGCGGGATCGGCATCGAGGTTTGCCGCGACTGTCCGGACACGGAGCGGATCGGCGTCGCCGCGAAGGGCGCGCCCGTCATGGCGGAGAGCTGGGAGGCGGGCCACGTGGTCGAGTCCGACCGGAGCGACACCTTCGCCGACGGCCTCGCCGTGCGAGTCGCTATACCACTCGCCGTTTGCGTGCTGGGCGAGGTGGCGAGCCGGATGCTCGTGGTCTCCGAGCGGGCGATCGCGGAGGCCGTCGGCGCCTTCGCCCGCGCGGGAATCCGGGTCGAGGGCGCGGCCGCGGCCGGCCTGGCCGCCCTCGACCAGCTCGGCGAGCTCGAAGGCCCCATCGTCCTCGTCGTCACGGGGCGCAACATCGACGACGAGCTCTACACCCGGGCGGTCGAGCACCCCGAGTCGTTCCCGGACTGATCCAGACCGTCAGACGCCATCCCGCCTCCGTGGGTCCGGCTAGCCGTACTTCTCGCCCGAGATCGCGAGGATCCGGCCGGGCGCGAACGGCTCGAGCCTCCAGTCCGGCTCCCCGAGGAAGGCCCGGGCGACGGCTTCCCCACAGGCGAAGCCGAGCACGTTGCCGTGCCCCGAGTAGCCAGCGGATGCCCAGACGCCCGGCCGGCCGGGGAGCTCCCCGACCAGCGGCAGGCCGTCGGGCGAGAAGCCCATGAGCCCCGCCCAGCGGTGCGTGATCTCGGGGCCGCTGCCGAGGAGCTCAGCGAGGAGATCCTCGATCCTGGACTGGATCGGCCCGGTGGTCGTTTCCTCCGAGGTCGTCTCGCCTTCGAGGTCCGAGTCCCGGCGCCCTCCCGCGACGATCCGTCCGTCCGGCAGCTGCTGGAGATAGTCGTAGCCCCAGCGGGAGTAGATCGGGCAAGGGAGGAGCTTCTCTGGGAGCGGCACCGTGGCGACGACCTGCCCACGGACGGCGACCACCGCCTCGTCGAGCTCGGGGACGAGACCGCGCGTGTAGCCGTCGGTCGCCACGAGCACGCGCTCGGCGGCGACGTTACCCGCCGGCGTCTCCAGGCGCGTGCCGTCGAGCCGCAGGACGGTCGTATCCTCCGCGATCCGGGCGCCGGCTTCCGCCGCCAGGGCCGCGAGGCGATGGACCCAGCGTCCCTGCTCGAAAGCGCCGTCACCCGGGTGGAACATGGCGCCCAACGCACGCGGTCGGAGCGGGTCCGGCAGTTCCTCCGGCTCGCGCCACTCGACCGCGAAGCCGTCCTCGGCGAGCGCGTCGTGCTCGGCGCGAAGGGACTCGAGCTCAGCGTCGTCGACGGCCACGCGCAGGCTTCCGACCGGGCGGAACGCGTTGCCCGCAAGCCCGGGAATGCGTGCGAGCGCCTGCTCCGTGAACCTCATCAGATCCGGGTGCCGACCCTCGTGGTAGGGAAGCGCCGTCCCGCGCAGGGCGAAGCCGCCGTTCCGGCCGCTCGCGCCCCCGCCCACCCGGCGGGCGTCGAGCACGCGGACGCGGGCCCCGCCTTCCGCGAGGACGCGCGCGCAGCCGAGGCCGGTGACCCCCGCGCCGACGATCGCGACGTCGACGGTCTCCTCCGCGGAAAGGGGACCGTATGCGGCCGGGGCGCCGTCGAGCCAGTAGGGAGCGGTCATGCGGCGATCGTAGACCGGCGTAGGCTCATCGCGCGCTCAGCGCGGCGCGGCGCCCAGCTCGCGCACGAGCTCCTCGAGCCGCGGCGAGGGAGCGAGGCCGAGCTCGCGCTTCAGCCGGGCGCAGAAGGCCCCGTACTCCTGCCTGGCGTGGGCAAGGTTCCCCTCGCGCAGGTCGCACATGATGAGCACGCGCCTTGCACTCTCCCGGAGCGGGTCCGCGGCGACTGCCGCGAGCGCGAGCGTGGCGGCCTCCGCGGTGCGGGACGTCTCCAGCAGCTCGCCGCACGCCGTCTCGAGTGCGAGGATGCGGCGCGCGCAGAGCTGCTCGCGCGCGTCCGCCACCCAGTCCTCGTACCAGTCCGGAAGCAGCTCGCCGGCGTGGACGAGCGCCTCGAGGTCGTGCGACTCCGGGAGAGCCTCTCGGGCGAGCACGCGATCCACGGCAGCCGTGACGCGGTCGAGATCCAGGCTGACCTCGGGCGCGAGCTCGAGATGCGTCGGCGAGGCGGTCACGAGCGGCGCCCTGAGACCCCGCATGCGCCAGAGCGCCGTCCGCAGGCAGCCGAAGGCCTGTTCCTGGCCGGATGCCGGCCAGAGCCGTCCGGCTACGTAGGCCCGGTGCAGCGACCGGCCCTGGATCGCAAGGAAGGCGAGGAGCCGCTGCACGTGGAACGGAGGGAGCACCGGCCGGCCGCCGACCGCGAGCGAGAAGCTCCCCAGGAGCTCGAGCCGGACGGGCACGAGACTCCGGATCTCTTCGTCGTCGATGGTCTTCGAACGCCGCACGCCTGACGCCTCCCGGGATCACGCGCGGCCCCCCGCTGCGCGTTCTCGCTGCCCTCCAACCGTCCCACTCGTGACAACGAATGTCAACAGTCGTGACGCGCGGGTGACGGTGGAGTGACGCCTCTGGCGGCAGTCTCGGGCCGGCGAGAAAAGGAGGCACCATGGCAGACCCGGGATTCGAGCGCGACATCGTCCACGATGTCCTCGAGGAAGCGAACGAGATCGGACGGCTCTCGAGGACGGAGAAGCCGTTCATCTCGGCGTACGAGGCATTCCGGTCGGAGGACCGCAAGGCGTTCCAGGCCGTGATCTCGCGGCTCAGGCTCCGATGCCATCTGATCTGCCACTGGATCCGCGTCAAGGAGTGCTTCTTCCTCTGCCTCCACCTCGCCGGGCCGCCGCCGGCTCGAGCCGCCGAAGCTCGACCCGCGCCTGCTCGCTCAGGCGATCGTCCGCCTGACCTCGGACGAGCGTGTCCTCACCCAGCTCGCCCGCGCGGTCGAGAAGCGCGACCGCGCCGCCTTCCAGCGGATCATCAAGGCGAAGCGGCTCGGGCCGTACTCCCACTACATCTGCCACTGGGTCTGCGTCGTCCGGTACGAGCTCCTGTGCCGACTGGTTCTGCGAGCCGATCCAGCGCGAGCGTCCGAGCCTCATCCCCGAGCTTCAGGCCGGCGGCCAGGCGCTCGCCCAGCTGCTCGAGCGCAAGACGGTCTTCGACCAGGCCGTCGCGGCGTCCAACGCCAGCGACGCCGAGAAGCTCGGCGCCATCCTCGCAGCGGGCAGGACCTCTTCCAGTTCTGCCGGTTCATCTGTCGAGTGGTTCTGCAGCTGGCGCTGCGTGCTCGCCTGCTTCACGATCTGCCGGCAGTTCCCGCTCGAGGCGATCAGGGACCCGATCCGCGAGGCGTTCGAGTTCGGCGCGTGGTCGACCGAGCGCCTCGCCGAGCAACCGGCCGAGGCCGTCGAGCGCCTGAGCGCGGCCGTCGGCGCGGGCGACGCGAAGGCGTTCGGCGACGCATCGTCCGGGAGCTGAAGCTCGAGCGATTCTGCATCCAGCTCTGCCACTGGATCTGCTTCCTGCGCTGCCGCCGCTTCTGCTTCATCGTCTGCCCGCCGATCTTCGACCACCCGTGGTTCACCCACGTCGGCGACTTCGACATCACCGGCGACTTCAACGCCGGCCGGGCTCACGAACAAGCCGCAGGCGGCCACGGAGGCCCGGGGTTCGGCTTCTTCGACTGTCTCCGCGCTGCGCGGCTTCTGCCCGAAGACGTCGCCGGCCATCCCGGGCGCAGCCGATGGCGTACCGGTTCCTGTTCCGAGAAGGGACGGAACGCGGACGCCGATCACCGGCGGCTTCGTCTGCGAGGTGCTCGTCGGGAGCCGCTACATCACTCTGGGACTCGGACGGGACCGGCCTCAAGCCGACGCTGCAGTCCGTCCGCATTCGCGGCGACGAACCCGTCGCCCGACCCGACGCCGTTCCCGGGCCAACGGCGCCGATGGGATCGCCGCCCGATCCACTACATCGTGCCCGACGCGCAACGGTTGGATCCGGGTCGACCAGAACGCCCTCGACGACGGCTTCAACGGGCTGGCTCATGGGGTTCGCGTCGCCGTGTCGCGTTCCCGGGCGGCAATCCGGCGCCCGGCGTCGCACGCCGGGAGCGCCGTGCCGGCCGCCGCGCAGAAGAACGGGAGCGACGCGGCGATCATCTTCGAGGCGACGCGAGTGAGCCAGATCGGCGTCGCGGCCGCGCCCGACTACACGAACCAGCTCGCGAAGATCCGCATCAACAACTGGAACGAGGTCATGCTGCTCGACATGCTCCAGTTCCACCGGCCCGGCAGCACGTCGTGCTCGCCGCTCAGCTCGGATCTCGACATCGAGTACACGACCGACCACGAGCTCATGGCGGCGTGGGCGATCGGGATGACCACCGCAGCGACGGTCGTCGCCGGCACCGATCTTCCCGAGCGGCGTCGGGCCGCGGGGCGGTTCGGGCACGGACCACCACAACATCTCGGCGGTGGCCGACGTGCTCGTACGCCATCACGCTCACGTCGCGCCGGTCGCTCACGAACGGGCTCACGGACGACTCCGGCAAGACGATCCAGAAGACCTTCTGCATCGGCGCGCGGCGCACGCCCCCGCGCTAGGGAGATGCGGCAAGGATGAAGTCGGGAGGGCCTCGCGGCTGCGGGGCCCTCCTCATGTGAGCGCCGCCCTTGCCTCGACGGCCGAGGCCGCAAGGGACAGCCCGACGGCCCGGTAGACACCGTCCTCCTCGCCCAACAGCCCGGCGAGCTCGAGCTCGATGAGGGCCGCCGCGACCTCGGCCGGATCCGCGCCCGAGGCGCGGACGAGCTCGTCCGCGCTCAGCGGAGCGTCGACGAGAAGTGTGAGCACGCTCCGTGCCTCCTCCGAGACTGCTTGCGCGACGCTCGGAGGCGCGGCAGGCTCGAGGCCGAGCGCGGCGAGGACGTCCCCCGCCTCGAGGAGAGGCGCCGCGCCCTGGCGAATGAGCCGGTTGGTCCCGGCCGAGAGTGCAGAGGTGATCTCCCCCGGGACTGCGAACACCTCGCGGCCGAGCTCGAGCGCGAAGTCGGCGGTGATGAGCGCGCCCGACCGCTCCCGGGCTTCGACCACGACCGTGGCGAGCGCGAGGCCGGCGATGATGCGATTCCGGGCCGGGAACCGCCACGGTGCGGGCTCGATTCCGGGCGCGTACTCGGAGACGACTGCCCCGGCCCCGACGACGCGGCGCGCGAGCTCGGCGTGCCGGGCCGGGTAGTCGCGGTCGATCCCGCAACCCAGGACGGCGACGGTCCCGCCGCCCGCCTCCAGAGCGCCGCGATGAGCCTCCGCGTCGATTCCGCGGGCGAGCCCGCTCACGATCACGAGACCCGCCGCCGCAAGCTCCCGCGCCAGCGTCCTCGCGACCTGGGCGCCGTACCCGGAGCAGCTCCTGGCGCCGACGACCGCGACGGCCGGCCTCGCCAGGAGCTCGCGCGATCCACCCCTCAGGTACAGGCGCTCGGGCGGATCGTGGAGCTGGGCGAGCAGCGGCGGATAGTCACGGGCCCGATGCTCGACCGTTGGATACGTCACGCCGCCACCGAGAGCTCCGTCGGCGAGCGGTAGGAAAGCGCCTCTGCGACGTGCTCGGGCAGGATGTCTTCCGAGCCGGCGAGGGCGGCGATCGTCGCTGCGACCCGTTTCACCCGCGCGTGCCCACGCGCCGAGAGCCCGAGGGAGTCGACCGCGCGGGCGAGGAGCGACGCGGCGGCCTCGGGAAGCCCCGGCACCGGACCGCCTGCCAGCCGCCCGGCCGCGGCAACGACTCGGGCGCCGACGGCGCTCGAAGGCTCTCCCTCCCCGGTCACGAGCTCCCGCGAGCGGGCGCGGGGCACCGTGAGCACGAGATCGAACCGGTCGAGAAGCGCGCGGGAGAGCTTCTCGCGATAGGCGGCGAGCCGGGCGGCCGAACACGCGCATTCGACCGCCGGGTCGCCACGGGCTCCGCACGGGCAGAGATTCATCGTCCCGACGAGCAGGAACCGCGCCGGGAAGGCAACCCGTCCGGCGATGCGCGCGACGGCGACCATCCCGTCTTCGAGCGGCTGCCGAAGCGCCTCGAGCGAAGGGCGCGGGAATTCGCCCAGCTCGTCGAGGAGCAGGACGCCGTGATGGGCGAGACTCGCCTCGCCGGGCCGCGGCCCCGGACCGCCGCCCACGATCGCCGCCGTCGACGCCGTGTGGTGAGGCGCGCGAAACGGAGGGTGCTCGACGAGGGGCTGGCCGAGCGGGAGCACGCCCGCGACCGAGTGGATCCGCGTGACCTCGAGCGCCTGTTCCCGCGTCAGCGGCGGAAGGATTCCGGGGAGCCGCCGGGCAAGCATGGTCTTCCCCGTTCCCGGCGGGCCGCCGAGGAGAAGGTTGTGCCGGCCGGCGGCCGCAATCTCGAGCGCCCGGCGGGCACGCTCCTGCCCTCGCACGTCAACGAGATCCGGTTGCGGGAGCGAGACGGGCGCGGGCAGCTCGCTAACCGGCTCCGGCTCGTGGGTGCCGCGGAGGTACGCCGCGGCCTCCGCAAGATGGCGCACGGGAACGGGCTCGACACCGGCAAGCGCGGCTTCGGCGGCGGACTCGGCCGCACAGAGGAGCCGCGTGAGTCCCGCGCGGCGGGCGGCCTCGGCCGCGACGATTGCGCCCGCGACCGGACGCACGCGGCCGTCCAGCGCGAGCTCCCCCAGCGCCGCGTGCTCCGCGACGCGGTCGGACGGGACCTGACGCGAAGCAGCGAGCACGGCGAGGGCGATGGGCAGGTCGTAGCCCGACCCTCCCTTCCGGAGATCGGCCGGGGCGAGGTTGACGGTGATGCGGCGCCGCGGCCACTCGAGCTCTGCGCTCGCGATGCCGCTGCGGACGCGCTCCTTCGCCTCCTGGCACGCCTTGTCCGGCAGGCCGACGATCGCGAACGCCGGCACGCCTCGTTGCAGGTGCGCCTCGACCTCGATCGTCCGCGCGTCGAGGCCGACCAGGGCATGGGTGGTGGCGCGTGCAAGCACATCTCGACGGTAGGTGGAAGAAACGCGCGGAAGACACGCCATCCGTGCCGAATGTGTGCCGATTCAGTCGAACGACACGCGCTCGATCCGCCGCTCCCGGACCGCGACCGCCTCGAGCGCGACGTCGAGGTCGCCGAGCTCCGGACGCGCCGCGAGCCAGGCCTCCGCCGCGCGGCGCACGCGGCGCGCCTTCTCCTCGTCGACCATCTCGAGGGGGTCGCCGTAGCTGTCGCCGGCCTTCGCCTTCACCTCGCAGAAGATGAGCCGGCGGCCTCGCCGGACGACGAGATCGAGCTCGTTCCCGCCCGCCCAGGCGTTCGCGTCCAGCACGCGGTACCCACGGAGGAGGAAGTGGCGACGGACGCGGCGCTCGGCCTCAGGCCCGAGCCTGAGAGACGAGCTCGGCCGCCGGGTCATCCTCGAGCTCCTCGAGATCCGCGTAGCAGAGCGCCTGAAACGAGCGCCGGTGCTGCTCGCAGGGGCCGCGGGCGCGCACGACAGCCGAGTGGCCGGGCGTGATGTAGCCGACGTGCGAGGAGAATCCATAGGCCGGGAAGAGCGCGTCCATCCGTCGCATCGCGCGGTCACGGACGACCTTGGCCACGATGGACGCGGCCGCGATTGCCGCGCTCCGCTCGTCCCCGTCGACGACTGCTCGGTGCTCGGGCGCGAGCGGGCCGAGGCGGAAGCCGTCGACGAGGCAGGCCTCCGCGGGCGGGGTGAGGGCGGCGAGCGCCTCCCGGAGCGCCCTCAGGTTGGAGCGGTGCAGACCGTCGCGGTCGATCGTCCCGCACGGGACGACCCGGACGACGACGCGCGATGCGCAGCCGACGACCGCGTGGAAGAGCCTCTCGCGTCGCTCGGGTGTCACCTGCTTCGAGTCGTTCAGGAGCCCGAGCGGCCGGACGGCATGGTCCCGGAGCCGCTCGTAGTCGAAGAGGACGCCCGCGACGACCAGCGGCCCGGCCAGGCTTCCGCGCCCCGCCTCGTCCGCGCCGGCGACGTAGCGGACGCCGAGCCGGCGATCGAAGCAAGGAGCTTCCGGCCGCTGCGCCTCACGGCCCTCACGATACTGCCGTGCCTCGGCGGCACCCGCCCGAGGGAGCAGGATCCGTCACGGTCCTCGCTACACTTCCGACACCGTGCGAGTTTCGCTACGAAACCGCGCGCCACAGGTGCGCTCTTTCGCGCTACGCTCGCCTTAGGGCGCGAGGCCGAAGGCCCCGGGGGAGACAAGAGGCGTCGGGCGGATTTTCGCGTCGGTTGCTACCGCTTGACGCGGACGCGAGCCTTCTTGCCGACCTTCGAGCGGAGGTAGTAGAGCTTGGCGCGGTTGACGTCGCCGATCGCTCCGACCTCGATCTGTTCGATCTTCGGTGAGTGCACCGGGAACGTCCGCTCCACGCCGACGCCGAAGGACGTCTTGCGCACGGTGAAGGTCTCGCGCGCGCCCGCGCCCTGGCGCTTGATGACGATGCCTTCGAAGACCTGGACTCGACGGCGCTGGCCCTCGATCACCTGGAAGTGGACCCGCACCATGTCCCCCGCCTTGAACGCGGGAATGCCGTCACGCAGCTGACGCTGCTCGATCAGGTCGATTGGGTTGGGCATGGTCGGAGGGCGCCCGGTGCGGCGCGGCGGATCATGCTAGCGAAAGCCGATTCGCTGTGGCGGCCAGTAGACCGCGAACACCTCGCCGATCAGGTTGTCCCGGGGGACGGCGCCCCAGACGCGGCTGTCGCACGACTGGCCGCGGTTGTCACCCATCATGAAGTAGTGGTCCTCGCGGATCGTCCGCTCGGGGAACGACGAGTCGTCGGGATCGCCCTCGAGGTACGACTCGTCGAGCGGCTCGTCGTTCACGAAGATCGTGCCGTTCTCACCCCGGACCCGGTCGCCCGGCAGACCGATGAGGCGCTTCACGAACGTCTCGGAGCCGGAGAGGCTGCAGGCGGCCACCGCGCGCTCGGGGACCTTGAACACGATGATGTCGCCCCGATCCGGGTCCTTGAAGTGGTAGATGAAACGGTTTGCGAGGACGCGATCCGAGAAACGCGCCTCGCAGCCGTCCCCCGGCTCGGCGCAGTGCAGCGTCGGCTCCATCGAGGAGGACGGAATCCGGTACGGGTTCACCACCCAGGCCTTGATCGCGAGCACGGCGGCGATCGCGATCGCGATCGTGAGGACCCAGTCGACGACCGAGCGCCAGGGCGACGGGAGGCGCTCCGTCAGGCGGTCGATCGGCCCTCTCAAAGAGCCGACCTCACCCGGCTCTGCTCGCGCCTCCAGGCGTCGATGGTCGCGTGGTTGCCGGACAGGAGGACGTCGGGGACGCGCCAGCCGCGGAAGTCCGGCGGCCGGGTGTAGTGCGGATACTCGAGCCCGCCTTCGAGCGCGTCGGAGAAGCTCTCCTCGGCCCCGCTCTCGGCCCGGATCGCGCCCGGCAGCCGCCGCGCGACCGCGTCGAGGACGACCATGGCCGGCAGCTCGCCGCCGGAGAGGACGTACGGCCCGATCGAGATCGCATCGGTCGCGACGTGCTGCGCCACGCGGTCGTCGAACCCCTCGGAACGGGCTGACAGGAGCGTCAGGGCATCCTCACGCGCGAGCTCCTCGACGAGGGCCTGGTCGAGCGGGCGCCCCTGCGGAGTCAGCGCGACGATCCGCCTCCCACCGGCCTCGTCGCCGTAGACGGCGTCGAGCGCCGCCTGCACGACGTCGACGCGGAGGAGCATCCCCGCCCCGCCCCCGTACGGCTCGTCGTCGACCTGCCCGCCGCGTGAGCGGCGTGAAGTCGCGGTAGTTCCAGAGGCGCAGGTCGAGCTCCGAGCCGACGACGGCCGCGAGCGGCCGGTGCTCGGTCAGCCAGGAAAAGGCGTGAGGGATCGTCGTGAAGACGTCGATCTGCACGACCGTGGAGGTTAGCCGTCCGGCCTGGCTCCTGCGCCGAACCGAACCCGGCTGTCGGCGAAACCGCGGGCGACCGCGATGCGGCCGCCGGCGAGGTCGACCTCGCGGACGCAGTCCTCGACGACCGGCAGCGCGATGCCCGTGTCGAGGCGGAGGACGTCGTTCGCGACGCCCGGCTCGACCTCGTTCACGCGGCCGAGCGTCCGGCCTCCCTCCTCCTCCACCGTGAGGCCGACGAGCTGGAACGCGTAGTACGTGTCGTCCTCGAGCGGCGGCAGCTCGTCGACCGGGAGCTCGAGCTCTGCGCCGCGCGGCGCGCGACGGTCGAGCCTGACGACGACCCGCTTCCCGGCACGCTTGGACTCGACGACAGTCGCGGGCTCCCGCTCGACGTAGACGCGCGCGCCGACGGCGAATCGCTCGCCGGCCTCGCTCGCATCCTCGACCACGAACGCGCCCGCGAGCCCGTGCGGCCGGCCGACGCGCCCGACCTGCACCCAGCCCTCGGCCGGCGTCACCCCGCGATCTCGAGGGAGTGCCGCTCGTCCGCCTTCGCGCCGCTCGCGCGCACGAGCGTGCGGAGCGAGCGCGACGTGCGCCCACCTCTCCCGATCACCTTGCCGACGTCCTCGTCCGCGACGTGCAGCTCGAAGAGACGTCGCCGCCGCGCTCGGAGCGGATCGACCCGGACCTCGTCCGGCTTCGAGACGAGGCCGCGGGCGACGTGGCGCGACGAGCTCCTCGAACCGGGTCGGCCATCGGGCGGCGCTAGAGGCCCTTCGCCTTCATGAGGCGCTTGACCGTGTTGCTCGGCTGCGCGCCCTTCGAGACCCACTCGTTGATCTTCTCCTCGTCCAGCTCGATCGTGGACGGGTCGGTCTGCGGGTTGTAGCGTCCGACGATCTCGATGAACCGGCCGTCGCGCGGCGAGCGCTGGTCGGCGACGACGACCCGGTAGATCGGGTTCTTCTTCGAGCCCACGCGGGCAAGCCTGATCCGTGTTGCCATGTGCCTCCTACCTTCGTTGCTGGGCCACGATCGACTGCAGGTTGGGCATCTTGCCCTTCTGCATCTGCTTCATCATCTTCTGCATCTGCTTGCGCGCCTGGAGCAGCTGGTTCACCTGCTGCACCGTCGTGCCGCTCCCACGGGCGATGCGCGCACGGCGTGAGCCGTTGATGAGCTCCGGCCGACGCCGCTCCTCCGCGGTCATCGAGAGCACGATCGCCTCGACGCGTGCGAGCTCGCGGTCGTCGACGTTCATCCCGCGCATCTGCTTCCCGAGGCCCGGGATCATCCCGATCACGCTCTGAAACGGGCCCATCTTCCTCATCATCCGCTGGGCCTGGAGGAAATCGTCGAACGTGAACTGGCCGGCGCGCAGGCGCTTCTCCATCTCCGCCTGCTCGTCCTCCCCGGCGGCGGCCTCCGCCCGCTCGATCAGCGTCATGACGTCGCCCATGCCGAGGATCCGCGAGGCCATGCGATCCGGGTGGAACCACTCGAGCTGGTCGAGCTTCTCCCCGGTCGAGGCGAGCTTGACCGGCTTCCCGGTCACCGCCCGCACCGAGAGCGCCGCGCCTCCGCGCGCGTCCCCGTCGAGCTTCGTGAGGACGACGCCGTCGAAGTCGATCCGGTCGGAGAACGCCTCGGCGACCGCGACCGCGTCCTGCCCCGTCATCGCGTCGAGGACGAGGAGGACGTTCGTCGGCTTCGTCTCCTTGCGGACGGCGGCGAGCTCGGCCATCAGCTCCTCGTCGATGTGCAGCCGCCCTGCGGTGTCGAGGATCACGACGTCGCGCCCCTGGGCCTGCGCCTGCTCGAGGCCGTGCCGCGCGACCGCGACCGGATCCTTCGTGCCGCGGTCGAGGTAGACCGGAATCTGGATCTGCTTCCCGAGCTGCTCGAGCTGGTCGATCGCGGCCGGGCGCTGGAGGTCGGCGGCGACGAGTGCCGGGGTCTTGCCCTCCTTGCGCAGAAGCAGCGCGAGCTTCGCGGAGGCGGTCGTCTTGCCCGAGCCCTGGAGGCCGGCGAGGAGGATCACGGTCGGCGGCCGCCCGGCGAAGGCGAGCTTCGAGCCGCCCGAGCCCATGAGCGCCGTCAGCTCCTCGTGGACGATCTTCACGACCTGCTGGCCGGGAGTCAGGCTCTTCGTCACCTCGGCGTCGAGCGCGCGCTCCTTCACGGACGCGACGAACTGCTTGACCACGGCGAGGTTGACATCCGCCTCGAGCAGCGCGAGCCGGATCTCGCGGGCGGCGCGCGAGACGTCCTCCTCGGAGAGACGGCCGCGGCCGCGCAGGTCGCCGAGGGTGGCCTGGAGCTTGTCTGAGAGCGTGTCGAACAAGGGTGAGGTGGTTGGAGACGGCGATCTCGGGGAAATCCGAGTCGCGGCGGGTTAGTGTAGCCCCCGCTTTTCGCCCACTCGTCGAAGGAGGATCACATGAGCGACGTCGCCAAGGTCGTCACCATCATCGGCAACTCCCCGGAGAGCTTCGCCCAGGCCGCACAGGTCGCCGTCGCCGAGGCGGCGAAGACGATCCGCGGCATCACGGGCGCCGACGTCGTCAGCATGAGCTGCGAGGTCGAGGGCGACCGGATCACCATGTACCGGACGACCGTCAACATCGCCTTCGCGGTCGAGCGCACGCTAACGACGTCAGCGCGGCCGGCGAACTCGCGGCAGTCGGGGTTCTGCGCGAAGGCGCGGTCGAGCTCCTCGTTGCCGTACTGGTCGATCCTCCTGAAGGCGTCGTTCACGTCTGCCGCCCGGCGTGCAAGGGAGGTCTGGACGTCGCGAGCCGCGCGGCTGAACGCGTCGCCGTCGTCGACGGGAAGCGCGCGCGTCTCCTCCGCTCCCTCGCCGAAGAGCGCCCCGATCCGGGCGTATCCGTCTTCGAGGTCGTCGGCGATGTCGGCGCCGCGCTCCACCGGCGCCGCGCCCGCCTCGCGCAGGTCGTCGAGGAGGCTCTCCGTCCGTTCCTCCGCTCCCTCGTAGTACGTGGCGAGTCGGTCGCGCGCCTGCTCGGGGTCGTCCGCGGTATCCATCTGATCCTGCAGGTCCTCGCTGCGCCGGGAGAGGTCCTCCTGCCAGCGGAGGCCGGCCTCGCAGACGTCGTCCACCCATCCCCCCAAGCCGCCTTGCGCTCCGTCGCCTCCGCAGCCGGACGCAACGAGCACGAGGACGACCGCCAGGAAGGCGGGACGCACTAGAGGCGTGATGTGGAATAGGCGGTGCGCCCATTTCGCATCAGGCCTCTAGTTCGGCTGGGCCGTCGGGCGAACGAGGAGCTCGTTCACGTCGACGTGCGGCGGCTGCGAGACGGCGAACATGACCGCCCGGGCGACGTCGTCCGCCTCGAGCGCACCCTGCGGCGGCTCGTCGAAGAACTCCGTGTCCACCGAGCCCGGCTCGATGAGCGTCACCCGGACGCCCGTTCCGTCGAGCTCCAGGCGCGCGGCCTCTCCCATGGCGGTCACGGCCCACTTCGTCGCCGAGTAGAGCGAACCGGGCAAGGCGCGCCGGCCGGCCACCGAGCCGGTGAGGAGGAGATGCCCCCTCGACTCGCGGAGGGCGGGGAGCGTCGCGCGGATCGTGAGCGCCGCCCCGAGGACGTTCGTCAGGACCATCGAGCGCCAGTGCTCCGGCGTCGAGGCTTCGAAGCCGCGTGCGGCGCCGAAGCCGGCGTTCGCGAGGACGACGTCGATCCGGCCGAACGCTTCGAGCGCCCGGGCGGCCAGACGCTCCTGGTCGGGCCACTCGGTCACGTCGGCCCTGACCGCGATTGCGCGCTCGGGGCCGCCCAGCTCGGCTGCCAGCGCTTCCAGCGCGTCCTCGCTCCGTGCCGAGAGCACGAGCCGGTAGCCGGCCTCGGCAGCGTGCCGAGCGGTCGCCGCGCCGATCCCCTTCGAGGCGCCGGTGACAAGGAAGACGGGATCGTCAGGCACGCGCCTCCTCCCACGGCGACGGGGCGCCGCTCCACTCCGGCTCGTCCTCGATCCCGACCGCGTCCACGACGCGGTTGACGTAGTTGAAGAAGGCCACGACCTGGATCGCGTCGTGGATGGCCGCGTCGTCGTAGCCGTGCCCGCGCAGGATCTCGACGTCGGCCTCGTCCACGTCGGCGGGAGCGCGCGTCAGCTTGACGGCGTACTCGCAGAGCGCGCGCCGCGCCGGATCGAGCGCGGCCGGATCGGGCACCTCGCGGGGCGCGCCCTCGGCCTCGAGGAGATCCAGGTGCGCGAGCGTCGAGTAGCGGCAGCGGTTCTCGGCCGAGACGACGACCGCGAGGAGCTCGCGGTCGGCCCGGCCGAGGCCGCACGGCTCGAAGTTCACCTCGCGGTTCAGGCCGAGGAAGCTGCGCAGGACGTGGGGCCGGAAGCTCATCGCCTTGAGGACGTTCATCACCCGGCCCGCACGCTCCCGGGCCGCGTCGTACTCGCGCGCGAGGGCCCCGCTCGCCTCCTCCTCCTCGATCAGCCTGAGGTGCGCCACCCGGCCATTGTGAACCTACGCGCCGATCAGCGCCCGGGCGAAGTCGCGCGCGTCGAAGGGCTGGAGGTCCTCGAGCGTCTCCCCCACCCCGATGAGCTTCACGGGGAGCCCGAGCTCGTGGGCGATCGCGACCGCGATGCCGCCCTTGGCCGTGCCGTCGAGCTTCGTCAGCGCGACGCCCGACACGTCCACCGCGGCGCCGAAGAGCCGCGCCTGCTGGAGCCCGTTCTGGCCGGTCGTCGCGTCGACGACGAGGAGCGTCTCGTGCGGCGCGCCGTCGAGGCGCTGGGCGATCACCCGGCGGATCTTGGCCAGCTCCTCCATCAGGTTCGCCTGCGTGTGCAGGCGGCCGGCCGTGTCGACGATGACCACGTCGCGTGCCGCGCGCCTCGGCGGCTGCGATCGCGTCGAAGGCGACGGCGGCCGGGTCGGCACCGCGCTCGGAGCCGACGAAGTCTGCATGAGCGCGGCCGGCCCAGATCTCGAGCTGCTCCTCGGCCGCGGCGCGGAACGTGTCCGCCGCCGCGAGGATGACCGAGCGGCCGGACTGGTCGAGCCGGCTCGCGAGCTTCCCGATCGTCGTCGTCTTGCCGGTGCCGTTCACGCCGACGACGAGGACTACGGCCGGGCGGGCATCGAGCGCGAACCGCGCTTCGGCCTGCGGGGAGGCGAGGTCGGCGACGATCTCCTCGAGGCCTGCGAGCAGGTCGGCCTCGGTCGCGGGCCGCCGCTCCTCCAGTCGCCGCACGATCTCGACCGTGGCCGGGACGCCCACGTCGGCCGCGATCAGCGCCTCCTCGATCCGCTCCCAGGATTCGTCGTCCGCGGGATCGAACGCCGAGGCAAGCTCGCTCGTGAGTGCGCGCCGGCTCGCGCCGAGCGAGTCGCGCAGGCGCCCGAACCAGCCGCGCCGGGACTCCTCCGCCTCGTCCGCAGCCGCGCCGTCCGTGTCCCCGAGGAGGTCGGCCCAGGTCCGCGTCACGCCGCCGCGGCGCGCTCGGGCGCGAGCCGCTTCGACACCACCTGCGAGACCCCGTCGGCGCCCATCGTGACGCCGTAGAGGATATCCGCGGCCTCCATCGTCCTCTTCTGGTGGGTGACGACCACGAACTGCGCGCGGTCGGAGAAGCGGCGCAGCAGCTCGACGAAGCGGCCGATGTTCGTGTCGTCGAGCGCGGCCTCGACCTCGTCCAGGAGGTAGAACGGGCACGGCCTCGCGAGGAAGAGCGCGAAGAGGAACGAGATCGCGCCGAGCGCCTTCTCGCCGCCCGAGAGGAGCGAGAGGCGCGTGACCCGCTTGCCCGCGGGCTGGAGCTCGATCTCGACGCCGCCCTCCTCGTCCTCGTCCCCCTCGCTCGCGACGAGCCGGCCCTTGCCGCCCGGGAAGAGGGTTGCGACGACCTCCGCGAAGTGGCGCTCGACCCGCTCGTACGTCTCCGCGAAGCGGTGCTCGACCGTCTCGGTCAGCTCGGCGCGCAGCTTCTCGAGCTCCGCGAGCGAGCGCTCGAGATCCTCGCGCTGCTCGACGAGCTCCTCGAGTCGCGCCTTCTCGCGGGCGTGCTCCTCCGCCGCGAGCGGGTTGACCTGGCCGAGCGCCTCGCGGCGGCGCTCGAGCCGCGCGACCTGAGCGCGGAGCTCCTCGGCCTCTTCGTCTGCGAGCGCCTCGGCCTCCTGGCCCTCCGGGAGGCTCGCGACGACGTCCTCGCGCTCCCGCTCGAGACGCGCGGCCTCGATCTGGACGCCCGTCAGCCGTTCCGCGGCCTCGGACGCGGCGCGGCGGAGGTCGGCCTCCTGCGCGCCCAGGTCGCGGAGGCGTGCGCCGAGCTCCCCCGAGCGGCTGCCGCCGGCGTCGACCCGCGCGGCGAGCTTCGGCTCGAAGCGCCGTGCCGAGTCGGCCGCACGCTCGAGCAGCGCGGCGGCGCGCTCGGAGGCATTCGCGAGCTGTGCGGTCGGGACGACGCGCGGCCGCGACGTCCTCCGCTCCGTCGCCGCCTCCGCCGAGAACCAGGTCTCGCCGCCGGCGGCGACGAGCACCGAGTCGCGCTCCTCCGCGCGCGACCGCTCGACGAGCTCGGCGCCCTCGCGCGCGTCGGCCACCCGCTCGGCCTCCCACCCGCGCGCGGCTCGCACCACCTGCTCGTAGGAGGGTGGCGCCTCCGGGAGCGGGAGCCGTGGGCTGGCCGCATCCGCCCGGAGCGAGCGCGCCGTCTCGACCGCGCGCTCCCGGCGGAGATCCAGCCGCTCCACGGCGCTCCGCAGGCGGTAGAGCGACGCCGTCGCCTGCTCGTGCCGCCCGGCAGCCTCGCCCAGCTCCTCCTCGGCCTCGCGCCGCGCGTCGAGGATCCCTGCGAGCCGCTCGTCGCGCCGTCTGCGCTCGGACTCCGCCGTGACGCGCCGCTCGCCCACCTCCGCGAGGGCGCGCTCGAGGCGTTCGAGGTCGGCCGCCGCCAGCCGGCCGCGGAGCCGCGCGATCTCGTCCCCGAGCTTCGCGGCGCGCTCGGCGGCCGTCGCCTGCAGCGCGAGCGGACGAAGGCGCTTGCGAACCTCGCTCTCGAGGTCGAGGGCCCGTTCGACCTGCGTGCCGACGCGTGCGAGCTTCAGCTCGGCGCGGTGCCGACGGCGCTTGAAGCGTCCGAGGCCCGCGGCTTCCTCCACGAGCGCGCGGCGCTCGGCGGGCTTCGACGAGAGCACCTGCTCCACGCGGCCCTGACCGATCACCGAGTGCATCTCGCCGCCGAGGCCGAGGTCGGCGAGCAGCTCGACGAGATCGAGCCGCCGCACGGTCGCGCCGTTCACGAGGTACTGCCCCTCGCCGCCGCGCGTGAGCCGGCGCGCGACGGAGATCTCCGCGTACGGGAGCACCCCGTCCCCGCCCGGGTTGTCGAAGACGAGCTCGACGGAGCAGTGGTCGGCCGCGGGCCGTCCGGCCGAGCCGGAGAAGAGCACGTCCTCGGGCTTCTCGGCCCGAAGCTCGGAAGGGCTCAGGCTGCCCGCGGCCCAGACGACGGCGTCCGCGATGTTCGACTTCCCGGACCCGTTCGGCCCCACGACCACGGCCACGCCGGGCTCCAGGCGAACCTCGACCGGGTCGGGAAACGACTTGAAGCCGCGCAGGCGGATCGAACGCAGGTGCACGCGAGGAGTAGCTTGAAGGGACCGGCGGACGTGGGCCGCCTAGTACGTGAGGATCGTCTCCGCCGCGGCGGCGAGCTCGACGAGCCTCTCCGGCGGGGAAAGCTCGCCCCCCTCGGCGATCCCGCGCGCCTTGCTCGACAACCCGGAGAGGTAGATCGGGACGTCCGAGCCCCGAAGCGCCTCGAGATGCTCCCCGACCGAGCCGGTCCCGACGCCCTGCGTCGCGGCTGCGGTCTCCGGCCGCGCGAGGTGCACCGCGTCACCGGCCAGGAACACGCTGACCTCGTGCCCCTCGGCGGCCGCGGTGCGCGCGACGAGGAGCCCGAGCGCCACGCGCGTCGGGTTCTCCGGGCCCGTTGCGATGTGGACGAGGAAACGGCTCATGTCACTCCTTCTGACTGGGAATACGGCTCGAGCGAGGCGAGCGCCTCGCGTGCGGCGTTCTGCTCGGCCGCCTTCTTGGACGCGCCGCGGCCCACGCCGGCCTGCTCGCCGCCGATCACGGCGGCGCAGGTGAAGCGCCGGTCGTGCGGCGGCCCCTCGACCTCGAGGACCGAGTACGAGACGCTCAGGTTGCGGCGCGCGAGCTCCTCCTGGAGCTCCGTCTTGTAGTCGACGTACGTCGTGAGCGCGTAGTCGATCCGGTCGGCGAACGCCGCGAGCACCGCGGGCCGGATCGCCTCGAAGCCGTGATCGAGGTAGAGCGCGCCGAGCGCCGCCTCGACGAGCGCCGCGAGGACGTTGCGGTTGACGGCGAGCCGCTCGAGCTCGTCCTGCGGGATCGACTCGCTCCCACGCTCGATCAGCTTCGCGCCGAGGTCGAGCCGCCGGCCCACGACCGCGCAGCTCTGGCGGGACACGACGTGCGCCCGGACCTTGGCGAGCTGCCCCTCGGGGTAGTCGGGAAAGCGCTCGTAGAGCTCGCGGGCGATCGCGAGACCGAGCACCGAGTCGCCGAGGAACTCGAGCCGCTCGTACGAGTCTCCCCGGCTCGCCGCCCACGAGGTATGAGTGAGGACGTGGCGCAGCCGCTCCTCGGGCAGCGCCTCGATCAGCTCGAGGAGGTCTGTGTGTGCGCCCCGGTCGGCGGCGCGGCTACTGATGCTTCGAGATGTAGTCGACGGCCTGCCCGACGGTCTGGATGCCCTGTGCGTCCTCGTCGGAGATCTTGACCCCGAACTGGTCCTCGAGCTCCATGATCAGCTCGACGAGATCCAGCGAGTCGGCATCGAGATCTTCCTGGAAGGAGGCCTCCTCGGCGATCTCGCTCTCCTCGATCCCGAGCTGCTCGGTCAGGACGTTCTTCACCTGCTCGTAGATCTCCTCACGGGAAGCTGCCATGGCGCTCCTTACGTCTCCTCTCGGGCCGAACGGACGCCGGATGGTAACACGTCCCCCTCGGGGCGCTCGCTGCGTTCCTGCGCCTTCCCGAGCCGTCCGGCAAGGCGTTCGACGATACCCGCCCCGACCCCCCGCGCGCCGAGCCGGATCGCGTTCGCGATCGCCGTCCGAGACGAGTTCCCGTGGGCGATGACGACGAGCCCGCGCAGACCGAGCAGGTACGCGCCGCCGTACGTGTCCGGGTTCAGTCGTTCGCGGATCGACCGCGCGGCGGGGCGGATGAGGAGACCGCCCAGCTTCCCGCGCCGGGTGGACGTGAGCTCGGAGCGCAGGCTGTCGAAGAGGGTGCGCAGGGCCCCTTCCATCGCCTTGAGCGCCACGTTCCCGGTGAAGCCGTCGCAGACGACGACGTCGGCGCCGCCCGTGAGGAGATCACGTCCCTCGACGTTCCCCGTGTAGTGGAGCGAGGTTCCCTCGAGGAGCTCGTGCGCCTCGCGGACGAGGCGGTTTCCCTTCTCCGGCTCTTCGCCGATCGACAGGAGAGCGACTCTTGGCTCGGGGACGCCGAGCACCTCGGCCGAGAAGAGCGCGCCCATGTGGGCGAACTGGAGGAGGTGCTCGGGGCGTGCGTCCGCGTTCGCGCCGCCGTCGATCAGGACGCACGGGCCGGCGGGCGCCGGGAGCGGGATGGCGATCGCCGGGCGGTGCACGCCCGGGAGCCGGCCGATCTCGACGAGGCCGGCCGCGAGGAGCGCGCCCGTGTTCCCTGCCGAGAGCGCGACGTCGGCCGTTCCCTCCGCGACCGCGCGGGCGACGCCGAAGAGCGAGCTCGCGCGCTTCGTCCGCGCGGCGTCGGCGGGCTTCTCGTCCATGGCGACGACGTCGGGGGCGTGCACGAGCTCGAGGCCGCCGGCGAGCGGCTCCACGACCTCCTGCGGGCCGAAGAGGACCGGCTCGACCTCGGGCGAGCGAGCC
This sequence comes from uncultured Actinomycetes bacterium, assembly GCA_963824775.1. GTDB lineage: Bacteria > Actinomycetota > Thermoleophilia > Gaiellales > Gaiellaceae > CAWGQF01. The sequence continues at coordinate 240,512 of CAWGQF010000012.1, forward strand.
TCGAGCGCGCCGGCCACGACCTCCTCGGGCGCGCGGTCGCCGCCCATCGCGTCCACGGCGACGCGAACCGGCAGGCTCATCCGGCTACGGGGCTCTGGTCTGGAGCGGCTCGACCTCGCGGCCGCGGTAGGTCCCGCAGGTCGGGCAGACGCGATGGGGCCGCTTGGGCTGGTGGCACTGCGGGCACTCGACGACGACCGGCGCGGCGAGCTTGTGCGTCGCGCGCCGCTTGTCGCGACGGGCCTTCGAGGTCTTTCGCTTGGGGACTGCCATGACCGGCGGCCCAGTCTAGCAGCGGGTTCCGGGCAGTCGGATCGTCCGGGTCGGCTCCACCCGCTCGAGAAAGCGCCGGTCGTGGGTGACGAGGACGAGCGTCCCCTCGTAGGCGGCGAGCGCGCGCTCGAGCTCCTCGATCGCCGGGAGATCGAGGTGGTTCGTCGGCTCGTCGAGGACGAGGCAGTTGGCCTCGCCGGCGGCTAGCACGGCGAGCACCGCCCGCGACCGCTCCCCCGGGGAGAGCGACCCCGCGGCCCGGGACACGTCCTCCGCGCCGAGACCCAGCTTGGCGAGCAGCGTTCGCGCCGCCTCCTCGCCGAGGCCGCTCGCGCGTACGAAGGCAGGGAGCAGCGGCTCGCCGGGCGCGAAGGTCGTACGGTCCTGGTCGAGCTCGGCGAAGACCGTGCTCGGCCCGACGACGCGGCGCCCGGAGGCGAGCGGCGCGCGACCGAGGAGCGCCTCGAGCAGGGTCGTCTTTCCGCTTCCGTTCCGCCCGGACACGGCGAGCCGCCCGCCGCGCCGCACTTCGAGATCGAGGGGACCGAGCGTGAAGCTGCCGCGCCTGACCACGGCGGCGTCGAGGCGGACGACGACGTCTCCCGCGGGAAGGTTCGGGCCGAGCTCGAGGTGGAGCTCCCACGGCGCCCACGGCTTCTCGACCGGCTCCAGGCGATCGAGACGCCGCTCGACGGCGCGGACCTTCGAGGTCAGCGCCTTCGTTGCGCGGCGGTTCGCCTGCCGTCCGCCCGCGCGAGCCTCGGAGCGCCGGTGGCCGAGGCGCTCGACGAGCCGCGCACGCTCGCCCGCGTAGCGGCCGTACCTGTTGCCAGCCGCGGCCCGGCGCCGCTCGCGCTCGGCTTCGTACTCGCGCCACCCGCCCTGGTACTCGGTCGCGCGCCGGGTCCCCTCCTCGAGCTCGAGGATGCGCGTGACGACGCGGTCGAGGAACGCCCGGTCGTGCGAGACGACGACCGCGCCGGCGGGCATCTCGTCGAGAAACCGCTCGAGCCGCGCAAGACCGTCGAAGTCGAGGTCGTTCGTCGGCTCGTCGAGGAGGACGACGTCGAATCGTGCGAGGAGAAGCGCCGCAAGCCCCGCGCGGGCGCGCTCTCCGCCGGAGAGCGCGGCGAGCGGCCGGTCGAGGGCGGACGGCTCCAGGCCGACCTCCGCAAGGGCGCCTGCGGAGCGCGAGGGCAGCTCCATCCCTCCCAGGGCGACGAAGCGGCGGAGCGCCTCCTCGTGCGCGGCCGCGAGCGAGGGGTCGTCCGCCAACCCATCGACGAGGGTGTCGAGCGTCCTCTCCGCCTCGGCCACGCCGGTCCGGCGGGCGAGGAATCCGCGCACGGTCTCGCCCGGCGGGACGTCGAGCTCCTGCGGGAAGAGCGCGACCTCGAGCGAGGGTTGCGCACGATGCACGCGCCCCCTTTCGGGCTGGTCTCGTCCGGCGAGCAGGTGAAGCAGCGTCGTCTTGCCGCTGCCGTTCGGTCCGACTACGCCGATGCGGTCGCCGGGTGCGACGGCGAGCGACACCTCGTTGAGGACGATGCAGCGATCCTCGCGAGACGGTGACGCGTTCGAGCGCGATTGCGGCCATGCGACTGACTCCTTCCGGAAGATGAGGCGCCGTGACGCCGGGAGCGTGGAGTCAGCTAGGGACGCATAAAGCGGCGCCGAGGCGCCGCGCCCGACTGTACCAGGCGCGGTTTCCTAGAGCCGGTCGCGGAGCTCGGCGAGGGCCGCCCAGCGCGGGTCGCTCTCCGTCTCCACGTGCTCGTGCGGCTCGCGGTTCAGGTCGCGGCCACAGACCGGGCAGAGGCCGGCGCAGTCCTCCCGGCAGAGGATCTTCTCCGGCAGCTCGAGCGCGACCGCGTCGCGCGTCCACGCGGAGAGGTCGAGGCGGTCGTCGTCGAGGTACGGCGTCCGCAGCTCGTCCGACTCCCCCGGGTTGGTCGCCTGGTACTCGCGGCCGTCGACGTGGACATCGAGCTCCGTGTCGGTCAGGCAGCGGACGCAGGGGCCGACGAGCTTCACGTCCACGTCGAGCTCGAAGAGCTGGCCGGAGCTCGTGCGCGTGATCGCGATCTCGCCCTCCGGGCGGTCGGGCACGGGCGAGTAGCGCCGGCCTCCGAGGTCGAACGGGTCCAGCTCGATCTCGCGCGTGTCGCGCCACTGCTCGCCGGAACGGATCCGGAGCGTTCTCAGGTCGAGAGTCGTCACGGGATCGAGAGTAGCGAACGGGCTCACGCACGCTCGTCCCGCCGACCCACCCGCTCGGGGCGTTGTGTCGCGCGCGTTTCGGCACAGTTCCGTCACAGACACGCGCGCCCTCGCTCGATAGCGTTCGTGCTGGGGCGCTCGCGCCCCCCGAGAGGGGCCTACGCGAAAACGGCGGCGGCCCGCCGGGGGGTTCGCGACGCTCGCGGCCGGGCGGGACGAAACGGCCGCTAGGTGACGGTCTCGTCGGTGACGCCTGCCATCACCGACTCCTGCGAGCGCTCGTGGAGCCGCTCGCGCCCGCGGCGCACCGCGCCGAGGAACTTGTCCAGGTTGACCTCGAGCGTGGAGAGGATCGAGTCCGCCCAGTCCTCCATCTCGAGCCGCGTCTCGCGGGCCTGACGGCGGGCGTCCTCGACGATGTCCTGCGCCTGCCGCTCGGCGAGCTTCACGATCTCGGTCTGCGACGCCTCGCGAACGGCCTGCTCGCGCGCCTCGCCGAGGATGCGGTCGCTCTCGCGCTTGGCCTCGGCCAGCATCTCCTGCCGCTCCTTGACGATCCAGCGGGCCTGCTTGATCTCCTCCGGGATGGTCGCGCGCATCTGGTCGAGGATGTCGTAGATCTCCTCGCGGTCGATGCGGACCTGGTCGGTCAGAGGGACGGCCTTCGCGTTGTGCACGAGGTCGTCGAGCTTGTCGATGAGCACGAGAACGTCCATGGGCGCAGAAGTCTACTCTCGAGGGCTGACGGGCGCGCCGCCGCGCGGCAGCGGGTACATCTCCGCGAACCGGCGTGCCACCGGGGCCGGGACGAGATTCTCGACGCTCGCGCCGAAGGACGCGATCTCCTTGACCCCGCTCGACGAGAGGAAGGAGTAGAGCGGGCTCGCCATGAGGTACAGCGTCTCGACCTCCGGCGCGAGCTTCCGGTTCAGGTGGTTCATCTGGAACTCCCACTCGAAGTCGGAGATGGCGCGGAGGCCCTTTACGAGCGTCTTCGCGCCCCACCGCCGCGCGAACTCGACGACGAGCTCGGAGAAGACGTCCACCTCGACGTTCGGGTACTCGGCGAGCGCGTCCTCGAGGAACGTGACGCGCTCCTCGACCGAGAAGAGGGGCTCCTTGTGCCGCGGCTCGCGGACGACGCCGACGACGACCCGCTCGAAGATTCCGGCGGCGCGCGTGATCACGTCGAGGTGGCCGTTCGTGACCGGGTCGTACGCGCCGGGACAGATCGCTGTCATGGGCGAGTCGCTCATGCGGCGGGGGCGTCGAAGAGGGTCACCCGCACGGAGCCGTAGCGGCGGCTCGTCCGGAGGGGCAGCGGCAGCTCGGGCTCGTCGCGGGCGTCGGACTCGACGACGACGAGGCCGTCGGGGGCGAGGACTGGCGGCAGATATCGCGCGAGCGTCGGCAAAAGCCCTGCAAGCATGCGGTACGGCGGGTCGACCAGCACGAGATCGTAGCGCCTGCCGGCGGCCGCGTCCGCGGCGAGGACGCGCACCGCGTCCTCCCGGAGCACCGTCGCACCGCCGAGGTCGAGCTTGTCGAGGTTCCGTTCGATCGTCTCGGCCGCCCGCCGGTCCCGCTCGACGAACGTCGCCGACGCGGCCCCACGCGACAGCGCCTCGAGCCCCATCGCGCCCGATCCCGCGAAGAGATCGAGGACGCGTGCGCCGTCCACAGGGCCCACGAGATTGAAAACGGCCTCGCGCGCGCGATCGGCCGTGGGCCGCGTGTCCAGGCCCTTCGGGGCGATGAGCCGCGCGCCCTTACGCGAGCCCGCGACGATCCGCATCGCCGAGCATCCGCTCGATCTCGTCGTCCAACGGGCCGAGGAGCGCCGGGTCCGCATCCAGCAACGCGCCCGCCCAGCGTTTCGCCCGCGCGATGAGCTCGCGGTCGCGGGTGAGGCTCGCGAAGCGGAGGTCGGGAAGCCCCGACTGACGCGTTCCGAGCAACTCCCCCTCGCCGCGAAGCTCGAGATCGACCTCGGCGAGCTTGAAGCCGTCGGTCGTCTCCACCAGGGCCTCGAGCCGGCGCCGGGCGGTGTCGGTCAGATCCTCACGCGGGCGGGAAACGAGGAGGCAGTACGACTGCTCGGCTCCGCGTCCGACCCGGCCCCTGAGCTGATGGAGCTGCGCGAGCCCGAAGCGATCGGCCTCCTGCACGATCATGATCGTCGCGTTCGGGACGTCCACACCGACCTCGATGACCGTGGTCGCGACGAGGACGTCGAGCTCCCTCCGCGTGAAGGCCTCCATGATCGCCCGGCGCTCGACGGCGCCCAGGCGTCCGTGCAGGCAGCCGACCCGGAACTCGCGGAGCTCTGCGCGCTGGAGCCGCGCCGCCTCGGCCTCGGCCGCCCTGGCCTCCGTCGTCTCCGACTCCGAGACGAGCGGGCAAACGACGTACGCCTGACGACCCTCGCGCAGGTGGCGACAGAGGCGGGTGTATGCCTCCGCGCTCCGCTCGTGCGTGACCCAGGCCGTGACGATCGGCTTGCGGTCGCGCGGAGGGCGGGCGATCTCGGTCACGTCGAGGTCGCCGTACACCGTCTGCGCGAGCGTGCGCGGGATCGGCGTCGCCGTCATGTGGAGGACGTGCGGCCGGCGCTCGCCCTCGCCCACGAGCGCGCGTCGCTGCTCGACGCCGAAGCGGTGCTGCTCGTCCACGACCGCGACCGCGAGGGATCGGAAGGCGACCTGCTCCTGGATGAGTGCGTGCGTGCCGACGACAAGCTCCGCCTCGCCGGTCGCGGCCCGGGCGCGCGCGTCTGCGTGGGCCCTCGGCGCGAGCGAGCTCGTGAGGAGCGCGGCACTGATACCGAGCGGCGCCACGAGCGCGTCGACCGTGACGAAGTGCTGCTCCGCGAGCGTCTCCGTCGGCGCCATGAGCGCGCCCTGGTGGCCCGCCTCGACCGCGCGAAGGAGCGCGTAGAGGGCGACGACCGTCTTGCCCGAGCCGACGTCTCCCTGCAGCAGCCGCTGCATCGGGCGCTCCCCGGCGAGGTCGGCGTCGATCTCGGCGACCGCGCCCTCCTGCTCCGGCGTGAGCCGGAACGGGAGCGACTCCCGGTAGCGGGCAACGAGCGTGCCCGGCTCCCCGAGTGCGGGCGCGCGCCCGCTGTCGTCCGCGGCGCGCCGCCGGCGGGCGAGCCCGAGGAGGAGGACGAGCAGCTCCTCGAACGCGAGGCGCGCCCGCGCCGCCTCGACGCGATCAAGCCGAACGGGCCGGTGGAGCGCCGCGAGAGCGTCGGCGCGGAGCGCCAATCCCTCCTCGGTGCGTATGTGGGCGGGAATTGCGTCGGCGAGCTGCCGGGCAAGCGGCAGCACCTGCTCGGTGAGCTCGCGGAGCTTGGTCGTCGAGAGCGCCTCGCTCGCGGGGTAGAGCGGCACGAGCCCGACCGTGTGGAGGCCGGCGCCCTCGCCGTCGAACTCGTGGCGCGCGACCCGGAAGGTGGCGCCGGGTGCGAGCTCCCCGTGCAGGAGGAGCCGCGTGCCCGGGACGAGGCGGTCGGCGAGCCAGGCCTGGTTGAACCAGAGGGCGGTCGCCCGGCCGCCCTGTGCGTCGACCACGGCAGCCTCGACGAGCTTCAGGTTGCGGCGGCGCGTCGGGCGCACCCGGGCGCGCTCGACCGTGCAGGCAACTGTCGCCTCCTCGCCGGTTCGGAGGGCCGAGAACCCGGTCGCCTCCGACCAGTCGAGGTAGCTCCGCGGCACGTGCTCGACGAGGTCGCGCAGGGTCCGGATCCCGAGCGCGGCGAGCCGCTTCGCGACCGCGGGCCCGACTCCGCGCAGCGTCTCGACCGGCGCCTCTCCCTCCCACGGGCGCGGGACCGGGCCGCTTTGGTCCAGGCCAGCAAAGCCGGTCGGCACCGGGCGGGTCGTCACCGTGGCGGCCAGGACGCTCGCACTCTAGGAAGCGTGCCGGATGGCGAGGGGCGCGTGCGCCCCGAGCGCGGCGACGGTTTGTGCGGGTGGGGGTCGAGCGTTAGTGTCCGGTCGCGTGGATGGGCAAGTGTCCCGACTGCGGCGCACGCTGACCGGATTGCTGGTGCTTCCGGCCGGGTTGCTTCTGGCTTCACCGGCTTTCGGGATTCCGCTCACGCCGTCGCAGGACCCACTCCCGGGGAGCGCGTTCCAGGGGGCGGACGGAAACCAGGACGACGCGGCTCCCCGGCTGGACTGGCAGAGCTTGACGTCTGCGGGCCGGGTGCAACACAGCCCGGACCCGAACGCGCAGGACACGGCCTTCGAGGGAGGAAGCAGAGAGGACGAGCCAGGCCTGTGGGACTTCGCGATCGAATCCGGCGGCGTGAACCCGGGCAAGGCCAACATCCTCGACGCCTGGACGGCTGTAGACGACCTTGGCGCGGACACATTCGTCTCTCTCGGGTTCGCGCGCGAGGTTGCCTCCCTTACGCGCGCGGGGACGACGTTCATCACGTTCGAGCTGAACCACGACCCGCGCCTCTGGAACAACGGGCAGGCGACGATTCCGTGCCGGCGTACGGGTGACCTCCTCGTTTCCTACGAGGCACACGGGAACGACGTCGATGTGGTGCTCCAGCAGTGGATCACGTCGCAGACCGATCTCGCAACCGGCTGCGCCACCCGCGGCAGCCTCACCGGCCTCACCGGTTTGACTCCGAACGAGGATGTGCAGGGCGCCGTCAACGCGGGTGCGATCACCAACTGGCTGCCCGGCTTCTACCAGGGCTCGGTGCCGAGCGAGCGGTTCGGCGAGGCGGCGCTCAACCTGAGCCGGATCCTCCAGGACGCGGTCTCCGACGAATGCTTCTCGTTCGCGTCGATCTGGATGCATTCGCGCTCGTCGACGTCGGAGTCCTCGAATATGCAGGACTACGTCGCGCCTCACCGCCTCGCCGTCCGCTCGTGTGCGGCCTCGGGCACGAAGTTCCACGATCTCGACGCAGACGGTGTGCGTGACTCGAACGAGCCCGGGCTTCCGCGGTGGCTCATCTGGGCCGACTACGACGACGACGGAACGCGCGACGCCGTCGAGCCGTTCGGGATCACCGACACTGAGGGCCAGTACGTCATCAACGACATCCGCCCGCCGGACGGCACGTACATGCTGCGCGAGACGCTCGCGACGGTCTCCGGGCGCCGACGTGCGACTGGTGCCGGCGTGGTCTGCAGCTATCCGAACGCGAGCACCCCCGGCGGGACCGGGTCCGCCCCCGGAGGGCTCTTCGGTTGCGCATGGGGACCGATCGCGACCGCGACCACGACGGTCGCGTCCGGCCGGGACTTCGGGAACTACGCTCCGGCCCGCCTGACGATCGAGAAGGAGCTCGAGCCGGCCGGCGACCCCGGCCGGTTCGACCTGCTGGTGAACGGCACCGTCGCAGTGGCGGCCGCAGGTGACGGCGCAAGCCGCTCGGAAAGCGTGAGGCCGGGGGAGTACACGCTGTCCGAGGTAGCAGTGACCGGGACGAACCCGGCCGACTACAGCTCCTCGGTCGAATGCAAGCTCGGGACGCGCCGGACGGAGGCCCGTGCGGGCGGCGTGTACGCGAGCCTGCAGCTGGCGTCTGGTGAGAGCGCGACCTGTACGTTCCGGAACGTGCGCCTCGGCGCGCCCGCGATCGCGATCGACAAGACGGGGCCCGCGACCGCGACGCCCGGGGACACGCTGAGCTACACGCTCTTCGTCACCAACCCCGGCGACATCCCGTTCCCGGAGGCAGCCGTTCGGGTCACCGACCCCGGCTGCGACGACCCGCCCACGCTGGTCGGGAAGACGGACGGCTCGGGACCGGACGATTCGCCCGGGACGCTCGACCCCGGCGATACCTGGACGTACTCGTGCTCGAGGGAGACGGTGGCACGCGAGGAATGCGCGCCGGCAAACGTGCCCAACACGGCGAGCGTCATCGCGACGCCGGGTCCCGTCGGAGACAGCAGCAGCATCGTCACGAGCCTCCTCTGCCCGCCACCCGAGCCGCAGCCGCCTGATCCGCCCGGCCCCCAGCCGCCCGACCCACCGAGGCCCGTGATCCCGCCGGGGCCCGAGCCGCCCGACTCGGGCAACGGCGGAACCGCCGGTGCCAGGGTTCCTGCGGGGAGTGCGGGATGCGTTCGCGCGCGGGCGCTGCGCGTGAACCTCCGAGTCGCTCGGGTCGCCCGCGTTCGGGTCTCCGTGGACGGCCGACGCGTGCGCGGGAGGGCACCCGCACACGCTGCAGCGCAGCGTGGTCATTCCACTCAGGCTCCGGCCTGGAAGGCACCGCCTGCGCCTCGACGTGGCGTTTCACCGGGGAACGGGCAGCCCTCCGGTTCAGCTCAGGACGAGGGTCCGGGTCTGCGCGGCGAGGGCTGCGGGAGTCGGGCTAACGGGCTAGCAGCCCTCTGGGGCTCGCCTGCGCAAGCTCGGAGCGTCCGGGCTACCTCACGACCCGGTAGCGCAGGTGCGTGACCGCAGGGGACTCGATCACCCTCGCGACTTCGAGCTCGACCCGGTCGGGCCCGAGACCCTCGAACAGCCGCACGCCGCCGCCCAGGAGGAGCGGGACGACGTGAAGCTCCATCTCGTCGAGGAGGCCGGCAGCGAGGTACTGCTGCGCGACGTCTGCTCCGCCGGCGATCGCGACGTCCTTCTCGCCGGCCGCTGCCCGCGCCTGGTCGAGTGCCGCTTCGATCCCCTCGGTCACGAACGTGAACGTCGTGTCCGCTTTCACCAGCGGCTTTCGCGCGTGATGCGTGAGGACGAACACCGGGTTTCGGAACGGCGGGTCGTCGCCCCACCAGCCCTGCCACGGGTCGTCGCCCCAGGGGCCCTCTCCGCCGCCGAACATGCCGCGGCCCATGATGACCGCGCCGGTGGTCTTGATCGACTCCTCGAGAATCTCGGAGTCGCGGTTCGTCGCGCCGCCCTCCCGGCCGTGCGCCTCACGCCAGCTCGCCAGGCCCAAGACCCACTCGTGCAGCCGTTCGCCGCCCTCGCCGAGGGGCTGCTCGAGGCTCGCGTTCGGTCCGGCGACGTAGCCGTCGAGTGACATGCTGATGTCGAACAGAAGTCGTGTCATGAATCCTGAGACCGCCCCGTCGGGCGAAGCTCATCTACACGTCGTCGCGGAACCAGAATAGACCGAGCGTCCCGGGCCCACCGTGCGTCCCGATCACCGGGCCGAGCACGCGTCAAGTCGAGCGAAGCCTGAGGACGCGCGCGCCGGATCCGCGCCACTAGCTCGTCCAGTTCCTGCTGTGCGTCGGCGTGCGCGGCGCCGACGCGCAGCGCCGGCCCGTCCTCGGTTCCCTCGACGAAGAGCTGCTCGAAGGCCGCGAGCGCCTTGGCGCGTCCCCGCACGCGCTTCACGGGCTCGACCTCGCCCTCGCGGATCGAGAGGATCGGCTTCACGTTCAGAGAGCTCGCCGGCGAGGCCCGCCGCCTTGCCGACGCGTCCGCCGCGGACGAGGTAGTCGAGCGTGTCGACCGTGAAGAGGAGCGTCGCACTCGCGGCTGGAACCGCTCGACGAGCGCCTGCGATCTCCTCGTCGCGTCGTTCCCGCGGTCGAGCCGCCGCTGGATCGCGTCGGCCAGGATGACCGTGCCGCCGGAGACGCTCTCGCGAGTCGATCACGGTAACCCGGTCGCCGCCCGCCGCCTCGGCGGCGAGGCGCGCGCTCTCGACGCGTGCCGGAGAGCCTGCCGGAGATGAGCGATGCAGAGGATCCGCTCGAAGCCCTCGAGCTCGGCGAACACGCGCTCGAAGTCGGCCGGGGTCGGCTGCGACGTCTTCGGCTGGACCTGCGACTCGCGCAGCCGCGGGTAGAAGTCGGCCGCCGAGAGGTCGACGTGGTCGCGAAAGGTCTCGTCGCCGAAGCGGACGTAGAGCGGGACGAGGCGCCAGTTCGGATGTCGCGCCGCCGGATCCGGCAGGTCGGCGGTCGAGTCGAGGACGACTGCGGTGGATTCAGACGAGCAGGCGCACCGCGCGGCGCTGCGCTCGCGGATCGCGCCGACGATCTCGTCGAGCTCCGTGTCCTTCGTGAGGCACGCGACCGCGCCGGCTTCGAGGAGCGCGTCGAGCTCGTGCTGCTCGGCCGTCGCCGTCAGGACGACGACGGCCGCGCCGGAAGATGGCCGGATCGCGGCGGTAGCCTCGACGCCGTCGAGCCCGGGCAGGCGGTAGTCCATGAGGACGACGTCGGGCCGCAGCTCCTCGCAGGCGGCGACCGGCGGCGTCCCGTCGCCGACGGCGCCGACGACGCGGATGTCGGGCGTGACGCCGAGCATCAGCTCGAGCGCCTCGCGGAAAACGTCGTTGTCCTCCACGAGCAGGACGTCGATCGGCGATCGGTCATCCAAGTCGCGAGTATCGGCAAAATCTCCCTCGGCGGAAAGCCCTGGCGCTACTCGGCGCCGAACAGAAGCGGATAGTGCGGCTGGCCGCCGTCGTGGACCTCGAGCTCGAGCTCGGGGTGTGCGGCTCTCGATGCTCCGCGCGAAGGGCGTCGACCCGGTCGCCGTCCGCGCCGAGGAGGATCGTGAGCACGTCGGCGGCGCCGTCGAGCAGGCGCGCGAGCGACCTCGTCGGGCGACCGGGTCGAGCATCGGCTCCCGCCGCGACCGGCTCGCCGTCGACGAGCCCGAGGAACTCGCCCTCCTCGACCGCGAGCGCCGTCCAGCGTCGGTCGAGCGGGAGGCGCGGGTGACCGCGCCCGAGCGGACGCGGCCGCGGCCTCGTCCATCGTCCGCGCGTTCTCCTCGGCCGGGCGCGCCGGGTCGAAGGCGACGAGCGCGGCGAGACCCGGCCTGCATCGTCTCGGTCGGGACGACGACGCCGGGCCGGCTTCGCCACGGACGCCGCCGCCTGCTCGGCCGCGAGCGACGACGTTCTTGTTGTTCGGGAGAGCACGATCACCTCGTCCGCGGCACGCTCTCGAGCGCCGCCGGCGAGCTCCGCCGTGGGCGGGTTCATCGTCTGGCCGCCCTCGACCAGCCGCGTCGCGCCGAGGCTCGCGGAAGAGACGTCGCGTTCCCCTCCCCGGCGCAGACCGCGACCACGGCGGTCCGCGGCGGCTCGGCGTCGCCGGCGAGCCGCTGCTCGCGCTGCGGCGTCTGCGCGTGCATGTTCTTCATGTCCACGTCCTCGACGACGCCGACCGCCGTGGCGAGCGCGAGCGCGCGGCCGGGCTCGTCGGTGTGGACGTGGATCTTCACCGCCCCGCGCGAGCCGACGACGAGGAGCGAGTCGCCGAAGCTTCCGAGCTCGCGCTCGAGCGCGTCGGGATCGGCCTCGTCGCCCTCCACGAAGAAGCTCGTGCAGTAGCGGAAGCGCGACAGCTCCTGGTGGACGCGCCTCGGCCGGAGCACCGCGGCGCGTATCGCCGGCGGCTCCGGCAGCGGCTCGCCGCGAACGTGGGCCGCGATGCCGCGCACGAGCTCGAGGAGCCCCGCGCCGCCGGCGTCCACGACGCCCGCCTCGCGGAGCATCGGCGAGCTGCTCCGGCGTCTCGCGCGAGGGCCTCCTCGCCGTGCTCGACGAGCCGGCCAGCGCGTCGCCGAGCGGCGGGTTCTCGGCGCGAGCGCCTCGGCGCCGCTCGGCCAGCTCGCGCGCGACCGTGAGGATCGTCCCCTCCTGCGGCTCGCGAACGGCCGCGTAGCCCGCGTCGCGCGGCCGCGCGAAGCGCGCGCGCAAGCGTGCGGCGTCGATCGGCTGCACATCGGCGAGCGCCTCGGTCGGCGCCGCGCACGAGCTGGGAGAGGATGACGCCCGAGTTCCCGCGCGCGCCCATGAGGCAGGCGCGGGAGACCTCGCGCGGCGACGTCCTGCGCGGGTCGGCGGCCGTCGAGCCCGCCGAGCGCGTCGCGGACCGCGCGCACCGTCAGCGTCATGTTCGTGCCCGTGTCCCCGTCCGGGACCGGGATAGACGTTCAGGTCGTCGATCCGCTCGCGGCTCGCCTCGAGCGCCGCAAGCGCGGCGCCGACGAGCGCGCGGGCGGCGCTAGAGCGCCTTCTGAACCTTGCCGGCTCTTCAGGCACCGCGTGCACACGTAGCTCCGGCGCGCGACGCCGTTCACGAGGATGCGCACGCGCTGGAGGTTCGGATTGAAGCGGCGCTTCGTCGCCACCATCGAGTGGCTGCGGTTGTTCCCGAACGACGGGGCTTTCCCGCAGATGGCGCAGACCTTCGACATGGCCGGCGAGTGTAGCAGGCTACGCTCGGTGCCTAGCGCCGGTCTGCCGTGACGGCGTCGGAGCGCAGCCGCGCCGAGGACGTCGGCCATCTCGAGCGCCGAGCGGGCCGCCTCGGCGCCCTTGTTCCCGTGCGCGCCGCCCGCCCGCGCCTCGGCCTGCTCGCGCGTGTCGCAGGTGAGGACGCCGAAGGAGACCGGGATGCCGGTCTCGAGACCCGGCGAGCTGGATGCCGCTCGCCGCCTCCGCGGCGACGTACTCGAAGTGCGGCGTGTCGCCGCGGATCACGACAGCCGAGCGCGACGACGCAGGCATAGCGGCGCGTCCGCGCGAGCGCCATCGCGCCGAGCGGGAGCTCGAAGGCGCCTGGGACCTGGCATGACGTCGATGCCGGTCCCGGTCGACGCCGGCCTTCGTCGAGCGCCTCGAGCGCGCCGTCGAGGAGCCGCGTCGTGATGTCGCCGTTGAACCGCGCGACGACGATCCCGACCGACCGGCGCGCCCCGTTCGGCGAGCCGGCGAAGACGCCCACGCCGTCGGGAATCCGCGAGCTCGCCCGGCGCGTGCTCGGACTCCGGCTCAGAGGCCGCCTCGGCGCTCCGGCCGTACCGCGCCGTCTGCCTGCAGGCGGCTCGGAGTCCGCCACCCGCAGGCCCTCGGCTCCCTCGACTCGTGCCTCCGGCTCGTGTCCCTCGCTCACTCCGAATCCTCCTCGAAGCGCAGCTCCTGGTGGTGGAGCCGGTGGCCGAGCTTCTCCCGCTTCGTCGTCCAGGTAGCGGCGGTTCTCGTCGTTCGGCGGGACCTCGATCGGAACCTGCTCGACGACCTTGAGCCCGAAGCCCTCGATGCCCGGTGATCTTGCGCGGGTTGTTCGTGAGGATGCGGATCGTCGTCAGCCCGAGGTCGGCGAGGATCTGCGAGCCGATCCCGTACTCGCGCGCGTCGGCCGGGAAGCCGAGCTCGAGGTTCGCCTCGACCGTGTCGAGCCCGGCCTCCTGGAGCTCGTACGCCTTGAGCTTCGAGAGCAGGCCGATCCCGCGGCCTTCCTGCGCCATGTAGAGGAGCACGCCGCGCTCCTCGGCCGCCGATCCGGGCGAGCGCCTGCTCGAGCTGCTCGCCGCAGTCGCAGCGCAGCGAGTGGAAGACGTCGCCGGTCAGGCACTCCGAGTGCACGCGGACGAGGACGTCCTCCGCTCCCTCGACCTCGCCGCTGACGAGCGCGACGTGGTGCTTGCCGGTCAGGGTCTCGCGGAAGGCGACCGCCGTGAACTCCCCGTACGCCGTCGGAAGCCGAACGGCCGTCATCCGCTCGACGAGCTTCTCGGTGCGGCGCCGGTACTCGATCAGGTCGGCGACGGTGACCATCTTGATCCCGTGCCGCTCGCAGTACGGGACGAGGTCGGGCACGCGGGCCATCGACCCGTCCTCGTTCATGATCTCGCAGACGACGCCGGCCGGGTTCAGGCCGGCAAGCCGGGCGAGGTCGACGGCGGCCTCGGTCTGGCCCGCGCGCTGGAGCACGCCGCCGGGCGCGGGCGCGCAGCGGGAAGACGTGGCCCGGCTGGACGAGGTCGCCGGGGCCCTTGCTCGGGTCGATCGCGACCTGGATCGTGTGCGAGCGGTCCTGCGCCGAGATGCCGGTCGTGATCCCCTCCGCGCCTCGATCGAGACGGTGAAGGCGGTGCCGTACGGCGTCTCGTTGTTCTGCGTCATCGGCCGGAGGCCGAGCTCGTCGCAGCGCTCTTCGGTCAGGCAGAGGCAGATGAGCCCGCGGCCGTGCGTGGCCATGAAGTTGATCGCCTCCGGCGTCGCGAACTGGGCGGCGATCGTGAGGTCGCCCTCGTTCTCGCGGTCGGCCGCGTCGACGACGACGACGAACTTGCCTTCGCGGATGTCCTCGATCGCCTCCTCGATCGTGGCGAACGCGGTGCCGTCCGCGACGGCCGTCTCCTGCTTCTCCATTGCTGGGATGGTAACGGGGCTAGGTGCTCTCGCCACGGGCCTCGAGCAGGCGCTCGACGTGCTTCGCGACCACGTCGGCCTCGAGGTTGACCTCGTCGCCCGCCGCGAGCCGGCCGAGGGTCGTTGCCGCGAGCGTGTGCGGAACGAGCGCGATCTCGGCCACGCCGGGCCCGACGGAGGCGACCGTGAGGCTGACGCCCTCGACCGCGAGCGATCCCTTCTCGACCACGATACCGCTCGAGCCCGGCCGGGAGCTCGACCACGAGGCGCATGCCCTCGCCCTCCGGCTCGACGGCTCGGACGCGCCCGACACCGTCGACGTGACCCTGGACGATGTGGCCGCCGAGCGGCTCGCCGGCTCGAAGCGCGGGCTCGACGTTCACGGCGCTGCCGACCTCGAGCGCACCGAGGGTCGAGCGGGCAAGCGTCTCGGGTACCGCGTCGAAGGCGAGCGAGCCGTCCCCGACGTGGACCGCCGTCAGGCACACGCCGTTCAGCGCAACCGAATCGCCGATCGCCGTGTGCCCGGCGGTCCCGGGCGCCTCGATCCGCAGGCGCGTGCCGCCCGCGCCGGTCTCGACCGACTCGACCTTCCCCAGCTCCCGCACGATGCCCGTGAACACGGAGCGAACGTTAGTAGCCGCGACGCGGGTCGATCTCGCCGAGGAGGTCGCGGCCCTCGCGGAAGCGGCGGACGTTCTCCTCGATCACGCGCGCGTAGAGCTCGTCCGTCGTCCCGATCGGGTTGGCCACGTGCGGCGTCACGAGCACGTTCGGGAAGCGCCAGAGCGGATGATCCGGCGGCAGCGGCTCGGGATCGGTCACGTCGAGGCACGCACCGCCGAGCCGGCCCGCCTCGAGCGCACGGACGAGCGCGTCCGTGTCCACGAGCGGGCCGCGGCCGACGTTGACGAGCCAGCCGTCCGGCCCGAGGAGCTCGAGCTCGCGCTCGCCGACGAGACCGCGGGTCTCCGGCGTGAGCGGCGCCGCGAGGACGACGAAGTCGCTCTCGCGGAGCAGGTCCTCGAGCTCGGCGGCTCCCAGCGAGCGGTCGGCGCCGGCGACCTCGCGCCCCGACCTCGTCTGCGCGAGGATCCGTACACCGAACGGGCGCAGCCGTGCGATCGTCTCCCGCCCGATCGCCCCCGCGCCGACGATCCCGACGGTCCGTCCGGCCAGCCGCTCGCCGCCGAGATCCCGGTGGCGCCACTCGGTTGCGCGAGCCGCCTGCGGCAGATGCCGGGCCGCCGCGAGGACGAGAAGGACGGCGTGCTCGGCCACGTCCGCGGCGAACGCCTCGAAGACTGCCGTCCAGCGCCGCGCGTCGTCGAGGAGCCCGGCCCAGCGAGTCGACGCCCGCCGAGTCGAGCTGCACCCACGCGATCCCGTCGTGGAGGTGCTCCGTGATCGCCTCCGGCTTGCCCGCGTTCCAGACGATGGCATCCGCCTGGGCCGGATCCTCGACAAGCTCGCCGCCGCCGCGTTCGACGGCATCCTGCGACGGGCCGCTCGACCCGGGGCCCGAGCCAGACGCGCACGCTCACGGCTCGTGGACGTACGCGGTCAGCAGCGACGTCCTCCCCGAGCCGCTGCCGACCTCGAGGCTCGTCAGCGAGACCGCGTCCGCAAGCGTCGGGGCGCCCGGGCCTGCGAAGAGCGGCGGCGCGTCGTCTCCGCCGACGAGCTTCGGCGCGACGAAGAGGAGCGAGCTTGTCGATCAGGCCGGCGCGCAGGAAGGCGCCGGCGAGGGTGGGGCCGCCTTCGAGGAGAAGCGACTGCACGCCCTCGCCGGCGAGGCGGCGCAGCTCCTCCTCGAGCGGCCCCTCGAGGAGCTCGAGCTCCGAGCCCTCCGGAAGCGGCTCGTGCCCGAACGCGAGCCGGCGGGGCTGCGCTCGCCGCGCCGACGTCGCGGGCCGTCAGCCTCGGGTTCTCGGCGCGCGCGGTCCCCATCCCGACCGCGACCGCGTCGGAGGCGGCCCGAAGCTCGTGGACGAGCCGGCGGCTCTCCTCGCCGGAGACCCAGCGTGCGTCGCCGCCCGACGCGGCGAGGCGCCCGTCGAGCGTCATCGCCGCCTTGTAGGTCACGAAGGGACGGTTTTCGGCGACCCACGTCCGGAACGCCTCGTTCTGGCGTCTGGCGCGGGCGGCGATCTCGCCGTCGGCAAGCTCGACCTCGATGCCCGCCTCGCGCAGCCGGGCGAAGCCGCGGCCGTTCGTCTGCGGGTTCGGATCGCCGGCCGCCGCCATGACGCGGGCGATTCCGGCCGCGACGACGGCGTCGGCGCACGGCGGCGTGCGGCCCTCGTGCGCGCACGGCTCGAGCGTGACGTAGAGCGTCGCGCCGCGGGCCTGCTCGCCCGCCGCCTCGAGCGCGACCACCTCGGCGTGAGGCCCGCCGGTCCGCTCGTGCCAGCCCTCGCCGACAACCTCGCCGTCGGAGACGACGACCGCGCCGACGACAGGGTTCGGATGCGTCGTTCCGCGCCCACGCTCGGCGAGCTCGAGCGCATGCTCGAGGTAGTGGCGGTGGCTCACGTGACCGCCTGCGCGAGCCCCTGGTAGGCCGCGGCGATGTCGTCCGCGGCGAAGACCGAGCTCCCCGCGACGACGAGGTCGGCTCCCGCCGCCCGGACGGACTCGACGTTCTCGCGCGTGATCCCGCCGTCCACCTGAACGTGGACGTGGTCGGGCAGCCGCCGCCCGAAGCTCGCGAAGGCGTGCGGGCGAGTCGGGCAGGAACTCCTGACCGGAGTAGCCGGGATGGATGCTCATGCAGAGAACGAGGTCGAAGCCGCCTGCGGCCGGCACGACGTCCGCGACCGCCGTCTCGGGGTTGAAGGCGAGCCCGACGCCGAGGCCGAGCTCGCGCGCCTGCGCCGCGAGCGGCCGCCGGGATCGTCCGTCACCTCGTGGTGGAACGTGACGCTGTCGCCGCCCGCCTCGGCGATCTGCGGGATGTGGCGCTCGGGGTTCGCCACCATCAGGTGGCAGTCGAGGGCGGCTCCCCGCTCGTGGACGAGCGGCGCGATCGCCCGCAGGACGATCGGCCCGATCGTCACGGGCTCGACGAAGTGGCCGTCCCCGACGTCGAAATGGAAGATGCGGACGCCCGCGTCGAGGAGCGCTCGACCTGCTCTCCCAGGCGCGCGAAGTCGGCCGCGTAGAGCGACGGCTCGATCTCCGGCCCGCGCACCCAGCGCTCCCAGCTCACGCGCGCATTCTCGCCACGAAGAAGCCGGACGTGCGGTGGACGTGTGGGAGCGTGAGCAGGAACTTGGGGCGCGTGGGATGGCGGAATCCCGGCCACTCGGCGCCGAGGTCGTCCACGTCGAGCCCGGCCTCGTCCACGACGTCCTCGTTCTCCTCGCGGTGCATGGTGCAGACGGCGTACGTGATCGTCCCGCCCGGGCGAGCCCGCTTGACAGCCACGTCGAGGAGCTCCCGCTGGAGGTCGGGCAGCGGCCGCGCGCGCCAGCGCAGGTCGGGTCGGGACGCGAGGACGCCGAGCCCCGAGCACGGCGCGTCGACGAGCACGCGGTCGAAGCCCGCGAGGCCCGCGGGAAGCTCGAGCGCGTCGGCGTGGACGACCTGCACGTTCGCGAGGCCGAGGCGCGCGGCATTCGCCTCGAGCTCGCGCGCCCGGCCGGGATGCTGCTCGACCGCGACGACCTCGGCGGCGACCTCTGCGAGCTGGGTCGCCTTCCCGCCGGGCGCCGCGCAGAGGTCGAGCACGCGCTCGCCCGGCCTGGCCCCGACGGCGAGCCCGGCGAGCTGGGAGCCGCGGCTCTGGGGCCAGACGAGACCTCGCTCGATCCAGTCGGCGGGGACGTGGTCGACCCGGAGGGCGGCCGGAAGCTCGGGATCCTGCTCCCCGGGGAGGTCGCCCGCGCGTCCGGTGCGACGGACGACGGTCGGCGGCGGCTCGTTCTGCGCCTCCATGAGCGTGAGGGCGGCCTCGCGGCCGTGCTCCCGCCAGAAGGTCTCCGCGATCCAGTCGGGGTACGAGTGCCTGAGCCCGGCCTCGGCGGGAGTCGTGTCGCCGAGGCCTGCGAGGAGATCGTGGATCCCGGCGGCGAGGCGCCGCAGGACCGCGTTCGTGAACGGCACCGCGCGCTCGAGGCGGGCGCGGCGAACGAGCTCCACGGACTCGTTCGCGGCGGCGTGCGGCGCGACCGAGGTGTAGGCGAGCTGGTAGGCGCCGAGGCGGAGCGCGGCGCGTTACGGGCGGATCGAGCTTGCGGACGGGCCGCCGCCCGAGGGTCTCGATCGCATGGTCGAGCGTGCGGACGCGCTGGACGGTGCCGTAGGCGAGCTGCATGGCGAAGGCGCGGTCGCGCGCGTCGAGACCGGCGTGGTCTGCCGCGGCGCGGAAGGCGCGATCGGCGTAGGCCTCCTGCTCGAAGACGCGCCGGACGACCTGGTACGCGACCTCTCGCGCGGTCAGCGCAGCCCTCGCAGGTACTCGGCAGCGGTCATGCGGCGCCTTCCCTCCGGCTGCACGTCGAGGAGCTCGACGTCGCCCGCGACGAGGAGCGCGTCGTCGCGTGCCGGCCGCGCCCGCCACACGGTCAGCGGCCGCCCATCGACCACGCCCCGCGCGCCGATGTGCGGGGAGAGCGCGCGCACGCGGTTCACGAGCTCCTTCGCGGGCCGCGTCCAGTCGAGCTCACGGTCGGTGGGGCCGATCTTCTCCGCGTAGGTCGCGCCTTCCTCGGGCTGCGGCGTGAAGCTGGGATTCGGGAGCACCTCGTCGAGGAGGTCGAGCGCCACGGCCGCCGACCGCTCGTACACGGCGCCGGCGTCGTCCTCCGGCTCGATCGCGAACGCCCGCTGCGCCGCGACCGGGCCTGCGTCGAGCTCGGCCGTCGTCCGGTGGATCGTGACGCCGGTCTCCCTGTCGCCCGCCATGATCGCGCGCTCGACCGGCGCCGCTCCCCGCCAGCGCGGAAGAAGGGACGGGTGGACGTTCAGCCAGAGACGGTCTCCGAGGAGCGCCGACGGGATGAGAGCCCCGTAAGCGGCGACGACCACGACCGGCGCGTCCCCGGGGAACCGGGTCAGCCGCTCCGGCTGCTCGACGCGGATGCCGAGGCGCTCCGCAGTCTCCTTCGCGGGCGGCGCGCCCACCCGACGGCCGCGCCCGCGCGGGCGGTCCGGCCGCGTCACGAGCAGGTCGATGTCGTGGCGATCGGCGAGACCCTCGAGCACGGCGGCTCCGAGCGGCGCCGTCGCGGCGACGGCGAGCTTCATCGGGGGCTATCCCAGGACGGCTTGCGGGCGCAGCTCGGCGAGCGCGCGCCGCTTCGCCTCGGGCGTCGTCCGGTCGATCGTGAGGACGCCGTCCAGATGGTCGAGCTCGTGCTGGATCACGCGCGCCTCGAGACCGTCGGCCTCGACCTCGACGGCCTCACCGTCCGCGTCGACGGCCGCCACGGTGACGGCGATCGGCCGCTCGACGGGCACGACCACCTCCGCCGCGCCGAGAGAGAGGCACCCTTCGTCCGCGGTCTCGCGCTCCTCCGAGCCTGCGACGACGCGCGGGTTCACGAGCGCCCTCACCTCCGCCTCCTCGTCCGTCTGGTAGACGAGGACGCGCTGGAGGATCCCGATCTGCGGGGCCGCGAGACCGACGCCGCGCGCCTCCTGCATCAGCACCCCCATGCGCGCGACGAGTCCTGCGAGCGCGTGGTCGAACCGGTCGACCTCACCCGCCTTCATGCGGAGCACGGGATCGGGATACTGCCGGACTTGCATGAGCGCGATCCGCCGCCGCGCCTCGCGCTCCGGGTCGCAGCCGCTCGTCCCTGACCTGCCCCTCGACCTCACTCACGCGCGGCAGTCTAGCCAGCGGTTCTCGACACCGTCTGCGGGTCGACGTCGACCACCGCGGCGAGGCCGTCGCGGCGCATCGCCCGAGCGGCCGCGGCGAGCATTCGCCCCGCGGGGCCGGACACGCTGCGGGGGTTCGTGGTCTTCGCGAGGAGCTGGGCGCGGTGGCGTCCCCGGAGGCGCAGGAGCGGCGCCGGGCCGAGGAGCTCGACGCCCTCGACGCGCTCGAGCTCGCGGCGGACCTCGGCCAGGACACGCCTCGGGCCCTCGGGCGAGGGCCCGGAGACCTCGACCGAGACGAGGTGGCGGTAGGGCGGGTAGCCGAGAAGCTCGCGCCGCGCGAGCTCGCCGGCCAGGAACTCCTCGACCGCGTGCCGCGCCGCGAGCGCGATCGGACGGGAGTCCGGCTGGTAGGTCTGGACGAGGACGCGTCCGGGGGCGTCCCGCCCGCTCCGGCCGGCGAGCTGGGTGACGAGCTGGAAGGTCCGCTCCTCCGCCCGGAAGTCCGGGAGGCCGAGTCCCGTGTCGGCGTCGACGACGGCTGCGAGCGCGACGCCCTCGAAGTGGTGGCCCTTCGCGACCATCTGCGTCCCGAGGAGCACCACGCGATCGGCCTCGCGGAAGCGGTCGAGGATCTCGCCCAGTCGTGCCGGGTGCGCGACGGCGTCGGCGTCGAGCCGCAGGAGCTCGAGCTCGGGAAGCCGCTCGGCGAGCTCGGCCTCGAGCTTCTCGGTTCCCGCCCCCAGGCGCGCGAGCTCGGCGGAGCCGCACGCCGGGCAGCGCCGCGGCTCCGGGCGGACGAGCCCGCAGTGGTGGCAGTGGAGTCGCCGGTCGGCGTGGAGCGTCAGCGCGACGTCGCAGTGGTCGCACCGCGGGGTGACGCCGCACGCGCGGCAGTGGAGGGCGGGCGCGACGCCGCGCCGGTTCAGGAGGAGGACGGCCTTCCCGCCCTCGTCGGCGACCCGGCCGAGCTCGGCGAGGAGCGGGGACGAGAGCGGGTAGCCGCCCTCCCGCCGCAGGTCGACGATTCGCACGGGAGGAAGCGAGGCGCCGAGGCGCCCGCCGAGGTCGAGGCGTTCGAGGCGCGCCCAGCTCTCGGGCCGCGGCGTCGCGCTCCCGTAGACGACGACCGCCCCCTCGAGCACGGCGCGCTTGGCCGCAACGGTGCGGGCGTCGTAGCGCGGATCCGAGTCCTGCTTGTACGAGCCGTCGTGCTCCTCGTCGACGCAGACGAGGCCGAGCCGGCCGACAGGAGCGAAGACGGCCGAGCGGGCCCCGACGACGACGCGCGCCTCGCCGGCGGCGATCCGCTCCCGCTCGTCGCGCCGCTCGGCCTCGGTCAGCCGCGAGTGGAGGACGGCGACGCGGTCGCCGAAGCGCGCCCGAAAGCGTCCGGCCGTCTGCGGGGTGAGCGCGATCTCCGGCACGAGCACGATCGCGCCCAGCCCGCGTGCGAGCGCCGCCTCGCAGGCGCGGAGGTAGACCTCGGTCTTCCCGCTCCCGGTGGCACCGTGGAGGAGGAGGTGCGCCGAGTCGCCCAGCGCGCCCGTGATCCGCTCGAGCGCCCGCGCCTGGGACACCGTCAGCTCGGCGGGCCGGGCCTCGGCCGAGACGTCGTGCGGGATCTCGCGCCGCCGCGCGCCGGCCCGCCGGGTCCGCGCCGGGGGCGCCACGAGGGCAAGCGCGCGCGCCGGTGTCGTGCCGTAGAGCTCGGCGAGCCAGAGCGCGAGGTCGACGAGCGCCGGCGACACGGCCCCGAGCACGCGGTCAACCGCGACGGGCTCGACGTCGGGAGGAGCGTCGTCCCCGAGCGCGACGACCACCCCGCGCCGGTGCGCGCGCCCGAAGGGAACCGAGACGACGGCACCCTTCTCGAGCTCCTCGGCGAGGTAGGTGAACGGCCGCGCGAGCGCGCGCGCCGATACCAGGGGTAGACGGAGGCATATTTTCCTCGGAACAGACACCGACGTACAATCGTCGCATGGCCCAAGGACATTCCATCGAGGACTACATCGAGACCATCTACTTCCTCGCGTTCCCGGTCGGCGAGTACCGGCCGATGACGAAGGGAGCCTCGACTCTCGCCGTGCGCGTCGCGGACATGCTCGGCGTGTCACGCGCCTCGGCAGGCGAGATGCTGAAGCGGATGGAGGCCGAGGGCCTCGTCGAGCGCGGCGAGCACAAGGAGGCGATCCTCACGCCGAAGGGACGGGACCTGGCGGAGCGCGTGGTCCGCCGGCACCGGATCATCGAGCGGCTCCTCACGGACTTCATGGGCTACACGCCGGCCGAGTCGCACGTCCAGGCCGATCTCCTGGGCGACACGTTCACGGACGAGATGATCGAACGGATCGCCGAGCGCCTCGGGAACCCGCAGCGATGCCCGCACGGCTGGCCCGTCGACACGGAGTTCGAGCAGGCGGAGAACCGGGAGCTCGAGCCGCTCGCCGACCTCGAGCCCGGCACGCAGGCCGAGATCGTCCGCCTCGCCGAGCACGACGGCGAGCTCCTGCACTGGTACTACGACGCGGGGCTCGTTCCCGGGACTCAGATCGAGCTGCGGGAGGCCTCGGCGGACGGCGACCGCTTCACCGTCAGGCTGAACGGCGACGAGCAGGCCCTCGGCGAGCGGGCCGCGTCCGGGCTCTTCGTCCGGCCCGCGGCCTGAACCGCAGGGCCGGACACGTCCGCCCGGACCGCCGCGACGCGCGGCGACGCATGCGTCGCCGCTACGTGAAGCGGACGTCGACGCGTTCGAAGCCGAGCGAGCGCACGAGGCTCTCGAGCATGGACGCGGTGTTCTCCTCCGCGCGCTCGACGAGCTCGCCGTTCGACTGCGCGGCCTCGTCCAGCTTGCGCTCGCCGGCGATGAACGCCTCGCGCTCGTACTCGTCGTTGCCGGTGAAGACCCCGCCGATCCGGTTCAGGAGGCCCTCGTTACGGTCGTACACGTACGAGCGGCTCATGTCGAGCTCGGCGTCGTAGAGGCGCGCATGCGGGAGCGTGATCGTCGCGGCCGTGCCGTCCTCGGAGAGCTCGACCGCGTCCTCGTCGAGGCGCGACAGGTCGAGCCCGGCATCCACGGAGCCGACGGCGACGAAGAGCGTGCGCGAGCCGAGGAGCTCCGACGGAAGCCCGGTGTCCTTCTCGAGGTCGACGAGCACCTGGTAGTTCCCCGCCGCGGCCCGGTACTCGCCGATGTCGCGGATCGCGATCAGCACCGGCGGCTCGGTACGGTCGACGGTGCGCTCCGAGAACGGGTTGTCCCAGTCGGGGAGAAGCCCCTTGACCCACACGACGCCGCCCACGAGGGCGAGGATCACGAGGAGGACCGTCAGGAACGGCCACGGGTTCCCGCGCCGCGGAGGTTCGGGCGGCGGGGGCGGCGGCGTGCCGTGGGGCGGCTCGGCCGGCGTCCGAGTCGGCGTGCGTTCAGGAGAGATGACCCCCATCTCGCCGAAAGAGTAGCCGAGGTTTCGGGACGTCAGGCCGGGATCTGCTGCGCGATGCCGGCGGCGGCGCGGAGGGCCTCAGCCTTGTCCGTTCGCTCCCAGGTGAAGTCGTGGTCGGGGCGCCCGAAGTGGCCGTACGCCGCCGTCTTCGCGTAGATGGGCCGCCGGAGGTTCAGGTCGCGCAGGATCGCGCCCGGACGGAGGTCGAAGTGCTCGCGCACGAGCTCCTCGATCCGCGTGGTCGGAAGGCGCTCGGTGCCGAAGCACTCGACCGAGATCGAGACCGGGTGCGCGACGCCGATCGCGTACGCGACCTGGAGCTCGCACCGGTCGGCGAGGCCTCCGGCGACGACGTTCTTCGCCACGTAGCGCGCGGCGTAGGCGGCCGAGCGGTCGACTTTCGTCGGATCCTTCCCGGAGAACGCGCCGCCGCCGTGGCGCGCCGAGCCACCGTACGTGTCGACGATGATCTTGCGGCCGGTGAGGCCGGTGTCGCCCATCGGCCCTCCGACCACGAACTTGCCGGTCGGGTTGACGTAGACGAAGTCCCGTTCCTCGAGCCGGTGCTCGTCGTAGAGGTCGCGCGGGAGGATCGGGTGGAGGACGTGCTCGACGAGGTCCGGCTTGATCAGGGCGTCCGCGTCGAGTCCTTCGCGGTGCTGCGTCGAGATGAGAACCCGCTCGATCTCGACCGGCCGCTGGTGGCCGTGCTCGTCCGTTTCGTACCGGACCGTCACCTGTGCCTTGCCATCGGGCCTGAGGTACGGAAGGACGTCGGCCTTGCGCACCTCGGCGAGCCGCTTGCAGATGCGATGCGCGAGCGTGATCGGCAGGGGCATCAGATCCTCGGTCTCGCGGCAGGCGTAGCCGAACATCATTCCCTGGTCGCCCGCGCCGATCCGGTCGAGCGGGTCGTCGTCGCCGGGGTCGTGCTGTAGCTCGTACGACTCGTCCACGCCCTGTGCGATGTCCGGCGACTGCTCGTCGATCCCGACGATCACGCCGCAGGTCTCGGCGTCGAAGCCGTACTTCGCCCGGTCGTAGCCGATCTCGCGGATCCGCGCGCGGACGAGCTTCGGGATGTCGACGTAGATCTCGGTCGTGATCTCGCCGGCGACTACGACGAGCCCGGTCGTGACGAGCGTCTCGCACGCGACGCGGCCCTCGGGGTCGTCCGCGAGGACGGCGTCGAGGACGGAGTCCGAGATCTGGTCGGCCATCTTGTCCGGATGGCCCTCGGTGACGGACTCGGAGGTGAACAGGAAGTCACGGCGGCCTGCGTCGGCATTGAGTGTGGACATGGCGCCGGAGACTAGTCGATCCGGAGGAACCCCTCGAGGGTTCCGCGGCCGTCGTCGATCGTCGCCCAGAGGAGCAGCGACCGGAGCGGCTCGAGGTCCCTGCTCAGGTCGAACGGAAAGCCGCCCGAGCGTGCCTCCTGCCTGAACTGGTCGATTATGCGCTGGGCGTCGAGGTAGAGGAACCCGGCGTCCTCGTCGGGAGCGCCTGCCGCATCCCGGGCCCGGCGGTACTCCTCGTCCTCCGCAAGCGACGGCTCCTGCCCGCGCAGCGCGAGCAGCGCGCCGTCGACGTTCGAGAAACCGAGGATCCCGTCCACGGCGCCGTAGGCGAGCTTCAGCTCGCCGTCCACGAGCACGCGCCGCACCGGTACCCCGCCGACATCCGTCTCCTCGAGCGAGAGGCCGCTCTCGATCAGCTGGGCACGCTCGACGATCCGATCGACCGTCTCGAGCGCCTGCGTTGCATCCTCCACCTGCGTCGCGGCGACGACGGCCGGCTCGGTCGAGTCCTCAGGCGCGTAGAGCGCCACGGCGACCTCCTGCGCGAGGAGCGGCAGGACGTCCTCCTCGAGCGAGAGGCCGAGCACAAGCTCGAGCGGGGCGAGCTGGGTCTGGAGCTCAGGGTCTTCCTCCGTCGCGCAGCGCAGGGCCTCGCGCAGGTACTCGCCGAGGCCTCGGACCGAGACCATGCCGAGGGCGCCGCCCGGAAGCACCTCAGCGAGAGCGGACTCGCCCTCGTCGGGCTCGGGCAGGCCCTCCGGCAGCGCTGCTGAGCCCTCGACCCGAAAACCGTCGTCCTCGGCGACGACCGCGAACCCGGACCCGGCGCCCTCGCCAATCAGGCACCCGGCGACGCCGCGGGCCTCGGAGGGAAGCTCCGCGCCCCCGAGCTCCTCCAACAAGCGCCCCGCGACGTAGACGGTCGCGAGCGTCTCGTCGGGCAGCTCGCCCGTCGCGTCGGCCCAGGCGTCGCTCTCTGCAAGCGACTCGTTCTCGTCGCGGGCCTGCTCGAAGCGGTCCAGCAGGTCTGCGGACTCGGCAGCCGCCCACCAGCCGTCCGAGAGCTCGCGGACCACACCGTCCTCCTGGACCAGGGCCTCGAGCTTCGCCGGGTCGTCCGGCTGGGTCAGAACGACGACGTTCTCGGCCTTCCCATCGAGCAGGGCGATGACCGACTCGGGCCCGAGGGCCGGCTCGATGTCCTGCTCGAAGTCGAACTCCTCCTGCGTGCCGAAGACCGCGCCAAACCCGCCGTGTCCGCCGGGAAAGCGCTCGATCAGCGCGTCGGCCGCCTGCCACTGGTCGCTCTCGAAGTCCGTGTTGACGAAGGCGGCGAGGGCCGCCGTCCCCGGGACGAGGTCGGCGCCCGCGCTCGGCGCGCCCTCCCCGGCGCCGCTGCCGCAGGCCGCCAGGACGAGCACCGAGGCCGCGAGCGCGGCGAGAGCTCCCAGGCGTCCCACGACCGAACCTTACCGACGCGCGCGGGCGGGCTACTCCCCCGTGGGCGGGCGCTCCATGAGCGCAGCAACGGCGCGGCGGGGGCTCTCGCCGTCGAGGACCTCGCAGACGGCGTCCGTGATCGGAAGCTCGATCCCGAGCCGGCGACCGAGCTCGCGAAGCACCGGCGCCGTCGTGATTCCCTCGACGGACATCGCGATCTCCGCGGCCGCCTCCGACGGCGTCGCGCCCCGGGCAATGAGGACACCTGCGCGCCGGTTGCGGCTGTGCCGGCTCCAGCACGTGACGATGAGGTCGCCCATCCCGGCGAGGCCGTAGAACGTCTCCGACCGAGCGCCCGCCGCGTCACCGAGCCGCGTCATCTCGGCGAGGCCGCGCGTGATGAGGGCCGCCTTGCCGTTGTCCCCCATTCCGAGCCCGTCGACGGCTCCGGCGCCGAGCGCGATCACGTTCTTGGCGGCCGCGCAGAGCTCGACACCGACGACGTCCGCGTTCACGTAGACGCGGAATCGGGGCGAGTGGATCGCATGCTGAAGCTCGACCCCGAGCGCGTCGTCCTCGCAGGCGATGACCGCCGCCGCCGGGAGCCCTTCGGCGATCTCCTCGGCGTGGTTCGGGCCGGAGAGGACGGCAACCGGCCGCTCGCCGACGACCTGGGAGAGACGCTCGCCCGAGCCCGGATCGAGCCCCTTCACGAGGCTCAGGATCGACGCCGCGCCGGGGAGCGGCTCCACAACCTCTCGAAACGCGCGGCTCGGAACGGCGACGGCGACGAGCTCCGCGTCCGCGACCGGCGCGTCGTCGATCGTCGCGGCGCGGACGCCGGTCAGGTCGAGCCCGCGGACGTACCGCGGATTCCGGCCCGTCGCGTTGATGGCATCCGCCTGCGCCGGATCCCGGCAGGCGAGGACGACCTCGTGACCGCGCTCGGCGAGGAGCGCCGCGAATGTCGACCCCCACGACCCGCCGCCGACGACCACGACCCTCACCGGCTCGCTCCGCGTCGTTCCGGCACGAGTCCGTCACGCATGCGGCCCCGTGTGTGACAGACACGCGCGATTTCCGAAGCTACGATCGCCTTAAGGGGGCGAGGGGCCGGAGGCCCCTGGGGGAGGGAGTCTCGCGCGCGCGTCACGAGCGCCGCGCGAAGTCGATCACGACCGGCACGCCCGCGAGGCCGAACCGCTCGCGCAGGCGGTTCTCGACCCAGTAGCCATAGTCCCGCGTGAGGAGGCCCGGGTCGTTCACGAAGATCTTGAACCGCGGCGGGCGGGTGCTCACCTGCGTCCCGTACAGCAGGTTCAGCCGCCGGCCGTTTCGCTGTGGGCCCGGCCGCTGGGCGCGAAGCTCCTGCAGGAAGCGGTTCAGCTCCCCGGTCCCGACACGCGACGTGTGGCGCGCGTAGAGCTCCTCGATCCGGTCGAGGATGCGCTGGACGCCTCGGCCCGTCTTCGCCGACACCGTGACGAGCGACGGGCGCTGCCGCAGCCGGGTCTCGAGGCGCGGGCGGACATCCTCCACGCCGATCTCGGCGATGTCCCACTTGGAGAGGACGACGAGCGTCGAGTCGCCCGCGGTCCGCGCGACGTCGGCGACGGCGAGATCCTGGTCGACGAGGCCGGTGGAGGCATCGACGAGGACGAGCGCGACGTCGGCCCGCCCAGCCGCCTGGATCGCCCGAAGCTCCGAGTAGTACTCGATCCCCTGCCGCTGGCGGCGCTTCCGCCGGAGGCCGGCCGTGTCGACGAAGTCGAAGGTGGTGTCGCCCCGCCTGACGACCGTGTCGATCGCGTCGCGCGTCGTGCCCGGCACCTCGGACACGATCACGCGATCCTCGCCTGCGATGGCGTTCAGAAGGCTCGACTTCCCGACGTTGGGCCGCCCCAGGATCGCGACCCGGATCGCCTCGTCCCCGATCTCGTCGCGCGCTCCTCCGCCCGCGGCCTCGAGCTCCTCGACGATCCGGTCGAGCAGGTCACCGGTGCCGTGGCCGTGCAGCGCGGAGATGGGCAGGGGCTCCCCGAGCCCGAGTGCGTGGAACTCGACCGCGTCCAGGTCGCGCCTTGGATCGTCCACCTTGTTCGCGACGACGAGGACGGGCTTGCGGGCACGCCGGAGGATGTCCGCGATTTCCTGGTCGCCGGGCGTCACGCCCGCACGCGCGTCGACGAGGAAGAGCACGAGGTCGGCCTCCTCGACCGCCCGCCGCGCCTGCTCGGCGATCTGCCGCGTCATCGGCGAGGGGTCCGCCACGTCGACGCCGCCGGTGTCAACGAGGAGGAACCGCTTGCCCGCCCACTCGCACACGATCTCCTTGCGGTCGCGCGTCACACCCGGCGTTTCGAACACGACCGCCTGGCGCGTCGCGGTCAGCCGGTTCACGAGCGTCGACTTGCCGACGTTGGGGAAGCCCACGATCGCGACCGTCCCGAGGAGCGGCGGCGTCATGCCTCGACGCGCGAGGGAACCGTCGCCCGCCGCGGCGGCGTCCCGTCCGGGCGGCCGAGCTCGTGCATCTCGCCGAGCCAGTCCCAGAGGCGCCTGATCTCGGCCTGGATGTCGGCGGTCGCCTCCTTGTAGCCACGCGAGTTGCGCGGCAGGTGCTCGAACCGCATCGGCTCGCCCCACGCGACCGAGACGGGAGCCCGGTTGCCCGGCTTCCAGTGGTTCGACCCGTAGACCGCCGCGGGCACGACCGGCACGCCCTCCTGCATCGCGATCATGGCAGCTCCAGGCTTCGCCTCGCCCGGGACGCCGCTCCGTTGCCTCGTGCCCTCGACGAAGACGCCGAGCGCCTCGTTCTGGCGCACTGCCTCGCGGGCAAGGCGGATCGCCTCCCGGTCGGACTCACCGCGCCGCACCGACAGCGTGCCGAACGCACGGATCAACGGGCCGAGCCCCGGCTTGGCATGCGCCTCGATCTTTGCCAGGAAGACGATGCGGCGCGGGGTGAGCGTCCCGAGCACTGGGACGTCGACCCAGTGGAGGTGGTTGAACGCGAGCACGACGCCGCCCTCGCGCGGCACGCGCTCCTTCCCGTAGACGCGCATCGACGTCACGGCCCAGGTGGCGCCCGAGAAGACGGTGCGGCCGAGGCCCCACCAGAAGAACGGAACGGTGTTGACCCTCATGTCCTTGACTTTGCCAGGACGAGGTTCTCGATCCGCTCGACGACCTCGTCGAGGTCGAGGTGCGTCGTGTCGATCGTCTCCGCGTCGGTGGCAGCCTCCATCTGCGGCGCGTCGCGCTCGTCCCTGAGCCTGAGGTCCGTGGCGAGCGCGTCGGCGCCGAGCCCGGGGCGCTCGTCGGTGCGGCGGCGTGCCCGCTCGGCCGCGTCGGCGGTGAGGAAGATCTTCACGTCCGCGTCCGGAACGACGACGGCGCCGATGTCGCGCCCCTCCATGACGGCGTCTCCCGACGCGGCGAGGGCGCGCTGGCGCTCGCGCAGGATCGCCCGCACCTGGGGATGTCGCGCCACCGAGGAGACGATGCGATCGATCTCGACCGTGCGGATCTCGGGCGAGACGTCGCGTCCCGCCACCGACACGCAGTCCTCGTCCACGGACACCTCGTGCTCGCGGGCAAGCTCGGCGAGAGCGTCCCCGTCCTCGAGATCGACATCTCGCTCGAGCGCAAGCCACGTGAGCGCGCGATACATCGCACCCGTGTCCAGGTAGCGGAAGCCGAGCCGGTCCGCGAGCTGCCGTGCGACCGTGCTCTTCCCGGCCCCGGCGGGGCCGTCGATGGCGATGATCAGGGCCGGGCCCCCGTCACGCTGGCATCATCGCAGCGCGAGGGAGTCGAGGACGGAGAAGAACTCCGGGTAGCTGACCGCGACGCACTCCGCTCCGCTCACGTCGACGCCCTCGCGCGAGACGGCGCCCGCGATCCCGGCGAGCATCGCGATCCGATGGTCTCCGTCGGCGCGCACGGCGGCCCCGCCGCGCGGTCTCGTGGGAACGCCACGGATCCGGAGGCCGTCGGTGGTGGTGGAGATCCTGACCCCGAGCGGGCGCAGGACCTCCTTCACGGCCTCGAGCCGGTCCGACTCCTTGACGCGCAGCTCTCCCGCGCCGCGCACGACGCTCTCCCCTCGCGCGACCGACGCGACCAGCGCGAAGAGCGGCAGCTCGTCCACGAGGAGCGGCACCTCGGCGGGCGTCACCTCGGTCGCGACCAGCTCTGCAGGCTGGATCTCGATGTCCGCGACGGGCTCGGCGCCGAGCGTGCGGCGGTTGAAGAGCGAGATGCGTGCGCCCATCCGCTCGAGCACCGCGAGGAACCCTGTGCGGGTCGTGTTGATCCCGACGCCGTGGATGCGGAGATCCGAGCCTGCGAGGACGCTCGCCGCGGCGATGAACGGTGCGGCCGAGGAGAAGTCGCCGGGGACGTCGAGATCCAGCGGATGCAGGCTCTCAGCAGGCCAGACCGCCGGCTCGCGCGGGCTGCGGCGAACGCGCGCCCCGGCGGCCTGGAGCAGCCGCTCGGTGTGGTCGCGCGTGGGCGTGCGCTCGACGACGGTCGTCGGCCCCTCGCCGGCCTGGATCCCCGCGAGCAGGATCGCCGACTTCACCTGTGCGCTCGCGACCGGCAGCTCGTACCGAATGGGCCGGAGATCGGCGCCCTCGATCACGAGCGGCGCGTGGCCGGCGGTCGTCTCGACGGTCGCACCCATCTCGCGCAGCGGGACGGCGACGCGCTCGAGGGGGCGCCGGGAGAGCGACGCGTCGCCGGTCAGCTCGAAGCGGCCGCGTTGTCCGGCGAGAATCCCGGCCAGGAGCCGCAGGAGCGTGCCGGCGTTCAGGCAGTCGATCGGCGCGTCCGGCTCGGTGAGCCCGCGCAGCCCGGCGCCGGTGACGCGCGCCGTCTCCCCCGCGATCTCGACCTGCGTCCCTAGCTTCCGGAGGGCGGCCGCCGTCGCGAGCGTGTCGGCGGAGGCACCGAACCCGCGGATCTCGGACTCCCCGTCCGCGAGCGCCCCGACGAGGAGCGCCCGGTGGGAGATGGACTTGTCGCCGGGGACGGCGAGATCGCCGCGAAGCGCCGACACCGGCTCTACGCGCATCGCCGTCCTCGCGCGCGGACCGGATTCCCCCGGGGGACCCCCCTTGGAGACCCCTCACCGGTCAGGATACGGACGAAAGACGCACGGGTGTTGCGCGAAATGCGCCGCGAGTGTGTCGTGTCCGTGCCGACTTCCGCCACCGGGTTCATAGGACGTCACCGAGCGCCGTGGGTCAGTCCTCGGCCTCGAGCGCGGGCGCGAGGACGACCGAGTAGCCCTGCGCCTCGAGCAACTCGGCGCCGCGGCGCGCCTGCGCCTCACCGGCGACGAGGATCGCGAGCGTGCCGCCCCGCTCCGGCGACATGTGATGCAGCTCGAAGTCCTCGATGTTGATCCCCTCCGCGCCGAGCGCCTGCGTGATCCCGGAGAGGACGCCGGGCCGGTCGGGCACGTGCACCCGCAGCCGCTGGAGCGACCCGGGGTCCGGATACGCCTCCTCGAGCAGCCGCCGCCGGTGCTGCGCCGCCTCGCCGATCCAGCGCGCGAGGTAGCCGGCGTCGCCCTCGCCGAGCGCCAGCTCCAGCTCCTCGACGCGGCGACGGTGCTCCGCGAGAGCGCTCCCCAGCTCGTCGGCGTTCTCGAGGAAGATGTCGACCCAGATTCGCGGGTTCGCGCCGGCCACGCGGGTCATGTCGCGCAGCGACCCGCCCGCGCCGGCCAGCGGCTCGTGCCCGTCGACGCGCACCGACCCGACCTGGTTCAGGAGGACGTTCGCAAGCGCGTGCGGCACGTGGCTCGTGAGCGCGACGAGGCGGTCGTGCGCCCGCGCATCGACGGCGACCGGCACCGCGCCGAGCGACGCGACGAACGCGTGCAGGCGCCGGTAGCGCTCGGGATCAGTCTCGGCGACCGGCGTCAGGAACCAGGTCGCGCCCTCGAAGAGCTCGCCGCTCGCGTGCTCGGGCCCGTGCGCCTCCGAGCCGCAGACCGGGTGGCCGCCGATGAAGCGGCCCGCGCTCGGAGACCGAGGCGCAGACACCGCGCCTTGGTGGAGCCGACGTCCGTCACGGTCGTCGCGTCACCGCTCGCGCGCGAGCGTCGCAGCGACCTGCTCGGGGAGCGAGGCGACAGGCGTCGCGACCACGGCGAGATCGGCGCCGCGCAGGGCCTCCTCGAGCGATCCCGCAGGCTCGTCCAACGCCGCCGCGCTCAGGCCGCGACGCGCAAGCGAGTCCGCGTCTGGCGTCGAAGCCGGACACGGACGCAACGCCCGCGCGCTTGGCCGCGAGGCCGACCGAGGCCCCGATCAGGCCGGTGCCGACGAGGGCGAGGCGGGTGATCTCGGCCACGTCGGGGTGGCTAGCCGATGACCTTGCCCATGAGCGAGGCGAGGGCGCGGATCTCGTCGGCGAATTGCGCGAACTCGGCCGTGGGGATGAGCTGCGGCCCGTCGCAGAGGGCCTCCTCGGGCGCCGGGTGGGCCTCGACGATGATCCCGTCCGCGCCCGCCGCGACGGCGGCACGCGCGAGCGGCGCCACGAGCTCCTTCTTGCCGGCCGCGTGCGAGGGGTCGACGATCACCGGCAGGTGCGTCTCCTGCTTCAGCACGGGGATCGCGCCGATGTCGAGCGTGAACCGCGTCGAGCGCTCGAACGTCCGGATGCCGCGCTCGCAGAGGATGACCTCCGTGTTCCCCTCACGCACGACGTACTCCGCCGCCATCAGGAGCTCCTCGACCGAGGCGGACGGCCCGCGCTTCAGGAGCACGGGCTTGTCGGCCCGCCCGACCTCGGCCAGGAGCGAGAAGTTCTGCATGTTGCGCGCGCCGATCTGGATCACGTCGGCCGTGTCGACGACCGCCTCCACGTGGCGCGGGTCCATGAGCTCGGTGACGAGCGGCAGGCCCGTCTCCTCGCGCGCCTCGGCCAGGATCTCGAGGCCCTCGATGCCGAGCCCCTGGAACGCGTACGGCGACGTGCGCGGCTTGAACGCGCCGCCGCGAAGCATCGTCGCGCCGGCCTCCTGGACGGCTCGCGCGGTCACGAGCGTCTGCTCGCGGTACTCGACCGTGCACGGCCCCGCGATCAGCCCGAAGTAGCCGTCGCCGACGCGTCGCCCGCGGACTCGATCACCGTCGGGCTGCGCCGCATCTCGCGCGACACCAGCTTGTAGGGCTTCAGGATCGGGAGCACCTGCTCGACGCCGGGAAAGCCCTCGAGCGGCAGCGTGGCGAGGAGCTCGCGCTCGCCGATCGCGCCGATCACGGTCGCGTCCTTGCCCGGCGTCACGTGCGCGTTGGCCCCCGCCTCCGCCAGTCGCGCGACGACCTCGTCCACCTGCTCGCGCGTCGCGTGGGCGCCCATCACGATCAGAAGCTCGGGGGAACCGTTGACCGCCATGAGCTGAGTGTAGTTTCGAGCCCGCCGGGCGGGCTCCCCCGCCCGCGGTTGCGTAGCATCTTCCGCCAGGCCATGCGCATCTTCTCCGGCATCCAGCCGACCGGTGACAAGCACCTCGGGAACTACAGCGGGGGCTTTCGCCAGTACGCGTCGACGCAGGAACAGGGGGACGCGTTCTTCTGCATCGTCGACCTGCACTCGATCAGCGTCGACTACGACCCGGAGGAGCTCCGCGAGCAGACGCTCGACCTCGCCGCGATGCTCTTCGCAACCGGGCTCGATCCCGAGCGCTCGACGGTCTTCATCCAGAGCCACGTGCAGGCGCATACCGAAGCGGCGTGGCTGCTCGGCTCGGTCACGAGCTTCGGCGAGCTACGTCGCATGACGCAGTTCAAGGACAAGGCCGACCGGCAGGAGTTCGTCTCCGCCGCGCTCTTCACCTACCCGGTGCTCCAGGCCGCGGACATCCTGCTCTACCAGACCGACGCGGTCCCGGTCGGCGAGGACCAGCGCCAACACATCGAGCTCGCGCGCGACGTCGCCGAGCGGTTCAACAGCCGGTACGGCGAGACGCTCGTCCTGCCCGAGATGGTCGCGCCTTCGGTCGGGGGGCGGATCATGGACCTCCAGGAGCCCGAGCGGAAGATGTCCACGACCGGCGGGACCGCGCAGGGAACCGTGCGGATGCTCGACCCGCCCGACGTCGTGCGCAAGAAGTTCAAGTCGGCGGTGACCGACTCCGGCTCGGAGGTCCGACGGGCCGACGACAAGCCGGGTATCTCGAACTTGATCGAGATCATGTCCGTCGCGACCGGCGAGCAGATCGAGGCGATCGAGGCGCGCTACGACGGCCAGGGGTACGGCCGGTTCAAGGAGGACGTCGCCGAGGCGGTCGTCGGGCTCCTCGAGCCGATCCAGGCACGCTACGAGACGCTTCGCTCCGACCCGCGCGAGCTCCAGCGCCTGCTCGCCCGCGGCGCCGAGAAGGCGCGCGACGCGTCGGAGCCGACCCTGAACGCGATGCTCGACCGCATGGGCTTCGTCCGCGCCGAGGCCGGGCGCATGTTCGGCGTTGTCAGGCCCCGCGAGCTCTAGGAGGGCTTGACGAAATGCCGCTCGTTCTCGGGGTGCGATGGTCGTTCCGAGGCAAGGACGCAGGGAGCGCTCGATAGCAGCGCTAACGACGCGACCGAGGACGCCGTCCTCGGGACGAGCAGCGCGCGCCGAGGACACAGTCTGTGTTTCGTCAAACCCTCCCTAGCGGGCAAGGCTTCGCAGCGAGCCGACCTCGTCGGCGGTGAGCTCGCGCCACTCGCCCGGCGCGAGCCCGTCCAGCCGCAGGCCCGCGTACTCGGGCCGGTGGAGGCGGCGCACGGGGTGCCCCACCGCCTCGCACATGCGCTTCACCTGGTGCTTGCGGCCCTCGTGGATCGCGAGCTCGAGTCGCGACGGGCCGAGGCGGCGGACCCGAGCCGGCGCGGTTCGGCCGTCGTCGAGCTCGACGCCTTCCGCAAGCCGGCGGAGCGTCTCGTCCGCGGGCTCTCCAACGATCTCGGCCTGGTAGACCTTGTCCACCTCGTAGCGGGGGTGCATGAGCCTGTGCGCGAGCCGCCCGTCGTTCGTCAGGAGGAGCGCGCCGGTGGTGTCCGCGTCGAGGCGGCCCACCGGCACGACGCGTCGCTCGTGCCCGACGAGCCCGACGACGGTGGGCCGGCCGTGCGGGTCCCGCGCGGTCGTGACCACACCCGCGGGCTTGTGCAGGAGGACGTAGGCGAGCGCCTCCGGCGTGATCTTGCGGCCGTCGAGCTCCACCTCGTCGCCCGATTCGACGAAGGTCGCGAGGCCGGCCGGCTCGCCGTTCACGCGCACTCGGCCCGCCCGGATGAGCTCGTCGGCGCCGCGGCGAGACGCGACCCCGGAGCGCGCGAGGAAGGCGTTCAGCCGCATGGCCGCTCGCTAGCCCGAGCGCGGCCGGAGCGCGAGGCACGCGACGCTCGCGAGCGCGAGCGCGGCGAAGGCGGCGGTCTCGACCATCCACCACGCGCCGAGGTGGTGCATGCTGACGCGGCACTCGATCCCCAAGGGAACCCCGAGGCCGGCCGCGAGCCCCGAGAAGGCGAGCGCGACGCGTGGAGCGCCGGTCGAGGCGAGAAGCAGCGCCGCGAGGAGGAAGAGGAAGAGCGCAGCCGCGGTGAGATCCGCCCAAAGCGGCGAGTGAACGCTCGTGTCGGCGGAGTCCTCCATGGCGAAGGCGCCGACGAAGAGCGCGAGCCAGCCGAGAATGAGGGCCCTTCGGGCCGCCTCGTAGAGCACGGGGCGACGTCCGTGGTTCACCGGCCGCGAGGGTGCGGCGGGCGCTGCGAAGAGCCGCTCGAGCTCGAGCCGTTCGTCCTCGGGAGCGGCGGAGCAGGCGTCCGGCGGCGCCAGGGTGCTCGGCATCGCCTCGATTGTAGTGCTGTCGAGCGCCCGCGACGAGCGAGCGGACGAGCGCTTGCGATCCACGGGCGAGAGTCGATTCCCCCGGGGGACCCCCCTGAGTTACCCCCTCACGGTCAGCGTATCGCCGCCGGGCGCGCGGGGGTGTGACGCTTGCGCCGAAAGGCGCGCGGAAGTGTGACCAGACGCGCAGCGCCGTGACTCGCGTCATGATGCGCCCGTGCCGGTCTACATCTCGCTCATGAAGTGGACCTCCCAGGGCCTGGGCGGCCTGCCCGCCTGGCGCGACCGGATCGAGGAGGCCGAGCGCCAGATCCATGACCGCGGCGGCCGCCTCGTCGACACGTACGTGACCCTGGGCCGCTACGACCTCGTCGAGATCTTCGAGGCGCCGGACGACGAGACCGCGTACCAGATCCTCCTCGCGGTCGCGAAGCACGGCACCGTCACAACCGAGACGCTCCGCGGCTTCACCCGGGACGAGGCGGAGAGCATCGTTCGAGCGGTCTGAGCCGACCGAAGTCCGGCTGCGCCGTCGCCGAAGCGATAACGACGTCGGTCGGGAACCCGCGCCGCGGTGAGCGGAACCGGGCAGGGCCCGGCCCCGCGACGAGCTAGGCGCCCCTTCGCTCGGCCACCGACTCGAGCCGGGCGCGGATCTCGGCCGCATCGCCGCCCAGGTCGTCCAGGTCCGGCAGCTCGTCGCGCCCGGCGAGGCCGAAGACTCGCTCGAAGAGCGGCGTCGCCTCGTAGCGCACGGCACCCCCTTCGCTGTCCCGGCCCGCCTCGGCGATGAGGCCTCGCTCGACGAGGCCCGCGACCGCGGAGTCGGCCGCGACGCCACGGATTCGCGCGATCTCCGGCCGCGAGACCGGTCCGAGATAGGCGACGACGGCGAGGGTCTCGAGGGCCGCCGGCGAGAGGCCCCGTGCGACCGGCCGGTCGAAGAGCCGCGCGCACGCCTCGGCCGCCTCGCGCGCGGCGCGAAACGCCCAGCCGCCGGCGACCTGCTCGACCACGATCCCGCTCCGGCCCTCCCGGTACCGGCCGACCAGCAAGGCGAGCGCCGTCTGCACGCGCTCCTCGTCCTCCCCGGTCGCCTCCGCGAGCTCCTCGAGGGAAAGCGGGCGCGGCGCGACGACGAGGAGCGCTTCGAGGACCCGCGCGACGCGGTCGACGGGGTTGTCGATCAGGCGGAGGCTGGGCTGCTGCATACGGAGATCGGCTCGAACGGCGCGAGCTGGCGCAGGCTCACCTCCCCAGCCTTGCGAAGCTCCAGGAGCGCGAGGAACGCGACCGCCTGCTCCACGCGCGAGAGGCCCGCGACCTCGCGGTCGAAGAGGAACCGGCCGCGGTGCGCGAGGACCGAGCGGAAACGCTCGAGGAAGCGCGCGACCGGAGGGAAGGTTCCGAGGTGCCGAAGCGACGGCGCGGGCGGCTCCACCGCCAGCCGCCTGATCGCCGCGGCGAGCTCGGCGGGATCCTGGGCCGGGATCTCGGCCTTCGCGCGGGCCGGCGCGAGCGGCGCCGGGCCGACGCGGAACCACCGCTCGCCCTCCGCCGCGAGCCGCTCCTCGAGCCAGGCCGCGGCGGCGCGGATGCGCCGGTACGCGGCAAGCCGCTCGGCGAGCTCCTCGGCCGCCTCCTCGGGGTCGAGCCCCTCGAGCTCGACGTCCTCCGGAAAGAGGTCGCGCGCCTTCAGCTCGAGGAGCGCGGAGACGAGGACGAGGAACTCGCCGCAGGCCTCGAGGTCGAGCTCGTCGCGCTCCGCCAGCCGCTCGAGGAAGGTGAGGACGATCCCCGCGATCTCGACGTCGGAGAGCTCGAGCTCCTCCCGCAGGACGAGGGTCAGGAGCAGGTCGAACGGCCCCTGGAAGGCGTCCAGGTCGAGCGGGAGATCGCGGACGGCGACCCCTGTCACGCGGGCGATGCTACCGCCGGGGGCGGACGCGGCCCTTCGGCACCGCCATCTTGCGTGCGGGCACGGGCGGCGGGCGCCGCCGCGGCTCGGGCGGGGCCGAATCGCGTCGCTGAGACCACACGAACGCGACGAGCGAGAGCGCGAAGACGACGAGCGAGACCCAGGCGTTCAGCCGCACGCCGAGGATCTCGTGGGCCGCGTCCGTCCGGATGAGCTCGAGGAAGAACCGCCCGAACGTGTACCACGCGACGTAGAGGCAGAAGACCCCGGGCGGCGTGATCCGGCCCCGGCGCAGGAGCAGAAGGAGGACGACGACGCCGAGCAGGTTCCACAGCGACTCGTACAGGAAGAGCGGATGGAAGGTGTCCGAGCCGGCGTACCGGTCGGGCCGGTTGGCCGGATCGATCTCGAGGCCCCACGGCCGGTTGGTGGGGACGCCGAAGAGCTCCTGGTTGAAGTAGTTCCCCCAGCGGCCGATCGCCTGCGCGAGCAGCAGCCCAGGCGCGACGCAGTCCATGAAGCTGAAGACGCTCTCGCCGGCGCGCCGGATGACGATCGAGCCCACGATGACGCCGCCGAGGATCCCGCCCCAGATGCCGAGGCCTCCCTCCCAGATCTCGAAGACGCCCTGCCACTTCGGGTCCGGCACCTCGCTCCAGCTCGTGAGCACGTGGTAGATGCGTGCCCCGACGATCCCGCCTGCGACGCCCCACATGGCGGCGCGGAACACGAGATCCCACTCGCCCCCGCGCCGCGTCCAGAGGATGCCGGTGAGAACCGTCGCCGCCACGATTCCGAGGAGGAGCATGAACCCGTAGGCGTGCAGGGTGAGCGGCCCGAGCTCGAGCGTGCCGTCGGCCGGGCTCGGGATGGAGCCGAGGAAGGACACGGCGGAAGCTTAGGCGCAGGGCGGCCGCGCGACCTCTCGACAATGGACAGCGAGCCTAGTACCTTCGATCGCCAGCGACCCACGAGAGCAGGCATGAACGAGACGGCCCCGGACTCCCAGCCGCCCCCAGAGGCGACGTGGAAGCGCACGCACGAGACGACGTCCCTCGAAGGGCTCCCGCTGCGCCTCACCCGCGCGTCGGCAGTCAGGTATCCCGCGTACTGGCTCGCGCAGGCCGGCGGCCGCACGCTCCGCTGGTTGATGCGCGACTGGCTGCTCCCGCTCGTCATCCTCGCCCTGACCGTCGTTCTCCTCTGGCTCGGTGAGCAGATCTTCGACCGCGAGCCGGGGTCGTGGCTCGTGTGGTGGAAGGTGCTCGGGATCTACACGCTCGTCGTGGCCTTCCTCTGGGGCGTGCGGGCACGCAAGCGCGTCGTGGTCGAGGAGTTCGTCGACTACACGCCGCCTGCCCGCGCCGGGCGAGGGTGGAACCGAGGGCGGGGCGGGCTCGCGGGCCAAGGGCCTCTCGACCCTCGTGGCCGGTGAGCTTTCGCGTCTCGCCGAGCTCTACCGCGCCGACGAGTCGCAGGAGATCGGAACCGCCGTCGAGCAGGGAAAGCCGCTCAAGGCGTCGCTCAGGGTGGACGATGTCAGCCGCTTCCTCGAGGAGGCGGTGACGGCCGAGGGGAAGGTGAGCTTCGGCCCGCTCCAGATCCCGCTCGGGATGATCCTCAGCCTGTTCGGGCGCATCGTGCAGGGACCGCGCGTGATCGGCGGGCTCCACGAGCACGACGGGAAGCTGATCCTGAGCGCCCAGTTCGTCGGGTCACGGCGCCCCTACAGCTGGCGGGTCGAGCCGGGGGCGCCTCTCATCGGGGCGCTCGCCGACCAGAGAGACGAGCGGCCGCGCGACATGGTCACCGAGCTGGCGTGCCGCATCTTCACGGACCTCACGCTGGTCGGCTCGACCCCCTGGCGCGCGACGTGGACGTTCAGCGAAGGACTCGCGGCGCACCGGGAGACGCTCCATACGGACAGGAACCGCAAGCTCAACCTGCGCGCCGCCGAGAAGTGGTTCCTCGAGACGCTCGCCGAGGACAAGACGTTCGACCTCGCCTCGTACAACCTCGGCGTCGTCTACACCGAGCTCGGCCAGCGTCACGCGGCCGCCGCCGCGATCGCGAAGGCGATCGACCGCGATCCGATGAAGTGGCAGCCGCACTACGCACGCGCCTGGCAGTGCCACCAGGCCTGGCTCGAGGACAAGGACCTCGCACAGCTCCACTCGGCGGTCCGGCATTGCGACCGCGTGATCGAGCTCGCGCCACGGACCGTGCGCGCGTACGACCTCCGCGCCATCGCACTCCGCGAGCTCGGCGATCTCGGCGGTGCGATCGCATGCCACGAGCGGGCCGTCCAGCGGGCCTGGAGCATGCTCTGCCGGGCGGAGCTCAACCCCAACGCTGCCACGAGCGAGCGCCTCGTCGCGCAGACCCGGCTCGCGGCCCAGCACTGTCTCCTCAACCTCGCCGCCGACCGCCTGTTGGAGGCGAACGCCTGCGAGGGCCAGCGCAAGGAACGTGCCCTGCGACACTGCCGGCGGGCCGTCGGACAGGCCATCTTCCTCGGCGATGCGGACGGGAGCCCGCACTTCGCCCTCGGCGTCCTCTGCAGGATGCGCGGCGACGTGCCCGGCACCGTGGACGCGTTCGAGAGCGCCTGCCGGATCGCTCCGAGCAATCTCCTCTTCCGAGCGCATCTGGCGCAGAGCTATGCAGCCCAGGGGAAGCACGAGGAGATGGAAGCCGCGGCCAAGCGCGTGCTCGAGAGCCCGTCCGACGCCCGAAACTGGCCGGGCTCGCTCGAGGCGATCGTCGCCGCCTACCAGGCGATCGGGGACGAGGCACGCGCGATCCGGGTCTTCGAGATGATCGGCTTCTTCGACGTCACCTACGAGGGCGGGAAGGAGCAGCTCGAGGAGCGACTGGCGGAGCTCCCCGAGGAGCGTGCGTGGGAGCGTGGCCGCATCGCGCTCACCCTGGCGAATCTGGCCGAGACGTACTCGGAGACTGCGGAATGGTACGAGCAGGCGAAGGCGTTCTTCGAGAACGAACACTCCCAGGAAATCCGCGTCACCGGCCTGGTTGCTGATCTCGCCGACGCGTTGAGCCGCTCGGGCCGGCTCGAGCAGGCTCTCCACCAGGCGGACCGGGCGCTCGAGCTCGACCCGCTCAGCCGCTACGAGCGGGAGAAGGTCGGCGACATCTACTACCTCGCGCGCGACTGGGAACACGCGCGGACGGCGTGGGAGCACGCGCTCCCGCTCGAGCCCGACAAGCCGGACCTCCACCGCAAGCTCGGCATGTGCCATTACGCCCTCGGGGCGGCCCGCCGCGACCCCGCCGCCCGCCTCGCGGCGCTGCGGCAAGGCGTCCGCTACCTCGGGCAGGCGCACGAGCTGTACGGGAACGAGGATCGGGCCGGCCTCGGGCGGACGCTCTATTCGCTCGGCCGGATCCACAAGGACCTCGGCGAGCACGAGCTCGCGATCCCGTACCTGACGGAGGCTCGCATGTCGCCGGCTGCGAGCCCGCTGACAACCCTCTACCTGGCCGAGGCGTACCTCAGGAACAAGGCCTACGACGACGCGATCGACCTCTTCGACCAGGTCATCGTCGAGTGCAACTCCGAGCTCGAAAGCGGCCAGGAGAAGAGCACACTCGTCGGGCCTGAACCGGGGGAGCAGTTCACGCTCGGCGCCGTTCTCATCTGGGCCCGCTGGGGGAAGGCGCTGACGAACGCGGAACGGGACGCGAACTTCTCGTCAGCGCTCGACGAGCTCGGCGAGGCGAAGGCGGCGCTCCCGGAGCTCCCGCTGGACGAGCGGCCCTACGTGGAGGCGGCGATCAACGACTGCGAGGGGTGGCTCCTTCTCAAGGAAGACCGGATCGACGACGCGATCGCGGCGCTCGAGCGCTCGGTCTCCTGCATCGCCGACGCGGAGGCCTACCTCCACTACGCCCTCGCGACGGAGCGGAAGGCGCTCGAGGCGAAGGCGGTCACGGCCCGCAGGCGCTGGATCCGCCGGACGGCGCGTCTCTGCCAGCACGCCCGCGAACTCGACCTGAGCGGGGACATCGCGACCGCCGCGGATGCGGTGCTCGCACGCGTCGCCCGGATCGACGTGAGCGGCGTGGTCGGCGAGGTGCCCGGGGCGTCCGCGGACGGGGCGCCGCTCGGCCCGAACGGCGCGCGCGACGTTGCCGCCACGGTCCCGCTGGCTAGAGAAGGATCCTGAGCGCGAGGTCGGCCGAGCAGCCGCGGCGCGTGAGCTGGATCGCTGCGTGCAGGTCGACGTCAGTCCGCTCGGCGAGCTCGACGGCGTTCGCCTCGTCGTAGCCCGCGCGCTCGAGCTCCTCGAGGCGCCACGCGAACACGCGCTCCGCCTCGGTTTCCCGTGTTGTGAGGAGATCCGTTGCCTCCATAGGGACTTTGATCGCCCCGGCGGTGTCCGGTCGCCTCCCCACAACGGGTGATTCTCGGCGCGCGGGCCTCTTCCATCCGGCGAGTCCGAGCTTCTACGCTCCCGCGTGGCGGGCGTGGCGGCGGCTCAGCCGGTGCGCGAGCGCGAGTCCCGTTGCCGCAGCGACGGCGATGCCGCCGAGGACGACCGCGAGGAACACGCCGACTCCGGGGCCTCCGTCGTCCGATGCGGCCGCCGGAGCGACCTCGGCGGGAGGCGCAGGCGGCGAGGCGGTCGGACCTCCGGTCGTCGCCGGCCCGCCGATCGTGACGGCCGCGAACGTGTGCGTCTGGTCGCACGGCACCGGCTCTCCGCCCATGACGACGAACCCGTCCCACACCTCGTAGCTCCAGTTCCCGGCGGCCGGGAAGACGACCGGCGCGACGTACGTGCCGGCCTTGCCGGCGGGCCTCGCGGCGAATTCGCGCCGGGCGCCCGTCGACTCGTTCACGATCGTGACTGTCGGCTGCAACCCGTTCAGGGGCCGGACGCCGTG
Source organism: uncultured Actinomycetes bacterium (assembly GCA_963824775.1). Lineage (GTDB taxonomy): Bacteria > Actinomycetota > Thermoleophilia > Gaiellales > Gaiellaceae > CAWGQF01. The sequence continues at coordinate 283,841 of CAWGQF010000012.1, forward strand.
CTGCAGGACGGTGACGCGTGCGTTCCAGGTCTGGCCCGGCTTCAGCGTGTCCGGAGGCGGCGCGAGCCCCGCGGTGGCCATGCAGCCGGCCTCGGCCGCGGCCGGTAGGACGAGAGCGGCGATTGCAACGGCGATGAGAACGGGACGGCGCATCGTGGATCCTCCTCTGGATCGTTTCCAGGGATACACCGGGCGAGGCGGCGGGGTTCCGTAGCTAGGGAACGGATTCGGCGATGCGGAGCGCCTCGTCGAGGGTCTCTGCGCCCTCGAGGCGGAACGTCACGTCGCCGCGCTGCCAGAGAAGGACGTTGCCGGCGAGCCGGACCGTGTCCAAGAGCAGCTCGCCGTTCGGCCCGGTGTACAGCACCTCGTGCGGTCGGCCCGCGAGCCAGTAGGCCGTGGAGCCGCCGACGGCCACGCGCTCGAGCGTGGTCTCCGGGCCTGCCAGCTTCATGACGAAGTCCTCGTCCAGGCCCGCCCGAAGCTCGGTCAGGAGGAGCTCCGGGCGGCCCTCGTCGTCTCGCCAGATCAGGCTGGCGGCCGTCCCTCCCTGCCACGGGCCGACGTAAGCGTCGTCGGGCGAGCCCGGGTCTTCCGGCACCGCGACCGGGAAGCCGGCCTGCTCGCGCACGTCGTCCAGGGACTGCGGCTCGCCGAGCCCGAGGTCGATCGGCCGTTCCGGTGCGTCGGGCCGGGTCGTCGTCCGCTCGATCGAGACGCCGCGAAGCCCCAGCCACTCGAGGATCGCCGAGCGCGACTGCGGCACCGCCATGAGCGCGCCGACCGAGACGGCGACGAGCGCGAGCGCGACGACCGCGACGCGACGCCAGGCGTACCGTCGGGGCGCGGAGGCGGCGAGACGGCCGCGCACGGCTCCCGTCAGGTCGGGCGTCGGTGGGAACGCGATCGCGCGGCCGAGCTCCTGGAGCTCTCGTTCGAGTCCCAGGTCAGGCATGGTCACGCTCCATCTGGTCTCGCAGGTGGTCGAGCGCGCGAGACTGGCGGGACTTCACGGTTCCGCGCCGGACGCCGAGCGCCGCCGCCGTCTCCTCCTCGCTCAGGTCGAGGAAGAAGCGGCAGGCGAGCACGAGCCGCTCCTCCTCGCGCAGCCGGTCGAGGGCCGCAAGGAGCTCCCGACGGCGCTCGGCGCTCACGGACGACGCCTCGGGGGACGGGGCCGCGCCCCCCGAGGGCCCTTCGGCGGCGAGGCGCAGCTCGAGCGCGGCGCGCCTGCCCGCCGATCTTCGCCTGTTCCGGGCCTCGTTCACGACGATCTGCAGGAGCCACGGCCGAAACGGCGCGCCGCGGCGGAACCTGCCGAGCGCGCGATAGGCCTTCACGAAGGCGTCCTGCGCCGCCTCCTCGGCGTCGGCCGCGTTCGCGGTCACGACGTAGGCCGTGCGGAATGAAATCCCCTGGTAACGCTGCACGAGCTCCTCGTAGGCTCCGACATCTCCCCGTCTCGCCCGCTCGACGAGGCTCTCGTCGTCATCTCGTGGCCGGCCCTCCACGCTTCCTCTTCTACACCGTCGGGGCGTCCCGGGGTTCCGCTGTCCTGCGTCCGACTACGCTCAGGGTCGTGCGGCTCCGGCTGAGCAAGGCCGCGACGCTCCGCCGGCCGCTCCGATGGTCGGTCCGCCACGCTCCGCCTCAGCCTCGGGGCCGGGCTCGGCTTCGGCGGCCGGCTCGGCTACGGGCTCGGGCCGGCGCGGGGGGATGCGAGGGCTCGGCGGACGTCACGCAGCCCCGACCGCGACTGACCCAGGCAAGATGGACCGGTGAGCGGCCGCGCCAGGCTCGTCGGCATGAACCACATCGCGCTCGAGGTCGGCTCGATCGACGAGGCGCTCGACTGGTACGGACGGATCTTCGACTTCACGCTCCGCGGCCGGGGCGGCCGGATGGCGTTCATCGACCTCGGCGATCAGTTCGTCGCGCTCTCGGCGGGGCGCACGCAGCCGCCGGACGGACACCGGCATCTCGGCCTCGTCGTGGACGACCTGGAGGCGGCCCGTAGGGCGCTCGAGGCGGCCGGCGCGGAGATCCTCGGCGGCCGTGGCCTCGACTTCCGCGACCCATGGGGGAACCACATCCAGGTCGTCCAGTACGACGAGATCCAGTTCACGAAGGCCGAAAGCGTCCTGCGCGGCATGGGCCTCGAGGGGCTCCGCAAGACCGAGTCGGCGCTCGCCGAGCTCAAGGCGAAGGGCCTCGCGCCGGAGTAGAGTCGCGGCGATGGACGCCGGTGGGCTGACGAAAGACGAGCTCGCGGGGCTCCTCCGCGAGGCGGAGAAGGCGCACGGGGAGTACGAGCGGGAGCTGGGCCGTCGCGACGAGGACTGGCCGGCGTGGTACGCGGCCTGGATCCTCGACCGCGTCCGCGAGCGCGAAGACGGGCCCTAGGAGCGACGGAGCCGGAAGACCGGGTGCTTCGCCGCCTCGGCCGCGAACGCCTCCTCCGGCGCGCCCTTCGGGACGTCGAAGAACTTTCCGACGACCGGCACCCGGTCGACGTAGGCCCGGAGGATCGGCGCGCGCTCTGCGGCCGGCAGCTCCTCCACCCGCCGGACGTCGCGCCGCCGTCCGCGCCTGAGCTCGACCTCGCCCGCGGCGCGCGCGTTCTTCACCCAGCTCCGCTCGCCGAACGGCGCGACGAGCCACGGCTCGCCGGCGTGCTCGACGAGCGTGACCGGTGTCGTGTAGCGGCGTCCCGTCCTCCGACCCGGCACCGTGAGCAGGTACGTGTTCGCCGGCCCGATCCCCAGCCGCACGAGCGGCGTCACGACAGCGTTCAGGAGCCGCCGCGGCGGCGAGAAGCGGTACCGCACCGCCACGTCAAGCCTCTACGCGATCGCGGCCTCGCCGAGGAGTGCCTTCACCTCGGCGTAGAAGCTCGGCTCCGCCCGGACGCGGAACGACGGGCCGAACGCGTACGTCTGCCGCCCGCTCGAGGTCTCGAGGGAGACGACGACCGCGAGCTCGCCCGGGTAGCGCCGCGTCACCTCCGCGAGCTCGCGGATGAGCCCGGCCGGTGCCCGCCGCGCGTCCACGTGGAGGCGCACCTCCGACCGCACGGGCGTCCCCTCGAACGGCACCACCTCGAGCGCGACAAGCTTCGTCTCGCCCTCCTGCTTGTGGTCGACCCGGCCCTTGACGACGAGCACCCGGTCGGCGTCGAGGAGCTCGCGCGCGGCCGTGTACACCGAGTTGAAGACCACGACCTCGACGGACCCGGAGAGGTCGTCGAGGCGCAGGAACACCATCGGCTCGCCCTTCTTCGTCGTGAGCTGCTTGAGCGCGCCGACGATGCCCCCGATGGTGACCACCTCGCCGTCGCGACGCCGCTCGAGCTCCGACACCGGACAGTCGGTCTTGCGGCGAAGCTGCTCGCGCACCCCGTCGAGCGGGTGCTCGGACACGTACAGCCCGAGGCTCTCCTTCTCGAGCTGCAGGAGGATCCGCTTGTCGTACTCGCCGGGTGGGATCGTCGGGTGGTGCCGCGGACGATCCTCCCCCTGCTCGTCGGCGAGGTCGAAGATCGAGCCCTGGCCGGAGAGGCGGTCGGCCTGGTGCTTCGCCCCCCACGCGAGGACGCGGTCAAGCAGCTCGCACTCGTTCTCGAGGAGGCCGCGCCGCGTCGCGCCGGTCGAGCCGAGCGCGCCGCACTTCGTGAGTGCCTCGAGCGCCCGCTTGTTCAGCACCTGGAGGTCGACCCGCTCGGCGAAGTCCCAGACCGATTCAAACGGCCCGCCGGCGGCGCGCGCGGCCACGATCGAGCGCGCCGCCGTCTCCCCCACGTTCTTGACCGCGTTCAGGCCGAAGCGGATCTTCCCCTCGACGACGGCGAAGTCAGCCTGTGACTCGTTCACGTCCGGGGGCAGCACCTCGATCCCCATCTCCTCGCATGCCGCCACGTAGATCGGCACCCGGTCCTTCGTGTTCATCACGGACGAGATCAGGGCGGCCATGTACTCGGCCGGGTGGTTCGCCTTCAGGTAGGCGGTGCGGTACGCGATGAGCGCGTAGCAGGCCGCGTGCGACTTGTTGAACGAGTAGTCCTGCGCCTGCTCCATGTCCTTCCAGAGCTGCGACGCGACCGCCGGCGTCACGCCGTGCGCCGCGCACCCCTCGAGGAACTTGTCCTTCAGGGACGCCATGAGGGAGTGGATCTTCTTGCCGATCGCCTTGCGAAGATCGTCCGCCTCGGCCGGCGAGAAGCCGGCGAGCTGCTTGGCGATCTCCATGTACTGCTCCTGGTAGATGCAGATCCCGTACGTGGGCTCGGTGATCGGGCGCAGCCGCTCGTCCACGTACGACACCTGCTCCGCGCCCGCCTTCCGCTTGCCGTAGACGGGGATGTAGGACATCGGCCCCGGGCGGTAGAGCGCGACGAGGGCGATCAGGTCCTCGAACTCGGTCGGCTTGACGAGGCGCAGCGCCTCGCGCATCCCTGACGACTCGAACTGGAAGACGCCGCTCGCGTCGCCGCGCTGCAGCATCGCGTACGTGGCGGGATCGTCCAGCGGCAGCTTGCGCAGGTCGAGCCCGCCGCCCACGAGCGCGAGCGCCTCGTCGATCACGTCGAGGTTCCGCAGGCCGAGGAAGTCCATCTTCAGGAGCCCGAGCGCCTCGACGTCGCCCATCGGGAACTGCGTCACGATCTCCTGGTCGGCGCCCTTCTGCTGGAGCGGGACGTACTCGGTCAGCGGCCGGTCGCCGATCACGACGCCGGCGGCGTGGATCGAGTCCTGGCGCACGAGGCCCTCGAGCGGGCGCGCCAGGTCGACGATCTGGCGCACCTGCTCGTCGGAGTCGTACGCGGCCCGCAGGTCGGCCCCGTTCTTGAGCGAGTCCTCGAGGTAGACCTTCGGGCCCTCCGGGATGAGCTTCGCGATCCGGTCGACCGTCCCGTACGGGACGTCGAGAACACGGCCGGCATCCCGCACCGCGGCCCGCGCCATCATCGTCCCGAAGGTGATGATCTGCGCGACGCGGTCGGAGCCGTACTTCTCGCGCACGTAGTTGATGACGCGGTCGCGGCCGTGGACGGAGAAGTCGATGTCGATGTCCGGCATCGACTTGCGCCCCGGGTTCAGGAACCGCTCGAAGAGGAGGTCGTAGCGGATCGGGTCGATGTCCGTGATGTCGAGGCAGTACGCGACGAGCGACCCGGCCGCGGAGCCGCGTCCCGGCCCGACGCCGATTCCCTCCCGCTTCGCGAAGCGGATGAAGTCCCAGACGATCAGGAAGTAGTCGGCGAAGCCCATCTCGCGGATCGTCCTGAGCTCGAACTTGAGCCGCTCCTGGAGCTCTGGGGTCACGCGCTCGTAGCGCTTCCCGAGGCCGTTCTCGCAGAGCTCGACGAGGTAGTCGAAGGCATCGCGCCCGTCGGGCGTCGGGAAGGTCGGCAGGAGGATCCGGCCGAGCTCCATCGTCACGTTGCACCGCTCGGCCACCTCGAGCGTGCGCCGGACCGCCTCGGGGTAGTCGGCGAAGTCGCCCGCCATCTCCTCGGGGCTCTTGAAGAAGAACTGGTCGGTGTCGAACTTCCAGTGGTCGGGGTTCGAGAGGGTGTCCCCGGACTGGATGCAGAGGAGGGCCTCGTGCGCCTGCGCGTCCTCGTGGCGCAGGTAGTGGACGTCTCCGGTCGCGACGAGCGGAAGGTCGAAGGACCCTGCCATCTCGGCCAACTCGCGGTTCAGCCGAGCCTGGAGCTCGAGGCCGGCGTTCTGGATCTCGACGTAGGTCGAGCCGACGCCGAAGATGTCGCGCAGGCGCGCCAGCTCCGTTTCCGCCTCGGCACGGTTCCCGTTCTCGAGGGCCTTCGCGACGCGACCCGACAGGCAGCCGGAGAGCGCGACGAGCCCGGTCGCGTGCGCGGAGAGGAGATCCCAGTCGACGCGCGGCTTGTAGTAGTAGCCCTCGAGGTAGCCCGACGAGACGAGCTTGATCAGGTTTGAGTAGCCCTCGTTCGACTCGGCGAGGAGCGTCAGGTGCGCGTACCCCTTCCGCAGCGCGCGACGGTCGTCGGCGACGTAGACCTCGCACCCGACGATCGGCTTGACCCCCTGATTCGTCGCCTCCCGGTAGAGCTGGACGGCGCCCGCGAGCGACCCGTGGTCGGTGAGCGCGACCGCCGGCATCTCGAGCTCGGCCGCCCGCGCCGCGAGGTCGGGGATCCGGCACGCTCCATCCAGGATCGAGAACTCGGAGTGGACGTGGAGGTGGACGAACGGCGCCTCGGACACGGGCAGCCCAGTCTACGAGCGCGGTCCGACGGGACGCCATCCGGGTCTATTCTTCGCCGGCAAGGAAGGAGGTGACGCGATAGCCACCAAGGAAGAGAAGCTCGAGATGGAGGGCGACGTCGTCGAGGCCTTCCCGAACGGGATGTTCAAGGTGCAGCTCGAGAACGGCCACGAGGCCCTCGGCTACACCGCCGGGAAGATGCGCCGGTACCGGATCAAGATCTTCCCGGGCGACCGCGTGAAGCTCGAGCTTTCGCCCTACGACCTCTCGCGAGGCCGCATCGTCTACCGCTTCAAGTAGCGAACCCGCTTCACAATGACGCTTCGTCGCTGGGGTGCGATGGGCGATGCGAGGGAAGGACGCAGTGCTCAGTTCGTAGCCGAGGAGGCTACGGCGCGGCAGCGGACGCATGTACCGCCAAGCGCGTCAGCGGCTCGCTCAGAGAAGCAGGACGGCCGTCAGGGTCCGTCCATGCAGGCGCGACTCAGCGTTGCGGCCGCGTCCCTGCTGGCCGCTCTCGTGCTCGCCGTCCCCGCCGGGGCGGCGATGAACCCCCAGAACGCCGGGCTCCAGGTCGCCCTGCGCGCGTGGGGTGTCTACCTCGGCCCGATCGACGGGATCGCGGGTCCGGTCACCGCCCGCGCGGTGCGCGTGTTCCAGCGGCGCAAGGGCCTCACTGTCGACGGGATCCCCGGCACGGCGACCCGCCGCGCGCTCGGGCGCCTGGGCCGGCCGCTGTACGGGAAGCGTGTGCTTCGTCGCGGCATGGTCGGGTGGGACGTCTCCGTCCTCCAGTTCATGCTCACGAAGCGGGCCGCTCCGACCGGGATCATCGACGGCTACTTCGGGCGCGAGACCGCGCGCGCCCTCCGCCGCTTTCAGGCGAGGCGCGGACTCGCGGCGGATGCGGTCGCGGGGCCGGTCACCCGCCGGGCGCTCGGCGGAGGTGCAGCGGCGGGGGTGCGCCGCTCGCCGCGCCGGACGAGCGTCGAGGCGAAGTTGAACTTCTGGGCCGAGCAGTACGGGATGAGCCCGCGCTTCATCCGTGCGCTCGCGTGGGTCGAGTCAGGGCTGGCAGCCGAGCGTCGTCTCGTCCGCGGGCGCCTTCGGCGTCATGCAGGTCACGCACGCGACCTGGGACTTCGTCGAGACGGTGCTCGTCGGGCGCCAGATCCCTCGCACCGTCGACGGCAACATCCGGGTCGGCGTCCTCTTCATCCGCCATATGTACCGGGAGTTCAACGGCAACCGCCGCCGTGCGCTCGCGGCGTACAACCAGGGCGCGGCCTCCCTGCGGAGGAACGGGATGTTCAGGGAGACGCGCCGCTTCGTCGCGAACGTGGTCGCGACGATCGGACGCGTCTAGCGGGCCTGGTCCTCGTCCGGAAGGGGCGGGAAGCCCGGCAGCAGCGGCAGGTCGAAGCTCGGAAGTTCAGGCTCGATCATTTCGGGGGATTGGTCGCTCATGCACCCTCTATCGGCGGGAACCACCGCGGGCATGAGGACGCTGGTCTGCCGCGGCGTGCGCATGCTGGCCGTCGCGCTCGTGCTTGCGTTCCCGGTCGTCCTCTCGTCCTGCGGCGGCGATGAGTCGAGCAGCAACGACATCGACACCGTCAGGGAGCTGCTCAGCTCGAGCGCCTCGGTCCAGCGCGCGATGCAGCCGCTCTACTCCTGCCTCCCGGAGGAGCGGCGCTGCTACACCCAGGCCGGACCGGAGGTCGTCGAGGTCGTCGAGCGCGAGCAGGCGCGGTTCGAGAGCGCGCTCGCGGAGACGGACGACGAGTGCCTCACCGAGGCCGGGGAGCTGTACCGCGAGTCGCTCGAGGCCTACGGCGACGCGGGGCAGGCGGCCGTCGACGTCCGGCCGGCCGAGGTCGACGCGGCGATCGACCGCTCGACCGAGGCGGAGCTCGGCTACCTGAAGAAGTTCGACGAGTGCGGCTTCTCGCAGGGGCGGTTCGCCGAGGTCGGCCCGGCGATGCGCGCGGTCGACGCCGACCTCCTGCGGCTCGGGAACGAGGCCGCGGACTGCAAGGCCATTCCCTGCATCGAGGACGTCGCCGGCCGCATGGAGGCGAAGGCGGTCGAGGGAGGTCAGCTCCTCGAGCGGATGATCCGTGAGCTCTCGGCCGAGGAGGAGGCCCCCGAGTGCCTCGCGGCGGCACTCCGGCAGATGAACTCGGGCTACCAGGCGCTGGTGGTGGCGGCGCGGGCGCTCCAGACCGGCGACTACGACGAGGCCGAACGAGAGGGCACGCGCGCGTCCGAGCTCACGACGGCGGGCCAGGAGGCCATGGCCACCTGCCTCGGCTCCATCACCGGCTGAGGGCCCGGCTCAGTCGCTCGAGCCCGGCGTCCAGGCGGTCGTCCGGGGTCGCGACCGAGACGCGGGCCCACCCCGCGCCCTGCGCGCCGAAGCCCTCGCCCGGCGCGATCGCGACCTTCTCGGCGGCGAGGAGCGCGTCCCCGGTCACGCCGTCCGGAAGTCGGAACCAGACGAAGAAGGTGCCCTCGCAGGAGAGGCGGGTGACCCGTGTGGCCTCGAGCGCCGTGAACACGCGGTCGCGGCGGGCCTCGTAGAGGACGCGCCGCTCGTCCACGGTCTCCTGCGGCCCGGTGAGCGCGGCGATTCCGGCCTCCTGCACGGCGCGGAAGATCCCCGCGCGCACGTGATCCTGCAGAAGCTCCACGCGCGCGACGATCTCGGCGTTCCCGCAGACGAACCCGAGGCGCCAGCCCGCCATCCCGTAGCTCTTGGACATGGAGAAGAGCTCGACGCCCACGTCCTTCGCGCCGTCGGCGGCGAGGAAGCTCGCCGGGCGGCGCCCGTCGAAGACGAGGTCGCCGTAGGCGAAGTCGTGCACGACGGCGGCGCCGGTGTCGTTCGCGTAGGCGACAGCACGCTCGTGGAGCCCGTCCGGCGCGGCCGCGCCGGTGGGGTTCGAGGGGTAGTTGAGGTAGAGCGCGGCCGCGTCGCGCGGCGCGGCCTCGAGGTCGGGGGCCCAGCCGGCGTCAGGGTCGAGCGGCAGCGCGACTTCGCGTGCCCCGGCGAGCGCGACGGCCGAGCGGTAGTCCGGGTACCCAGGGTCGGGCAGGAGGATCGAGTCCCCGTGGTCGGCCAGGCACAGCGCGACCTCGATGAGCGCCGTCTTCGAGCCTGGCACGACGGCGACCTCGCGCTCCGGATCCAGGGCGACGCGGTAGACGTCGCGGTAGCGCGCCGCGATGGCGGTCTTGAGCTCCGGCAGGCCCCGGAAGGGCGCGTACCCGTGGACGAGCGAGGTCGGCTCGCGGGCGACCTCGACGAGCCGGTCGACAACGTGCGCAGGCGGCGGAACGTCGGGGTTCCCGCGGCCCAGATCGACAACCTCTTCCCCGTGCTTGGCCGTCGCCGCGGAGACCCGTGCCAGCAGCCCGGAGAAGTACTGCTGCGGCAGGCGGTCGAGACGTTCAGGCCGCTTCGGCACGCGGGGGATCGTCGCACAGTCGGCCGAGCCGTCCGTGGGTCAAATGGAGCCCGTTGCGGAGGCTCGAGGGCGCCCTCCGCGATCGTCGCAGGCTTTCCGGCTTCGACTCTCCGATTCGCCGGAGAGCCAACGGCAGGGCGTCAGAGTACGCGACCGTCTGCACTGACAGGGCACGAGCAGTCGTTAGTTCTGCGACCCCAGACTTGGAGAACGGGCTGCCGGGGCAACCGACTTCCTAGGCAGCGATAGCGACGAGGCTGTCGTAGAGCCCCACGATGTGACCTGCGTTCGCCTCGACCGTCAGGGTCAGGCGTGTGGCCGCGACTCGTTCTTGGAGCTTCGTGACGTCGCGGCGGGTCAGTTCTCCTTCGAGATCCGCGGGCGCGTCGAGCGTGATTCCCAGGCCGCGCTCGCGCAGGAAGCGCTCGATTGCTCGATGGCGCAGCGTGAGCACCGGGAGCCCGCAGCCCAGGTACTCGAACAGCTTGTTCGGCAGAGCCGTGTCGATGTGGGCCCGGTTCAGGCCGTCGTTGAAACCCGCCCAGCCGTAGTCGTACCTCGGTAGCGTCTGCAGCAGTTCCGCTGGGGACAGAGGCTCGTGATACGTCAGCCCCGGTAGCGCCGCTGCGAGCTCGCCGTATTCCGGCACCTCCCGCGACGGGTACACGTCGAGCGTTGTTCCCGTCGCGACCAGTTCTTTGAAGATCTCGCGCAGGTCGTAGTGGCCGCCGTTCGTCGACAGCGTTCCCTGGTACACGATCCTCGGCGGCCACGACGGTCGCTTCCCGTCCAACGGCAGGAAGGTCGGGAGGTCTCGCCGTAGGCCGTAGTTCGGCGAACACCAGCGTCCTGGCCGGCAGCCGGTACCGCGCTCGCAGCTCCGCCATCAGCTCCTCCGACACGGTCGACACCGCCGCGCTCTCCTCGATCGCCCGCCGCTCCAACAGGCGCGCGTCTCTCGGTTCTGCGAAGCCGTTCTCGTACGGGGTCTGCCGCAGGCTCTGCAGGTCGTGGACGTCGTGGATCACGGGCACCGTGCCGCCGAGGAGCTCGTTTGCGAGCACCGTCAGCGAGTCCGGGAGGTTGTGGCTGTGCACCAGATCGGGCCTGAACTCGGCGAGCACCGCGGGGAGCAAACCTGCTGGGTCCTCCTCGAGGTCCCACCAGCGCGTGAAGAGCTCGTCGCCGGTGCCGTACCACTCCGTCAGCGTCTTCCCCTGGTAGGCGAAGCCGAGCTCGAGGTCGGGCCGCGCCCCCTTGAGGCCGGTGGCGATCTTCAGCGCTCGCATGCACGGTTGCTGCTGCAGGAAGAGGACTCGCACCTGGCTCCTTCTCAGTGAGGTCGCTCGCGGACGACGCGGGCCGGGTTGCCGACGGCGAGCGTGTACGGGGGGAGGTCGTGCACGACCACGCTACCCGCCCCCACGATGCAGCCGTCGCCGATCTGGACGCCGGGGAGGACGCACGCCCCCATGCCGATCCAGCAGCTCTTTCCGATCGTCATCGGCGGGTCGTCGCGCCAGCCCTGCTCCGTCACCGACGCGTGTGGGTCGTCGATGACGTGGTTCGCCGTGTGGATCATCACGCCGGGGCCGAACTCGGCTCCGTCGCCGATCGTGAGGCCCCCGAAGCCGTTCACGTAGCACCCCCAGTTGAAGGCGACGCGGTCGCCGAGCTCGATCCGGTCGCCGTTCAGCCACACGATCAGGTCGAGATAGAAGCAGCCCTCCCCCACGCGTTTCGCGTCGTGCGGGCGGAACGGGATCACGCGCTTCGAGCGCTCGTTGATCATCACGGCGCTCGCAACGCTAACGGGCTATGCACGTCCGGTCGAGCGGTCTACGCTCACGTCCTTGACAACTGTCGCGTCACGGGAGGGAGCATGACAGGGAAGCGCACACTCGCCGTGGCGGCCGCCGGACTCTGGCTCGTCGCCGCCGCGCCCGCCTACGCCTCGCACACGCCGACCACCTTCGGCATCGCAAGGAGCGGCACGCTCGAGGTCTCGAGCTCCGTGCTCGTCGACCACCGCGTCGTGGACATGCGCGGCGGCTGGGTGGACGAGTCGATCAACTGCACGGCGTTCCGTCAGCTCCGCGTCCGCGTCGAAGTGTTCCGTCAGCCTCCTGGGAGCTCCACGTTCCAGCGGTTCCGCCGGACGCGAATCCGCCCGGTGCAGAACTGCGCCGAGGGCGGGCCGAACATGGGCTTCAGCCTCACTGCCCGCCGGCTCAACATGGACTGTCCCAACGGGACTTTCAGGCCGGGCCGGTACGACTTCGTCACCAGAGTGCGACACACGGCCACCGGAGTCGTCTCGATCGGGAGCGTGAGCTTCACGAAGACGGCGGGCTGCTAGGCCGATATCCCTGACCTCCTCACTCGTCATCCCCGGCCGGTTCAACGGCCCTCCCAGTTCCGCCAACGGCGGGTACGCGAGCGGGCTCGTGGCCGCGCTCCTGGGCGGTCGCGCCGAGGTGACGCTTCGGAGCCCTCCGCCGCTCGACACGCCGCTCGTGGTCTCGCGCGACGGGGATGCGGTCGCCGTTCGCGACGGTGAGACGCTCGTCGCCGAGGCGGTCTCGCTCGACGGGTTCGAGCTCCCGCTGCCCGAGCCGGTCTCGCTCGAGGAGGCCCAGGCCGCGAGCCGCCGGTACGCGGGCTTCCGCGAGCACGCGTACGCGACGTGCTTCGTCTGCGGGCCGGAGCGCGAGGACGGGCTGGGGATCTACGCCGGGCCAGTCGCGGGACGCGAGCTCGTTGCGTCGCCCTGGGACGCCGCCGCCGGGCGAGGTGCCGGAGGAGATCGTGTGGGCTGCGCTCGACTGCCCGTCCGGCTGGGCCGTGGACGAGTTCTCGCGCGAGGGCGTCCTCCTCGGGCGGCTCGCGGCGCGTCTCGTTGCGCCGGTCTCGGGCGGCGAGCCGCACGTCGTCCTCGGCTGGCCGGTCGGCGCGGAGGCACGGAAGCGCTTCGCCCGCTCGGCCGTCTTCACTGCCGACGGCGAGCTGCGCGCCTGCGCGCGCTCGACCTGGCTCGTGCCGCGTGGCCTCGAACCCGTTTCACGATGACGCTTCGTCGCTGGGGTGCGACGGGGGGTGCGAGGGAAGGACGCAGTGTCTCGTTCGTAGCCGGAGGCTACGGGCGAGGCCGAGGACGCAGCCTCGCGCCGCCCAGCGCGGCCCAGCGGCTCAAGGCTTCATCGTGAGACGGGTTCTCTAGTGACGGTGCTCGGCCGGGATGCCGAAGCGTTCGCTCGTCTCGCCGGCGGCGTCGAACTCGATCAGGACTGCCGGCTCGTCGCCCTCGACCCACGCGTCGTGACCGGGCTCGATGGCGAAGACGGCCGGCGCCTCGTGGCGGAACGTGCATCCGTCCTCGTACTCGCCGGCGATGGCGCCGCGCGCGAGGAAGCCGAGGTGCGCGTGCATGCAGCGGTCGGTGCCGACGTGCGGCTGCATCCGCTCCGACCAGCGGAAGCCCGGCGGATACATCGCGCGCTTCACCCGGGCGTTCCCGACGGGAACGATGTCGACGAGGACGCCGGCGACCTCCCGGCTTTCGGCTCCCTCGATCGGCGCGACCAGCGGATCCACCACGCCTAGCCTAGCTTCGGGTCCGCCGGCTTGCGGAGAAGCGCCCTGCATCGTGCGTCCGGCGGTAGCCCAGGCTCTCGTTCAGGCCCAGCATCGCGGCTTCTCGCCGTCGTTCTCCGTCGAGAGCCAGCGGATCCCCGCTTCCCGCGCACGCTGGATCGACGCGAGCTTCGCCAGGCGGGCGAGGCCGCGGCGGCGGTGGCCGGCGAGCGTTCCCGTCATCTCGCTCTGGCCTGTTCCTCGCTCGCGGTCGAGGAGGAGGAACGAGAGCGCCACCGGCCGGTCGCCCTCGACCACGACCGCGCTCGCGTCGAGGTCGAGCTCGGGGTCGCCGAGGATGTGGTCGCGGAAGTCCGCGAGCCGCACGTCGTCCTCGGGGTCGTCAGCGGGGATATCGGTCGCGGCGGCCGCGTAGACCGCGTGCAGGCCGGTCTCGTCGCCGCGCGCGTCCCGGAGGGAGACGACGCGGAAGCATCCGCCCGCTTCGCCTCCTCGAGAGGTCCGAGCGCCGCCAGGTCGGCCTCGCACGGGTCGAGGCGCGAGCACGATCTCCTTCCGCGTCTGGCGGTAGCCGCGCGCCTCGGCAAAGGCCTGGCCGGGCGAGCCCTCGAGCGCCATCGTCTCGAATGCGCGCGCACCGGCACCGACGGCATGCTGCTCGCCCAGCTCGTAGAGCTCCGGCCCGAGGCCGCGCCGCCGCCGCGACTCGCGCACGCCGGCCCACACCCACGCCTTGTTCCCCGGGCTGACCGACCACATGAGCAGGGAAAGGGCGCCTGCGACGAGCTCTCCGTCCGCCTCGGCAACCCACGCGCGGAAGTGCGCGCGCGGCGGGTTCGAAGCGATCCAGTGTGCGAAGCCCGCCGGAGTCGTCGGCGGCTCCTCCGGCAGGAGCGCGCCCCAGAGCTCGGCCACGGCGTCCATCTCGTCCGGACGGAGCTCGCGGATCACGCGAACCGCCCCGGATCGAAGTCCTCCGCCCCGCCCTCGACGAGGCGGCGGCAGGCGGCGGGGATCGTCACCATCCCGATCGAGGAGAAGCCCGAGGCGACCTCGAGCCCCTCGACTCCGGGAACGGGCCCGACCACAGGGAGCCCGTCCGGCGTCATCCGCGCCGTCCCGACCAGGCGGCGACGACGGGCACGTCCCGGAGGTGCGGCGCGACACGCCGGCCCGCTCGCAGAGCGCCCGGACCGACTCCGGTCCCTCGGGCTCCTCGAGGAGGGAGCGGCCGAGCGAGGTCCCGATCAGGAGGTGCCCGGCGGGCCGCGCGCCCAGCAGGACGGAGACCAGCGCGGGCTCGTGCACCTCGCCCGCCGCGATCTCACCGAGGCTCCGGTCGACCGAGAACCGCCCCATCTCCTCCTGCACCGGCCAGGCGGCCTGCTCGACCGCGTACGGAGGCTCGTTCTTCACCGGCCCCGTCTCCAGGAGCCACCCGCGCGAGGATGAGATCGGCAGGTCGACGCCCGCCGTGCGGATGAGGAAGCGTGCGCGCGGTCCCGTCGCGACCACGACGCGGCCGGCCCCCGCGACGCCGTCGTCCGTCGCGAGCCCGGTCACGCGTCCCCGTGACGTGATCACGCTCTTGGCCTCACACCCGAGGCGAATCTCGACGCCCGCGCGCCGCGCCCGCTCGGCCGCGGCGACCGTGGCGCCCATCGCGTCGAGCGTGTAGCCGCCGTCGACGAGGAACCCACCCGCGAGGTCGTCCGCGAGCCAGGGGTCGGCGGCGGTGTCGTGCTCGACGCCCCCGACCGCCTCGGCGTAGGCGCGTGCGTGCTCGAGCTCGGCGGGCTCGACCGCGAGCAGGAGCATCGTGCGCGGACGGAAGTCGAACGGAACCGGCCCTTCGGCGCCGAGCTCGGCGTAGATCGAGGCCGACTCGGCGAGGAGCTCGTTGATCCAGCCGGCCGGCTGGCGGAAGAGGAAGCCCCCGTTCCGGCCTGACGCGCCCGCGCCGACACCGCCACGCTCGACGCAGACGACCGTCTCGCCGCGCTCGGCGAGAAACCTCGCGACCGTGAGCCCGGCGAGACCGCCGCCGGCGACGACGACGTCCGCCGTCAGCCCTCGCCCGGGGAGTCCTCGCCGGGGGAGTCCTCGCCCCCGGAGCGGCTCCGCCAGAACGCGACGGCGCCGACGGTCGCGCCGATCGCCGCGAGCACACCGGCGACCTTCGGCAGGCGCGAGCGCGAACCCTTCTCCCCCGGAACCGCCGACTTTGCCTTCGACTTCACGAAGCTCCCCACGATCGGCTTGGCGGCCGTGTACACGAGCCAGCCGATCATCGCCTTCCGCCGGTTCAACATCCCTCGCAGTCTATCCCGGAACAGAAAAGCTCCCCAGCCGGCGAACCGACCGGGGAGCTACGGGAGAGAACCCATGCCCAGGGGTGGCACAGGTGGGATCGAGGGTGGTTGCACTCCAAGAGATCCCGGCGGCGGCGGAATCTTGCTCTGCACTTGCTCGACCGCGTCGGTCGCCGCCTTCGTCGCGTTGTCGACCGCGGTCGTGGCGCCGCTCACGACGCTCGGGAGGGACGGCGCGGGCGGCGGCAAGACCCCCCGCCCGTCGCCCGCGCTCGGAGCGGCGGCGCCTGAGCCGACAGTCCCGGAACCTGCCGGATCCGAGCCGCCGCCGCTCATCCCCTGACCCGAGCCCTCCTCGGCTCCGTCCTTCCCGGTCTTCCCGTTCTTGCTGTTCGGCGCCGACTTCGGCTTCGTGTCCACGGGCGCCAGGCGCCCGCTGAAGTCCATGAGCGCGAGCGGCGCAAGAACCCGCCGCCGCTCGGAAGGCTCGTCTCGGCGCCGGCGCCGGCGGCCGTCGACGCCCTCTGCTCCTTGCCGGGCATCGGCACGACTCCGGTCTTGACGAGCGCACCGGTGCCAATGAGCGCGGCGCTCACCGCGACGGCCGCCGCTTTCGAGCCGAAGACGCCGAGCCCGATGCCGCCGCCCTCGACCGCCGCGGCGAGGGTGGTCGGGAGCGGCATCGCGACCAGGCTCGGCATCACGCGCTTGCGAGCCCGCTGGCTGCGCGCGATGCGCGCGCATGCGGGCAGGAGCGGAGGTGTGCGCGCAGGAGCCCGCGGTCCGTGCGCGTGAGCTTGCCGTCGAGCTGGAGGGAGATGAGCCGCTCGACCGAGTCGCAGCCCAGGTCGTGCTCGGCGGCCTCGAGCTGCTCGCGGAGCGCCTGGCGCGCGCGGAAGAGGAGCGTCTCGACCGCGGAGAGGGAGAGCTCCATCGCTTCCCCGATCTCCTCGTACGAGAGCCCCTCGATCTCCCGCAGCACGAGCACGGTGCGCTGGTTGAACGAGAGCTCCGACATCGCGTGGCGGATCTCCTCCGCGGTCGGCGCGTCCTCGTCGCGGAACGCCTCGGCGGCCTCCGGGTCGAGCTCGACCTCCTGCGGGCGGCGCGACGCCGTGCGGAAGCGCTGGCGGCAGACGTTGTGGGCGATCGCAAGGAGCCATGCGCGCGGGTTGCGCACGCGCTCGCCGCGCTTGAGGGCGCGGTAGGCGTTCAGGAAGGTCGTCTGCGCGACGTCCTCGGCGTCCTCGGCGTTGCCGAGCATTCCCAGGAGAACCCGTAGACATCCCGCACGTGATCGCGGTAGACGACCTCGAACGAGCCGTCGGTGTCGGGGCGGA
Source organism: uncultured Actinomycetes bacterium (assembly GCA_963824775.1). Classification (GTDB taxonomy): domain Bacteria; phylum Actinomycetota; class Thermoleophilia; order Gaiellales; family Gaiellaceae; genus CAWGQF01. The sequence continues at coordinate 300,806 of CAWGQF010000012.1, forward strand.
GACCTGGAGTCGCGACGGGGGCCATGCTTCTGCCTTAGGAGAGGGTCTGCCTAGGCAGATGCATGCTGCCCTCAGGTTCTTGCGCAATGCGCGAAGATCGAAACGCCCGGCGGGCGGTGCAGCGCTACGCGCGCGCGGGTGCGCGCTTCTTGTTCGGCAGGTGGATCGCCCGGCCGAGCGCGACGAGGCCGGCCTCCTTGACCGCCTCGGAGAGCGTCGGGTGGGCGGCCATCCCGTCGGCGACGGTCTCGACCGTGGACTCCGCGTCGAGCGCGACCACGCCGGCCTCGATCAGGTCGGTCACGTGCGGGCCGACCATCACGAGCCCGAGGAGCTCGCCGTAGCGCGTCTCGTGGATCGACTTGACCCAGCCGACGGTCTCGTTCTGCATCATCGCGCGGCCGTTCGCCGACCAGGGGAACTTGCCGGTCGCGACGTCGTCGCCGTACTGCTCGCGCGCCTGCGCCTCGGTCAGGCCGACGCCGGCGACCTCCGGATCCGTGTAGATCGGCCGCGGTACGCCCCGGTTGTCGACGACGGCGTCGTGGCCCGTGGCGTTCTCGGCCGCGACCTCGCCCTCGCGGAAGGCCGTGTGCGCGAGCTGCCAGTAGCCGGCGCAGTCGCCGACCGCGTAGATGTGCGGGACGGTCGTGCGGCGGCGCTCGTCGGCGGCGATCCCCTTCTTGCGGGTCGAACTGGACGCCGGCCTTCTCGAGGCCGATTCCCTCGACGAGCGGCCCGCGGCCGGTGGCGACGAGCATGAGGTCGCCTCGACCGTCTCGCCCTCGCCGAAGTGGACGACGAGCCCGTCGCCCTTGTCCTCGACCTTCTTGCACTGGACTCGAGGTGCAGCGTGATGCCGCGCTTCCCGAACTGCTTCGCCAGCTCCTTCTGCGCGTCGGCGTCCTCCGCCGGGATGAGCGCGGGCAGCATCTCGATGATCGTCACCTCGATCCCGAAGCGCTCGAAGATGGAGGCGAACTCGCAGCCGATGATGCCGCCGCCGAGGATGACGAGCCGCTTCGGCACCTCGGTCTGGGCGAGCAGGCCGGTCGAGTCGATGCAGCGCTCCGAGTCGATGCCCTCGATCGGCGGGCGGAGCGGGAACGAGCCCGTGGCGACGATCGCATTCTTGAAGGTGACGTCCTCCCCGCCCTCGACGGCGATCGTGTTCGCGTCCTTGAAGCGCCCGGTGCCCTTCACCCACTCGACGCCGTTCGCCTTGAAGAGGCCCGCGACGCCGCCCGTGAGCTGCTTCACGATCGCGGCCTTCCACTCGTTCGCTGCGTCGAAGTCGAGCTGCGGCTCGCCCACGTTCACGCCGAACTTGGCGAAGCTCTCCTCCGCCTCGCGCATGGCGTACGCGGTCTGGACCCAGGCCTTCGTCGGGATGCAGCCGACGCGCAGGCAGGTGCCGCCGAGCTCGGGCTCCTTCTCGATGCAGACGGTCTTGGCGCCGAGCTGCGCGGCGCGAATCGCAGCGCTGTAGCCGCCCGGCCCTCCACCGAGGACGGCGACGTCACATTCCATGATTTTGTCCTCTTCGGTCGCTGGTCTAGGGACGCAGAGCTAGCTGCGATCCTACCCGGGCCGAAACGGCCGGGACCGGCCCCGACGCGGACGTGCGCCTCCGCGCCGCCGCCAAAGAGCGAAGGCGGCCGTGTGGCCGCCCTCGCGTGACCCGGGGGGAAATCGGGTCACGCCCGCATCCTCTGCCCCGCCAGTCGGCGGGTCTATCACTCCGCCGAGGGAATGCGCGCGCCCGCGACGCGAGCGCCCAGACGAGCGCGAGAGCCGCGACGGCCGACAGCACGCCTGCGACGGGAGGACGAGGCCGCCTCCACGTCGGTCCCGGCCGCCGCGAGGACGACGGAGGCGACGGCGAGCGCCGGCGAGCGCGAGGAGCCCGAGGACGACCGCCCGCCGGACGGCGAGCGCCGCCGAGCCCCCGAGCCGCGCGCAACTCGAGCGACCAGTAGGCAAGCTCGGCGGCAAGGAGGAACGTCACGGCGTAGATCGCGGCGGCCCGGTCGACCCCCCCGGCGTCGAGGGCCAGCGAGAGGACATACGTCCCGCCGAGCCCGACGAGCGCGATGGTCACCGCCGGGCCCAGGCGACGACGAGACCGCCGCCGAGGAGAGCCAGAGACCGCTCCGCCGGCGAACGCTACGCCTCCGGCCGCGTCACCGTCGAGGCGCAGCGCGGCGTGCGCGGCGGAGCGCCCGGCGAGCGCGAGCGCGGCGAGCGCGCCGCGGCTACGCGCGAGCCAGCGCGGACGCGCGCGCCGGAATGCCCTCACCTCCTCGACTTGCCCTGGCAGCGGCTGCCCTCGCGCCACTCCGCGACCGGCACGCCGAGCGCTCGTAGCGGTGGCGGAGCACGTCGCGCCGCAGCTGCCCGAGGCGCGCGACGCCGCTCGAGTCGCCCGCGCCGGGGCGGACGAAGGGCAGCGGCGAGATGTCGACGATCGCGAGGTCGAAGCCGCGCGCGCGCAGGTCGAGCAGCGCGGCCGGTCGTCCGCTCGTCGAGGAGCGGCGTCAGCGCGAGGACGAGCGCCTGCGGCGGCAGCGTGCCGCGGCGGGATCACGTCGATGCCCTTCCACGCGTACGAGAGCGCGACCTCGGTGTCGAGGAGCGCGTCCACGATCCGGTAGACCTGCGTGCGAGCCCGATCGACGGGAGGAGCCAGCGCAGCGATCCGCCGAAGCAGACGAGACCGACGCGGTCGCTCTCGCGCGAGGTAGCGCGAGGCGAGCGCGGACGCGGCGCGAACGGCGAGGTCGAGCGTGCCCGCGGCCTCGCGCCGCGCCTCCGCGAAGGTGTCGAGGAAGACGATGACGTCCGTGTTCCGCTCCGGATGGCGCTCGTTGACCCAGAGCTCGCCGCGGCGGGCGCTCGCCCGCCAGTTGATCCGCCGGACGCGGTCGCCGGGCGACGAACGGGCGCAGGTCGGCGAACTCGATCCCGTCGCCCTTCCGCGCGCGCGACCTCGTTGCCGGCGAAGGTCTGGGTCTCGAGCGGGGCGGACGAGCGAAGCGAAGCGCTCCTCGCGCGGGTACACGCGGAGCGGCGACGGCGCGGTCGACCGCGGCTCGTAGCACGAAGAGCCCGAGCGGGTCGCGGGCGCGCACGGCGAGCCGGGCCGAGCCGGTAGCGCGCCCCAGCGGCGGCAGCGGAGCCGGAGCGCGAGCTCGCCGCTCGCGCGCCCGCCGAGCCGGAGCGGGCGACGCGCTCGCGCGCCGTCCGCGAGCCCGGCCCGTCGGGAGCACGAGCGCACCTCGAGCTCGAGCGCTCGGCCGGACGCGCTCGAGATCTCGACGGTCGAGGTCCGAGCTCTCGCCCTGGAGCGCCCGGTCGCCGCGCGAGCTCGACCTCGAGCTCGAGCTCGGCGGCGCGCGAGGCCGAGCCCGAGGCCCGACGAGGACGAGCGCGAAGGGCGCCGCGAGCGCGGCCAGCTCCGGGCGGCCCGAGCGCGAGCGCGGCGAGCAGCCCGGCCGCCGCGAGCGCCGCGTACGCCGACGAGCTTCGGCGTGGCCGCGCGACGTCACTCGGCGGCGGGCGCGACGTCCTCGGCGGCCGGCGTCGGCACCGTCTCGAGGCACTCGCGCACGACGTCCTCCGGGCGGATCCGCTGCACCCAGAGCTCGGGCTGCAGCGTCAGCCGGTGCGCGAGCGCGGGCACCGCGACCGCCTTCACGTCGTCGGGCGTCACGTAGTCGCGGCCGCGCAGGACGCGCCCGGCAGCGGGCGAGCTTGAGGAGCGCGAGCGTGCCGCGCGGGCTCGCGCCGACCTGCGACGCGCGGGCTCGCGCGCGTCGCGGCGACGAGGTCGACGATGTAGAGGCCGACGCTCTCGGCCACGTGGACGCTCCTCGATCGCGCCGCTGCATCGCCACGAGCGTCGGCGCGTCGACGAAGCGGCTCGAGCTCGATCTCGTCCGTCGCCGCGCTCGCGCCGCCGCTCGAGCATCTCCCACTCGTCCTCGCGGCTCGGGTAGCCGAACGCGATCCGCAGCGAGGAAGCGGTCGAGCTGCGCCTCGGGCAGCGGGTACGTGCCCTCGTACTCGATCGGGTTCTGGGTCGCGAGGACGAGGAACGGGCGCGTCGAGCCGGTGGGTCTCGCCGTCGATCGTCACCTGCCGCTCCTGCATCGCCTCGAGGAGCGCGGCCTGCGTCTTCGGCGGCGCGCGGTTGATCTCGTCGGCGAGCAGGAGGTTCGTGAAGATCGGGCCCGGGGCGGAACTCGAAGTCGCCGCGCGCGCTGGTCGAAGATCGACGAGCCCGTGATGTCGGAGGGCATGAGGTCGGGCGTGAACTGGATGCGGGCGAAGCTCGAGACCGATCGACCTGGGCGAACGAGCGCGCGGCGAGCGTCTTCGCGAGGCCGGGGAAGTCCTCGATCAGGACGTGGCCGTCGGCGAGGAGGCCGAGGAGGACGAGCTCGAGCGCGTCGCGCTTGCCGACCACGGCCGGCTCGACCTCGTCGAGGATCCGCTCTGAGAGACGTGTGACCTCGTCGAGCGTCATCCGGTGTCGATCCTCTCCACGGCCGCGATCGCGCGCGTCACGGCCGCAAGGCCGGGGCCGGGTGCCTGGCGATCGGCGGGCGGCTCCCGGTCGGGCCGGACGACGTCCCAGGCCTCGGGGCCGAGAACCTCGGCAGCCGCTTCGGGGTTCCGGTCGAGGTCGATCCCGTGCGCCCGGGAAAGCCTGACGGCGGCGACGTCCCTGAGGACGGGCCGGAGCCGTACGTAAAGGTCGAGCTCGCGCTGCTCGGAGAAGACAACCGTGCGCTCGAGCTGCTGCCACTCGCGCGAGCGCGCAGCCCGCGGCGGGCGCGCGAGGATTGCCCGGTCGAAGCGTGAGCTGCGCTGCGCGGGCACGGCCGCGCCGAGCCGCCGCAGCACGAGCCAGGCGGCGAGGGCGCCGAGAGCGACGGCCCAGGCCGCGACCGCCCGGGCGGCCGGGGCGCCCGCGAAGAGCGCGCCCACGAGCGCCGCCGTGGCCAGGACCGCGCCGACGATCGGGCCTCTCATGCCTCCTGCTCCTCCTCCTCCTCTCGTCCTCCTCCTGGAGATCGTCACGCACCTCGGTGAGCGCGCCGATCGCGTCTCGCTTCATGCCGTCATCGATCCTGTGGCGGCTGAACTTCGCCCGCTCGAAGAGAGCGGTGAGCCTGTGCACCGCACCCTCGCGGACGCGCAGGTTCCGGAGCGCCCGCCCCACGTACTCGAGCGGCGCCTCGTGCGGCCGGCGTGGGAGACCCGCGGCGCCAAGGGCGCGCTCCATGCGCGCGTACGCGGCGATGACCGCCCGCCGCGGGTCGCGCTCGCGCTCGAGCTCGTCGAGCGACCAGGAGATCGCCTCGGCCACCTCCGGTCCCGGGAGGCGTCGCCGCGGGGTTCGCTTGCGGTTCTCGCGGCGAAGGACGACCGCAAGGGCGGCAAGCGCGACGAGAGCCAGGCCGCCGACGACGCCGAAGGCCACCGGGTCGACGTCCGGTGAGGCCTCGTCGACCGGTGCGAGCGGGGGCGGCAGGACCGAGTCGGGCGACCCTCCGTTCTCCCGGCGTGCCCGTGCGAAGGCGCCGAGGGCGAAGATGAGGCCGGTGAGGAAGAGCATCGGCATGAGCGCGGCGGCGAGCTTCACCGACCAGTGGGCCGGCCGGCGCTCGGGACGCAGGTAGTCGCCGAGGCGGCTGCGCTCCCGGATCGCCCAGGCCGCGAGCGCGAGGCAGACGATCGTCCACACGAGCCCGAGCGCGACGAGGTAGTCGACCGCGACGGGGGCGATGCCACTCGGCAGGTCGGCGCGGGCGCCCTCCTCGACGTCGGCGCGGGACGCGAGGCCGACGGCCGCGGCGAGCGCGACGAAACCGGCCACGGCCAGCACGAGGCGGCCGGGCGGCAACGGCCTCACGGGCAGGCCTCGCGGCTCGAACGGTCCCGCCGGGGCGCGACGCTCGTCATCGCCGCGCGAAGATGACCCGGCCGGTTGGGAGGTTCGTGACACACGACGCTTCCGGTCGGTAGGACGAGAAGCCGCCCACCAAGTTGCCCGAAGCCAGATGATTTCCTAACCCCGGCACCCCCGGCCGGCGGCCTGAGCACGGCGCCCCGCCGCCGCCGCTTGGCACAAGGCCCTCCCCGAGGGCACTGGGATTAGGAATCAATCATCTAGAGGTCTTCGGTGAGCTGGATCCGGTTGCCGTCCGGGTCGTAGACGTCGAGGAGGCGGATCGTCCCCGGTATCTCGACCACGACGCCGACCTCGACGCCCTCCGCCCGCAAACGCTCGGCCTCGGCACGGACGTCGCCGACGTCGAACGTCACGACGGCTTCGTTTTCCTCGCTCGGCTTCCCCTCCGCGATCGAGAACTCGACGCCGTCGCGGAAGAGCTGGATCCAGCCGTCGTCGTCGCGGAAGAGCTCCTTGAACCCGAGCTTCGAGACGTAGAAGTCGCGGGCGGCGTCGAGGTCCGAGACGCTGTACCAGACGTTCAAAGCATCAGGGCGGGCTCCTCCAGGAACTCCTTCACGGAGCGGAGGAACTCGGACGCGGTGGCCCCGTCCACGGAGCGATGGTCGCACGAGAGCGTCATCTCCATGACCGGGCGGGGGACAAGCTGGCCGTCTCGGACGACGGCCCGTTCCTCGATGGCGCCGACCGCGAGGATGCCCGCCTGCGGCGGGTTCAGCACCGCGACGAACCGCTCGACGCCGAACATCCCGAGGTTCGAGATCGTGAACGTTCCATCCTCGAGATCGGCCTGCTGCAGCTTCCCGGAGCGCGTGCGCCCGACGATGTCCGCGCGCGCGTTCGCGAGCTCCGCGATCGTCTGGCGCTCGGCGGATTTGATCACCGGGACGACCAGGCCCCGCTCGACGGCGACTGCGATCCCGACGTTCGCGGTCGGGAACAGCAGCACCTCGTCGCCGGCGAAGTGGGCGTTCATGTCCCGGTGCCGCATGAGCGCGACGGCGCAGGCCTTCGTGAGCACGTCGGAGAAGGTCGGCTTCGAGTCGCCTTCGCGCATTCGCTCGACGAGCGCTCCGCGTAGGCGGATCGACGCCGCCATGTCGGCCGTCATCCCGATCTGGAAGTGCGGCGCCTGCCACGCCTCGGACATGCGGCGCGCGATCGTCCGCCGCATCGACGTGAGCTTCACGACCTCGACCTCACCGGCGGCGGCGGGGGCCGCGGCCGGGGCGGGCTGCGCGGCCGCGCGCTCGACGTCCTCGGCCACGATGCGCCCCTCGGGCCCGGTCCCGCGCAGGCTCGAGAGCTCGATCCCCTTCTCCTTCGCGAGGCGGCGCGCGAGCGGCGACGCCTTCAGGCGTCCTCCGTCGCGGCGGTCTGCCTGCGCCGGCTCGGCAACCTGCGTCGGCTGGTCCTCCTCGGAGGCTTCGCGGCCGCGCTCGCGCTCGTCCTCGCGCGCGGGCGCGGGCTCGCCCTCCTCGGCCGGCTCCTCCTCGGTGACCTTGCTCGGGTCCTCGGCCTCGGCTTCGGGCTCAGCCGTCCTCGGTGCACCGCCATTCCCGCTCGGCTCGTCCGCGACGTCCTCGCCCTGCTCGCCGATCACGGCGACGGGCTTCCCGACCTCGACCTCCCCCTCGGAGACGAGGATCTTGAGCAGGACGCCGGAGGCGTCCGCCTCGACCTCCTGCGTGACCTTCTCCGTGTCGAGCTCGTAGAGCGGCTCGCCCTTCTCGACCTGGTCGCCTTCGGACTTGAGCCAGCGCACGATCGTGCCGGACTCCATTCCCTGGCCCAAGCGCGGGAGGGTGACCTGGTTCGCCATCAGTCCTTGCCGACGGTTCGCTTCACGGCTTCGAGGACGTCGCCGGCGTGGGGAATGACGTACTCCTCCATCACCGGGGCAAACGGGATCGGGGTGAAGCGGGCGCCGACCCGCTCGACCGGTGCGTCGAGGTAGTCGAAGGCCCGCTCCTGGACGAGCGCGGCCACCTCGGCGCCCCAGCCCATGCGGACGATGGCCTCGTGGGCGACGACGCAGCGGTTCGTCTTCTTCACCGATTCGATGAGCGCGTCCTCGTCGAGCGGGAGGAGCGTCCGCGGATCGAAGACCTCGACCGAGATCCCGTCCTCCGCCGCCTGCTCGGCGGCTTCGAGCGCCTCGTGGACGAGGCGGCCCGTCGCGACGACGGTCACGTCCTCGCCCTCACGATGCACGCGCGCCTGACCGAACTCGATCGGCTCGATCTCCTCGGGTACCTCGCCCTTGATCCCGTAGAGCGTGCGGTGCTCGAAGAAGAGCACGGGGTTGTCGTCGTAGATGGCGGACCAGAGGAGCCCGCGGACGTCGGCGGGGGTCGAGGGGAACGCGACCTTGAGGCCCGGGACGTGCACGAACCAGCCCTCGAACTGCTGCGCGTGCTGCGCCCCCGGGCTCCACCCCGCGCCTCCCTGCGTCCGGACCGTGAGCGGCACCTTGAGCTGGCCGCCCGACATGTAGCGGTGCTTCGCCGCCTGGTTCACGAGCTGCTCCATCCCGAGCGTCGTGAAGTCCTGATACATGATCTCGACGATCGGGCGCATGCCGGCCATGGCCGCCCCGATCCCCGCCCCGACGATCGCCATCTCCGAGATCGGCGTGTTCCGGACCCGGTCCGGGCCGAACTCCTGGAGCATCCCCTGCGTCACGCCCATCGAGCCGCCCATCTCGGCGATGTCCTCGCCCATGATGAAGACGTCGTCGTCCTGGCGCATCGCCGCGGACATCGCGTCGCGCACCGCTTCGCGGTAGCTCAGCTCAGGCACCCTGACGTTCCTGACGTGCCGCTGACGGTGCGGCGCCGGAGGGGACAGTGCGAGAGCACGGCCCCGGAGAGCGACGTGCCGTCAGCGGCACGAGCGCGCCGCGGAGGCGGGCTCCGCCCGCCGGGAGCGGTGCGCGGTCAGGGGCGTCAGGCATACACGTTCTTCAACGCGTCTTCGGGCTTCGGGTCGGTGCCGCTCTTGGCGAACTCGACGGAGCCCTCGACGATCTCCTGCACCTCGCGCTCCATCTCCTCCCAGTCCTCGTCGGAGACCTCGAGCGCAGTGCGGAGCTTCTCGACCGGATCCTGCGTCTTGCGGAGCTCGCGGACTTCCTCCTTGGGGCGGTACACCTGGGGGTCGCCGATGTAGTGACCGGTCAGGCGGTACGTCTCGGCGAGGAGGAAGACCGGGCCCTTGCCCTCGCGCGCGTGCTTGAGCGCTTTCTGCGCCGTGCGGAAGACCGCCTCGACGTCCTGGCCGTCGACCGTCATCGAGATCATCCCGAACGCCTCGGCCCGCTTGGTGAGGTCTTCGATCGGGAGCTGCTGCTTCGCCGGCGTCGACTCGGCGTAGTGGTTGTTCTCGCACACGAAGACGGCCGGGACGCGCCAGAGCTGCGCGAGGTTGAGCGCCTCGTGGAACGTGCCGATGTTGGTCGCACCGTCGCCGAAGAACGCGAGCGCGACGCGCGGCTCGCCTCGGAGCTTGAACGCGAGCGCGCCGCCGACGATCGCCGGGAGGCCGCCGCCGACGACGGCATTCGCACCGAGGTTCCCGCGCTCGACGTCGTAGAGGTGCATCGAGCCGCCGTAGCCGTGGCTGCAACCCTCGATCTTCCCGTAGAGCTCCGCCATGAGCTCGTTCGGGTGCGTTCCCTTCGCGAGCGTGTGCCCGTGTGCGCGGTGCGTCGAGGCGATCACGTCGCCGTCCTCGAGCGCGCGGCAGACGCCCACGGCGACAGCTTCCTGGCCGATGGCGACGTGAAGGAACCCGGGGAGCTCGCCCGCGCGGAAGCGCTCCTCGACCTTCTCCTCGAACCGGCGGATCAGGAGCATTTCGCGGAGGAACCCCGTGAGCGTCTCGCGCGCGATTGCCTGGCCCTTCTTCTCCGCGGTCGCCACTGCGCGGACACGCTAGCATCCTGCGCCGTGAGGCTCGTCGAGCAGTGGTCCGAGATCCTCGCGGACCTGCCGCGCGGGTGGGACACGGCCTCGCTCACACTCATCCTCGACGACCCCGCCAAGGTCGAGCGGGCGGCCCTCTTCCTCGGGCCGGCCGCCCCCGTGCGGAGCAACTCGACCTTCCGGCTCGAGGTTCACCGCCGCGGGGAGGGAGCCGGGACGAGCGCCGAGCTGCTGCGCCGCCTGCTCGAGCGGCTCGACGCCGACGGCGAGACCGGCCGGCTGGAGCTCGTCGGCCACGTGGACACCGATGAAGCCGTCGCGGCCGGCGAGCCCGCCGCAGGATCGCTCGCGGGCCAGTGGCGCGCGCTCCTCGAATCGCTCCCGGAGGACTGGTCGCACCTCCTCGCGCAGATCGACCTCGACTCGTCCGACTTCGCCGAGCGCGCCGCGCTCGACTGCGCTCCCGCGAACCCCGTCCTAGAGCGCGGCGGCCGCAGCCTTCGGTTCAGGGCGGCACGCCGGGTCGGCTACGGCGTCGCAGCCGAGATGGCTGGGCGCTGCCTCGAGCGCCTCGACCGCGACCGGATCACCGGCCGCGTCTCGCTCGTCCACCTCGTCTCGGACTCGCGCCCGGTCGCGACGCAGGGCGGCCCGGTCTGGAAGCCGGGCGCACGACTCCCGTGAGCACGCCCACCGACCGGCCCCAGGTCTCCTGGAAGGCGATCGAGGAGGACGCGGAGGTCGTCGACCGCGACGGTGTCAAGGCGGGTCGCGTGAGCCGCACGGTCGGCGACGCGACCGCCGACGTCTTCACGGGGCTCGCGGTCCACGTCGACACGTTCGGAGGGGAGCACTACGTCGCCGCCGAACGCGTGACCGGGATCTGGCCCGACCGCGTTCGACTCGACCTGACCGCGGAGCAGATCCACGCGCTTCCGAAGTACGAGGAGGCGCCGTCCGTGCGCTGGCAACCCGGGCGGCTCGGCGGGATCTTCAGCCGTCTCTTCGGCGGCCGCCGGCGCCGTTAGATCATCTAGGCCTCCTCCGGAGGCCGGACGTGTCCCGCAGACACGGCCGGCCGGTCAGGCGCGAAGCTCGGCGCCGAAGCGTTTGGCGAGGGCCGCGACGATCCGCTGGCGGATCTCCCGCGCGTCCTCGTCGGAGAGCGTTCGCTCCGGGGACTGGAACGCGACGCTGACGGCCACCGACTTCCGACCCTCCGGGATCTGACCGCCGCGGTAGACGTCGAACACGCGCACCTCTCGCACCTCGGGCGCGGCCTCCCGCAGGGCGGCGACCAGGCCGCCGGCGAGAACGTCCTCGTCGACCACGAATGCGAGGTCCTGCCGGACCGCGGGATACGTGATCACGTCCTCGTACTCGACGGTCTCCGGTACGCGGGCGAGGAGCGCGTCGAGGTCGAACTCGAAGGCCGCCCAGGAGCCCTCGAGCAGGGTCGGGTGCAGCTCCCCGAGCCAGCCGTCCGGCACCTTCGCCGCCTTGCCGGGATGGAGCAGCGGATGCGCCCCGCGCTCGACCTCGAGTTCCAGGTGAAGGGCGTCGAACAGGGTCTCCACCGCGCCCTTCGCGCGCGCGAACCCGCCCTCGGCCACCGCGGCGAGATGCCGGCGCTCGTCCGGCAGCTTGTCCCCGGTCGGGAGGTACACCCGCGCGATCTCGAAGAGCGCGATGCCTTCGTTTCCGGCGTCCACGTTTCGCCGCGCCGCCTCGACGAGGCTCGGCGTGAGGCTCGTCCTCAGCGCGGCGTGCTCCGCCGACAGCGGGTCGGGAAATACGATCGCGTCGGGGTCGGCGGCGGCCGGGACGAGGCTCCAGGTGTACGCCTCGTCGAACCCGGCTCCGACGAGGACGTCCTCCACCCGGCGGCGCAGACGCTGGTCGGGCGAGAGCCGGCCGAACATCTCGGCCCGGATCGGCAGCGTGAACGGAATGTCGTCGAGGTGGACGCGCGCGATCTCCTCCACAACGTCCGCCTCGCGCGTGACGTCGCGCGCCCGCCAGGTCGGGACGGTGACTTCCCAGTCGTCCGTGACGTCGAAGCCGAGCCGCTGCAGAAGCGCGCGCTGCTCCCCCGTCGGGACCGCGACGCCGGTCAGGGCGTCGGCCCGCTGCGGCCGGAACTGGACGACCGGCCGCTCCGGAAGCTCGTCCCGAACGTCGGTCGCACCTGTCCAGCGCGCCTCGGCGATGTCGACGAGGAGCTCCGTGGCGAGGACGGCGGCGGGTTCGGCGAGGTACGGATCGACCCCCTTCTCCCAGCGGTTCGACCCGTCCGTGCGCAGGCCGAGGAGCTCGGAGGTCCTGAGGATTCCGGCAGGCTCGAAGTTCGCCGCCTCGAGGAGGACGCTCGTCGTCTCGGGCGTCACCTCCGTGTCCTCGCCGCCCATGATCGCGGCCAGCGCGACCGGCCGCGCGCCGTCGGCGATCACGAGGATGGACGGATCGAGCTCGCGGAGCATCCCGTCGAGCGTGCGCAGCTCCTCTCCCTCGCGCGCATACCGAACGGCGATCCGTCCGCCCTCGAGCTTGTCGAAGTCGAAGGCGTGGAGCGGGCTGCCGTACGCGTGCATCACGTAGTTGGTCACATCGACCACGTTGGAGATCGCCCGCATCCCGGCCGCCGCCAGGCGGGCGCGGAGCCACGGCGGTGAGGAGCCGACGGCGGCGCCGCGGAAAAGCCGGCCGATGTAGCGTGGCGCCGCCTCGAGATCCTCGACGGTCACGTCGACCGGCTCGTCGCCTCCGCGGGCGGGCTCCGACCCGGGCTGCGGCTGGAGCTCCGCCCGGCCCGGGAAGACCGCTGCGACCTCGCGTGCGATCCCGTAGACGCCGAGCAGGTCGGGGCGGTTGCCCGTCACCTCGAGCTCGAGCACGTCCTCGGCGAGCGGCAGGACGTCGGCGAGCGGCGTGCCCGGCTCGGGGCCGTCGGGCAGCACGATGATTCCGGCGTGGTCGGCGCCGAGCTCGAGCTCTCGCTCGGAGAGGATCATCCCGTCGGAAACGGTGCCGCGAAGCTTCGCGCGCTCGAGCTTCGTCCCGCCGGGAAGCACGGCGCCGGGGAGCGCCACGGCAACCGTCGCGCCGGCGCCGAAGTTCCACGCCCCGCAGACGATCTGCCGTGGCTCGCCCTCCCCCACGTCCACCCGGCAGAGCTGTAGCCGGTCGGCGTTCGGGTGCTTGCCCGCCTCGACTACCCGCCCGACGAGGAAGTGCCCCAGATTCCCGTCGACGTCTTCGACCCCGCGGCGCATGATCCGCTCGACCTCGCACGTGGTGACGGCGAGCCGGTCGGCGAGCTCGGGAAGCGGCACGTCGAAGCTGACGTAGTCGCGCAGCCAGGAGACGGGGACCTTCACGTCAGAACTGCCGGAGGAAGCGCAGGTCGTTCTCCCAGAGGAGGCGGACGTCGGTCACGTTGTGGCGGAGCTGCGCGATTCGCTCGAGCCCCAGGCCGAACGCGAACCCCGACCACTCCTCGGGATCGAGTCCGACGAACTCGTGGAGCGTCGGGTCGACGAGCCCGGAGCCGCCCATCTCGATCCAGCCGGAGAACTTGCAGACCCGGCAGCCGGAGCCGTCGCAGTTGAAGCACGAGACGTCCGGCTCCATCGAGGGCTCGGTGAACGGGAAGTAGTGCGTCCGGAAACGCATGCCGCGGTCGACGCCGAAGAGCGCGCGCATGAGGTGGAGCAGCGTCCCCTTCAGGTCGGCGAGCGTGATGCCGCGGTCGATCGCGAGCCCCTCGACCTGGTGGAAGATCGGGTTGTGCGTCGCGTCCGGCGTGTCACGCCGGTACACGCGCCCCAGCGAGATCATGTAGATCGGCGGCGGCTGCCGTTCCATCGTCCGGATCTGTGACGGGGAGGTCTCCGTCCTGAACAGGACGTCGCCGTTCAGGAAGAGCGAGGCGTGACGAGAGCGGGCCGGGTGCCAGTGCGGGAAGTTGAGCGCGTCGAAGTTGTAGCTGGTCGTCTCGACCTCGCGGCCGTCGATCACCTGGTATCCGAGCCCCAGAAAGACGTCCTCGACCTCGCGCCGGATCTGGGTGATGAGGTGAAGGTGACCACGGGGCCGAGCGTCGCCGGGGAGAGTCACGTCGACGACCTCTTCGGCGAGGCGGCGCTCGAGATCGGCCCGGCTCAGGAGAGCCTCGCGCTCGTCGACGGCAGCCTGGAGGCGCGTGCGGATCCCGTTCAGGAGCTGACCCGTCTCGCGATCGCGGACCTCGCGGAGGGCCTGCGCGAGGTTGCTCTTCCGCCCCAGGTAGCGGACGCGTGCCTCGTCCAGCTCCGAGAGCGTCGAAGAGCCCGCAATCGCGCTCTGCGCCTCGGTTTCGAGCTCCCGGGCGTCCATCGGGTGAGCGTATCATCGGCCCTCTGAGCTTCTACGACTCCATTGCCGAGCTCTACGACGCCTGGAGCCGGAGCGTCACCGAGGACGTGGGGTTCTACGTGGACGAGGCGCTCGCAGACGGCGGGCCCGTCGTCGAGCTCGGCGTCGGCACGGGTCGGGTCGCGGTCCCGGTGGCCGCGGCCGCCGTGCCGGTGATCGGTGTCGATTCGTCGCAAGAGATGCTTGACGTGTGCCGCCGACGCGCCGCGGCGGCGGGCGTCGAGCATCTCCTCGACCTGCGCCTCGGGGATCTCCGCCGGCCTCCCGTGACCGAGCGCGTCGGGCTCGTGACCGTTCCCTTCCGCGCGTTCCTCCACCTGGAGTCGGACGCCGAGCGCCTCGTGGCCCTTCGGGCGACGCACGGCCTGCTGGAGCCCGGGGGGCGCCTCGTCTTCGACGTGTTCGCACCGAGCCGGGAGGACATCAAGGCGACCCACGGCCGCTGGCTGGAGAGGGAGCCGGGTATCTGGGAGCGGGCCGAATGGGACGAGACGGCGCGAGTACTCACGCTGTCCGTGCGCGGAGACCATGGCCCGAGCACGTCCATGCGGCTGGCCTGGCTCCCACCCGAGCGCTGGGGCGAGCTGCTCGTGGAGGCGGGGTTCGAAGTCGTCGCCCGCTACGGCTGGTTCGACCGCCGCCCGGACGAGGGCGGCGAGGACACGATCTGGATCGCCGGGCGGCCCGAGTAGTCACCCGCGCGCGCGTCTGATCTCGGGTCCCGACCCGCCCCCTGCTCGGCTTCAGCCTACCGCCGGAAAGCGCGCGTGTGGCGCTCCGAAGCGTGACGAGAGCGTGCCAAGTGCGCTATTCGCCCCACCCGTCATGCGGCTCGTGCAGGCCCGGCTCGAGGAACCAGTACTCGCGGAGGGCAGCGCAGCGGCCGTCGGGCGCGAAGCGGAGGAGGAGGCAGCCGGGCAGGGTGAACGGCTCGCCGTCGACGACCATGCGCGTCCACCACTCGACCGCGACGCGATCGCCGGCGCCGAACGGCTCGCCCATGACCACGTCCACCTCGGCCTGCCCGCCGGTCGCCTCGGCCCAGTACGCCCGGATGCCGTCGTGCCCCCGATGCGGCTCGCGGAAGGTGTGCGACCGGTATTCGGCGTCCTCCGTGAAGAGCGCCACCGCGGCCTCCGGATTGCGGTCGCGCCAGGCCCGCGCGTACGCCTCGATCCACTCTCGGGTCGTCACGCGGGCAAGTATGCGGTGACGGCGGCGCGCTCGTGGGGAGGGAGCGACGCACCGGCGAGCGCCGACCACGAGCGCACCGCCGATGGCGCACCCCAGGGAGCGCCGCGAGGGTCACAGTCGCCGTCGCCGCTCGTAGAGCGCGATGGTGCCCGCCATGGCGACGTTCAGCGACTCTGCTTCCGCCGCCAGCGGGATCGTGGCGATCTGCTCACAGGAGTCCAGCACCTCGTCCGGGAGGCCTTCCCGCTCGGCGCCGAGCAGGAACGTGACGCGCTCACCGAGCTCGATCTCACCCAGCGGCGTCCCGCCGGCGGGAACGAGCGCAACACGCGGGCCGGGGGACTCGTCGAAGCGGGCGAGCGGCACGCGGAACGTCGAGCCCATGGCCGCGCGAAGGGCCTTGGGCCCGAGCGGGTCGCCGCACCCTCGACGAGAGCGAGACGAAGGCAGGGCCGAGCGCATCCGCAGCGCGGATCAGGGTCCCGACGTTCCCGGGGTCGTGCACCCGCCAGAGCGCGAGGCCTGTCGGCGCGTCCGTCCCGGTGGGCAGGTCGGCTCGACGGAAGACGCAGACGACGCGGGGGCCGTGGGCGAGCTCGGAGACGGCCCCGAGGAGATCGGGTGCGACGAGCTCGGCGTCCGGCAGCCGTTCGACGAGTGCGGGACGGTCCGCGTCGACGAGCGCCTCGACCGGGACGAGCCCGGCGTCGAGCGCGGCCGCGACGAGGTCCTCCCCTTCGCAGACGAAGAGCCCGAGACGCTCGCGCTGCCGGCGCGACCCGAGCCGGCGGACGAGCTTCAGACGGGGGTTCGAGGCCGAGGTGATCACGCGAGCCAGCGCATCCGGTTCGCGTGGCCGTCGAGGCGTGCCAGCCGGCGCTTCTCGCCTCCGGGCCAGACTCGAACGTCGAGCGCGAACCGGTCGAAGGTGCCCTCGGCTCGCCGTCCGCAACCTCGAACTCGTAGGAGATCCAGGCGAGCGGCCCGTCGCGCCCCGCAGCCTCGATCGTCTCACGGAGCCGATTGCGCCTCTCACGCGGGAGGTAGCCGGTGGACGCCGAGTGGAAGACGACCGTGAGCCCGTCGGTGGCCCGGTTCGCGAGCACCGCGGGGAGCTCCTCGACGTAGTCGCCGCGCCTGAGCTCGGGCGGGTCCTCCGCGCGATCTCGATCGCCCGGCGAAGCCGCTCCAGCCGAGCGGAGTGATCGAGCCAGACGAACGCCTGCAGCCGGATCGCGTCGTCGTCGTTCGTGACGTCGAGCGGCGCGCGGTCGATCCCGAAGCGGCTTCGGACCGTGGGCCGGCACACAAGCAGGTCGGCCCCTGGGCGGCCCTTGCTTTCGCCGGCAAGCTCGAGAGGCGCTCCGTCGGCGCCCCAGGTCTCGTCTCCGTACCGGTAGCGGTAGCGATCCCAGAGGAGGTTGAGGCCCGCACTCGGCCCGAGCTCGACGAGGTCGAGCGGCAGGCCTCCTTCTCGGGCGACCCAGAGGAATGCGGGAAGGAGTGCCCAGGAGCGCTGCACCTCGTTCGTCTGCACCGGCTCCTCGGCGACGAAGCGCGCGAGCCACGTACGGCGCTCGCGCAGCACCTCGCCGAAGCGCCTCCACGGGTCCTCCTCCTCGCCCGTGAGCTCGAGGAGCCGGACGCCGCCGAAGAGGCGGAGCGGCGCCTCCCAGCGCGGCTGGAGGTCGCCGACGATCTCCGCGACGAGTGAGTCGTCCGCGTACTCGCGCGCGAGCCTGCCGTAGGAAGGAGAGCCGCCGCGCTCGAAGCTCTCGCCCGCCATGCGGCGGAAGACCTCGGCGACGGTCTCTTCGCTCAGACCCTCAGGCGCAGCTGGTTGGTCGGTGATTGGGGTCCCGTTGGGGGCGGCCCAGACCAAGCGAGGGTGCGTCATCGCCCGCGGCCAAGGCTGGCTGCCTTGGCAAGGGCGAGGACGCGGCCTCGCGCCGTGTCTGGGCCGTCATACGGCGGTGCCCCAATTTGCCGATCAACCAGCTAGCGCGGCCTTGGCCCGCTCGGCGATAGCCGAGAACGCAGCGGGGTCGCTGACCGCGAGGTCGGCGAGGATCTTGCGGTCGAGGTCGATCTCCGCCTTGCGGCAGCCGGCCACGAACTGGTTGTACGACAGGCCCTCCGCCGCGCGGCCGCATTGATCCGAAGAATCCAGAGCCGGCGGAAGACGCGCTTCCGGGCCTTGCGGTCGCGGTAGGCGTAGTTCTCGGACTTGAGGAGCTGCTCCCGCGCCTTGCGGTGGGAACGTGGCCCTGGCCGAAGTAGCCCTTGGCCTGATCGAGCACCTTGCGGCGCCTCTTGCGCGCGTGCACCGATCGCTTGACGCGTGCCATGGCTCCTCCTCCCTCCTGCGCCTACCGGCCGAGCAGCCGGCGCGCCTGGCGTGCGTCCTGCTCGGCGACCGGATGGTCGCGCTTGAACGCACGGCGGCGCTTGGCCGACTTCTTCTCGAGATTGTGGCTCTTCATCGCATGGCGGCGCAGGAGCTTGCCCGGCTCCGCTCACCTTGAATCGCTTCTTCGCGCCGCTGTTGGTCTTCTGCTTAGGCACTCTGGGCTGCCTCCGTCTTTCCTTCCGACTTCGCTCCCTGCTCTCCACCGGTGCCCGGCTGACCACGTTCTTGTGCGGCGCGAGCACCATCACCATGTTCCGACCGTCGAGGACGGCTGCATCTCGATTCCGCCGAGCTCCTTCACGTCGTCGGCAAGCCGCATGAGGAGGTCGCGACCTCGCTCGGGGTGCGTCGCCTCGCGTCCGCGGAACATGATCGTCACCTTCACCTTTGCTCGGTCGCGCAGGAAGCGCATCACGTGGCCCTTCTTGGTCTCGTAGTCGTGGACTCCGATCTTGGGGCGGAACTTGATCTCCTTGACGTTGATCTGCGTCTGGTGCTTGCGCGCCGTCTTCGCCTTCTGCTCCTGCTCGTACCGGTACTTCCCGTAGTCCATGACCCGGCAGACCGGCGGATCCGCGTTGGGCGCGACCTCGACGAGATCGAGGTTCCTGCTCTCGGCGTAGGCCATCGCCTCGTCCCTCGTCTTGATCCCGAGCTGCCCCCCGTTCTCGTCGACGAGCCGCACTCGCGGGGCGCGGATGCCCTCGTTGATGCGGGTCTGCGGCTCGGCCGGACGGAACGGCTCGACGAAGCGCCGCGGCCTCACTGACGTGTCACCAAGCTCTCCAAGTCCTCCTTCTCAAACGACGAAAGCTGCACGCAGCAGCTTCGTCAACCTCATTTCGGTTGAACCTCCGAGGGCCCGCGGCCCGGGAGGTGAGGAACGAGAGCTCCTGCTTGCAGGGTTCAGATCGTAGCAGCCTCTCGCAGCTCGCCGACCAGCGCCTCCAGGCTCTCGCGTCGACCGGTCGCCGTGGCGCCGCCGAACGGCCAGCGCCTCTCTCGACTCGCGCTCGCCATACACGATCACGTACGGAACCTTCTGGAGCTCGGCCTCGCGGATCCGCTTGCCGAGCGTCTCCGGGCGCTCGTCGACGCCCACCCTGAAGCCCTCCTCGCGCAACTCCCCCGCGAGCGCGGCAGCGTCGCCCGCGTACTCCTCGTTCACCGGCAGGAGCCGGACCTGCTCGGGCGCGAGCCACACCGGAAGCTCGCCTCCCGTGTGCTCGAGGTAGATCCCGACGAAGCGCTCGAACGACCCGAGCAGGGCGCGGTGGATCATCGCCGGCGTGTGCTCCGCGTTGTCGGCGCCCTGGTACGTGAGCCCGAAGCGTTTCGGCATCTGGAGGTCGAGCTGCACGGTGCCGAGCTGCCAGCTCCGGCCGAGCGAGTCGGTCATGTGCAGGTCGATCTTCGGCCCGTAGAACGAGCCCTCGCCCTCGCTCGTTTCGTGCTCGAGCCCCTTCGCGCTCGAGCGCGGCCTGGAGCGCAGCCTCCGCGCGATCCCACTCGTCATCCGTGCCGAGCCGGTTCGCCGGCCGCGTCGAGAACTCGACCCGGATGTCCAGCTCGAAGAGGTCGTACAGGAAGTAGGCGAAGTCGAGGCAGGCGAGGAGCTCGTCGTGGATCTGTTCGTCGGTGCAGAAGACGTGCGCGTCGTCCTGAACGAAGTGCCGCACGCGCAGAAGGCCGTGCAGGACGCCCGAGAGCTCGTTTCGGTGCAGGTTCCCGGCCTCCGCGAGCCGCAGCGGCAGGTCACGGTACGAGTGTGCCGTGAGGCCGAAGAGGGCGCAGTGGCCGGGGCAGTTCATGGGCTTGAGGCCGAAAGGCCGCCCCTCGATCTCGAGCGTGAACATGTCGTCCCGGAACTTGTCCCAGTGCCCCGAGGTCATCCAGAGCTCCGCGTCGTAGAGCTGCGGCGTCCGGATCTCGTCGTAGCCGCGGCGGCGGTTCTCCCGCCGGCGGAGGTCCTCGAGGACGTTCCAGACCGCCATCCCGCGCGGACGCCAGAACGGCATTCCGGGCGCGAGCTCGGAGAAGTCGGCGAGGTCGAGCTCCTTGGCGAGCCGCCGGTGGTCGCGGCGCTTCGCCTCCTCGATCCGGTGGAGGTACGCCTCGAGATCCTTCGGGTCGTAGAAGGCCGTCCCGTAGACGCGCGTGAGCTGCGGCTTCGTCTCGTCGCCGCGCCAGTACGCGCCGGCGAGCGAGAGCAGCTTGACCGCCTTGATCGGGGCGGCGTTCTGGAGGTGCGGCCCACGGCACAGGTCGAGGAAATCGCCCTGCCGGTAGAGCGAGATGTCGCCGTCGGCCGTGTCGACGAGCTCGACCTTGTACGGCTCGCCCTCGCGCTCGAAGAGCCTGCGCGCCTCTTCGCGATCGACGTCTTCCCGCTCCCACTCGCGCCCCTCGGCGATCTCGCGGTGGATCTCCTCCTCGAGGCGCGCGAGCGCCTCCTCGCCCACGGGCTCGGGGAACTCGAAGTCGTAGTAGAAGCCGTTCTCGATCGGTGGGCCGATCGCCACCTTCGTGCCCGGGTAGAGCCGCCGCGCCGCCTCGGCGAGCAGGTGTGCGGCCGAGTGGCGGAGCACCGCAAGCGCGTCGGGATCGTCCTTGTCGCGGGTCGTCAGGATCTGGATCTGCTGGCCGTCATGGAGCGGCAGCCGAAGGTCCTGGACCGACCCGTTCGAGCGGACGAGGACGGCCTGCTCCGCGAGCTTCGGTCCGATTGCGCGCGCGGCGTCGAGCCCCGAGGCACCGTCCGGAAGCTCGAGCCCGGTCGAATCTGGAAGGATGACGCGCACCGTGGATCAGGATACTCAGGCGCCTCAGGAGCAAGACCCCGAGCCCACCGAGGAAGGCTCGCCCGCTCCCGACCCCACCGACGAGGACGGCGGCGACGCCGAGGACGTCCCCGGCGCGGACTAACCCGTCGGGGCGCCTGGCCTGCACTAGCATGGCCGGGTGGCTTCGAAGGTGAAGGAAACGGAGGAGCGGGAGGTCAAGCTCGAGGTCCCGCCGGGGTTCGAGCTCCCCGAGCTCCCCGGTGAGCAGCTCGAGCAGGCCTCCTTCTCGTCGACGTACCACGACACCGAGGACCGACGGCTCGCCCGCTTCGGCGTCACGCTGCGCCGCCGGGTCGAGAAGAGGAAGGGCCTCTGGCAGCTCAAGATCCCCCAGGGCGAGGCGCGCCTCGAACTCGAGGCACCCGGAGGCCCCCGTTCGATCCCGGAGGACCTCGTCAAGACGATCGTCGGCCTCCTCCGCGGCAGGGCCCTTGCGCCGATCGCGACGCTCCGAACACGTCGGAGCGGCGTTCGGGTGGTGGAGAACGGCGCTTCCGTCGCCGACGTGACCGTCGACCGGGTGGCGATCATGGACGGA
Organism: uncultured Actinomycetes bacterium; assembly: GCA_963824775.1. Taxonomy (GTDB): domain Bacteria; phylum Actinomycetota; class Thermoleophilia; order Gaiellales; family Gaiellaceae; genus CAWGQF01. Next base: position 322,110 of record CAWGQF010000012.1, read on the forward strand.
CGGCGGATCGCGGAGCGGTTCGAGGAGCTCGAGGTCGAGTCGCTCGACGGCGACCAGGCCGCCCTCGACCGGCTGGCCATGCTGCTTCGCGAGTCCGGCGCCCTCCCGTCCGACGGCAGGCCGAAGGTCTTCCGGACGTTCGAGTTCCCCCGTGAGACACGCCCCGCGTTCAGCGAGGAAGCCGAGTACGTGCGGGCGGCGATCGAGAAGCAGTTCGAGGAGGTCCTCCGCCATGATCCGGGAACACGCCTCGGCCTGGACCTCGAGGATCTGCACAAGTTTCGCGTGGCCACGCGCCGCCTCCGCGCCATCCTGCGGGCCGCCGGGCCGCTGCTCGACCGCGAGTGGGCCGACGCGCTCAGGGACGAGCTCAGCTGGCTCGCCGGAGTCGCCGGCCCCGTGCGCGACCTCGACGTTCTTCTCGAGCACCTCGACGCCGAGCGCGCGGAGCTCGACGGGGACGAGCGGGCGGCCGCGTCGGGGCTCCTAGCAGGCCTCGTCGCCGAACGGGCCGAGGCCCGGGCGGCACTCCTCGAGGCGATGTCGGACGAGCGCTACCTGCGCCTCCTCGACCGGCTCGAGGCGGCCTCGCGCAATCCGCCGCTCCTGGCCGTCGACGTGACGCTCAAGGGGCTCGCCGCAGGTGAGTTCTCCCGGCTCGAGAAGGCGGTCAAGTCGACGGGGCTCGACGCGAGCGACGACGAGCTGCACAAGCTCCGGATCCGAGGCAAGCGCGCCCGCTACGCGGCCGAGCTCGCGGAGCCCGCGATCGGCAAGCGCGCGACCAAGTTCGTCGACGCGGCGAAACGGTTCCAGGACGTGATCGGAGAGCACCAGGACGCGGTGGTCGCGGAGGAGCGGATCCGGGCGCTCATGCCGTCGTCCGCCGAGGCGCGCGTCGCGTTCGCGGCGGGATTGCTCGTCGCGCGCGAGCGCCGGCGGCGCCGGGATGCCCGGGCGGCGGTGGGGGACGCCTGGAAGCGCCTCGAGCGCGCCGGCACCCGCGCGTTCGCGTGAGGGGCGAGGTCCGGGCCGCCGGAGGCGTGGTCACACGCTGGAACCGCGACGGCGTCCTCGAGGTCGTCCTCGTGCACCGGCCGCGGTACGACGACTGGAGCTTCCCGAAGGGCAAGAACCTGCCGGGCGAGCCCGACGAGTCCTGCGCCGTCCGCGAGGTCGAGGAGGAGACGGGACTCCGGTGCTCCCTCGGCCGGGAGCTGCCCTCCGCGCGCTACCGCGACCGGCGGGGAAGGCCGAAGGTGGTTCGCTACTGGGAGATGGAGCCCGACGGCGGGGTGCTGGCGCCGACGAACGAGGTCGACGAAGCTCGCTGGGTGCTGCTCGACGACGCTCCGCAACTCCTTCGCTACGAGCACGATCTCGCACTCCTGGACGCGGTCGCGGAGGACTGAGCTGGAAGCGTTCCTCGTTCGCCACGCCTGGGCCGGACACCGGGAAGGCTGGGCCGCCGACGACGATTTGCGGCCCCTCGACGAGCGGGGCCGTGCGCAGGCGCGGGACCTGGTGGAGGTGCTCGGGGAGCGCCGCGTCACGCGGGTGCTGTCGAGCCCGGCCGTCCGCTGCGTCCGGACGGTCGAGCCGCTCGCCGAGGCGCTCGGCCTCGCCCTGGAAGCGCGCGCGGAGCTTGCCGAGGGCTCGACGCGAGACGAGGTCCTCCCCCTCATCCGCGAGGCAGGCGAGTGCGCCGTCCACTGCACGCACGGCGACGTGGTGGAGAGGCTGATCGGCTACGAGGGCCCGAAGGGCGCCTCGTGGGTGCTCGAGGTCGACGACGAGGATGCCGTCCGCGTCCTCGAGACGATTCCGCCGCGCGTCTAGGAGGGTTTTGACGGAACGCCGCTCGTTCTCGGGGTGCGATGGTCGTTCCGAGGCAAGGACGCAGGGAGCGCTCGATAGCAGCGCTATCGACGCGACTGAGGACGACGTCCTCGGGACGAGCAGCGCGCGCCGAGAACTCAGTCTGTGTTTCGTCAACCCCTCCTAGGCTGCGGCTGCCTCGGCGACGAGGGCGAGCAGCGCGCCCTCGCGGATGCCCGCACGGGAGACGGTGAACGGCGTCTCGAGCCGAGTCTGGATCTCGGCGAGGATGGCCGCACCCGCCGGGAGGGTTCGCGCGCGGGCGGGATCGATTCGGTAGCGCTTGGCCAGCTCCCGCGAGGGCCGCTTGGCAAGCCGTCGGAGCGCGACCGCGAGCTCCTGCTCGCCGAGCCGCGCGCCGGCGAGCTTGGCGACCGCCCTTGCTGTTCCACCGGCCGCGAGCGCGGCGAGCGGAAGCGGCGGCGCCGTGCCGGCAAGCCGCTCGGCAACCTCCTCGCGAATGGCGGCCATCGCCTTCCTGCCAGGCGGGTCCTCGCGGACGAAGCGACGCGTGAGCCGGACGGCGCCGACATCCCACGAGCGCTGCCACGCGGGTCCCCCGTCAGGCGTCCCGACGACGACCTCCGTCGACCCGCCGCCCACGTCGCAGACGGCAATGCTCGCAGGAGGGGACGAGAGCGAGGCGACGACGCCCTCCCAGGCGAGTCGTCCCTCCTCGTCCGGGGAGAGCACGCGCACCGGCGCGCCGGAGGCCGACGCGAGAGCGCCGACGAGCTCCGGGCCGTTCTCGGCCTGGCGGCCCGGCGCGGTGACGATCACGTCCAGGGTCTCGACCCCCAGCTCGCGGGCGAGGCGCGCGTAGCCGCGCGTCACCTTGGCGGCGTCGTCGAGCCGAGCCTCGGTCAAGCGTCCAAGCCGTTCGACCTCGTCGCCGAGCGCGAGGTACACGCGCTCGTGCCGAACGGGCGTGAGACCGTTCGCGGCTAGATCGGCGACGAGCAGCCTGACGGTGTTCGACCCCACGTCGACGACCCCCACGCGCATGCCCCGCATTGTCACGCCCCGGTCGGCTGTTACCGCGCCGCGTCGCCGAGGCACCGGGCGGCGGCGCCGCGGGCGGGCCTTCCGCATGAGGACGTCCTGGCTCCCCCGGGCGGCCTCGTCCTTCTTGGGCTTGGCCCGGTGCCACGTTCCGTCGGATTGGAGGTCCCACGCGCTGACGTTGTCCGAGAGCAGGACATCGAACACCTGGGAGAGCCGGCCCTGAACGGCCGAGTCGTCGAGCGGAGCCACCACCTCGAGTCGATGGTCGAGGTTGCGGGACATGAGATCGGCGCTGCCGATGAGCCAGGATGTCTTCTTCCCCGCCTGGAAGTTGAAGACCCGGCTGTGCTCGAGGAAGCGGCCGAGGACTCGAGCGGACGCGAATCGTCTCGGAGAGGTCGGGCACGCCCGGGCGAAGCGTGGAGATCGAGCGGGTGACGATGTCGATCTCCGCACCGGCCTGGGATGCGGCGTACAACTCCTCGACGATGCTCTTGTCGGTGAGGGCGTTCACCTTGATCCGGATGCGCGCCGTCTTCCCGTCCTTGGCCGCGTCGGCGACCGCACGGATCTCCTCCACGAGCCGCCGGCGAAGGGTGAAGGGCGCGACGAGCAGCTTGCGGAAGCGCTGCGGGCGGCCGAAGCCGGTCAGGTAGTTGAAGAGGTCGGCCACGTCGGCCGCGATCTCCTCGTCGGCCGTGAACAGGCCGAAGTCCTCGTAGAGGCGCGCCGTGAACGCGTGGTAGTTGCCGGTGCCGAGGTGGACGTAGCGCCGCAGGCCCTCCGGCTCCCGGCGGACGACGAGCGTCATCTTCGCGTGGATCTTCAGGCTCGGGAACCCGTAGACGACGTGCACTCCTGCACGCTCCAGGGCGCGCGACCACGCGATGTTGCGGTGCTCGTCGAAGCGGGCCTTGAGCTCGACGAGGCACACGCTCTGCTTGCCGTTCTCGGCACACTCGATCAGCGCGGGGACGAGCGGGGAGTCGTCGCTCGTCCGGTACACCGTCGTCTTCATGCGCCGTGACCTGCTGGTCCTCCGCCGCTGCGCGCAGGAAGGCCTCGAAGGTCGTCGCGAACGCGTCGTAGGGGTGGTGCACGAGGACGTCGCCCTGTTCGACCGCGTCGAAGAGCGCCTCGGACGACGGCGGGACGAACGCAGGCGGCGTGCGGCCGAGCCACGGCTCGTCCTTGAGATCCGGACGCTCGACGGCAGCGAGCTGGCTGAGGTCGGCGAGATCGAGCAGCCCCTGGATGCGCGAGATCTGCGCCTCGTCCACCCCGAGCCCGTGCTTCAGCCGCTCGACCATCCGGGCGGACATCGCCTCGGAGACCTCGAGACGAACCGGCTCGCCGAACCGGCGGCGGCGAAGCTCGAGCTCGACGGCCTCGAGAAGGTCGTCGGCCTCGTCTGAGACCTCGAAGTCGGCGTCGCGCGTCACCCTGAAGGCCGAGCACTCGATGATCTCCATCTGCGGGAAGAGCCAGGAGAGGAAATGCGAGATGACCGACTCGAGCGGAACGCGAACCTGTCGCTCGCCGATCTCCAGGAAGCGAGGCAGGCCCTCGGGAGCCTTCACGCGGGCGAACCGCTCCTCCCCGGTCTCCGGGTCGCCGACGAAGACGCCGAGGCTGAGCGAGAGGCCCGAGATATACGGAAACGGCTGGCCGGGCCCGACCGCGAGCGGGGTGAGCACCGGATAGACGTCGCGGTCGAAGCGCACGGCGAGCGCCTCGAGCTCGGCCTCGTCGAGCTCGGAGGCCCGCGCGATCACGATCCCCTCCTCGGCAAGCGCCGGCCGGAGCTCGCGGGACCAGAGGCGCGACTGGGCGGCCGTGAGCGCCGTTACCCGCTCCTGGATCTCGACGAGAACCTGTTCCGGCAGACGCCCGTCCGGCGAGCGAACGCCGAGGCCGGCCTCGTGCTGGCCGATGAGGCCGGCCACGCGCACCATGAAGAACTCGTCCAGGTTCGACGAGAAGATCGAGCAGAACTTGACGCGCTCGAGGAGCGGGACGGTCGGGTCGGCCGCGAGCTCGAGCACCCGCGCGTTGAACTCGAGCCACGAGAGCTCGCGGTTCAGGAGGCGCTCGCCGGCTTTCTGCGCGACGCGGGATCGGGTCGCAGCCACTAGCCGCGTACCCCGTCGATCCGCAAGCGGGGGCTAATCGTGCATACCACGAGGGACCTCCGATTCTCTCTCACCCGGCGACCGCCGTGGGTTGCGATCGTGTGAACGTCCGGAAAACGCAGTGGCTAGCCGACCTTCTCGGCCGCCTCTTTCAGGACCGGCTCGAACTTGTAGCCGACCCCGTAACGCGTCTGGATGTAGGTGTGCTGCGGCCCGTGCGACTCGAGCTTGTCGCGCAGCTTGCGGACGAAGACGTCGACCGTGCGGTCGCGCCGGGTCTGCCGGCGACCCCAGATCCGCTGGAGCAGCTCGTCCCGCGTGACCACCCGCCCCTGCTCGAGCGCGAGCGCGTAGAGCAGCCGGAACTCGGTCGGCGTCAGGTCGACGCTCTTTCCGTCGAGGTAGGCCTGGACGTTCAGCGGGTCGACGAGGAGGCCGGCCGCCTCGATCGGCTCGCCGCGCTCCTCGCCCTGCGCCCGCACGCCTCGCCGCGCGGCCGCGCGGACACGCGCCACGAGCTCCTTCATCGAGAACGGCTTCACGAGGTAGTCGTCCGCCCCGATCTCGAGCGCGTGCACCCTGTCGTGCTCGGTTCCGCGCGCGCTCACGACGACGATCGGTGTCCCGATCCCCTCGCGCCGGGCGGTCTCGATCAGCTTCCAGCCGTCGAGCCCCGGGAGCATGAGATCGAGGACGCAGACGTCCGGATGCTCGTAGCGAAGGCGCGCGAGGCCCGACTCCCCCTTGTTCACCCAGACCGGGTCGAACCCGGCCGAGACGAGGTGGCGCGAGATACCGTCGGCGATGACTTCGTCGTCCTCGATGATGAGAACCTTTGGCATCGCTTGCGGATAATGACGCGCGGGTGGGCACCCGGGGGTGGCCCAACGGTGAAGCTTTGGTGAACGAGCGGTGAAGCTCCCCTGGAAACGGCGTGAACGTGCCGAAGGAGAGGCCGTGCACGCGGTCGCGCTCGACGGCCTCCACACGGCCGCCGAGCGTGGCCGGCGGCTGATCGAGGAGAGCCGCGAGTTCGTGCTCGTCCTCGACGAGAAGGACCGGGTCGTGGCCATGAGCCGCCGCGCCCGCGAGGCGCTGGACGGGCTCGGGGAGGGCGAAGCGGTGACCGAGGAGATGCTCATCTCCGGGTCCAGACGCGTCCCGTTCCGGGTGCCCTACGAGGTCGGGGGCAGGCGCGAGACCCTGCTCTACCTGAGCGACTCCGGTGACCTCGCCGCCTACGAAGAGCTCCGCGCCGGTTTCACCGCAGCCGTCTCCCACGAGCTCCGGACGCCACTCGCCCGCCTGCTCGCGCTGCTCGAGACCGCCCTCCTACCGGGCTCCGACACAGAGGTGCTCATCGACCAGGCCCGCGCCGAGGTGGGCGAGATCGGCGAGCTGATCGACGACGTGCTCTTCCTGAGCGAGCTCGAGTCGGGCCGCGAGATCGTCGGTCTCGGCTCGACCGTCGCGCTGCCGATCCTCGAGGACGTGTTGGCGCGTGCGGCCGACAAGGCGGCGCGCGCCGGCGTGCGCCTCGAAGTCAGGGGCGAAGACACGATCAAGCTCCCGCTGCGGTCACGGATGATCCGCGTCATCGCGTCGAACCTCGTCGACAACGCCGTCCACTACGCCGGCACGGGCGCGACGCTCACGCTGTCGGTAGCCCGCGAGGGCGACTCGGTCGTGCTGGCGGGAGCCGACGACGGGGTCGGCGTGAACGAGGACGACCTCCCCCGCCTCTTCGAGCGCTTCTACCGCGCCGACCGCGCACGCGCCTCGCGTGGCACCGGGCTCGGGCTCGCGATCGTGAAGCACGTGGTGACGGCGGGTGGCGGCCGCGTCGAGGCAACAGGCGGGCGCGGCGTCGGACTCACCGTGCGCTGCCTCTTCCCGTCCTCCTGGTAGCCCGGGCGGCGCTCGGCCGCGTTCACCAGCTGTTCTCCATTCGTTCACAGCCTTTCAGCCCACCCGCGGCAATCGGCCGGGGAGACTCGCGGCGATGACACGACGTGAAAGGAGAACCGTGGGATTTCGCCTTCATCCGCGGCCGGTCCTCCTCGCGCTCCTCGTCGCGGCCATCGCGCTCGTCGGCGCGGGTTGTGGTCGGGACGACGACGAGGAGTCCGGCGACGGCGGCGCTGCGGCCCAGACGAGCACGGACGCGGGCGGCGGAGAAGAGCTTTCGGGATCGATCATCGTCGACGGATCGAGCACCGTCGCGCCCCTGACAACCGCGGCCGCGGAGCGCTTCCGCGAGGCGCAGCCCGGAGTCGACGTGCCCGTGGGCACCTCCGGCACGGGCGGCGGCTTCGAGAAGTTCTGCGCCGGCGAGACCGACATCTCCGACGCCTCACGCCCGATCAAGGAGGACGAGGAGGCGCCGATCTGCGCGGACGCCGGTATCGAGTACACCGAGTTCCGGGTCGCGACGGACGCCCTGACCGTGGTCGCCAACCCGGCCAACGACTGGGTCGACTGCCTGACCACGGACCAGCTCAAGGCGATCTGGGAGCCGGGCTCGAAGATCAAGAACTGGAGCGACGTGCCCGGCGGTGACTATCCGGACGAGGAGCTCGTTCTCGCCGGGCCGGGAACCGACTCGGGGACATTCGACTACTTCACCGACGAAATCAACGGCGAGGAGGGCGCGAGCCGATCCGACTACAACGCGAGCGAGGACGACAACGTCACCGTCCGCGCGGTCGAGGGAGCGCCAGGCGGCCTCGGCTACTTCGGGTTCTCGTACTACGAGGAGAACGCGGACAATCTGAAGGCGCTGGAAGTCGACTCCGGTGACGGGTGCGTTGCACCGAGCTCGGAGGCGGCGCAGGACGGCACCTACACCCCACTCGCGCGTCCGCTCTTCATCTACGTGAAGAACGAGTCGCTCGAGCGGCCCGAGGTGCAGGGGTTCGTCGCCTTCTACCTCGACAACGCCACGTCGATCGCGGAGGACGCGCTGTTCGTGCCGCTCACCGACGAGCAGCAGTCGGAGCAGGTCACGAAGCTCGAGGAGTCAACCGCACGGTAATGGCCACGCGCGAGGCCGCCCTCCCGACGCGGCCGATCCGGCTGCGGGCCGAGCGCAGGCGCTGGGGCGAGGACGTCATCAAGGGCGTCCTCGCCCTCTGCGCGCTCATCTCGGTCCTCACGACCGTCGGCATCGTCATAGCGCTCCTCGAGCCGTCGATCGAGTTCTTCCGCGACGTCCCGATCACCGACTTCCTGTTCGGGACCAACTGGGCGCCGCTCTTCGTCCCGCAGAGCTTCGGCGTCCTCCCGCTCGTCGCCGGAACACTGCTCGTCACGGCATGCGCCTGCGTCGTCTGCATGCCGTTCGGCCTCGGGGCCGCGATCTATCTGAGCGAGTATGCACGGCCGCGCGTTCGGAAGATCCTCAAGCCGGCGCTCGAGGTGCTTGCGGGCATCCCGACCGTGGTCTACGGGTTCTTCGCGCTCTTCATCTTCACGCCCGTCCTCCAGGATCTGGGAACCGACGTCGGAACCTTCAGCGCCCTGGCGGCGGGGCTCGTCATGGGCGTCATGCTGATCCCCACCGTCGCCTCGATCTCGGAGGACGCGATGTCGGCCGTGCCGCAGGAGCTCCGCGACGGCGCCTACGGGCTCGGCGCGACCCGCCTTCACGTCTCGACCCGGATCGTCGTGCCGGCCGCGATCTCGGGAATCGTGGCGAGCTACGTCCTCGCCATCTCGCGCGCGATCGGCGAGACGATGATCGTCCTCATCGCCGCGGGCGGCATCGCGAACCTCACCGCCGACCCGCGCGAGGGTGTCCTGACGATGACCGCGTTCATCGGCGGGACCGGCATCGGAGACGTGCCCACCGGATCGATCGAGTACAAGACCATCTTCGCGGTCGGCCTCACGCTCTTCGTCATCACGCTCTTCATGAACATCTTCGCGATCCGGCTCGTCCGGAAGTACCGGGAGGTCTACGAATGACCGCGGCGAGCCCCACCGCCGGCGGCCCGCAGCTCAAGAGCACCGACCGCGGCAGCATCGTCCGCGGCCGCGCGTTCCAGGCGCTCCTCATCTTCTCGACCACGATCGGGCTCGCCCTCCTCGCCTGGCTCCTCGTGGGCATCTTCAAGCAGGGGCTTCCCTGGATCGACGCGACCCTCTTTACGAATCCGTCGTCGACGAACCCCGACAACGCCGGGCTCCGACCGGCCATTCTCGGGACGATCTACCTGATGGTGCTCCTGATCGTCATGGCGGTGCCGATCGGCATCGGCACGGCGATCTACCTCGAGGAGTACGCAGACACGGAACGCTGGTACAACCGCGCCCTCGAGGTGAACATCCAGAACCTCGCGGCGGTGCCGTCGATCGTCTACGGCATCCTGGGGCTCGCGTTCATCGTCCGCGGAGCGCTCGACCTCGGGCCGGTCCTCCTCGCCGGAGCGATGATCCTCACCCTCCTCGTCCTCCCCATCCTCATCGTGTCGAGCCGCGAGGCGCTTCGAGCCGTGCCGGACTCGATCCGGCAGGGCGGCTACGCGCTCGGCGCGACCCAGTGGCAGGTGATCGCGCGCCAGGTGCTCCCGGCCGCGATCCCGGGCATCGCGACCGGATCGATCCTCGCGCTCGCGCGCGCGATCGGTGAGACCGCGCCGCTGCTCCTCATCGGCGCCCTCACGTACGTGCCGTTCGACCCCGAGCTCCTGGGGCGCTTCACGGCCCTGCCCGTGCAGGTCTACCAGTGGATCTCGCGGCCCCAGGACGAGTTTCGCTCGCTCGCCGCAGCCGGGATCATCGTCCTGCTCGCGATCCTGCTGACGATGAACGCTTTCGCGATCTGGCTCCGAAACCGCTACCAGAAGAGATGGTGAGATGAACGTGACCGACTCGACTCCCGCCGACTCCCCGGCTCCGGCTGTGACAATGAGCGGCATCACACCGGACACGCTCGCCGAGCGGGAGCGCTCGCTCCCCGACCCGACGTCCCGCGAGGTCCTCTTCGGGGTGCAGGACCTGACGGTCTCGTACAGCGGCGTCCCCGCGCTTGCGGACGTCTCGCTGGACATCCGCAGGAACTTCGTCACCGCGTTCATCGGCCCATCGGGCTGCGGGAAGAGCACGTTCATCCGCTGCTTCAACCGCATGAACGACCTGATCCCGGCCGCGTCGGTCGAGGGGACGATCCTCTACCACGGCCAGGATCTGTACGGCAAGGACGTCGACCCGGTCGAGGTGCGCAAGCGCATCGGGATGGTCTTCCAGAAGCCGAACCCGTTCCCGAAGTCGATCTACGACAACATCGCCTTCGGCCCACGCGTGCTCGGCATGAAGGGCTCGCTCGACGACCGGGTCGAGCGCGCGCTCAGGAATGCGGCGCTCTGGGACGAGGTGAAGGATCGCCTGAAGGCGAACGCCTACAGCCTCTCGGGCGGCCAGCAGCAGCGGCTCTGCATCGCGCGCTGCCTCGCGGTCGAGCCCGACGTGATCCTCATGGACGAGCCGGCCTCCGCGCTCGACCCGATCTCGACGACGTCGATCGAGGATCTGATGCACGAGCTGAAGCGCGACTACACGATCGTGATCGTGACCCACAACATGCAGCAGGCGGCCCGCGTCGCCGACATGACGGCGTTCTTCAGCGTCCGGGTCTCGGACGAGGGGAGGCGCCGGACAGGAGTCCTCGTCGAGTACGACGTGACCCCGACGATCTTCACTCGACCCGCCGACAAGCGGACGGAGGACTATGTCACCGGAAGGTTCGGTTAAGCCCATGCGCATCACCCTGCAGCAAGACCTCGACCAGCTCGAGTCGATGCTCCAGGAGGAGGGCGACCTCGTCCTCCGCTCGCTCCGGGGAGCGCTGAACGCGCTCGTTGCACCAGGACATCGAGCTCGCGGACGAGGTGATCGCGTTCGACGACGAGGTGGACGAGCGCTACCTGGCGATCGAGCAGGGCCTCGAGTCCCTCCTGGCGCGCCAGACGCCGGTCGCGGTCGACCTTCGGCTCGTGCTCGCGATCCTGCACAACAACCTCCATCTCGAGCGAATGGCCGACTACTGCGTCACGATCGCCAAGCTCACGAAGCTCGTGGAGGGGTCGCGCAGGACCGCACCCTCCTCGAGGGTTTCGAGGAGATGGGCTCGCGCGCCGAGGAGATGATCCGGATCGCGCTCGACTCCTTCGCCGACCGGAACGTCGAGCGAGCGGAAACGCTGGTCGGGCTGGACGAGCTGATCGACCGCGCGAACCGGCGCGTGGTGCAGCACGTCCTGAGCTCGGAGGCGACACCGAGCGCCAGGAGTTCGGCGTTCGCATGATCATCGTCTCCCGCTGTCTCGAGCGGATCGGCGACCACGCGGTCGACATCGGGGAGCAGACTGCCTACCTCGTGACCGCCGAGTTCCGCGAGTTCACCGACGCGTCGCATCCCGGCCCGCCCGGGACGGTGCCGCGCGAGCTCGGCTGACCCTGCGGAGGTCTGTGAGCTCCGAGCCGGCCGGAGGTGCTGTTCGTCTGCGTCGAGAACGCCGGCCGCTCGCAGATGGCGGCCGCCCTGCTCGAGCACCACGCCGGCGGACGCGTCCGGGTCCGCTCGGCCGGGAGTGAGCCGGCCGACGCCGTGAATCCCGTGGCCGTCGAGGCGATGCGGGAGCTCGGGCTCGAGATCGGCGGCGCCGTTCCGAGGCGCCTCGAGACCGACGCCGTGCGCGAGGCGGACGTCGTCGTGACGATGGGCTGCGGCGACGCGTGCCCGGTCTTCCCGGAAAGCGATACGAGGACTGGAGCTCGAAGACCCCGCCGGCAAGGATCTGGCCACAGTGCGGGGATCCGCGACGAGATCGACGCACGCGTCCGCACGCTCCTCGAACGGCTCCTCTCCTGGGAGGCTAATACCCCCTAGCGGTATGCTCCCGGCGTGAGCGCCACGGCGCCCGAGCGCGTCGAGGTCGCGTCGACGGCATGACCTGCGCCGTTGCGTCGCCCGGATCGAGAAGACCCTCACCCGGCTCGGCGGCGTCGAGGCCTCCGTCAACCTTGCGAGCGAGACCGCGACGGTCACGTATGACCCGTCTCGCGTCTCCCTCCCCGACCTGATCCGCGCGGTCGAGTCGGTCGGATACGACGCTTCGCCGGCCGGAGGAGCACGCGAGGACGCGAGCGGCCGTCTCGACCGTCGGCTCGCCGTCGCCGCCGTGCTCACGGTTCCTCTGGCGGCGGTCGCGATGCTCGAGCCGCTCCAGTTCCCTGGCTGGGAGTGGCTGGCCCTCGCACTGGCGACGCCCGTCGTTCTCTGGGCCGGCCTGCCGTTCCACAGGGGGGCGGTCGCGAACGCAAGGCACGGAGCCGCGACGATGGACACGCTCGTCTCTCTCGGGACCCTCGCCGCCTTCGGCTGGTCCGTCGTCGCGCTCACGGTGCTCGACGGCGCCGAGACGTACTTCGAGGTCGCCGCCGTGATCACGACGCTCGTCCTGCTGGGGCGCGCAATCGAGACCCGGGCGCGCCGGCGCTCCGGCGCGGCCATGCGTGCGCTCCTCGAGCTCGGCGCGAAGGATGCGCGCGTGCTTCGTGACGGTGTCGAGATCGCAATTCCGGCCGGGGAGGTGCGGGCGGGCGACCTCCTTGTGGTGAGGCCTGGGGAGAAGCTCGCCGCCGACGGCATCGTCGTCGAAGGCGAGTCGGCCGTCGACGCCTCGATGCTCACCGGCGAGCCGGTGCCGGTGGACGTGGAGGCGGGAGCCGAGGTCGCCGGGGGCACCGTCAACGCCTGGGGCCGCCTGATCGTGCGCGCGACCCACGTCGGCGAGGCGACCGCGCTGGCGCAGATCGCGCGGCTCGTCGCGGAGGCGCAGGCGGCGAAGGCCCCTGTCCAGCGTCTCGCGGACCGCATCTCGGCCGTGTTCGTCCCCGTCGTCATCGGACTCTCGCTCGCCACGCTTCTCTCGTGGCTCGCCGTTACGGGGGACGCCGAGGAGGCGTTCACCGCGGCTGTTGCAGTGGTCATCATCGCGTGTCCGTGCGCCCTCGGACTCGCCACACCGACCGCGCTCATGGTCGGCATGGGCCGCGGCGCGCAGCTCGGCATCGTCATCCGAAGCCCGGAGGCGCTCGAGCGGTCACGCAGTGTGACGACGGTCGTCCTCGACAAGACCGGCACGGTGACATCGGGCCGGATACGGCTCGCGCAGGTCGTTCCGACGGACGGCGCGACGCGGGCCGAGGCACTTCGGTTCGCGGGTGCCGTCGAGGACGCAAGCGAACACCCGGTCGCACGCGCGATCGCGGAGGCCGCGCGGAAAGAGTGCGGAACGTTGCCCCCCGTCGAGGGCTTCGCTGCGCGCCCCGGCGTCGGCGCCGTGGGATGGGTGGAAGGCAGCCTGGTCGAGATCGGCCGCGAGAACGGGGCGATCGCGGTCCGTCGCGACGGTGACCTCTTGGCGACACTCGCCGTCGAGGACACGGTCAAGCCGACGAGCCGCAGCGCCGTCGAGGATCTCCGCACGCTCGGCCTCGCCCCGGTGCTCTTGACCGGCGACGCCGCCGAGGCGGCACACCGCGTCGGCTCGGAGGTCGGGATCGACCACGTGCTCGCCGGCGTCCTTCCCGGGGGAAAGGCGCACGAGATCGAACGCATGCAAGGGGAGGGCGAGATCGTGGCGATGGTCGGCGACGGCGTGAACGATGCGCCGGCGATCGCCCAGGCCGATCTCGGGATCGCCCTCGGCACGGGCACGGACGTGGCGATCGAGGCCGGCGACGTCACACTCGTCTCGGGCGACCTCCGCGCTGCGGGCGACGCGATCCGGCTCTCGCGCCGGGTGCTCGGCACGATCCACGGAAACCTGTTCTGGGCCTTCGCCTACAACGTCGCCGCGATCCCCGTCGCCGTCGCGGGGCTCCTGAACCCGATCGTCGCGGCCGCGGCCATGGCGGGGTCGAGCCTCTTCGTCGTCGCCAACTCGCTCCGCCTGCGCCGGTTCCGGAGCGCCAGAGAGGAGGCCGATGGGTGATCGGCAGCTACCGCACTCACGGATGACGCCCCAGACACGGCGCCGAGAAGCACCCTCGGCCTTGCGAAGGCGTCCAGCCTTGGCTGCGGCCGAGTGCGCTCCTCGGCTTGGTCTGGAATGCCCCCGCAAGCACGCCAGCTATCAATCAACCATCTGCTGATGCCCGGCTACAGCGCCGACAAGGAAGCGCTCGTCAAGCGCCTGCACCGCATCGAGGGCCAGGTGCGCGGGATCGAGCGGATGATCGAGGAGGAGCGCTACTGCGTCGACGTCCTGACGCAGATCTCGGCGGCCACGACCGCGCTCGAGAGCCTGGCGTTCGTGATCCTCGACGAGCACGTGAGCCACTGCGTCACGGACGCGCTCGCGTCGGGCGATCCCGGCGAGGCCGAGACGAAGTCGCGCGAGCTCCTGGAGGCCGTGCACCGCTTCTCCCGAACGAAGTAGTGCCCCTTCAGGTGATGCTGGTCGAATTCTGGGTCGCGAGCACCAAGCCAGGGGCCGCGCTCGTCCGCGGCCAAGGCTGGCCGCCTTGGCAAGGGCGAGGGTGGTTCCTGGCGCCGCGTGATCGCGGGCCAGAAGCGGGCGTGCATCGCCTGGAGGGGCACTAGGTGCCCAGGTATCTGACTGCGGCGGCCGCCGCGCTGGCGCTCTATGTGGAGGCTGTCTCGAAGGAGCTCTGGACCGGGATCGTCCCGGGCGGGATCGTCTTCGTGTGCGCGATCGTGGACTACGTCCTGTGGGAGCGCTCCGGCCGTCCCTGGCACGACTGGCGCGTGATCGTCCTCCTCCTCCCCGCCATCGCGGCCGCGGTCTGGATCGCGGTCGGCGGACTCGTGACCGGCGTCGAGCGCTCGGACGAGGCGCGGCTCCTCGTCGAGGTCGGACCCGGCGTCGCCCTCACCGGCCTCCTCTGCACGCTCATCAGCTACCACGGCCGCCATCGCCCGGGCGACGGCGGTGCGATATAGAAGAGCCGCGTGACGACCGGCCTTCCCGACTATCCCCCCATCGCCGAGCACGGGATCATCGGCGACCTGCACACCGTCGCGCTCGCCGCCACCGGCGGGACGATCGACTGGTACTGCTGCCCGACGTTCGACTCGCCGAGCGTCTTCGCGGCGCTCCTCGACAAGGAACGTGGCGGGTACTACCGCATCGCGCCCGCGCGCGAGGGCTGGACGCCCAAGCAGCTCTACTTCCCGGAGACGAACGTCCTCATCACCCGGTTTCTCTCCCCCGACGGCGTGGGCGAGCTGCAGGGGTTCATGCCGATCGGGCGTGACGGTGAGGAGCGGCATCGCCACCGTCTGATCCGCCGCGTTCTCTGTGTGCGCGGGGAGATGCGCTTCCGGATGGAGCTGCTCCCGCGGTTCGACTACGGCCGCGAGGAGCACACGGCCGAGCAGCACGAGCACGGCGTCGTCTTCCGCACCCCGCGCCTCTCGCTCGCGCTTCAAACGACGACGGCGATCACCTGCGACGGGCGCGACGTCTTCAGCGAGTTCGAGCTCCGCCACGGCGAGAGCGTCACCTTCGTCCTCGAGCGGGTGGACGAGGACTACGTCCCGCGCCGCTACTCGGAGGAGGAGACGCGCGAGGCCTACGAGCGAACGATCGACTACTGGCGCAGGTGGCTCTCACAGTGCCGCTACCGGGGCCGCTGGCGGGAGACCGTCCTTCGCTCGGCCCTCACTCTCAAGCTCCTCACCTTCAAGCCGACGGGCGCGATCGTCGCGGCGCCGACGACGAGCCTTCCCGAGCAAGTCGGGGGCGAGCGCAACTGGGACTACCGCTACACGTGGATCCGCGATGCGGCGTTCTCGCTCTACGGGCTGCTTCGCCTCGGCTTCACGGAGGAGGCCGAGGCGTTCATGGGGTGGCTCACCGAGCGCCTGCGTGGGCCCATGACCGGCGAGTCGGGGCCGCTTCAGATCATGTACGGGATCGACGGCCGCAGCGAGCTCCCGGAGGAGACGCTCGACCACCTCGAGGGCTACATGGGGTCGGCGCCGGTCCGGATCGGGAACGGGGCCGCCGACCAGCTCCAGCTCGACATCTACGGCGAGCTGATCGACTCCGTCTACCTCTACAACAAGTACGGGGCACCGATCGGGTGGGAGTCCTGGGAGCAGCTCCGCCGCATCGTCGAGTGGGTCTGCGAGAACTGGGACGAGGCCGACGAGGGGATCTGGGAGACACGCGGCGGGCGGAAGGACTTCACCTACTCGCGGCTCATGTGCTGGGTCGCCGTCGAGCGAGCCGTCCGGATGGCGAACCAGCGCGGCCTCCCCGCCGACGTCGTCCAGTGGATGGAGGCGCGCGACACGATCTACCGGCAGATCATGGAGCGCGGCTGGAACGAGGAGCGGGGCGCGTTCGTCCAGCACTACGGCTCGGACGTCCTCGACGCCTCGATCCTGCTCATGCCGCTCGTCAAGTTCGTCTCCCCCACCGACCCGCGCTGGCTCTCGACGCTTGACGCGATCGGGAAGGAGCTCGTCTCCGACAGCCTCGTCTATCGCTACAACGTCAAGGCGGCTCCCGACGGCCTGGAGGGCGACGAGGGCACGTTCTCGATCTGCTCCTTCTGGTACGTCGAGGCGCTCGCCCGGGCCGGCCGGGCCGAGGAGGCCCGCCTCGCATTCGAGAAGATGCTCACGTACGCGAACCACCTCGGCCTGTACGCGGAGGAGATCGGGCCGAGCGGGGAGCTCCTCGGGAACTTCCCGCAGGCGTTCACGCACCTCGCGCTCGTGAGCGCCGCGGTCAACCTCGATCGCAAGCTCGGCTAGGGCTGTAGGCTCGCCGGCATGACCAACGCAACTCTCCACACGAGCTACGGACCGATCGCTGTCGAGCTTTTCGAGGCCGACGCGCCGAAGACAACCGGCAACTTCGTGAACCTCGCGCGGGACGGGTTCTACGACGGCGTCGTCTTCCACCGCGTGATTCCCGACTTCATGATCCAGGGCGGCGACCCGACCGGTACCGGGACGGGCGGCCCCGGCTACCAGTTCGAAGACGAGATCAACGACCACCTGGTCGAGCGCGGCGCGCTGGCGATGGCCAACGCGGGCCCGAACACGAACGGAAGCCAGTTCTTCATCGTCACCGCGGGCGCCACGCCCTGGCTCGACGGGAAACACACGGTCTTCGGCCGGGTGACGAACGGAATGGACGTGGTCGACGAGATCTCACGGGCCGATCGCGACGCGCGCGACAAGCCGCGCGAGGACGTCGTGATCGAGCGCGTCGAGCTCACGGAGTGAACGAGCTCGCCGTCGACCCGGAGCTCCTTCGCTGGTCGGAGCGGTTCGCCGCGCGGACACGGTCGGACGTCGGCGGAGAGATCGCGATGATCCTGGCGCTCGCGGCCCGCACGGACGTCATCTCGTTCGCCGGCGGGATTCCCGACCCGGAGACATTCCCCGGCGAGGCTCTCGCGGAGATCCTGGCCGAGCTGGCGGAGGCGCGAGACGTGACCGCCTTCCAGTACGGACCGACCGCGGGGCTCGCCTCGACCCGCGCCTACCTCGGCGACCGGCTCGAGTCGCTCCAGGGCCGCCGGCCCGCTGACGACGAGCTCATGGTCACGAGCGGCGGGATCGAGGCGCTCGAGCTCCTCGGCAAGTCCTTCCTCGACCCCGGCGACCTCGTCGTGGTCGAGGCGCCCACCTACCTCGGGTCGATCATGTCCTTCCGCTCGTTCGAGGCCGAGGTGGTCGCGGTGACCCTGGACGACGGCGGCCTCGATCCGGAGGCGCTCGAGGCCGAGCTGCGCGGCGGGCTCCGCCCGAAGCTCGTCTACACGATTCCCGACCACCAGAACCCGGCCGGCGTAACCATGACCGCCGAGCGGCGCTCGGCACTCGTCGCGCTCGCGGCGCGCTATGGCTTCCTCGTCGTCGAGGACGTCGCCTACCGCGAGCTCACCTTCGCGGGCGAGCAGCCCGCGTCGCTCTGGGCACAGGCGCCCGACCGGGTCGTCCAGATGGGAACCTTCTCGAAGACGTTCATGCCCGGCACGCGTCTCGGCTGGGCGTGCGGGCCGCCGGAGGTCGTGGAGAAGCTGACCTGGGCGAAGCAGCTCACCGACCAGTGCTCGAGCGGACTCGCGCAGCGGCTGCTCGAGGAGTACGGTCGCCGCGGGCTGCTCGAAACGCAGATCCGCAGCGCGTGCGCCCTCTACGGCGCCCGCTGCCGCACGTTGCTGTCCTCGTTGGAGGAGCACCTGGGCGGTCGCGCGGAGTGGACGGAACCGCGGGGTGGGTTCTTCTCGTGGCTCACGATCCCGGGGGAAAACGCCGTCGAGCTGGCGGAGCAGGCCGCCGACGCGGGGGTCGCCGTCGTGCCGGGCACCCCGTTCTACCCGGACGGCCGCGGCGCCGATGCGTTCCGTCTCTCCTTCAGCCGCGTGCGTGAAGATGAGATTAAGACAGGCGTCGCGCGCTTGGCTGCTCTCGTCTTGTAGGCACGATTAGGAGTGCACGGGTCGGGTACCGCGGAATACGCGCGCCCCCGGGCACGTTCAAGTCTTCGGAAGCGAGTGCGCGATCCTCCGCGCCCTGCGCGGCCGCGACTCGCTCTGTTAGCCCCCGGAACGAAAGGAACTCTCATCACCACCATGCAGTTGCACGACATCCAGAGCCTGCTCGAGGACGCCGAGGAGCAGGGCTTCGTCGACGCGGGCGCGATCGAGTCGCTCGCGGAGGCGGAGGAGCTCGGCGAGGACGAGGTCGAGGAGCTCCGGCGCGCGCTCGACGAGCGCGGCGTCGAGGTGCGCGCGAGTGAGGACGGCGAGGACGCGGCCGAGGACACGGACTTCACGTCCGGCCCGGTTGTCCAGTCGACCGACGCGCTCCAGCTCTTCCTGACCGAGATCGGGCGCCATCCGCTGCTCACCGCTGCGGACGAGGTCGCACTCGCCAAGCGCATCGAGCGCGGCGACGCCGCGGCTCGGGAGCGCATGATCAACTCGAATCTCCGCCTTGTCGTCTCGATCGCGAAGCGCTACCGCGGTCTCGGCGTCCCGTTCCTCGACCTGATCCAGGACGGCGCGATCGGGCTCGAGCGCGCGGTCGAGAAGTTCGATTGGCGCAAGGGCTTCAAGTTCTCCACCTACGCCACCTGGTGGATTCGCCAGGCCGTGCAGCGCTCGGTCTCCGGGCAGTCGCGCACGATCCGCGTGCCGACGCACGTGCACGAGCGGCGGCAGAAGCTGTCGAGCCACGGGCGGAAGCTCGAGGCCGAGCTCGGCCGTACCCCGACGCACGAAGAGCTCGCAGAGTCGACCGGACTCCCGCTTCACCACGTCTCCGAGGCCCTCGGCGTTCCCGAGGCGCGCGTCTCGCTGAACCAGCGGGTCGGCGACGGTGACGGGAACGAGCTGGGCGAACTCTTTGCCGACGAGAACGCCGAAGAGCCGGGAGCCCTCGCGGACGAGGCCCTCCGCCGGCGCGCTGTGCGCCTGGCCCTGGCCGACCTGCCGGAGCGCGAGCGGCGTGTGCTCGAGCTTCGGTTCGGCTTCGACGAGGAGCCGCGGTCGCTCGAGGCGATCGGCGCGGAGCTCGGCGTCTCGCGTGAGCGGACCCGCCAACTCGAGTCGGACGCGCTTCGCAAGCTCGCCGCCACGCTCGGCGCGAACGACGCGAGCCTCGCAGTCGCGGCGTAAGAAGGACCTGCATGAAGACGGCGATCCATCCCACAACCGCGCTCGCCACGGTGGCGTGCTCGAGCTGCGGAACCACGTTCGAGACACGCTCGACCCGATCCTCGATCGAGGTCGAGGTGTGCTCGAACTGCCACCCCGCCTACACGGGCGAGGAGCGGACGGTCCGCCGGGGCGATCGCATCGACCGCTTCGTGCGGCGCCGCGCCGCGGCTCTCTCCCGCTGACGACCGAGGAGGGGGCGCACTCTTGGTGCGCCCCCTCCTCTCGTCTCGCTAGAACGTGGCCACGCCGCGGCAGGTCTCGCCGCCGCGTAGCGCCCGCGCGGTCGCAACAACTCGATCCCGCCCGGGACCGTTCCGGAGCAGCCGTCGAACCTCGAACGACCCGCTCGGGGCCCGCGTTGTCCGGATCGTCCGCAGCGCCACGGCGCCGTTCCGGCGCAGCACGACGCTCCACCGCCGGCCGACGCGGTTCTGGTCGACCTCGAACTCGGCCTCGATGCGGCCGTCATCGAGCTTCAGCTTCAGCTTCCAGTCCGTCGCGCCCGAGCACGAGCCGCGCTTCAGAACCTCGCGCCCACCGGCCGAGGCGTTCGGCGCGATCGCGACGGCCATGACGACCAGCGCGAGGACACCGAGAACAATCAGCTTTCGCATCGCTCCACCCCTTCGTCGTTTCCTGCGCGAACGCTAGGCGCAGGCCGGCGAAGGGGAGGCAAGCGGAGGCTTAAGAATCGCCCAGCTAGCTCTGAGCTTTCAGCCGCTCGGAGAAGAACTCGAGCGCCTTCCGCGTCTTCGTCTCCTGCTCGCCTGTGAGATCGACGCCGCGCCCGGTCAGGAAGGCCCTCGCGTCGGCGGCGGCCTGGAACGCCTCGGCCGGCGCGCTCTTCGTCGAGAGCTCGAGGATCCGCGAGAAATCCGGGTAGGACCAGAGCTCGGCGACGAGCTTCCGATCGAACCCTTTGGGCGAGAAGCGGAGCTTGAGGACGAAGATCGGGCCGAGGATCGACAGGTGATCAAGCTCGAGGCCCTCGGGCGCGTGCGTCGCGAAGAACGCGCGCTGCTCTTTCGAGAAGAGCTTGCGGAGCGGCCGCTTGCCCTCCACCGCCTCCTTGACTCGGTCCGTGGTCGCCTTCATCGAGGCCGAACAGACGAAGCCGCCCGGCATCGCGTCCACCTCGACGCCGAAGCCCGGTGTGTTGTGAAGCTTCTTGGGGAGGTCCTTCGGGACGACGGGGCGAAGCTTCACGACCGAGTCGTCGCCCTTCCCCTGCACCCTGCGCGCCCGAACGACCACACCGCGCCCATACAGCGCGAGCTCCGGCGTGTCGAAGAAGAACACCTGCCGAATCTGGGCGTCGAGGACGTCCATGCCCAGCGCAGCGACGGTCGTGTGGAAGTCGGACTCGGGCACGGTCAGCTTCAGCTCGACACTGTTGGCGTCCTCAACGAGGCCGAGCAGTTCGCGGCGGTCGTCGTCGGAGAGCGCGGGCGTCGCCCGTTCTGCGAGCGCCTGATCGGTCATCTCGTATCCCTTCGGCGGTGACGGGGAGCCCGAGTATCTCTTTTTCGGCCGCCGGGCCCCGATCAGCCCTCCGGCGTGGGGGCCGACTGGTCGCTCTGCCAGAGCGAGAACGAGTTCCCCTCGGTGTCCTCCGCGCGCGCATACCAGCCCATGCCCGGAACGGGCTCCTTCGGCTGGACGCTTCCGCCGAGCTCCTCGATTTGCCGGCTCGCGGCGTCGATGTCGTCGGCGTTGAAGTACGTGATGAGCCCCTTCTCGCCGCTCTGCCGCGGGTAGATGCCACCGCCGGTCTGGTCGTCGTCCTGGAACATGTGGTACTCGATCGGTCCTTCGTACCGCTGGAACTCGATCCCGAGGAGCGAGCCCCAGAACTCGGTGGCGCGCCCCGTGTCGTCCGCCGGAATCTCGAAATGGACGATCTTCGCCATGAAGCCTCCTTGCTGTGGTCTCCGTCGCGACGACGCTATCGCGTTTCCGCGGTCGCGTCGGCGACGGCTAAGTCCGAGCCCCGTCCGCTCGGCCTGGTCTTCCATGCCGGCGTCCCGGTCGCCCTGGAGCGCCTGCCGCCAGCCGGCGAGGACGCCGTGGACGCTCGCGGCGCCGATGATCGGGCCGGCGGGTGCTTCGAGGTGCGCCGGGTGGAGGATGAACGGCCGCGTCTGCAACCCGCCGATGCCTCCGTGGAAGCAGATCAGCTCCTCGAAGGCGCAGCCCTCCTCGAGCTCGGGGTCGTAGAAGCTGCCGACCATGATGTCGGCGACGTGCTGGAAGCCGTCGGTGCGCAGCAGGTGCCGAGGCGCGGTCGGCGAGAACGGCGCGAGGGGGTCCTCGCCCTCGACGCGGCCGTGCGTGAGGTAGTGGGCGCCGCGGGCGCCGAGCGCGACCGCCCCGTGCTCGGACGAGCGGACGAGCAGCCAGCCGACGTGGGGATGCGAGCGGAGCGCGGGCAGTAGCTGCGGGTGTCGGGCCTCGATCTCTTCGAGGGTCAGCCGGCGGCGCTCCTCCATCAGGTAGACGAGGCCGAGGTTGCCGGAGCCGAGCACGACGACGTCCCGGTCGGAGACGTCGTTCTTGGGCCGCTTCGCCTTCTTCCCGGTGGCCTCGCTGAACGCATTGCCGACCATGGCGCTCTGCTCGTCCCCGCCGGCGATTCCCTCGACGTCGCCCTGCGCGAGCGAGCGCTCGACCAGCTCGTCGAGGCCGTACCCGTTGCGCTGCTTGAAGGTCGCACCCTGCGTCTGGCCGTGGTCGGAGAGGACGACGAGCTCGTACGGCCGCGGCGCGTAGCGGCAGGCCCGCTCGATCTGCGCGAAGTGGTCGTCGAGCTTGCGCAGCGCCTCGAGCGTGTCGGGTCGCTCCAGGCCCGAGTGGTGGGCGACCTCGTCGTAGCTCGAGAACGTCGCATAGACGGCGGGCCGCCCGCGCATCATGTCGGTGAGGACGCCGGAGACGATCAGGTCGCGCACGAAGACGCACAGCGCGCCCCGCATCAACGGGTAGATGCCGCCACGGTGGCCGCGCGGCCGCACGTCCCGGCGGATCGCACGCAGGGCCGCCGTCCACTCGAGCATGACCTCCCAGGCGAAGAGGACGAGCGTGCGCGTCACGTTGTCGCCGTTGGCGAGAAACGCCCGGTAGCCGGGATTGGACTTCTTCTCCGCCTCGATCCGGCTGACGGTGAGGATCACGTCCTCGGCCTCGCCGGAGAGGAGGTTGCCGCGGCTGGCGCCCCCGTCGGTGAGCAGGCCGATGCCGGTTGCGCGGCGCCGCTCGATCTCCGCGCAGTCCGGCGGCGCCGAGCACGTCATCAGCGTCGCGGTCTCCTTCTCCACCCAGCGGAAGGCCGAGATGTCCTCGTTCGACCCCAGCAGGATCCCCGCCTGGCTCGCACCCGTCTGCGAGGAGAGATCCGTCTCCCACTCGGCCAGACGGTGCGTGGTCGGCCAGCCAGCGGGCCATGGTCGGTGCGTTGCCGTCGCGCATCGCCCGGCGCAGCACGGGCAGCGCGAGCCCGTCGATCTCGAGGAAGACGATCCCGGGGACGTCGGTGCCGGCGATGATGCCCTGCCGGCGCGCGATCCGCTGCGCGATCCGGATCGCGGACATGTCGTCCGAGCCGAGAACGACGGCGAGCACGACGCTCACCGCCGCGACCACGAGCGCCGCAAGCAGCGCCCAGCCGAAGCTGTCGACCCTGAGCACCCCCTCGGTCACGTCGGCGGCGATGAGGAGGATGACGGCGTCCGCGATCAGCACGAGCAGGAAGCCGAGCACGAGCGTGAACGGCAAGCGCAGCGCGGCGAGCAGCGGCGGGATGACCGCGTTCAACGCCGCGACGATCACCGCGACGAGCAGCGCGCCCCAGAAGCTGTCGACGTGGACGCCGGGCAGGAGCGCGGCGGCCACCATCAGGGCGACGCCCGTGGCGAACCACGAGGCGAGCAGAGGGAACAGCCGCCAGCGGGGACGCTCCGGCTTCCAGGCCGCGGACCGGCCGTACGAGGGCTCGGGGCCGTCAGTCATCTCGGATCCTCATCTTCGTTCGCACCCAGGCCAATCATCACGCTCGTCGTGCGGCCCGTCCACCGGCAGGTGGCGGACGGCGTGATGCGCGTTGCCCGCGTGAGGCCCGTCGCGCGGGCTAGCCGGTGAGTTGCTCGCCGGTCGTGGAGGGACAGCGGGTCTCAGGGCCGTAGGCTCGGCGTGGGGCCGGGTCGCGCACCGCGTCGCAGCGCCCTGGGCGCGGCCCCGGTCAGCCAGCCGACCCGCCGTAGTGACGGCCGACCTCCGCCAGGTACGTCTCGTCGCCGAGCCGCTCCTCGTCGGCCTCTGGGGAGCTCTCGAGCGCGTCCTTCGTCACCTCCAGCTCGAGCGACTCCGCAATCTGGTCGACCCGCCGGACCAGCGCCCCGGGGACCAGGACCTTCTTGCCCAGAAGCGGCGGGCCGGTGTCCACGACGAGGAAGCTTCTCCCGTCCTCGTACGCCGCCTGGTCGACCTTCCCGGCCTCGCCGTCCCGAGTTTCGACGGAGTAGCCACTGAAGTCGAGTTCGTCCACACCCGGCGCCGCACCGGCTTGTCCGCGCTTGACCTCGTCGCGATACGTCCACATATCAGTTGCCACCACAGGCCTCCCTTCGCTTGCCGTTCGAGTTCGTCGTACCCACGCAGACCAGCTCACATTCACGAGGTCGAGCAGCGCCCGCGAACCTCGGGGGCGAGCGCGCCGTTCAACTCGTAGCGGCGGCTCGTGGAGTGGTAGACGATCGAGCCTGCCTATCAGCAGACCGTGGTCGCCCCGGTTGGACAGCCCGCTCGGAATCACCCCAAGTAGCCGGGCCGGGGCCGGAGCGTTTGGACGGCTGGAGCTGACAGGTGCTGACGCCAGCCAGGCGAAGGAAGCGCGGCCTCGCGCGGACGGTGCTCGAGAAACGGCTCAGCAGGCTCAGCGACCTGGCGAGCGATCTAGGTAAGGCCGCCGCCTAGTCGCGCGAGACAGCGCAGCCCGCCTCCGAGAGGGCGGGCTGCGATCTGCTCTAGTCGATTCGCCGGACGCGCGCGCCCGCAGCGAGCCCTGGCTTACGCCTCGTCTTCCGCGCTCGCGAGCTTCGACACGCACTTGCCGAAGGCGTTGCGGTCGTTCTCGTTCTTTCCGTACTTATCGTTGAACGCCGCCTGGCTCGCGGGCGTCGTGCCACGCTCCTCGCGACACTCCCGCGCAGCGTTCATCGTCGCCTGGCGATCCGCGCGGGCCTCCGCCCGGCTCTTCGATGAGACGCACTTGCCGAAGGCGTTGCGGTCGTTCTCGTTCTTTCCGTACTTCTCGTTGAACGCCGCCTGGGTCGCGGGCGTCGTGCCACGCTCCTCGCGACACTCCTGCGCAGCGTTCAGTCGGTTTTCGCGCTCCTCCCGTCCCCACTGCGAGACGCAGCGGCCGAAGGCGTTCCGGCGGTTCGCCTGGACGGTCCCATAGGTCGTCCGGAAGAGGGTGAGACCCATGCTCGCCTGGAGCGCGCGGCAGTCCCGAACGGCGTTCGCTCGGTCGGCCGCGCTTGGCGGCGGGCCGGCCTGCGCGGCCGGGACGACCGCGAGCGCGGCGAGGGCGGTAATGAGGATCCATCTCATATCTTGAACTCCTTTGGTCCTGGCCGTTTGGCCACACACCGTAGGTGAGGTGTTCCCAGCGGGTTTCAACGATTCGTAAACGAGGTGTAAGTGATCTGTCGGTTCCGCGGCGGCGTAGGATCGACTCTCGACGCTGGAGCGGGACGGGTTCCAGGGCGAACGGAGGACCCAGCAGGACGCCCCGCTTCTCCGAGGGCGTGAACGAGCGGAACGCGAGCGGCTGACCCCGCCCTTCGACCACACGTTTGCGGCCGTCGCCGCTGGCTACTTCCTCGGCGACGACCAGGGTCTGGGGACGCCGGAAGCGTCTTCCAGCCGTTCTTCGCCGCCAGCCTCGTTCCGCAGACGAACGGCCGGCTGGGATCGGACGTCGACACGACCGGGGGCCGTAGCGATCCGAAGCCGAAGGAGGGGGTTCTGCGGGCCCCGCGCTCGGCCGGAACGTGGCATGCTCGCGCCCGACCAAGGAGGGAGAGCATGAACGTGAGGAAATGGCTGGTGCCGACTCTTGCCCTGTGCCTGGCCCTCGCCGTGGCCTTCGCCGGGCCGGCGACCGCGGATCCGCCCAGTCATGTTCCCGGGGGACCGTGCCTCGAGAGCGAGCAACGGGTCCAGCTCAGCAGCCTGCCCAGCTACGAGGAGGTCGTCCGGATCCTCGACTCGATCGAGGCGTCGAGCCAGGGCGAAGTCGAGGTCGCAAGCGCGGGCCTCTCGGGTGAGGGCCGCGAGCTCCTGTACGCCACGGTCGGGGACGGCCCCGACGTCTTCTGGCTTCAGGCGAGGATCCACGGCAACGAGCTGCACAGCACCGAGGCGGTGCTCCAGGTCCTCAAGTACCTGGCGAGCAGCGGAAGCCCGGAGGCCAGGCTGATTCGTGAGCAGCTCACCGTGATCGTGATCCCGATGTACAACCCGGACGGGGCAACGGCGAACATCCGGCAGAGCACGACGCCCTTCAGCCTCGACCTGAACCGCGACTGGGAGCTCTTTCGCCAGCCCGAGTCCAGGGCTTTCTACGAGCTCTGGGCGGAGACGAGGCCGCGGCTGGCCCTCGATCTCCACCACATGGGCCAGAGCCCCGTCGTGGCGGGCACGAACCAGCTGAACACGTTCCAGATCGGAGCCCGCTCGATCGACCCGAGCCGCATGACGGCCGAGCAGTGGCTGACGAACCGGCAGATGGCCCTGATCTCGACGGACGCGGTGTCGCGGCTGGGGACCGGCAACGTCGCACGCTATCCGCTGATCGACATCACGAACGCGGTCATCAGCCGCATGCTCATGGGCGGGCCCGGCCCGGACGGGAGCGACCCGGGATTCAAGACGCAGGGCGCGATCTTCTACGAGGTGCGCTCGGTGGGCCAGAAGAGCAACGGCATGCTCGAGCAGCTCTTCGTGCGTCCCACGATGGCCGTGCTGAACGCGGCCGCCGACGGGAGCCTCTACGAGCACCCCGGCACCGGGTGGGACGACATCCCGTTCGGCGCCGGCGCGCCGTGCGGCGGTGGGCCCGACTAGCAAGCAGCTCTGGACGACCCCGCCGAGGGACGGGCGGCCGCGCGAGGCGACCGCCCGTCCTCCGTCAACGTCGCGGCCGACCGACGAAAGGCGTGATCTTCTCGGGGACCGGGCGCGCAGACGTGTCGTCAGCGTCGACCGGCATCCCCGACTGGCGCTGAACAGGTGCGAGACGGTTTGCGCGCCCCGAACACGCCTAGGTTAGGGTCGTTTCTCGCTCAACGGGGTCGGGTAAGGACTAGTCGGCTCACCTACGTTCGGAGGGGCTCTACGGTTGCGCAGGATGCCGCTGCCAGCAAGGACCAGGGGGCGAGATGGGCGTCTGTTTCCGTGCCCGCACCCTGTGAACGCGCCGAACGCTTTCGTCACCCACTCGGGAGGAGGATGCGCATGAAGCATGCGTTCCGTTTCGTCGTGGGCGTGGTCGTGACCCTGATGCTGTTACCAGGCACAGCGAGCGCGACACACGTCCCAGACCAGAGCCGCAAGATGACCGAGCTCTTCACCTCGCCCAATCAGGCGACCAACTCGGATCTCGCGTTCTGGGGGAAGCACGCCTTCGTCGGCTATTACACCGGCGACACCGGCTTCCCGGCCGGTACCCCGCCCCGCGGCGGGGTGCGAATCTTCGACATCGCCAACCCGGCCGGCCCGCGACTGGTGCGGGACTTCGCCTGTGACGCCAACCAGAACGATCCGATCCTCTGGGATCGGAACGGGAACGGCGTCGCCGACCTGCTGCTCGTGGCCGTGGATCGGACGATGGCCAATCCCAACTGCGGCGCCCCGCGGTCTGCTCACAATGATCGGAACGGCTGGGAGGGCGTCCGGATTTTCACGATGAGCGACAGCCCGTCTAACCCGTTCCAGACCATCACGCCGGTGAAGATGCAGTACACCGACTGCGGCGCCCACACGATTACGGCGTGGACGGGCTTCGCGCACGCTGAATTCAATCCGCGTCTGATCGTGTACGTGTCTTCGTACCCGCTGCGCGCGGGGCCGACCTGCGGTCAGGCCAACTTCAACAACGTCACGAACCCGTACGACCCGGACAAGGTCGTCAACGACCCGTTGCACCGCCAGATCCAGGTCCTCTCCGTGCCGCTGGACAACCCGGCGGCGACGACCGAGATCGCCGCGCCGAGGGTCGTCTACCCCGGTGACCCGGACGGCCGGA
Source organism: uncultured Actinomycetes bacterium (assembly GCA_963824775.1). GTDB lineage: Bacteria > Actinomycetota > Thermoleophilia > Gaiellales > Gaiellaceae > CAWGQF01. The sequence goes on from CAWGQF010000012.1 coordinate 350,144, forward strand.
TCGACTGGTGCGAGCGCAACCTCTGCAGCACGCCGGCTGCGCCGCTCGAGCCGGCGGCGGTCGCCTGCCACGACATCGTGGTCCACATGGAGCACAACCTCGCCGGCGCTGCGTGCGCCGAGCAAGGTCAGGTCTGGGAGATCGATCCAAGCACCGGGATCCCGGACACGGAAAACCCGATGATGGTCGGTGACGACCAGGTCAGCTCGGGTGGCAGAGGCCAGTTCCCGGGCGCGGTGGACTTCTTCCACTCCGTGATGTTCAACAACGCGGGGACGGTCGTGAACTGGGTCGACGAGTCCTTCGGCAGCGGCTGTCCGACGATGACGCCGTACCAGCCGCGGCCGTGGAATCCCGCAGGCGGCACGCATAAGACCGGGCGGATGTTCTTCTCCGACATGGAGGGGAGCTTCCTGAGCGAGTTCCACGTGGGCGACCTGCGGCCCGACCCTGGTGCGACCGAGTACTGCTCGGCGCACATGGGCATGGCCGTCATGGGCATCAAGAGGGACCTGCTGGTCAACGCCTGGTACACGGGCGGCGTCGACGTGATCGACTTCAGCAAGCCCAAGCGCCTGAAGGAGGTCGCGTACTACGATCCGCAGCAGGACTCCGGAACCTGGTCCGCCTACCCGTACACGGGTCCGATGTTCAGGCGCGGGCCGGGAATTCCGGTCTACGCGTCCGACGGCGTCGAGAACAACGCCATCGCCGAGGGGATGGTCGTGTACCGGACGCTGATCCAGAAGGTCGGCCGGAATGGCCGTGTGGACCATCTGAATCCGCAGACGATGGACCATGAAATGACGCGCGGGCCGGGCCACAGCAAGAAGGGCAGGAAGGGCGGCAAGCGCCACTAGAGAATGTGCTCACGACGACTGCTTAGGTCGTCTCGGGTAAGACAGCGGGGCCGCCCATCCGGGCGGCCCCGCACATCGGGAGGCGTACGCCGCCGCAGCGCAGCACGGCGGCGCCTACCTTCGCGGGCGATGACGACGGTCCTGCTCTACGGCGACACGATCCGCTACCCGCGATGCAGCACGAGATCCCGTTGGAGATCGTCGATCCGCTGCTGTTCGTCGCTCGCGACGGGGCTTTCGGATGATCCTGGGGTTGGACGAGGGCGTCGAGTTTGTCGACGGTGATGCATGAGCGTGTCATGGCAAAGTTGATCTACGCGTCGAACATGTCCCTCGACGGCTGCACCGAGGATGAGCGCGGCGCCTTCGACTGGGCTCCGCCCGACGACGACGTGTTCGTGTTCATCACCGAGCTCATGCGGTCCGCAGGCACGTACCTCTATGGGCGGCGCATGTACGAGACCCTGGCTGTGTGGGAGACCGACGCCACCCTGGCCAACCAGTCGGACCTCATGGCCGACTACGCGAGCGCATGGCAGGCGGCGGACAAGGTCGTCTACTCCTCGACCCTGGCCGCACCACGCACCGCGAACACTCGGCTCGAACGCCACTTCGACCCCAGCGCGGTACGCGACCTGAAGGCCGCCGCCAGTAGGGATCTGTTGGTCGGTGGCCCGAACCTGGCAGCCCAGGCTCTCGTCGCTGGGCTGGTCGACGAATTGGCCTTGTTCGTCTGGCCAGTCGTCCTCGGTGGGCGCACCCCCGCACTGCCGACCGACATGCGCGTCGATCTGAAGCTCATCGACGAGCACCGGTTCAGCAGCGGCGTCGTCCACCTCCGCTATCGCCTTCCGTAACGACGCAGGGACCTCGCACCCTCGCGCACCTGCCCCCTACCGCCGGTTAGGTTGCGCCGTGCCGGAGGGTAGTGACCGGACGCGACGCACGCGCCCCGCCCCCCGGCACGCCGTCAGCCAAACGACCTTCCGCGCGAGCGTGCCGTTTTCGTGCCCATAGCCCCTCGGAGCGTTTGCTCTTCCGAAAACGAAAACCCCGCTTGTGCGGGGCTTTCCGGAGGTGGGCGGTACTGGGCTCGAACCAGTGACCCCCAGCTTGTCGAGCTGGTGCTCTCCCAACTGAGCTAACCGCCCCGGTCTGGGGCGGGATTCTAGCGCAGCGCGTCTTCGGAGGATACCCGGGCCGGGTCGACCGGACGGCCGCCCCGTGTACCTCGAAGTGGAGGTGCGGGCCGGTGCACGAGCCCGTGCAGCCGGCGTGTGCGATCAGCTGGCCGCGCTCCACCCGCTGCGCCGACCCGTACGAGCGTCGACGACAGGTGCGCGTACATCGTGACCAGGCCGTCGTCGTGGCGGATCTCCACCACGTTGCCGTAGCCCGAGTGCTCGGCGAGGTAGCCGACCGCGCGCACCACGCCCGACGCGGCCGCGTGAACGCGGTCGGTGTGGAGGACGGCGATGTCCTGGCCGGCGTGCAGTCGCCCCCACCGCTCGCCGAACGGCGACTCGAGCGGGCCGCGGAGCGGCACGGCGAATCCTTCGGGCTCGAACGCGCGCAGGCGCAGCTCGCCCGGGTGATCCGGAAACGATGCTGAGGCTGGGGCGGCACACGCGAGCGCGCAGAGCGCCGCCGCGACTACTGGGCGAAGTCGCAAGCGCCGGAGGGTAGCGAAGCTCGCCGGACTTCGCCGCAATGGGTGGCTCGAACGACGGGGAAGCGCCGCGGGGGACACCCGCGGCGCTTCGGTCCAACGATCTAGGCCGGGATTACTTCGTGCGCCCCGTCAGCTCCGCGCCGGCCGCGCGGGCGCCTCCGGCGCGAGTGACCCTGATCGACCCCTGCATCCATGCGTGGATGGCGCACATGTAGTAGAGCGTCTGGCCCGCCCGGGCCGTCACGAGCCCGGAGATCCGGCCGCCGTTCAAGACGAGCGAGTCGCCGCGCGTGTTCAGGCCCGGTCGGCCCACGTTGACCCGAGTCCGAGCGATTGCCGAGTTCGGATCGTTCGGATCCTCAAGATGGGCATTCGCGAGCGAGCAGGCGCGACAGTTGAACACCTGGTTCGCGTTGTTCGGCCGTTCACCCCTGTTGACGAACGTGATCGTGTGCGGGTCGCGCGTCCGGTCTCGATCGACCCACGTGACCCGCTCGTTCGGCCTCACGACGATATTGCCGGGCGAGAACCGCTGACTGTCCGCGATGAAGCCGTTCCGCTCGAACGTGGGCCCTCCAATTGTCCGGACCGTCTTGGCCGCCTGGGCCCCACCGGCCGCAACGCCGACGACTAGGAACGCCGCGAGAACGGTCGCCAAACGACGATGGATTCTGCTTCTAGGCATGTCACCTCCTGATTGGGCAGCCCTTGAGTCAAGCACTTCCCCCTGGGCCGCAACAGGGGGGAACGGAATCGGGGTCAGCGCCGGACCGAGACGGACCGGCTGACGGCGGGCGCGTAGCCGCGCACGCCCTTCGTGAGGCGGGCGCGGAATTTCGTCGCGCCGCTCGAGACGGTCGTGCGGAAGACGGCCTTCGAGCGTGCGTTCAGACGCTTCGTCGCCACGCGCGCCCAGCCGCCGCGGCGCTGCTTCTCGAGGGCGACCGTGCCGCCGCGCTGCGCCGGAGTCGTGCCGACCGTGACGATCGCGGTGCTCCGTAAGCGGCGCGCCCTGATCGAGACCCTCGGACGGACGATGACGCGGGCAAGCCCGCTGACGCGGCCGTCCGCAAGCGCCCGGTACTGCCCGGGAACGCCGGGGACGGTCGCGGCAAAGCTCCCGTCCGGCCTCGCCTGCACCGTCGTGACCGCGCCGGCGCCCACGCGCTCGATCGTGACCTGCGAGTTCTCCGGCGCGAGGCCCTGGAGGCTGGCGCTCCGGCCGTGGACGAGCGGCGCCGCCGGCCCTTGGAGGTAGAGATCGTAGACCGAGACCGTGCCGGTCATGAAGAGGTGGATCGTGCAGCGGTAGAAGAAGCTTCCGGGCGAGTTGAACGTGGCCGCGAACGTCTGCCCCGGGTCAAGCATTTGCCCGAATCCCGATCCCTGGACGTCGTGCCGCTGGAGGTCGGTGTTCGTCCACCGAACGCTGTCACCGCGAAGGGCGATCACGCGGCCCGGCATGAACGACGTTCCCATCGTGTGCACCTGGCGCTCGGCTGCGGAAGCCGCCGTGGGGAGGACGAGCGCACCGAGAGCGGCGAGGACGACGAGCTTCCTCATCTGATCCTCCCGGCCATCGTCGCAGCGACGCCCCCTCCACGCCTGATCCTCGGAGAGACCTTGTAGAGCCCCTGCATGCCGAGCTCCATGTGGGTCTCGACGTGGCAGTGGTAGAGCCAGGTGCCGACGATGTCCTCCTTGATCCGGAAGCGGAAGCTCTCCGCCGGTCCGAGCGTCTTCGTGTCGATGTGGCCGCCCGGAGCGCTCCAGCGGTGTCCGTGCAGGTGGAAGGTGTGGTGCTCGCTCCCGATCGCCATGACGCTCCACTGGACCGACTCGCCCACGCGAGAGCGGAAGGTGGGCGTGTTCCCGATGAACGCGCGGCCGTTGATCGTCCGGAAGCCGAGGTGCTGGCCGAACGCGACGATGTTCTCGTGCTTCGCGCGCCGCTCGTTCTTCCGGAGGATCGAGATCATCCCGTACATCCCGCCGGCGATCGAGTCGTGCATCGAGGGCGAGTGGTCGTGGTACGGCCACGCACCCGCGGAGCCCTTGATCGCGCGCAGGCGGTACGTGAACGACCGTCCCGGCAGGACGTTCGCGCCGCGGCCCGAGATGCCGGGGATGAAGGCGCCGTCGGACGGGAACGGATAGAGGAACGCGTGGAAGTGCATGGAGTGCGGCCGGTTGAAGGCGGTGTCCATGTTCTTGAAGTGGACGAACACCGTGTCCCCGACGCGCGCCCGGATCGTCGGGCCGGGAATGCCGTCGTTGTCGCCGACCACGGGGCGGTTGACCATCTGCCGGCCCCAGTTCCGCGTGAAGCGCTTGTAGAGGACCGTGCCGATCGTCGTGTCCTCCGGCCGGAAGGTCTGGCCGGAGATCGGGTCGCGCTGGCTCGGGACGATGTTCCAGGTCTGCGGGACGGCCCCGATCCAGTAATGGAGCGTGGCAGCCTCCGCCGCCGAGGGAGCGAGCGCAAGCGTAGAGAGAACCCCGAGAACGACTACCGCCTTCCGCACTACGGACTCATTCTGCCGCAAAACCGGGCGCAGTTGTGCTAGGAGGCGGTAAGGGCCGTGTAAGGGCTACTCGACGCGCTCGAGCGGCGCGTACTCGAGCATGAGCCGCCGCTCGGCGCCGTCGTCGGCGAAACGGACGGTGACGACGCCGTCCGCCTCGATCCGCGTGACGATCCCCTCGCCGAGCGTCGAGTGGCGGACTGCGTCGCCGGTCGAGAGCTCCGGGATGTCGGCGCCTCCCCGAGGCGTCACCGTGGGCGATCCGTAGCCCGACCACGAAGAGGGGCGCAGGCGGTCGCGCTCGATCTCGTCCTGGGGCAACTCGTCCAGGAAGCGGCTCGGGAGGTTGTAGTTCCGCGAGCCCCAGAGCGAGCGTCCGGAGGCGTGAACGAGCGTGAGCCGCTCCTTCGCCCGGGTGAGGCCGACGTAGGCGAGGCGCCGTTCCTCCTCGAGCCCGCCCTCCTCGATCGACCTTGCGTGCGGGAAGACACCCTCCTCCATCCCGACGAGGAACACGGCCCGGTACTCGAGCCCCTTCGCGTTGTGCAGCGTCATGAGCGTCACGCGCCCGCCCTCGTCGACGAGCTCGTCCTGGTCGGAGAAGAGCGAGATGCCCTGGAGGAACTCGGAGAGGCTGGGCTCCGCGGCCGTCCCCTGGTACTCGCGAGCGACGCCGACGAGCTCCATCAGGTTCTCGAGCCGGCCCTGGGCCTCCACGGTCCGCTCCGCCTCGAGCGACGCCACGTAGCCCGATTCGCCGAGGACCCGTTCGAGGAGGACCGGCACCGGGAGCTCGGTCGCAGCCTCCGCCAGCTCGTCGAGCAGCGCGCGCAGCTTGCCGACCGCACGGAGGGGCGCGCCCGAGATGCCGGCCTCCTCGGCGCGCGCGAGGGCGTCGCGAAGCGGGAGGCCCTGCGCGTCCGCGAACGTGACGAGGCGCGCGAGGGTGGTGTCCCCCACGCCGCGGCGAGGGCGGTTGGCGATGCGGGTGAGGGAAACGGCGTCGGTCGGGTTGTCGAGAACCTGGAGGTAGGCGACGGCGTCCTTCACCTCGGCGCGCTCGTAGAAGCGCGGACCGCCGATCACCTGGTAGGGGACGTCCTGGCGCACGAGCATGTCCTCGATCACCCGCGACTGCGCGTTCGTCCGGTAGAAGACCGCGAGCTCCGAGGCCGCGTACCCCTCTTCTCCGAGCTGTGCGATCTCGGCCGCGACGAGCCGTGCCTCCGCGTGCTCGTCCTCCACCTCGACGACGCGGACCGGCTCGCCCTCGCCTAGGTCGCTCCACAGGTTCTTCGGCTTCCGCTCGCGGTTGTTTGCGATGAGCGAGTTCGCCGCGCTCGAGGATGCGGTTCGTGGAGCGGTAGTTCTGCTCGAGCGGGATGACCTGGGCGCCGGCGAAGTCGTGCTCGAACTCGATGACGTTCCGGATGTCGGCCCCGCGGAAGGCGTAGATCGACTGGTCGGGATCGCCGACCGCGAAGACGTTCCGGTGCTTGCCGGCGAGGAGCTGGAGAAGGCGGTACTGGGCGTGGTTCGTGTCCTGGTACTCGTCCACGAGGACGTAGCGGAACGCCTTCTGCCAGCGTTCCGCCGCCTCGGGAAAGCGGTCGAGGATCTCGACCGTCAGCATGATCAGGTCGTCGAAGTCGAGCGCGTTCGAGGCGAAGAGCCGCCGCTGGTAGAGCTCGTACGCCTCCGCGACCGTCTGGTCGTAGAACGAGGCGACGCGGGCGCGATACTCCTCCGGGCCGACGAGCTGGTTCTTCGCGGCCGAGATCTGCGCGTGGATGCCGCGCGGGGCGAAGCGCTTCGGGTCGCGCTCGAGCTCCTCCAGGGCGGCCTTCACGACGCGGACCTGGTCGGCCTGGTCGTAGATCGTGAAGTTCGAGCGGAGCCCGAGACGCGGCGCTTCCCGGCGGAGGATCCGGCCGCAGGCCGCGTGGAACGTCATCACCCACATCGTCCGGGCGACGCCGCCGACGAGCCCCTCGAGCCGCCGCTTCATCTCCCCCGCGGCCTTGTTCGTGAAGGTGATCGCGAGGATCTCGTAGGGGCGGACACCGTGCGCCTTGATCAGGTGGACGATGCGGTGGGTGAGGACGCGCGTCTTGCCCGAGCCCGCGCCGGCGACGACGAGCACCGGCCCCTCGGTCGCGAGGACGGCCTCCTTCTGGGCGGGATTCAGGTCGGCGAGGTACTGCTCGGGCGACGCGACGGCCACGCCCCGATGCTAGACGCTCCGGCTCCCGGCCCCGGCGGCCGCTTCGGCCATGGTCGTCCCTCGCGACCGTCTGGGTGTCCGGCACCGCCGCTGCCCGGCGGGACGAGCCCCAGCGCGGGTCTCCCGAGGGCGGCTTGCTGCAGGCCCCCGGTCGTGTGCCGCATAATCGCCGGCCGAAGCCAGAACCTGTGGAAATGGGAGTCGTGAAATGCGTGTGTCGTTGACGACGTACGGGTCGGGCGGGTACGCGACGAAAGACTGCGAGGGGAGTGGCCGGTGATGGGCGCCGACGTGATCATCGTGGGCGCCGGCCGACCAGGGCACAACGAGCCTCGCGGAGCTCATGCACGCCGCACGGCCCATCCTCCTCGACCTCGCCGACCGAGCGGATCTCCGCGAGACCGCCGGAGGCTGGCAGCCTCGCGTCGACATCCACTCCGCCCACACCGATCACCGACCAGCCGACGCCCTCCTGATCCGCCCGGACGCCCACATCGCCTGGGCAGTAGCGATCGACGAGCCCGCCGACACCGCCGCGCCCGCGCTGCGAGAAGCGCTCTCCGGCTGGTTCGGCACACCCTGAGATCGAGGAAACGCCTAGGCGGGGGGAGTGTCGTCGAGGGCCCGCTCGACCCAGGTCGCCGCACCCGCGAGGACTGCTTGGTCGCTCGCCTTCAGCACGACCTCGACGCGCGGGCCGTCCGGGAGGAAGCGCGGGTAGCTTCCCACCGACACGGCCGGGTGGAGCCGCGTCGCCTCCTCGAGGACGCGGACGATCCCTCCCTCCGTCGTCCGGTAGGTGCGCCGCCAGACGGCGATCGGCGTGCCGCGAAAGCGGTCGGCCGTGCCGTCGAACATCTCCTCCATCTCGCGCGGGAGACCGGGGAAGACGTAGACGTTTCCGAGAGCGAAGCCCGGCGCGCCTCCGAGCGGGTTCGCGAGCGCCTCGGCGCCCTCCGGCAGGCAGGCCCAGCGCGCGGCGTACTCCCCGAGGCCGCGCGGCGCGAAGCGCTCGCGGAGGAGGCCCGCGAGCGGCTCCTTCTCCGCGCACGGCACGCCGAACGCTGCCGCCACGCCCTCGCGCGTTAGGTCGTCCGGCGTCCCCCCGAGCCCGCCTGTGACGAGGACGACGTCGGCGCGAGGGGTCTCTGCCCGGAGGAATGCCGCGATCTCCTCGACGTCGTCGCGCACGGCGGCGACGAGCTTCACGGCCACGCCGAGCGTTGCGAGGCGGCGGGCGAGCCACGAGGCGTTCGTGTTCTCGACGTCGCCCGAGACGATCTCGTTCCCCACGGTCAGGATGACCGCGGTCCGCTCACCGGTCATGCGCGGAGCGTACTAACGGAGCGGAAACGGCCTGCGCGCGAGCGCCGGCAGCGACCTGGGCGGTCACCCACACCGGGGTGATGCCGTAGCGCCGGCTGTAGCGGAAGCTCCCGTTCGGCCGCTGGAGCGACCTGAGGTAGCGGAACGCCGCCGCGCCCGGCGCGCGCCGGGCAGCGACGAGGGCCTGGATCGCCCAGGCGGTCGACTGGGCGTCGGAGCCGCGTCCGTGCGAGAGCTCGAAGCCGCCGTCACGGTTCTGGAAGGCGCGGAGGGCCCGGACGCCGCGGACGATCGTGCGCGATCGTCTTCCGACGCCGGCCGCTCGCAGCGCCTGGATTGCAGCGGCCGTGTCGTTCGAGTCGGCGGCGCCGCCGACGGCCCACGACCACCCGCCGCGCGGCCGCTGCCGGGCGACGAGCCATCGGACGGTCGAGCGCCCCGCGGGCCGGCCGGCGGCCCTGAGCGCCAGGATGCCCCAGATGGTGGAGTTCACGGTCGGGCCGATCCGTCCATCCCGCCGGCGGTGACCCGCCAGCCGGTCGGCCAGCGTGCCGACGCCGCGGCCGAGCGCGTCGAGGGCGAGAATCCGGAGCTCGAGGTCGGTCACGGCCTCGTCCTTGCGGCCGACGAGGTAGTCGGCGGCCGCGCCCGGCCGCTCGGGCTGCCGACCCGCTCCGCGCAGGCCGAGCACGGCCCACGCGGTCATCTGGACGTCCGAACGGCCGCCGGCCTCCGCGAACCCACCGTCGCTCGCCTGCTGGAGCCGCAGGTAGCGGGCGCCGTCGGCGATCCCGGCCGAGGCCGTGCCGGCGAGCGCGAGCGCCGCGACGAGCGCCGCGACGAGCCTCACGCCCACGCGATCTCCGTTCGCCGGCCGCGGTCGTAGCGCTCGAGCACGCGGCGAAGCTCCGGCCCGCAGGCCAGTGCGAGCAGGAGGTTCCCGATCGCGTGCGCCGTGTTGAAGGCGACGCCGGCGCCGAGGACGACGCCGACCGGCGCATCCGGGAGGAAGGCGTACCAGTGCCAGAGATCCATGGGGATGCCGTAGGCGAAGCCGAGCCCGAAGCAGAAGAGCGCGAACGGCGACGCGGCCGCCGAAGCAGGCCGCGCGCGAGCCCGCCGGCCGCGCCGCACGCGCCCCACATGAGCATCTGCCAGGGCGTATGGGGACCCTGGCCGAGGAAGAAGTTGGACGCGAGTGCGGCAAGCGCGCCGACGGCGAAGCCGCGGCGGGGCCCGAGCGCCACGCCCGCCGCCGTGACCATCACCGTCACGGGCTGCACGCTGGGAACCGGCGCGAAGAGGACGCGGCCGGCCGCGGCGAGGCCCCCGAGCGTCGCCACGAGCGTCAGGTCGCGCACCGAGCCGGGCTTCCCTCGAGCCAGGCCGCGCCCGCCGCGATGACCGCGAGCGCCGCGAGCAGCACGGCCACGCCGCCCCGGGACGGATCGAGCGCGGCCCACGCCGCGGCGGCAAGGGCGACCACCGCGCAGGCGAAGAGGGCTCTAGACGGCAGCGGCCACCTCCTCGTGAGCGCCGAGCGAGACGCGCCGGTGCCCGGGGAACGAGCGGTCGTGCGTCGCGACGAGGACGGCGCGCCCGCCGGCCGCGTACCGCTCGAGCCAGTCCGCGAGCTCCGCCTTCCGGTCGGGGTCGATGCCCCGCGTCGGCTCGTCCAGGACGAGGAGGTCCGGCTCGGCGACCGTCACTGCCGCGATGCCGAGCCGCTCGCGCTCGCCGCTCGAGAGGTCGCGTGGATGCCGCTCGGCCGCCCAGGCGAGGCCGACCCTGTCGAGCGCCGCGCAGGCCCGTGCTTCGTCACCGCCGACCGCGAGCGCGGCCTCGTCGACGACCCGCTCGCAGACGAGATAGCGCCCCGGATCCTGCAGGAGGAGCCCGACCCGGCCGGCGCGGTGCACCTCTCCCGCGTCCGCGGCGAGGAGCCCGGCGGCGATCCGAGCGAGGGTCGACTTGCCGGAGCCGTTCGGGCCCTGGAGCGCGACGATCTCGCCGCGCGCGAACCTCGAGCGACGCGCAATCGAGGACCGGGAGCCCCGGGCGGTAGGCGAAGGACACGCCCTCGAGGCGGAGGAGCGCCGGGCCCGCCGACGCACCGGCCTCCTCGCCGGCCGCATCCGCCGGGAGGTACCGCGGCCGCCGCTCGGCGAGCCAGGCGAGCGCCTCCTCGCGGGGCGCGTCCAGGAGAAGCCGCCCGCCCTCGACGAAGAGCACGCGGTCGGCCGGCGCCAGCGCACGCTCCGTCCGCTGCTCCGAGAGGACCACCGTCGCGCCACCCGCGACGGCGTCGAGCAGCAGCTCGGCGCCGCGCGGGTCGAGCTGCGAGGTGGGCTCATCGAGAAGCAGGAGCGTGGGCCGGAGCGCGAGCGCCGACGCCAGGCAGACGCGCTGGAGCTCCCCGCCCGAGAGCTCGGCGGTGCGGCGCCCGCGCAGGTGCTCGGCCTCGAGAGCCGCGAGCGCATCGTCGACGCGGCCCCAGATCTCGGCCGGCGTCGTCCCGACGTTCTCGAGCCCGAACGCGACCTCGTTTCCGACGAGGGCCATCACGACCTGATCCTCCGGATCCTGGAAGACGGTCGCCACGGTGCCCGCGAGCTCGGCGGGGCGGGCGCGGCGCGTGTCGAGGCCCGCGACCTCGACCCGGCCCGAGAAGCGGCCGCCGTGGAAGTGGGGAACGAGCCCCGCCAGCGCGCGAAGGAGCGTGGACTTCCCCGACCCCGACGGCCCGAGGAGCGCGACGACCTCGCCCTCGCCGAGCTCGAGCGACACGTGCGCCAGCGCGGGCTCGACGGCGCCCGGATACGCGAAGGTCAGCCGGTCGACGCGGGCTAGAGCCACAGCACCCCCGCGACGACCAGGAGCGCCGCGGCCGCGACGGCGACCCGGTCGGCGCCCCGCCAGGACGGCCCGGGCGCGACCGTCCGGCCGGCCCGCCCGTAGCCGCGCGCCTCCATCGCCTCGGCCAGGTTCGCCGCCCGCTCGAGCGAGCCCGCGACGAGCGGAGAGAGCAGCCTCGCGTGGCCCCGCAGGCCGGCCACCTCGACCCCCCGGCCGCGCACGGCGTCACGGAGCCCGGCCGCGTCCCGCTCGAGCGAGGGAACGAGGCGCGTCGCGAGCGCGACCGCGAGCGCCGAGCGAGGCGCGAAGCGAGCCGACGCCACGAGCCGGTCGTGGTCGACGAGCAGCGCGTAGGCGGAGAAGGCCAGCGCGACGCCGGTCAGCCGAAGCCCGTTCAGCGCCGCGATCTCGAGCTCCTCGACCGTGATGTCGAGCCTGCCGAGCACGGGGACGCTCGGGCCGCTCCAGAGGACGTTCGAGCCCTCGAGCGCGAGGAGCGGCGAGAGGACGAAGACGCCGAGGCCGGTGGCGAGGGCGCCGTAGAGGTAAGGGCCGCGCCGCGTCCGCTCGGCGCTTGAGACAGACGAGGAGCAGGAGACCGGCGGCGAGGATCGCGGCCGAGACGAGATGTCGGGCGAGCAGCGCCGCGGTGCCGAGGCCGGCGAAGAGGAGCGTTGCGGAGGCCGGACGCGAGCCTCACTCGATCACCGCTCCGTCCTCGTCGAACCGGGCGTCGTACCGGCGCGAAACGATGCTGGGATCCTCCGCGAGCGCGGCGGCTGCCGCCCGGACGGCCTCGAGCGATCCCGCGAGCGTGAACGTCACGGGCGAGTCGTTCGCGCCGCCCCGCTTCGGCCGTCAACGTCGCGCCGTCGGCACCGTCTTCGACCTGAAGCACGAACACGTTCGGGTCGCCCTCTCCCGTCGGGACCGCCGAGGGTTGCGAGCAAGCGCTCCGCTTCGGCGGCGAGCTCCGGCGGCGCCCGCACCTCGGCCGGACGCCGCTCGTCGCCCCAGCCGTGCAGGAACGGCTCGGGGAAAGCGCCGACGACGACCGGCGCGGCCATCTCACCGCGCCAGGCGCGGAAGTCCCACCAGAGGATGTCGCCGGGTCGCAGCTCCACCTCGCCGCCGCCGACGTCGGGCTCGATCCCGTTCACGAAGTAGAACCAGTCCTCCTGCCGGTCGAGGCTGCCCTCGATCCCGTTCACCGACTGGACGAAGCGCCCGCCGTAGCGGGTCTCGACCTTCGCGCTCTCCGACGAGAGCCGCGACGGCGGACGTGCCGGCCGCGACCTCGGTCTCGAGGACGACTTCGGCGCCGCGGTCGCGGCGTGACCCAGAGCGTCGCGGTCCTCGGCGCGCTGCGCCCGCGCCCGAGCCGCCCTCGTCCCCGCACGCGGCGAGGACGAGGGCGAGCGCGAGTGCGAGAAGCGCGCGCACGCGGCGCTGCGCTCAACGGCGCGTGCCAGGACGGACCGAGCGGACGTAGCCGGTTTTCGTCACCCGGAGCGTTCGCCAGCCCGCCGCGCGGGCAGATCTCGCCGTCGACGCCGACGCGACCCGCCGCCCGTTCAGCCGGAAGACGACGCCGGTGACCGGCGTGGCGCGACCGTTGTCGTCCTGTGCCTGTGACTGGTAGCAGACCTGGACGCCCTGCCCCGGGCACGGCTCCCTGATGCAGTCCAGGCGGCCGACGACGACCCGCTTCAGGTCGAGCGTCTTCGGCCCGCCCGACGCGCCGAAGCGGGCGAAGTACCAGAGCACGCGGTCTCCGGCACTGCAGCGTGTACGCGCTCGCGCCGACCGGCGGCGAGACTTGCCGTTCACCTTGTAGACCCAGCCGGTCGTCGCGGCCGCCGCGTGGCGGCCGATCTGGGAGACGTAGGGCCCGAACGAGAACGACTCGATCCGGTAGAAGAACTCGCCGATGCGGCTGGCACGCTCGAGCGCGCCGAGCGGGCGTCTCGGCGCTCACCGCGACCGAGGTTCCTGCGGGCGGCGCGATCGTGCCGGTCACGGGCGTGACGAATGGCTCGGTCGGCCCGTAGATGGTCTGGCGACGCGCCCTCGACCCGGATGTGGACGCGGGCGCCGAGCGCCGGGGCGGCGACGAGCAGCGCAGCCACGAGGACGCCCAGCGGGACAAGAGATCGGGGTCGCACGTTTCCTCCTTCCTCGAGGGGAACGAATGCGACGAGCGGCAGGTCTTCTGACTCGGGGCGCCCTCCTCCGCCGCCTTCCCGGCCTCGGCCAGTGGCGTCGTGGCGGAGGAGCGTCTCCCCTTACAGCGGCGGGACCGTGCCGGACTCGCACCGGACTTCCCTCGACCGCTCGCCTCTCGGTTGTGCGCGGCACGCTACCACTCGAAGTAGGCTGAGGCGAGATGCTCACGGTCATGAACGCGTGTCGCGCTGGGGCCCGTCGTCGCCTGGGCGGCGATGATCTTCGCGCTTCTCGTCGGTCCCGGATCTCTCGACGGGGCTCGGGATCCTGGGACCTCGTCGCTGCGGAAGCTCGCGCACCTGGCCGAGTACGCCGTGCTCGGCGCCCTGCTCCTGCGCGCGGTCGGGCGCGCGAGCCCGTCGCGCTCGGCCTCGGCTCCCTCTACGCCGCCACGGACGAGGTCCACCAGGCACTTCGTCGAGGGCCGAGCCGGGTCGCCGATCGACTGGGCGATCGATACTGCCGGCGTCGCCCTCGGCATCCTCCTCCTCGCCCGGACGCGGTGACGCGAACCGTCGCGGTCGACCTCGACGGCGCTCTCGGCGACACGCGCCCGCTCTGGGAGGCGTTCCTCACGGACGCGGCGCGGCGCTTCGCCTCGATCGCCGCGCTCGACCCTGCCGCACTGCCCGCCGATCGTGGCGCGGCCGCCAGCGGAGCTCGACGACTGGGCGGCGCGAGGCGTCGGCGACTGGCGCCGCGCGCTCGTCCGCTTCGCCGAGGACAACGCGCCCGTGTCACCTGCGCCCCGACCCCGCGGCCAACGCGGCGCTTCGTCGCGTGAAGGCGACGGGTGCCCGGGTCGTCGTCTTCACCGACGCCCCCGAGCCGCTCGCCCGTGTTGCCCTCGCCCACCTCGGCGTCGCCCGCTCGGTCGACGCTCTCGAGGCCGGAGCGGACGCGCGGGACCGGGCCTCGGTGGGCGCCACCGTCGTGGAAGGCGCAGCCGAGCTCGCCCGCTACGATCAGGCGTGATGGCCGAGCGCAAGCACCTCGACGACCGGCAGCTCGACGCGTTGCTCGAGCGGCTGGACCGGCTCTGCGACGAGGTGCACGCGCTGAACCGCCGAACGGAGTCCGGCGAGGCGCTCCTCCGCATCGCGCACGAGCTCTCGACGCTGAACGACTCGCTCCAGACCCTCGCCTACGCGGCACTCGGCCAGCAGGGCCCGCAGGTGCGCCGCCGGCGCTCGGCCTGACGGCTCGCTGGATGATTGGTTCCTAATCCCGGTGCTCTCGGGGAGGGACTGCGCCAAGCAGCGGGGTCGACGCGAGCGGTGGCAAGGCTGGTGGCCTTGACGCCGTTCGCGTCGGCCGCGATGCGCCGCGCGCAGGCCCCAGCCGGGGGTGCTGGGATTAGGAATCAATCATCTAGACGGCGACGCCGGAGCCGGCGAGGCACGACCGGCGGTAGATCCTCGGCGTGATCTCGGCGCAGGCCTTGCGGCGGTCGGCCTCCGTTCCGTTCAGGCTTCCGAGGATCGTTCCGATCCCGTTGTAGCACTGGGCCCGGAAGCGGGGAGCGACGAGCGGGCAGATCTTCGCCGCGCGCTCGCCGCCCGCGTCGTTCGACGTCACGTCGCGCGCGGCGCCGTAGACGCAGCTCGCGATGTGCGGCCGTGTCAGCTTGCAGAGCTCGGAGATGCGCTTCGGGTTCTGGCGCGTGAAGCCCGAGGCGTCTCGCCCGTACGACTCGAAGCACGTCGTGACCCACCCGCGCTCGACGGTGCGGCATGTCGCCGCGGTCTGTCGCCAGTTGAACCCGTTCAGCTCGTTGATCCTGGACGTGACCATCAGGTAGCAGTAGAGCTTGTGCCGCTCCTCCACCATCCCGCACGGGTAGATCGGATCGTCGTCCTTGACGAAGCGCGACTTGACGCCGTAGCTCGTCGAGATGTTCTCCATGAAGACCCCGCCCGTACAGGACTGCTGGTCCCATTCGGTCGCAAGCTCGTCGCACGTCTCGAGCGCCCAGGGAAGGTCGAGGCCCGAGTAGATCATGAGGCCGTGCCCGAGCCCGTGGACGCACTGGTAGTAGAGGAACGCGTCGCCCTTGATGTCCTCGTCGTCGCAGAGCTTGCGCGCGACGGGCCCCGCGTCGTCGCGGTCCTCGACCTCGATGAACGCCCGCTCGAGGATGCCGTGGTAGTAGCCGGACCAGCAGGAGGCCCGGCCGGCCGCGAACGCCTCGGCGATGTTCCCCTCGAAGCGGGCGAGCGCCGCCGAGCCGATCGTGTGGACGATCCGGTGACAGCCGGCCTCGACCGCGGGCTCGCTGACGAGCGCCTGGTCGAAGCGGTCGAGCGCGGCCTGCGGCCCTTCCTCGTAGGCGAGGTTGCCGTAGCCTGCTCGAGGCAGGCGCGGTCGCCGCCCTCGCAGTCCTCGAGGACGGTCTCGTTCGGCTTGAAGTTCCCCGCGACCGGGTGGGCGCTGTGGTCGACTGCCGTCGTCGTTTGGCCCGCATGCTCGTTCGCAACCGGGTCGCCGTCGTCGTCCAGGAGCGCGAGCGCGGTCGGCACCGACACGGCCACGAGCACGACCGCCGCGACGAGCGCGGCCAGGCCGAGGCGCGAATGCCGCAAACGTCCCATGCTTGGTTACAGGGTACCGCGGGTTCTTCGCGCCGCCGGCCGAACCGCCGGCGGCGTCGCGCGGCCGCTACCGGGGAGCGCCGGGCCGCCCTCGTCGATCCGCGAGTCGACGCCGTAGCGAAGCGTCAAGCGGTCCAACGAGCACGAGGAACGTGATGAGTAGGGTGATGAAGAGGATGATTCCCATGTCTAGTACAACGTCTCGGCAGCGCCAGGACTTCCCTTTAATCGGAACCGTCGCCGCTACAGATGGATGGAGACGATGAGCGGGATGATGAGGATCGCGACCACGTTCGCGATCTTGATCATCGGGTTGATCGCCGGGCCCGCGGTGTCCTTGTAGGGGTCGCCGACGGTGTCTCCCGTGACCGCCGCCGCGTGCGCCTCGGAGCCCTTTCCGCCGTACTCGCCGTCCTCGATCAGCTTCTTCGCGTTGTCCCAGGCGCCGCCGCCCGAGGTCATGGCGATGGCGAGGAAGATCCCCGTCACGATCGTTCCGATCAGGAGGCCTCCCAGCATCTCCGGCTTGATGATCCCGACGATGATCGGGAAGAGCACGGGGATCATGCTCGGGAGGATCATGCGCTTGATCGCCTCACCGGTGACGATCCCGATCGTGCGCCCGTACTCGGGCCGCACGGTGCCCTCCATGATTCCCGGGTTCTCGCGGAACTGGCGGCGCACCTCCTCCACGACCTGACCGCCGACGCGGCCCACCGCCTGCATCGCGAGCGAGGAGAAGAGGAACGGCATGAGCCCGCCGATGAAGAGGCCCGCGATCACCCAGGCGTCGCTGAGAGCGAACGTGACGTTGAGGCCCTCCTCGCGGAGCTCAGACGTGAAGCCGTCGAAGAGGATGAGCGCGGCCAGGCCGGCCGACCCGATCGCGTAGCCCTTGGTGACGGCCTTCGTCGTGTTTCCGACCGCGTCGAGCGGATCGGTGACGCCGCGCACCTCGTCCGGCAGGTTGGCCATCTCGGCGATGCCGCCCGCGTTGTCCGTGACCGGGCCGTACGCGTCGAGCGCGACGATCAGGCCGGTCATCGCGAGCTGGGCCATGACCGCGACGCCGACGCCGTAGAGGCCGGCGAGCGAGTTGGCGCCGACGATCGCGGCCGCGATCACGATCACCGGGAGCGCGGTCGCCTGCATCCCGATGGCGAGCCCCTCGATGATGTTGGTCGCGTGGCCGGTCGTCGAGGCGCGCGAGATTCCCTTCACCGGGCCCCAGCGCGTGCCGGTGTAGAACTCGGTGATCGCGACGAGCAGGAACGTGACCCCGAGCCCGATCAGCGTGCAGCCGTAGAGCTCGCCGAAGGTGAACGTCTCGGTGTCGAACGCCATCGTCACCGGGATGAACCCGATCGCGGAGAGCACGACCGCGACGAGCACAGCCTTGTAGAGCGCGTTCATGATCGAGCCGCTGCGGCCGATGCGCGCGAAGAGGCTCCCGATCACCGAGGCGAGGATCGCGATCCCTCCGATCGCGAGCGGGTAGACGACGAGGTCGGTTTCGCCGAACCGGATCGCGCCGAGGAACATGACCGCGACGGCCGTGACGGCGTAGGTCTCGAAGAGGTCGGCCGCCATGCCGGCGCAGTCGCCGACGTTGTCGCCCACGTTGTCGGCGATGACCGCCGGGTTCCGCGGGTCGTCCTCCGGGATCCCGGCCTCGACCTTGCCGACCAGGTCGGCGCCGACGTCGGCGGCCTTCGTGTAGATGCCGCCGCCGAGGCGCGCGAAGACCGAGATGAGCGAGCCGCCGAAGGCGAGCCCGATCAGCTCGCGCGTCGCCTGCTCGGAGTCGCGGTCGAACCACTCCGTGAGCACGCCGTAGTAGCCGGCGACGCCGAGCAGGCCGAGGCCGACGACGAGGAGGCCGGTGACGGTGCCCGCCGAGAACGCGACCGCGAGCGCCGGCTTGACGCCGTGCCGCGCCGCCTCCGCCGTGCGGACGTTGGCGCGCACGGCGACGTTCATCCCGATGAAGCCGGCCGCCGCCGAGAACACCGCGCCGATCAGGAACCCGAACGCCGTGCCCCAGCCGAGGTCGTTCCAGAGCCCGATCCCGAGGAAGAGGACGAGCGCGACGCCGGCGATCGTGATGTACTGGCGGCGGAGGTACGCCGAGGCGCCTTCCTGCACCGCGCGCGCGATCTCCTGCATCCGCTCGTTGCCGGCCGGAAGCTTGAGGAGCCGGACCGTGAGCACGACGGCCCAGCGCGATCCCGACCGCCGCGCAGAGCAGTGCGAACAGCACGCTGTGATCCTGGAAGAAGCTCGCTCACGGCCTCCCCTTCTCGTGGTTCACAAAGTCGTGGCTCTCGACCGGCGAGGGGCCCTGAATCCCTGCCCGCAGGCCGAGTGGCCGGGCGGCAGTTCTACTCACAAAGTCTGCCGGGACGCCGCCACGCGACCGCTAGATCCGCGCGCCCCGAAGCGCGGTGGCGCAGACGTCCTCCGGCTGCGGCCCGATCTTCGGAATGACCGCGAAGAGGAGCTCGCGCAGCTTCTCGTTGTTCTCGTTGAAGACAGTCACGACCTGCTCGTGCGACACCGGCTCGGCGCCCTCGACGCCGACGTCGTGGTCGGTGACCATCGAGATGTTGGCATAGCAGAGCTCGAGCTCGCGGGCGAGGTGCCCTCGGGATACTGCGTCATGTTGATCGTGTCGAAGCCGCCGTCCTGGAACCACCTCGACTCGGCGCGGGTCGAGAAGCGCGGGCCCTGGATCACGACCACCGTTCCGCCGTCGCGGACAGGGATTCCGAGTTCGCGCGCGGTCTCGACGAGGAGGCGCCGAAGCTCGGGGCAGTACGGATCCGCCGCGGAGACGTGCGTCGTCTCGGGGCCCTCGTAGAAGGTGTCGGCCCGGCCGCTCGTACGGTCGACGAACTGATCGCGTGACCACGAACTCTCCGAGGCCGATCCCCGCCTTGAGCGAGCCGGACGCGTTCGGCCCGATGATGCGGCGGACGCCCGAGCTCCCGCATCGCCCACACGTTCGCCCGGTAGGGGATCTGCGCCGGCGGCAGCTCGTGCTTCGGGCCGTGCCGGGGCAGGAACGCGACCCGCTTGCCGCCGACCTCGCCGATCGTGAACGGCGCCGACGGCTTCCCGTAGGGCGTGTCCACCTCGACGGTCCTCGACATCCTCGAGGAACGAGTAGAACCCGGAGCCGCCGAAGACGCCGATCTCAGGCCTGCGCCGGCACGGCCGGGGACTCTAGGCCGTGTCCTCGGTGGACGTCTCGCCCTCAACGGCGGCTTTCGCGTACGCGAGCTGGAGGTTCGCCACCGAGGCGTGGAAGTCGCGCATCGAGCTCCTCGGGCGACGAAGCTGCCGAGCACCGGCGTCAGCGCCTGCATCGTCTCGATCGCGAGCCGGACCTGCTCGAGGTCGCGGTCCTCGTGCGTGTCCGGCGTCGACGCCGAGCCGGCGGTAGCCGATCGACGAGACGGTGCATGAGCGTCTGGACGAGGACGTCCTCGACCCGGAGCGTGCGCGAGCTCCTCCGCGAGCTCCTCGGGCGGCCTCGGCGTCGCTCCTCGCGGATCAGGCATCGAGCCGCTCCTCAGACACGGCGCGGGCTCCAGCGACCTCGTCGGCGTAGATCGCCTCGAGCGTCGCGCCCGCCTCGTGCCGTGCGATCTGCCGCTCGGCGGGGTTCGCGGCGGGAACGGCCAGCTACGGCGCCGAGCCGAGCTCCTCGGCGACGGGCAGGACCCACTCGACGAGCTCCTCGAGCGCCGCGCGCGTCGGCCGGACGACGGCGACGGGAAGCGCCGAGGTCGATCAGCTCGCCCGACATCCCGTAGCGGATCGCGCGCCAGAAGTTCTCCTCGATCAGCCGGTGCCGCGGGTGGTCCGGCAGCGGCTCGCCCTCGTCGACCGCCCGCGCGATCCGCGCCGTCAGCGAGTAGAGGAGCGCCGCGAGCGCCTGCGCCTCGGCGAGCTGCGGCTGGCCGTCGCAGATCCGGATCTCGACCGTCGGGAAGGCGAGGTGCGGCCGCACGCTCCACCAGATCTGGGTGTGCTCGTCGATCGAGCCCGTCTCGTAGAGGCAGCGGACGTAGCGCTCGTACTCGGCCCAGCTCGTCGAACGCGTCCGGGACGCCGCAGCGCGGGGAACATCTGCGTGAAGATCTCGCGTTCGAGCCGAGTGGAGGCCCGTGTACACGCGCCTCGACGAACGGCGAGCTCGCCGAGAACGCGAGCAGCTCGGGCAGCCAGTCCCGCAGAGCGTTGACGTCACGCGCACCGCGCGGTCGGCGCCGCGGATGCCCGCGTGCACGTGCAGGCCGAACGTGTTGTTCCGCCAGACGACGTAGCGGAGGAGCTCGTCGTTTCGCCGGTAGTGGGGCGTGTCGATGATCCGCTGCTCCTGCCAGGGGCTCCACGGATGCGTGCCGGTCGCGCCGAGCGCGATGCCCGAGCGAGTCCGCAAGCGCGCAGGAGCTGGACGCGGCGCTCGGCCATGCCGCGCCGCCGCTTCCGCGAACGTCTCGCAGCGGCCCGTCCGGATCTCGACCTCGGACGCGATCAGCTCGCCGACCAGGTGGCCTCGAGCTCCGTCCCCTGCGCGGCTGCCGGAGGTCCTCGAAGCGGTCGACGAGCCCGAGCGTCGCAGGGTCGAGGAGCGCGAACTCCTCCTCGACCGCGACCGTCAGGTCCTCGGCTTCCTCGAACTGCTCCCGGGCGAAGCGCGAGCTGCTCGTCCGGCGCTCAGGCGCTGCGCCTCTCCCATCCGCGCCGAAAGTATCAGAGCGAAAGTATGCGGCGCGATGCGCTCCCAACTCCAGCGCGCGACGGCGGCCCGGCGCGCGCCGCCCGGAGAGTGCGCGCTCGGCGGCGGGCAGGGACAGGATCGCGCTCGAGCGTCGCCGGCGAGGTCGGCGACGTCACCGGCTGGCGAAGCTGGCGAGCGCGCGGAACTCGGGCGGGTACTCGGCCTCGAGGCCCTGCGGCGATCTCGGCGAGGCCCGGAGTGCCGCGCGACGAGCGGCGGCGACCCGCACGCGGCGGCCTCCGGCGGCGACCATCCCGAACGCCTCCGGGAAGACGGACGGCGTCGACGTTGACGTCGGCAGCGCCAGCAGGTGCGCGAGATGCCGGTGCTCCAGCGGCCCGGTGAAAGAGCGCGCGGACGCCGAGCGAGCCGCCTGCGTCTCGAGGGCCGCCCGCTCCGGCGCCGAAGCCGACGATCACGGCCCGCGCGTCGCCCGCTCGGCGAGCGCCTCGAGGAGCAGGTGCAACGCCCTTCTCGTGCGCGAGCTTCCCGACGTAGACGACGGTCCTCCCCGGCCCGTCGAGGAACGCGGCGAGCCGCTCGGCGTTGCCGTCGTCGGGCAGCCGCTCGCGCGCACGCCCCGGGTTCGGCGGGTCGAGCCGCGCCTCGGTCGAGCAGGCCGGCGAGCGCCTCGTCGCGCGGCTCGCGGGGCGGAAGCTCCTCGACGTCGACGCCGGGCGGGACGACGTGGCACGCGCTCCAGGTACCGCCGGGGCCGACGACCTCCTCGAGCACGCGCCGGATGTGGCGGGTGCCGGCCACGACGAGGATCGCCCGCGCCGTCGTCAGTGACTCCCGCGCCCATGCCGGCGAGCTCCTCGTTCCCGCGGATCGAGAACTCGAGCTCGGAGCCGTGCGCCTTGACCCCGAACGGCATCGCCCGACGCGCTGCCCCGACCGGCGCCCCGAGGAGCACGTGGTTCATGAAGACGACGTCGGCGGGAAGGTGCTCGCGCAGGGCGGCCGCGTTCGCCTCGACGAAGCGGTGCCGCTCGGCCCGGCAGAGGTCCTGGACGGTAGCGCGCCTCGAGGTCCCTCGTAGCGGTCGAGGACGAAGACCGGCAGCGGTCCGCCCGAGTCGGGCCGGACCGTCGTCGCGCCGCCCAGGTCGAGCTGCTCGGGATGGGGCTCCTGGGAGAAGACGATGACGTCGTGTCCGAGCCGCGACCAGGCGCGGGCGAGCGACCGCGTGTAGACGTTCGAGCCCGTGCCCGCCCAGGAGGTAGCCGTGCCAGAGAAGGATCTTCATGGGGCGAATCCTGACGATCGGCTCGTACGGCGTGCGCAGCGAGGCGACGAGCGCGCGTTCGAGCGACTCGTCGAGCGGCACCGACAGCGGCTGTACACGCTCGCCGCCCGCGAGCTCGGCTCGCGGCGGACGCCGAGGACGCGCGTGCAGGAGACGTTCCTCCGCGCCTGGCGGGCCTCGCCAGGGTTCCGCGCGCGGCCAGCCTTCTCTACCTGGCTCTACCGCATCTGCCTGAACGCGACGCACGACCAGCGCGCCGGCGGGGCGCGAGGAGACCGAGCGAGGCGGCTCGAGACGCCCCGAGCCGGGCGACCGCGCGACCGCCTCGCCGAGCGGGAGCTCCCGGCGCGCTCCAGGCAGCGCTGCCGGCGCTCGACGAGAGCACCGCGGACGGCCGTCATCCTCTACGACGTGCTCGGCTGCTCCTACGCCGAGGTCGCGGAGATCGACCGGCGTGCGCGGAGGGTACGGTGAAGTCGCGCATCTTCCGGGGCCGGGCGCGAGCTCGCCACGCCTGGCCGCTGGGAACCCTCCCGGCCGACCGGGAGTCGAAACATGGTGACCGAGCCAGCACCCGAGCGACCTCGAGCTGCTCGAGTACGTCGAGGGCGAGCTCGCCGGCGAGGACGCGGCGGCCGTCCGCTCGCACTCGAGACCTGCGCCGCGTGTGCCGCCGACGCGGCGGAGGCAGAGCTGGGCCGGCGGCGCTCCCAGGGCGCCGCGATGCTCGAGCTCGCGCGAGTCGGCCTGGCGGAGGCGCTCACGGAGGCGATCGGGCCGCAGGAGCCGCGACCGGCGGCGCTGGACGCCCGGCCTGGGCTCGTCACGATCTCGTCCCTGCGGCCGCGGCGATCGTGGCTGCGGTCGTGGCCGCGTGGCGAACGTCGACGACGGCGGCGACGACAGGCAGACCGCGCGGGGAGGCTGCGGAGACCGCCGAGGCCGCGCTAGAGGCGGCCGCCGCCGACGCAGTCGCCGGGTGGTCGTTTCCGTGCAAGGCCCACCCCGCGAGGTGGCCGCGCTGCACGTCGAGAGGGGCTTTGCCGCACGCGTCGAAAGCGGTGCGGTGGTCGTCACGGGAGCGGACCCGGCCTCGGTACGCGAGGCGCTTGCCTCGCGCCCGCGCGGCGCGGTGGAGGTGCGGGTCGAGTGATGAGGCTCGCCGCCACAGCCGTCGCCGCGCCGCCCTCGCAGCGTCGGGGCGGGCGCCGCGAGCGCACAGGTCGCTCGTGATCCGGGGCGACGACGTCGATGGCGGGCTGCGCGGCGTCGAGCGCGGCGGCAGCCTCGCGCGGAGCGATCGACGCGCTGGGTGCGTCCTCGAGTCGAGCCCGTAGGACGCGGCGAGACCGTGACGCGACCAGCTGGCGCCCGCGGGATCCGTGATGAGGCTGTGGACCTCGGGTAGACGAACAACCCAGAACATGTCGCAGCACGGGCGCTCTCGAACGCGGTCGCGATGGACCAGCGACGGCGCAGCCGGCCGGGGACTCGAAGATCGCGATCCCGCGCCGCGGCAGCGACGCGCTCACCCGCGGGCGACCTTCCACCGGGACCGGTTCCACGAGCGTCGATGGTGGCTTGTCACCAGACGGATCGCGTTCGGCCTCCTGGGCGCCTACCCGGGCCTCCGTCGCACGGATGCTGAACAGGCCGACGTGATCGCGGCCTCGTCGTGCACTACCAACCACCCGCGGCGACTCGACGCTCACTTACGGCTGCCATGGTCTTCCCTCCAACTGCGCGCCGTCGGTAGCCGGACGAGAGGCTGCCCGGTTCCGAAGGCAAGGTCATCGCCCGAGTCGCGTCGATAGGGCTGCAATCGAGCGTTCCCTCCGTCCGCGCCTCGGAAGACCAGAAGCACCCCGACACGGGCGGCGCTCCGCGGCCCTCCTCTACGTCAGGTAGAAGTAGAGCGCGTAGAGCAGCTCGACCGCCGGGCTCGTCGTGTGGACGGTCACGTCGCCGGCGGACGTGGAGGAGCGCGTCCGTGTAGTTGAAGATGATCTTCACGCCGGCGTCGACGACGTCGTCGGCGACCGCCTGCGCCGCTTCGGGCGGTACGGCGAGCACCGCGACGATGATGTTCTTCTCGCGGATGACCTCGCCGAGCCGGCGTAGCCGAGAACACGTTCCCGTCGATCGGCCGGCCCACCTTCCGCTGGTCGGTGTCGAAGGTCGCCGCGATGTTGAAGCCGTGATCGGCGAAGACCGTCGAGTTCGCGATCGCCTGGCCGAGCCGGCCGGCGCCGAAGAGCGCGATGTTGTGCTGGCCCTGCGTCCGGAGGATCTTCCGGATCTCGCCCGCGAGCCCGTCGATGTTGTAGCCGACGCCGCGCTTGCCGAACTTCCCGAACCCGGAGAGGTCGCGCCTGATCTGGGTCGCGTTGACGTTCGTGTACTCGCTGATCTCCTGCGAGGAGATCCGCTCCTTGCCCATCTTCTTCGCCTGCGTCAGGACCCGCAGGTACTGGCTGAGCCGGGCCGCGACGC
Organism: uncultured Actinomycetes bacterium; assembly: GCA_963824775.1. Classification (GTDB taxonomy): domain Bacteria; phylum Actinomycetota; class Thermoleophilia; order Gaiellales; family Gaiellaceae; genus CAWGQF01. Next base: position 374,955 of record CAWGQF010000012.1, read on the forward strand.
CGACCGTAAGGCGGTTGTCACCGACCCGCTCGGACTCCGGGGCGAGGGCTGCGATTCGCGAGGCCATCCTCGCCGAGAGCATAGCCGCACCGTTTTTCCGACCCGGCGGGTAACCGTCAAGCGCTCGTGCAGGCGACGGCCGGAGAGCGTCCGGGTGGACGTGGTACGTGAAGGCCTCGCCGCCGTCGATCGAGAGCACCGGAATCCGCTCCCGGTAGCGCTCCTCGAGCTCCGGGTCGCCCGTGATGTCCACCGCCTCGAGCTCGAACGGGATCTCCTCGCGCACGCTCGCGACGACGCGCAGGGCCGCCTCGCAGAGGTGGCAGCCGTCCGCGACGTGGACGGTGACCGTGACTGCTATGGGTAGAGGCCGCGCGTCGTGGTCGCCTCGGCCACCCGCCCGACCGCGCAGACGTACGCGGCCTGCCGCATCGTGAGCGAGCGGGTCTCGTGGGTCTCCCAGGTCTCGGCGAACGCGCGCGTGATGATGTCGTTCAGGCGCTCGTTCACCTCCTCCTCCTTCCAGAAGTACTCCTGGAGGCCCTGCACCCACTCGAAGTACGAGACGACGACGCCGCCCGCGTTCGCGAGCACGTCCGGCAGGACGAGGATCCCGCGGTCCTCGAGGATCGCGTCGGCGTCGATCGTGACGGGGCCGTTCGCGCCCTCGCAGACGATGGACGCCTTCACGTCGGGCGCGTTCTCGGCGGTGATCGCCTGCTCGAGCGCGCAGGGCGCGAGGACGTCGCAGTCGACGACGAGCAGCTCGTCGTTCGTCACCTCGTCCGCGTCCTTGAAGCCGGCGAGCGATCCATGCTCGTCCTTGTGAGGCCGCGGCCTCGACGGCGGAGAGCCCGTTCGGGTTGTGGACGCCGCCGCTCGAGTCCGAGACCGCGACGATCTTCGCGCCGGCCTCCTCGAGGAGCAGTGCGAGGTGCCGGCCGACGTTGCCGAAGCCCTGGACCGCGACGCGGGCCCCTTCGAGCCGGCGGCCGCTGCGGTTCAGCGCCTCGCGGACGCAGAACCCGGCCCCGCGCGCGGTCGCCTTCTCGCGGCCGAGCGAGCCGCCCACGTTCAGCGGCTTCCCGGTCACGACGCCGAGGACGGAGTAGCCCTTGTTCATCGAGTAGGTGTCGAAGATCCACGCCATCACCTGCGGGTTCGTCCCCACGTCGGGCGCGGGGATGTCGACCTCCGGCCCGATCTGGTTGATGATCTCGGAGGTGTAGCGGCGGGTCATGCCCTCGAGCTCGTGGATCGAGAGCGTCTTCGGATTGCAGACGACGCCTCCCTTCGCGCCGCCGAAGGGAAGCCCCATGAGGGCGCACTTCCACGTCATCCACATCGCGAGGGCCTTCGTCTCCTCGAGCGTGACCGCGGGGTGGTAGCGGAGCCCGCCCTTGGACGGGCCGCGCGCGACGTTGTGGATCACGCGGAAGCCCTGAAAGACCTCGACCGAGCCGTCGTCCATCCGGGTCGGAACGGAAACCTCGACCGCCTTCTTGCATTCGAGGAGGACGCTCAGCATCGCGTCGCTGACGTCCGCGAGGTCGGCGATCCGGCGCAGCTGCTCGCGCGCCATCTCCCACGCGTTCTCCTGGGTGAACGACCCGGGTGCCTCAGCTGTCGTCATGCCGCAGGCCTCGCGAAGAGCGAGATCACGGGCGGAGTCTAAACCGCACGTCCACGCTTGTCGCCTTCGCACCGGCGTCGCCGGCCGGCGGATAGGCGACGAGGCGGATCACGTACCGACCGGGCCGGAGCTCTCGCCCCATCGGGCCCGCGCCCAGTGACGCCGAACGCGTAGCGGCCCGGGAGGAGGTCGTGCATGCGCGTGAGGACGCCGAGGCGCTTGCCGCCCGCACGCCAGAGCTCGGCGACGAGGAGCTGGACCGGCTGGACGCTCTCGCCGCCACCGTCCGCGTCCGTGGTCACCCGGCCCGCGCGGAAGGCGAGGACGGCCGGCGCGGCGTCCGACGCGGAGAAGGCGCGGTTCGAGAGAGCGACGCCCCCGAGAAGCGGCTCCGTGTCGCCTGAGCGGAAGCTGACGGCCCACGGGACGCGCACGATGCGCGAGGCCCGGGGCGAGACGACGAATGCGCCGCCGGCCTCGCCTTCCAGCGGGCCGCTGCCCGAGGCGGCGAGGGTGACGTCTCCGGACTTGCCGGCCCGGAGGACGAGGTGCGCAGGCGTCGCGGCGAACGAAAGCTCCGGCTCGCCCCACCGATCCCGCGTGATGCCGAAGCCGATCTCGAGCTCGCGTCGCGAGAGATTGCGGATCCGCACCGTCTGCGTCACCTGCCAGCCGCCGTCGTCGACGCGGCCGAAGGCGAGTGTCGCCGGCGCGACCGCGACCTCCGCCGCCGCCGCGGCGGCGACGTCGACGACGCCCGCGCCCTGGACGGTGACGGGCTCCGGGACGCCGTCCTTCACGATCTGCCGTGCGTTCCCGACGAGGAGGCTCCTGAGCTCGGCGGCCGTCAGCCCCGGCCGGGCCTGCGCGACGAGCGCGGCGGACGCGGCGACGACCGCCGCACTCACGCTCGACCCGGTCGCGGTCGCGTAGCGCTCGCTGCCGTCGGCGTTCACGCCGCCGTCCGCGGTCGCGATCCCCACGCCCGGCGCGACCAGGTCGGGCTTCACGCTGCCGCCGAACGCCATCCCGCCGGACGAGAACGGCGCGACGAGGCCGGCGGTCGCGTTCGCGGTCCGGCGGACGCCGCCGAAGCGAATGGAGACCGGGTCGCCCGCGCGGAGCGCGTCAGCCGCCTCGCGTCCTGCTTCCGTAGGGAGCGCGGCGACGGGAGCGGCGGCCGTTTCGTCGAGATCGAGCGTGGCCGCGCCCGAGCCGCCGGCCACGAGCACTGCGGACGCGCCCGCCACGGAGGCGTTTCGCACCTTGAGCTCGAGCGAGCCCTCGGGCACGAGGACCGCGCGGCCGGCGACGAGGCTGACGCCGCGGCGGTCGAAGTAGTCGGCGAGGGACGACCCGTCGGCAAGGTCGCCGGCCGGCCTGGTCGGGTTCCCGAGGGTCGGACCGAGCAGCGCCGCGACGGGCAGATCGCCTTCCGGTGGAAGCGCGCCGACGACCGGCAGGTCCAGCACCTCGGCGCTCCCGACCTGCAGGACGGCCCGCGTGTCGAGCACCTCCCGGCGCGAGTCCACGGCGCCGACGGTGAGCGCCGCCGGAGCACCGCCGGGCGCGCCCACGGTGCCGAAGCCACGGCCCGCCCGGCCGTCGTTGCCGGACGGTGCGACGACGAGCGTCCCGAGCCGCGTCGCGCCGTCGACCGCGCGCGTCTCGGGGCTGTCGGGGAAAGATGAATACGGCTCGACGACGGCCGCAAGTGCGATCGTCACTGCGTCCTCGACGTCTCCGTCACCGTCGGGATCGACCGCACGCTCGAGGCCGGCGAGAAGCGCGTCGCCGTGCCCCATGAGCGCGTACGTTCCGTCGGCCGCGCGGTCCCAGCCGAGGATGCGGATCGGGAGAACGCGCGCGCCCGGGGCGACGCCCGCGAGACCAGCCGGCCCCTCGGCGCCGACGAGCACACCGGCCATCCGCGTCCCGTGCGACTCGACCCGGGTCGGCTCGTCCGGCTTCGACTCGGCTCTCGCCCGCCGGTCGCCGTCGACGAGGTCGATCCCCGACGCCACCCGGCCGCTCAGGAGCGGGTGATCGAGCTCGACGCCGCTGTCGAGGAGCGCGATCCGAACGCCGGACCCGTCGAAGCCGGCGAGCCCGACGTCGGGCCGGCGCCCGGCTCCCGGGCGGAACTCGGGCCGCGTGAGCGCCTGCGCGGTCAGGGCGGCGGGATACACGGTGCGGACCGGGAAGACGCCGGCGACGCCGTCGGCTCGCTCGAGCGCCGCATGCGCGCGTGCGTCGAGGACTGCGGAGAAGCCGTTGACCGTGCGCGTGAAGACGCGCTCGCGCCTGATCCTCACGCCACGGGCGCCGAGGCGTGCGATGAGGAGGCGCTGCGCCGCGTCTGCCTCGGCCGTCCAGCGCTTCTGCTCCCCGGACGAGGGCAGGGCCTCCGCCTGCGCCATCCGGTCGGCGAGCGACGGCGAGTCGAGAAGGACGATCACGCGCCGGGAAGGCGTCGCCTTCGCGCGCTCGCCGAAGACGGCGTTCCAGGCATCCGCAGCGGCCCGCGACGCCGACTCGCCGGCGCCCTGCACCGGGGAGACGACCACGGCAGCGGCCGCCAGGCCCGCGACGGCGGCAAGCGAAGCCGCCCGCACGAGCGCAGGCGATCGTCTACGCCGCCGAGGCGTACGCATCGAGCGCAAGATAGTCGGGATACGGGATCACCGTCGCGTACCTGGCCGCGGAGGCGATCATCGCTGCGTTGTCGGTGCAGAGGGCGAGCGGTGCGAGGGCCGCGTCCGGGAGGGCGGCCCGCAGCTCCGAGTTCGCCGCGACGCCTCCGACCACAGCGATCCGGGCTGCGCCCGAGCGCGGCGGCGGCCGCGCGGGTGCGCTCGACGAGTGCGCGGACGATCGCGCGCTGGTACGAGGCGGCGAGATCGGCCCGCCGCCGGTCGAGCTCCTCGGCGGGCAGGTCGCGCACCGCGTAGACGAGCGCGGTCTTGAGCCCCGAGAACGAGAAGTCGAAGCCCGGCACGCGCGCGACCGGGAACTCGAAGGCCCCGGGGTCTCCCGTCGCGCGCGAGGGGTCGAGCGCCGCCCCGCCCGGGTACCCGAGCCCGAGGAGCCGCGCGCCCTTGTCGAACGCCTCGCCCGCCGCGTCGTCGCGCGTGGTGCCAACGACGTCGTATCCCGCCGGATCGCGCACCTCGAGGAGGAGTGTGTGGCCGCCGGTGGCGAGGAGGCAGAGGAACGGCGGCTCGACCGGATCGGGCTCGAGGAAGAGCGCGGCGACGTGCCCGTGCAGATGGTCGACCGGGACGAGCGGGAGCCGCCTCGACCACGCGAGGGCCTTCGCGGCCGAGAGCCCGACGAGGAGCGCGCCGATCAGCCCGGGCCCGCGTGTGACTGCGACTGCGTCGACGTCCTCCAGTGTGGCGCCACCCTCTGCGAGCGCCTCCTCCACGACCGGCGCCACGAGCTCGAGGTGCCGCCTGGAGGCGACCTCCGGGACGACCCCGCCGTAACGCGAATGCAGCTCGGCCTGCGAGGCGACGACGTTGGCCCGCACGTGACCGTCCCGCGTGACGAGCGCCGCGGCGGTCTCGTCGCAGGAGGTCTCGAGCCCGAGGATCACCAACGCATGGTACGGCCGGAGCTACGATCGGCCGACCGTGCGCCACCTCGCGCTCGCCGTCGGCGACCAGGAACGGTCGCGCCGCTTCTACGAGACCTACCTGGGCTTCGGCGCACGGCCCGCGCGGAGGATACCCGGACGGCACTCTCATGCTCTACGACGCCGACGGCTTCTCGCTCGCGCTCGGGGAGGTCGAGGGGCCGATCCGCCTGCCGCCGTTCCTGCACTTCGGCAAGGGCCTCGCGTCCGCGGACGAGGTCAGGGCCTTTCGCGACCGCGTCGCGGCGGACGGCGTCGAGATCGTCGAGTGGTGGGACGAGCCGGACTACGTGAGCGTCAAGATCCGCGACCCGGACGGCTACGTCGTCGAGATTGCCTGGGAGCCGGACTAGACGATCTCCGCCGCGACCGCCTCGGCCGGCGGGTCCTTCCACATGATCAGCGCGTCCTCGCGGTTGTCCGTGTAATAGCCGCGACGCAGGCCCGTCGCCTGGAAGCCGAGCCGCTCGTACAGGGCGATCGCCGACGTGTTCGACACGCGAACCTCGAGCGTGTAGCCGCGCCGCGCGTCGTCCTCGGTCGCGTGGAAGAGCTCCTCGAGGAGCTGAGTCGCGATCCCGCGGCGGCGGAGCGCGGGCGCGACGGCGACGTTCATCACGTGCCAGGCGTCCACGTACCGGGAGATGATCAGGTAGCCGAGCGAGCCGCCCGCCTTCGTCGAAGGCGCCGAGGGAGAGCGACGACGGCTTCGCGAGCTCGCCCGCGAACATCGAGCGCGACCACGGCGTCGGGTAGGCCGCGCGCTCGATCCGCTCGATCTCGTTCAGGTCTGCGAGAACCAGGCGTCGGAGCTCGATCTTCACACGTTCAGCCTTCCCTCACGGGCGGCAACCTCGGCGTCCGGCACGCGGAGGTAGAGCGGCTCGACCCGCTCCGCAGGCCCGAAGTCGCGGGCAAGGGCCGCGTGGTGGCGCGCCCACGGGACGTGTGCCTCGTCCTCGTCGCCGGGGACGATTCCCCCACGCTCTTCCAGCATGGCGCGATAGCGAACCGCGCCGTCGCCGACGTGGATCGCCCCCGCCTCGACCTCGAGCTTCGCCGGCGGGAGCACCACGGGCTCGCCGGCCGCGAGCGTGAAGACCTCCCCGCGCCGGGCGTCCAGGACGGGCCGTGCCTCGGGTACGCCGGCTGCGAGCGCGTCGAGCGTCGAGACCCCGGCGACCGGGACCCCGAGCGAGAGGGCGAGCGTCCGGGCGGTCACGAGGCCCATGCGGAGGCCCGTATAGCTCCCGGGGCCGGTGCCGACGACGATCCTGTCGACGTCCTCGGGAGCGAGCCGAGCCTCCTCGAGAAGCGAGCCGACCTCCTCGAGGATCCGCGCCGGGCGGCTCAGGCGCTCCCCGAGCAGGTCGCCGTGGCGAACGAGCGCGGCGGTCGCCCGGTCGGTGGCGGTGTCGAAGGCGAGCACAATCACGTGAGAACAGCTAGTTTTGCAGGGCTTTTTCCGAGTCCTGGATGGAGATCAGTCTATGCTCGGCCCCCAGGTGCCGCAAACGAACGGAGAGCCGCGGCGCCGGGAGGAAGCGCTCGGCCGCCTCGGGCCACTCCACGAAGGCGACCGAGTCCTCGAAGTAGGGCTCGAGGTCTGCCCAGTCCGCCTCCTCGAGCCGGTCGAACCGGTACAGGTCGAGGTGCGAGACCGGCACGCGGCCCGCGTAGCGGTTGCCGATCGCATACGTCGGGCTCGTGACGGGCCCGGAAACGCCGAGCGCCCGGGCAGCCCCGCGGACGAAGGTCGTCTTCCCGGCCCCGAGATCGCCGGCGACCGTGACCACGTCGCCCGGCGCGAGCTCGTCCGCGAAGCTCGCGGCCAGGCGCTCGGTCTCCTCCGGAGAGGACGACTCGACCTCCACCATTCCGGAACGCTAGAACAGTCCGAGCTGCTCGGCCTGGGCGACCGCGACCGCCGGCGGAGTCGCCGGCCTGAGCGGGATGACAGGCGCCGGGGCGGGCACGTCGCGCTCGAGGAGCGCGGGAAGCCGCGCGACGTCCGCCTCGAGCGTCTTCAGCATCGCAGGCGTGTAGAGGGCGGCCGCCGGATGGAAGAGCGGGAAGAGCGTGACCCGGCGGCCGCCGACCGTGGCCTCCTGCGGCGTCCCGTGCACGCGCGTGATGCCGTGCGGCTTCCCGGAGAGGAGCTTCGTGGCGAAGTTTCCGAGCGTGGCGACGACGAGCGGTCGCACGAGCTCGAGCTGCCGGAAGAGATGGCCCTCGCAGGCCTCGATCTCGTCGGGGGCGGGGTCGCGGTTGCCCGGCGGCCGGCACTTGATCACGTTTGCGATGTAGACCTGCGAGCGGTCGAGGCCGATTCCCTCGAGCAGCCGGTCGAGCAGCTTGCCGGCCTGGCCGACGAACGGATACCCCTGCTTGTCCTCGTGGAAGCCGGGCGCTTCGCCGACGAACATGAGATCGGCCTCGGGGTTCCCCACGCCGAAGACGACCTGCGTCCGCCCCTCGGCGAGGCGGCAGCGCGTGCAGCCGGAGACCTCGGCCGCGAAGGTCGCGAGGGCGTCGCGCTGGGTCAGACCCTCAGTGACCGCACCCACAAGAGCCGCCGCAGCATCCGCCTCCGGATCCGCCGAAGCTTGGCTGCTCGGCGCTGCCGTGCGTCGCGAACACGGAGAGCTGGCGGCGCGTCTTCCCCGATCCGCACTCCGGGCAGTCGGGGTCGTCCGCGTCGAGGCGCAGGAGCTCCTCGAAATGGCTCTCGCACTCCATACACGCGTACTCGTAGATCGGCATCGCCACCGGAGTCTAGGCCGACGTCCGGACGCGGCGCAACCGGAACGACCCGATCTTCACAAAGTGGGTCTAAACTTCGCCTAACACCTGTCGATAGGACAGTTTGAGGGGAGTCGCACACTGTGCGGGGGGAGTGGCGCGACTCGGGATTTGAACGCTATGGAGAGGGTTTTGGGAGCCATCTCTCGAATGACGCAGAGGATCATGGGTGGTGGGTCCGCCTTGCGCGGTGTGGTCCGCGCCGTGCGCTGGCCGGCGCTCGTGGTGCTGATCGGCGTCGTTTTCTACGCCCTCTTCCGCGCTGCCGGCCCGGTCCTCGACGCGCTGCCGCCGCTCCCCGGCCCGATCAGCGGGAGCACGGGCAGTGAGCCGGTGCGCGTGGAGGCCGGCTCCGCCGACGAGGAGTCCACTGACGGCTCCGGCTCCGGCTCCGGCTCCGGCGGTTCAGGGTCGGACGAAGACGGCTCCGGGGGGAGCGACAGCGAGGGAGCTGCTTCCGGCATCGGCGACGACTCCACCTCCGGCGACGACACGGTCGGAACCTCCTCGGGTGGCTCGGACTCCGCGCCGCCCGCACCTCGCCCCGCGACGCCCGGCTCGGACGGCAGCCCGCCCGCCGCACCACAGACTCCACCACCGGCGTCGCAGGCTCCCAACCCCGATCCTCCGGCCGCGCCTCCGGCGACACCCCCACCGCCCGCTCCCCCGGCTGCGCCGCCGCCTTCCCGCAAGGCGCCTCCCCCGGCACCCCCGCAGTCAGACCCCGGGGAAGACGAGGGCGGGAACGATCGCGGCGACGACGAGGGCGAGAGCGGCCGCGGCGACAACGAGGGCGAGACCGGTCGCGGCGACAACGACCGCGGCGACAACGACCGGGGCGACCGCGGAAGGGATCGCGGCCGCGACCGGGGCAACAAGCACGGCGCCAAGCCCGGCGCCCGCGGCGACCGCCGAGACCACGACCGCGGCGACCGCGGACGGGATCGCGGCCGCGACCGGGGCAACAAGCACGGCGACCGCGGACAAGACCGAGGCGACCGCGGCGAAGAGCGGCGGGACGACAATCGAAATCGTGGAGACCAGAACCGCGATCGAGGCGACGGGCGAGGCCAGGACGATGGAGACCGCGGCTCGCACGACAAGGACAAGGATCGCGGCGGCCCGCAAGGCCGCGAGGACGGCGACCGGAACCGCGGCGAGGATCGCGGTCGCGACAAGGATCGCGGTCACGGCGACTGATCGCGGCCCCCAGGCCGCGGAGTAGGATTCCCGCTGCCCGGTATCCGCGAGGAACTGGAGCAAGCGATGAGCTTCCGATCAGTCTCAGTCGTCGGTCACGGCCGCGTCGGCAGGGCCGTTTCCGCCCGCCTCGCCGAGCGGGGCATCGCGACCGGCTCGACCACGCAAGCCCTCGAGGTCGGCGACGCAGAGCTCATCCTCCTCTGCGTCCCGGATCGGGCCGTCCCGGAGGTGGCCGCGCGTCTGACGCCGGGCCCCTGGGTGGCTCACACGAGCGGCGCACAGACGCTCGACGCGCTCGAGCCGCACGCCGCGACGCGACGGTTCAGCCTGCATCCGCTCCAGACGTTCACGCTCGAGCGGGGCCCGGAGCAGCTCGACGGCGCCTGGGCTGCGGTCGGCGCCGAGTCGGACGAGGCGCGTGAGGCCGGCGTCGAGCTCGCCGGCCTGCTCGGGCTCCGGCCGTTCGTGCTCGACGACGACGAGCGCCCGCTCTACCACGCGGGGGCGACCGTCGCCGCGTCGTTCCTCGTCACGCTCCACGAGATCGCAGCAGACCTCTTTCGTGCCGCCGGTGCGCCGCCGGAGGCACTCGAGCCCCTCATGCTCCGGACGATCGAGAACGGCTTTCGCCCGACCGGCCCACACATTCGCGGCGACTGGGAGACGATCGAGCGGCACCTCGCGGAGATCCGCGAGCACCGGCCGGAGCTCGAGCCGCTCTACCAGGCGCTCTCACAGGCGACGGCGCTGCAGGTGCGATGAAGGTCGAACGGACCGTCGCCGGCGCCCGGGAAGCCCTCGCGCGGGAACGCGCCAAGACCCTCGGGCTCGTGCCGACCATGGGCGCGCTCCATGGGGGGCACCGATCGCTCCTCGACGCCGCGCGCCGGGAATGCGATCTGGTCGTCGCGAGCGTCTTCGTCAACCCGGCACAGTTCGGGGCAGGGGAGGATCTCGACCGCTATCCGCGGGACGAGCCGGGCGACCTGGCCGTGCTCGAAGAGGCCGGTGTCGACCTGGCCTTCGTGCCGGCGGTCGAGGAGATGTACCCGCCGGGCTTCCAGACCTGGGTGGACGTGACCGAGCTCGGCCAGGGGCTCGAGGGAGACTCCCGGCCCGGCCACTTCCGCGGCGTCGCCACGGTCGTGCTCAAGCTCCTCCTCGTGGTGCAGCCCGATCGCGCGTACTTCGGGCAGAAGGACGCACAGCAGGCCGAGGTCGTCGCGCAGCTCATCCGCGACCTCGCCCTGCCGGTGGAGCTCCGTGTCCTTCCGACCGTCCGGGACCCGGACGGCGTGGCGATCTCGTCGCGCAACGCCCTCCTGAGCCCCGCTGAGCGGGAAGCGGCGCGTGCCCTGCCGCGGGCACTTGCGGCCGGTGTCGAGGCGCACCGGCGGGGCGCGAGCGCGACCGAGGCGGCCCGCGACGTCCTTGCCCGCGAGCCGCGGCTCACCCCCGACTACGTCGAGGTCGCACGGTGGAACGCCCACGCAGTACTGGCCGCCGCGGTCCGGACGCGCTCGACGCGCTTGATCGACAACGTCGTCCTGAAGGAGGACTCCGAATGAGCAGCCGCCCCGATGAGGCGGGGAAGCTCCCGCTCACCGGGCTCGCCGACCTCAAGATGCGAGGCCAGCCGATCGTGATGGTCACGGCCTACGACTACCCGAGCGGGCGGCTCGCCGACGCAGCGGGGATCGACGTGGTGCTCGTCGGCGACTCGGCCGCCATGACCGTCCTCGGGCTCGACTCCACGGTCCCCGCAACCATGGAGGAGATGCTCGTGCTGGCACGCGCCGCGGGGCGGGGCGCCCGGCGGCCGATCGTCGTCGGCGACATGCCCTTCGGGTCTTTCCAGATCTCTGACGAGGGCGCGGTCCGAAACGGCGTCCGCTTCGTGAAGGAGGCGGGTGTGGACGCGGTGAAGGTGGAGGGGGCCGGCCCGACGCTCGCCCGCGTCCGCGCGCTCGTCGGCGCGGGCATTCCGGTCATGGGCCATCTCGGGCTCACACCGCAGTCCGCGACGATGCTCGGCGGGTTTCGGGCGCAAGGCCGCACAGCGGAGAAGGCGCGGGAGCTCATGGAGGACGCGCTCGCGCTCCAGGCCGCCGGCTGCTTCGCGGTCGTCCTCGAAGCGGTCCCCGCGGCCGTCGCAGCGCGTGTCACCGAGGCGCTCTCGGTTCCCACGATCGGGATCGGCTCCGGGCCGAACTGCGACGGTCAGGTTCTCGTGCTCCACGACCTTCTGGGCCTCTACGAGGGGCGGGCGCCGCGCTTCGTCAAGCGCTACGCGGACATCGGAGCCGAGATTCGCTCCGCGCTCGAGCAGTTCGCGGCCGACGTGCGTGCGGGCTCCTTCCCGGAGGAGTCGCACACCTACGGGATCGCGGACGATGAGCTCGCACGCTTCGAAGCCGAGCTAGAGGTCGGACGGTAGATTCACAAGCGGTGCCCGGCTACACGAAGACGAACCTGATGGACGTCGAGGACGCGGCGGTCGGCTTCGGTCTCTCCCCGGACATGGAGTCTCGCTTCGCCCGGGACGCCCTCGAGGGCGGCGCGACCGGCCTGAGCTACCAGCGCCTTGCGCCGGGGGTCCGCCAGCCGTTCGGCCACCGCCACTCCCACCAGGAGGAGATCTACGTCATCCTGAGCGGAAGCGGTCGCGTGAAGCTCGAGGACGAGGTGGTCGAGCTCGCTTCCTGGGACGCGATTCGCGTCGCTCCGGAAACGATGCGCAGCTTCGAGGCCGGGTCCGAGGGCATGGAGCTCCTTGCGTTCGGGGCCCACAAGGACTCGAAGGACGTCGAGACCGTGCCCGGCTGGTGGAGCGACTAGGAGGGTCTGGCGAACCACAGACTGTGTCCTCGGGCCGCGCTGCTCGTCCCGAGGACGGCGTCCTCGGTCGCGTCGATAGCGCTGTTATCGAGCGCTCCCTGCGTCCTTGCCTCGGAACGACCATCGCACCCCGAGAACGAGCGGCGTTCCTTCAAACCCTCCTAGAGGAGCGAGAAGAAGAGGGCGAAGCAGACGAGCGCGAGGAGCGCGAGGGCCAGCGCCCCGAGGGTTCGCACGAGCGGCCAGTCGTGCACCGTCCGCACGCCGACGGCAAGGAGGACGGCCGCCCAGGCGAAGAAGCCGAGCTCGAGCGCTTCGAAGACCCACCGGCCGGCGCCTGAGTCGTCGGACCCGCCTTCCCTGAAGAGATCCCCGCCGTGGACGGCGAGCCGGAGAGGCCACACGAGGAGCAGCGAGAGCGCGAGCGGCGCGGCGGCGTAGGCAAGCACGTGCCGCGCGAGCCGGTACGTCCCGTGCCCGCCGGCGGCGCGGATCCCGAGGGCGAGCGCGCCGCCCCCGATCCAGTAGGTCGCGGCGCCGTACATCCCGCCGGCGAGGAAGACGATCACGGCGACGACGATGCCGTCACGATCCTCGTTGTCGAGGAGATCGCCGCTGAACGGGGTCGCGAGGACTCCGGCGACGCCGGAGAGGATCATGAGCGCGAGAACCGGCTCCTCGCGGGCCTCGAAAGCCTGGCGCGACCCGTCTCGCATGGCCGCGAAGGTGGTACGGGGACTCGTGAAGACCGCGAGGGTCCGGAGCCACCACGCACGCTCCGCGCTCGGCGCTTCCGCAGCGGGGCCGGCCTCCGTCTCCATGCTGAGGAGCGTACCCCGGCCCACCCGACGCGGCCCGGGGGCTGTCCGCGACCGCCCAGGGCCTGACCGCTCTCCAGACGTTCACCTGGGAATCGCGCCCGATTCCCTGAGGGGCGCTACGCGGCTGCAGGCGTCGCTGCGGGCACGCAGCTCTCTGAGGAACGCGCCCGTGTAGCTCCCCTCGACGGCGGCTATGTCCTCGGGCGTCCCGACCCCGATCACCTCGCCGCCCGCCTCGCCGCCCTCGGGACCGAGGTCGACGAGCCAGTCCGCCTGCTTGATCACGTCCAGGTTGTGCTCGATCACGAGCACCGTGTTGCCGGAGTCGACGAGCCGCTGGAGCACCTCGAGGAGCTTCTCGATGTCGGCGAAGTGGAGCCCCGTCGTCGGCTCGTCGAGGATGTACAGAGTCTTGCCGGTCGCGACCTTGGAGAGCTCCTTCGAGAGCTTCACCCGCTGGGCCTCGCCGCCCGAGAGCGTCGTCGCCGGCTGCCCGAGCTTGATGTAGTCGAGCCCGACGTCGTGCAGGGTCTGGAGCCGGCGGCGGATCTTCGGGATCTTGGCGAAGAAGGCGAGCGCCTCCTCGACCGACATGGCGAGCACGTCCGCGATCGACTTGCCCTTGAAGCGCACCTCGAGCGTCTCGCGGTTGTAGCGCCGTCCCTTGCAGGTCTCGCATGGAACGTAGACGTCGGGCAGGAAGTGCATCTCGATCTTGATCGTCCCGTCCCCCTTGCAGGTCTCGCAGCGGCCGCCGCGGACGTTGAACGAGAAGCTGCCCGGCTTGTACCCGCGCACCTTCGCGTCCTGCGTCTGCGCGTAGAGCTCGCGGATCGGCGTGAAGAGGTCGGTGTAGGTCGCCGGGTTCGAGCGCGGCGTCCGGCCGATCGGAGACTGGTCGATGTCGATGACCTTGTCGAAGCACTCGATCCCCTCGCAGCCCTCGTGCTCGCCCGGCCGCACGCGCGCGCGGTTGAGCCGGTTCGCGAGCGCCTTGTAGACGATCTCGTTCACGAGCGTGGACTTGCCCGAGCCGGAGACGCCGGTGACGCAGACGAACTTGCCGACCGGGAACTCGACGTCGATCGCCTTCAGGTTGTGCATGCTCGCGCCCCGGACCCGAACGAGCCGAAGTCCTCGCGTCGCCGGTCCGGCACCGAGATCGTTCGCTCGCCCGAGAGGAAGCGCCCGGTGACCGACTCGGCCGTCGCCTCGACGTCGGCGGCCCGGCCCTGCGCGATCACGCGGCCGCCGTGCTCGCCTGCGCCCGGGCCCATGTCGACGAGGTGATCGGCGGCGCGCATCATCTGCTCGTCGTGCTCGACCACGAGCACGGTGTTGCCGAGGTCGCGAAGCCGCTCGAGCGTCGTGATCAGCCTCCCGTTGTCGCGCTGGTGCAGCCCGATGGACGGCTCGTCGAGGATGTAGAGCACGCCGACGAGCTGCGAGCCGATCTGGGTCGCGAGCCGGAGCCGCTGGGCCTCGCCGCCGGAGAGCGTCGCGGCCGCGCGGTCGAGCGTCAGGTAGCCGACCCCGACGTTGTCGAGGAAGGTGAGCCGCTCGCGGATCTCCTTGATGATCCGCGCGCCGATCAGCCGCTCCGTCTCGCTCAGCTCGAGCTCGTCGAGGAACACGAGCGACCGCTGCACCGACATGCGCGTGAAGTCGTGGATCGCCCGGTCGCCGATCGTGACGCCGAGCACCTCGGGCTTGAGCCTCGCGCCGAGGCACTCCGGGCACGGCCGGAGCGTCATGTACTCCTCGATGCGCTCACGCTGCTGCTGCGAGTCGGTCTCGCGGTAGCGCCGCTGGAGGCTCGAGACGATCCCCTCGAACGTGAACATGTACGAGCGCCGCCGGCCCATGCGGTTCCGGTAGTTCACATACACGCGCTCGCCGTCCGTGCCGTAGAGGAAGAGGTTGCGCTGCTCCTCCGGGAGCTCGCACCACGGGCGTGTCGAGGTCGATCTCGTACCGGTCGGCCGATCCCCTCGATCACCGCGTCGTAGAAGCCCGAGCTCGAGCCGAGCGACCACGGGACGAGCGCGCCCTCGGCGATCGAGAGCTCCGGATCGGGGACGAGCAGGTCGGGGTCGATCTCCTGCTGGTGGCCGAGTCCCGTGCAGCGGGGGCAGGCGCCGTGCGGCGAGTTGAAGGAGAAGATCCGCGGCTCGAGCTCGGGCAGGCCGACCCCGTGGAATGGACAGGCGAACCGCTCCGAGAAGGTCATCTCCTCTCCGTCGAGGACGTCGACGACCACAAGCCGGTCGGCCAGGGCGAGCGCGGTCTCGACCGAGTCGGTCAGCCGGTGCCGGAGATCCTCCTTCATGACGAGCCGGTCGACGACCACGTCGATCGTGTGCTTGAACTTCTTGTCGAGGACGATGGTCCTCGTCGAGGCTTCGCTGCTCGCCGTCCACCTTCACACGCGTGAAGCCCTCCTCACGCAGCTGCTCGAAGACGTCCCTGAACTCGCCCTTGCGGTCGCGGACGACGGGGGCGTTGACGGTGAAGCGCGTCCCGGCGGGGAGCTGCAGCACCCGGTCGACGATCTGCTCGACGGACTGGCCCGCGATCGGCCGGCCGCAGACCGGGCAGTGCGGCTTGCCGATGCGCGCGTAGAGCAGGCGCAGGTAGTCGTAGATCTCCGTGACGGTGCCGACGGTCGAGCGCGGGTTCCGCGAGGTCGTCTTCTGGTCGATCGAGATCGCCGGCGAGAGCCCGTCGATCGAGTCGACGTCCGGCTTCTCCATCATCTGGAGGAACTGCCGCGCGTACGCCGAGAGGGACTCCACGTAGCGTCGCTGGCCCTCGGCGTAGATCGTGTCGAAGGCAAGGGACGACTTGCCGGATCCGGACAGCCCGGTCACGCAGATGAGCGCATTCCGCGGCAGCCGGACGGTGATGTCCTTGAGGTTGTGCTCGCGGGCGCCGTGGACAACCAGCTCGTCGGCGGCCATGCGAGGTCAGTGTAGCCCCCGGGTCGGACGAACACATGTTCGTCCAGCGGCGATCGCAGACTGCGAGGCGGGTCGACTCGCGGCGCTAGAGCGCGCCGGGATCGGGGACGTACGGCACCTCGAGGTCGCCCGCGACGACGGTGCCGTAGCCGAGGATCCGGCCCAGGAGGCCCTGCTCCACCTCCAGCGCGCCGCCCGCGGGGAGATCGGCGGCGACCGTGCGCCGGCGCACGACGCCGTGGACGACGAGGAGCCGGGCGTTCGTGACCACGAGACGCGTGCGGTCCCAGGCGAGAACACCCCGAAGGGCGCCGAGGGCGCCGAGGCCGAGCAGGAGCGCGCCGAGCGCGCCGAGCGGCCAGGCACGCGGCAACCCCTCGATCACGAGCACGGCCCCGAGCGCGGCGAGGACGAGCGCGCGCGCGAGCGGCCGCACGAGCGCGGCCCCGTGCGGGCGCGTGTCCAGCCGGACACGCTCGCCGTCGGCGAGTCGTCGTCCCATGCCTCGCGGGTTCGTCAGACCTGCCGCTCCTCCTCTCCGGACCGCGACGGTACGGTCACCGCCCCGCGACCGCGGAGGAGCCCCCGGGCTACGCCTTGCGCCAGCGGCGGAAGACCAGGCCGCCGAGGGTGAAGCCGAGACCGAACGTGCCGACGGCGAACCCGCCGACCGCGACGGTCTTGCGGAAGCCGGACATGCGCTGCCACCGGCCCAGGGCCTCACGCTCCTCCGGCGAGAGGGGTTCCCCCCGGCGCTTCTTCCGCCCGGCCGCGCCGGCGCGTAGCCCGACGTAGATGTCGTCGAACAGCTCAGAGGGTTCGTCGACCATGCTCTCACTATAGTCTCAGCCCCAGATGTGGCCGGTGCGGGTTCTCCAGGTCTCGGACCTGCACGCAGGCACCGCGGAGGAGCCGGAGGTCGAGCAGGCGCTCGTCGACCTCGTCGCCGCGACCGATCCCGAGCTCGTCGTCGCGAGCGGCGACCTGACGCACCGGAACCGCCGCGAGCAGCACGACCGGGCCGCGCGGATCCTCCGCTCGCTCGATCGCCCACTCCTCGTCATCCCGGGGAACCACGACATCCCGCGCATGCCTCCGGGGCGGTTCACGTCGACCTTCGACGAGTTCCGCCGCCTCTGGCCGGAGACCGAGCCCGTGTACCGCTCGGCCCGGATCGTCGCCTGCGGGCTGAACTCGGTGCGGCCCTGGAAGCAGCAGGGCGGGGCGCTCCGCGCGTCGCAGATCGACCGGGCGGCCGGGATCTTCGCGCAGGCGCCCGCCGGGGCACTCCGCCTCGCGGCCCTCCACCACCACCTGCTCGGCGCGCCCTGGCGTTCGGTCAAGCGCACGATCGCGAACCGCTCGACCGTGCTGGGCGGGCTTGTCGACGCCGGCGCCGAGCTCATCCTCTCCGGCCACGTCCACCAGAGCTCCGTCGGAGAGCGGCGGGAGTTCGAGGTGATCTCGCGGAGCACCGAGCCGGTGAACGCGACGGTGGTCGTCATCGCCCCCGGCCTCGGACAGCCGCGCCCCAAGCGCCGCGGGGAGGCTCGCGGCCTGCACCTCTTCGAGGCCCACGAGGAATCGCTGCGCGTCCTCACCTACGCCTGGGATCCGGGCACGGGCGAGCCGGAGGGCGGAAGCTGGGCGCAGATCGCGGACCGGCACTTCCCGCGCGGGCCCGAGCCCCTGGCCCGCATCGGGTAGGCAGGCCTCGCCGCCCGGCGAACGCCGGGCGGCGAGGCTACGGAGGTGACCCTACGGCGTGACGGTCGGGCAGCCGGTGCCCGTGCAGACGATCCGGCTCTGGATCGCGGGCGTGAGCGTGCCACGCGCCTCGATGTAGTCCGCCGTCACCTGATCCATGATCCCGCGGCTCGACTGGCGGGCCGAGAAGTTCGGGTACCCGTCGCCGCCGGCCGCGGTGAAGTCGTTCTGCGCGAGCGTGTACGTCGCCGCTGCGGTCAGGTCGACCGGCATCGCCGGTGCAGGTCCCGTCCGCCGCCTGCCGGACGGCGCCGAGAGCACGCGGCTTCCGGCCGGGGCGTTGATGTCGTAGGTGAAGCAGAGCCCGGAGACCTGCGGGAAGCGGCCGTCGGCGGCCGGCATCCGCGAGACGCCGTTCTCGAGCATCGTCTTCAGCTCGGCGCCGTTCACGCTCATCGTGACGGCGATGTTCCCGAACGGGAGCACGTCGAGCACCTGGCCGCGCGTGATCGGGTACGGCGGCGGCGTGTACGCCGGGCAGAAGTCGTTCGCGTTGTCCGACGTCGGGCACGTCAGGTCGGCGCGGAGGCCGCCCGAGTTCGTGATCGCGAAGTCGGTGCCGTACGTCGTCCGCATCGCGTCGGTGACGACGTTGCCCACCAGCGACTCGCACAGCCGGCCGTCGGGCCTGCCGCACGCGTCCGCCCGCGGGACGAAGCGCGACGAGTTGCCGATCACCCGCGAGAGATCGGGCCGAGCTGGCGCGTTCAGGTCGTCGATCCTCGCCTGGATCGCGGCATCCGGCGTGACGCCGATGTTCCACGGCTTGTGGAAGTCCGCCGTCTTGTAGACCACCTTCCCGTTCAGCGTGTTCACGACCAGCCGCACCCGGGTGAAGCGGATGCCCTTGCTGCGGTTCTCCGTCAGGAGCACGCCGTTCGGCCCGCCGCCGAGATCACCTGGAAGTCGGTGTGGTCGCCGATGACCGACGTGGACGTTCCGCGACGCCGTCGGCGAGGTCACGATCGGCCCGGTCGGGGGTGAACGTCCCGCCGCTCGTGGCGCCCATGTGGCCCATGGCGACGATCGTCTTCACGCCCTGCCGCTGGAGCTTCAGCGCCTCGGCGTTCACCGCCGCGACCGGATCGCCGATCGTGAACGGCCCGAGCGCATCCGGCCGGACGAGCGTCGGGCGCGTCCGGGTTGAGAAGCCGATCAAGCCCGACCTTGTCGCTTGCCGAAGCGGAAGACGTGGCTCGGCTTCCACTGCGCCGGCGTCTGGCCCGCCGCGTCGCCGCAGGTTGGCGGAGAGGTACGGGAACTCGGGCGAGCGGCTCGAGCTCGTTCCGGAAGTACTGCTCGCCGCGGTCGAAGTTGTGGTTGCCGAGCCCGTCGGCGTAGAAGCCCATCAGGTTCATCATCTCGATCGTCGGCTTGTCGCCGAAGAACGACGAGATCGGCGGCGTCGCTCCGACCGCGTCGCCCGCGGTCACCGTGATCGACCCGTTCCGCGCCTCGCGACGGTAGGCGTCGAACCACGGCTTCAGGAAGGCCGAGCCGCCGATGTTGTACGTCTGGTTGATCGCGCCCGTCGTCGTGACGTTGTCCGCGGCCTCCGCGAGCGGGATGAGCTGGCCGTGGTAGTCGCTGATGTTGAGGATCGTGATCTCGCGGAGATCCTTCGGTCCCGCGGCACGGCCGGTCAGCCCGGCGCCGCCGGTGCCCGCGCCCTTCTCTTCTTCTTCTTGGCCGGCGTCGGGAGGAGGTCGTACAGGATCTTCCCGCGTGCGTTCTGCGGGCCCGGGATGCGGAGCAGGAACGCGACCGTCGGGGCGATGTCGATCGCCCGCACGCCGCGGAGGCCCTGCGACTTCTTGCGCGATGCCGGGGCCGCTCGCGATGAACGTCGCGTGCATGTTCACGTTGTGCGCGAGGTCGACCAGGTTCGGCAGGTAGCCGTGCTGGCCGAAGAACTGGGAGAACGCGATCCGCTGGCCCGGCGTCGCCGCGTCGAACTGGTACGGCGGCCGCAGGACGACGACCACGTCGCCGCTCGCGGCTCGGATGGAGCGAGTCGGAGCCGTCGACGTTCTTCAGCTCCTCCTTCATCATCACGCGGAGACCGGCGACCGGCCGGGAACGGCCGGGTCGGTCAGGCTGCGGAAGGCGTTCGCCACTTGCTGGCGGATGCCCTCGTACTGCGCGAGCGAGTAGCCGATCGGCGCGCCGGTCGGCCGCGGGTCGCGGCCCTCGACGCGGAGGTAGATCTGCGCCGTCCCGCCCGCGTAGCAGGCCTTGACGAGCTGCGAGTCGCCCGTCGCCGGCGCGGCAGTTCGAGACCTGCTCGACGCGTCTGGAGGCCGGCGTCGCGCAGCACCTTGCCGGCGTTGACCGCGAGCCACTGCGGCGCGAAGCCGTGGTCCGAGCCGACGAAGACGGTCTCGTCGCGCCCACAGGCTCCGCGCGAGCGCGAGCGTCTTGTCCGCCTCGCGCGTACGCGTCGCGGATGTAGCCCTCGCGGGCGGCGACGCGGTTGTCCTTCGTCCCGTCGCCGTTCACGTCGTCGTAGTACGGGTTCGGCCGGCCGTCCATGTCGGTCTGGGTGAGGAGCCCCAGGAACTGGTGCTGGAACTCGTCGGTCGTCGGGGCGCCGACCATGAGCAGGTCGGGCCGGACGCCGAGCTCGCGGATGATGTAGCGGAGGTAGCGCCCAGTGCGCGTCCGTCCACTTGAGGCCCTGCTCGACGTACGTGTCCTCGTCGACGATCAGCGCCTCGAGCGGTGCGAAGTCGGCCGCGGTCGAGGTCGGGAAGCGCGAGGCGAGCGTCTCCTCGAAGGTCGCCGCGCACGCGCAGCCGTTGTACGTGGCGTTCACGCGCGCGATGGAGGTGAAGTAGAGGCGGAACCGCGAGGCGTCCGGGCGAGAGGTCGATCGAGCTTCAGGTAGAAGCCCGCCGTCTGGCCGGCGCGCGGCCCGACGAGCTGGAGCTTGACGTCGGCCCAGTCGCCCACGCCGAGCGTCGACGCCCGCGGCAGCGTTCTTGCCCGCGGTCGAGGGGACGGCCAGCACGCTTGTCGTAGTTCGTCGCGCCGTCGTTCGGTCGAGTCGTAGATGTAGAGGTCGTAGATGCGGTCGACGTTCGACGTGCCGCGAACGGTGTTCGTGAGCGTCAGCTGCTCCTGGCGGGCGGGGCTGTACGACGCGGGCGCGCCTACGTCCAGCCGGCGGCCGGGTCGAGGTCGACGCGCTGGTACGAGACGCCGAAGGCGTTCGCGAGCGCGGGCTGCCCTGGCAGGTCGTAGTTCAGCGACGATGCCTCGGTTCGAGAAGAACGAGCGGAAGTCGACCACGGGCCCGTTCAGGGCGGGGCTCAGGTCCGCGAGCCGACCCACTCCATCGAGACGACGGACTTGCCGGCGCGCTCGGCGGCCTGGGCGATGTGGTCGGCCTGCAGGATCCCGTTCGTCGCGAACGAGGTCGAGTTCTCGAACGAGTCTCCCGGTGCGGTGGAAGGTGTTGTTCGTCGAGCCGTGCTCGCCGGGCCACGTGCCGGTGGCCATCGTGTGCCAGCCGACGCCCGTGTTGGGCGGGAACGCCTGCATGCATGCCGTTCCGGCCCTTTGACGCCCGCCTTCAGGAGCGCGCGCATCGTCGGCATCGCGCCCGCCTTGGCATAGCGCTCGACGAGGTCGGGGCGCATCCCGTCGGACGCGAACATGATGACGCGCTGCGCCTTCGGGACGGCGCGCGCGGAAGCCTTCGCGTTCTTCGCCGGCTTCGCGGACGGCTTTTGAGCGATCGCCGGAGCCGAGCTGACGAGAAGCGGAATGAGAGCGATGAGTGCCGCAGTCGCGGCAGGGACGAAACGACGTAGACGCATCGAGAAACCCCTCCCGTTGTGAGTCCGGGGGACGCTATCTCCCGCGACGTCTCAATTCAATGTGAACTTCTGTCCTCCCGGTGGCTGCCCCGTGCCGCCCTGGTGAAGGTTGACGTTTTTCCTCTTCGGGCGTACCGTCCCGGGCGCGTGCATCGCCCAGCTGCCGCACTCGCCGCCCTCACGGCCCTCGTCTGCGTCCTCGTCGCGCGGACCAGCTTCCGCGCAGGTTCCCGCGCCCGCGAAGCAGCCTGTCGCCACGGGCAAGGGAGGCGCGGTCGCGACCGTGGACGCGCTCGGCACGCAGGCCGGGATGGACGTCCTACGGGCCGGCGGGAACGCGGTCGACGCCGCCGTCGCGGCCGCCGCCGTCCTCGGCGTGACCGAGCCCTACTCGTGCGGGATCGGCGGCGGTGGGTTCATGGTCGTCTACCGGGCGGCGGACCGGAAGGTCTTCACGATCGACGGGCGCGAGGAGTCGCCCGCAGCCTTTCAGCCGACCTCGTTCCTGAACCCGGCGACCGGGACGCCGATCCCCTTCGCCGAAGGCCAGACGAGCGGCCTCGGCGTCGGCGTGCCCGGGACGTTGCGAACCTGGGAGCGCGCCCTCCGTCTCTTCGGCACCCAGAGCCTTCGGAGCCTCATGCGGGCCGGGATCCAGGTCGCCGACCAGGGCTTCGTCGTCGACCAGACCTACTTCGACCAGACCGAGGCGAACCGCGACCGCTTCGACGACTTCACGACGACGCGCGCGACGTTTCTCACGCCGGCGACATTCCAGTCGCCGCCGGTCGGCTCGGTCTTCCGGAACCCGCAGCTCGCGCAGACGTACCGGACCATCGCCCTGAACGGCGTCGACGCCTTCTACACCGGCGACATCGCGAACACGATCGTGCAGACGGTGCAGAGCCCGCCGATCGTGCCCGGCACGACGCGGAACGTCCGGCCCGGGCTCATGACCCTCGCCGACCTGACTCGGTACAGCGCGCCCAGCCGCGCGCCCGCCTCCTCTGGGTACCGCGGCCTCACGCACTACGGCATGGGCCCGCCCTCGAGCGGCGGCTCGACCGTCGGCGAGGCGCTCAACATCCTCGAGGGCTACCCGCTCTCGACGCTCACGCGGACGCAGGCCCTGCATTACTACTTCGAGTCCTCGGCGTTCTCGTTCGCGGATCGCGGCCGGTACCTCGGCGACCCCGACCACGTGTTCGTCCCGCTCGCGGGACTCCTCTCCGACAGCTTCGCGGCCGAGCGCCGCGCCCTCATCGGGCCGACGGCGGCCACGAAGCCCGTCCCGCCCGGCGACCCGACGGACAACGAGGGGCCGTCCACTACTCACCTGACGGTCGCCGACAAGTGGGGGAACGTGGTCGCCTACACGTTCACGATCGAGTCGACCGGGGGAAGCGGGATCGCGGCCGGCGACAAGGGCTTCCTGCTCAACAACGAGCTGACCGACTTCGACTTCACGCCGGGCCTCGCCAACTCGCCCGCGGGCGACAAGCGGCCGCGCTCGAGCATGAGCCCCACGATCGTCCTGCGGAACGGGAAGCCGGATGTCACGGTGGGCTCACCGGGCGGCTCGATGATCATCACGACCGTCCTCCAGACGCTCATCGAGCACCTCGACCTGGGCAAGTCGCTCCCGGACGCGATCGCGACGCCGCGCGCGTCGCAGCGCAACACCGCTTCGGTGAGCGCCGAGCCCGCGTTCCTCGCCTCGGCGGAGCGGACCGCCCTCGGCGCGCTCGGCCACACCTTCGTGAGCGGAGGCGAAATCGGCGCCGCGACCGGGGTCGACTTCCAGCCCGGCGGCGTCATGCAGGCCGCGGCCGAGCCCGTGCGCCGCGGCGGCGGGCACGCGGACGCGATCGCCAAGCGCGGCCGCACGCCGCACTGCTCACGCATCGGCGTCGGCTGGAGCCTTCCGCCGAAGGCGGGCGAGCTGAGGGGGATTTCGGCCGGGCCCGCCGTCGTGGAGGGCATGGCTGCGTCGAATCTCCGCGCCACGATCCGCGGAGCCGGCGTGCACCAGACCCGCCGGACGGACGACGACGGCGTCGTGCATTTCCTCGTCCGGCCGCGGGGGCCCGGGAAGCTCACGATCCGGATCGGGAAGTGCTCGGTCTCTGTGCACGTCCGGCCGCGGCACGGTCACCGCGGCGTCCGCGGCGCCAGGACCGGCGGCGTCGCGCTCGCAGGCCGCACCCTCTAGAAGCGGCCCACTCGACGCAGTAGCTTCCCTGGTGGACTGCGGCGTCCGCGACCAAGGAGCACGCATGACTCGCCTTCTCCTCGCCTCGCTCGTGGCGGCGACCACGGTGTCCGCGGCTCCGGCCGGCGCCGTCATCCACCCGGGAAGCTCGATCGCCGGCGCCAAGCTCGGCATGACGCGCGCCGAGGTGCGCGCGACGCTCGGCGAGCCGGCGCGCGTGATCCGCGGCTCGAACGAGTTCGGCCGCTTTCGGATCTTCCGTTACTTCCGCCTCTCGGTCACCTTCCAGGGCGAGCAGACCGCCACCGCGGTGAAGACGACCCGTCTGCGCGAGAAGACGCCCAGCGGCGTCGGCGTGAAGTCGACGAGGGCGCAGGTGCTGGCCCGCGTCCGCGGCACCCGCTGCCCGACGCCCACGCTCTGCGAGAAAGGTCGCCTCGTCCCCGGCGGGCGGGTGACGGTCTTCCGCCTGTTCGGCGGCAGGGTCACGAGCGTGCTCGTTGGCTTCGTGATCGACTGAGCGCCGGGCGCCTCGCCTCCTGGTCGATGGCGGTCGCCGAGGCAAGCGCCCGGGCGGGGATCCCCGTCGAGCGGATCGTCGAAGCGGTGCTGCCGCGCTGAGTATCAGTCCGGACCGGCTGGGCTCTACTAGGCGGCAGCCTCGGCCGCGGCCTGGAGCTCGCGCCGGAGCTCCTTCACCTCGTCGCGCAGCTTTGCCGCGTACTCGAACCTGAGCTCCTCGGCCGCCGCGTACATCTCCTCCTCCAGCGTGACCACGAGCCGCTCGAGCTCGTCGCGGTCCATCCCCTCGACCTTGCGCCCGCCGCGGCGGCGCCGGCCGGGGACGTTGGGCGACTCGAGCGCGAGGAACTCGGCGATGTCGGAGACGCCCTTCACGATCGACTCCGGCGTGATCCCGTGCTCCTCGTTGTAGCGGAGCTGGATCTCGCGGCGGCGCGTCGTCTCGTCGATGGCGCCCTTGATCGCCTCCGTCAGCTTGTCCGCGTACATGAGCACCTTGCCGTGGACGTTGCGCGCCGCGCGCCCGATCGTCTGGATGAGCGCGGTCTGGCCGCGGAGGAAGCCCTCCTTGTCGGCGTCGAGGATCGCGACGAGCGAGACCTCGGGAAGGTCGAGCCCTTCGCGCAGGAGGTTCACGCCGACGAGCACGTCGTACTCCCCCAGCCGGAGCTCGCGGATGATCTGGATGCGCTCGAGCGTGTCGATCTCGGAGTGGAGGTAGCGCGCCTTGACGCCCGACTCGAGCAGGTAGTCGGTCAGGTCCTCGGACATCTTCTTCGTCAGCGTCGTGACGAGCACCCGCTCGTCCGCCTCCTCCCGCCTTCGGATCTCGTTCAGGAGGTCGTCGATCTGGTTCTTCGTCGGCCGGAGCTCGACGTCGGGGTCGACGATCCCGGTCGGCCGGATGATCTGCTCCGCGACCGTGGCCGACCGACGGCGCTCGAACGGTCCGGGCGTCGCGGAGACGAAGAGGAGCTGCGGCGACTCGCTCCAGGAACTCGTCGAAGCGGAGCGGCCGGTTGTCGAGCGCCGACGGGAGCCGGAAGCCGAAGTCGACGAGCGTCTGCTTCCGCGAGCGGTCGCCTTCGTACATGCCGCCGATCTGCGGCACGGTCTGGTGCGACTCGTCCACGAAGACGACGAAGTCGTCGGGGAAGTAGTCGAGAAGCGTGTGCGGGGCGAGTTCCGGCGGACCGGCCGTCGAGGATCCGCGAGTAGTTCTCGATCCCGTTGCAGTAGCCGAGCTCCTGCAGCATCTCGATGTCGTACTCGGTGCGCTGCCGGATCCGGTGAGCCTCGAGCAGCTTCCCCTCGGTCTCGAAGAGCTTGACCTGCTCCTCCAGCTCGTGGCGGATCTCGCCGACCGACCGCTCGATCGTGCCCTTGTCGGTCACATACTGGGTGGCCGGGAAGATCGGCGAGATGCTCGAGGCGGGAGAGGATCTCTCCCGAGAGCGGATCGAAGTGCGTGATCTGCTCGACCTCGTCCCCGAACATCGAGATGCGGTATGCGGACTCCATCGAGGCGGGCTGCACCTCGACGACGTCGCCCCGCACGCGGAAGCGGCCACGGCCGAGAAACGAGTCGTTTCGCGAGTACTGGATGTCGACGAGCTTGCGCAGGAGGACGTCCCGGTCGATCTCGTTCCCGACGGCGAGGAGCACGGTCTTGTCCGCGTACTCCTTCGGGGAGCCGATGCCGTAGATGCACGACACCGAGGCGACGATGACGACGTCGCGGCGCGTCGAGGAGCGCGCTCGAGGCCGCGTGGCGCAGCCGGTCGATGTCGTCGTTCACCGACGCGTCCTTCTCGATGTAGAGGTCGGCCTGCGGGACGTAGGCCTCGGGCTGGTAGTAGTCGTAGTAGGAGACGAAGTACTCGACCGCGTTGTCCGGCAGAAACTCGCGGAACTCGTTGCAGAGCTGCGCGGCGAGCGTCTTGTTGTGCGCGATGATGAGCGTCGGCCGCTGGATCTGCTCGATCGTCCAGGCCATCGTGGCGGTCTTCCCGGTGCCCGTGGCGCCGAGGAGCGTCTGGAACGGCGCCCCCTCGCCGGACCGACCGCGGCGAGGGCTTCGACGGCCTGCGGCTGATCGCCGGTCGGCGAGTAGGCGCTGGAGACGCGGAACTCGGGCATCGCCCGCCCATCGTAGCCCGCGGCCCCGCGGCCGCCGGTTCCGGGGACTTACACATCTCTTACGGGGTTTGACCCCGGCGGTTCCTACACTGCGTCGAGGGTTTCCTTGTCCTGCCGTTCCCTCCCAGTCCGTTTCGCCGCGGTCCTCGTCGCGTTCCTCGCGGCGCTCGCCGTGCTGCCGGAGGACGGTCGGGCGGCCGGGCCCGCGCCCCGGCCGGACATCGTCCTCGTCCTGACGGACGACCAGCGCTGGGACACGCTCTACGCGATGCCGGCCGTGCGCCGCGAGCTCGTCCAGCAAGGCGTCACCTTCACGAACGCCTTCGCCGTGAACCCGCTCTGTTGCCCGAGCCGCGCGAGCATCCTGACCGGGCGCTACTCCCACTCGACCGGCGTCTACTCGAACACGGTCCCCTACGGCGGCGTCGCGCTGGTTCGACGACTCGTCGACGCTCGCGACCTGGCTCGGCGCGGCGGGCTACCGGACCGGCTTCGTCGGCAAGTACCTGAACGGCTACGACCGGCGCGTGGCTCCCGCTGGGGCTGGCACCACTGGTTCGGCTACGACGGCGGCTTCTTCAACTGGAGCGCCAACGTGAACGGGATCAGGACCGGGTTCGGCGCGGACGAGGCGAGCTACTCGACGGACGTCTTCACGCGCGAGGCAGTGTCGTTCATCGAGTCGTCCTCGCAGCCGTTCTTCCTGGTCTACGCGCCCTACGCGCCGCACTCGCCGGCGACCCCCGCCCCGCGGCACGCGGGCTCTTCTCCGACGCCGAGCCGTGGCGCCCGGCGGGCTTCGACGAGGAGGACGTCTCCGACAAGCCCGCGTGGATGCAGGGCGAAGGTCGGGCTCGACGGAGGTTCAGAGGGACGCGCTGGACACGCTTCCGGAAGAAGCAGCTCGAGAGCCTTCTTGCCGTCGACGACGGGGTGGCCGCGATCGTCGAGACGCTGCGCTCGAGCGGCCGCCTCGGGACGACGATCCTCGTCTTCGCGTCGGACAACGGGCTCCTCTGGGGCGAGCACCGGATGATCAACCGCAAGGTGGCCGCGTTACGAGGAAAGCATTCGCATCCCGCTTCGTCGTCCGCTACGACGCGCTCGTGGGAGCGCCGCGAAGCGAGTCGAGGCATCGTCGCGAACGTCGACCTCGCCCCGACCTTCGCCGGTCTCGCGGGTGCCAAGGCGCCCGGCGTCGAGGGGCGGAGCCTCGTCCCGCTGCTCCAGCGCTCCGCGCCGGTCCGCTGGCGCACGAGGCTCCTCGTCGAGCACCTGAAGATCGCCGGCGGCGTGAACGCCGACGTCCCGACGTACTGCGCCGTGCGGGGCACGCGCTACAAGTACGTCGTCTACGCGACGCGCGAGGAAGAGCTCTACGACCTCGCGGCCGATCCGCACGAGCTCGTGAACCGCGCGGCCGACCCGGCGTTCCGCGCGCGGCTGCTCGTCGTTCCGCGCTCGACGTGAAGTCGCTCTGCACGCCGCCGCCGCCCGGGTTCAACCTCGCCTGGCTGTGCACGCTCGAGGGCGACGGGGTGACGACCGTGCTCCGCGGGACCGCGCGGGCCGACACGATCTGCGGCCACGGATCCGGCGAGCGGATGTTCGGCGGACGAGGCGGCGACGTCCTACGCGCCGGCGGCGGTGCGGACACCGTCTACGGCGAGGCCGGAGCCGACCAGATCACCGGCGGCGCCGGACGCGACATCCTGGCCGCCGGGCCCGGCGACGACATCCTGTTCGCGCGCGACGGAGCCCGGGATCGTGTCGTTTGCGGCTCCGGCCGAGACGACGTCGCGATCGTGGACCGCGGTGACGTCCTCGCCCGCGGGTGCGAGACGGTCAATCGCCCGCCGCGGCGAAAGCCGCCGAGGTTAGAGGCCGAGCTCGTCGCCGTACGCGCGGGCGTAGATCTCGCGCAGCTCGAGCACCTCGTCCACGTACTCGCGCGTCTCCGGAAACGCGATCCCCTCGTCCGCGGCGATCCACTCGTCCACGTTCGTCTGCCCCGCGTTGTAGGCGGCGAGCGCGAGCCGGCTCGTCGTCGTACTTGCGCATGCAGCCGGCGCAGGTAGAACGAGCCGTAGCGCACGTTGATCTCCGGGTCGTAGAGATCCTCGACGACGAACTCGTTGCCGCCCGTGTTGAGGGCGATGCCCTCCGCCGTCTCCGGGAGGAGCTGCATGAGCCCGATCGCGCCGGACGACGACCGCGCGTCCGGGTCGAACTTGCTCTCGCGGTAGATCGACGGCGGCGAGGAGCGCCGGGTCGAGGTCGTAGTTCCTCGCGTGGCCCGTGACGATGTGCTCGTACTCGAGCGGGTAGCGGATGCTGCGCGTACCAGGCGGGCTTGGCGTCCTCCAGGTAGAGCAGCGCGCCCGCCGAGGGCGGCGACGAGCGACGACGACGGCGAGCACGTACCTCACAGGCCGACAGCCTGCTGTCATCACGTCGGACGCGAACGCGTCGAGTTCCTCGAGCGAGCCGTCGTTCACGAAGACGAAGTCGGCGCGGCGCGACCTTCTCCTCGTCGGGAAGGAGCCGCCGCTCCGCGATCCGAGACCGGCCGATCCGCGCGGGCCGCGCGCACCTCCGGCGCGGCGGTGACGGCGACGACGGCGTCGAAGTGCTTCTCGCCGCCGACCTCGTAGAGAAGCGGCACCTCGGTCACGCAGACCGCGGGCGGCTCGTCGAGCCGGCGAGCTCGTCGCGCCACGCGAGGTAGCGTCGCGACGACGCGCGGGTGGAGGAGCCCCTCGAGCCAGGCGAGCGCCTCCGGATCGGCGAAGACGCGTTCGGCGACGCGGCCGCGGACGATCTCACCGTCGCCGTCCAGCACGCTCGTCGCCGAGCCGCTCCACGATCGCCGCTTCACCGCCGGATCCTCGCGCAGGAGCCGGTGCACGATCTCGTCGCTCGAGATCACCGCCGCGCCGTGCCGCTCGAAGGCACGCAGCAGCCTCGCTCTTCCCGGCGCCGATCCCGCCCGTGATCGCGACAGCGACCGGCCGGCGGCGTGCTTAGTCTCGCTCGCCAGCTCTCGGCGGGCTCGTCCGAGTCGCTCGGCCGGCTCCTCGGACTCCGGAGCTCGAGCTCCTCGATCGCGTCCGGCACACCGTTGTCGCCGGGCGGCTCCTCGGCCGACTCCGACCGGCTCTGCCGCCTCGACCATCCGGCTCTGCCGCCTCGACCTCGGCTCTGCCGCCTCGACCGTTCCGGCTCGCCGCCTCGACCTCCGGCTCTGCCGCCTCGACCGATTCCGGCTCTGCCGCCTCGACCGGTTCTGCTCGGCTCTCGCCGTCGGCGAGGCTCCGCGGACCTCCCGAGCCCGAGATCGGCCGCGGGCTGCCGACCGCACGACGGCGCCTCCTCGACCCGCTTGAGCGAGAGCGAGAGGCGCCGGCGCTCGGCGTCCATCTCGATGATCTTCGCCTGCACGGTGTCGCCCTGCGTGCACGATCTCGCGCGGGTTCTCGACGTGGTGGTTGGCGAGCTCGGAGATGTGCACGAGGCCCTCGACGCCGGGCAGGATCTCGACGAAGGCGCCGAACGTGACCACCTTCGTGACGCGCCCCTCGACGACGTCGCCCTCGTCGTAGGTGTCGATCGACCTGCTGCCAGGGATCGGTCTGCGTCTGCTTGAGCCCGAGGGAGATCCGCTGCCGGTCGCGGTCGATGTCGAGCACCTTGACCTCGACCTCCTGGCCGATGTCGAGGACCTCGGACGGATGGTTCACGTGGCTCCAGGAGAGCTCGGAGATGTGGATCAGGCCGTCGATCCCGTCGAGGTCGACGAACGCGCCGAAGTCGACGATGTTCGAGATCGTCCCCGTGACGACGTCGCCCGGCGAGAGCCGGTCGAGGATCGCCTGGCGCGCCTCCTTCCGCTCCTCCTCGAGGACGGCGCGGCGCGAGAGCACGACGTTGTTCCGGCTGCGGTTGAGCTCGATCACCTTGCAGCGGAGGGTCTTGCCCAGGAACTCGTCGAGATCCTGGACGCGGCGGATGTCGACGAGCGAGGCCGGCAGGAAACCGCGCACGCCGAGGTCGAGGATGAGACCGCCCTTGACGACCTCGATCACGATGCCCTCGACAGGCTCGCCGCTCTCGGCCGCGCGCCTCGATCCTCTTCCACGCCATCTCGAAGCGGGCGCGCTTCTTCGAGAGGATCAGCCGGCCCTCGGCGTCCTCCTTCGTCAGCACGAGCGCGTCGACCTGGTCGCCGAGCTGGACCTCGTCGGCGGGATCGACGGAGCGGCGGATCGAGAGCTCGGAGACGGGGATGACGCCCTCGGACTTGTAGCCGATGTCGACGAGCACCTCGTCCTTGTCCACGCGGACGACGGTGCCGCTCACGACCTCCCCCTCGTTGATCATCGGGAAGGTGAGTCGTAATCAGGGATCAGCTCGCCGTCCGGACCTCGTGTCCAGACGTCGCTGTCAATGTCGGCCGGATCTGCTTCTGTCGTCGTTTGGTTTTCCATGGCTTTCGGGGAGCGCGCATTATAGCCACGGGCCTTGAAAGGCCCGCATTCCGCACGTGAAGCCACGCGACCTTGCACTCGTCGGCGCCGTCCTCCTCCTCGGTGGATTCGCCGTTGCGGACGCGCTGCGCGGGAACGCCGAGCACTCCTGCCTCGCGGGCGCCTGAGACCACGACGGCCGGTGAGGCGGACGAGCCAGAGGGCCGGGAGAGCTTCGCGGCCGTCCCGGCACCCGGGTCGCTCGTCCTTCTCGACGGTGAGCGCTGCCGGCTGAGGGAGGTGGCGGTCGGGGCGGGCCTCGAGCTTCCGCTCCCACCCATCGAGACGAGCTGCGACCTCTGGGCGCCGCTCCAGGGCAAGCGCAGTCGCGTACGGGATCGGGAGCCGATCCGGGGAGGCGCTCCCCTTCTCATTCGTCGACCTCGTCCACCCGGAGCGGGAGGCGGGGGCTTCGCGCGCGCTCTTCGGCCACGTTTCCTGGAGCCTCGACGGCTCCTTCGCGGCGTGGTGCGACGTGGACGGCGGCGGGTTTGTAACTCGGTTCGGCGAGCGGCCCGAGGAGATCGACGTCTGTCCGCTTGCGATCGACGCAGGCGGCGCGCCGATCACGGGAGACGACCTGCTCGACATCGTCGGCGGAGGGGTGAGCGACGTCCACGTCGGGGAAGACCTGTCGCTCGGCCTCGTCGTGGAAGGCGGGCGCCTGGAGCGGTGGACGCCGAGCGGAAGGCAGGCGTCCGCTGCGTTCCCGGTCGGGAGCACGTCGGGCCCGGTCGCGTGGGAGCCGGGGAACTGTGCCGCCCTCGTCCGCATGGGCGTGCGCCTTCGGATCGTCGACCTCGGCTGCCTGCCGCCCGGCTTCACGAACGTGGCGCCCGACAACCGTCTCGGCGCAGGCCGCACCGTCGAGGACGACTGCGCGCGGTTCCCCTCCCCCCGGAGCTTCCTCGGCAGCGCTGCCGCGTGGTCGCCGAACGGCGAGTGGATTGCGGTCGCCGAGCCGGGAGCGATCACGTTCCACCGGATCGTCGGGCGCTACGAGACGATCACGTGGGAGGCGGACGCGAGAGCACTCGCCTGGCTCGGCTAGCTATTTCGCGTCGTGCCAGTCGTCGCCGACGCCGACGTCGACGGCGAGCGGCGGGTCGAGCGGGTAGGCGCCGACCATCTCCTCCCGGACGAGGTCGCGCACCGCGGAGACCTCGACCTCGGGGACCTCGAGCAGCAGCTCGTCGTGCACCTGGAGCACGAGGCGGGCCGCCCGGCCCTCCTCCCTGAGCCGGCGATGGATCGCGACCATCGCAGCCTTGATGATGTCGGCGGCCGTCCCCTGCATGACGAAGTTCACGGCGAGGCGCTCGCCGAAGCCGCGTGTCTGCCGGTTCGAGCGCGCGCAGCTCGGGCGCCGGCCGCCGCCGCCCGAAGAGCGTCGTCGAGTAGCCGTCGCGCGTCGCCCGCTCGATCGTCCGCTGGATGAAGTCCTGCACGAGCGGGAAGCGGGCGAGGTACGCGTCGATGTACTCCTGCGCTTGCTCGCGCGGGATCTCGAGGTTCTCCGAGAGCCCGAACGCCGAGATGCCGTAGATGATCCCGAAGTTGACCATCTTCGCCACATTCCGCTCGTCCTTCGTCAGCTCGGCCTGCGGGATCCCCAGCACCTCCGATGCCGTCGCCGCGTGGATGTCCTCGCCCCGCGCGAAGGCCTCCCGGAGCTTCGGCTCGCCGGAGACGTGCGCGAGGATCCTGAGCTCGACCTGCGAGTAGTCGGCCGAGAGGAGCCGGAAGCCCGGCTCGGCGACGAAGGCGCTGCGGATCTCGCGCCCGAGCTCCGTCCGGATCGGGATCGACTGGAGGTTCGGGTTCGTCGTCGACAGGCGGCCCGTCGAGGCCACGGCCTGGTTGAACGTCGTGTGCAGGCGCCCGTCCTTTGCGATCAGGCTCGGGAGGGGTCCGAGGTAGGTGTTCAGGAGCTTCGAGAGCTCGCGCCACTCCTCGATCACGCTCACGATCTCGTGCTCGTGGCGGATCGAGCGGAGGACCCGCGTGTCGGTGGAGTAGCCCGTCTTCCCCTTGCGGCCGGCCGTCAGCTCGAGCTTCTCGAAGAGGATCCTGGCCACCTGCTGCGTCGAGCCGAGCATGAACTCCTCGCCCGCAAGCTCGTTGGCCCGCGCCTCGAGCTCCTCGACCCGATCCGCGAGCCGCGCGGTGATCTCGCCCATCCGGTACGTGTCGATGCGGACGCCGACCTCCTCCAGCTCGGCCAGCACCTCCGTCAGCGGCAGCTCGACATTCCGGTAGAGGGGATCGAGACCGCGCTCGACGATCCGTCCCCGGAGCGGCTCGGCGACGCGGACCGTGGCCGCGGCCGCCCGCACGAGCGCACTCGTTTCTTCCTCGGCCTCCGGCTCCGGCCGGAGCTCGACGCCGTACTCCTCGGCGAGGTCGTCAATCGGGTACGCGGGCCGCGACGGGTCGACGAGGTACGCCATGAGGAGCGTGTCGTCGGCCGGCTCGAACACGCCGCGTCCGAGGACGCGGCGCGCGTGCTTCGCATCGTGCACCGTGACCTCGCCGTCCCGGAGAACCGTCGTCGCGGCGTCGAGGGATGCGACGGCGACGGAGCCGTCCGGAAGCGCGAGCGCGGCCCGGTCGTCGGCAACGGCGAGGCCGACCGGTCCCCTGGTCTCCGGGAGCGCCGTCTCCTCGCGCCACGGCACGCCGACCGCCGTCAGCTCCCGCTCCGCAGCCGGGAGCGCCGCGTCGAGCTCGTCCACCCGGCGGAGCAGGTTCCGGAACTCGAAGCGCCGGAAGATCTCCTTGAGCTGCGAGCGGTCGGGCGGGGCGAGCACGAGCGCCGCCGGGTCGACCTCGAGCGGGAGGTCGCGGCGCATCGTCGCGAGCTCCTTGGACGCGCCGGCCTGGTCCGCGTGCTCGCGGATCGCCTTCCCGCGCGCGGGCGAGAGGTCGTCCGCGTGCTCGACCACGTTCTCGAGCGAGCCGTACTGCGCGAGGAGCTGCCCAGCGGTCTTGTCCCCGATCCCCGGGATGCCGGGGATGTTGTCCGACGTGTCGCCCTTGAGGCCGATGAAGTCCGGGATGAGCTCCGGGCCGATCCCGTAGCGCGCCTCGACCCGCTCAGGCGTGTAGACGTGCACGTCCGCGACGCCGCGCGGCGTCATCATCAGGCTCACGTTCTCCGAGACGAGCTGGAAGGCGTCGCGGTCGGTCGAGACCACCGTCGTCTTCACCCCCGCTTCGTCCGCGCGCGTCGCGAGGGTGGCGATCACGTCGTCGGCCTCCCAGCCCTCGAACTCGAGGTTGCGGTAGCCGAACGCCTCGACGATCGGCCGGAAGTGCGGGAACTGCTCGCGCAGGAGATCCGGCATCGGCCGCCGGTCGACCTTGTACTCGGGCGACATCTCCGTCCTGTGCACGGGACGCGTGTCCCATGCGACCGCGACGCCCCTCGGCCGGTAGTCGGCGAGGAGCTTGAAGAGCATGTTCGTGAAGCCGAGGAGCGCGTTCGTGACGAACCCCTCGGTCGTCGCGAGCTCCTCGGGCAGCGCGAAGAACGCCCGGTAGGCGAGGTTGTTGCCGTCCACGAGGAAGAGCTCGGAGTCGCGGGCGGGCCCGTCGTCGAGCTGGAGCTCGGCCCCGGTCAGCGTCTTCGGCACGGCCCCACTCTACGCAGCGGCAGAGCCGCCCAGGAGGACGAGGAGGGTTCCGCCAAGCCCTCCTACGCGATGCCGAGGTACGCCTTCTGGACCTCTTCGTTCTTCGACAGCCGGTCGGCCTGGTCGGTCAGGGCGATGACGCCTGTCTCCATGACGTAGCCGCGGCCCGCGACGTCGAGCGCCATGAGGGCGTTCTGCTCGACGAGCAGGATCGGGGTGCCTTGCGAGTTGATCTCCACGATGATCTCGAAGATCTTCTCGACGAAGATCGGTGCAAGCCCCATCGAGGGCTCGTCCAGCATGAGCAGCTTCGGCCGGGCCATGAGCGCGCGCCCGATCGCCACCATCTGCTGCTCGCCGCCCGAGAGCGTGCCCGCGTTCTGGCTCTTCCGCTCCTGGAGCCGGGGGAAGAGCGTGTACACGCGGTCGATGTCCTCCTTGAAGTTGGCCTTGTCCCTGCGCTGGAAGGCGCCCATCTCAAGGTTCTCGAGGACGCTCATGTACGGGAAGAGCTTCCGCCCCTCGGGCGACTGCGAGATTCCCATCTTCACAACGTTGTGCGGAGGCTCGTTCGTGATGTCCTTGCCCTGGAAGCGGATGCTGCCCTGGCGGGGATGGTTGAGCCCGTTGATCGACCGCAGCGTGGTCGACTTGCCCGCGCCGTTCGCGCCGATCAGCGTGACGATCTCGCCCTGGCGCACCTCGAGCGTCACGCCCTTGATCGCATGGATGGCGCCGTAGTACGTGTGGATGTCCTCGACCTCGAGGATGGGCCCGCCCGCGGCCGCGGTCGCCTGGCCGTTTCCTCCCGTTGCGGAAGCTCCCGTTCCCTCGGGGGTGCTCACGCGACCGCTCCCTCCGTTGCCGCCTTCCCCAGGTAGGCCTCGATCACGCGTGGATCCTTCTGGATCTCCTGCGGCTTCCCCTCGGCGATCTTCTCGCCGTAGTCGAGGACGGTGACCCGGTCCGAGATCCCCATCACGACCTTCATGTCGTGCTCGATGAGCAGGATCGTGAGACCGCGATCCTCGCGCAGCAGGCCGACGAACGAAGTAAAGTCCGCCGTCTCCTGCGGGTTCATGCCGGCCGTCGGCTCGTCCAGGAGGAGCAGCTTCGGCTCTGTCGCGAGCGCCCGGGCGACCTCGAGCCGCCGCTGGTCGCCGTAGGAGAGGTTCGTCGAGAGCTCGTTGTCGCGGCCGCGCAGGCCGCAGAAGCGGAGCAGCTCGCGGGCGCGGTCGAACGCAGCACGCTCCTCCCGCCGAAGCCCGGGGTCCGCAGCACCGAGCGGACGATCCCACCGTGGAGGCGCGCGTGCATGCCGACGAGGACGTTCTCGAGGGCCGTCATCTGGTGGAAGAGACGGATGTTCTGGAAGGTCCGCCCCACGCCGCGCTCCGTGATCGCGTGCGGCGGCTTGCCCGTCACGTCGGTGCCGTCGAAGATGATCGTTCCCGACGTGACCTTGTAGACGCCGGTGAGCATGTTGAAGAACGTCGTCTTGCCGGCGCCGTTCGGGCCGATCAGGCTGACGATCGCGCGCTCGGGGATGACGAAGGAGACGTCGTTGACGGCGACGAGCCCGCCGAACTCCTTGCGGACGTCTTCCGCGACGAGGAGCTCGGCCATCAGACGCCCGCCTCGCCGTAGACGGACTCGTCGTGGACGCCCTCTTCGAACTCGCGCTTGCGCCGTCGCTCGGGAATGAGGCCGCTCGGTCTGAACAACATCATGAGCACGATGATGACCCCGTAGATCCCGAACTGGTACTTCGGCACCTCGATCCGCGTGTCGAAGACGGTCTCCACGACCTCGTCATTGAGCTTGTCCCCGATCACGGCCAGGCCTTCGATGTTCAGCCAGCCCAGGATGATGCCGGCGACGAGCACGCCCCAGATCGAGCCCATGCCGCCCAGGATGACCATGCAGAGCAGGAAGATCGAGATGTTGAAGTAGAAGTCGCTGGGGAAGGCGCCGGACTTGAAGCTCGCATAGAACGCGCCGGCGATCCCGCCGAAGGTTGCGCCGATCGCATACGCCCAGGTCTTCGTGCGCATGAGCGGGATGCCCATGGCCGCCGCCGCGGTCTCGTCCTCGCGGATGGCGATCCAGGCGCGCCCCAGGCGGGAGTCGCGCAGCCGCCAGCAGCAGAAGACCGTGAAGAGGAGGAGGCCGAGCGCCGACCAGTAGTAGAGCTGCTCCTGATCGAAGGACTCCGAGAAGGCGGCGGGGAAGATGCCGCCGGTGGCGTTGGAGACGCCGTCACCGAACCCCGGCGAGTCGATCGGCGTGATCCCGAACGACCCGTGCGTGAGGTCGAAGCCGCCGAGCGAGTCCCCGTTGCGGACGATCTGCGGGACGATCTCGCCGAAGCCGAGCGTCACGATCGCGAGGTAGTCGCCGCGGAGCCGCAGGGTCGGCAGGCCGATCACGATGCCGACCGCCGCCGTGAAGATGCCGGCCAGGATGAGCACCAGCCAGATGTTGATGTGGATTCCCGAGAGTTCCGGTGAGATGCCGTTGGAGCCCAGGTGGAATGTCACCTGCTCGAACTGCTGCGAGGCGAGCCAGCCCGCCATGTACGCGCCCGCCGCGTAGAACGCGACGTACCCGAGGTCGAGGAGTCCCGCGTAGCCGACGACGACGTTCAGGCCGATCGCCATCATCGTGAAGACGATGATGATCACGCCCGAGCCGACGCTCGGGAAGAAATCGCCGATTCCCGGGAGGTCGCGGAGGAACTCGTTCACCGACTCGAGCGGGTAGATGATCCCGATCGTGAGGGCGATCAGGAGCGGCAGGGCGGCCCTGATGTTGTTCGGGTCGAGGATCTTCCGCCGCCCGGCGTAGCCGGCCGCCCGCCGGCCGAGCTCGGCGTCGAGCGCAGGGTCGGCCGCGGCTGGTTGCTCGGTGCGGGGCTGGTCGGTCATCAGGTGCCCTCGGAGGTCCTCTCGCCGAGGAGGCCGGTGGGCCGGAAGACCAGGATCGCGATCAGGAGCCCGAACACGATCGAGCGGGTCCAGTCACCGCCCGGAGACGCAAAGGTGAGGCCCTCGTTGAACTCCTGGATGAGGCCGATCAGGATCCCGCCGAGCACGGCCCCGCTCAGGTTCCCGATGCCGCCGAGCACGGCCGCCGTGAAGGCGATCAGCCCGAGCTCGAACCCGGTGTCGTAGCGGATGGTCGTGAAGTAGAGGAGGAAGAGCAGCCCGGCCGCGCCGCCGAGAGCGCCGGCGAGCGCGAACGTGAACGAGATCGTTCGGTTCACGTTGATCCCCATCATCGCCGAGGCGTCGCGCTCCTGGGCGGTCGCCCGCATGGCCTTCCCGTGGCGCGTCGACTGGACGAGCCACGTCAGGGCCAGGAGGACCGGGATGGTGAGCCCGATCACGAAGAGCTTGTTCCAGGTGAACTCGATGCCGAAGATCTCGAACGCGATCGAGTTCGAGATCCAGCGCGGCACCGAGCGGAAGTTCACGTCGTAGAACGCGAGCGAGATGTTCTGGACGATGAACGACATTCCGACCGCGGTGATGAGCGCGGTCAGGCGCGGCGCGTTGCGTAGCCGCCGGTAGCCGATGAACTCGATCGAGACGTTCATGAACGACGCGAACGCCATGCCGATCAGGAGTGCGCCGAGGACGCCCACGGCGACCGCGCCGTTCGAGGACTCCTCGGTGAGGTTGAAGAGCGAGAGCAGGACGGTGCTCGCGACGAGGCCGCTCAGGGCGAACACGTCTCCGTGGGCGAAGTTGATGAGCTGCAGGATCCCGTAGACGAGCGTGTAGCCGAGGGCGATGAGCGCGTAGACGCAGCCTCGCGTCAGGCCGACGAGGAAGACGTTCATGAACTCGCTCGGGTCCTGGATGAAGTTGACCCCGAGCCAGATCGCGATCAGCCCGACGAAGAAGATTCCGATGATGCCGACGATGCTCGGCCGGCGCGCGAGCAGCGTCGAGCCCGATGCGGCGGCGGCTCGTTGCGGGACTGGACAGCCATGGTTTACGAGAGTGTGTGGGGAGGGCCGAAGCCCTCCCCACACGATGTCATCGATGGACGGCTAGCCGCCTCCCATCGCAGCCTCGACCAGCTCCGGCGTCGGAGTCACGACCTCCGCCGGGGTGAACTCGGCCTCGGCAATGTAGATCGTGATCGCACCCGCGGTCGGGTCGCCCTCCTCGTTGATCTCGAAGTCGCCGAGGATCCCGCCCTCGACCGAGGTGTTGAACAGCTCCTCGACGACGGCGGCGCGGTTCTCCTGGACGTCGAGCCCGACGTTCGAGATCGAGTCGAGGATGACCTGCATCGCCTGGGCGCCGTACGCCGCGTACGGGTCGATCGCCTCACCGCCGAGCTCCTCACGGAACTCGGTGATGAACTCGGCCCCGGCTCCCGTGAGCTGATCCGGCGGGACGCCTGCGACGCTCGCGTACATGCCGGCCGCGTTCTTCTGGCCGGCCTCGTCAATCGTCGCCTGGGTCGTGAAGCCGTCCGGTGCGTACAGCTTCACTTCGCCGTCGTTCGGCCCCAGCACGGCGACCTTGTCCTTGATCACCTGGGCGCCGTTCTCGTCGATCAGGCCGCCGAGGAAGACTGCGTCGGCGTTCGTGCCGCCGATCTTCCGCATGAGGCCTTCGTAACTCGCGGCCTTCGGATCCCACGCCTCGAAGCCTGCGATCTCGATGCCGAGGCTCTCGGCAGCGTTCTGCAAGTTCTCCGCGACGCCGAGGCCGTAGGCCTCCTTGTCGTTCAGGACGTAGACGCTGGTCACG
Source organism: uncultured Actinomycetes bacterium (assembly GCA_963824775.1). GTDB lineage: Bacteria > Actinomycetota > Thermoleophilia > Gaiellales > Gaiellaceae > CAWGQF01. The sequence continues at coordinate 414,240 of CAWGQF010000012.1, forward strand.
CCCTGGTCCTGCATGTACTGCGCGACCGCGGCGCCCTGGTAGGCGTCGTGGGCGACCATGCGGATGTAGTTTCGGGTGCCGGACGGGTAGTACTTGTCCGGCTCGGTTTCCTCACAGCCTGGCCCGGCGGTCGTCAGGCAGACGAACGTGTTCGCGGGCGAGACCATGCCCACGCCTCCGCCCGGCGCGCGGTTCAGCACCGGGATGATGATCTGGGCGCAGCCCGAGTTGAACGTGCCGAGCACCGCGACGACCGTCGCGTTGTCGGCGTACTCCTTCGCGTTCTGGCTGCACTTGCCCGAGTCCCACTTCCCGGCCTGGGCCGTGGAGTCGTCACAGGACTGGAAGGCAACCCGGACGTCCCCGGCCATCCACTCGTTCTGGTCGAGCACCTTGCGGATCGCCTGGTTCATCTGGATCGTCTGCGTCGCGTGAGGATCCCTGCAGCGGCAGGTCGGACGCGACGATCACGTCCGGGTCGCCCTCACCCTCGTACTCGAGCTCACCGCACGACGAGGACGGAAGTGCCTCGGCGGCACCCTCGCCGCCTCCGCCTCCGTCGCCTCCTGTGTCGGTCGCCTGGGCTCCGCCGCCTCCGTCGTCGTCGTCGTCACCGCCGCAGCCCGCGGCCGTGAGGGCGAGGGCGCCGATCAGAAGCGCGAGAATCGCCAGAAGAATTGACTTCTTTCTCACCTGCCTCCTCCTACTCTGTTGATTCGTCGCGACGCTGTTCTCTCCCAGCGCCTGGGACAGCAACGTGTAGCGGTCAGTCACGCTCTCCCTCGGTCCGCACCTGGCCCGCTTTCGGTGCGGCGATTATGGCGGTGGTTCACCTACCGATCAACCCCTGGCCGGATAACCTGTTCCGGAGGGAGCAGCCACCAGCCGAAGTGGCGGAACTGGCAGACGCGCTGGACTCAAAATCCAGTGGGGCCCAGCCCCGTGCGGGTTCGATCCCCGCCTTCGGCATCTCGACTTCCGCTACCCGTCCCTCTCCCGTGGACCGCACAGACGATTACCCTACGCCGAAGTTAGCCCGTTGGAGCGCGTCGGAGTCCTGACGGGAGGCGGCGACTGCCCCGGGCTGAACGCCGTCATCCGTGCCGTCACGCGCCGGTTGCTCGCGCGCGGGTACGAGGTTGTCGGCGTCCGGGCAGGCTGGCGCGGCCTCGTGGACGGCCGCTTCGAGGCGCTCGGCCCCCGCGAGATCTCGGGGATCCTCCCCCGCGGCGGGACGATCATCGGGACGTCGCGCACGAACCCGTACAGGACCGAGGGCGGGGTCGAGCGGGTGCTCGAGAACTTCGCGGCCGGGGGCCTGGACGCGCTCGTCGCGATCGGCGGCGAGGACACGCTCGGAGTCGCCGCACGCCTCCACGAGGAGCACGACTTCCCGGTCGTCGGCGTCCCGAAGACGATCGACAACGACCTCTCCGCGACCGACTACACGTTCGGCTTCGACACCGCGGTCTCCATCGCGACCGAGGCGATCGACCGGCTGCACACGACGGCCGAGTCGCACAACCGCGTCATGGTGCTCGAGGTCATGGGCCGCCACACGGGCTGGATCGCGGTTACGAGCGGGATCGCCGGCGGGGCGGACGTCATCCTCATCCCCGAGCAGCCGATGACCGTCGAGCAGTGCTGTGACGAGATCCAGAGGCGCCACGAGCGCGGCAAGGACTTCTCGATCGTGGTCGTGAGCGAGGGATACGAGCTCACATTCGGCACGGGCGAGCGGCGCGCGGTCGCGCAGGAGCCCGCCGCGACCGACCAGTTCGGTCACGTGCGGCTGGGCGGTGTCGGCGATGCCCTCGCGCGCGAGATCGAGGAGCGCACGGGCTACGAGACGCGCGTGACCGTCCTCGGGCACGTCCAGCGCGGCGGCTCCCCCACCCCGCGCGACCGCGTGCTCGCGACGCGCTTCGGCCTCCAGGCCGCCGACCTCGTGCACGAACGTCGTTTCGGCCTCATGGCCGCGCTCCAGGGCGACGACATCGTCGCCGTCCCGCTCCGGGACGCGGTCGCCGAGCTGAAGACGGTGCCACCCCACTGGTACGAGACCGCGCGCGCGTTCTTCGGCTAAGGAACGCCGGGCCCTCGGGGCCGGGCATGCCCGGCCCCTACTGGAAGAGGAACAGCAAGGCGTCCGTGGGGGCGTAGTCGTCCGTGAGGGTCGGTACGTCCTCGGTTGGGATCGGATCGTCGCGGCGGTCGCGGATCGCCCGGTCGAGGTCCGGCGTGGCCGGGATGTCCTCGCGCACCGCGGCCCACCGGTCCGCGAGGAAGTCGCGGCCGGGGGCGGCGCCGTCCGTAGCGACGAGGATCAGGTTCCGATACGCGTCGTCACCGCCCTGGCCCTCCTCGAGCGCGGGATGGACGAGCACCGTCGGGAAGACGGTTCGGTACGTCCGGTAGATCGAGCGGAACAGGCGCGAGCCGGAGCCCTCGAGCGCTCCGATGGCGTTTGTGACGACGACGCCTCCCGGCGCCAGCCGCTCCTGCACGATCTCCAGGAACTCGCGCGTGACGAGGTGAAACGGGATCGCGTCCGCGAAGAACGCGTCGACCACGATCACGTCCCAGCGCTTCTCCTCGCGGGTCAGGAACTGCCTGCCGTCGCCGACCTCGACGCGCAGGCGCGCGTCTCGCGGCACGTCGAAGTAGCGGTAGCCAACGTCCACGACGACCGGATCGAGCTCGACGACGTGGATCTGGACGTCCTTGTGATCGCGCCACATTCGCTTCGGCGACGACCCGGCGCCGAGGCCGACGTAGAGGACGTCGCGCGCGTCGGGGTTGTACGCGAGGCCGAGGTGGAAGAAGTCCGTGTAGGCGAAGCGCGTCCTGTAGGGGTCGTCGAGGAACATCGCGCTCTGGAGCGACGCGTCGAAGCGGAGGTAGCGCGTCGTCTCGTCGTCGACGACCGCCAGCCGGTGGTAGTGCGTGTCCTCGGCGAAGCGGACGCGAAGGGTCGTGTCCTCGACGCCGACACGCGCGTCCTTCGCGTCCAGGTAGCCGTAGCCGCGAAGCCGGAAGACGGGCGACCAGTTCTGCGCGGCGGCGCGTGAGAGCGTCGCGCCCGCCTGCGGCTCGTGTGTCGCAGCGAGCCAGCCCGCGCCGCACGCGGCCGCAACGACGACGGCGAGCGCTGCAAGGCGCCTATCGAGGAACGCGAGGATGGCGGCCGCCACGAAGAGCGTCGCCGCCCCGATCTCGAACAGCTGCTCCACGCCGACCTCGGGGATGAGGAAGAACGCCGTCGCGAAGGTCCCTGCGATCGACCCGGCGGTGGAGACCGAGAAGAGCCGGCCCGCCGTCCGGCCGACCCGCGCGAGCGAACGGGCCCGCAGGCGCACGGCGATGGGCGTGACCGCCGCGAGCACGACGCTCAAGGGCCCGAAGAGGACGACCGCGGCGAGGAGCGGGTTCAGGCGGGGGCCAGGATCCCACTCGACGATCGCCTCGAGCACCGGCTCATCGACGAGCGGGACCGAGAGGACGGCAAGCGCGCCGAGCGAGATCACGCCGATCAGGAGCGGGGTCGGAGGCACCCGGTCGGCGAGCGCGCCGCCGAGCCAGTAGCCGAGCGAGAGGCCCGTGAGGACGACCCCGATGAGAGCGCCCCAGACGAAGAGCGAGTTCCCGAAGAACGGCGCGAGGACACGGCTCGCCGCGATCTCGACCCCCAGGAGGACGGCGCCCGAGAGGAAGACGGCGGCGCCGACCGCGACCGACTCGACCCGCTCAGAGCGGTCTGCGCGCTCCCGGGCCGCCTCGGCAGGGCGACCCGCGGCCGCGTCGGTCACGCCCATCAGGAGCCGGCGAGCTCGCCGACCGTGCGCGAGAAGTCCGGTGCCTCGGCGAGATTGCGCACGACGAGGCCGTCGACCCCCGCACGCTCGAGTGCGAGCACCTGCTCGCGCGAGAGGATGCCGCTCTCGGCGACGACGAGCTTCCCCGCCGGCACGTCGGGTAGGAGGTCGAGCGTCCGCTCAAGCTCCTCCTCGTCGCTCCCCTCGCCCCGCGAGATCAGGAGGATGTCCGGATCGATCCGCTCGAGCGCATCCTCGAGCTCCTCCTCGTCGCGGACGTCGACGGGCGCAGTCGAGGGCGAGCGCGAGCCCGTCCTCATGCAGCTCCTCGAGGAGCGAGTCCTCGTCCGCGAGATCCTGGTAGACGAGCACGAAGGCGTCGGCGCCCGACGCGCGGCGGCGTTCGACGACCGCGCCGTCGCGCACCGGCTGACGCACGAGCACCGGCAGGCCGACGACCGCCCGGGCCGCCTCCGCCTCCGCGGCCGTCCCGACGGCGATCGCCTCCGCTCCGGCAGCCTCGGCCGCCGCGGCGAGCGCGGCGACGTCTGCCCGTCCGAGCGCGGGGATGACGGAGATCCCGTCTCCCTCGGAGATGGCCTGGCTGAAGCGGCTCACACGCCGATCGGGTGCCAGACGGTCTTCAGCTCGAGGAACGCGGCGGCATGCCAGGGCGAGTGGCCCGTCGCCGTTCCGGACGACCCGCTTCACGTTCTCGGCCGCGAGCCGCTCGAGCTCCGCGCGGTCGCCCTCGACGCCGGCGAGATCGATGGCGTTCACGTCCATGTGCGACGGCGAGCACCGGTCGCGAGCTCGTCCTTCTGCCCGGTGAGGATGTTGACGGCCCCGCCCGGGACGTCGGACGTCGCCAGCACCTCGGCGAGCGTGATCGCGGCGAGCGGGCGGCGCTCCGAGGCGAGCACGACCGCGACGTTCCGCCCGACGAGCGCGGGTGCGAGCCGCGTACGAGCCCGCCGAGCGGCGGCTCTCCGGCGCGACGATCCCTGCCACGCCCGTCGGCTCGGGGATCGTGAAGTTGAAGTACGGGCCCGCGACGGGGTTCGACGCGCCGAGCGACCTGCCCGAGCTTGTCGGCCCAGCCCGCGTACCAGATCCAGCGATCGATCGCCTCGTCGACCTCGGCCTCGTCCGCCGCGAGCTCCACGAACTGGGCGCGCCGGCCCTCCATCATCTCGGCGATGCGGTAGAGCACCTGGCCGCGGTTGTACGCGGTCAGCCCGGCCCACTTCGGAGAATGCGCCGCGGGCGGCACGGACGGCGTCGCGGACGTCCTTCCGGGAGCGCGCGGGCGACGTTTGCCCCCTCGACCTCGTACGTGCGGCCGGATTCGGAGCGGGGGAACGTCCCGTCCGACGTAGAGCTTGTAGGTCTTCGCGACCGGGAGGCGGCTCGTCATTCGAACCTCAGTGTACGCCTCGAGGCCGTGGAGGCCGCCCTCGCGGCCGAAGCCAGACTCCTTGTAGCCGCCGAACGGCGACGCGGGATCGAAGCGGTTGTACGTGTTCGCCCACACGACGCCCGCCCGGAGCCGCTGCGCCATCCAGAGGATCCGCGAGCCCTTCTCCGTCCAGACGCCGGCCGAGAGCCCGTAGGGGTGTTGTTCGCCTTCTCGACCGCCTCGTCCGGCGTGCGGAAGGTGAGCACCGAGAGCACGGGCCCGAAGATCTCCTCCTGCGCGATCCGGTAGCTCTGCGCGACCGACGTGAAGACGGTCGGCGGGAACAACCAGCCCTTCTCGGGCAGGCGGCACGGCGGCTGGTAGATCTCGGCGCCCTCCTCCTCCCCGCTCTCGACGAGCTCCTCGATCCGGTCGAGCTGCTGCTTCGAGTTGATGGCACCGACGTCCGTGTTCTTGTCGAGCGGGTCGCCGACGCGGAGCGTCGCCATGCGCCGCTTGAGCTTGGCCACGATCGTCGCTCGTAGATCGACTCCTGGACGAGGAGCCGCGAGCCCGCGCAGCAGACGTGGCCCTGGTTGAAGTAGATCCCGTTCACGATCCCCTCGACCGCCTGATCGAGCGAGGCGTCGTCGAAGATGATGTTCGCGGCCTTTCCGCCGAGCTCCAGCGTGAGGCGCTTGTCCGTTCCGGCGACAGCACGCTGGATCTCCTTGCCGACATCGGTCGAGCCCGTGAACGCGACCTTGTCCACGTCGGGGTGCTTGACGAGCTCGGCGCCCGCTCGGCCGTCGCCCGTGACGATGTTCACGACGCCCGGCGGCAGGCCGGCCTGCCGCAGGACGTCGGCGAAGAGGAGCGCCGTGAGGGGCGTCGTCTCCGCCGGCTTCAGGACGACCGTGTTCCCGGCCGCGAGCGCCGGCGCGATCTTCCACGAGAGCATGAGGAGCGGGAAGTTCCACGGGATCACCTGCGCCGCGACGCCGAGCGGCCGCGGCCGCCGGTTGGGGAAGGCGTACTCGAGCTTGTCGGCCCAACCTGCGTAGTAGAAGAAGTGCGCGGCCGCGAGCGGCAGGTCGACGTCGCGCGACTCCTTGATCGGCTTCCCGCCGTCGAGCGACTCGAGCACCGCGAACTCGCGCGAGCGCTCCTGCAGGATCCGCGCGATCCGGTAGAGGTACTTCGCGCGCTCGCTCGGCTCGAGGTCGGACCAGCCGTTCTCGAACGCGTCTCGCGCCGCCTTCACCGCGGCGTCGACGTCCTGGGCGTCGCCGTACGCAACCTCAGCAAGCGGCTCCTCCGTCGCCGGGCTGATCGACGGCTGGAACTCGCCCGAGTGCGGCTCGACCCACTCGCCGCCCACGAAGAGGCCGTAGCGGTCCTCGAGGCGGACGATGTCGCGCGCCTCAGGCGCGGGTGCGTAGTCGAACGCCGACGGAACCGGCGAGCGGTCCTGGCGAGGCGCGGGGGCGGCGTCCTCCTTGCCGTCTGCGGTCTGATCCGGGCGGGCGTCGTCGCTCAAGGGCTTCCCTATCGTACCCCGCACCCGCCGCGCCTCCTTCCCCGCCGGGCGTCGGGGCGCGACCGGCTAGAAGACCGCGCCGTGGAAGACGGCCTCGATGTTGTTGCCGTCCGGGTCGAGGACGAAGGCGCCGTAGTAGCTCGGGTGGTACTGCGGGCGCGGCCCCGGCTCACCGTTGTTCCGCCCGCCCGCCTCGAGCGCGGATCGGTGGAACGCATCGACGGCGGCTTCGTTCTCGGCCGCGACGGCGACGTGGACGCCCCGGGCGCCCTCGTCGCCGCGCTCCACGATCCAGAACACCGGCTTGCCGCTCGCGTCCCCGAACGCGCAGCGGTTGCCGAACTCCATCGCGACCAGGTAGCCGAGCGGCTCGAAGGCCTGCTCGTAGAACGCCTTCGATTCGGCCAGTCTCCGGACGTCGAGGATCACATGGTCGACCACGCGGCCATGCTACGCCTCCGTCTCCAGCGCGTCCTTCAGGCGTGCCAGGCGATCGCGCCAGGCAGCCTGCTTCCGCGCCGCCTCCTCCGCGTCCGCGAGCTTCTCCAGCTGCACGGTCACCGCGCTCTTCGCCTCGCCCTTGGCCGAGAAGTACGCGTGCACGCGCGTCCGCCCGCCGTCCGCGTCGAAGCGGGCGGTCTTGCCTGGTTGCGCAGTGCGCAGATCGAGCTCGACGTCACCGAGCTCCATGAACGCGGCGTAGAGGCGATCGACCGGGACAGCAACCGTCTTCGTGGCGCTCACCGAGAACCCGTCGGAACGCTCGTGCTTCGCGCGGAAGCCGCGGGCGCGCTCGTACTCGACCGTCACCATCTGCGCCCACCAGCCCGGAACGCCGTGTTCGGCGTTCAGGTAGCGAGCGATCTCCCCGTGAGGCCGCTCCGCGCCGCCCCAGCGGTCGAGGATGGCGAACCACTCGTCTCGGGTCTTCCCCGTGCGCTCCTGGACCGCCTCGTCGCCGATCCGCCCGCCGCCCGCCGGCTCGGCGGCTTCCTCCGCCGGCTCCGAATCGGCCACGTGCCGCCGCGCAGCCGTGTAGCGCTCGCCCGTCTTCTCGATGCGGGTCCCGGACCCGCCGCTTGAAGGACTTCCGCTCCGTCATCGTCGTCTCCTCACCGGCCGGCGGAACGGGACCCACGCTCCCGAGCCGCGGCCCGGGTGAAGAGCTCCTGCGTCTCGAGGGCACGGGCCCCCTTTGCCTCCCTGGCCGGCGGCGTGAGCACCGGGACGGAGGTTCGGCGCGAGACTCGCCGTGCGGCGAGCGTACCAGTTACGGAACCGCCGGTCTGTACTCGTACGCGCCGATGTCCGGCCTTCCATCCCGCCGGACGCCGCGGACGTCGTAGCGGGTCGTCCACGGCTGCAGCGCACGGTCGATCGTGAGCGTCGAGCCGGCCGTCGGCCGCCCGCTTCCGTCCAGCCCTGGGTCTCCGACGACGTCGCTCGACGAGCAAGCCTCGCCCCGCTCGATCACGTTGCGGGCGGACAGGCGCGCGACTCGGCAGAAGACCCGACGTGTGAGCGCGAGGTGAATGACGTTGTTCGCGACGACCGGCCGTCGGTCGCGCGGGATGAACGCGAAGCTCGCCTTGATCCGCACCGAGGTCGCGAAGTTCCTCCCGCGACGAAGCTTGCCGGAGAGGATCGTGTTGTGCTGGATCACGACGCGCTTCGGGAGCCCTGCGTAGCCGCCGAGATTGATGCCGATGTGCGCGACGACGCCGGGCGCACGACGATCAGTCCGGAGGAAGACGTTGTTGCGAATCACGACGTCGTCGACCGGGCCGAAGAGCGACACCTGTCCGCCGCCCGGGAGCTGGTAGACGCCGAAGCGATTGCGCTCGATGACGAGCCCTTTCCCCTGGTGAAACTCGATCAGGTCCTGGTGGCCGCAGTCGGGGCCGCGCCCGCAACGCCCACGGAGCGACCGGTCGAACGTGTTCGAGCGAATGAGCACGTCCCTGCCGAAGTTCCCTCGGACGAAGTCGCAGCCGAGGCAGTCGTGGAAGCGGTTCTCGAGAATCCTCAGGTGGCTGCTCCAGCCGGTGAGAATGCAGGGGCCCACGTCCCCGCAATGCGAGAACCTGCTCCGCAGGATGGTGACGCCGCGCGAGCGCCGGAGCAGGATGTTCGAGGTCAGGCGAGTCCCAACGGCCGTGACGAGCGCACGCTCGATCCGGATTCCCACGGACTGGACGACCTCGAACCCCGCGTCCGCGAGGCGAGGTCTGAGTCGAAGCCCGACGAACTTCACGCCGCGCGTCCGCAGCAGCCGGACACGCCCCACCGACGCGCCGGGCGTGGCCCGAATCGTCAGCCTCCGCGAGCCACGCGGGCCGACCACGAGTTCGTCGTAACGGGCTCCGTGCAGGACGATCGTGCCGCCGGCGGTCCGGAGCCGCGCGACCGCGTCGTCGAATTGCCGTGTGTCTCGGACGTGGATGGTGGCCGCCGCCGCATCGCCCGCGTTTCCCGGACACAGGATCGCGAGCGGCGTGAGCGCGGTCAGGATCAGGGCCGGACGAATCGTCCACCGATGGTAGACCGTCGTCCGGAGAGCGAAGAGGGAATCTAGTCCAGCGTGAAGTAGTCCGGGCTCTGGTAGGCGCCGGTCTTCTGCTTCCGGATCTGAAGTAGCACGTCGTTCAGAAGCGAGGACGCGCCGAAGCGGAAGAGGTCGGGCGTGAGCCACTCCGGGCCGAGCGTCTCGTTTACCACGACGAGGTACTGCACGGCCTGCTTGGCGTTGCGGATGCCGCCGGCAGGCTTGACCCCGATCTTCCTCCCGGTCTCGTCGTAGACGTCGCGGACCGCTTCGAGCATGACCAGCGTCACCGGCAGGGTCGCGGCCGGCTGAATCTTCCCGGTCGACGTCTTGATGAAGTCCGCGCCGCCGGCTACGGCGAGAAGGCTCGCACGGCGGACGTTGTCGTACGTGCCGAGCTCGCCCGTCTCGAGGATGACCTTGAGGTGCGCGTCGCCGACCGCCTCCTTGACCTGTCGGACCTCCTCGTAGACCTTCGCGTAGCTGCCCGAGAGGAGCGCGCCGCGGTCGATCACCATGTCGATCTCGTCGGCGCCGGCCGCGGCGGCGCGCCCCGCCTCCTCGACCTTGAGGTCGAGCGGCGAGCGGCCCGAGGGGAACGCGGTCGCGACCGCGGCGATCGCGACGTCCGAGCCCGCGGTCTTCTCGCGCGCGACGGGGATCAGATCCGGATAGATGCAGACGGCCGCGACCGAGGGCACGGTCGGATCGGCCGGGTCGGGGCGGATCGCCTTCGAGGCGAGCGCGGCGACCTTGCCGGGCGTGTCGGCGCCCTCGAGCGTCGTCAAGTCCATCATCCGGACGGCGAGGTCGAGCGCGAAGAGCTTCGACTCGCGCTTGATCGAACGGCGGGCGAGCGACGCCGCGCGCTCCTCGACCGCAACCTGGTCGATCGAGCCGATCCGAGGCAGTCGCGGCTCGAGCGGAAGCTCGAACCCCCGTGGCAGAGCGGGCGCCTGCGCCATGCGGAGAGTGTAGCCCGGGCACGCCGCCCGCCCTTGCCGGCGCCCCTGGCGCGAGCCGAGGCTTCGCCCGGCGACCGTCGGCGACCCGACTTAATCACGCGCGCGCGCCCCCAACGGGGGACGGCGGCTCCCACTCGGAACGCTAGCGAGGAAATCCGCACGCGTGGCACACGCGATCGTCACAAGTGTGTGCCAATCTCGGGCAGCGCGTAGGGAGCGCCGCCCGGACGCGGGGGCTCGCGAGACCGCTCAGCCGGCGACGACCAGCTCGTCGATGAGCGGGCCCGTGTCGAGCGGGTCGAAGCCGATCCGCTTCGCGACCTCCTCGCTCGAGGGCTTCGTGCCCTCGCGGAAGAGCTCGCGGAGGAACGCGCCCGTCTCGGGTCGCTCCCACCAGTCCGTGCCGATCGAGTCGCGGAGGTAGGACCGGAGCTGGGCGGTCCGGATCCAGGCCCGCAGGTAGTCGGCCGAGTAGAACCCTTCGTCCAGGTCGGCGAGGTAGTTGTCCGGCCGGTAGCGGAAGCCGATCGCCGCCCGGAGCCGCTCGGCGTAGGCCGGAGCGTATTCGGGCGCGTTCTCGAAGTCGGCCCAGAGCTCCAGCTCGTACGCGAGCTTTGCCGCATAGCGTCTGAAGAGCAGCACCTCGAGGAAGCGTGTGCCCTCCGCTCGGTCGGATGCCTCCGAATGGTCGAGCGCGAAGTGCTCCGCGTGCCAGAACGCCTCCCGCGTCACCGACTCGAGGAGGAACGAGTAGATCTCCGTCAGCGCGTGGTCGCGGGAGAGGCGGCGGAACGCGTACGGAAGCGAGGGGTCGCATCCCGCGTAGTGCAGCGCGTGGCCGGCCTCGTGAAGGAGCGCCTGATAGTCGTGCAGACCGCCCTGCGCGCGTGTGATCAGGTGGACGAGGTGCGGCGGATCGGAGGCGATCACGCACGCGCGCGGGTTCTTCTGCGGCCGGTCGTCCAGATCGAGCTTGATGCTCGACTGCGCCGCGAGGTCGAAGCCGAGCCGCGCGAGCGTGTCGAGGGACACGGGGACTGCGCGCTCCTCCGTGTACACGTCGGCGAGCGGCGACATCCGGCGGAGGTACGACACGTGGTACGAGGACGGCTCGGCCTCCCGGTCTTCACCGAGGAGGCGATCGGCCCAGCCGCTCGCGAAGCTCTGCCCGACGCCGGCTCCTGCCGACGCGCAGCCTCGGCCAGCGCGCCCTCGAGCGCGCGGAGGTCGATCCCCTTGAGCTCGGCGCTCCGATGCACCGGGTCGGGATCGCCGGTCAGCTCGGCCTCGAGCGCCTCGCCGCGGCGCATGAGGTCGAGACGGTCGTCGTTGAAGCCGGCCGATGCGTCCGCCGCGAGTCCGCCCGAGCTCCTCGCGGCCGGCGTAGTCGTCGAGCACGGCCACCTTCGCCTGGGCCGCCCGGAGCGGAAGCTCCTCGCCGCGAAACTCGACGCGCTCAGCGAGGATCGCGTTCTGCAGCGCGTCGTAGTCCTCGGCGAGCTCGAGCGACGACGAGCCCGCCCTCGCAGGCCTCCGCCAGCCGGACGAGCCGCTCACGGTCGTCGCCCGCTGCGCCCTCTACCTCGTCACTGAGCGCGGCGAACTGCTCGCGCGTGAAGAGGTCTGCGTACCGGGCCACGATCGCTGCATGCTCGCTCAGCTCCTTCTCGCCGACACGCACCTCGCGCGCCTCTTCGGAGCTTTCGAGCAGGTAGCTTCGAAGTCGGTCTTCGAACCCGTCTTGCGTCGAGCACCAGCCGCTGCAACTCCCCTCTAGATTCCGAGGCGTTCGAGCATTGCCTCGTCTCGGCGCCACCGCGGGCGCACCTTCACCGTCAGCTCGAGGAAGACCGGCCCCCCGAGCAAGAGCTCGATCTCCGGTCTGGCCCGAGAGCCGATCTCTCGGATCATATGTGCCGCTCTTGCCGACGACAATCCCCTTTTGGGAGTCTGTCTCGACGTAGACGATCGCCCGTACGCGGGCGTCCTCGATCTCCTCCACCTCGACCGTGACCGCGTGCGGCACCTCCTCGCGCGTCAGCGCGAGCGCCTGCTCGCGGACGAGCTCGGCGATCCGGGCCTCGAGCGGGAGGTCGGTGAGCTCACCTTCGGGGAAGTAGGCGGGGCCCTCAGGGAGTAGCGCCGCGAGCTCCTCGCGCAGCGCGCGATCGCCGTCGCCCGTCTTGCGCGCTCACGGGATGGAGCGCGTGGAAGTCGCCGAGCGCCGACGCCTCCGCGATCTGCGCCGCGATCCGGGCCGGCGTCAGGCGGTCGACCTTGTTCAGCGCGATCACGACGGGCGCGGAGCCGCCGAAGACGCGCTCGGCGATGAAGCGGTCGCCGGCGCCGATCGCTCGTCGGCTGCGAGCACGAAGAGGATCCCGTCCACGTCGGCGAACGATTGGTCGACGGTGCGCTGCATGCGCTCGGTGAGCGGATCGCGCGGGCGCTGGAACCCGGGCAGGTCCGACGAGGACGAGCTGGTAGCCCTCACCGTTCACGACGCCCGCGATCGGCGCCTCGTCGTCTGCGGCTTGTCCGAGACGATCGCCACCTTGCCGCCGCAGAGCGCGTTCACGAGCGTCGACTTGCCGACGTTCGGCCGGCCGGCGACCGCGACGAAGCCGCTCCTCACTCGAGAATGAAGGAATCCGGCAGGAGCTCGCCCGGCGTGCGCGACAGGAGCTCGCCCTCGTGCATGAAGACGACGCGGTCGAGGCCGAACTCGAGCAGCCACTGGCGGCAGCCGCCGCAGGGCGACGCGGTGATCGCGATCGCCTCGACGTCGCCCGGGCGGACGCCCTCTGCGACGGCGCGCGCGAGGCCGCAGCGCTCGGCGCAGATCCCGAGCGGATAGGCAGCGTTCTCGACGTTGACGCCCGTGACGACGCGGCCGTCGCGGAGGAGGAGCGCGGCGCCGACGTGGAACTGCGAGTACGGCGCGTAGGCCGACCCGGTCGCGGCGACCGCCTGCCTCGTAGCAGCTCGCGGTCGGTCACGTCAGCGTCTGGAAGAGGATGAGCGTGACGAGCGTCCCGAGCACGCCGCCGAAGGCGACCTCGAGCGGCGAGTGGATGCCCGACTCGACCCGCGTCTGGGCGACGAGGAATGCCATGAGGAACGCGAGCGTCGAGATGAGGACGCGGTGCTGGAAGTCGGCGGAGACGAGCGTGATCGCCATCCAGGCGCCGAACGCGATCGCGGCATGGCCCGACGGCAGCCCACCGCGGAGCGGGGTGCCGCGGCCGGTGATCGCCTTGACCGTGATCACGGCGATGACGGTGAGGGCGAGGGCGATGATGGTCAGGTTGGCCGGAATCGCCGCACCTCGTTCACGAGGTGGTAGGTGGGCGACCGGATGCGGTCGACGAAGACGAGGTAGCCGATCGTCGCGGCGACGACCGAGGAGACGAGCACGGCGCCCGCGGCCACGTCCTTCGCGATCTTCGCGCGCGGGTCGTAGGTCGACGTGGACACGTCGATCATCTCCTCGATCGCCGTGTTGATCATCTCGGCCATGAGCACGAACGAGATCGCGATCAGGAGCGCCATGAGCTCGACGCGCGTCACGTCGTAGGCGAACGCGAGCACGAGCACCGCCGTCGCGAGCGCGAAGTGGACGCGCATGTTCCGCTCGCCGACGCAGGACGTGGATGACGCCCTCGATCGCGTAGTTGAAGCTGAGCGAGGAGCGAGTGCGGGCGGTGCTTCGTCGTCAGGCTGGGCAGACCGAGGTCGGGCGGCGGCTCGGGGCCGTGCTCGGGCTCGCGCTCGGCGGGACGTGGCTCGGGGCGCTGCACGGTCATCGGACCAGCTCCTCGCTCGCGGCGGACCATCTCGTCGCCGTGGTCGTAGCCGAGCAGGTGGAGCAGCCCGTGGACGAGCGGCGGGCGCCACGCGTCGCCGACGACCTGCGGGCAGAGGACGACGTCGCCGAGCTGGCGCGGCACGCCTTCGGGGAGCGGGGTCACGGCGGTCGATCGGGAACGAGAGGACGTCGGTGGTCTCGTCGACGTCGAGGTGCTCGCGCTTGAGCGCGCGGATCTCGTCCGGGCCCGACGAACGCGACGCCCGAGATCGCCCTCGTCGATCCCTTCCGCCGCGAGCGTCTCGCGGCAGAGCGCCCGACGGCCGCCTCGTCGACGGCCTGCGCCGCTCCGGTTCTCGAGCTCGACCGCGATCACGGTCCGGGCGTCCGTCCCGTGCCGCTCTCGGAGTGCCGCTTGTAGGCCTCGACGATCCGCTGGACGAGCACGTGCCGGACGACGTCCTGGTTGCCCAGCTCGACGAACTCGATCCCGTCGACGTGGCGCAGGATCTCGCGCACGCGGACGAGCCCGGACGCCTGCTCGCGGGGGAGGTCGATCTGTGTCACGTCGCCGGTGACGACGATCTTCGAGCCGAATCCGAGGCGCGTCAGGAACATGTGCATCTGCTCGGGCGTCGTGTTCTGCGCCTCGTCGAGGATCACGAACGAGTCGTTCAGCGTCCGTCCGCGCATGAAGGCGAGCGGCGCGACCTCGATCGTCCCGCGCTCCATGTAGCCGCTGACACGGTCGGCGTCGAGCATGTCGTAGAGCGCGTCGTAGAGCGGGCGCAGGTACGGGTCGACCTTCGCGAGCAGGTCGCCGGGCAGGAAGCCGAGCCGTTCGCCGGCCTCGACCGCAGGCCGCGTGAGGATGATCCGGTTCACGCTGCGCTCGGCGAGCGCGGCCACGGCGAGGGCGATCGCGAGGTAGGTCTTGCCCGTGCCGGCCGGGCCGATCCCGAACGTGATCGTCGAGCTCCGGATCGCGTCCACGTAGCGCTTCTGGTTCACCGTCTTCGGCGTGATCTTCTGCCCGCGGTGGCGCCAGACGACGTCCTCGAAGACGTCGCGCAGGTCCTCGACTCTGGTCGAGCGCGGCGAGGACTGCGTCCACCGTGCCCGCCCCGATCGCATGCCCGCCCTCGACGAGCTCGACGAGCTCGTCGATGACGGCGCCGGGCCTCGCCGACGTTCTCGTCGTCGCCTTCGAGCGTCAGCCGGTTGCCCGCAGGAGGACGGTGCAGCCGAGGCGATCGCGCAGCCGGGAGAGGACGCCGTCGTCGACGGTCGCGAGCTCGGCGGCGACCTCGTTGGAGACCGAGAGAACTTCTTGCAACAGATCAAAGTGTAGATGCGGGGTTGCCGCGTTCCGACCGGCGCGACGGGCGCTTGGCCACGTTCATTGCCAAACGGAGGCATCGCTCGATACGATCGCGCCGCCAGCGATACCTGCAGGGAGGAACCATGCCCATGCGACACCTCGTTCGCCTCGCGCTCCCGCTCACTCTCGGTGCGGTCCTCGTGCTGCCCGGGCCGGCGGCGGCGCAGGTGCGCTCGAGCGGCCTCACGCTCCTCTCGAGCACCCCGACCACGTCGGCGGTCAGACACTCCGACCTCGCGTTCTGGGGGGACCGCGCCTACAGCGGGAACTACAGCGGCTTCAAGATCTTCGACACCTCGAATCCGGCCGCGCCCGTGGTGCTGAGCAACTTCGTCTGCGCCGGCGCGCCGGGCGGCTCGAGCCAGGGCGACATCTCCGTCTGGGAGAACCGGCTCGTCTTCCGCTCGGTCGACACGCCGCAGACGAGCCCGAGTTGCGCGACGCGCCAGGCCGCGGCCAGCGGCTGGGAGGGCGTCGACATCTTCGACGTCTCGAACCCGGCCGCGCCCAGGCAGATCGCAAGCGTCGCGACGGACTGCGGCTCGCACACGCACACGCTCGTGCCGGACCTCGAGAACAACCGGCTGCTGCTCTACATCGGCGTCTACCCCGCCTCGGCAATCTCCTCGACCCCGACGGCCTACGGCAACACCTGTGAGCGGTTGCGCCCCGACGGGAGCCAGGGCCACGACAAGATCTCCATCGTCTCCGTCCCCCTGCTCGCCCCGCAGACGGCAAGCGTGATCGCCGAGGTGCAGCTTGGGCTCACAGGCAATTTCACCGGCGTGCCCGGCTACAAGGGCTGCCACGACATCCAGGTCTTTCTGGAGCTCGAGATCGCCGCGGGCGCCTGCTTGACCGAGGGCGTGATCATGGACATCTCGAACCCCGCCAACCCGGTCATCACGCAGCGGCTTTCCCTCCCGGCGATCGACAACTGCGCCCGGACGGCGCCCACCACCGCCAACCCCCTGTGTCTCTGGCACAGCGCGACCTTCACGTGGGACGGCAAGTACGTCGTCTTCGGGGATGAGGCGGGCGGCGGCGGGACGCCCGAGTGCGAGTCGAGCGACCCGGCCAGCCGCGGCGCGTTCTGGCTCTACCGGTTGGCCGACCTCTCGGGCCCGCTCTCGTCGTTCAAGATCCCGCGGCCTCAGCCGAGCACGCCGATCGGGCAGGTCTGCACGGCGCACCTCATGAACTTCGTGCCGATCAACGGGAAGCTTGTTCTCCCGACCTCGTGGTACACGGGCGGCACGAGCGTCATCGACTGGACGAGGCTTCCCTCCCCGACCGAGATCGCCTACTTCGAGTACGAACCCACGGCTCCGGGCGACACGAACCAGACGTACACGTGGACGACGTACTGGTACAACGACGTCATCTACACGAACGACGGCGGCCAGGCCGCAGGCACGCCCACGGGAGGGCAGCGCGGCTTCGAGACGTTCCACCTGAACGTCCCGTGGCGCTCGTGGGCCTGGAACCTGCCGCGTTTCAACCCTCAGACCCAGGAGAACGTGCTCCGCTGCCGCGCCACGGTGATCGGTCAGCGGCTGCGTGCGAGGCGCACGACGAACGTGACGGTCCGCATGCGGGTGCTCGGCCAGCCGGTCGTGCAGACGAGGGTCAACCTGAGGGGCCCGGGGATCCGGACCTCGAAGATGACCAACACGAAGGGCGAGGCGATCTTCGCCGTCCGGCCCGCGCGGGCCGGCACGTTCTCGGCGGGCACCCGGGACACCTTCAACATGCTCGGCTGCCGAACGACGCGGACGATCGCAGCCGCGCCGAGAAGGGGCGGCGGCCAGGGCACCGGAGGAGCGGCGCTGACCGGCCGCACCCGCTAGAGCCCACCGCAGTCCTACAGCCGGAGGCGCCACAGGGCGCCTCCGGCTGTTAAGCGAGCTTCTCGCGGACCAGGCGGCTGACGCTCGAGCCGTCGGCGCGTCCAGCGACCTGCGGCATCACGTCCGCCATCACGCGTCCGAGGTCGCGCAATGAAGTCGCGCCGGTCTCGGCGATCGCGTCGTCGACGATCTCTTCGAGCTCCTCTTCGCCGATCGGCTCCGGCATGAACTCCTGGATCACGGCGAGCTCGCGCACCTCGGCCTCGGCCTGCTCTTCCCGGCCGGCGCTCTTGAACGCGTCGGCGGCCTCTGTGCGGCGCTTGCGCTCACGCTGGAGCACCTGGAGCTCCTCGCTCTCGTCGAGCGGCCGCTGGAGATCCTTTTCCGCGGAGCGGAGCGCGGCGAGCGTGAGCCGGAGCGTGCCCGCGCGCTCCGAGTCACGGGCGCGCATGGCGTCCTTGAGCTCGTCCTCGACGCGGCGAATCAGCATCACTCGAATCCGCCGAGCGCGTCGCCCGCCGAGGATGTGCCAGTGGAGGTGGAAGACCGACTGGCCGCCGCCCTCCCCGACGTTGACGACGACGCGGTAATCCTCGAGTCCCGCCTCGCGCGCGGTGGCGGCGACGAACTCGAGCATCCGCTTGGCCTCGTCGGCGGGGAACTCGTCGACCTCGCGGAACGAGTCGACGTGGCGCTCGGGCAGCACGAGCAGGTGCACCGGCGCCTTCGGGTCGATGTCGCGCAGCGCGACGAAACCTTCGCCCTTGCGAACGTGCTCGCCCTCTCGCGACGAGCCGGCAGAACAGGCAGTCAGGCCGCGACACCGATCACTCCCTCCTCCACGATGCGCTGCCCCCGCACCCGAACGAGCTCGCCGAGCGGGCCGTCCGCGAGCCAGGGAGTGTAATCGTCGCCGTACCCGCGCCCGGGGCGGTCGACGAGGACGATGTCCTCGCGCCCCACCTTGCCGGCCCAGCGCCGCAGGCAGGCAGCCTCTCGACGCCGCACGCAGACGCGCGGACCGGTCGCGCTTGATCGCAGGCGGGACCGTGTCGGCGTCCGCAGTCGCGGTTCCGGGGCGCGGCGAGTAGGGGAAGACGTGCACCTTCGTGATGCCGGCCGCCTCGACGGCGCGGAGCGTTCTCCTGGAAAGCCTCCTCGTCCTCGGCCGGAAAGCCGACGATGACGTCCGTCGTCAGGTTGAAGCCTTCCGCCTTCTCGACCCGCCGCAGGTAGGTCGCGACGTCGTAGCGGCGTCTCATGGCGCGGAGGACCCGGTCGTCACCGGACTGGAGCGGCACGTGCAGATGCGGCGACACGCTCGGCGTCTCGCCGCATGGCCGCGAGAAGCGCGTCGCTTACGTGGTTCACCTCGATCGAGGAGAGGCGAAGGCGCGCGAGACCCGGCGTCGCGCCCGCTTCCCGGATGAGACGCGGGAGGTCGAATCCGGCGCCGCGGTCCCGGTAGCAGCCGAGGTTGATCCCGGTGAGGACGACCTCGCGGTGGCCCTGCGCGACCCGGCGGCGGATCTCCGCGAGAACCGCGTCCGCATTGCGGCTCCTCGTCGCGCCGCGCACCTGCGGGATCACGCAGAAGGCGCAGGAGAAGCTGCACCCGTCCTGCACCTTGACGAAGGCGCGCACGCGGTCGAGCCCGACCTCCGCCGGGTGCACGCGATGGCGCCGACGTCGCCCGACACGAACGCCGGCGTCCGCTCGCTCGGGAGCGGGACGACCGTGACGTTCGGGGGAAGACCGGCGAAGGCGCTGCCGGCGAGGTTCGCGCCGCACCCGGTCACGTAGACGCGTCGCGCGCTGCGTGCCGCGCGGCGCGCGGCCTGGCGGGACTTCCGCACCGCCTCGTGCGTCACGCAGCACGAGTTCACGACCGCGATCGTCGCCGGCGTCCGCCTCCTCGTGGCCGTCGGCGACGAGGCGCTCCCGAATCTCTTGCGCGTCCGTGTGCGAGACCTTGCAGCCGAGAAAGGCGATCGAGAACGTCGTCATCGCGCGCGATCGTACGCGAGATGGTCGGCGGGAATTGGCCTACGCCTCCCCGCCGGCGCGCCCAGCGGTCTGCGGCCCAGCCGTCCGCTTCGCGCCGGTCCTCGTGTACCCAGCCCGGAAGTGCGGGCCGATCCAGCGTGAGGTAGCCCGGAGGTGACGAGCGCGGCGGCGCGAGGTGCGCTGCGCAATCAGCTCGACGGTCTCTCGCTCGATGTTCGCGAGGGCCGCGTCCGCGTCGGGGATCGGGTCGACGCGGATGTCGGCCCGGCTCGACGTCACCGTGACCCCGTTTGCGACCGCATTCGCGCGCGTCGCCTCGACGGCGAGCGGATCGGAGTCGAGCGCGGTGACCGGCGAGAACCCGAGCTTCGCGGCGGCGATCGCGAGGACGCCGGACCCGCACCCGAGGTCGACGAGCGAGCCGCGGGGCAGGTCGAGCAGGAGCTCGAGGCAGAGCCGGGTCGTCGCGTGGGCCCCGGTGCCGAACGCGCGACCGGGGTCGATCACCACGGCGAGCGACGCCGCGTCGACCTGCGCCCAGGGCGGGCCGATCCAGAGAGGGCCGACGCGCACGGGCCGATGGAACGTGCGCCACGCGTCCTCCCAGCCGGGCGCGACGTCGACCGCCTCGACGTGGTCGAAGACCTCGCGGATCCGAGCCTCGCCGGCGGCGTCGGCGTACGCAACGAGGTCGGTCGCTCCGGCCGCGTCCGCCTCCTCGAACCCCTCCGGGACGAGCGTCAGCATGAGCGCCCGTGCCTCCTCGGCGCGCGCTGGGTCGACGCGCACCGCTACTCGGCGGAGTCGGCCTCCCCTCAGCGGAACGCGGCCCGGATCTTCTCGAAGAACCCCTCGTCCCGGACGGTAGGTCTCGTCGTTCGCGCCCTGCTCGAACTCCTCGAGGAGGCGGCGCTGGGCGTCGGTCAGGTGGCGCGGCACGGCCACGTTCACGAGGACGCGGTGGTCACCGCGGCCGAAGCCCTGGAGAACCGGCATCCCCTTCCCGCGCAGCGTGCGGATCTCGCCCGGCTGCGTCCCCGGCCGGAACTCGAGCTCGGCCTCACCGTCGAGCGTGGGGACGGGGACGCTCGTACCGAGCGCAGCCTGGGTCATCGTGAGGTCGACGGTCGAGACGACGTCGTTTCCATCGCGCACGAACCGCGGGTCCGGTCGCACGCGGACGAGGACGTAGAGGTCGCCCGCGCGGCCGCCCTGAACGCCGGAGTCGCCCTCGCCGGACAGGCGGATTCGCTGGCCGTCGTGGATTCCCGGCGGGATCTCGACCTCGATCGACCGCTCCTCCGTCACGCGCCCGGCTCCGCGGCACACGTGGCACGGGGTCGGGATTATGTGCCCGGTCCCGCCGCAGGTCGGGCACGCCTGCGTGCGGACGAACTGGCCGAAGATGGAGGACGAGACGGACTGAAGACGCCCGCTGCCGCCGCAGCGCGTGCACGTCTCGGGCTGGGTTCCGGGCTCGGCGCCCGAGCCCTCGCAGGTCTTGCAGGGGACCGTCACGGGAACCGAAACGGCACGCGTGACACCCTCGGCCGCTTCGACGAGCTCGATCTCGGTGTCGACCACGATGTCGCGCCCGCGCCCGGCGCGGCGCCCAGCCATCCCGGCGCCGAAGATGTCCTCGCCGAAGAAGACCGAGAAGATGTCGCCCAGGCTCGAGAAGTCGAAGTCGGTGGGCCGGAACCCGCCGGTCCGGAGCCCTTCGTGGCCGTAGCGGTCGTAGAGCTCGCGCGTCTCGCGCTTCGAGAGCACCTCGTACGCCTCGGCCGCCTCGCGAAAGCGTTCCTCCGCCTCCGGGTGGTCGGAGACGTCGGGGTGCAGCTCCCGCGCGAGCAGCCGGAACGCCTTCTTGATCTCCTGCTCGTCGGCGCTTCGCGAGATGCCGAGCACCTCGTAGTAGTCACGCTTGACTGCGGCCATGCGTCGAAGGTTACTCAGCGAGTTCCGGGCCGCCCGAGTGAGGGAGGTCACCGCTCCGTGCGCTGAAACGGCACGGTTCCGCGCACCTTCCTGCACCTTCGCGTGCCATCCGCGCCTCTTTCCTCGCTAGCGTTCTGGTTGGGAGCCGCAATCCCCCCAAGGGGGCCTCCGCAGCGTGGTGGCCTCTTGGCGACGCGTGCCCGCGTCTCGACGAGGCCCGCGGCCGAGCTCCCCGAACTCAGTCCTCGTAGAGCTCCTCGACGAAGAGCGAGAGCTCGTGGGCCGCAAAGCGCACGACCTCGATCGCGTTCACGTAGTCCATGCGGGTCGGCCCCAGGAGGCTTACCGTGCCGAGGTTCCGGTGGCGGAGCCCGTACGGGCGCAGAGACGAGCGAGATCGAGACCAGCTCGGGGTCTCCGA
Source organism: uncultured Actinomycetes bacterium (assembly GCA_963824775.1). Classification (GTDB taxonomy): domain Bacteria; phylum Actinomycetota; class Thermoleophilia; order Gaiellales; family Gaiellaceae; genus CAWGQF01. Next base: position 435,909 of record CAWGQF010000012.1, read on the forward strand.
ACTCGGAGCCGACACGAACGAACGGCTCCTTCGAGATCAGGTTCGCCTTCATGAGCTCGAGGAGGGCGGCCCGCTGCTCGAGCACCTCGAGCAGACGCCTGTACCCGCGAAGGTCGTCCGCCTGAAACTCATCGAGGAGACCCGCTGTCCCCCCCACGTAGAGGCTCTGCTCGCCCGCCTCGAGAAGCTCGGTGAACGCCGGCAGGAGCTGCATGAGGAATGTCCGCTCGCGGCCCGAGAGCTCCTCGTCCTCGAATCGATTACGCAGGAGGCGCGCACCGAGCTGGAGTCCGGCGACGCGCTCGTTCAGGTACTCGCGGGCCCACTCGGCGAGGCCGGGATCGACCGGGTCGGCGAACGCGAAGAGACGCTTCGGTCACCCCGCCGCTCGACGTGATGACGACGACCATGACGACCTGGGGCTGAAGGAGCGATCACCTCGACGTGCCGGACGACCGTCGTCGTCGAGCGGCGGCGCGGAGACGAGCGCGAGGAGGTGTGTCAGCTGCGCGAGCGCTTCCGTCGTCGCCCGCAGCGCTTGCATCGACCTGCGACTCGGCGCCCGAGAGGTCGAGGCGGAGGTCGGCCACCGGCCGTGGCCGAAGGTGCTCGAGCACCCGGTCGACGTAGAGCCGGTAGCCCGCGTCGGTCGGCACCCGGCCGGCCGACGTGTGGGGATGGGTGAGGAGCCCGTGCTCCTCGAGCACCGCCAGCTCGTTTCGCACGGTGGAGGGGGACACGGCGATACCGCGCGTGCTCGACAAGCGCCTTCGAGCCGACCGGCGAGCCCGACTCGACGTAACCCTCGACCACGCGCGCGAGGATCTCCTGCTGCCTGGCGCTCGGTGAGGCTGATCCGGTGCGCGTGCCATCGGAGAAAGCCTAGCCCGCCCCCATGCGGGCAGGCTCGCCTGCGCCCGGAGACGGTCCGGCCGGGTCGCTACGCCATGAGCTCGGCGGTGACTGCGCCGCCGAGGAACCGGCCGCGCTCGGTCAGGACGAGGCCGTCCGCGCGGCGTTCGGCGAGGCCGAGTCCCTCGAGGCGCTCGAGCGCATCCGCCTCGATCGCCGTGCTCACGTCGCGGAGCGAGAGCGGCCGGTCGAGCCGCAGGCCGAGCATCAGGCGCTCCCGCGCCTTGGTCGCCCGGTCGAGCTCCTCCAGCTCGCGCGGCGGCGTCTCTCCGGCGGCGAGCGCCCCGAGGTAGGCCGCGAGCTTCGGCCGGTTCCGCCACCGTCGCCCGCCGACGGTCGAGACCGCCCCGATGCCGAGACCGAGGTAGTCGTGGCCCAACCAGTAGCCGAGGTTGTGCGCGCGACTCACGTCCCGGCCGACAGAAGTTCGCCGTCTCGTACCAGCGGTAGCCCGCCGCCGACCAGCGCCTCGACCACGCGCTCGAAGTAGCCCTCCATCGCGTCCGCCTGACGGCCGAGCTCCGCTCCGTGCGCATGGGTGAACCGCGTTCCCGGCTTCGCCTCCAGCTCGTAGTAGGAGACGTGCTCCGGCTCGAGCGCGAGCGCCTCCTCGATGTCACGCTCGAGGTCGGGCGGCGGTCTGGCCCGGGATCCCGTAGAGGAGGTCGAGCGAGACGTTGTCGATGCCAGCATCACGCAGACGGTGGACCGCGCGCCGGACGTCCCGGGCCCGGCGCGCCGCTCGAGCACGTCCAGCAGGGCGGTGTTGAAGGATTGTGCGCCGAGCGACACACGGTTGACACCGTTTCGCGCGAGAAGCCGCGCAAGCTCGGGCGTGACCGTCTCCGGGTTCGCCTCCACCGTCACCTCGTCGGCTGCGGGAAGCGACCGGAGCAGCCGCTCGAGCGCAGGCCGGCTCCGTGAAAGTCGGCGTGCCGCCGCCGAGGAAGATCGTCTCGAGCGCGTCGGCGAGGAGGTCGCGCTCGAGCGGTGAGCTCCTGCAAGCAGCGCGTCCACGTAGTGCCTCGTGCTGCTCGTGCCGTCCGACGAGGGTGACGAAGTCGCAGTACCCGCAGCGGTGCGCGCAGAAGGGCAGGTGGAGATACAGGTGCCGGACGCCCGCTCACTTCCGCTCCCCGTCAGGTCAGCACGGCCAGGAAGGCCTCCTGCGGCACCTCGACGGTGCCGACCTGCTTCATCCGCTTCTTCCCCTTCTTCTGCCGCTCGAGCAGCTTGCGCTTGCGCGTGATGTCGCCGCCGTAGCACTTGGCGAGCACGTCCTTCCGCCTCGCCTTGATCGTCTCGCGCGCGATGATCCGCGAACCGATCGCGGCCTGCACCGGGACGTCGAAGATCTGGCGCGGGATCTCCTCGCGCAGCCGGTCGACGAGCGCGCGCCCGCGCGCGTACGCCGACGTCGCGGTGGACGATGAGCAGAGCGCGTCGACCGGCTCGCCGGCGAGCATGATGTCGACGCGGACGAGGTCGCCCGGCGCGGAAGCCGATCAGGTCGTAGTCGAAGCTCGCGTAGCCGCGTCGTCCGCGACTTCAGCTGGTCGTAGTAGTCGTAGACGATCTCGCCGAGCGGCAGGTCGTAGGCGAGCAGCACGCGCTCCTCGCTCAGGTACTCCATGTGGTGGAAGCGCCCGCGCCGCTCGGTGTTCAGCTCCATCACGGCGCCGACGTGCTCCTTCGGGACGATGGTCGTCGCGCGGATGTACGGCTCCTCGACCTCGCTCGACCTCACGCGGCAACTCGGCCGGGTTGTGCACCTCGAGCTCCTCCCCGGCCTTCGTGAGCACTCGGTAGGCGACGTTCGGCGCGGTCACGAGCAGATCGAGATCGAACTCGCGCTCGAGCCGCTCGCGCACGATCTCCATGTGCAGAAGCCCGAGGAAGCCGCAGCGGAAGCCGAAGCCGAGGGCCTGCGAAGTCTCCGGCTCGTAGAAGAGCGAGGCGTCGTTCAGCTTGAGCTTCTCGAGCGCGTCGCGGAGCTCCGGGTACTCGTCCGAGTCGCGTCGGGAAGAGACCGGAGAACACGGTCGGCTTCACGTCCTTGTAGCCGGGAAGCGGCTCCGCCGCAGGCCGCGCGTCGGTCGGTCAGCGTGTCGCCGACGCGCAGACGGCTCACGTCCTTGAGGCCGGTGATGACGTAGCCGACCTCGCCGGCCGTGAGCGTCGGCGTCGGACTCCGTTCGGGCGAGAAGAAGCCGAGCTCCTCCGCCTCGAAGGTCGTGCCCTGGGCCATCGCGCGCAGCCGCGTTCGCGGGCGAAACGTCCCGTCGACCGCGCGGACGAAGGCGACGACGCCGCGGTACTGGTCGTAGGCGGAGTCGAAGATGAGCGCCCGCGGCGGGCGCATCCGGGTCGCCCCGCGGCGGCGGGATCCGCTCGACGATCGCGTCGAGCACCTCCTCGACTCCCTCCCCCGTCTTCGCGGAGATGCGGATGACACGGTCGGGGTCTCGCCGACGAGGTCGGCCACGTCCGCCGCGGCCGCGTCCGGGTCGGCCTGCGGCAGGTCGATCTTGTTCACGACGGGGACGATCTCGAGGTCGTTCTCGATCGCGAGGTAGGCGTTCGCGAGCGTCTGCGCCTGGATCCCCTGGGCCGCGTCGACGAGGAGGAGGGCGCCCTCGCACGCCTGCAGCGCGCGGGAGACCTCGTACGTGAAGTCGACGTGGCCCGGGCGTGTCGATCAGGTTCAGCTGGTGGCCTTTCCAGTCGACCCGCACGGCCTGCGCCTTGATCGTGATCCCGCGTTCGCGCTCGAGCTCCATCGAGTCGAGCACCTGCTCGCGCATCTCGCGCGCGGTGAGCGTGCTCGTCACCTCGAGGATGCGGTCGGCGAGCGTCGACTTGCCGTGGTCGATGTGCGCGACGATGGAGAAGTTGCGGATGCGGTCGAGGCTCATCGTGTGCGGGAGCGCCGGACGAGCGACAGGAGGGCGTCCAGCTCCCGGATCCGAAGGATACGGGCCGCTACGAGGTACACCGCTGCCGCGGCGACGACGGCAGTTCCGACCGAAACGAGCTGAGCGCCGAGCGAACGGCCGAGCACCTCGTCGAGTGCGTACCAGATCCCGAGCGCGGCCCCGGCCGCGACCGCGGACGCGACGGTCGCGCGGCCGTACGTCCCGAGGATCGAGCCGGCGTCGAGCCGTCCGATCCGCCTGCGGAAGACGACGACGAGCGCGGCGGTCCCGGCCAGGTTCACGAGCGACGTCGCGAGCGGGATCCCCCAGACACCGACGCGGTACAGCGCGGCGTTCAGGCCGACCTGGAGCACGAGGTTCCCGAGCGCGATCCACGTCGGGATCCAGGGCGACTGGAGGCTGAAGAACGAACGGTTCAGCATCAGCATCGTCCCGTTGAACGTGAGCCCGAGCGAGAACGCCGCCAGGGCCTCCGCGACGACCTCCGTCTGGTCGGGCGCCGAACGCGCCGCGCTCGTAGAGGAGGCGGACGATCGGCTCGGCGAGGACGACCGACGACCGCGCTCGCCGGAATGAGCAGGAAGCCGATCTGTCGCAGCCCGAGCGAGACCGTCTCGCGGAACCCGTCGACGTCGCTCGCGCGCGGCGAGGCGCGAGAGCGAGGGGAAGAGCACGGTCGCGATGGCGATCGAGAAGATTCCCTGGGGGAGCATGTAGACGCGGAACGCTGCCTCGATCGCCGCGGGCGCAAGCTCGGGATCGATGAAGCGCGCCGCGAAGAACGTGTTGACGACCTGGTTGAAGTTGATGAGGCCCGAGGCCGAGCGTGACCGGGAGCATGAGGACGAAGACGCGCCTGACGCGCGGGGTCGCGCCAGTCGATCGCGGCACGGAGCCGTCCGTCCAGGCCGCGGAGCCACGGGATCGGCAGCAGGAGCTGGATCACGGTCGCAACGAGGACCGACGCCCGCGTAGATGTAGAGCTGCGTCGTCTCGTCGTCGGTGCGCGGCACCCCGAGGACGAGGCCGAGGATGATGACGAGGTTCCAGGCGACGGGGGCGAGGGCCGGCACCGTGAAGTGCTCGTAGCTGTTCAGGATCCCGACGACGACCCCCGAGAGCCCGAGCGCAACGACGGTCGGGAAGAGGATCCGGGAGAGCGTGACGACGAGCTCCGCCTGCTCGCCCTCGTAGCCGAAGGGCCGCATGAGCCAGGGAGCGAGCAGCATGAAGAGCGCGGTCAGCCCGCCGAGCCCGAGGAGCATGAGCCAGAAGAGCGTCGAGGCGACGCGCCAGGCTCGGACGGCGTCGCCGCTTCTCGAGCAGCTCGCTGAAGACCGGGACGAACGCGGCGGAGAGAGCCGTGTCGGCAAGCGAGCGAGCGGAGCAGGTTCGGGACCTGGAATGCGACCGTGAAGGCGTTGATCGCGCCCTCGACGCCGAAGTAGCGGCGGACGACGATCTCGCGGACGAGGCCGAGGATCCTTGAGAGCGCCCGTGGCGACCGAGAAGATGGCGGTCGAGCGCGCGAGGCGGCGCCGCCGGGTCGGTGCCGCCCCGCTCGGAGACTCGCCGCCTAGCGTGCCGCCGCCCCCGTCACGCCCACGCGTGCGGTCTCTCCTCGGCGGGCGGCGGCATGGGCGGGATCGTAGGGAAGGAGCCGGAGCCGCCGCCCCGTCGGTGGCCCGCGCGGAGTTTCGGCACAGGTTCGGCTCACATCCAGCACGAAGCGCGCACCACACGCGCGCCTTCCGGCGATACGGTGTCACCTGAGGGGTAACCAAGGGAGGTCCCCCGGGGGAATCGATGTGAGCGGCGGCTTCGAGGACGCCGCTGCTACGATTCCCGCGCGCGCAGCGGCTGTTGCGCCACCCTCTTCGATGCCGAACATCAAGCAACAGGAACGTCGTGTCCGGAGCGCTGCCCGCGAGCGGGCGGAGAACCTCCGCTGGCGCTCGACGGCGAAGACGCTCTTCCGGCGTCTCGAGAACGCGGTCGCCGACGGCGACTCGGAGCGGGCGGCCGCCGAGCACGCGAGCCTCGTTCGCTGGCTCGACAAGCGCGGCAGCGAGGGGCGCGCTGCACCCGAACCGCGCCGCGCGCAAGAAGTCGCAGGCCGCACGGCTCCTCGCCGGCTAGAAGGGCCGGCTCTTCATCGGGTCACGCCTGGGTGCCGGCCGCCGCCTGAGCAGGCGCGGGCGCGCTCAGCTCGACGAGCGCTCGCTCCAGCTCGAGCTCGGCGCCAAGGCGGCTGGCGCCCTTGAGCGCCGCATCGAGCTCCGCGAGGCGGATCAGCGCCGCGTCGAGCTCGTCCCGGCTGAAGTTCCGTGCGTGCGCGAGCGCCTTGCGCGCCGGGAACTCCTTGATCTTGAGCGCGCTTGGCGACGTCGGCGGTCTTCAAGCCTTCTTCGGCTAGGGCTTGAGCGGCCCGCACCCTCCCGACGTACGAGGCCAGTGCGGCGGCGATGACGAACGGCTCCCGTGTGCGCCGCTCGAGCAGCGTCTCGCACGCCGCCAGGAGACCCGCTGCGTCCCTCGCTCCCCACGCGTCGGTGAGCGCCCAGACGAACGTCTCGCCGGTCGGCACGGCGAGCTGCTCGACCTCACGCCGCCCGATCGACTCGCCCGCGGCCCAGGTTGCAAGCTTGTCGATCTCGCTCGCGAGCTCGAGGACGTCGTCGCCGACGATCTCGCACGAGCGCACGCGCCGCGTCGGCGTCCGGACGCGCACCCGAGCCGCTCGAGCTCCGCGCGCACCCACGCCGGAAGGTCGCGCGGCTTCGGAACGTCGAAGCGGAGCACGGTTCCGGCCCGCTCGCACGCCTCGACCAGGCCAGGGTGCTTGACGGCACCGGTCGCGACGAGCGCGAGCACGGCCCCGGCGGCCGGGTCGGCGATGTACTCGACCACAGCCTCGATCTCCTCCGCCTTCCAGCGCTCCACACCCTCGACGACGACCAGATGGCGCGCCCTCGTCTCCGAAGAGGCCGAGCGCGTTCAGGCGACGACCGCATCCGCGCCGCTCGTCGCGTCGGCGTCGAGGAGCTCCACCGACTCGACCCCGAACCGGGCGCGGAGACGGGCGAGCGCGCGCCTGATCTTCGGGCCGATCGCTTCCCGTCAGGAGGTAGACCGGGCGGAGGGGCTCGCTCGCCACGAGGCGAGCATAGGTCACCGCTCGGTGGTGACGGTCAGGCCTCGACCGTTCGATCTCGACGACGACGCGTCCGTCGTCGTCCGGTCCTGTGCACATCGAGCCCCGGAGCCTCAGCCAAGCGCTGGATGCGTGCTCGGCTTCGGATGGCCGTAGTCGTTTCGTTCGCCGACCGAGACGACGGCCACGCGGCGGACGCGTCGAGGCGGAGAAGCTCCGGCAGACCGTCGTCCGCCGAGCCGTGGTGCGCGACCTTCAGGACCTCCACGGGCGGCGGACGGAGCGGGAGCGTGACGTTCGTCTCGGCGTCCGCGGTGAGGAGGACGTCGGTCATGCCGTAGGTGGCGAGCAGGACGACAGCCCGGTCGTTCGGATCGCCGCTCGGAGCCGCCGAGTCGTCGGGCCAGAGCACCTGGAGCCGGAGCCGGCCGAGCCGGAACCGGAGGCCCGCGCGGGCGACCACGATGCGGACGCCTCGTCGCCTCGCCTCGCGCAGTGCCGCCTTCTCGTCCGGGCTCTCGCTCGCGATGGACGGATCGAGGACGAAGCCGACCTTCGATCCCGCGAGGACCTCCGCGGCCCCGCCCACGTGGTCGCGCTGCGGGTGGGTGAGGACGAGGGCGGCGAGACTGTCGATGCCGAGGGCATCGAGTTGCTCGGACACACGTCGCCTCCGGCGGGCCCTGGTCGACCAGGATCGCGCCCTCCGGCACCTGGACGAGCACGGCGTCGCCCTGGCCGACGTCGAGGAACGTGACGCGCAGGCCGGCCGGAGCCGGCGGCGCCGCGCCGACCGACGCGAGGAGAAGCGTCCAGCCGACGGCCAGCGTGGCCGCCATCGCAGCGAGCCCGACGAGACGCGCACGACGCGGCGGCCGCAGGCGGACTGCGACGACGACGAACGCGACCGCCACGAGGCCGGCAACGAGCGCAGCGCACGGAGGTCGCCTGTGCGAACGGCAGGCCGCCCACGAGGCGCGCGCACCATGCGAGGTATGCGGCGAGCCACCCGTTCGCGAAGGCCAGCGCGGTCGCGGCGCCGGGGAGAACCTGGCGCGAGGCCCGCCGAGAGCGAGACCCAGACCGAGAATGGGTGCGACGACGGGCGTCGCGATCGCGTTCGCGACCACCGAGAACACGGGGACCGCGCCGAAGTGCAGCCACAGGATCGGCGCGGTCGCGAAGCCACAGGCGGCCGAGATGGCGACCACGTCGGCGAGCCGCCGCGGGACCGGGTAGCCCTCGAGCGTTCGGGAGACCCTGGGGACGAGGACGAAGATCGCCGCGACGGCCGCGAACGAGAGCTGGAATCCCGGCTCGAGCAGCGCGTACGGATTGACCGCCAAGAGAAGTGCGGCGCCGAGCAGGAAGAAGTACCAACGGTCGGCGGGCCGCGAGGCGAGCCACGCGAGCGACGCGAGGCCGCCCGCGACGCCTGCGCGGACGACCGAAGGCTGCCAGCCGACCGCGGAGACGTAGCCGATCACGCCGACGAGCGCCGCCGCCTGGCCGGCGCGCCGCGGGCAGGCCGACAGACCAGGCGAGCAGGAGCGCGCCAAGCGACGACGAAGGCGACATTCTGCCCGGACACGGCGAGCAGGTGATAGAGGCCCGAAGCCCGAAAGGCGTCGCGCAAGCCGTCGTCGAGACCCTCGTCCTCGCCGAGGACGATGCCGGCCACGACTGCACGCCGCTCACCCTCGAGCCCAGGCGCGATGGAGCGCGCGAGCGCGAGCCGCAGGCGGTCCGCGACCCCGGGGAGGCCGCCCCGCGCGACCGACGACGCGGTACGTCTCGGCGCGAAGGACGACGTGAACGCCCTGGCGCCGGAGGTAGCCCGCCTCGTCGAACTCGCCCGGCTCCTCCGCGGCCTGCGGCCGCCGCACGGTGGCAACGAGCTCGAGGAGTGCGCCCTGCGGCGGCGCCGCGGCCGAGCGGCAGCTCGAGCCGGGCCGGCTCGTCGACGTCTCGTCCGTCCAGCGCCCGAACTCGGACCGGCAGCCTGGTCGCGAACGTGCCGCGGCGCGCCGGCCCGGTCACCTCGGCTCGGACGAAGCCCGACTCGCCGACGCTCGGCTCGAGCTCGCTCGCGTCGATCGCGTCGAGCCGGGCGCTCCCCCACCAGAGTCCCGCGCTCGCGAGAGCAAGTGCCAGCGCCGCCGGCCGCCGGCCGCCTGTGAGCCACGGGGAAGCGACGGCGAGCGTCGCGCCAACGAGCGCCAGCCAAGCGGCCTTCGACCCGAACCAGGAGCGAGACAGCGAGCCCGGCGCAGAGGCCACCGGCGATGAGATGAGGCGCGGGGACCCGCTCGAGCCTGATCACAGGTCGACCAGCTCCTCGAGCTCGGCGAGACGGGCCGGGCCGATCCCCGGGACGGCATCGAGCTCGTCGACCGAGCCGAACGCCGCCCTTCGACGTCCGGTAGTCGAGGATCTTCTGCGCTGTGACCGGGCCGATGCCCGGCAGCGTGTCGAGCTCCTCGAGGGTGGCCGAGTTCAGGTGCACCCGCCCGCCCGCGCCCGGCGCCGTCTCCCACGGCCTGCCCCGGCGACGCCGGAACGACCTCGCGCAGGCACGACGACCTGCTGCCCGTCCGCGACCGGCGCGGCGAGGTTCACGAGCTCGAGCGCCGCCTTCGGCTTCGCGCCGCCGGCGCAGCCGGATCGCATCGTCGACCCGGCTTCCCTCGTCGAGCTCGAAGAGGCCGGGGTCGTGCACCGCACCGACGACATGGACGACGACCCTGCGCGGCTTCGCCGGCTCCGACCTCGAGCTCCATCGCTGCCGGAGCCTGCTGCTCCCGCCCGGTCTGCGGATCCTCGTGCAGCACGAACCGTCCTCCGAGGACGAGGAGCACGAGCACTGCCGCGGCGTACGCGACCGCCCGGGAGCGCGAGATCGACGGCATCTCCACTCACCAGACGATGGCGAAGGAATCCGCACGAAACTCGCACGGACCGTGCCGAAAGGGACACGGGACGGTGCCGAAAGAGCGCGCTACCCGACGCAGGGCCCGGCTGACACCGGGCGCAGCGGCCGGTCGAGCCCACGGAGGACGAGCGAAAGCGGCACCGCGAAGCCGCCGCCGCCGTCCCGCGCGCCCCCGAACACCATCGCGACGACGCGCCCGCGCTCATCGACGACCGGCCCGCCGCTCTCGCCCGGCTGCACGCGTCCACGAAGCGGGACGATCTGCCGTGGAGCCACGCGCGTCTCGTAGGCGTTCGGCGCGATCACCGTTCTCGGGGCACCCGCGGTGACTGCCGTGGCCGTGAGCGGGCCGTCCTGCGGGTAACCGAGCAGGACCGCCGGCCGCGGGTACTCGCCGTCGCCGGACTGGTCGAGCGGGCTCGCCGAGAGCCCGGCAACCCGAAGGAGTGCGACGTCGTTCGTCCCGTCGACGTAGACCACGGTCGCGTCCCGGGCCTCGGAGCCGGGCACGAAGACGCGCGTATCGCTCTGGCCCGCGACGACGTGGGCGTTCGTCGCGACGAGGCCACGCCGAAGCACCCATCCCGACCCCTGCACGCCGAGACCGCACGACGTGCCCTCCACCTTGAGCACGCTGTCGGCGGCCCGCTCCGCGCCCGAGCTCCGGAGAACCGACGGATCGGGCGGCGGCAGGCGGCCCGGCGCGAGCTGCGGGAGTACGGGCAGCGGATCGAAGCGCTCCAGGGTTCGGAGCACGGGCTCCGGAGGCACCGCCTCGACAAGCGCGGCGAGAAGCGCCGAACGTTGCATTTCATGTCGCAGCCCGAATGCGGGTTGGTGGAGGAGGACGACCGCGGCGGCCCATGCAAGCGCGAGCCCGACCAGCCCTCCGGCCAGCGCGCCTCCGATCCGATCGGCGAGGAGGAGCGCGCGGTGTCGGGCGAGGGCTACGTGCGCTCCGCCCGCGAGGCGACCCGCTCCGAGGCCGAAGAGCACGGCTCCCACCGAGGCGCCGACGAAGCTCGCGAGCGGCACCCAGGTCGAGTCGTCGCCCCCGGCGAGGACGTGTGGCGCGACGGCCGCCCCGGCGATCACACCCGCGACGATCCCGACGAAGGAGAGCATCTGCGCGGCGAGGCCGCGGAAGAACCCCGCGGCGCCGAAGGAGAGGACCCAGAGGACGAGGAGGACGTTCGCAAGCACGGAAGCAGCCGTCCCGAGCCGCGCTGGACGGGCGCGGAGACGGCCTCGGTGTTGTAGCCGCTAGGACCGTCGACCCGTCGAGGTCGCGGCGTCGGAGCCCGTCGGCCCGCTACGGATCGGAGAGCGTGTCACCGACACACGAGTCGAGCCACCGGCGCACCTGACGGATGGCCTCTGCTCTGGCGGAGGCGCGGCGCGTGACCGCTCGCGCCTCGACCTCGTCGAGCCACCGGCGCATCGCCGGGATCGCGTCCGCTTCGTCCAGCTCGAGCCACCGCGAGTACGCGAGCGCGACGGCCATGTTCATCTGACGCAGGTGCTTGCGGTCCTCGACGCGTTCACGTCCGACCCCAGAGAACCACTCGCCGATGTGGTACTCGAGGCAGCGTGTGGGGTCGTTCACCGTCAGACCACGAGGTTCACGAGCTTGCCCGGAACGACGATTGCCTTGCGGATCTCCTTGCCGTCCAGGTGCTACCGCACGCGCGGCAGCTCCTTCGCCGCGCGCGACGAGGTCGTCGTCCGAGAGGCCGACCGGCGACCTCTGACCCGGTCGCGCACCTTTCCGTTCACCTGCACGACGAGCTCGAATGTTTCGCGCTCGAGGAGCGCTGGGTCGGCCTCCGGCCACGGCGCCTGCCAGAGGCGCTCGTGGCCGAGCCGCTCCCAGAGCTCCTCGGCGACGTGGGCCGCGTACGGCTGGATCAGCGACACAGCCGTCTCGGTTGCGAAGCGCGCGGCCGGGTCGTCCGGGTGGCGGCCGATCTCGTTCACGAGCTCCATGACCGCTGCGATCGGCGTATTCAGCGCGAACCGGCGGCCGATGTCGTCGGTCACCTTCGCGATCGTCTCGTGCGCCTTCCGAGCGAGCGGTCCCTCGATCCGCTCTCCCGACGGCGGCTTCTCCGCCTGCTCGAGCCCGACCCGCCAGAGCCGCTCGAGGAAACGGACGATCCCCTGGAATCCGTCGTCCTGCCACTCCGCGTCCTGCTCGACCGGCCCGATGAAGAGCAGATAGAGCCGAACCGCGTCGGCGCCGTAGCGGTCGACGTAGTCGTCGGGGACGATGACGTTCCCCTTCGACTTGGACATCTTCGCCCCGTTCCGGTGGAGCATCCCCTGGGTGAAGAGGCGCGCGAACGGCTCGCGGAAGCCGACGAGCCCGAGCTCCTGCATCACCTTGACGAAGAAGCGGGCGTAGAGCAGGTGCAGGATCGCGTGCTCGATTCCGCCGATGTACTGGTTGACCGGGAGCCAGTAGTCGGCCATCGCGCGGTCGAACGGCGCTGTGTCGTTCCTCGGATCCGCGTAGCGGAGGAAGTACCAGGACGAGTCGACGAACGTGTCCATCGTGTCGGTCTCTCGCCGCGCCTCCCCGCCGCACTACGGGCACGTCGTCGCGCACCCAGTCCTCGGCCGCCGCCAGCGGCGAGCGGCCCTTCGGGAGGTACTCGTCTACGTCGGGGAGCAGCACCGGCAGGTCGTCGTCCGGGACCGGCACGATGCCGCACCGGTCGCAGTGCACGACCGGGATCGGGCAGCCCCAGTAGCGCTGGCGGGAGAGCAGCCAGTCGCGCAGGCGGTAGCCGATCTTGAACGCCGGCCACGGCCCTCGCTCTCGAGCCACTCGACGATCCGCTTCTTCGCCTTCGGGCGCCGGCAGGCCGCGTGAAGTCGCCCGAGTTGACGAGCACCTCGTCGTCCGAGTGCGCGACGTAGGCGCCTTCGGTCGCGACCGGCTCGCCGCCGTCGGCCGGCGCGACGACCGTCCGGATCGGGAGGCCGTACCGCTGCGCGAACGCGAAGTCGCGCTCGTCGTGCGCAGGGACGCCCATGATCGCGCCCGTCCCGTACTCCATGAGCACGTAGTCGGCGACCCAGATCGGGATCGGCTCGCCTGTCGCCGGGTTCACCACGTGGCGGCCCGTGAAGACGCCGTCCTTCTCCTTCTCCTCGCGCTCGACGCCGAGCGCGCCGCCGCGTGGCGGGCGTACTCGAGCACCTCCGCCTCGTGCTCGGTGCCGGCGACGAGCTCGGCGACGAGCGGATGCTCGGGTGCGAGGACGAAGAAGGTGGCGCCGAAGATCGTGTCCGGCCGCGTGGTGAAGACCGGGATGTCGATAGTCGAGCTCTTCGACGCGGAAGACGAGCTCGGCGCCCTCGCGAGCGGCCGATCCAGTTGCGCTGCATCGTGAGGACGCGCTCCGGCCACGACTCGAGCAGCGCCATCTCGTCGAGGAGGGCGTCCGCGTACGCGGTGATCCGGAAGAACCACTGCTCGAGGTTCCGCGCCTCGACCTCGGCGCCGCAGCGCTCGCAGCGCCCGTCGATCACCTGCTCGTTCGCGAGGACGGTCTGGTCGTTCGGGCACCACTTGACCGGCGCCTCCTTCCGGTAGGCGAGGTCGCGGCTCGAAGAAGCGGAGGAAGAGCCACTGCGTCCAGCGGTAGTACGCGGGTCGTGCGTCGCGAGACCTCGGTCCCAGTCGATCGCCCAGCCCATGCGCTCCATCTGCGCGCGGATCGCCGCGATGTTCCGCTCGGTGACCTCGCGCGGGTGGCCGCCCTCGCGGATGGCGGCGTTCTCCGCCGGCAGGCCGAAGGAGTCGTAGCCCATCGGGCGCAGCACCGCGTAGCCGTGCCGGCGGCGGAAGTGCGCGACGACCTCGCCGAGCATGTAGTTCAGGACGTGCCCCATGTGCAGCTCGCCCGAGGGGTACGGGAGCATCTCGAGGACGTAGGTCTTCGTGCCGCGATCGGGAGCACCCGGCTCGCCGGGTTCGGGACGTGGAAGGCGCGCTCGCGCGCCCACGACCTCCTGCCACTTCGCTTCGATCTTTGCGGGCTCGTAGCGATCCATCTCAGCTCCCCAATTCGCCTCCAGGAACGAAAAAGCCTCTCCGTGGAGAGGCCATGGAGGAGCGTGCAACCGGCGTCGCCGCTCGCTAGCTCCCCTTTCCGCCGGTAAGGACGCATCCGTTCATTCGCATGTGAGTCTAGATGCTAGCCCACGGCGGTCGGCTCGACGATCCCAGCTCCTCGACGAGCGTAAAGAACGCCCTCGCATACGGGGACCCGCTGGTGCGCTCGCGGACGACGTCCCAGTCGATCTGCTCCCGGAGCGGCCGCGCGACGTAGAGCGAGCCCGCGAAGTCGAGATGCGTCTCGTCGAGCGCGAGGAGCTTCGTGACGATGACGTCTTCGAGCGCCATGACGCGCATCCCGTCGAGACGAACCTCTCGCTCCTCCCCGCGCTCGATCAGCTCGTCGGTCACGGGCCCGCTCGAGGGCGGATAGATGACGTCCACGAGCACGTCGCCGTCCCAGGCCTTGAGGAGCCAGCCCTCGGGCGGCCGTGCGATCCGCATCCCTACGCGCTCGAGGGCAGTGGCTGCACGGTCGGTTTCGTCCGGCTTGACGAGGAAATCGACGTCGTGATCGGACGAGCCGCCCCCGCGGGCCCACGCGGCCATGCTGCCGCCGAGAAGGTACGGGACGCCGGCGTCGCGGAGCGCCGCCGCGGCCTTCTTCATCGAGGCGACCATCCGCTCGAACTCGGACACAGCCCGTGGGTACCCGGAGCCCCGCGCTGCGAACCCGGACCGGTGTCCCGGGAACCGAACCGGTGCCCCGCGAGCCGGACCGGTACCCCGCGAACCGGACCAGCCAGACGCGCGGGCGCGCGTGTAAACCCCCATGGGGGACGCGCGCATCCCTGGCAGTCACGATACCGGCGCGCGGTTCGTGGAGGTGTGACGCGTCAGCGCCGGGAGCGTGCCGGACTCTCCCCAGGGCGTCGCGCGCACGCAGCTTGGCCGCTCCTTCGGGCGGAGGCGGCAAGATAGGCGCCGTGCCCATCCGAGTTGCGACCGCCGGGGACATCCACTGCTCGCCCTCGCGCCGGGGTGAGATCGAGCAGGCCTTCGCACGTCTCGACCCGGACGTCGACCTAGTGCTCCTCGCAGGCGACCTGACGACGCACGGCGAGCCCGAGCAGGCTGCCGTCCTCGTCGACGCGGTCGCCTCAGTCGACGCTCCCGTGGTCGCCGTTCTCGGGAACCACGACTGGCACTCGAACCGCCAGGACGAGGTCACCCGCATCCTGGAAGCGGCGGGGATCGCGATCCTCGACCGGGGCTGGAAGACGTTTGACGTCCGCGGAACGGAAGTCGGCGTCGTCGGCACGAAGGGCTTCATCGGCGGCTTCCCCGACTCGCAGCTCCCCGACTTCGGCGAGCCCGTCCTTCGCCGCGTCTACGCCGAGACGACGGAGGAGGTGCTCGCGCTCGAGCGTGGGCTCGACGCGGTGGCCGACTGCCCCATCCGAATCGTTCTCCTGCACTACGCGCCCACCTCGTCGACGCTCGAGGGCGAGCCGAAGACGATCTGGACGTTCCTCGGCACCGACCGGATGGCGCCGCCGATCGAAGCGCACCGGCCCGACATCGTCCTCCACGGGCACGGCCACGCAGGGACCTTCGCGGGCGAGATCGGTGACGTGCCGGTCTTCAATGTCTCCGTGCCCGTCATGCGGCGCGACTTCTGGATCTTCGAGCTGGACGGGACGATCCCGAGGCGGGGCTGAGCTAGCTCGACCGCCGGGTCTGCGCCCGGAGCTCGTCGATCCGCTTCGACGCCTGCGCCTTCGTGAGGCTCTCGTCGAACTCCTCGCCCGCCTGCTCGCAGAGCTTCCGGAGGTAGGACGCCTGCGCATCCGTCATCGGCTCGCCGCCGGTGAGCCATTCGTCGGGATCCTTCTCGACGCCGGGTCCGGCGCCCTGGCCGGGCTCGTCGGCAGGCAGCTTGGCTCCGGGAACGCCGGGATCCTGCGGGATGTCGCCGCCCGGCGTGCCCGCGAGCTCGCCGGGCCGGTCCCTACGCTCCTCCATGCCCCGGTTCTAGCAGAGCCGGGCCGCGCGGGCTACCCGGCCCGGGGCGGCGGCGCGGCCGGCCGCGGGTGCTCGAGCAGCGCCTCGTCTGCGCGCCGGCGACGGCGGCGGAGCGCGGCCCAGGCGAGGAAGGCGAGGAACAGGGACGGGCCCACGACCACGAGGGCGAACACCGCGACGTAGCCGGCACCTGCGAGGAACGAGGCGCCGTCGCGCGCGGCGCCGGCGAGGCCGCGATTGTCGCCCTCCGCACCCGCCGTGGGAGCACGCGTGTGGAGGCGCAGGGTCAGCTCGGCGAACGCTGCCTCGCGCCGCAGGTCCGCTCGCACACGCCGGGCCTGGCGAAGCCTCGCCCGCTCGGCCTCGAGGCGCAGCTCGACCTCGAGCCGCTCGTAGGGTGTGAGTGCACCGCTTCGGAGCCTGATCTCGTCGCGCCGGATCGCGCGCTCGAGCGCCTCGATCCGCAAGGTTCTCGCGTCGATCCGGCGCTCGAGGTCCCGCGTGGTCACGTCCTGCGCCGTGACCGTGCCCAGGGTGGAGATGCGGACGACGGCGTCCTCCAGGCGTCCCACCGGAAGCTGGAGCGCCAGCCCGGCCGAGCCCTCGCGCCCGTCGGTGTCCACCCGGGAGGAGATGACCCGTCCGCCGAGCTCCCGGACGATCCGCGTCGCATCGGTCGCGGTCTCGGAGAGCCGGTCGGCATCGGGAAGCCGGAGTTCGATCGCCATCTCGACGTCCTGCGCGCGGGGAGCGGCATCGAGCTGAAACTGGACGCCGCCCATCCTCAAGACCCGCTCGTCCTCGACGGCGGACTGCGCGCTGTAGGCCTTCTTCTCGGCCTCCACCCTCTCGTCGATCGGAGTCGTCGGGGATGGCTGGGTCTGTACCGTGGGAACGGTCGGGGCGCCGACTCGCGGAGCACGTTCGGCGACCGGCTGCTCGCTGTCCCGGGCGACGTAGAGCGCGGCGCCGGTCGCTCCGAGGACGCCGAGCGCGACGAGCGCGAGCGCCGGGCGCCAGGCGCGGCGCCGACGTGCCCGCTCGGGCGCCGGCGGTCGGTCGAAGATCCGGGCCCGGAGCTGCTCGGACTGCGCGGCCGGCGCGGCGCGAAGCTCGCGAACGAGCCCTGCGAGGAGCGCCTCTCGCTCACCCTCGGGGGCAGCGCCTGCGAGCAGCCGCTCGACGCGGTCCGGAGCGAGGCTGTCAGTCGTCGACATGCGGAACCATCCTCTCCTCGAGCTTCCCGAGCGCCCTCGCGAGCCGCATCGAGCACGCCGCCCGGCCGATCCCGAGCACCCGGGCCGCAGCCTCCGAGTCGAGATCGAGCACGATCCGCAGTGCGAGCACCTCGCGCTCGCCGGGAGTCAGCGAGCGAAGCGCAGCCTCGAGCTCGGGCGAGAAGCCACCGAGCGGAAGCTCAGCGGTAGGCCGCTCCTCGCGGGAGTAGCGCTCCTCGCGGCGCCGACGACGGGCCTCCGCGCGGAAGTGGTCGAGCGCGGCGGAGCGGGCGATGCCGAAGAGCCAGGCGCGCTCGGAGCCGCGGCGCGGATCGAACCTCCGCCACCAGCGGAGCGCCTTCTCGAACGTCGCCGCGGTCAGGTCGTCGGCGAGCGCGGGATCGGCGGTCATGAGCACCAGGTAGCGATGCACGTCCGCGAGACACGATTCCGCGACGTCCGCGAACGCGGGGCGGGCGGGCAAGCGGCGCGGCCAGGTCGTCGCAAGCGCGTTCACGACCCTGTCTACGCCGCCGGCGACGGATTCCGTCACACCCGCCATTGTGGGCCGTTGGCGTCGGACTTCGTCCGGGGTCGCCAGCTCAAGCTCCCCCAGAGGTGGCTCAGACGATCCCACGGTGGAGACGACGCTAGCCCGCCGTCACGGCCCGAAAGCCGGGCCGATCAGGCGCAGCGGCACGCCGCCCAGCTCCTCTCGCCCGAACAACCTGTGTCCCCGGATCGCGGCATCCGTGATGGGCGCGTCGCTCCTGCAGTACGAGCAGTGCTTCTTGCCCACGGGACTTGGTTCGCGGGCATCGTCTTGTAGCTCGACCGCAGCTCGGGTGCTTCGCGGCGCCCTGGACCAGCGGCACCCAATCTCGTGGACCCTTCCTTGCGGGTTCAGGTTGACCTCGACCATCCGCGATGCGGATCGCGCCGACGACATGACCGGGAGTCTACGGACGGGGGAGGCTGTCCAGGTCTGCGAAGCAGGTTCAAGCGGCGGGCGCGATCTGCCGAGGCAATCAGAAGACCCACCGCCATGCCCCTCAGATTCATCCTTGCCATCGCGACAGCCGTCGCCTCCATGCTCGCGTTCGCGTTCGCGACACCGGCCGAGGCCGGGGCGGCCCCCTCGGAGACGACCCTCTCCGAAACGAGCGCCTCCTCGCAGGCGCCTGCCGGGGAAACGACGAGCTCCGTCCGCACGACGACCCAGGCCGCGCCCGCGCGCCCGAGCGTCAGGACGGTTCGGGTCACCCGCGTCGTCGACGGCGACACGGTCAAGCTCGCGAACGGCAAGACGGTCCGCCTGCTTCAGATCGACACGCCCGAGACGAGCGGCGAGTGCTACGGCGACCGGGCCGAGCGCGCGCTCATGCGCATCCTCCCCGTCGGCGCCCGCGTCCGGCTCGAGCGCGACCCCGCCCTGGACGCGGTAGACCGCTACGGGCGCATCCTGCGCTACATCCACAAGGGCCGCACGAACGTGAACCTCGCCCTGGTCCGCGCGGGCGCCGCGAGCGTCTACTTCTACCAAGGAGAGCGGGGCCACTACGCCCAGCGCCTGCTCGCGGCCGCAGGCTCGGCCCGCGCGCACAAGCGCGGAGCCTGGGGCGCCTGCCGCGCGATCTGGAGCCCGACCAAGGGCTTCGACACCTTTCCCAAGGGCTCGGCCCCGCCCGGCGCCGGCACGGGCTGCAAGCCGGGCTACCGGCCCTGCCTTCCGATCCGGGACGACCTCGACTGCGACGACGTGCGCCGGATGGGGAAGGCGCCCGTCCAGGTCACGGGGTCTGATCCTTACAAGCTGGACGGAAACGGCGACGGCATCGCCTGCTGACGCACTTCGGCTCCGGCTGCCACGAAGAGGGGCCGGCAGCTGTGAGAGCGCGGCTGCGCCGATCCGAACCTGACCGACCTCGGCGCTGCCTTGCGCCGCGCCGTGCGCACGGCCCGAGGCTTCTCCGCGAGAACGGTGTACCCGCCGTGGTCACGCGAACTTGAATGGGTCGCCGCCCGCGATCCCTCAAGTCCTCATTAGCGGTTCTTGGAACGTACGAAGTGGAGCCAGCCGGGCTCGAACCGGCGACCTCCACGCTGCCAGCGTGGCGCTCTCCCAGCTGAGCTATGGCCCCGAGAGCCACAGCGTAGCGCACGTGTGCGCAGCGAACATCTAGGCCGTCTGCGCGACCTCGACGGACGGCACGTCCCCCCAGAGCTCTTCGAGCCGGTAGTACTCGCGGGCGTCGGGCGTGAAGACGTGCAGCACCACGTCGAGATAGTCCGCGAGTATCCAGCGGGCCTCCCGCACTCCGTCCACGTTGTGCGGCATGACGTGCTCGTCGCCCTTCAGGCGCTCGCGGACCTCGTCGTAGATCGCCTTGGCCTGGCGCGGGTTCTGGCCCGTGCAGACGACGAAGTAGTCCGTGTAGGAGCACACCGGCCGCATGTCGAGGATGGTGACGTCCTTCGCCAGCTTCTCCTGCGCGAGGGCGGCGATGCGTTGCGCTTGCTCGAGCGGCGTCAGCGGCGCGGAAGCTCCCTATTGCGATAGCGCATCGGCTCAGCGTAGCCACGGCGGCCGACAGCGGCAAACGATGTCAGGACAGGTAGAGACCGAGCTCGTCGACCAGACGGGCGACGGGCTCAGGGACCAGGTCGTCGATCGGCTCGCCGCGGGCGATACGTGCCCTCACGTCACGAGACGCGATCGGGATCGGCTCGAGCTCGAACCTACGGACGCGGTCGGGGCGGGCAAGCCTGCCGAGAACGGCGTCGAGCCGGTCCTCCGGGTAGCCGGGCCGAGTCGCGACGGCGAGGCGGACGTGGTCGAGAACGCCGTCGGGGTCCCGCCACGAGAGGAAGTCGGCGAACTGGTCGGCGCCGATCACGAACGTGTTCTCGGACCCGTACCGCTCTTCGGCCCAGCGCGCCGTGTCGACCGTGAACGAGGGTCCCTCGCGGTCGAGCTCGAAGCGGGAGAGCTCGACCTCGGGAATGTCCGCGAACGCGGCTCCGGCGAGGCGAAAGCGTGTCTCGGCGTCCGTCTGGACGGGCTTGTGGGGGGCGAGACCGACGACCACCACGACGAGCCGGTCGAGATCGAGCGCATCGATCGCCCGCCGCGCGAGCGCCACGTGACCGAGGTGCGGCGGATCGAACGTCCCGCCTAGGAGCCCGACCCTCACCGCTCGGAGCCTCGTGAGTTGTGTCCCCCGGGGGATCCCCCTTGGTTACCCCTCACGTGACACCGTAGCGAGCGAGAGCGCGCGAGTGTGTGACCGATCGTGTCGACATGCGCGCCGAGGTGTGCCGAGACCGTCACGGGGACGGGCGGGGACAGGCTCACCGGAACTCGTACGTTCGGGCGCCGATGGTCACCGGGTCGCCCGGCTTCGCGCCTGCGGCCCTGAGCGCCTCCCTGAGCGCGTCGTCGTCCAGGTTCTCGGGGGCGCCGGCAACGCGGAGTCCACCGTCGGCCCGGTAGATCCGGAACGGACGGCGGCGCGGAGACTGCGGCCGGTAGACGAGGTAGTCCGCGAGCTCCGGCTCGTCGGTCGCGGCGGCCCCGGCGGGCGGTCCCGGCGCCTCCGGCACGGACTCGAACAGCGTTCTCGTCAGCTCCTCGATCCCGGCGCCCGTCGCGGCGGAGAGGGGCACGACGGCCACGACCCGCGCATCGTCGAGCTCCACCGACGGCGTCTCTGCGAGCAGGTCGATCTTGTTCAGGACGACGATCTGCGGCCGCTCCGCGAGCCCGGCGCCGTAGGCCGCGAGCTCGCGAACGATCGCCGCGAAGCGCGCCTCGACGTCTTCGGTGACGTCGATCACGTGCAGGAAGAGCCGTGCACGCTCGAGGTGCGCGAGAAACTCGTCGCCGAGCCCGACCCCCTCGCTTGCGCCCTCCAGGAGTCCCGGCACGTCGGCTACGGTGAGCTGGCGTCCGTCCGGCGCCTCCACGGTTCCGAGCACCGGGGCGAGCGTTGTGAACGGGTAGTCGGCCACCTTCGGCTTCGCGTTCGAGATGCGTCGAAGCAGCGAGGACTTGCCCGCGTTCGGAAAGCCCAGGAGCGCCGCGTCGGCCACGAGCTTCAGGCGGAGCTCGAATGTCCCCTCCTCCCCGGTCTGCCCGACCTCGGCCACGCGGGGCGCCTGCTTGGTCGGCGTCGCGAAGCGGCGGTTTCCGAGGCCGCCCAGGCCGCCGCGGGCGAGCGTGACCCTGGCCCCGCCGTGTGCGAGGTCGGCGACGAGGCGACCCTCGTCGTCGAAGATCTGCGTCCCGACCGGCACCGGGAGCTCGATCGCGTGCCCGTCCGCCCCGCGCTTGTTCGACCCCTCACCGTGCCGACCTCTCGCCGCAGTGAAGTGCGCCTTTCGCGCGAAGAACCCCAGGTCGCGCCGATCGCGATCCGCCACGAGAACGACGTCGCCGCCCTTGCCTCCGTCGCCGCCGTCGGGCCCGCCCTTGGGGACGTACTTCTCTCGGCGGAACGAGAGCGAGCCGTCGCCCCCGCGGCCGCCTTGGACATGGATGCGGGCGCGATCGTGGAACACGGCGTGGCGCCGCGGCTCGGAGTCAGAGAACCGAGATGACCCGGTTCGTGCCGGACGAGCCGAAAGCCACCCGGCCGTCGCGCTTCGCGAAGATCGTGTGGTCGCGGCCGAGACCCGTCCCGTCGCCGGCGCGGAAGCGCGTCCCGCGCTGCCGCACGACGATCATGCCCGCCTTGATCTCCTGGCCGTCGAAGACCTTGACACCGAGCCGCTTGGACTCGGAGTCTCGGCCGTTCTTCGACGAGCCCAATCCCTTCTTGTGCGCCATTACTCGCTCGTCCCTTCGGTCTTCTTCGCGCGCGTCGTCCGCGGCTTCGTCGTTTCGGTCTTCTTCGCGGTGGAGGACCTCTTTCGCGTTGCCGGCTTCTTCTCCGCCGTCGTGCTCTCGTCCTTCTTCGCCGCCGTCCTTCGCGCGGGCTTCGCGCCGATCGACTGGATCTCGATGCGCGAAAGGCGGCTGCGATGGCCCTTGCGGCGCCGGTAGCCCGTGCGCTGGCGGTGCTTGCCGACGACGACCTTCTTGCCGAGGACGTGCTCCGTGACGATCGCCGTCACCTGCTCACCCTTGAGGTCGTCGCCGAGGAGCGGGTCACCGTCGCCGCCGAGCATGAGGACGTCCGGCTTGAACGTCTTGCCCTCCTCGACCGCGACCCGGTCCACGAGCAGCCACTCGCCCTCGCGGACGCGGTACTGCTTCCCGCCGATGCCGATGATCGCGTAGGTCACTCTCTTGCCGTTCCGTAGATGAGCGGGCTTCCGCCCGCTCCAGATGAGTCTAGCCGGGGTCCTCGGGGGCGGCAACCGGCGTGGCCGGGCCCTGCGACTCGCTCTCGGGGGCGCCGTCCTCGACCGTTGCCGGGCGCTTGCGCTTGCGATTTCGCCCGCCTCGCGAGCCTCGGCGCGTCTTCTTCTTGGACTTCTCCGGCCCGGCGTCTTCGCCCTCCACCGCGACCACCTCGGCCGGGGCCGCGACGTCGACCTCGGCGCCGCGATCGCGGTCCGGAGACGGCTCGCCTGCCGCCTCGAGCGGCGGCTCGCCGGCCGCCGCGCCGTCGGTGGTCGCAGGGGCGGCGGCCTTCTTCTTGCGACCGCGCCCGCCCCGTGAGCCGCGGCGGGTCTTCTTCTTTTTCTTCGGCTTCTCGGGCTCCTCGTCGCCGGCCTCGACGGCGACGGGTTCGGCCTCGACGGCCGCCTCCGCCGGCTCCGCGACCTCGACCGGCTCGGCCGGGTCCGTGGTCACGGCGAGCTTGGCCCGTCCGGAGCCGCCGCGGCGGCTGCGCGACCGTGGCTTCTGCTCGAGCGCGTCGCGATCCTGTTCGAGCTCGGCGCCGGCCTCGACCGGCGGCTCGGTTCGATCCGCTTCTGCGAGGACGGCGTACGCGATCGACTTTGTCGCCCGCTCGATCCGCACCTTCACCTTCTTCTGGCCGACCTTCGCCCGGGCGCCGGCGACCGCGATCGCGTAGCCGTTCAGCCGGGCGAGAGCGGCGTCCGGAAGGACCTCCTCGAGCCGCACGTTCAGCTCCTCGCCCTCCTTCACCGGGAGCGACTTCGGCTCGAGCCGGGAGACGGGTCCCTTGTCGACGACGACGAAGTGGTCGGAGGCGACGTCGTCCCGCGTCTCGAGGAAGAAGCGCCGCCCGGTCTCGCCCTCGAGCTCGGCGAGCCGGACGGCGCCTGGGCCGACGAGCACGTCCGCGACCGACGTCCGGAGCTCGAGCTTGAAGGCCTGATGGCGCGAAGCGCGTACGAGGCGGCGCAGCTCGCGCTCGAAATCGACGGCGCGTGTCTCGTCCGAGACGACGATGCCGTCGCCCTGACAGATCTCGCACTTCTGGGTGAGGATCTCGCGCGGCCCGTCGGTCACGTTCTGGCGCGTCATCTCGACGAGGCCGAGCGGGGAGATCTCGACGACGTACGTCTTCGTCCGATCCTTGTCGAGCTCGCGCTTGAGCGCATCCTCGACTGACTGGCGGTTCTTGGGGTTCGCCATGTCGATGAAGTCGATGACGATGATCCCGCCGATGTCGCGAAGCCTGAGCTGCCGCACGACCTCCTCGACCGCCTCGAGGTTGTTCTTTGTGATCGTGTCCTCGAGCCGCGCCCCGCTCTGCTTGCCGCGCGCGCCGACGAAGCGGCCGGTGTTCACGTCGATGACGGTGAACGCCTCCGCGTAGTCGAAGATGAGGTAGCCGCCCGACGGAAGGTCGACGCGCCGGTCGAGCGTCGAGCGAACGGCCGCCTCGACCCCGGCCGCCTCCATGAGCGGCTCCCGGCCCTTGTAAAGCTCGACCCGCGAGGCCAGGTCTGTCGACGTGCGCTTGAGGTAGCCGACGAGCCGGCGGTAGGTGCGGTCGTGGTCGACGACGACGCGCTCGAAGTCGCGGATGAAGAGGTCGCGCACGATCCGGAGGGGCAGCTCGGCCTCCTGGTAGACGAGCGTCGGCGCCTTCGCGCGGGAGGCACGGCCCTGGATCGTCGCCCAGAGCTTGCGCAGCAGCGCGAGATCGCCGGCGAGCTCCTCCTTCGAGGCGCCCTCCGCGGCCGTGCGGATGATGATGCCGCCCTCGGGAAGCTCGAGCTCCTTCGAGATCGCCTTGAGCCGCTCGCGCTCGTCGTCCTCGAGCCGCCGCGAGATCCCGACGCCCTCGCCGAACGGGGTGTAGACGAGGAAGCGGCCGGGCAGCGAGATCTCGGTCGTGAGCCTCGCGCCCTTCGTTCCCATCGGGTCCTTGACCGCCTGGACGAGCACCTCCTGGCCGCGCTGGATCAGCTCCTGGATGCGGCGCCCGTGCCGCTTGCCCTCGAGCTCCGGGACGACGATCTCGTCCACGTAGAGGAACCCGTTGCGGTCGAGCCCGATATCGACGAACGACGCCTCCATGCCGGGGAGAACGTTGTCGACGACACCCTTGTAGACGTTGCCTGCGATCGAGCGCCGGCCCGGGCGCTCGAGGTACACCTCGGACGGCTTCCCGTCCTCGAGGACGGCGACCCGCTGCTCCCCGACCTCGACGGAGACGAGGATCTCCTTCTTGACGTCGGCGAGAGCCGCGCGAGTGCCGCCGGTGACGTTCCGGCGCGGCGCCCGGCGGCGCTTCTGGTCGTCCGCCCGCTTCCGGTCGCCGGGCCTGCGCTCGCCCTGCTTCCGCTCGCCGGACCTGGCGCGAGCCGGCTTCTTCTCTGCGGGCTTCGCCTCGGCCTCGGTCGAGCCGGCCGTCTCGGTCGGCTTCTTGCGACCGCGGCCGCCGCGTGATCCGCGTCGGCGCGGTCTCTTCTGGCCGGACTCCTCCGGGGCTTCAGCCCCGGCCGTGACCTCCGGCTCGATCACGGTGCGCGGCGGTGGGGCGGCCTCCTTCGGCGCCTCCGTCCCCTCGCGCGGCTTCCGTCGAAACCACTGCAGCACGATTGTCTCCTTCCGGCCGCACGCGCAGCCGCGCTTCCGTCAGGCGGGCGCAGGTCGCAAGCGTGTCGGCCTCAAATCTCATTGAGCTCGGATGACGCCGGGGCCCGCCCGTCCAAACGGGCAATCCACCCTGTGCGTCGCTTCGGAACAGGGTAGCAGCAGGCCCCCATCCCGCCCCTTCGGCCGGCCTAAGCCGCGGCCGGGCGGAGCCGGGAGCGCGCGCCGTCGACCTCTCCGAGCCGTTGCGTCAGGCGCGCCCACGCCCACGGCTCGACCTCGTCGTAGCGGCCCGACCATCCGTGCTGTCGCACCGCTTCGAGGTACTCGAACCAGGCGTCGGCCTCCTCGATCGCAAGCGCCTCGTGGGCCCCGCGAATGTCCTCGATCGCCATGGCGCGGAAGGCTAGGACCAGGACCGGACGGACTGGACCAAGAGGCCTGATGCGAAATCGGCGCACCCCAGGGAGCGCCTTTTTCCACGTCGAGCCTCTAGCTGCGGTGCGCGAGGCGCCCGCGCACGTGAACCGCCTGCAGAAGGCCGATCATTGCGAGGCTGACGATCATCGACGTCCCGCCGTAGCTCACGAACGGGAGCGGGATTCCGGTGATCGGCGCCATGCCGATCGTCATGCCGATGTTCACGAAGAGCTGGAACACGAATGCGAAGGTAATCGCAGCGGCCACCGTCGCAGTGAAGAGGCTCGGCGCGATGGCGATCGTCCGGACGCCTCGCCAGACGATGATCGCGTAGAGGAGGAGCAGGAGCGCGGCCCCCAGAAACCCGCGCTGCTCCGCGAGCGACGAGAAGATGAAGTCGGTCGAGTGCTCCGGCAGGTAGTTCATGTTCGTCTGCGTCGCGTCCGCGACTCCCCGCCCGTCGAGCCCGCCCGAGCCGACGGCCGTGATCGACTGCGTCACGTTGTAGGTCGCGCCGCTCGGGTCGCAGATCCGGGTTCACGAAGCCCGTGATCCGCTGCGCCTGGTACGGCTTGAGCACCTCGACGCCCGCCCTCGGGAGGAGCCAGAGGATGCTGAGCGACGTGAGCGCCGCGGCGGCGGCGAGGAAGGCGAGGTGGAGCCACCGCGTCCCCGCGATGAAGAGCGCGGCCGCGAGGACGGCGGCGTACACGAGGGTCGTGCCGAAGTCGGGCTCGACGAAGACGAGAAAGGCCGGCAGAGCAACGAGGCCGACCGCGGTCATGGTCGTCTTCCACTCGCCGATCGCCCGGGAGCGGTCGGCCAGGAATCCGGCGACGACGAGGATGACGAGGACCTTCGCGATCTCGGACGGCTGGAACTGGAAGAAGCCGATGTCGATCCAGCGGTTCGTCCCGCGGATCGCCTCCTGGGCGACAAGCACGATTCCAAGCAGCACGAGCGCGGCGACGTAGAGCGGCCGCCTCAGGCGCCGGTAGACCTCCGGGTTCAGGGCGGCGGCGAACGCGAACACGACGGCGCCGAGCGCCACGTTCACGCCCTGGCGGACGACGAGGTAGTCCGGATCCCCGGGAACGTCGTTCCGCGAGACCGCCTGCAGCACCCAGAGCCCGTAGGCGACGACTCCCGCAACCGCCGCCACGAGGACGAAATCGAGGTTGCGAAGGATGGCGCCGGCCTCCGCGCTCCAGGCCGCTTCTCTGCGCGGCTCGACGCGGACGGCCACTAGTGCTCCTCCAGGTGGCATCAATGCTGAAGGGGCACTAGTCGGACTCCACGGAGCCGGTCTGGAAGGTGCCCGGCTCGACATCGAAGTAGCTCTCGAAGAGCTTGAGCGCGGCCGGGGCGGCGGCCACGCCTCCGTGGCCGCCGTTCTCGATCATGGCGCAGACGACGAGCTCGGGATCGCCGTACGGACCCCAGCCGCACCACCACGACTGGTCCCGCATGCCCGACCAGTCGCCGATCGTGACGAACTTCTCCGCCGTGCCGGTCTTGCCGGCGATGCGGACCGGGAAGGCGCCGAAGACGCTCGTGGATGTGCCGTACGACGTGTGGGTCGCGTCGATCAGAGCCTTCCTGGACGATGCTGACGGCGGCCGGGTCGAGGCCGATGTCCTTCGGTTTCGGCGCCGTGAACGGGCGAACGACGATGGCGGTGTCGCCCTCGGTCCCGGGCTGCTCGACTTGCTTGACGATCCGCGGCTCGACGAGCTTGCCGCCGTTCGCGAGGAGCGCATAGAAGCGCGTCATCTGGAGCGGCGTCACGAGCACGTCACCCTGGCCGATCCCGAGCTGAACCGAGTCGCCGTTCGTCCAGACCTTCTCGGTCGGCTCCTTGAAGTGACGCCTGCGCCACTCGGGCGTCGGGATGAGCCCCGCGGCCTCGGGCCCGAGGTCGATCCCGGTCGTCGTCCCGAAGCCCATCCGCCGCGACCACTTCTGGATGGGAGAGTCGGGCCGCTCGTACGCCCGCAGCGCGACCTCGTAGAAGTACGTGTCGCACGAGTTCGCGAGCGCCGTCGTCAGCTCCATCGGCTCGTTCTTGAACGGATCCCAGTTGCGGAAGATCTGCTTGTCCTCGCCGACCTCCATCTGGCCGGTGCACTGGATCGTCTCGCTCGGGCTCAGGAGCCCCTCGTGCATCGCGGCGAGCGCCGTGATCGGCTTGAAGGTCGAGCCCGGTGGATAGAGGCCCGTGATCGCGCGGTTCAGCGTCGGGTGGTTGGACGCCGGGTCGGCGAGCCGCGCCAGCGCCTTCGGCCGGACGCGCCCCACGTAGACGGACGGGTCGAAGGTCGGGTTGGATGCGAGCGCGAGGATCTCGCCCGTGTCGGGTTGCATGGCAACGATCGCGCCGCCGTACGCCGCCCACTCGCCGTCTTCGTGGGCGAGGCGGATCCCGTACGCGATCGCATCCTCGGCGACGCGCTGGAGCTCCGCGTCGAGCGTTAGCTGAACCGAGAGTCCGGGCTCGGCGGGGCGGCTCGGGCGCCGGTCGGACGTGACCCGCCCGAGCGCGTCGACACGCACCTCGCCGACCCCCGGCACGCCGCGGAGGTAGCGGTCGTAGATGGCCTCGACGCCGGTCTGGCCGATCTTGTCCCCGGGCGCGTAGTCCCTCCCCTTGCGCTCGCTCGAGCTGCTCCGGCGAGATCTCCGCGACGTAGCCGAGCACCTGGGCGGCGAGCGATCCGAGCTCGTACCGGCGAAGCTCCGCCTGGGTGACCTCGACCCCGGGGAACTCGCGCCTGGTGCTCGAGCAGCTAGAGCACCTTGTCGTCGCGCACGGCTTCGCTTGATCGTGACCGGCGTGAGCGGGTCGTCGCGGTGCCTGCGCAGGGCCGCCCTGGATCTCCTTGAGCGGGACGGTCGAGGAGCTTGGCGAGAGCTGGCGCAGCTGGCGCGCGCTGCTCGGGGGTCAGGTCGGCAGCGCGGCGGGCCAGAGCTGGACCGACGTCGCGGCGCTGGTTCGAGACGAGCAGCACGCCGTTGCGGTCGGTGATGGTGCCGCGCGCGGCCGGGTCACGCGTGCGTCCGCACCTGGTTGTTCTTCGCCTCCTCGAGGTAGCGCTCGCCCGAGATCACCTGGAGCGCCCAGAGCCGGAAGAAGAGCGCCGCGAAGAGCGCGATCGCGATCGACGCCGAGGATGGCGATCCGGACCGCCATCTGCGGCGTGACGCGGTACGGGCTCCTCGACCCGCGGGTCGGGCGGCAGGAAGTCGGGGAGAGCTAGACAAGCGCCGCCTCCCGCCGCTCGCGCGGAGCGAGCGGGAAGAGCCGGCACGTCAGCCGGTAGACCGGGTACGCGAGCAGGAGGTTCAGGGCGATCGTCGGGCAGGAGCACCGCCCGAGGAGATCCGACGTCGAGGCGCCCTGCCCGAGCATGAAGTGGAGGAACGCCCGCCCCGACGACGGCCCAGACCGTCGCGAGCCCCACCGCAATGAGCGGCGGGTGCGGTGAGCGGCGCGTCGTCGCCTCGCCGAAGCGGCCCGACCAGTAGCCCGCGAGCGTGAGGAGGAGCGACGTCAGGCCGAGTGTCTCGCATCGCGGCCACGTCGAGCATGAGCCCCGCCCAGAAGCCGGCGACGGCCCCGAGCATCGGGCCGCGCAGCGAGCGCGACCGAGACGAGCGAAGACGAGCACGAGATCCGGGTGACCGCGCGCGACCTCGAGTCGGCGTGACGATGCGTGACCTGGACCAGGGCCACGACGAAGAAGAGCCCGAGCGTCTTCAGCCGTGTCGACCACGGTCACGGCTTCGGCTTCTCCTTGGCAACGAGCACGAACACCTCGTGCAGCGAGTCGAAGTCGACGAGCGGGGTGCACTGGATCGGTCTTGTAGAGGTCGATGTCCCGCTGGCTGGCGCTCGCGACGACGCAGATCGGGATGCCGCGCGGGAAGAGCGACTCGTAGCCGGCCGACCCGCGAGCCGGCCGTGACGACGATGTTCCCGGCCTCGACGCTCGCTCGTTCTTCGGGACGCGGTCGAGGATGAGCGAGTCGTCGCTCTGCCCGCGCAGCACGACCCCGGTCGCCCGCGTCTCGACGACGACGGCCGAGGCGGCGCTCTGCTGGTCGGTGAGGAGCCGGACCTGGGCGGAGTTCGGCGTCACCTCGGTGACGGTGCCGACGAGGCCGTCGCGGTGTGCACGACGGGGTCGTCGACCGGACGCCGTCGCCCGAGCCGGCCGCGACGACGACCTCCTGGCGGAAGATCGTTCTGCGGCTGGACGATGACGCGGGTCGCGACGCCGCTCGTAGTCCTCCGGGAAGCGCTTCCCGCCGCGGATAGTCGAGCATCGCCTGCAGCTCCCGGTTCTCCTGCGCCGCGGTCTCGTTCTCGATCACCTGCTGGCGGAGCGTCTCGACCTCCTCCTTGCAGCTGCTCGTTCTCGCTCCTTCGCGGACAGGAGGTCGGAGGCCCAGCCCCAGGCGTCGCGGAACGGTCGCGCGACGCGCTCCGCCGCGACCTCGAACGGGGTGAGGACGCTGACGCCGATCCGCTGGGCCTCGTGGAGGACGCCGTCCGGACGACTCGCGGAAGTAGACGGTGAAGAGCGCGAGCGAGACGAGGACGAGCGCGAGCGCGACGAGCCGCGCGCGCTGAAGTGGCTTCCGCCCCGCGGCCGAGCGCCTTCGGAGCGAGGCGCGGACGGTTGAGCGAGAGGGATCCGTGCTGTGCGTTGCCGAGGCACGGGGGCCAGAGTCTAGTCGGGAGTGCGACGAGAGCGGACGCGGACCGCCGCTACCGGCGGCCGCGTCCGTTCCGCTGGCGCGCCTTCGCCGAGCGGTGGATCGCCTCGAACTCCTCGAGGCTCTTCCCGGATCCGACCGCGACGCACGTGAGCGGCGACTCGGCCAGGTGGACGGGCATGAGCGTCTCCTCGCGGAGGCGGACGTCGAGCCCGGAGAGGAGCGCGCCGCCGCCGGCGAGGACGATGCCGCGGTCCATGATGTCGGCGGCGAGCTCGGGCGGCGTCTTGTCGAGCGTGGACTTGATCGCGTCGATGATCTGGTTGACCGGCTCGTCGAGCGCGCGGCGCAGCTCCTCGGAGGTGATCACGATCGTCTTCGGCAGGCCGGTCAGCATGTCGCGCCCGCGAACCTCGGCGCGAACCTCCTCGCGGAGCTCCCAGGCCGAGCCGATCTCGAGCTTCAGCTCCTCGGCCGTCTGCTGGCCGATCAGGAGCTTGTACTCCTTCTTGATGTGGCTCATGATCGCCTCGTCCATCTCGTCGCCGCCGACGCGGATGGACTGGCTGACGACGATGCCGCCGAGCGAGATGACGGCGACCTCGGTCGTGCCGCCGCCGATGTCCACGATCATGTTCCCGGTCGGCTCGGAGACGGGGAGCCCGGCGCCGATCGCGGCGGCCATCGGCTCCTCGATCAGGTAGGCCTGGCGGGCGCCGGCGGAGAGGGTCGCCTCCTCCACGGCGCGCTTCTCGACGCCGGTGACGCCGGAGGGGACGCAGACGACGACGCGCGGGTGCGCGAAGCGGTTGTGGTGCACCTTCTGGATGAAGTGGCGGAGCATCTGCTCGGTCACGTCGAAGTCGGCGATGACGCCGTCCTTGAGCGGCCGGATGGCGGAGATCGTGCCCGGCGTGCGGCCGAGCATCCGCTTCGCCTCGACGCCGACGGCGTGCACCTCGCCGGTGCGCTGGTCGATCGCGACGACCGACGGCTCGGAGAGCACGATCCCGCGCCCGCGGACGTAGACGAGCGTGTTGGCCGTGCCGAGGTCGACAGCGATCTCGCGGCCGCCGAGACCGCTCATGTAGCTCCAGATGCCCATGCCAGCGCGGAAGTCTAGTCCGGAGCGGAAAGCTTCTCTCTGGCCCTCCGGACCGCGGCCAGGCACCCGGGCAGCCACGTGCCTGGCACCGTTCGTGCCGAAAGCGCTCGTGCCGTCGTGCAGATTCGGGAGCGCCACGTGGCTCGCGTAGCAGTGGCTGCATGCTCGCCACTCGCCTCGTATCTCTGCCGGCGGCATCTACCACTATCACGCGGGGAACCGTCGCAGGACGATTTTCGTCGACGACCTCGACTGCGAGCTCTACCTCGCGCTGCTGCGACGAGGTCACGCGCCGACTGGGTGCACTGCCACGGCGTACTGCCTGATGCCGAACCACTACCACCTGGTGGTCGAGACTCGCGCACGGAACCTGTCCGCGGCATGCACTGCCTGAACGGCCGCTACGCGCGTGGTTCAACCGGCGTCACGGGTTCGTGGGGCATCTGTTCGAGCGGCGTTTACTCGGTGCGGTCGAGACGGACTGGCATCTCCTCGAGCTCGGCCGCTACGTCGTCCTCAATCCGGTGCGGGCCGGGCTGTGCGCCGAGCCAGCGAGTGGCGATGGAGCAGCTACCGAGCGACGCTCGGGCTGAGCGCCGCGCCGCCGTTCCTCGACGTCGCCGCGCTGCTCGGAGTCTCTTCGGCCACGACCCGGCACGCGCGCGCGAGGCGTTCACGACTTCGTCGACGAGCGCGCCGCGCGAGTCGCGGCCTGGCCGATCGGGCCACGTCCCGGTGCCAGGCACCGGGACTGCCCGAACGCGACCCGTCGGTCAGCCGAAGCCGTACGTGCCGGGGAAGCGCTCCGCGAGAGGCGAACGAGGAGGGCGGCCGGGAGGCCGACGACGTTCAGGTAGTCGCCCTCGATGCGCTCGACGAGGGCGGCGCCGCGCCCTGGATCGCGTACCCGCCGGCGCGGCCCTCCCACTCGCCCGTCGCCACGTACGACGGCCAGGTCGCGCGGCGGTCAGCGGGCGGAAACGTGACGCGCGTCGTCGCCTCGTGCGTCTCCTCCCAGCCCGGCGTGACGAGCGCAGAGCCCCGACACGACCTCGTGCGTCCGCCCGCCGAGCCGCCTCCAGCATCGCCTCCGCCTCGCCGGCGTCCGCCGGCTTCCCGAGACACGTCGCCCGTCGCAGCACGACGGCGTGTCGACGCCGAGCACCGGCCGCTCGCCCGCGCTCGCCCGCAACCGACCGCGCCTTCCCGCGCGCGTGCTCGGACGCGACGGGATCGCGCCCGGCCGCGAGCTCCTCGTACCGCGGCGCGACGACGCTCGAACGGGATGCCGAGCTGCTCGAGGATCGCCCGCCGCTGCGGCGACGTCGACGCGAGCAGGAGCGGAGGCGCGGGCGGCGACGCTCACGCGCGCTTGCGCGCCCTCCAGATCTCCTCGGACGGCCAGCGCCGCGCCCAGTCGCGGCACGAAGTCCGCAGACCGTGTCGGCTCGGCGCCCTCCGGCGCCTGCATCTCGAGCAGATCGCTCCACCTCGAAGCCGCTCGCCCGGAGCAGCCGGATCCACTCGCCGTCGCCGAGGTGGAACTCGACCGAGCCGTCGTCGGGCCACTCGAACCGGTGCATGCCGAAGTACGGCCGCTGCAAGCTCGTCTCGTCGGCGCGCTCCCTCGTCGCGGAAAGCAGAGCACGAGAGCGTCGCCGTTGACGAGGAAGACGAGCTCGCCGCCCGGGCGCAGGAGCCGCGCCGCCTCGGGGATCCAGCGGTACGGATCGGCCCAGATGCGACGCGCCGTACTCGGACACGGCGAGGTCGAAGTCGCGGCCGGGAAGCGGCACGTCCTCGGCGCTCGCCTCGACCAGCGGGAACTCGAGCCCGTACTCGCGCCTGCAGCTCCCGCGCCGTCGCGAGCTGCTCGGGCGTGATGTCGACCCCGACCGGCCGCGCGCCCCGCCGCGCGAGCCACGGCGGAGAAGTACGCGGTGCCGCAGCCGAGCTCGACGACGTCCTTGCCCGGCGACGTCGCCGAGGACGCCCGAGCTCGGCCTCCGGCACATCCCAGATGCCCCAGGTCGAACTCGTCTCGCGCCCAGTTGCGCGCGGCCCGCCTCGACGTAGTCCGCCGCGAGACCGCTCCAGATCGCCCGGTTCCGCTGCGCGTGCTCGCGAAGGCTCACGCGGCCTTCCGCACCTTCCAGATCTGCTCCATCGGCCAGCGCCGCGCCCACGCGGTCTCCTCGCGGGCTCCGGTACGTCGACGCCGCTCCCTCCGGCGGCTGCACCTCGACGAGCGCCTCGACCGTCGAGCCCGCTCCGCCGGAAGAGCCGGATCCAGTCGCCGTACGGCGAGCTCGAACTCGCACCGAGCCGTCCGCGCCAATCGAGCGCGGTGCAGCCCGAAGTAGTCACGATGGAGCCGCGGTCTCCCAGGTGTCCGTCTCCTGGTCGAAGCAGATCGCCTCGAGCGCCGTGCCGCCGCTGAAGGCGAGCAGGCCGCCCGGGCCGCAGGATCCGCGCCGCACTCGGGCACCCACAGGTACGGATCCGCGAACGGTTCGCGCCGTGGTCGGCGAAGACGAGGTCGAAGCTCGCGTCCGGAAACGGAAGCGCCTCGGCGCTCGCCGTGAACGAGCTCGAGCTCGAGCACCGGCCTCGGCGACGATCTCCGCGGGCGTGCTCGAGCTGGCGCTCGGAGTTGTCGAGGCCGACGACGCGCGCGCCCGCGCCGCGCGAGCACGAGCGCCGCACTGCGCCGCCCCGCAGCCGAGCTCGAGGACGTCCGAGCCCGGCCACGTCGCCCAGGACACCCGAGCTCGCGTCGGGGAGCTGCCACATGCCCCAGCGCAGCTCGTCGTGGCGTGATGAACTCGTCGTGCTCGCGCCTGGTACTCGTCGGCGTACCGCGTCCCAGTACGCGCGGTTCGCGCGCGCGTGCTCGGTCAGTCCGTCAGACGAGCTCATCGGCGGAGAACCAGAGCCCGATCTCGCGCTCGGCCGACTCCGGCGAGTCGGAGCCGTGCACGAGGTTGTCCGGCATCGCGAGCGCGAGGTCGCCGCGGATCGTCCCCGGCGCCGCGTCGACGGGGTTCGTGGCGCCCATCGTCGTCCGGACGACCGCGATCGCCGACTCGCCCTCGAGCACGAGCGCGAGCGTCGGCGCCGAGGTGATGAACTCGACGAGCTCGCCGAAGAACGGCTTCTCGCGCGTGCTCGGCGTAGTGCCGCTCGGCGAGCTCGCGATCGACGTGGAGGAGCTTCGCGGCCCGCGATCGCGAGCCCGCGCTGCTCGAAGCGCGCCAGGATCTCGCCGGCGAGCCCGCGCTCGATGGCGTCGGGCTTGATCAGGACGAGGGTGCGTTCGCACGCACGGCCTGCGAGCGCTGGCATCTCGTGCTTCGCCCGCCAGAAGATCCAGCAGACCTGCGCGCCAGGGCGACCGCACGAGCCGGACGTCGCGGCTCACGGCTGCGTGCTCGCAGACGTCTCGCGAGCCATGCGGTCTCGACCGCGGGCGTGCTCGACCGGCGTCTCGCAGTACGGGCAGATCTGCCAGAGCGGCTCGAGCGGCGCCTTGCAGCGGCGGCACGCCTGCTTCAGCTTCGTCGTGCAGACCGGGCAGGCGAGGAACGCCGGCTCGATGTCGGCGCGGCAGACCGGGCAGCGCTCGCGCCGCCGAGGCTCTCCTCCATGGCCTGGATCTCGAGCTCGCGCTCGCGCACGTCCTCGAGGTACTCGGGCGGCCGGAAGAGCATGTAGATGAGCGGCCCGAGGAACGGCGGGAAGAGGCCCAGCGCGACCGCCATCGCGAGCAGCCACGGGATCCTCGATCCGCCGCTTCGCGTCCTTGTAGACCCAGAACGCGGAGGCGAGCCAGAAGATCGACGACGAAGAAGAGCGGACGTTCCGGACGAGCGAGCCAGACCTCGGAGTCGAAGAAGTCGCTGACCGACCCGAAGAGCGTCGTCGTCCGTCGTGGTCGTCTGGCAGGATCAGCAGCTCGTGCTCACAGGAGATCTTTCCCACGAGCCAGCCGACGCCGAACGCGAGCGCCACGATCGCGGAGAGCGACGAACGCGGCGAGCACGAAGACGCTGAGCCGTTCGCCTACGTGGCCCATGGTACGTACGCCGGTCGGACGGCGGCGAGATCGGCGAGGAGGTAGAGCGAGCCGGTGACGAGGACGGCCCCGTCCGGCCCGGACGCCCGCGCGCGCGCTCGAGCGCGGCGGCCGGATCCTCGACCGCCTCGACCGTGCTCGAAGTAAGGCTCGGCGCGCGTCTGCGAGCTCGTCGCGCGGGCAGCGCGCGCTCGTTCGACGGACGACGTCGCGACGAGCGGCTCGCCCGAGCGCGCGAGAGCGCTGCGAGCATCCCGTCCGCGTCCTTGTCGCGCGAGGATCGAGACGACGAGCGACGCAGTCGCGCCGCGGGCAGCTCGCTCGAGCAGGTACGCCGACCGCCTGCCGGGTTGTGCGCGCCGTCCCAGATCTCGAGCGGCGCGTCGCCCACGGCGCTCGAGCCGGCCGGGGAGCGCGACGCGTCGGCGGCGCTCGAGTCGACCGGCGGCCGAGGAACGCCTCGACGCCGGCGCGGCGAGCTCGCGGTTCGCCGGCCGACGACGACGCGTGCCGGCGCCCGGCCGCAGGCCGCGTCCTCCCACTCGGGCTCGCCGAGGACGACCGTCGCGCCCGGCTGCGACGACCGCGAGCTTCTCCGCGCGCGATCGCCTCGCGCGTCGCGCCGAGGTGCTCGCGTGTGCTCGAGCGCGACGTTCGTGAGCACGACCACCGGCGCGTCGAGGACGTTGGTCGCGTCGAGCCGGCCGCCCAGGCCCGCCTCGACGACGGCGACGTCGACGCCCGGCGTCGGCGAACTCCGCGAGCGCGGCGGCCGTCGAGCACCTCGAACTGCGTCGCGTCGAGCTCCTCGGCGGCCGGCCGCACCCGCTCGAGCGCGCGCTCGAAGTCGGCCTCGTCCCCGTCGACGCGGATCCGCTCGGCCCAGCCGATGACGTGCGGCGAGGTGTAGCGCGCCGACGCGCAGCGCCCTCCGCGCAGGAGCAGCGCCTCGGTCATGCGGGTCGACGGTCGACTTGCCGTTCGTCCCGACGACGTGGATCGACCGGAACGCGCCGCTCCGGGTGGCCGAGCGCGTCGAGCAGCGCCCGCATCCGCTCGAGCCCGAACTCGCTCGGGCCAGGGCTCGAGGCACTCGAGCCACGTTCAGCCGCCGAGGGCATCGAGCTCGCGCCGGTAGCGGTCGAGCTTCTCGCGCTCGGCCTCGACGACCTCGGCCGGCGCGTTCGGCGACGAAGCGCTCGTTCGCGAGCATCCTCTCGGCCGCGCGCGACCTCCTTGCGCAGCCGCTCGATCTCGGCGTCGGCGTTCCCGTCCGCCTCGCACGCCGCTCGGCCGCACGACGGCGTCGAAGATCCGCTGCTCGTCGCCGTCGAGCGCGACGCGCACGCCGCTGCGCCGGAAGATCGCGGCCGCGTCCTGGACGCGCTCGAGCGCGTCCGTCGGCCGTCCGTAGTCGCCGGTCGCGCCGCGGGCCAGGGCGCGACGATCAGCCGGGTCTCGCGCGCGGGCAGGCTCGTCCAGATCTCCTCGGTCACGTGCGGCATGACCGGGTGGAGCAGCGCGAGCAGCCGCTCGAGCGCGGCGAGCGCGGTCGCCGCCGCGTCGGCGTCGCGCTC
The DNA here is from genome assembly GCA_963824775.1 of uncultured Actinomycetes bacterium. Taxonomy (GTDB): domain Bacteria; phylum Actinomycetota; class Thermoleophilia; order Gaiellales; family Gaiellaceae; genus CAWGQF01. The sequence continues at coordinate 473,010 of CAWGQF010000012.1, forward strand.
GTAGAGCCGCGGCTTGATCGCCTCGGCGTACCAGTCGCAGAAGTCGTCGAAGGTGAGCCGGTAGAGCGCGTTCACGGCGCGCGAGAACTCGAACGCCGGTCGAGCGCCTCCTCGACCTCGCGCGCGCGCGGCGTCGATCCGGGCGAGGATCCAGCGCTCCTCGACGTCCCGCGGCCGGAGCGCCGGCTCGACGCCCTCGGCGTTCCCGAGGATCAGCCGCGACGACGTTCCAGAGCTTGTTCGCGAGCTTCCGGCCCTCCTCGACCGCCCCGTACGAGAAGCGCACGTCCTGCGTGGACGACATCTTCAGGAGCCCGTAGCGCGTCGCGTCCGCGCCGTGCTCGGCGATCACGTCGAGCGGGTCGATGCCGGTGCCGAGGCTCTTCGACATGCGCCGCCCGTCCGGGCGCGAGCACGGTCGAGTGGATGATCACGTCGCTTGAACGGGATGTCGCCCATGAGCTCGAGGCCCGATGAAGATCATCCGGTTCTCCCAGAGGCGGATGATCTCGCGCGCCGTCGTTTGCAGGTCGCCCGGGTAGAACGGCGCGCAGGTCGGGCGTCTCCTCGGGCCAGCCGAGCGTCGCGAACGGCCAGAGCGCGGAGGAGAACCAGGTGTCGAGCACGTCCTCGTCGCGGCGCAGCTCCTCCGCGCCGCACTCGGCGCACGCGTCCGGCTCGGTCTCCTCGACCGTCAGCGTGGCCGTCAGGGCAGTACCAGATCGGGAGCTGGTGGCCCCACCAGAGCTGGCGCGAGATGCACCAGTCGGGCGCGTTCTCGAGCGAGTCGATCGCGAACCGGTGCTGCGACTCGGGGTGGAAGCGCACGCGCCGCTCGCGCAGCGCGGCGAGCGCCGGCTGCTTCAGCTCGTCCATCGCGCACCACCACTGGAGCGAGATCAGCGGCTCGATCCGGCTCTCGCAGCGCTCGCAGAGCGCGACCGAGTGCCGGTAGGGCTCGCGCTTCTCGAGCAGGCCGCGCTCGCGGCACCAGGCGAGGATCCGCTCCTCGGCCTCCTCCTGCGTGAGGCCCGGCGAGCTCGGGGACGTTGTCGTTCATGCGCCCGTCGGGCCCGATCACCATCGGCTCGGGGAGCGCCGTGGTCGCGGCCGATCTCGAAGTCGAGCGGGTCGTGGCCGGGCGTGACCTTGAGCGCCCCGGTGCCGAACTCGGGCTCGACGCGCTCGTCCGCGATCACGAGCACGCGCCGCTCGACGAACGGGACGACGACCTCCTTGCCGACCAGCGTCCCGGTAGCGCTCGTCGTCCGGGTGCACGGCGACGGCGACGTCGGCCAGGATCGTCGCCGGCCGCGCGGTCGCGATCGCGACGTGGCCGGAGCCGTCGACGAGCGGGTAGCGGATCGTCGTGAGCGTGTCGTCGACCTCGACGTGGACGAGCTCGAGGTCGGAGAGCGAGGTCTGGTGGAACGGGCACCAGTTGATGATCCGGTTGGCCCGGTAGATCCAGCCCTTGCGGTAGAGGTGGACGAAGAAGCGCATGACCGCGCGCGACGTAGTCCGTCGTCCATCGTGAACCGCTCGCGCCGGTAGTCGAGCGACGCGCCCATGCGCCGGAACTGGACCATGATCTTGCCGCCGTACTCGCGGAGCCACTCCCAGACGCGCGCCTCGAACGCCTCGCGGCCGAGCTCCTGCCGCGTCCGTCCCTCGCGTTGCGAGGTGCTTCTCGACCGCGTTCTGCGTCGAGATGCCGGCGTGGTCGTAGCCCGGCTGGAAGAGGACGTTGAAGCCCTGCATCCGCTTCATGCGGACGAGGGCGTCGCCGAGCGCGAGCTGGAGCGCGTGGCCCATGTGCAGCTCGCCCGTCACGTTCGGCGGGGGATGGGCGTCGACGAAGGCCTGGCGCGAGGCGTCCGGCTCGGCGTTGTAGAGGCCTTCCTCCTCCCACGTCCGCTGCCAGCGCTCCTCGACGCCCTGCGGGCGGTAGAGCGGCTCCATGCCCACCGATTGTACGGGCGTACAATTCGGTAGGTTCAGCATGAGCTCAGGTTCGTCGACGACGCCCTCGACGCGGGCCGCGAGCGCGGCTGCCCGCGGCGCGTGGCGCGAGGCCTACGAGCTGCTCGAAGCCCGCCGCCCGCTCGCTCGGCGCCGAGGACCTCGAAGCCCTCGCCGAGGCCGCCTTCTGGACGGGCAGGCTCGACGAGGCGATCGAGTTGCGCGAGCGCGCTCACGCCGCCTTCCTCGAGGCCGGGCGACGGCGAGCGCGCCGCGATGCTCGCGTCGTCATCTCCGCGCGACTACTCGGCTGAAGTTCGACTTCGCGGTCGCGAACGGCTGGCTCGGAAAGGCGGAGCGTCTGCTCGAAGGAACGGACGAGTCGGTCGGTGCAGGGCTATGTCGCGCTCATGAAGGCGATGTCCGCGATGTTGGGCGGGGACCTCGAGGCGGCGCTCGAGGCCGCCGACAGGGCCGCCGACATCGGCAAGAAGCTTCGCCGACCGCGAACCTCCAGGCCATGGCCCGAGTGACCAAGGGGCGGCACTGGTCAACCTCGGCGAGACCGACCGAGGGACTCGCGCTCCTCGACGAGGCGACGGCGGCGGCGGTGAGCGGCGAGCTCGAGCCGTCGACGACCGGGTTCGTCTACTGCTCACGATCACGTCGTGCAGCGGGGTCGGCGACTATCGCCGCGCGGCCGAGTGGACGGAGGCCGCGAACCGCTGGTGTGACCGGTCGGACGTCTCGGGATTCCCGGGCGCCTGCCGCGTGCACCGGGCGACGATCATGCGCATGCAGGGCGACTGGCCGACCGCCGAGGAGGAGGCGAGCACCGGCGTGCGCGGAGCTCGGTGCATTCGATCGCGTTCACGACGGCGCTCGGCTTCTACGAGATCGGGGAGATCCGGCGCCGCCGCGGCGACTTCGCCGCCGCCGAGGAGGCCTACCGGAAGGCGAAGGAATGGGGCCGCGACCCGCAGCCCGGCCTGGCGCTCCTCCGCCTCGCGCAGGGGAAGATCGAGGCGGCCGACGGCGGCGGTCAAGCGCTCCCTCGGCGACACGGACGACCCCATTGCCCGGATCCGGCGCCTCCCGGCGCAGGTGGAGATCGGGCTCGCCGCGCGCGACCTGAAGGGCGCACGCGTGGCGGCGGAGGAGCTCGAGGCCTCGCGGACACGTACATGGTCGGCGACAATGCGGACGCCGGCGTTCGAGGCGACGGTGTGCCTCGCCTGGGGGCAGATCCGGCTCGAGGAGGACGACGTGCGAGGGCGCCGTCACGCGAGCTCGAGCGGGCCGTGGAGACGTGGCGCGGGCATCGGCGCTCCGTACGAGGTGGCCCACGCGCAGATGCTGCTCGGGGTCGCGCTCCGCCGGAGCGGCGAGGAGGAGGAGGCGCGCGACGAGCTCACCGCCGCGAAGGCGACCTTCGAGCGGCTCGGGGCGGCGCTCGACGCCGAGCGCGCGGCCGAGCTTCTCGGCGAGCACGAGCTGCGGCGAACCTTCATGTTCACCGACATCGTCGACTCGACCAAGCTGCTCGAGGTGCTCGGCGAGGACAAGTGGAGGAAGCTCATCACCTGGCACGACCGGACGCTCAGGGAGCTGATCGAGAAGCAGGGCGGCGAGGTGATCAAGCAGACCGGCGACGGGTACTTCGCGGCATTCCAGGGCCCGGCCGCCGCGCTCGACGCCGCCGTGGGAATCCAGCGGGCGCTCGACGCCCACGAGCCGCTCGCTCCGGACGTCAGGATCGGCGTGCACACGGGCGGCGCCTTCCACTCGACCGAGACGGACTACGCCGGCCAGGGCGTCCACGTCGCTGCGCGAATCGGGGCGCTCGCCGGCGCGGGCGAGATCCTCTCGAGCCGGGAGAGCGTCGACGGCGTGGCCCGGTTCCCGCTGTCGGAGCCCCGCTCGGAGACGCTCAAGGGCATCGACGAGCAGGTCGAGCTCGTCTCCGTGGACTGGCGCTGACGTGACCGAGGTCGCCGGGGACGCACTCCAGGCGGGACGCGACGCCGTGGCGCGCCGGGCCTGGTACGAGGCCTACGAGCATCTGTCGGCGGCAAACGCCGAAGGGGAGCTCGAGCCCGAGGACGTCGAGCTCCTCGGAGAGGTTGCGTACTGGACCGGCCGCGCCGAGGAGCACATGGAGATCTACGAGGGGGTCTACCGGCGCTACGTCGACGCGGGCAACCGGCGCCGGGCCGCGTACGTCGCGACCCGGCTCGCGCACGAGTACGGGAACTTCCTCCAACCGGCCGTCGCGAGCGGGTGGCTCGGGCGGGCCGGGCGGCTCCTCGAGGAGGAGCCCGAGTCGGCCGAGTACGGCTACTGGCTGCTCGAGCGCGCGCTGCGGGCCGGAGCTTCCTTCGACTACGAGGAGTCGCTCCGTCTCGCGATGGAGGCGGAGGAGCTCGGGACGGCGCATCGGCGACCGGAACGTCGAGGTGCGCGGCCTCCAGCGCCGCGGCGCGGCGCTCGTCGCACTCGGCGACGTGGCGGAGGGGACGATGCTCCTCGACGAGGCGAGCGCCGCGGCCGCGGCCGGCGAGCTCACGCCGCACTCGACGATGGTCGTGTACTGCAACACGATCGGCACGTGCCGCAACGTCGGCGACTTCGACCGGGCCGGCGAGTGGACCGAGCGCGCCCACGCCTTCTGTCTCGACGGCGGCATCGAGGCGTTCCCCGGCCTCTGCCGGGTGAACTACGCCGAGGTAATGAGGTACAAGGGACGTCTCGAGGAGGCCAGGAACGAGGCCGGGCGGGCCGGTGAAGACCTCAGGCTCTGGTGCCCCCGGGTCGCCGGGCGCCGCCTTCTACGAGCTGGGCGAGATTCGCCTCCTGCTCGGCGACCTCGAGCTCGCCGAGCAGGCCTTCCGCGAGGCGGACGAGCACGGAACCGATCCCGAGCCCGGGCTCTCGCTCCTCCGGCTGGCGCGGGGGAACGCGCGAGCCGCATGGTCTTCGATCGGCCGCACGCTCGCGGACGACGGCATCGGCGCTCTCCCGCGCACCCGTCTGCTTCCCGCAGCCGTCGAGATCGCCGTCGCCGCCGGTGAGGTCGAAGCGGCCGAGGCTTTCGCCCGGGAGCTCTCCGACGCGGGACTCGATACGACACCGCCGCGCTGAAGGCGTCCGCGGCGTTCGCGCGGGGCTCGGTCAAGGCCGCCCAGGGGAACCCCGAGGGCGCGTTCGCCGACTTCCGGGAGGCGCGGCGGCTCTGGGATGCGAGCGGCGCGACCTACGACGTCGCCCGTGCGCGGGAGCGGCTCGGCCTCGTTGCCCGCGGGGTCGGTGACGACGACGCGGCGCTCTGGGAGCTTCAGGCTGCGGCCGCGCGCTTCGAGCGGCTCGGCGCAACACGTGATGCGGACCGCGTTGCCGACCTCCTACGGCGCGACGATCCCGAGACCGTGCTGAAGACGTTCCTCTTTACCGACATCGTCAGGTCGACCGACCTGCTCGAGACGATCGGCGACCGTCACTGGGCGAACGCGCTGCGTCGCCACGACGAGACGCTGCGGGCCATCGTCGCCGACTACTCGGGCCAGGTCGTCGACCACACCGGAGACGGGTTTTTCGTCGCCTTCGACGAGCCCGCGGCTGCCCTGCAGGCGGCAATCGCAATGCAGCGCGCAGTCGACCAGGAGTTCGTCTTCGACGTGCGGATCGGCGTCCACACCGAAGGCGCTCTGCGAAGCAGCGGCGGCTACCGCGGGCGCGGCGTCCACACGGCCGCGCGGGTCGGTGCCGCGGCCGAGGGACGCGAGGTGCTGGCAACGGAGCCGAGCGTCGCCGACCTCCCGCAGTTCAAGACGAGCCGCCACCGGCAGATCGCCTTGAAGGGATTGAGCGAGCCGGTCGCGGTCTGCTCGGTCGAGTGGCGTTAGAACAGTTCGAGCGCGGGTAGGCCGTGGTGGTGGATGCGAAAACGCTCGGCGACGCGACCCTTCACGGCTGGAAGGCCAGCCTGGCCGACGGGGTAAGCCGAAAAGCGCCGATCGCAGACGACGCGGCGCGAGCTGTCCTCGGAGCGGCGTTCTTCGCTCTCTCGCTCATGTACGTCGTGAGAACGCTCCGAGCGCTCGCTCGCGAGCTGCGCTAGGTGTTGCTGGTCGCGTACCACGCCGACGACGAGATCCTGCGCTGGTGGGCGATCGTCGGCGGTCTGGGCGCGCTCCTCGTCGTCGCCCTCGCTGCGATCCTCGCTGCGCAACTCCCGGCTGGCACCGCAACGTCCCGGACTGCGGCGGTCATCGCGCTCTCCCTCGCCGGCCTGGCAGGCGTGGCGATGGCGACCCGCTACTTCATCTTCGGCGTGCTCCTCGCAGCGCCGGCACTCCTCGCCGCCGTCTGGATCGCCACCTCGAACCGAAGACCGGGAGACCGCAGGCTCACAATCGCAGCGTTCACCGCCGCCCTCTTCGCCTTCGACCTCGGGACGTCAGCAGTCGCAGCGTGCGGAATCAGCGACGCCTGCCTCCACTGAGCCGAGCGGTCCGGCCGGGCGCCGCGGCGGGCTCCGCCCGGCGCGGCTCACAGCGATACCGAGAGACGCCACTCCGCCTGAAATCGGAGGCGGGCGCCAAGCGGTAGCGAGATTTCAGGCGGACTCTTCGGCGAGCTCTTCGAGGTCGAGCGAGCGGCCGCCCTCGGTGACGAGGGTGGGCCGGAGGTTGCGCTCGATCGTCTCCTTCGTGATCACGCACTTGTTCACGTCCTTGCGGGACGGGAGCTCGAACATGACGTCGAGGAGCGCGTGCTCGATGATCGAGCGGAGGCCTCGCGCGCCGGTCTCGCGCTCGAGCGCCTTGTCGGCGATCTCCCAGAGGGCGTCCTCCGTGAAGATGAGCTCGATCGAGTCGTAGTTGAAGAAACGCTGGTACTGCTTGACGAGCGCGTTCTTCGGCTCGAGGAGGATCTGGACGAGGTCCTCACGCGTGAGCTGGTGCACGGCGGAGATGACCGGCAGCCGGCCGATGAACTCGGGGATGAGGCCGTACGCGAGGAGGTCCTCCGGCATGACCTGCGAGAGGAGCTCGCTCGCCTCGGCGTCACGGCGCGACTTGATGTCGGCGCCGAAGCCGACCGCGTTCTTGCCGATCCGCTTGCCGATGATCTTCTCGAGGCCGGCGAAGGCGCCGCCGCAGATGAAGAGGATGTTCGTCGTGTCGATCGAGAGGAACTCCTGGTGCGGGTGCTTGCGCCCGCCCTGCGGCGGCACCGAGGCCACCGTCCCCTCGAGGATCTTGAGGAGCGCCTGCTGGACGCCCTCGCCCGACACGTCGCGCGTGATGGACGGGTTGTCCGCCTTGCGCGCGACCTTGTCGACCTCGTCGATGTAGATGATCCCGGTCTCGGCCTTCTTCACGTCGAAGTCGGCGGCCTGGATCAGCTTGAGGAGGATGTTCTCGACGTCCTCGCCGACGTAGCCCGCCTCGGTCAGCGCCGTCGCGTCCGCGATCGCGAAGGGGACGTTCAGGATCCGGGCGAGCGTCTGGGCGAGGAGCGTCTTCCCGCAGCCGGTCGGGCCGAGGAGGAGGATGTTCGACTTCGAGAGCTCGACGTCGCCCTCCGTGGCCGCCATCTGCACCCGCTTGTAGTGGTTGTAGACGGCGACGGAGAGCGTGCGCTTCGCCTCCTCCTGGCCGACGACGTAGTCGTTCAGGACGTCGTAGATCTCCTTCGGGCGCGGGAGGTTGTCGAGGTCGAGCTGGGCCGGAGTGGTCAGCTCCTCGTCGATGATCTCGTTGCAGAGATCGATGCACTCGTCGCAGATGTAGACGCCGGGGCCGGCGATCAGCTTCTTGACCTGCCGCTGGCTCTTCCCGCAGAAGCTGCAGAGAAGCTGTTCGTTTCCGTCAGTCGCTCGCGCCACGTCCTCCTTAAGCGTTGTACCGCGAAATCGGCCCGTCGGCTAGACACGGATTACGCCGCGGCCGCGACGCCTGCGCCGCGTTGGGTCTGACGACGGTGTCGATGATGCCGTATTCCTTCGCCTCGTCGGCGGTCATGAAGTAGTCGCGCTCCATGTCCTTGCGAGACCTTGTCGAGCGGCTGGCCGGTGTGCTCGGCGATGATCTCCTCGAGCCGGCGCTTGATGTTGATCACCTCGCGCGCCTGGATCTCGATGTCCGTGGCCTGCCCCTGGAAGCCGCTCGAGACCTGGTGGATCAGGATCTTCGAGTTCGGCAGGGCCATGCGCTTGCCCTGCGCGCCGCCCGCCAGGAGGAGCGCGCCCATCGACATCGCGATCCCGACGCAGACCGTCTGCACGTCGCGGCTTGACGTACTGCATCGTGTCGTAGATGGCGAGGCCGGCGTAGACCGAGCCGCCGGGCGAGTTGATGTAGATCGAGATGTCCTTGTCGGGATCTTCGGACTCGAGATGGATCAGCTGCGCGATGATCAGGTTCGCGATCTGATCGTCGATCGGGGTGCCGAGGAAGATGATGCGCTCGTTCAGCAGGCGCGAGTAGATGTCGAAGGCGCGCTCGCCGCGCGACGTCTGCTCGACCACCATCGGGATCAGGGACTCATGGTGTACGTGCCTCCTCGCTGCCTGGGGTCCAGATGTTCAGCCCGGAGCGTGCCTCTTCTCCTTCTCCGGTGTCCAAAGCTTCTCGCGCGCCTGCGCAAGCTCGACCGGGATCCGCTGCACCTCGGCCGCCACCCCGTCGAGCGCGCGGCTGAGCCGCAGATCGGCACGGAGCGACTCGAAGGTGCCCCGCTCTCGCACCGCGCCGACGGTCGTCGTCGGGGTCGTCACCTGCGCGCTCGGCCTGGCTCGCGGACGAACGACTCGACCTCGTCGTCGGTCACCTCGACGCCGAGCTTCTCGGCGACCGCGTCGAGCACGAGCTCGCGCCGGACCGCCCTCTCGGCCTCCTCGCGCAGGCGCGCGACGACGTCTTCCTGGGACTGCCCGGTCATCGCGAGATACGTCTCGGTCGAGACGCCGCGGCGCTCGAGCGACCGCGCCATCCCGGCCCACAGCTCCGCCGCCCGCCGGTCGACGAGCGGGGCGAGGGACGTCGAAGCGGGTCGCGTCGACGAGCGCATCGACTGCGGCTTCGCGGAACGCTCGGCCTCGAGCCTCGGCTTCGACAGCCTCGCCGAGCCTGCCCTCGATCTCGGCGCGAAGGTCCGCGAGCGTGTCGAACTCGCTCGCGGCACGCGCCAGGTCGTCGTCGAGCTCGGGAAGAACCTTCTCCTTGACGTCCTTGACCGTCAGCTCGACGTCCGTCGTGTCGGTCTCGGCAGGTCGGGAGCGAAACCGTCTTCGTCTCGCCGGCCTTCATCCCGACGAGCGCCTCGTCGAGCTCCTCGACGAGACGGCCGTCGCCCACCTCGGTCACGTAGTCGCGCTGCGTAGCCGCGAGATCGCCTTCCATGTCGAGGACGACGGTGTCGCCCTCGCGCACGGGACGGTCGCCGGCCGGGACGAGCTCGGCCACGCTCGCGCGCACGCGCGTCGAGCTCGGCGATCGACGAGCTCAGCGGGAACCTCCGGCTCGGCCGCGGGCACCTCGAGCTCGGTCCAATCGCCGACCTCGGGTCGAGGCAGCGACGTCGACCGTCGCCGTGAACCGGAAGGCACCTCCGTCCGCGGGTGGGGACTCGCCGAGGTCGATCTCGGGCGAGCCGACCGGCTGGATGCCCGACGTCGCGGTCGCGTTCCAGTACCAGCGACTCGAGGTGGCCGCGCACCGCCTCCTGCCAGAGCGCGTCGCGCCCGAGCCGTGCCGAGACCAGGGAGACGGGCACCTTGCCCTTACGGAAGCCGGGGATGCGCGCGGACTCTGCGAGGTCGGAGGCGGCGTGCTCGAGCGCGTGGCGTACGTCTGCCTCGGGAACCTCGACCTCGAGACGCACGCGATTCTCCGGGTAGCTCTTCGACACTGGTTCGCACGGCCCGGGCATTGTGCCAGCGGTTTCCCGACCCGCGGGCGCGAGCCGCGAGCGGGCAGGCCCCGTACAGTACGAGACGAATCACACCGCGGCCATGCAGACCCTCGGCAACGTCCTCGACTGGGTCAACCTGGGTCTCTACACCCTGGTCGCATTTGTCGCGCTCTGGTACTGGCGCGCCGGCCGCGGCCGGGCGGCCCTGTGGGCCGCGCTCTCGTTCGCCACGCTCGCGGTCGTCGTGGACGTCGCCGCGTTCCTCCCGGAGGATCCGTCGGGCCCGGCCGAGTACCTCTTCGAGCGGTCTCTGATCGCGCTACTCGTCCTCTTCCCCTACCTCCTCTACCGGTTCACGACCGCGTTCGAGGAGCCGACCCGGCGGCTCGAGCGGTTCCTCGGGCTGATGACGGTCGCCGTAGTCGTCTGGACGTTCGCGCTGCCCGACGTCCCGGCCGACGAGGAACCGCGTTCCGCGGGGTTTATCGCCTACCTCGTCGCCTTCCTCATCCACTGGACGGTGTTGACGGTGGTGGTCTCCGTTCGCCTCTGGCACGCAGGCCGCGGCCAGCCGACCGTCGCCCGACGCAGGATGCAGCTCCTCAGCATCGCGTCCGCCGCGCTCACACTGGCGCTCCTCCTCTCAGCCGCCAGTCCGGACGAGGACACCGTGGCGGGCCTGATCGCCACGCTGCTCACCATGCTGTCGGCGCTGGCCTTCCTCCTCGGCCTTGCGCCGCCCGCGGCGCTTCGCATCGTGTGGAGGCGACCCGAGCTGGAGCAGACGCAAGACGCAATCGCCGGCCTCATGAGCGCGACGACGCCCGAGGAGGTCACGGACAAGGTGCTGTCGCCCATGACGCGAATCGTCGGTGCACGCGCACTGGCGCTCTGTGACGCGAATGGAGCGCTCGTGGGTGTCCACGGGGCGACGCCGGAGATGGTGGATCGCGCCATCCGGCGTGAGAACGACTCCGAGGAGCAGCTACTGCGGCTGCCCGTGCCGTACGGATCGCTGATCGTGTGGACGAGCCCTTACGCGCCCTTCTTCGGCCACGACGAGCTACGGGTGCTCTACACGCTCGGCGCGCTGACCGGCCTCGCACTCGACCGCTCGCGGCTCTTCGCGGAGGAGCGAGAGGCGCGTGAGGACCTCGAGCGGGCGAACGAGCTGAAGGCGAATTTCGTCGCGCTCGCGGCGCACGAGCTGCGGACGCCCGTCGCGACGATCGACGGGATCGTCCAGACACTCCACCTTCGCGGCGAGCTCCTCACGCAGGATCGGAAGGAGCTCCTAGAGGAGACGCTTCGCCACCAGAGCCGGCACATGCGGATCCTGGTCGACCAGCTCCTCGACCTCTCGCGCCTCGAGGCCGAGGCCATACGCATCGAGCCGGCGCCGATCCTGGTCAGGCCGAAGCTGGAGGAGATCGTGGCCATGGCGGCCGGCGACCGGGCCCGCGAGGTCAAGATCCAGGCGGAGGACACGCTCGAGGCGGTCGCCGACCCGACGGCCTTCGAGCGGATCGTCTCCAACCTCGTCACGAACGCGCTCCGTTACGGCGCTCCACCGGTGCGCCTCGCCGCGGAGCAGCGCGACCGCCACTTCAGGCTCTCCGTCGAGGACCGCGGGTCGGGCGTTCCCCCCGAGTTCGTGCCGAACCTGTTCGAGCGCTTCACGCGGAGCACGACGAGCGGCGACCGCATCGCCGGCGGTACTGGTCTCGGCCTCGCCATCGCGCGCTCCTACGCGAATGCCCACGGCGGCGATCTCGTCTACGAGCCGGTGCAGCCGCACGGCGCCCACTTCAGGCTCATCCTCCCGCTCGCCCGCCCCGTGCCCCCGCCGCACGGCGGCACCGGCTGATCGCCGGGGGATGCGGGCGAGAGGACTCGAACCTCCAAGGGCCTTGCGGCCCACCGGGACCTAAACCCGGCGCGTCTTCCAGTTCCGCCACGCCCGCAGCATGTCTCAGTGTAGGAACACGCGGGTGATGACCGCCGCCAGCTGGGTAAGCAGGACCTGATGAGACTTCTCGGACGGAGCAAGGAGAAGCGCGGGCCTCAGGTGCGCGAGTGGTCAGGAAACCCGTCGCCGGACGAGCATGCCGAGCGGGCGGCGAACGAGGTCACGCCCCAACCGACGGCGCCGACGCCTCAGCCCGAGCGGCGGGAGCCGCGGCTCGAAGACCCCGCGCCCACCGACCTCTCGCAGCGCGACTTGAAGGCGATCCTCGTCCGGGCCGGCAAGGAGTCGATCGACGACGGGATCACCGACCTCGCGGCCGCGCTTGCCTACTACGCGTTCCTCGCCGTTCCCGCGCTCTTGCTCGTCACGCTCGGCGTCTTCACGCTCACCGCGGGTCGGGACACGGTGAACTCGCTTCTGGACGATCTCGAGGGCGTCGTCCCGCCCGAGGCAATCACGCTGATCGACGAGAGCCTGACGCGAATGCTCGAGAACCAGAGCGGCGGCATCGCCATGGTCGTGATCGGCTCCGCTCTCGCCCTCTGGACGGCGACGGGTGCGATGAACGGGCTCATGCGCGGCCTCAACCGCGTCTACGACCGCAAGGAGACCCGGAACTTCGCGAAGCAGCGGCTGACCGCGCTCGTGATCCTCGCCTGCATCGTGCTCGCGTTCGCGCTCGTCTTCGGGCTGCTCGTGCTCGGCCCCGTCCTCTCGGGAGCGATCGGCGACGCCCTTGGGATGGAGAGCACGTTCGAGTGGATCTGGTGGACGGTCGAGTGGCCGATCATCATCTTCGGCCTGCTCGCGGCGTTCGCCGCGATCCACTACCTGGGGCCGAACGTCGACCACCCGCGCTGGCGATTCGTGACGCTCGGCTCCGTCGTCTCAGTGGTCATCTGGCTCGCCGCGTCGGGCCTCTTCGCCCTCTACGTGAGCCTCTTCAGCTCGTACAACAAGACCTGGGGCTCGCTCGCCGCCGTCATCGTGATGCTGACGTGGCTCTGGCTCTCCTCGCTCGCCATCCTCCTCGGAGCGGAGGTGAACGCCGAGGCCGAGCGAAGCCGGGAGCTCCGCCGCGGCGAGCCCGCGGAGGCGGAGCTGACCGCACCGCCGCGAGGCTGAGCACCGACGGCCCGGGGCTAGACTGGCCGGACGGGGCCCCGTAGCTCAGCGGATAGAGCGGCGGACTTCGAATCCGCGTGCGGAGGTTCGACTCCTCCCGGGGCCATACTGCTTCTAGATCGAATCGGTCAGGCGGGCAGCGCCTCCGAAGTCACCATCCAGACGTGGCCGTCGGGGTCCGCGAACGCACCTGCATAGCCCCACGGCTGCCGCCCCGGCTGCGTGACGATCTCGGCGCCGGCTCGGAGTGCACGCTCGATGAACTCGTCCACGCCGGCCTCGGTCTCGGTCGCGACGCTGAGGATGCACTCGCTGTGTCCGGGCTGAGCGACCTCGTGCTCGCCGATGACCCAGTCGAAGCCCCCTGTAGGAACGAGCATGAGCGAACGCCGTCGTTGAGAGCGAACTGCAGCGGCTCCGGCACACCGTCCTCCGCCGCCTCGCCGACTGGGTCGAGGCCGAGCCCCTCCCGGTAGAAGCCGAACGAGGTTCGTCGGTCTGCGATAGGAAGGCTGACGACCACGGGTGAGCGCAACATCGGCGTTGTCCTCATCCCCTCGCGTAGGTCAGATCGAAGTCGTGCTCCCAGGTCCTGCCGTCGTGGCAGATCTCCCAGCGGCCGGCGATCGTCCCGCCGTCCGCGCTGAACGTGCCGGTGTAGCGCTGGGAGAAGTCGAGCGCCGAAAAGTCCGGCTCGTCCCGCCACAGCTTCCAAACGCCGTCCTCGACGCTCATCCTGTAGAGGCGCGCAACACCGCGCGAGTCGAAGTAGTGCTGGAGATACCGGCCCTCGTTCTCGGGATCGGCGCCGATGATCGCGATCCCGTCAGGCGCCTTCGGAATCGGAACGGTCCAGCGCTGGACCAAGAACCGCTCGCCCGGGAGCCACTCGAAGCTGACTTGGGCGCCGATGTCGGCCGGAGGCGTGCGGTCAAAGGCGGCGAGGAGTTTCCACGCGCCGACGAACGGGGCCAGGGCGTCTCGCAATCCGTCTCCGCCTGTCGCAGTCATCTCAGCCTTCCGGAATCGCGGAAAGGTCCATATGGATGAACGACCACTGGTGCCCGTCGACGTCGCGAAAGCCCCGCATGTACATGAAGCCGTCGTCCTCAGGCTCGCCCAGGTCTTGACCACCTGCGGCGAGCGCCTTCTCGGCGAGATCGTCGACTTGCTCCCGGCTCTCGGCCGACAAGCCCACGATTACCTCCCTGCTCCTCGAGGTGTCGGCGACGTCCTGAGGCTCGATGAACCCCTTGAAGAACGGCTCGACCGCGAGCATGACCGAGGTTTCCTCGCTGATGATCATGCGAGTCGCGTTCTCGTCGGTGAACTGCGGGTCGAACGAGAAGCCGAGCGCGCTGAAGAACTCGGTCGCCCTCGGCAGATCTTTCACGGGCAGGGTGACGAACGTTTGCATCCCCATCGTGAGCTCCTTTCGATTCGAACTGTTACCCGTATCGACCGGCGATCGCGTCGAACCTCATCGCTCAGCCTTGGCGAACCCGGGCGCCTCACGCTCTGATGATTTCCGGTCTCCCCGACAGTCCTAGGATCACGTAAGCACACGGATAGGAGGAAGACCCGATGGCGGAGCACAAGATCGCCGGGCGCGAGGAGTGGCAGGCGGTCCGCGACGAGCTGCTGACGCGTGAGAAGGAGCACACCCGGATGGGCGACGAGCTCGCCCGGCAGCGCCGCGAGCTGCCGTGGGTGCTCGTCGAGAAGGAGTACACCTTCAACACCGACGAGGGCACGCGGACGCTGGCGGATCTCTTCGACGGTCGCTCGCAGCTCCTCGTCTACCACTTCATGTTCGGCCCGAGCTACGAGGCCGGCTGTCCGACCTGCTCGTCGAGCGCCGACGCCGTCAACGGCGTCCTGCCGCATCTCCACGCACGGGACGTGACGATGCTCTACGTCTCGCGCGCGCCGCTCGAGAAGCTGCAGGCCTATAAGCGGCGGATGGGCTGGAGCTTCCCGTGGGTCTCCTCGGCCGGGAGCGACTTCAACTTCGACCTCGGCGTCTCGTACACCGACGAGCAGGTGCGCGAGCAGATGGGGCCGATCCTCGGGGACGAGGCGCCGCCCGTCCTGCGCCAGATGGCGGACTCGACCGGGACCGACGTGGCCGGATACGTCTCGGAGGGGCCGGGCATGAGCGCCTTCGTCCTCGACGACGGCGCCGTCTACCACACCTACTCGACCCACGCCCGGGGACTGGAGTTCCTGATGGGCTACTACCCGATCCTCGACCGCGCTCCGAAGGGCCGCGACGAAGGCGACTCCTCCGAGTTCTGGATCCGGCGGCACGACGAGTACGACCCGACGAAGACGAGCTGACAACCGCCCTGGGCGTCGGCCTCGTAGCATCGCCGGCAGCCGCGTAGCATGATTCGTTGATGGGCACGCCCGTCGTTGCCGACGCCGGCAGGCCGACACTTCGGATCCGAGGGACGCCGTACCCGGTTCTGCTGCCGTCGCTGCGCGACCCTCGCCTTCACCTGGCGGCGGTGATCGTGTCGCTGCAGGTCCTGGGCCAGGTGGCGTTCGACTTCCAGCTCTCGATCGCCCAGATTCTTGTCGCGCTGCTCACGGCCGCGGTGCTCGAGGTCGGGATCGCCTTCCGGCGCCAACGGGTGATCATGTGGCCGGCGAGCGCGCTGCTGACGGGGAACGGCGTCGCCTTCATCCTCCGCGTGCCGGGCACCGAGCACGGCGACTGGTGGAGCATGAACGGCTGGTGGATCTTCGCCGGCACCTCGGCCGTGGCGCTCCTCTCCAAGTACGTGATCAAGTTCCAGGGCAAGCACGTCTTCAACCCCTCGAACTTCGGTCTCGTCGTCTGCTTCCTGCTGCTCGGCTCGGACCGCGCCGACCCGCTCGACCTCTGGTGGGGCCCGATGACGCCGTGGCTCGTGCTCGCGCTCGCGATCATCGTCGGCGGCGGGCTCGCGATCCTCCTGCGCCTGCGGCTGCTCGAGATCGCCGTCGGCTTCTGGCTCGCATTCGCGGCCGGCATCGCGGTGCTCGCGGCGAGCGGTCACGAGATGACGGCGCGCTGGCACCTCGGTCCGATCTCGGGCTGGGAGTTCTGGCAGGTGCTCGTGTTCTCGCCGGAGATCCTGGTCTTCCTCTTCTTCATGATCACCGACCCGAAGACGATCCCCGACGGGCGGCTCGGGCGCCGGGTGTACACGGTCGGCATCGCGCTCCTCGCCGTGCTGCTGATCGCGCCCCAGACGACGGAGTACGCGACCAAGGTCGCCGTCCTCGCGGCGCTTGCGCTCGTCTGCGCTGCCCGCCCGATCGTCGAGCTGCTCCGCTCGAACACGCAGCTCCTCCCGCGCGTCCGCGTCAATGCGGGACGTGCCGCGATCGGCGCGCTGGTCCTGGCGGGAACAGCGGGATTCGTGGGGCTGGTCGTGCTGGCCGGCCTTCCCGCCCGGCCGGACGCCGCGGCGGCATCAGCGTCGATGGTCGAGGCCGGCGGGCTGCCCGAGGTCGAGGTTCTCCCCTCGAAGGGCGTCGCGTCTCAGATCGACCGGCGCACGTCGTTGCAGATCGCCGCCGACCTCGTCGCCGACCTCCGCGTCGAGGAGGAGGCGCTCGTGCGGCGCGACCTCGAGCGCGCGACCGATGGAGCGGCCGGCGAGAGGCTCGCCGCGGTCTGGGAACGGATCGAATCCGCGGGACGCACGGTTGTCGTCCCCGACTACCACCTCGAGCGGATGAGCCTCGCCCTCGAGCCGGGCGAGGGGCAGGGGCCGCCTCTCGTCGTCGCCACGGTCGCCGGGACGGTGGAGCTCGCGACCTATGCCGGGTCTCCCCCCGTCGTGCAGCGGCGGAACACACCCACGCCCTTCCGGCAGACGCTCGAGCTCGCACTCGACAACGGCCGCTACCTGATCGTCGGCTCGCGGGGCGAGACGCCGCGCGAGCTCGCCGTGCCCGTCGCCGAGACGTCTCCGCGGCCCTCCGGCTCCGCGCTCTCGGGCGTGCAGCTGGTGGACGTCGCCAGGCACGTAGGGCTCGACTTCCGGCACAGCGCCTTCCGCTTCCGAACCTCCCGCGACCCGGTCGCGATGATGGGCGCAGGGCTCTGCTGGATCGACTACGACGACGACGGGTGGCTCGATCTCTTCGTTGTGAACTCCTACTCGATCGAGCTGGACGTCGCGACCTGGAAGAAGCGGGGCGGCCTGCCGCGCAGTGCGCTCTACCGAAACGAGGAAGGTCGGTTCGTCGACGTGAGCCGCCGCTCGCGAGCCGATATCTCCGTTCGGGGCAACGGGTGCGTCGCCGCCGACCTGAACGGAGACGGTCACACCGATCTGTACGTCACAGCGGCCGGCTACGACTCCCTCCTCTGGAACACGGGCGAGGGCACGTTCGTCGAGGGCGCCCGTGCGGCGGGAATCGACACGTACGGATGGCACGCGGGCGCCGCCGTCGCGGACGTGAACGGCGACCGGCGACCCGACCTGTTCGTCGCCGGCTACGCGAACCTCAACGCGCCGGTCTCCGGCGCGGCGTCGTTCCCGTCGAACTACGCCGCGGTGCGCGACCGCCTCTACCTCAACGTCGGTACGGACGTGAACGGCCGTTCTCGGTTCCGCGAGGTCGGCTTGCAGGCCGGAGTCGAGCGGGCCCGGGTGGATCACGGCCTCGGAGTCGCGTTCACCGACTTCGACGGCGACGGCCGCGTCGATCTCTACGTCGCCAACGACCTCGACGCGAACCGGCTCTACCGGAACGTTGCGTCGCCCGACGGGCTCGGCTTCCGGCTGGACGAGCGCGGACAGGCCGAGGGCGTTGCCGACCGGAACGCCGGGATGGGAGTCGCGGCGGCCGACTTCAGCGCCGACGGGCGCCCCGACCTGTTCGTCACGAACTCCCACAAGCAGCTGCACGGCGTCTTCCGCAGCCGCGGTCGAGGAGGGTCGTTCGCCGACGCGCGTCCAGGGTTCGCGCCGGCCTTCGATACGACCTTCGCCGGCTGGGGCGTCTCCTGGGTCGATCTCGACCTCGACGGGAACCTCGACGTCGTGCTCACGAACGGCGCCGTCCCCGTCACCGATCTCGCGAAGGACGCCGAGCCGATCCAGGTGCTCGAGAACCTCGCGGCAAATGGGCAGCCGGAGCGCGTCGCCGACGTCAGCGGCTCCGTCGGCTTGGGGGACGGGCCACGCGTGAACGGTCGCGGTCTCGCAGCGGCCGACTACGACAACGACGGGGACGTCGACGTCGCCGTCAACTCGATCGGCGGCCCTCTGGTGCTCCTACGAAACTCTGGCGCGACGGGTCACTGGTTGGAGGTGACGCTGGGGACGTTCTCGCCCGGCACGAAGGTCACGGCCGTTCTGCCCGGCGGACGCAGGCTCGTCCGCGAGGTGCAGGCAGGCGGCAGCTACCTCTCGTCGGAGGATCCGCGCCTGCACTTCGGGCTGGGTGCGGCGACGAGGGTGAGGTCGCTCGTCGTCCGCTGGGCCGACGGCCGGATGTCCCGCCTCGCGAACGTCGCCGCCGACCGGGCCGTCGTCGTCAGGCCGTAGCTACAGCGCGTCGCGGGGATACGGTGCGGCCAGCGACGAGAGGTCGCCGGTGTCGTGGATCGCCCTGGCCGCGTCCGCCATGGCGCTCACGGCCACCCAGGTCAGGGCGCCTCCGACGCTCACCCGCTGCGCGCCCGCATCGACGATCTCCGCGAGCGAGAGATTCGGGAGAGCGAGCACGTTGACCGGCTTCGTGACCGCCCGACAGACGGCCTGGATGTCGTCGGCGCTCGCGAGGCCCGGGGCGTAGAGCACGTCGGCGCCGGCCTCGTCGAAGGCCTGAAGCCGCGCGATCGTGTCCTCGAGATCCGGGTTGCCTCGGATGTGGTTCTCGGCCCGCGCGGTCAGCGTGAACGGGAAATCCAGGCCGCGTGAGGTCTCCACGGCCGCGGCGACCCTCTCGACGGCGTGCTGGAGCCCGTAGAGGTGCCCCGCCGGGTCGTAGTCCTCGATCGAGCCGCCGACCGCCCCGGCCCCGGCGACGCGGGCGATCGCGGTCGCGGCGCTCTCCGGCTCGGGGCCGTACCCGTTCTCGAGGTCGACGGAGACCGGAAGCTCTGTGGCCCGGTCGAGGGCCGCCGCGTGCTCGACCACCTCCTCGAGCGTGACGGTCCCGTCCCGCCGGCCGAGGGTGAACGCGAAGCCGGAGCTGGTCGTGGCGAGCGCCTTGAACCCGAGCGCGGCGAGCACACGAGCCGAGCCGGCATCCCACGGGTTGGGCAGCACGAACGGCTCGCCCTCGTGGAGTGCGAGGAAGGCCTCCGCTTTCGTCTCTTGCCTACTCATCGGCCACGCGAAGGACGACCTTGCCACGCTTGCGGGGCGCCATGCTGCGCTCGAACGCCGCACGCGCCTCGGCGAGGGGGAACACCGAGTCGATCGACGGCTGCAGATCGCCGCCGTCGACCAGCCGAGTGAGCTCGGCGAGCTGCTCGCGGCTCGGCTCGACGACGAAGTACGTCGCCTCGACATCGAGCTCGGGCGGCTCGGCGGCAACCGACACGAGCCTTCCACCCCTGCGCACGATCGCCGCGGAGCGCCCACCCTGCTCCCCGCCGACGGTGTCGAAGACGAGATCGACCGGCTCGAGCTTCTCGAAGCTGCTCGTGTGGTCGAGCACCTCGTGCGCTCCGAATCCCTTCGCATCCTCGGCGCTCCTCGGTGACGCCGTGCCGATGACGTACGCGCCGCGCGAAC
This sequence comes from uncultured Actinomycetes bacterium, assembly GCA_963824775.1. Lineage (GTDB taxonomy): Bacteria > Actinomycetota > Thermoleophilia > Gaiellales > Gaiellaceae > CAWGQF01. The sequence goes on from CAWGQF010000012.1 coordinate 492,732, forward strand.
GCGCGAGCTGGGTCGCGAGGTGACCGACGCCGCCGGCCGCTCCGTGAATGAGCACGCGCTGCCCATGCTCCAGCCGCCCGTGCTCGAAGAGGCCCTGCCACGCGCTGAGAGCTGGAAGTGGAATCGCCGCGCTCTCGACGTGGTCGATCGAGTGAGGTTTCGGAGCGAGCAACCCCGCCGGCACGCATGCGTACTCGGCGGCGACACCGTCGCGGTCGAACGGAGTGAGCGCGTACACCTCCTCGCCGATCGTCACTGATTCGACATCCGAGGCGACCTCGGCGACCACGCCGGAGAGCTCGTACGACGGGATGGCAGGCAGGCGATCCGTCGGCCACTCGAGCTCGTCCCGGGTGATCGCCGCGGCGTGAACCCGGACGAGTGTTTCACCCGGGTGCGGGTGCGGCGTCTCGAGCTCGTCCAGCCGCAACTCCTCGGGCCCGCCGGGCGCATGCAGCCGGATCGCACGCATCGCAAGAACCCTGCCACTTACGGCCATGTCCGTGCGGGCCGTCTTGACCCGCGTGCGCCCCGGGGTACTAGATACGTGCGTGCCCGAGCCCGCACGGTCCGGGAGCTTCACCTGGCGCGCGGTGCTCGTGGTCGGGCTTCCGGCGCTCGCGGTTTTCGCCACAGCCGCCGTCGTCTTCTTCTACTCGGTCGGCCCGCTCGAGCCGGCGATGATGACCGTCGGCGGAGCCGGCGTCGACGACACGAACTGGATGGTCGTCACGCCGCCCGGCGGGAGTCCCGGCGTGTACGCGGTCGACTGGCGTGAAGACGGAGCCTTCCGGCTCTTCTTCGACGTCGAGAACGCCGGCGACCTGCCGCTCACCTTCGAACCGGTTCCGAGAGACGAGGATTTCGATCCCTTCACGACACTCGAGTACGACCTCGAAGTCTCGACAAGGGAAGGAGTCCCCGACGAGTCGACGACGTATGTCCCGGCAGACGATGTGCAGCTCCCCGCGGGTGAGAGCCGAATCCTCCGGGTCACGTGGCGCTTCACCGAGTGCCCGGACGTTGGCCTGTCGAAGACCTACGAGCAGATCGACGTGCGCTACGGCTACCGGGGAGCTCTCACGCGCAGCCAGAACATCGACCTCCCGTGCGAACGTCGTCCTGAGCTGCGACTGGCCGATTCCGGACGAGCAGATCATCCAGCGCATCGAGGATGCGGTGGCGCCGGGCTGAGCCCGGCGCCACCCCGCTCGTCGCTACGAGCCGTTCTCGACGGTCCCGCGCCAGGCGCCCGTCTCGGCGCCGCGGGACTCGATCATCTCCTTGAAGCGCTCGAGGTCCGCCTTCACGCGGCGGTCGTCGGCGCCCACGGCGGCGCCGGCCTTCTCGACGGCGCCCTCCGGGTCCCAGTCGATCTGCACCATGACCCGCGTCGTCGTGTCGTCGACGCGGTGGAACGTGACGACGCCGGCATTCGTCTTGCCGTCCGTCGCGCGCCAGGCGACGCGCTCGTCCGGCTTCTGCTCCGTGATCTCGGCCTCCCACTCACGCTCCTGTCCGGCCACGTCGGCCTTCCAGCGCAGGCGGGTGTCGTCGAGCTGCTTCACCGAGTCGACTCCCTGCATGAACTTCGGGAACTCCTCGAACTGCGTCCACTGGTTGTAGGCGGTGCGAACAGGGACGCGGACGTCGATGGACTTCTCGATTGTCTGCAACTGAACTCCCTCCTCGGAATTGCGGTCGTGTTCGCATGCCCGCCCGGGCTCTGGTGAAACCTGGACGTTCCTGGAAGCCGGCGGTCGGTCAGACTACGCCGCATGGCGACGTACGACGCGCTCGACGGACCTTCCGCTCGAGATCGAGTCCTACGAGCTCGAAGGTCTTCGGCAGGACGTGTCCAGCGACTTCACGCGGCACACGACGGTCATTCACATGCAGGGCGGCGGGCAGGAGGGCGTCGGCGAGGACGTGACCTACTCGGAGGCCGACCAGCTCGCGCTCCAGGAGGAGGGACCGACGCTGCCGCTCGCGGGCTCCCACACGCTCGACTCGTTCTCGCAGCTCATCGGGCGGCTCGCGCTCTTCCCGAGCGGCCCGGGGATGGACGCCTTCCTGCACTACCGGCGCTGGGCGTACGAGAGCGCGGCGCTCGACCTCGCGCTCCGCCAGGCGGGGCGCTCCCTGGCCGACGTCCTCGAGCGCGAGCCGAGGCCGGTCACGTTCGTCGTCTCCATGCGCCTCGGCGAGCCGCCCAGCACCGAGCGGGTTCGCGGACTGGCTCGAGCACTATCCCAACCTCCGCTTCAAGCTCGACGCGACAAGCAGCTGGGATGACGCCTTCGTCGCCGAGGTCGCCGGACTCGGAGTCGTCGACTCGATCGACCTGAAGGGCGCCTACGTGGGCACGGTCGTCGACCAGCCGCCGGACCCCTCCCTCTACGCGCGCGTGGTGTACGGGTTTCCAGATGCCTGGATCGAGGACCCGGCGCTCACGCCGGAGACGGAGGGCGTCCTCGCGTCCGCGCGCGACCGGATCACGTGGGACGCGCCGATCCACTCGGTCGCCGACATCGAGTCGCTCCCGTTCCCGCCGCGCACGGTCAACGTGAAGCCGTCGCGCTTCGGGAGCCTCGAGGCCCTCTGCGCCGCCTACGACTACTGCGAGGAGAAGGGGATCGGGGCCTACGGCGGCGGGCAGTTCGAGCTCGGTCCCGGCCGGGGCCAGATCCAGCTCCTCGCCTCGCTCTTCCACCCCGACGGGCCGAACGACGTCGCCCCGTCGGCGTTCAACGACGGCAGGCCGCGCCCAGGGCTCCCGACGAGCCCGCTCCCGCCGTCTCCGGAGCCGACCGGCTTCCGCTGGGCTGCCGCGGGCGCCTAGCCTCTAGTTCTCGATGTCGTAGCCCTTCTCCTCGAGTTCCTGGCCCGCCTCCTGGATCTTCTTGCGCGGCGTCGCTCTGCTGAAACTCGGTTGCGAACTGCTGGATCGCTTGCACGTCGCCCTCGTCGACGGCCTGACGGAACTCGTCGAGGTCGTCGGCGAAACCGTTGAGTCCCTCCACGAGCTTGTCGTGCGCCTCCTGCACGTCCTCGGGCGGCTCGAGGTCGTCGAGCTCGTCGGCGCGCTCCCGCATGGACTCCTGGATCTGGCCGATCTGGTCGGCTGCCTCGTCGAGCGAGGCGCCCTCGCCCTGCTCGAACGTGCCCGACAGGTCGTCGAACGACTCCTCCAGATCGGTGCCCACGTCGGCAACTCGGTCTTCGTACTCGCCCTGCGACAGGCGGTCGTCACCCCCTCCGCAACCGGCCGCCAGGCCGGCCGCGACCAGCGCGGCTGCTCCCCACGCACGTCTTGTCATCTCGGCTCCTCTGTCCGGTTCACGATGTGGATCTCGGTTCGCCGTCGCATCGCTCTATCTGGGTTCGCGTTCCATACCCCGCGTTCTCGGGCACCATGCACTCGTCGACCGACGAACAACGTCCCCCACGGGGACAGGAGGATCGCACATGTGGAAGTTCTTCTTTCTCGCGCGCCGGGGCTGGAAAATGATCCCGCGCAGACACCGCCGCGCGGCCCTCGTGCTCGCGAGCGCCCAGGCGCGGAGGCACGGTCCGACGGTGGCCCGCGCCGCAGGGCGCGCGGTTCGCAACGCGCGCGACGCACGCGCACGCCTGAAGACCAGGTAGTTCCGCTAGTACTACCGCGGTGCGCGACAGCCTGACGATCGGGCGCGTCGCCGGCATCCAGATCGGGGTCAACTGGAGCTGGCTCGTCGTCTTCGCGCTGATCGTCTGGACGCTCTACGCCGGCATCTTCCCCGAGACGAACCCCGGTCTCGGGGACGGCACCTACGCGGCGATGGCGATCGTCGCGGCAGTTGTCTTCTTCCTCTCGCTCCTCGCGCACGAGCTCGGCCACGCATTCGTCGCGCGCCGGGAGGGGATGGAGATCGACGGCATCACGCTGTGGCTCTTCGGCGGCATCGCCCGCTTCAAGGGCATGTTCCCGAGCGCCGGGGCGGAGTTCCGGATCGCGATCGCGGGGCCGCTCGTCTCGCTCGCCCTCGGCGTGGTCTTCGTCCTGCTTGCGTGGGTCGCAGGAGCACCGGAGTCCGCGGACGGCGTCTTCGCCTGGCTCGGCTACATCAACCTCGCCCTCCTCGTCTTCAACCTCCTCCCCGCGCTGCCGCTCGACGGTGGGCGCGTGCTCCGGTCGGCGCTCTGGGCGGCGCGCGGCGACTTCATCTGGGCTACCCGTATCTCCGCAGCAATCGGGCGGGGCTTCGGCTACCTCTTCATCGCCGTCGGCATCTTCCTCCTCATCTTCGAGGGTGCGTTCAGCGGCGCCTGGCTCGCGTTCATGGGCTGGTTCCTGCTCCAGGCGGCGGGCGCCGAAGACCGGTACCTCTTGGCGCGTCAGACGCTCGGCGGCCTACGCGTCTCCGACGTCATGAACCGCTCGCCCGTGGTCACCCGGCCCGACACGACGCTCGGCGCGTTCATGGACGACGTCGTCTGGACCGGTCGCCATACCACGTACCCCGTCGTCGACAACGGTCGAGCCGTCGGCCTTCTCCCCTTTCGCTGCGTCGCCGGGGTGCCGCGGTCCGAGTGGGACACCCGGCGCGTCCGCGACTGCATGGTCCCGCTCGAGGAGGTTCCCGTCCTGAGCCCCGACGAGGAGCTCGTGGAGGCGGCCGGCGATCTCTCCGAGAGCGACCTCGCCCGCGGCCTCGTCCTCGAGGGCGACCGGCTCGCCGGCCTCCTGTCGCTGACGGACGTCGCGCGCGCCTTCGAGCTTCGGCGCGCTACGTCTCAGTCAGCTCGCGCTCGGTCGTCCTGAGACGGGCCAGCGCCCCGTCGAAAGCGAGCGTGAGCCGCGCCTCGATCCGACCGAGCCGCTCGCGCGCCAGGCGCACGCTCTCGAGCGCGACGTCGAGCTCGTCGAGCGCGCCGCTCAGCAGCTCGAATCGCTGGTCGGCGGGAAGCACGTCGCCGTAGCGGTCGCGGAAGGTCTCGAGCCGCCGCTGCACCTCGGCGAGCAGCTCGGGAAGCGGCGGATTCCCGGCGAACTCCTCCCCGAAGAGGACGAGGGGCTCCATCTCTGGCTGCGGCGTCGCCATTTCCAAAGGCTACCTTCCTCCGTTGCCCCCGTCGCCGCGCCCGACCTGCGCGGGCGCGGGCTAAGGGTGGCGGACGGGATTCGAACCCGCGACCACCGGGACCACAACCCGGGGCTCTACCAACTGAGCTACCGCCACCGCGGCACGATCATCGTACCGCCGCCGGTGCTACCGTCGGACCCGATGATTGGCTCCGAGTCCCAGTGCTCTCGGGGCTCGCGAGCAGCGGGGTCGGCGCGAGTGGTGGCAAGGCTGGTGCCTTGGCGTCGCTCACGCCGCCGCGATGCGCGCGCAGGCCCCCAGCCGGGGGCGCTGGGACTCGGAGCCAATCATCTGGCGCCTGTAGCTCAGTGGACAGAGCAACGGACTTCTAATCCGTGGGTCGCAGGTTCGAATCCTGCCAGGCGCGTCAGGCGTTAGCAGTGCCCGATCTCGACCAGCCGGCCGCCGCGATCACGAGGAGCACGAGCCCGACCAGGAAGAGGCGCATCTCGAGCCTGCTGCCTTGCATCGCTTGATGCTCTCTGTGACCGGCTACGCGCTGGCGCCGGCCAGGACATACGTCGGCTGGTAGCCCAGCACCCGGCCGACGGGCGCACCGAGCGCAAGGCCCATCCGCTGCATCCACGCAGGCGGGAACGGGAGGCGGACATCGTCGAAGTGGTGCCGCGCGATGACCGCAAGTCGCAGCACATTCGGCATCCCCTTGCGGTTCGTCTTGCTGTCTGCTGCAAGCCCGAACATCGTCTCGATCAGCTGCTCGAACTGGAGCGCCGGCCGCACCTCGCAGATGAAGTGCGCTTCGCCGTCGCCCTCGTTCCAGAACTTGTGCGCCGTACCGGCCGGAACGGTCACGCGCTGGCCCGGGCCCGCGACGATCTTCTCCCGACCGAGGCGGAAACCGACGGTCCCGCGCAGGATCTCGAACCGCTCCTCCTGGTGCGGATGAACGTGGGCGGCGGCGACGAAGCCGTTCGGCTTGACGAAGGTCTCGAGCACGACCGCCTCACCGTTCGTCTCGCGCGAGGTCTTGCGGAAGACGAGCCGCTCGCCGGTGACCGGGTTCTCGATGACGTCTCCTGCCTGAATCATGTGGTTCTCCTTTCGCCGAGTGACGCCTGAGGCGATCGGAGATCGCGCTTACCACCGGCTTACGGCAGACCAATGACGAGCTTCAGGCTGCCGCGGCCCCGCGCGGCATGTACCGACTGTAGGCGGCGCTCGTTTCGAGTCGATCCTCCAAATGGGTGAAACCCGCCACGACGTTCACGAGCACGCCTGCCCCGGCTGCCGCAAGGTCAGGCAGCGCCGGCTCGCCGTTATCGGCGCCTCACCGGCGAGCGGCTACGCGTGCTCCTCGGCCTCCCGCTGTTGCTCGGCGGTCGCTTGCGACTGGATCCGCCCCGACCACACCAGGTACGCGAGCAGCACGAGGACCGCCGTCGCGGCGAGCGTGACGAGGAGCGCCTGCGCGGACGGGCCCGGCTCCGGCTGATACAGCACCGACGGGGGCAGGAGCAGGACCGCGGGAACGGTCACGATGCTCAGGACGAACTGGAAGGAGGCGGCGCCGATGCTCACCGGCGGAAACTGCTTCTCGCGTCGCCGCCAGCGGACCGCCAGCTCGAAGACGTCGAGGTCAGGACGCGCGACGCCAGCCCGCGCGATGATCGCGGAGATCGCGAGGATCGCGCAGGCGAGCGCCGGCAGCAGCGGAACGAGCCCGAGGGTCGCGGGGCCGAGGCCGTTCGCCCAGGCCGCCGCTCCGATGCAGACGAGCCCGGCGGCGAAGCGGGCGAGGCCGCCCCAGTGAGGGAGCCACATCGCCGAGGCGGCGAGCGTCACGTCGGTGCGACCGCTGGTCTTCAGCTCGGCAACCGGCAGCCGCCAGATGTTCGGGGAGACGACGTTCGCGAGCCCCGAGGCGGCCTCGAGGACTCCGAAGAGGCCGATGAACTCCCAGCGCGACCAGGGGTCCACCCCGCCGAGGCCCGTCATGACGACGATCAGGCCGACCAGGTTGACGAACGAGAACAGGAAGACGATGAACAGGCCCCGGAATGCCCGTCCCGATGCACCCTGGCTGTCGTTCCCTCGCGAGCCCGTTTTCGCCTCCTCGAGCGGTTCTTCCAGAGAGCCTCGGCTCTCACCCCACATCGGAGTCGCTAGCCGCTCTCGCGCAGCGTTCCCACTACTCCGCGATTGAACCGCCTGTCAGGTCCTTCAGATCAGCGAACTGCTTCGACTCCGAGGCCGAGAGCCCGGCCCGAGGCGCGACCATCGTCACCTTCTCGATCCCTCCCTCCTCGGGTCACCATCGTCACTCGTGGGCCGCGAGGACAACCACACTCATCGGTGTGACGGCGATCCGGCGACGTGCACACAGGTGGTCAGGCGGTCCATCCGTCAACCAGCGGCCGGGGTCCGCAGGAGTCCTAGTCGCCGAGCGACCGGCTCGATGCTGAGCTCCATGAGTAGCTGCAGCTCATCGGTCGGCTCGTACTCCTTCATCCGGGTGACCACGGCTGCCTTCGCCTGCTCCGGTTCCGTCCAGTCCGCTTCACCGACGGCGCCGACGAATGTCTCGATGTAGCCGCGTTGCCAGTCCCACATCTCGCCTCCGACGGGTCCGCCGTGACCGATGTGGAGGACGGCGTCGCTTGGAAAACGCGCGCGCAGCTTTTCGATGTTCTCAAGCCATTGCTCGTAGAACCCGTCGGCGAGGAAGCAGTGCCTGTGGTCGTAGATCTGGTCGCCGAGGAAGACGATCCGCTCGTCCGTGCCGAGGATCCACGGGCCGTCATGGGGCGACTCGCTCGGCCCGAGATCGATGACCGTGAAGGTCACGTCGTCGAAGACGAGGCTGTCACCGTCGGCAACGGGAGTGTTCGGGAAGACACGATCGGCGGGCCAGTCTTGTCCGAACATGGGACCGATGATCTGATCCTTGAGTGCATCGTCGGCGGTGATGGTGTCGATGACGCCCTGCGCGGCGTAGATGGGGACATCGGCGCCGGCGACGATCTCGCCCAGCCCCGCGTAGTGGTCGGGATGCGAATGCGTGACGAGCGCGGCCAGGAGCGGCTTTCCAAGCCGCTCGATGCCGGCGCGCATCTCCCTGGCGGCTGAGACCTGAAGCAGCCCGTCGACGGCAACGACGCCCGTCGCGGTCTCGACGACATAGGCGTTGACGAACGCGCCCTCGGGGTTGGCCGGGAAGCGATGGATGGCCGGATGCGGAGACATGTCAACTCCCTTCAAGACGTGCACGCACCGTGGCGTGAGAGGTGCGAGCGCATGCCGTAAGACCTACCAGCCGGCGAGAACTCATCGATCCCAAGCGTTCCGCCGCACCGACAGCCGGCTGCACGGATAGGCGGGTCCGCCGGGGCATCGGGATCGTCTTCCAGGCCTTCAACCTCTTCCCCCACATGACCATGCTCCGGAACGTGACGCTCGCGCCTCGGGAGGTGCTCGGAGGCCGCGGGGCGAGGCGGAGGCCGAGGCGCTCGAGTCTCCTCGACCGCTGCGGGCTTGCCGAGAAGCACGACGACTACCCCAGCGGATCGTCAAGCCGGGGCTCTAGACGCCGACGCGAATCGCCGGCACGCCGGCGACCTCGACCACGAAGGCCGCGACGAGGTCGGGGTCGAACTGCGTCCCCGCGCAGCGCTCGAGCTCTGCGAGGGCGCGTTCGCGCCGGATGCCGCGCCGGTAGACGCGGTCGCTCGTCATCGCGTCGAACGCGTCCGCGATGAAGATGATGCGCGCGCCGATCGGGATGTCCTCGCGGGCGAGGCCGCTCGGGTAGCCCCCGCCGTCCCAGCGCTCGTGGTGGTGGAGGACCCAGCCCGCGACCGGGTCGACGCCGAGGGGGTCGAGCATGCGGAAGCCGATCTGTGGGTGCCGCTGGAGAAGCGCCCGCTCCTCGTCCGTCAGCGGATCGCGTTTCCGCAGGATCTCCTCCGGGATGGCGAGCTTGCCGAGGTCGTGCAGCCGGCCCGCCAGGCGGATGAGCTCGACGGTGCCCGGATCGAGGGCGAGCCGCCCGGCGAGCCGGGCGGCAAGGTCGCCGACCGCGATGGAGTGCCGGCTCATGTAGGCGTCGCGCTCGTCCACGGCCTCGGCGAGGCTCGCAGCGGCGCGCAGGCGGGCGTTCCGGTCGGTCTGGTCGGCGACGCGCCGCAGGTCGCCCATCTGCGCCGAGCCGGCGACGTGCTTGCCGACGCGGTTCTTCCCCTCCTCCTTCGCGCGGAGCAGCGCGTCGTCCGCCAGCCGGACGAGCTCCGACTCGTCGAGGGCATGGTCGGGATAGGAGGCGACGCCGGCCGACAGGCTGAGACGCTCGCGGCCGGGCGTCTCGACCGTGGAGGCGCGCTCGACGACCTTGCACGCGATCTCGACGGCCTCCTCCTCGTCCTTGTCGGGCAGGATGAGCACGAACTCGTCGCCGCCGAGACGGAAGGCCTCGCCATCCTGGCGGAGCCGCGCGGCGAGGTCGGCGAGGACGCGGTCGCCGGCCGCGTGGCCGTAACGGTCGTTGACGGACTTGAAGTCGTCGACGTCGAAGACGCAGACAGAGAAGACGCCTTCGCGGCCCCGCGCAGCGTGGAGCTCCTCCTCGAGGCGCGCGTTGAAGTCCCGGGAGTTGCCGAGCCCGGTGAGCGAGTCGGTTCGGGCGAGCCGCATCGCCTCGAGCTCTCGGTGGACGGACCGCTCGTAGAGGGCGAGCGCCGCGAGCGGGCCGATCAGCGGCGCGGCGAGGGCCGGCGACTCGTCCCACAGGGCTACGAGCATGAGCGTGACCGAGGCCATGATCGCGAACGGCACGGCCGTCCAGCGGATGTACTTCCCGATGAGGTCCACGAAGGACTCGCGCCCGAGGCGCGCGATCACGCCCGCGAGGAGCCCGACGTTCGCGAGCCAGAACGCGAGCGACCCCAGCATCGCAGCCGTGAGGAGGTAGCCGATGCCGTCGCCGGGGACGATCTCGACGACAGCCCCTGCGGCCGCCGCCGAGGCGATGTAGAGCGCACTGTTGTAGAGCGTGCGGGCGATCGGTGGCCGACGGACCAGACTCTCGACGAGCAGCATCGCGAGGAAGCCGATGATCACGCCCGCCTCCCAGCCGTACAGCACCGCCGCACCGACGATGAAGACGTTCGCGAGCGAGGTGGCACCGATGGGGATTCCCTCGATCGGGACGGGAAAGGCCTCGGCGAAGACGGCGGCGGCGAGGAGCGCGAGGAGACCGACGATCGTCGCCGCGCTCGGGTCGGACGCAACGAGCGACCAGATCGCGACGGCCAGGGTCACGGCGGCGACTGCCGCGACGGGGACGATCACGGGCAGGAGCCAGACGGTCTGTCTTGAGATTCGCTGGACGTCCCGCCGGCCTGGGTTCACCCGTGCTTCCCCTCTCTCGCTGGGGCCGCACCCGGCGAATTCCGTGCCTGTGCGGCGATTAAAAGCACGTTACCCACCGAGGTTCGCATCCCTTCTCGGAGGGAAGCGAGCCTCGGTCGACAGGAGCTTCGGGGGCACCCGTCTTCCGGCTAGAGCGACACGCCGTACGCCTCGGTGAAGGCGTCCATGGCGTAGTCGTGCGAGGCGTAGGCGAACCCCTTGTCGCCCCACCCGGTTCCCCAGCTGTTCCGCACGATGAAGCGGTCGACGGTGTAGCCGACGATCGCAACGGCGTGGCCGCCGCGGGCCGTGTTGTCCCGGTATTTGTCCAGGTTCCCCTTGTTGGCCGTCGCGTCGTCCCAGGTGCGATCGACGTTCAAGCGCGTCGCGATCGGGCCCTTGGTCGCGAGCCAGGAGCGCCAGTCCGCGAGCGTGTGGCCTCGGTCGAGCGAGAGGTTGAAGTACGCGTTGATCTTGAGTCGCGAGGCGATCGCGTAGAACGACTTCGAGTCACCCGTGTAGAGCTTGCCGCTCGCGAACGGCAGGACGTTGTCGCGCACGACGCCGAACTTCCTCGCTACGTCGAGCGCCGACTTGACGGTCGTCCCGGCCGTCTCGATGAAGGTGGTGGGCTGTGACTCGAGGTCGTCGGTCTCCTTCGAGGCCATCCAGACGAAGCGCGGGGAGAGGAGCTCGTCCTGGCGCAGCTTGCTGGCCTTCACGAAGTGCCAGCGGAGGACGGAGTCGACGGTCGACCAGCCGACACAGGAGCCCGTCGAGCCCTGGTCGGCGACCTTCCACCACAACGCGCGGAGATCCTTCGCCGCCGGGATGCGAGCCGCCTGGTCACCGACGACGCCGGCGTCCTCTGCCTGCTCCATGCGCCAGTCGCGGTCCTGGTCGCGCGAGGGCTGGACGTTCAGGACGCGCTTGACGCGCGGCGCGCGCTTCGCCGGCTTTCTCCGCGGGCGGGCCACGCACGCGATCCTGGCACGCCCGGGCCGCAAACTCAACCGGGGGAGGCTGTTCGAGGAACCGTGGCCGGGCTCGACCGGACGCTCGACGCCCGCGGCTCGGTCGAGGCGCTCCAGGACGTACCCGTAGCTCCGTCCACCCGCGCCGGTCAATCTTCGTCGCGCGTGTTCGAAGGCTTCGAGCTGCGGACGATCGTGACCGACGAGGTGGCGATCTGCACCCGCGTGGGCGGGAGCGGGCCGCCCGTCCTCCTGCTGCACGGCCATCCCCAGACGCACGTCATGTGGCACCTCGTGGCGCGGTCCTCGCCGAGCAGTTCACGGTCGTCGCCACCGACCTTCGCGGCTACGGAGACAGCTCGAAGCCGCCCGCCACGCGCGGCAACGCTCGCGGAGGGACGACCTGGAGGAGCTCTACGGCGATCCGCTGCGAATCTGGCGCACGTGGGCGAATGACGTGCGCGGCCGCGGGCTCGACTGCGGGCACTACCTCGCCGAGGAGGCGCCGGAGGAGACGGCCGCCGAGCTCCTTGCCTTCTTCTCGGGCAAGCGCCGGCCGGGGTCGGTCCCGCGCTAAGAAGCGGCGCTAGCGGCGGCGCGCTCGCGCCGGTACTCGAGCACCTCGCGCGCGATCGCATGGAGCGAGCCGGCGGCCGGGATCGCCGCGAGCGCGCCCAGGATCCCGGCGAGCTCGGCGCCGATCAGGACGGCGCAGAGGACGGCGAGCGGCGAGAGCTGGACGGTCCGGCCGTAGATGAGCGGCTGGAGCACGTGGTTCTCGAGCTGCTGGTAGACGATGAAGAAGCCGGCGATGATCAGGCACTGCACCCAGCCGAGCTCGACGAGGACGACGAGAGAGACGATGATCGCGGCCAGGGTCGCGCCCGCCAGCGGCACGAGGTCGAGCACTGCGACGACGAGCCCGAGCGCGACCGAGTACTTGCTCCCCACGATCAGGAGCGCGATGGTCGTCGCCACCCCGGCGATCAGGCTGATCAAGAGGTTGCCGGTCACGTAGCCGCCGATCGTCTTGTAGATGTCGGACCCGACCCGCCGCCACCTCGTCGCCGTTGCCGGAGGAAGCAGGGTGAGGAAGCGCTCGACCGTCCGCGGACCCTCGAGGAGCATGAAGAAGGTCAGGAACGCGACCGTCACCATGCCGACGATCGCCGTGACGACGCTCTGCACGACGGCGAGCGCCGGGTCGGTCAATCCGACGACGCCGCCCGCCCCGCGCTCCTCGACCGCCTTCCTGATGTTCTCGACGAGGCCATAGTCGCGCTCCAGGAAGCCGAGGCGCCCGCGGCCCTCGGTGATGTCCTCCACAAGGTCGGGAACCGCCTCGACGAACTCGCGCACCTGCGTGATGAGCGGCGGGAGGACGAGGAAGCCCATTCCGACGAGCGCGGCGAGCGCGGCAAGGACGACGAGCGCAGTCGGCGGTGCCGCGTCGGATCCCCCTGCGCTCGAGCTTCTCGACGGCCGGGTTGAGCGCGGCGGCAAGGAAGACGGCGATCAGGATCCATGTGATCACGCGCCACGCGAGGTAGACGACGGCCAGCGTGAAGAAAACGAGCAGGATGACGCCGAGCGCGGCGAGGATCGTCCGCGGCCGGAACGAGACGACCCGCTCTGGCAGCTCGGCCATGGCCGCCAGTCTCCCAGGGGCGCCTGACGACCCCCGCTTCCTAGCCGAACGTGAAGGCGTAGGCCTCGGTGCCCGGGGAGAACCGAAGCTCGAGCAGGTGGGAAGCCGCGGGCCCAGGGGTGCGGACGAGGGTGTAGAGATCGTGCTCGCGCACCTCGACCGTGTCGACCGGCTCGCCGTCGACGATCACCTCGACTCGGCCCGTCTCGCCCGACGTGCCGAGGACGAGGTTGACGCTGCGGGCGTGGTAGTTCAGGCGGAGCCGCTGCGTCCTCGCCCGCCACGATCCGCTCGCCCTCGACCCGCCAGCGCCCTCCGTAGGTGAGGCCGTTCGGCGGCACCGTCTGCGAGAGCTCGTACTCGCTCTCCTTGTTCGGAACGACCTCGCCGACGAACGTGGCCGCCTCGAGCCGCTCGTACCCGAGGTACGTCTCCGGCGTCTGTACCCCTTGCGCGGTCTCTCCCTCGACGTCTTCGGAGACGGGGTCGGGCAGGCCGGGCTCGGCCAGGAGCTCGCGGATCACGTCCTCGCTCTCCTCGTAGTCGCCTTCGCCGAAGTGCGCGTAGCGGACGTCGCCGTTCCGGTCGATGAAGTACTTCGCAGGCCAGTAGCGGTTGCCCCACGCCTCCCAGGTGCCGAACTCGGGGTCGAGGGCGACCGGATAGCGGATCCCCAGGCGGTCGACGGCGCCCTCGACGTTCGACCGCTCGCGCTCGAACGCGAACTCCGGTGTGTGGACACCGACGAGGACGAGCCCCTTCGAGCGGTACGCCTCGTCCCAGCGCTTCAGGTACGGGAGCGTCCGCAGGCAGTTGATGCACGAGTACGTCCAGAAGTCGATCACGACGACCTTGCCGCGCAGCTCCTCGAGCGTCAGCGGCTTCGAGTTCAGCCAGCCCTCGATCCCGGCGAACTCCGGCGCGGGCGGCCCGTCCACGAGCCTCGACTCCTCGACGACGGGATCACCGCCGGCGAGCGACTCCAGGTCGTCGTTCACGGCCGAGGTCTCCTCGAGGCCCTGGAGCGCGCGGGTGTACTCCGGCACGCGGGTGCGCAGGCTCGTGTCGACGCCGAGCGCCATGAGGATCGCGGTCGCGACGACGAGGCCGCCGAGCACGCGCCGGATCGTCGGGGCGGCGCGGCGGAAGCGCGGCAGCGCGAGTCCGCGCCGGCCCGCGAACGCGAGCCCGAGGAGCACGAGACCGGCGCCGAACGCGTACGCAAGGGTGACGATCACGGCTTCGAACGAGACGCCCTGCGTCGCCGCCACGGTCGCAATTGCCGCGATCACGGGCCCGGCGCACGGCGTGAAGACGAGCCCGAGGCTCAGGCCGAGGAGGAAGCCGCCGCCGAGGTCGCCGGGCCGCCGGCGGCTCAGGCGTGCAAACGGCCGCTCGAGCAGCTCCCCGAGCCTGGGCCAGAGGAGCGCGACCCCGACGAGGCCGACGACGACGATGGCGATGTTCCGGAGGAGGTCGTCCGGCAGTCCGAGCGCCGAGAGGAGCGTTGCTGCGGACAGCGTGAAGACCGTGAAGCTCGTGATGAGCCCGGCGACGATGGCGAAGGGTCGCCGCTCGCTGCCCGTCGTCCCGCCGGCCAGGACGACCGGGAGCACGGGGAGCACGCAGGGCGAGAGCGCGGTGACGATTCCCGCGACGAAGGCGACCGCTACGAGGAGCGCCACGGCCTAGTACTTCAGGAGCGCCTTGGCGCCGATGTCGCCGAGGCACGGCGTGCAGTCGGAGAACTCGTCGCCGTAGAGCGCGCCGGCGGCGCCGGCCACCTGCTGCTCGGTTCCGTCCACGACCTGGAACCAGCCCGAGAGGCCGTTGTCGGTGAGGCGGGACTGGTGGGCGTGGAACATGTAGAGCCCCCGGTGGGCGAAGTCGATCTCGAGGATCGCGCGCTCGCCCTGGGCGAGCGTGACCGTGTCGGTGTATTCGTAGTCACGCGTCGTCCCGGTTCGATACAGCCGGAACATCGCCGCGTGCAGGTGGAAGGACGCCACCGACTCGTGCTCGGTCACGTTCGCGAGGTACACCCGCACCGGGTAGCGCTTCTTCACCTGGATCGGCCGCGCGTCGTACTGGAACGGGCGCCCGTTGAAGGCGTAGAGCTCGTTCCGGCCGTCGCCGTTCGTGTCGAAGCCGCTCATCATGAGGACGAGCTCCTGCGCCTTCCGCCGCGGCTTCGGGGGATCGACGATGAACGCGCCGTAGAGGCCCTTCGAGATGTGCGACGCGAGCGGCCGCGTGTGGCAGTGATACAGGTGGAAGCCCCACGGCTCGGCCACCGTCTCGTAGATGTAGGACGAGCCGGGGCGGACGGGCTCGAGCGACCCGTCCATGTCCGGCGGATGCGTCCCGTGCAGGTGGATCGAGTGGGCGTGGGAGGTGCGGTTCGTGAACATGACGCGGAGGACGTCCTCGTGCGTGGCGCGGAGGATCGGCCCCGGCACCGTGCCGTTGTAGGCCCACGCGTCGTAGGAGACGCCGCGCATGAGCTCCATCCTGGTCTCGCGCGCCTCGAGCTCGTACTCACGAACGCGGCCCGGCCGGTGCGGCGGTCGGCCTGGGCGGGACGAGCACCGAGAGCGCCTTCTCGCCGTCGGCGGCGATCACCTGGTCGGCCGCGGTTCCGGCGTGCGTGCCGGGGGAGTGCTCCCCCCGCTCCATGAGCCCGGCCTGCTCGCCTCGCGACCCGACGAGATCCTTCGCGAACGGCATCGCGCCGAGGAGCGGGACCGCCCCCGCCAGGAACCTCTTTCGACTCAGCCTTCCTCGTGCGATGACGTCTCCTCGGGTCTGCGCAGGCCAAAGGATGCCTGCGGGCGTGTCCGTCAAGTGTGGACGACGCGGCGGCGCCCCGGTTAGCGGCGGAACTCTCAGCCAATTCTCAGCTCGGGCCGCCACACTGTCGCCATGGCAACGGACAGGATGAGCAGGCGCCGGTTGCTCGCCTGGTGCGGCGGACTCGGTCTCGCCGCCTTCGTGCCCGGCTGTGCGGACGACGACGGAGAAGGTCGGCGGCGCTGCAACGGAGGCGGCGGCCGACACCTCGACGGCGGGCACCGCCACGGCGGCCCAGCCCGACTGCGTCCTCACGCCCGAGCTGACCGAAGGCCCGTTCTACCTCGACCTCGACCAGGTTCGAAGCGACATCACCGAGGGCCGGCCGGGGGTGCCGCTCGCCCTGCGCGTGACCGTGGTCGATGCCGACTCCTGCGAGCCGATCAAGGACGCCGCCGTCGACGTCTGGCACTGCGACGCGGAGGGCGTGTACTCGGGCGTCCAGGGCGACGACGGCACGTTCCTGCGCGGCATCCAGATGACGGACGCGAGCGGCGTCGCGACGTTCCAGACCGTCTATCCCGGCTGGTATACGGGCCGCGCGGTGCACATTCACCTGAAGGTGCACCTGGGCGG
Organism: uncultured Actinomycetes bacterium; assembly: GCA_963824775.1. Taxonomy (GTDB): domain Bacteria; phylum Actinomycetota; class Thermoleophilia; order Gaiellales; family Gaiellaceae; genus CAWGQF01. The sequence continues at coordinate 509,270 of CAWGQF010000012.1, forward strand.
CACGGAGACGTTCACGGGCCAGCTCTTCTTCGAGGACGAGCAGACCGCGGAGGGTCTACGAGGCCGACCCGTACGCGGCCCGGGGAACGCCGGACGTCCTGAACGAGAGCGACGGGATCTACGCCCAGAGCGAGGGCAAGACGATCGTCGTGCTCACGCAGGCCGGCGGGGCTACGAGGGCGCCGTAACCCTGGGCGTCCGCCGGTCCTAGGCCGTTCGGCGTAGCCGTTCCGATCGACCGCCGCGGTGCCCGACCTGGGCGTGCGTCGCTCAGGGACGCCCTCCGAGACCAGCGATACCGACGGAAGTCGTCATGCCCCGCGAAGCGGGGCGGACTTCCGTCGGTGAGAGCGGGCGACGGGACTCGAACCCGCGACCCTCAGCTTGGAAGGCTGATGCTCTACCAACTGAGCTACACCCGCGTTCTGCGGGCATCGTAGCCTTGCGCCGGTGGAGCCGTCGCCCTGGAGCTGGCACCTCTCGGCCGGGGTGGTCGCGGCCCTCGTCGTCGTGGGGGCCGCCTACGTGGTGGCCGTGCGCCGGTACCCGACCTCGCGGGCGCGGATGGTCTCGTTCGCGGCCGGGCTTCTGCTCGCCGCGGCCGTGCTCGTTACGCCCGTCTCGACGATCTCGCTCCACTACCTCCTCTCGGCGCACCTCCTTCAGAACGTTGCGCTCGCGGAATGGGTGCCCGCGCTCCTCGTGCTCGGCATCAGCCCCTCCCTCGCCGACGCGTTCGGTCGCAACGCCGCCTTCCGGGCGCTGACGCACCCGCTCGTCGCGCTTCCAGTCTGGCTCGTCAACTACGCCGTCTGGCACGTGCCGGCCGTCTACGACGCCGCCCTGCGGAACCATGCGCTGCTCCAGCTCGAGCACGTGGCCTACGTCCTCACCGGGGTGCTCCTCTGGTGGCCGGTGCTCCAGGACGCGCCGCACGACCTTCCCTCCGCCCGTCGGGCCGTCTACCTCTTCGCCGCGTTCATCCTCGCGAGCCCGGGGTCGCTCCTCCTCACCCTCCTCCCCGAGCCGATCTACGAGTTCTACGAGGAGGCGCCGCGCCTCTGGGACGTCTCTGCGCTCGCGGACCAGCAGATCGCGGGCGTGCTCATGTCCGTCGGAGGCAATCGTCTTCTTCGCCGCGTTCGCGTTCTTCGTGGCGCGATTCTTCGCCGAGGAGGGGTAGGACCGGCTTCGCGTCATCGCGAAACGGGTTCTGAACAAAGCCGCCCTACACTGAGCGGATGCGCGCCGGACTCGTCGCCCTGCTCGCCGCGCTCGTCCTGGCCGCGCCGGCGTCGGGCGGCGAGCCCGTGCTCTCGGGCCAGCGGGCCATGGCATTCGTCGTACGCCTCACCGAGGGCGGCCCGCGGGTCGCCGGCTCCTGGCAGGAGCGCCGGGCCGGCAGCCTCGTGGCGGCGCGGTTCCGGCAGCTCGGGCTCCCGGCCAGGATCCAGACCTTCCGGCTCCCGAACGGCGCCCGCTCGAGGAACATCGTCGCGAGCACGCCCGGAAGGTTGCGTGCGATCGTGGTCGCGCACATGGACGGCGTAAGCGAGGGCGTCGCCGCGAACGACAACGGCTCGGGCGTGGCGGCCATGCTCGAGGTTGCGTCGGCGCTCGGGCAGCGCGACGGTGTGCTCTTCGCCGCGTTGGGAGCCGAGGAGCGAGTCGAGACCGGCTCCTCGATCCATCTGGGCTCGATGCGGCTAGTCAACTCCCTCCCTCGCGCGGTGCGCCGGCACGTGCGATTCGCGGTCTCGCTCGACATGGTCGGCGTCGGGTCGACGCTGAACGTCCGCGGCATCGAGGGGAGCCCGAACCGCTCCTCGGCCCTCCTGCTCCGCCGCGGCGGCGCCCTCGGGCTGCGCCCCGCCTACCTCGCGGACGCAGGCGTCTCCGACCACGCCGAGCTGACGCGGGCGGGGATGCCGGCGTCGCTCCTCACGTGGCGCTGGGACTCCTGCTGGCACGAGCGGTGCGACCGGCCGGCACGGGTGAGCGCGTCCAAGCTGATGGCCGCCGCGCGCCTCACGATCGCGAGCGTGCGGGCGCTCCCACGCTGACGGTCGCGACCGTCCACGGAAACGGCGTCCGGACGTCCACGACGTCGCCCGCGCTCGACACGAAGCGCTCGAAGGCGCGCCGCGACCAGTGGTTCACGTGGCCGGGCGTGTTCCCGCCGGCGCGGACGTAGCGGCCGGTTGCGACGTTCGTCGCCCGCCACACCGGCTCGCGCGGGACGCTGAGAACGAGCGCACGGCGGGCCACGCGCCGGAGCTCGGCGAGGCCGTCGCCGGGGCGCTCCAGGTGCTCGAGCACCTCGAACGCGCAGACGAGGTCGAACGACCGGTCCTCGAACGGCAGCGCGTACGCAGAGCCCGGCAGGAACTCGAGGCCCGGTGCCTGCCGCCGACGCCACTCCGCAGCAAGCGCGGGATCGGCTACGTCGAGCCCGACGAACCGCACGCCCGGGAGTGCTCGGGCGAGCCGCTCGGTCACGACGCCCTCGCCGCAGCCGGCGTCCAGCACCGAGCCGGGCGCCGCCCCGCGAACCGCCTCTTCCACGGCCGCGAGGAACCGTCCGACGAGGAATCGCGTGACCGGATTCCTGGTCCCGTACTTGTCGTAGGTGTTGCCTGCCGGCCCCTGGAGGTCCTCGCTCAACGCGGCACGGCCGGCTCGTGCTCGCGCTCCGCGTCCGTCTCGTCCCGCGCCAGCGAGTCCGGTCCGACGCCGGCCTCGAGCTCGAGCCGCCGGACCCGGTGGAGCGTCCGCTCGGCCAGGACGCGGTTCCCCCGAAGGAGGTCTGCGAGCACGCCGAGCGCGGCGAGCTGGAAGGCAAGGATGAGGAGTGCACCGGCGACGACGAGCGACTGGACGTGACCCGTCGGCCCGGACTGCGTGAACGCGAACCAGGCGAAGCGAGCAAAGAGCACGAAGGCGAGGAGGGCGGGAAGGGCGGCGAGCCAGAGGAAGATCCGGAGCGGCTCGTACATCGCGTAGACCCGCAGGATCGTCTCGACCGAGCGGAAGACGTACTGGAACGTCGAGCGGAAGAGCCGGGACTCGCGCGTCCGCGGGTTCGTCCGGATGGGGACGTGGGCGACGGCGAGGTCGGACTTCCCCGCCTGGATGATCGTCTCGAGCGTGTACGAGAAGCGGGAGACGACGTTCAGGCGGATGGCGGCCTCCCGGTTGTAGGCGCGGAAGCCCGACGTCGTGTCGGGAACGGCTGTCCCGGATGCCTGCCGCACGACCCAGGAGCCCCAGAGCTGGAGGAGCTTCTTCACGCGCGAGAACTCCTCGTGGCCGCGCACCTGCCGGTCGCCGACGACCATGTCAGCCTCACGGGCGACGACCGGGGCGACGAGCCGGTCGATGTCGCGGGCGTCGTACTGGTTGTCGGCGTCCGTCGAGACGATCACGTCCGCGCCGAGCTTCAGCGCCGCGTCGAGGCCGGCCTGGAACGCAACCGCGAGGCCCTTGCGCTGCGGAAAGCGAACGACGTGGTCGACGCCGCACTCGCGTGCGACCTCGGCCGTCCCGTCCGTCGAACCGTCGTCCACGACGAGCCACTCGACCGTGTCGAAGCCGGGGACGGTCCGCGGCAGATCGGCGAGGGTGCCCGGCAGGGTCGCCTCCTCGTTCAGGCACGGGATCTGGATGACGAGCTTCATCCCCCTCGGCGAGAGCGTACTCGTCCGTCGTGTGGCCGAGTGGTGAACGCTTGTCCCCCCGCGCCGCGACGGGAGCGGGTATTACACACGCGTGACTGCGGTGGGTGAGGGTGTCGTCGGCTCGGCGCGCAGGGTCTCCGTGCGGCGCAGGGCCGTGCCGCGACTCGCCGTGCGCGGCGTGCACGTCTTCGTCCTCTGGGGCTTCGCCGTCGCCCAGCCGCTCTTCGCCGTCCTCGCGGACAGCCCGGAGTTCTTCGTCGTCCGCGGCTCGGGCACCTGGGAGGTCGTCGCCTTCGCGCTCGGCCTCGTCGTCGTCCCGCCGGCGCTCCTACTAGCGCTGGACGGGCTCGTCAAGATCGTCTCGGATCGCGCCGCCCTGGTCGTCCACTTCGTCCTCGTCGGCGCGCTCGTCGGCCTCGTCACGCTCCAGGCATTCAAGCGCCTCGCGGACGGACCGGGCGTGGTCCTCCTCCTCCTCGCCGCCGTCGTCGGTGTTCTCGCGGCGCTCGCCTACGCTCGCCTGCGTCCGGTCCGGACCTTCCTGACCCTCCTCGCACCCGCGCCGCTCGTCTTCGCCGGGTTCTTCCTGATCGCGTCGCCGGTCTCGAAGATCACGTTCCAGGGAGACGTCGCGACCGCCGCGGTCGCGTCGCCGCGGTCGAGCCCACCGGTTGTCTGGATCGTGCTCGACGAGCTCCCGACGACCTCGCTCATGAACGCGGAGGGTGAGATCGACGCCGTCCGGTATCCGAACTTCGCGCGCCTCGCGGACGACTCGACCTGGTACCGGAACGCGACGACGGTGCATGAGCACACGACGGAGTCAGTCCCGGCGATGCTCACGGGCAAGCTCCCTGAAGGCGGGGCGCTGCCCTTCGCCGCCGACCACCCGAACAACCTCTTCACGCTCCTCGGGGACGAGTACCGGCTCGAGGTCCACGAGTCCGCGACGCGCCTCTGCCCCAACGACCTCTGTCCCCGGAACGACGGCTCCCTCGGCCATCGGCTGGAGTGGCTGGGCCGGGACATCGGCTGGATCTACCTCCACGTCGCCCTGCCGGAGGCCTACCGCGACAACCTCCCCGAGGTCACCCAGACATGGATGGACTTCGGGGACGGCGTCGACGACCCGGCGGGGGGCCGCTTCAACCTCGAGGTCGATCACATGGTCGGCCGCGAGATGGACCGGGACCAGACACGTGTCATGGACTCCATGCTCGCCAGGCTCGAGGGGGACCCGGCCGTCCTCGCCTACGCCCACCCGATGTTGCCCCACTCCCCCTGGTACCTCCTCCCCTCCGGCCGACGGTACGCGAACGGTGCGCGGATCCCCGGCCTCGACGTCGACACATGGTGGGAAGACCCCTGGCTCGTCGACCAGGGCTGGCAGCGGCACCTCCTGCAGACGGGCTACGTCGACCGGATGCTGGGACGCACGCTCGACCGGCTCGAGGAGACCGGGCTCTACGAAGACACCCTCGTCGTGCTCGTCGCGGATCACGGCGTCTCGTTCCAGCCGGGCGAGCGCCGCCGCGGCGCGACGGTCGAGAACCTTGCGGACATCGCCTTCGTCCCCCTTCTCATGAAGGCTCCCGGGCAGGTGGAGGAACGGGTGGACGACCGGCACGTGCGAACGATCGACGTGCTCCCGACGGCGGCCGACCTGCTCGGGCTGACGCTCCCGGCCGACGTCGACGGCCGGTCGATGCTCGCGCCGAACTACCGCGCGACCCGCGAGGTTCGGGTCTTCCGGCGGGCCGGGGAGGCTCCGGTCGGCCGCCCGTTCGCATCCGTCCTCGCTCAGCGCCGCGCGACGCTCCGGCGCCAGACGGCGCTCGTCGGCTCCGGCTCGTGGTCCGAGCTCTACCGGGCCGGCCCCAACGCCGGGCTGCTCGGGCGCGCTCCGGGCGAGCTCGTCGTCCGCGACCGCGAGGGAACGAGCGCAACGCTCGTCCGGCCCGACCTCCTCCAGGCATACGACCCCAGGGACGGGCGCTCGCCGTCGCACGTAAGCGGGCGCCTGGACGGCGAGGGCCTCGAGAGCGGCCTGCTCCCGCTCGCCGTCTCGGTGAACGGGCGCATCGCCGCGGTGACGAGGACCTATCGCGACGAAGACGACGTCGTGCGCTTCTCGGCGCTCGTGCCCGAGTCGGCCTTCCGGCCGGGTGCGAACCCGGTGCAGGTCTTCGTCGTCTCGGAGGACGGGGGAGTCGTGCTCGAGCGGCTGGAGATCGACGGTGGAGACGGCTGAGGCGCCGCCACGAGCGGGGCTCCGGCGCCACCTCCTGGCCGCACTCCCGCTCGCCGTCTCCCTCGTCGCCCTCGCCGCCGTCGTCTGGTGGGCGACGCGCCAGGAGGCGCCCGAGGTCCCGCGCACCGGCGAGGCCGTCGCCTCGCTCGCCCTCGCGCTCCTCCTCTACACGCTCGCGACCTGCGTCCGCGCGGAGCGATGGCACCGCATCGTCCGACGCGCCGGAGTCGAAACGACGCGCGGCGAGACCTATCGCCTGACGACCGTCGGCTACATGGGGAACAACGTCCTGCCCGCCCGGAGCGGGGACGTCCTTCGCGCGTTCCTGCTCGCGCCCCGCGCCGGGACCAGGAAGCGCGTCGTGCTGGGGACGGTCGTCGCGGAGCGGCTCCTCGACGCCGTCGCGCTCGGCCTCCTCTTCGCGGTCGTGGCATTCGGCCTGCTGCGGGACGTCCACGTCCCCGGCGGCCGGGCGCTCCTTCTCGCCCTCGCAGGCGGAGCCGCATTCGCCGGCCTGGGCATCCTCGCGCTCGTCGTCGCCCGCCGAAATGGAGCGCTCTCCCGTGTCGGTGGTGTCGTGCGCCCACTTGCTGCACCGACGCGCGAGCTCGCGAGCCGGCACGGCGGCGGCCTCCTGGCCCTCTCCGTCGCCGTGTGGATCCTCGAGGCGTCGGTGTACCTCGCGGTCGGACGGGGCCTCGGGATCGAGCTGGGTCCGCTCGACGCCGTCTACGTCATGGCGCTCACGAACCTGTTCGCGCTGGTGCCGGCCGGGCCCGGCTACGTCGGGACGTTCGACGCCGCCGTCGTCTTCGCGCTGGGCTCGCTCGAGGTGAGCGGGTCCGACGCGCTCGCGTACCTCGTGCTCCTCCGGTTCGTCCTCTTCGTCCCGATCACTATCGTCGGCCTCTGCTTCCTGCTCACTCGGTACGGCGGGTGGTCGCGCCTCCGCGCCGTGCGCCTCGAGACCACCGGCGCCCCGTAGCGATACGGTCCAGCCGTGGCGGGCAGGGTCGAGCGGCGGACGATCGGCGCGCCCGTACCGGTGCTCGCCGCGGTCTGCCTGGTCGTCGCCGCGCTCACGCTCCTCCTACCCTCCACGCCGACGTACGACCCCTGGTCCTGGATCATCTGGGGGCGGGAGATCCTCCACCTCGACCTGGACACGAGCACCGGGCCCTCGTGGAAGCCGCTCCCGATCCTCTTCACGACGCCGTTCTCGCTCTTCGGCGACGCCGCGCCGGAGCTCTGGCTCGTCGTCGCGCGAGCCGGCGCACTCCTCGCGCTCCTCCTCGCCTTCCGGGTTGCGCGGCGGCTCGCGGGGTCAGGAGCTCCCGGCGTCCTCGCGGGCTTCGTGGCCGCGGGCGGGCTCTTGTTCGCGGGGGGATGGGTGCGAGCGGGCCTGCTCGCGAACTCCGAGGGACTGCTCGTCGCCTCCGTCCTCTGGGCGGTCGAGCGTCACCTCGACGGACGCCCTCGGCAGGCGCTCGTCCTTGGTGTCGCCGCCGCGCTCCTCCGGCCGGAGGTCTGGCCGTTCCTCGCCGTCTATGCGCTCTGGCTCTGGCTTGCCGACCGCGCCGCGCGGCAGTTCGTCGTCGCGCTCCTTCTCCTCGTGCCGGCACTCTGGTTCCTGCCCGAGCTCTGGGGCTCGGGCGAGCCGCTGCGAGCCTCGAGCCGCGCCCGCAACCCCGACCTCGGGACGGCGGCCTTCGCCGACCGCCCGGCACTCGAGGTGACGGAGACGGCGCTCGACCTCGTGCGTGGGCCGATCCTCGTCGGCTTCGTCTTCGCGCTCTGGATCGCCGCGATCCGCTTCGTCCGAAGCGGCGCCGGCCGCACGACCCTCCTGCTCGGTGCGAGCGCCGTCGCGTGGGTGGCCCTCGTGGCCGGGATGACGGAGGCGGGCTACGCCGGCAACCCGCGCTACCTCGTGCTCGCCGCCGCCCTCGCGGCCGTCTGCGCGGGCGTCGGCTGGGCGCGAATCGCTCAGGGCACCGGGTGGCTCGCGCGCCGCGCCGGACGGCCCGGCCTGGGTTCGTCCGCGCCGACGGTCGCAGCGCTCGTCCTCCTCGTCGTGGGCATCCCGTTCGGGCTCGCACGAGTCGACAGCGTGGCCGACACCTACGCTGCGTCCCGCTCCCAGAGCGAGCTCTACGAGGAGCTCACGCGCGCGGTCGCCGAGGCCGGCGGGCCGGACCAGGTGCTCGAGTGCGGCGACCCCTACACCGGGAGGTACCGCGTCCCGGTCCTCGCCTGGGAGCTCGGCGTCCATCTCGGCGTGGTCGGGCATGAGCCGGCGGTCCCGGGCGTCGTCTTCCGCGCCCGCGGCTCGCCGCCCGAGGTACCGCCGGGCTTCACGACGTTCGAGCGGGAAGGCGAGTGGCGCGTGCTCGCCGCCTGCCGCGAGCTCACCGCCGGGCCGCGCTGACCGGGCGGACGCCTTCCCATCGGCCGCACGCGCCGCTCGACTATCTTGCGGCGGTGGTCACCGATGCCCTCGGGCGTCGTGCGACACCGCGGGTCGGCGCGGTGGCGGCGGGGGCCGCGGGCACGGCAGCCTTCCTCATCCTCCTCGTGGGGCTCTCGCTCCTCCTACGGACGCGGGCGATCGAGGCGTCCTTCTGGATCGACGAGGGGCTTTCGGTCGGCATCGCGTCGTTTCCCTTCGCGGACATCCCGGGCGTCCTCCGCCAGGACGGCTCGCCGCCGCTCTACTACCTGCTGCTCCACCTGTGGATCGACGTCTTCGGACGGAGCGAGGTCGCTGCCCATGCGCTCTCGCTCGTCTTCGCCGTCCTCGCCGTCCCGGCCGGCCTCTGGGCGGGGTGGAGCCTCTTCGGGCGCCGCGCGGGCTGGATCGCGGCCGCGTTCGCCGCCATCAACCCCTTCCTGACGGTGTACGCCCAGGAAGCCCGGATGTACTCGCTCGTGATCCTCCTCTCGATCCTCGTCACGGCCACGTTCCTGCACGCCTTCGTGTTCCGACGGCGGCACTACCTGCCGCTGTTCGCCTTGACCCTCGTCGCCATGCTCTACACGCATAACTGGGGCATCTTCTTCGCGGTAGGCACGCTCGTGGCGCTCGGCCTCGTCGCCCGTGAGAGCGGCGAGCGGCGAGGACTCCTGCGGGACGCAGCGATCGCCTACGGCGCGACCGCGCTCGCGTACGCACCGTGGGTGCCGACGCTCCTGTACCAGTCCCACCACACGGGCGCACCCTGGTCGAACCCGCCCTCGCCGTTCGAGCTGACCGGCGGGTTCGCCGTCGTGCTCGCGGGCCAAGGGGCGCTCGTCGCGATCCTCCTCGCGGGGGGTGTCGGGATCGGGCGGCTCGTCGCGGGGCCGCTCACCCCCGAGCGGACTGCCGTTCTCGCGACGATCGCGCTCGGGATCACGACGCTTCTCTCGGGCTGGCTGTTCTCCCAGTTCACGCCGGCGTGGGCGAACCGGTACCTCGGCGTCCTCGTCGGCCCGGTTCTCCTGGTCGCTGCCGCGACCCTGCCCCGGGCAGGACGCCTGGGCGCCGTCGCGGTCGCGCTCGTCGTCGTCTTCTGGGTGCCGTACGGCGCGAGCGACTCGAAGTCGAACGTCGACCGGGTGGCGGCGCTCTACGGCTCGTCGGTGCGCCCCGGCGACCTCGTCCTCTCGACTCAGCCCGAACAGGTGCCCGTGCTCGCCTACTACATGGGCTACGACCACCGCTTCGCCACGCCGCTCGGCCTCGTCGAGGACCCGCACGTGATGGACTGGCGTGACGTCCTCGGCGAGCTCGAGGCCGCAACCCCCGAAGTGAACCTCGAGCCGCTGCTCGCGGAGCTCCCGGTCGGAGGCCGTGTCCTCCTCGTCCGGCCGATGGTGCGAAGCGAGGGCCCGTGGAGCGCACCGTGGACCGATCTCGTACGACGCCGCTCCGAGGAATGGGCTCTCGCGCTCTCCTCCGATGATCGGTTCCGCCGCACCGCCGGCTACGAGCCCCCGTACACTGAGCAAGTCCAACGAGCTCTGGTCGTCGAGCTCTTCGAGAAGACGACAAGCGGGTAAGGGTCCAACGCCCGTCCTACGCTGCGCCGCATGACCTCGTCGCTCCCCGAGACACCAGCCGCAACCCTGCCCACCGAGCGCGAAGCGCCCGACGGTCGTGCTGGGCGCCGGTCCGGCAGGCCTAACCGCGGGCTACCTGCTCGCCAAGCGGGAGCTCCCCGCGGTCGTCCTCGAGGCCGAGCGCCAGGTCGGAGGCCTGGCGAAGACGGTCGTCCGGGACGGCTACCGCTTCGATCTCGGCGGCCACCGCTTCTTCACGAAGTCGAAGGAGGTCGAGCGCCTCTGGCACGAGGTCATGGGCGACGAGTTCCTCCTCAGGCCGCGCATGTCGCGCATCTACTGGAACAACCGCTTCCTCGACTACCCCCTCCGCGGCGCCGACGTGCTCCAGAAGCTCGGCGCGGTCGAGCTGACGCGCGCGTTCGGCTCGTACCTCGCCGCCCAGACCCGGCGCAAGGGGAACGAGGAGACCTTCGAGGACTGGGTCTCGAACCGCTTCGGCCGCCGTCTCTTCGAGCTCTTCTTCCGCTCGTACACGGAGAAGGTCTGGGGCGTGCCGACGTCCGAGCTTCGCGCCGAGTGGGCGGCCCAGCGCATCAAGGGCCTCTCCTTCGCGAGCGCCGCCAAGGCCGCGTTCTTCGGGAACGAGGGGAACAAGGTCAAGAGCCTGATTCAGGAGTTCCACTACCCGCGCTACGGCCCGGGGCAGATGTGGGAGACGATGACCGACGAGATCCGCGCCCTCGGCGGCGAGGTCCGGCTCGAGACGCCGGTCACCGAGCTCTCGATCGAGGACGGCCGTGTCGCCGAGGTCGTCGCAGGCGGGGAGTCGTTCGAGCCTGGCCAGGTGATCTCGTCCCTCCCGCTCCGCACGACGGTCGCGTCGACGCGCCCGCACGCGCCCGCCGAGGTGCTGGAGGCCTCGCGTGGGCTCCGCTACCGCGACTTCCTCACGGTGGCGCTCGTCCTCGACGGCGAGGACCTCTTCCCCGACAACTGGATCTACATCCACGAGCCGAAGGTCCGCGTCGGCCGGATCCAGAACTACCGCTCCTGGAGCCCGTGGATGGTTCCGGACCCGTCGAAGGCCTGCGTCGGGCTCGAGTACTTCTGCTTCGCAGGGGACGACCTCTGGACGATGGCGGACGAGGATCTCGTCGAGCTCGCGGCGTCCGAGCTCGAGGCCCTCCAGCTTGCCCCGCGCTCGAAGGTCGAGCGCGGCTACGCCGTCCGTGTCCCCAAGGCCTATCCGATGTACGACGCGGACTACGCGTCGCGCGTCGGGGTGATCCGCGAGTGGCTCGAGACGATCGAGAACCTCCAGCAGGTCGGCCGCAACGGACTCCACCGCTACAACAACTCCGACCACTCGATGCTGACCGCGATCCGCGCGGTCGAGAACGCCGTCCTCGGGACCAGGCACGACATCTGGTCGGTGAACGCCGAGAGCGTCTACCACGAGGAAGACGTCGAGGACGAGCACCCGTACCGCGACGCGCCGGAGACGCCGGCCATGCAACAGCCGGTCGCGTCCGAGTCCTAGCTATCCCGGCTTGAGCTCGGGATAACGCGGCAGGCCGTCGTCCGGGATCTCCTGCCAGCTTGCTGCGTAGGCCGTGAACTGGTGCCACTCGGGCCGGATACCGGGGTCGCCGTCGATTGCGCCCAGCCGGAAGCCCGCATAGTGGCTCGTGCCCGGCTCCCGGTTCAAGAGCGCCGAGCCACACCGGCCGCAGAAGAGCTTCTCGAACCCGCCCTCGGGCGCCCAGGAGCGAATCTCTTCTTCCCCGGCGGTGACGCGGATGCTCCCCGGCCGAACGCGCGCACTCGCGGAGGCCGCCGTCCCGGTCCGCTTCTGGCAGCGCGTGCAGTGACAGTATGAGGCGGAGACCGGAGGATCCGTCACCTCGAAGCGAACGGCGCCACAGCCGCACGATCCGGTCAGCATGGTCATGCGCGCAAGCCTAAGCGAAGTCGGGACGGCGAGACTTGAACTCGCGGCCTCCGCGTCCCAAACGCGGCGCTCTACCAGGCTGAGCTACGTCCCGTAGCTGAACGCATGGTAGAGGCGAGGTCGGCGCCGCGCCTCGGACTCATCGGCTGGGGCTCCGCGCGGACTAGCGAATCCGCCAGCGCCAGACGGCCGGCGCGCGCTCGCGGTTCCCCGCGGCGTCGGTCGCGCGCACGCGGAACGTGTGCACGCCCTTCGCGAGCTTCCGGTACCGCTTCCCCGGCCGGCACGCGCCCCAGCGGCCGCGGTCGAGGCGGCAGGCGTAGCGGACGCGGCCCTCGGTCGCGCCCCAGTGAAAGTACGCGGTGCGGCTCCGGGTGACCCGGCGCGGCTTCACGTGGAAGATCGTGTTCGGGGCCGTCGTGTCGGCCCGCCCGATGCAGCTTCCGGTCCTCGTCGTGACGTCGGCCGAGGCGGTCCTGTTCACGGTGTCGAAAGCGACGACTGCGAACGTGTAGGCCTGCTCGCAGAAGAGGTTCTCGACCTTGACCGTCGTCGTGCCCGCGGGCACGCGTGCGAGCACGTTGCCGCCCTGGACGATGTCGTAGCCGCCGAGCCAGCGATCGTCCCCGGCCGCCGACCAGGTGAGCGTCACGTGGTAGCCGCCCGGGACCGCCGTGGCGCTCGGCCTCGACGGCGGCGAGGCGTCGGGCGCGTCGGCGAACTGCGCCGTCACCGTCTTCGCGGCGTCCATGAGGACGGTGCAGTGGTTCTGGGGCTGCGTGAGCCGTGGCGTGCAGTTCGCAGACCACCCCACGAGGTTCCCGCTCGAGGGCGACAGGCGCACGCTCGCGGCCTCGGGACCCGTGTGGAAGTGGAGGCAGTGGAAACCGCAGAGGCGAAGGACGTTCCAGGACGTCCCGCCGGCCGGGTTGAGGCAGTCGGCGGCCGGCTCCTGGGCGGTGACGCCCCCCGCCCCGACGACGGTGACCGTGAGCCGCACGGCCGGGTTCCGGCACTCGGTCGCCGTCTGCGCGCTTGCCTGCTCGGCCTGCGCGAGGACCGCCGCCGCGACGAGGGCCGGGAGCACCGCGATTTTTCCGATGCGCCTCACCTTCGCCGTCCCTCCCCTCCCCTGGAGCGCCGGGGCGCTACCGGATGATCCGCCAGCGATACACGGCCGGCGACGGGTCGACTCCGGCCGAGTCGCGCGCCCGGACGCGGAACACGTGCCGGCCGACCTTGAGGCGCCGATACGACTTCCCGGGCCGGCAGCGGCGCCAGACGCCGCGGTCGAGCTTGCACTGGTACGTGACGCGCGAGCGGTTCGAGCCCCAGTGCAGGTACATCTTGCGGCTCTTCGTCACCCGCCTCGACGGAATCGCGAAGTGCATGATCGTGTTCGGCTTCGCCCGCTGGCACGTGCCCGTCCGGACCGTGATCTCCTGGCTCGGAGTCACATTCGGCGGTGTCGAAGGCCTCGACGCGGAAGGTGTGATTCGTCTGGCAGAAGACCCCGTTCGTGACCCTGAAGCTCCGGGCGCCGGGGCCGGCGCGGCCGGCGAGCTGCCCGTTCTTGTAGATGTCGTAGCCGCCCACCCAGTGGTCGTCCCCGGCACCCGTCCAGGAGAGTGTCACGGCGAACGACTCGACCTTCGAGGCGGTGACCGCCGGCGCGGTCGGCGGGCTCGTGTCGGGCGCCGCTCCGATCGCGGCTACGACCGTCTGGGCACCGTTCATCTTCACGGTGCAGGACGTGCGCGGCTGCCCGTAGGCGGGCGCGCAGTTGGGCGACCAGCCAAGGAGGTAGCTGCCGGAGGGCACGCTCGGCGTCACCGTGGTCTCGGCCGGAAGCGGAACGCCGGTGGGCAAGAACGTGTGCCAGTGCTGGCAGTGGTAGGTGCAGGTCCGCTGGACGTTCCAGGTGCTGGGGCCGGTCGACACTGCGCAGTTCTCGACGTACGAGGGGGATCCCGTGAACTGAATGGAGGCGTCGGCCGTGAACGTGGCTGTCCCGCCCGACGGGGACACCGTCAGCGGCGAAGCGGCGCCCTGGCACGGACCGCGAAGCGGAGGTGTCTGGGCCTGCGCGGCGGCGGGCCAGAGAAGAAGCGCGAGCGCGACGAGGACGCCGCACCCGACGCCCGCGAACACTGCCCTCCGGTCAGCCGCAATCACCGCTATCGCCCGATCCTGCACCTTTCGACCCCTTCCGTTAGCCGCGAAATCGTACCACCGGCCGTGTCGCCGTCCCTGCACCTTGCGAACTTCTTACGCGCCGCTGACATGTAGCGCAAAGTAGGCTCAGGGCCGGTGGTCGACTCCCCGTACAGTCCCGCCGCTGCGGAGGCGGAGGCGGTCGAGGAGCCCCACCCGCTTCTCGGCTACGCACTCGTCTGGTCGGCAGTCTCGCTCTGGGCCTTGAATGCGACCGTCTCGAAGGTCGTCCTCGAGTCCGCCGGCCTCTCGTCGCTCCGCCTCGCCGAGGTGCGGACGACCGGCGCGGCGCTCGTCCTCCTCGCCGCGGTCGCACTCTTTCGTCCCGCCTCGCTCCGCATCCGGTCGCTCCGGGAGCTCGCGTTCCTCGTCGTCTTCGGCGCCGCGGGCCTCGCGCTCGTCCAGTTCTTCTACTTCGTGGCGATCGAGCACCTGGACATCGGCATCGCGCTCGTCGTGAACTACCTCGCACCCGTCTTCGTCGCGCTCTGGGCGCGCTTCGTGGTGAAAGAGCCCGTTCGGCGGCGGATCTGGGTCGCGCTCGCACTCAGCCTCGCAGGCCTCGCGCTCGTCGTCGACCTCGCGGGCGGGGTGACGCTGGACGGCGTCGGCGTCGCGGCGGCCCTCGCCGCAGCCGTTGCGTACGCCGCGTACGTGCTCATGGCGGAGCGCGCCCTTCGGTCTGGCCGGGATCAGTACTCGCTCCTCGCCTGGGGCTTCTTCTTCGCGGCGCTCTTCTGGAGCGTCGTGCAGCCGTGGTGGACGTTCCCCGTCGACGCGGTCGACGGCTCGGCGTCACTCCTCGGGCGGGCGCAGGAGTACGAGGCGCCCGTCTCGCTCCTCCTCGGCTACATCGTCCTCCTGGGAACGGTCGTTCCCTTCGTTCTCCTGGTGACGGCCCTCCACTACATCTCTGCCACGCGGGTGACCGTGCTCGCGATGCTGGAGCCCGTGCTGGCCGCGCTCATCGCGTACGCCTGGCTCGGCGAGGAGCTCACCGCCGTGGAGATCGCGGGCGGGCTTCTCGTGCTCATCGGAGTCGGAATCGCCCAGACTGCGAGAGGCGAACGAAGCATCGAGCCGTCTTGACGTGCCTCGGATCGCGTGCACACTGGAGTCGACATGACGACCTCGAGCCGCCATCTTCTCGCGGCCGTGGGCATCGTCGCCGCAGTCCTCCTCGCCGCACCCCCCGCGGGCGCCGCGCGGCCGACGCCCATGGAGCGGAGCATCGTCCTCATCATCAACCAGGCGCGGATCTCCCACGGTCTCGCGCCGCTCCGCATCGCGGGCCCGCTCCAGGCCGGCAGCCACAGCTACGCGGGATACCTGCTCCGGACGGGGCGCTTCGAGCACGCCCGCAACCTCCGGCGCGGGGTGCGTGAGAACCTGGCCTGGGCGACCACGAACGCCGGCTCCGCGCGGGCGATCGTCCGCATGTGGCTCCGCAGTCCGGGCCACCGGGCGAACCTGTTCGCGCGCGGCATCCGCGCGATCGGCGTCGGCGTGGCCCGAGGCCGGTACCAGGGCTACCCCGACGCCCGCGTCGCCGTCGCCCGCTTCCGCTAGGAACCCGCTCCGCACTGACGCTTCAGTGTGGAACGGGTTCTAGAGCCTAGGAGGCGTCGAAGAGCGCCCGGAGCTCCGAGAGCTTTTCGGTGCGCAGCGCTTCGCGCTCGCCGCGCGCGACCGCGGCGACGACCCCTTGCACGAGCGATGCCAGCTCGACGGGGTTGAACGGCTTCGTGATGTAGTCGACGCCGCCGAGATCGAGCCCCTTCGCACGGTCGCGCATGTCGGCACGCGCCGTCAGGAAGACGATGGGGATGCCCGCAGTCCGCTCGTCCCCGACGAGCTCCTCGGCGACCGCCCAGCCGTCCAGTCCGGGCATCATCACGTCCAGAAGGATCGCGTCAGGCGTCCGCCCCCGTGCGACCTCGAGCCCCTCGCTCCCGTCCGGCGCCTCGAGAACCTCCATCCCCTCGGCCTCGAGATTCACCCGGCAGAGCAGCCGGATCGGCGCCTCGTCGTCGATCACGAGAACGGAGATGGGCACTAGGTCGTCCCCGTCCCTCGTGGCTTCGAGACCGGCAGCTCGAAGACGAAGCTCGATCCCTGGCCTTCGAGCGAGTCCTCCACCCAGATCCGTCCTCGCATCGCGGCAAGAAGGCCGCGCACGAGAAAGAGCCCGATGCCCGCGCCCGGAGCCGAGGTCCGCGGCCCGCTGTCCCCCCGGAAGAACTTGGTGAAGATCCGCTCGCGGTCTGTCGGCGAGATCCCGACCCCCTCGTCCATGACGCGCACCTCGACGGTCTCCGTCCTCCGGAGGCCCGCGATCGTCACCGTGCCCCCCTCGGGCGAGTACTTGAGCGCATTGTCCACGAGATGCCCGATGACCTCGGTGAGCCGGGCGCGATCGGCTTCCGCCACGAGGCCTTCGTCGGGGAGCTCGAGGACGACTCGATGGCGGCCGTCGATGGAGCCGCCGAGGCGCGCGACCGTCTCCTGGACGACCTCGCTCACGTCGGTTGCCGCGAAGTTCAGCCCCATCGTGCCCGCCTCGATTCGCGCGACGTTCAGGAGGTCGTCCACAATCCGGATCAGGCGCTCGGACTCCGACGTGATGTACGCGAGGAACGTCTCGCGCTCGTCCTCCGAGAATTCGACGTCGCGCCGCGCGAGGGTCTCGGCGAAGCCGTAGATCGATGTCAGCGGCGTGCGGAGCTCGTGCGACACCGTCGCGACGAAGTCGGACTTCATCTGCTCCACGACCCGCTCGCTCGAGACGTCGCGGAACGCGAAGATCCGTCCGATGATCCCGCCCTCGCCGTCGCGCATGACGGCCTCGGTGAGGGACAGCCAGACCTCCTTCCCGCCGCGCGTGATGGCGAGCTGGCGCTCGCCCGCCGACTCGCCGTCGGTGGCGAGCTCCCGCTGGAGCGCCTCCACGACCCGGCGGCCGAGCGCCTCCGCCGCCGGCACCCCGGTGATGTGCTCGGCCATCGAGTTCCAGAGGACGATCCGGCCTTCCCGGTCCGTCGCGACGATGCCGTCGGCGATGTTCCCGAGGATCGCCTCGCTGCGCTCCTTCTCCTCGGCCACGCTCTGGTAGAGCTCGGCGTTCGAGAGGGCAGAAGACGCCATCGCGGCGAGGGCGGCGAGGGCCTGCACCTCGTCGGGGCGCCACGGCCTCGGCTCCGCCGTATACACGGAGAGGACGCCGCGGATCCCGCCGCCGTGCGCCGTCATCGGCGCCGCCGCGGACGCCGCCATCGGCTCGGGAACGAGCGGATCGCCGCGGCCGAGCTCCGGTCGCGCGCGGATGTCCTCCGCGCCCGCCGCCCGGCGCGACTGGACGACGTCTCCGAGGAGGCCCGCGCCCGAGCCCGCGTGCGAGCCCTGCAAACGCGCCGTCCCGGTTCCCGACGAGGCGCGGACGACGAGCTCCTCCCCCTCGAGGAGCCGCACGGCCGCAGCGTCGGCGCCGAGGAGGACGGCGGCCTCCCGGGCCACTTCGTCGAGCACGAGCCGCGGCGCGAGACTCGTGACGAGCCGACCGCCCACCGTCGCCAGCCGCTCGGACAGGCTGCGGGCGCGGCGCTCGGCCTCGAAGAGCTCCGATCGCTCGAGCGCACCGCGGGCGGCACGGCTCAGGTGTCGCGCGAGCGCGAGGTCGTCGTCCGCGAACGGCGTCTCCTCCCGGAAGAGGACGACCACGGCGACGTTCTCGCCGCCCCGCTCGACCGGGGCTGCGAGGAGCGACGTGTAGCCCTCGCCGCCGAGAAGCCCGCGGGTCTCCTCGTCGAAGCGGTCGTCGTCCGCGAGCTTCGAGGACGCGACGATCCGCTCCTCCCGGGCGGCGCGCGACGAACGGCGTCGAGTCGGGCGCGAGCTCGGTCGAGAGCCGATCGGCGAGCGCCGTCGGGACCTCGTACGAACCGACTAGCCGGAGTCCGCCCGCGGTCGGCTCGACGACGAGAGCCGCCTCGCCGCCGAGGGCCTCGGCGGCGGCCTGGGCGAGCGCGTCGAGGGTCTCCTGCAGGGAGAGCGGCGAGCCGAGCGCCTCGGCGATCCGGTAGAAGCCCTGCTGGATCTGGGCCTGGCGTTCCCGCTCCTCGAAGCTCTCTGCATTGTGGGACGCGAGCGACGCGAATCGGGCGAACGCATCGAGAACCTCGAGCTCGGACGAGTCGAAGCGCCCCGCCTCGCGCGAGCAGACGCCGAGGATCCCCCGCACCTCGCCGAGCCACGTCATCGGGGCGACCATGACCTCTTCGAACTGCGCGAAGTTCTTGCTCGGCGCCGGCTGCTCGGTGCGCGCGAACGCACGGTTCAGAACGGGCCGCCCGGTCTCGATCGCCTCGGCCTGCAGGCCGGCGGGAGCGATTCGGCGGTCGAGCTCCTCGTCCTCGGGCAGGCCGAAGACCGCGCGGCAGCGGAGCGTGTCCGACCCCGGCTCGAACATCCAGCAGTCGGCCGCGTCCGCCTGGAAGAGGCGCACGACCTCGTCGACCAGCCGCCGGAGGACCGACTCGAACCGAAGGTCCGACGTGACCACCTGCGCCGCCTTGAGGAGCGCCTCCTGCAGGCCGAGCCGGCGCTCGTCGTCGCGCAGCAGGCGCGCCGTATGAATCGCGAGACCGACCTCGCCGGCGACCGACTCGGCGAGCGCCGACGTCGCCGTCGGACCAGCGCCGCACCTCGGGCCGGTGGAGGGCGAACCCGCCGATGATCCGGTCGAAGACCACGATCGGCGTCGCGAGGACGGCCCGGCTCCCGAGGTGCACGAGCACGTCCCTCCCCCCGAGCGAGGGGTCGTCGAGGTCGGGCGCCGCCGCGATGTCCTCGAAGGCGACCGTCCGACGCCGGCGAAGCGCCAGGTTCGTGACGGGAAGGCGCGAGGCATCGACGTCCATGGGTTCGACGCCGGGCGCCGACCACTCCGCCAGCACGGTCATCTCCTCCCCCTGCTCGCCGAGTCGCACGAACGCACGGGTGACGCCGAGCGCACGGCCGGTCTCGCGCACCGCGACGTTCAGCACGTCGTCGAGGTCGAGCTCGGAGCGAACCTTGCGGCCGATCTCGGCGACGAGGCGCTCGCGCTCGAGGACGCGGCGGAGCGTGTCGGCCGAGCGGAGACGCTCGATCACGGGCGCCGCGACGTCGCCCAGCCGACGGACCGCGTCGAGCTCCGCCGACGAGAAGAAGCGGCGCTCGGCCGTCGCGGCCAGGACGAGAACGGCGACGACGCGGTCCTCGAGGACGAGCGGCACGAAGCCGACGCTCTTCGCGCCGACGGCTGAGGTCAGACGCTGGTTCGGATCCGGCGCCGTCGAGACGTCGTAGACGCCGAAGGCAGTTCGTTCGCGGGCCGCCGTCGCGATGCCCGCGGAGTCGTGGTCGATGTCGACAACGACACTGCGCCACCACGCCTCGTCCGCGCCGCTGATCGCGAAGCCCCACGCGCGCCGGGCCTCCTCGTCGACCAGGGCGAGCCCCGCGACGTCCGCGCTGGGGAAGCTCGTCAGCTCGTCCAGGAGGCGCTCGACCGCTTCCGACGCGGTGTCTGCGCGGGCGAGGCCGGCGGCCAGCCGGTCGGCCAGCTCGGCGTCGGAGAGGAGATCGTCCTCGGCGCGGCGCGTCGCCGCCTCGCGCCGAGCGCGCGTCCGTTCCTTCCAGCGGCCGAGGACGACGACGGCGGGCGCGAGCGCCAGCACGACGAACGGCGCGAGCGGCCAGGAGCGCCGCACAGCGTGCGAGGTCGCCTCAGGGGGAGTCGGTCGCCTGCGTCCTGTCACTGGGCGCTTCTGATGATAGGAGCGCGCGCCGCGCCCCGTCGAGCCCCGTCAACGCCCGCGCGCATCCGCTCGTTGCGGGAAAAACGCCCTGGATGACGTCCGAAAATAGGCCGAACGGCCTATTGGCAGAACTTGGTACGCGCGCTAGTGTCGCGGCACTGGGCGATGCGAGCCGCGGCAGGTGTCCTGGCCGAGTACGCCGCGGTGAGCAATGTGGAGGGCCCGCCGCTACACCCCCCAGCGGTGGGCCTTCCGCTTGTCTCGGGGTCATGCGTGCGCCCCGATACCATCCGAGCAGCATGGTGAAGCGGATCCTCCTGGCCTCGCCGCGCGGCTACTGCGCCGGCGTCGAGCGCGCCGTCGACACGGTCGAGCGGGCGCTCGAGCTCTGGGGACCGCCCGTCTACGTCCGGAAGCAGATCGTGCACAACCTCCACGTCGTCCGCGAGCTCGAGGCGCGCGGAGCCGTCTTCGTCGAGAGCGAGACCGAGGTCCCCGAAGGGGCCACCGTCGTCTTCTCCGCGCACGGCGTCGCGCCGGCGGTGCACGAGAACGCGCAACGGCTCAGCCTGAAGACGATCGACGCGACCTGTCCTCTCGTCACCAAGGTGCACTCGGAGGCGCGCCACTACGCCGAGCGCGGCTACACGATGGTCCTCGTCGGACACGAGGGCCACGAGGAGGTCGAGGGAACGATGGGCGAGGCGCCGGAGTCGATCGTCCTCGTGCAGTCTCCCGAGGAGGCGGAGGCGGTCGAGCTGCCCGACACGAAGCTCGCCTACATCACGCAAACGACACTCTCGGTCGACGAGACGAACGAGGTGATCGAGGTGCTTCGGCGTCGTTTCCCCCGGATCGAGGCGCCGAAGAAGGAAGACATCTGCTACGCGACCACGAACCGCCAGCGGGCTGTGAAGGCGATGCTCCCGGCGATCGACCTCCTGCTCGTGATCGGGTCGCACAACAGCTCGAACTCCAACCGCCTCGTCGAGGTCGCCCGTGCGTTCGGCGTCCCGTCGTACCTGATCGACGACGAGACGGAGATCGACGATGCCTGGCTCGACGACGTCGAGACGCTCGGGGTGACCTCCGGGGCCTCGGCGCCCGAGCAGCTCGTCGGCCGCGTCCTCGACTGGTTCGCGGCACGCGGCGTCGACGATGTCAGCGCCTTCACGGAGGAGACGGAGGACGTCACCTTCAAGCTGCCGGTGCAGATCCGGCGCGCGTCCGTCGCCTAGGAGGGTTTGACGAAACGCCGCTCGTTCTCGGCGTGCGATGGTCGTTCCGAGGCAAGGACGCAGGGAGCGCTCGATAGCAGCGCTATCGACGCGACTGAGGACGCCGTCCTCGGGACGAGCAGCGCGCGCCGAGGACACAGTCTGTGTTTCGTCAAACCCTCCTACTAGTCGCTAGCCGACCAGCAAGAACGAGTCGGGGAGGCCCGGACGCCGGCGGCCGCGACGGTCGAAGACCCCGCGGAGCTGGCGGTCGTGGGAGAACGTCGCCACGAGCTCACCC
This sequence comes from uncultured Actinomycetes bacterium, assembly GCA_963824775.1. Taxonomy (GTDB): domain Bacteria; phylum Actinomycetota; class Thermoleophilia; order Gaiellales; family Gaiellaceae; genus CAWGQF01. The sequence goes on from CAWGQF010000012.1 coordinate 530,723, forward strand.
GTGCGGTCGAACGCGAGACCGCCGCCGAACCAGCCGGTGGGGACGCGGAACGCGCCCACGAGACGGGAGCCGCGCCAGAGCTCGAGCGCGCCCACGGGGGCCCGGCCGCTCGGAAAGCTGTAGACGCCGACGACGAGCGTTCCGTCGGGCCCGAGCGCGAGCTGCGCGATGTCGATCGGGCCCTCGATGCCGCCCGGGAAGGCACGCTTCAGCGCCTCGGCAGCGAGCACCTCTCGCCCGTCGCGGAGCACCCGCTGCTCGAGGTACCCGCCGCCGCCGGGCCGCAGGGGACGTGCGGCGACGAGCTCGGTGCGCCCGCGAGCTTCGACCCGGCCCGAGGCCGGCTCCGCCGTGGCGAGACTCCGCAGGCTGTCGGCCACGGCAACCGCCGCCAGGACGATCACGGCGGCGACGAGGGCCCGGGTCACGCCTTCTCGATGCCGAGCGCCGGCCCCGGCTCGATCCGGGTCGCGAGCGTCTCCGCCTTGATCCAGTCCTCGTGGCGACGAAGGTCACCGTCCTCGGGCAGCGTGAGCACGATTCGGTCGGTGAGCTCGAGTCCCGCGTCCCTCCGCATCGTGTTCACCGCGTGGATGAGATCCAGGACGCGGCCCTCCAGCCGCAGCTCGTCGTCGAGCGTCATGTCGAGCGCGACCGTCACGCCGTCGTCCGAGGCGACCGCCCAGCCGTCGAGGCCGACCCGCTCGACGAGGACGTCGTCGGCGCCGAGATCGTGGCCGGCGGCGCGGAACCCTCCGTCCGCCAGCTCCTCGAACTCGCCCGCTTCGAGCGCCGAGCGCACCGCACGGAGCTCCTTCCCGAGGCGCGGCCCCAGCACCGGCAGGTTCGGCTTGACGCGAAGCTCCGTCGAGGCCACGTCGCCGAACTCGAGCTCCTTCACGCGGAGCTCGTCCCGGATCACGTCCGCATGTTCCTCCGCCCCGCCCGCGCCCTGGACGACGAGCCGCCGGACGGGCTGCCGCAGCTTCAGGCCGGCCGTGTCGCGCGCGCGGCGCCCGAGCTCGGCGACGAGACGCGCCTTCGCCATGTCCCCGAGGAGCCTGTCGTCGGGCTCGCGGGCCTCCGGCCAGCCGGCGAGAAAGACGCTCTCGGGCGCCTCCTCGCACGTGTCACGGACGAGCCGCCCCCAGAGGTGCTCGGCAAGGAAGGGCATCACCGGGGAGACGACCCGAACGGCCTGGACGAGCGCGAACCAGAGCGTCCGGAAGGCAGCCTCGTCGTAGGCGTAGAACCGCCGCCGCGAGCGACGGATGTACCAGTTCGACAGGTCGTCGACGTAGGCCTCGAACGCCTCCACCAGACGGTGCGTGAGCTGCGCCTCGAGCGCCTCCGTCGCGTCCCGCGCGAGCGCGTCCGCGCGCGCGACGAGCCAGCGGTCGAGCGGCGCGAGCTCCACTCCGACCGGCCCTGCCTCGAGATCCTCGAGCCGCGGCCGGAACTCCTCGATCGTCCCGTAGTCGACGAGGAAGCGGACAGAGTTCCAGAGCGTCAGGAGCCTCCGCTTGATCTCGTGCGCAGGGCCGTAGCCGAAGAGCAGGTTCCGGTCGGGCGGCTGCGCGCAGTACTGCCAGCGCATCACGTCCGCGCCCATCCGGGCGAACGCCTCCTCGGCCGGGATGAGGTTCCCCCAGGACCCGTGCATCTCGTGCCCGTGCTCATCGAGCATCTTCTCGTAGCCGAGCACCTCGCGGAACGGGGCGCGCCCGTCGAGGGCGACCGACATGAAGAGCTGGGAGTAGAACCAGAGCCGGATCTGCTCGCGCATCTCCGAGACCCAGGTCGCGGGGAACCAGCGCTCCCAGTAGGCGTGGTCGGGCAGGTCCGCGCCCGAGAGCCCCGCGGACGCGCCCGTTGCGTACCCGCCCGGGATCCACTCGGGGTTCTGCCAGCCGAGCGTCGCGAAGGGGACGATGCCGGCGTCGAGCCAGACGTCGCCCACTTCGGCGATCCGGCGGACGCCCTCCTCTCCGCACGCCTCGCAGCGGATCGTCACCTCGTCGACCCACGGGCGATGCAGCTCCTCGAGCTGCTCGAGCCCGGCGGTCGCCCGTTCCGCCAGCTCGGACTTCGAGCCGACGACGGTCAGGTGACCGCACGAGCACGGGTAGAACGGGAGCGGCAGGCCGAAGAAGCGGCGGCGGGAGATGTTCCAGTCCCCCATGTTCCGGAGCCAGTCGTCCATGCGCTTCCCGAAGTAGTCGGGCGTCCACTCGACCGTCGCGTTCGCCGCGAGGAGGCGCGGGCGCAGGTCCTCCACGGCGATGAACCAGTCGTCCGAGATCCGGAAGATGAGCGGGGTGTGGCACCGCCAGCAGAACGGGTAGCGGTGCTCGTACGTCCCCGCCTCGATCAGGCGTCCCCGCTCGGCCAGGTCGGCCGCGATCTGCTCCGCGGACTCGGCCGTGGAGAGGCCGTGCAGCCAGCCGTAGTCAGGGTAGAAGCGGCCCGCCTCGTCGACGGGCATGAGCACCGGGAGGTCGTGGACCCGCGAGAGCTCGAAGTCCTCGGAGCCGCTGCCCGGCGCGATGTGCACGATTCCGGTCCCCTCCTCCATCGAGACCTCGTCCCACGGGATGACCCGGTGCTCGACGCCCGCCGCGGCCGGAATGTGGTCGTACGGCCCCTCGTAGCGCCAGCCGACCAGCTCCGCCCCGCGCCGGCGCTCCGTGAACGAGTCGTCCGGGTAGCGGCGGACCGCGACCCACTCGCCGTCCTCCTGGAGGCCGTACTCCTCGTCGGGATGGACGGCTGCGGCGACGTTGGCGGGAAGCGTCCACGGCGTCGTCGTCCAGACCGCGAGCGCCTCGCCGGGCCGGTCGAGCAGAGGGAGGCGGACGAAGAGAGACGGGTCGATCCGGTCCTCGTACGAGCCGACGAGCTCGTGCGCGGAGATCGACGTGCCGCAACGCGGGCACCACTCCGTCGACCGATGCCCGACGTAGAGCCAGCCCTGCTCGTGCACGTGCCTGAGGAACCGCCAGATGTACTCGATGTTCGTGTCCGCGAAGGTGTAGTAGTCGTTGCCCCAGTCCATCCACTGGCCGAGCCGCTTCGAGCCGCGGATCAGCTCCCCGGCCGACCAGACGACCTTCTCGCGGCACTTCCGGGCGAACTCGGCCAGGCCGTACTCCTCGATCTCCCGCTTCGAGTTGAGCCCGAGCTCCCGCTCGACGCCGACCTCGATCCAGAGCCCCTGGCAGTCGAAGCCGTTCTGGTAGCGCTGGTCGAAGCCGCGGAGCGCCTTGTAGCGCTGGAAGACGTCCTTGAGCGTCCGTCCCCACGCGGTGTGGACGCCGAGCGTCTTGTTCGCCGTCACCGGGCCGTCCACGAAGCTCCACGGCTCGCCGCCCCGGTTCTGCTCCCGGAGCCGGTCGAAGACGCCGCGCTCCTCCCACCACGCGAGCACCTCCTCCTCGAGGACAGGATGGTCGGGAACGGGCGGAAGCGGCTTGAACACGGCGGGAGTCGAGTCTAGTTCGGGATTTTTCAGGTCTCGTCCGTCGTTGAAACGGGTACACACCACGCGAAGCGCGCTCATTTCATTCAGGGAGGCACACATGGCAGAAAAGGCAATCGAGGCGACCGAGGAGACCTTCCAGACGGAGGTCCTCGAGAGCGAAACCCCCGTCCTCGTCGACTTCTGGGCGGAATGGTGCGGCCCGTGTCACATGGTCGCGCCGATCCTCGATCAGATCACCGAGGAGCGGGCAGGCGAGCTCCGGCTCGTCAAGGTGAACATCGACGAGCAGCCGGGACTCGGAGCGCGCTACGGCGTGATGAGCATCCCGACGATGGTGCTCTTCAAGAACGGCGAGCCGGCGGCGGCGGCGCTCGGCGCTCAGCCGAAGACGGCCCTCGAGCGGGCGCTCGGGCTGAACGGCACGTCGTAGAGAGAGGCAGCTAGCGGCCGCGGCGAGTCCGTCTCGCCCCCTGACCCAACCCTGGCGCGGCCAGGGTCAGTCGTCGCCGTCGAGGAATGCCTCGAAGGCGGCGTGCTTCCCGAGGTAGTCCTCGACCTGGGCGACCATGTCGCTCACCCAGGCGTCGAGCCAACCGTCGGAGAGGCATTCGTCGATCCGATGGATCTCCCTGTCGATCACCTTGGTCAAGTAATCCTCCATCCGCCGGGCCGGCGCAATGGGCCGACCGGCCCAATTGCCACAAACGGGGTAGGCCGAAGGGCCTACCCGTTTCGGCCAGGGTGCCGTGGGCTCTGTCAGCTCGCGACGGTCCCCGACGGCCGTGTCGTCGGGCCATGTTCGGTGCCCCTAGCGGCCGAGTGACCGGCGCCACGCGTCGAGGATCTCGGTGCAGTTCGCGAACGCGAGCTCGTCGCCGGAGGGGAGCTCGTCGGGCCCGAACCAGCGCACCTCCGCGAGCTCGGGGGCGAGCGTGAGCCCGCCCCCGGCGATCCGCGCCGTCCAGCAGAGGTTCAGCGTCGCGCGGCCTTCCTCGCCGTAGACGTCGGAGACCGCGGCAAGGAACTCGAGCGGCTCGACGTCGAGGCCGGTCTCCTCGCGGAGCTCCCGGCGCAGCGTCTCGAGCGGTTGTTCGTCCTCCTCCATGAAGCCGCCGAGGATGTCCCAGCGGCCGGCGGCCGGCTCCTCCGCCCGCCGGCCAAGGAGGACGCGGCCCTCCTCGTCCACGAGGAGCGCGCAGACGGCCGGTGTCGGTCGCGCGTACACGACGAGCCCGCACGACGGGCAGCCAACGGCCCCGGCCTCGCGCGCGAGCGCCGTCCCGCAGCGGGGGCAGAGTCGCCATCCGTCGAGCTCGCCCATGAGCGCATTCCATAGGATGGCGACGTGTCGCAGCAGCCGGACCCGACCCCCGAGGAAGAGGACGCTCAACTGGAGCGCCGCGAGGAGGAGGACGCGCAGCGCGGCCCCGGCCACGACGATCCGGAGCGCCAGGTCGAGCCGGATCCCGACTCGTGAGGGAGCAGTCGGCGACCGCGCACGAGCTCGCGCGGGTGGAGCTGCTCGCCGGACTCCCCGGTGAGATGCTGACCCGGCTGGGCGAGCGCATGCGGCGGCGCGAGCTGAAGCCGGGCGAGCGAGTCGTCGCCGAGGGCGAGGAGGGCGAGTGCTTCTACGTCGTCCTCGCCGGGCTCCTGCGCGCCTCGCAGGACGCGCGCGGCGAGCGCGGCCTCCTCCGGCCCGGCTCCTACTTCGGCGAGGTCTCGCTCCTCATGGACGTCCCGCGCACCGCCACCGTCGAGGCCGTCACGCCGGCGACGATCGCGGGCTGCGACCGCGAGACCTTCGACGAGCTCGTCCGGCCGATCTTCACCGGCTAGAGGCTTGATGTGGAATGGCGTGCCCTCAGGGAGTGGATGCGCCAAGCAGCGGGGTTGACTCGATCGGTGGCAAGGCTTGAAAGCCTTGGTGCCGGTCGAGGCGGCCGCGGGGCGCCGTGCGCAGGCGCTTCCTGGGGGTGCACCCATTTCGCATCAGGCCTCTAGGCGTCCAGCTCCCCCAGCACGTCGTCCGAGAACCGCGGCCACGCCTCGATCGCCCAGTCGCCGAACTCGCGGTCGGTCAGGCAGGCGAGGGCCGCGCCGGCGTCCGGGTCGACCCAGAGGAACGTTCCCGCGCCGCCGAAGTGCCCGAACGTCCGCGGCGAGTTGCGGGCTCCCGTCCAGTGCGGCGACTTGGCGTCCCTGAGCTCGAACCCGAGCCCCCAGTCGCACGGCGTCTGCCGGCCGAAGCCCGGCAGCACGCCGTCGAGCCCCGGGAACACGACGGTCGCGGCCTCGGCGAGCGTCTCGGCGGCCACGAACGACGGCGCGAGCACCGCCCGCGCGAACGCAGCGAGGTCGCCGACCGGTCCGACGCACCCGGAGGCCGGCGACCCCCGCAGCGACGTGCTCACCATTCCGAGCGGGGCGAGGACGGCGCCGTCCAGGTACTCGGGGAACGGCATCTCGGCACGCTCCTCGACGAAGCGTCCGAGCGCCTCGTAGCCCGTGTTCGAGTAGATCCGCCGCGTCCCGGGGCGCGCGAGCGGCTCCTCGCCCTCGAACGGGAGCCCCGAGGCGTGTGCGAGGAGATGCCGCACGGTCGAGCCGGGCGGTCCGGCCGGCTCGTCCAGCTCGAGCACGCCCTCCTCCGCGGCGACGAGGACCGCGGACGCGGTGAGGAGCTTCGTGACCGATGCCCACCTGAACACGTGTCCGGTCGCCCCTTGCTCATGGACGATCCCCGAGCCCAGTACGACAGCGGCTGCCGCGTGGTCGGCGCCCCAACCGTCGATCTGCTCGACCGCATGCATTCGCGCGCGATACTAGGCCCATCGAACGTCGTCTCGTCTCGTCCGGATCGCCCTGGGAGCCGATCGTCGGCTTCTCCCGCGCCGTGCGGATCGGGAACCGGGTGCTCGTCGCGGGGACGGCGCCGGTGATGCCGGACGGAGCCGACCCGCCGGCCGACGCCTACGGCCAGGCACGCCGCTGCCTGGAGATCATCGAGCGGGCGCTCGGGGAGGCGGGCGCGACGCTCGCCGACGTCGTCCGCACCAGGGTCTACCTCGTGCGGACGGCGGACTTCGACGAGGTGGGCCGTGCGCACGGTGAGGCGTTCGCGGACGTCCGGCCGGCCAACACGACCGTCACGGTCAGCGAGCTCGTCGACCCCAGGTTCCTCGTCGAGATCGAGGCTGAGGCCGTCGTCCAGACCTGAAAACGAGGGAAGCTGGATACAGTCCGCGCATGAAGCAGCTCTACCCCGCCTCCATCACCGGAGTCGACTTCGCAGAGGGCGGGAGCGTGCTCGAGCACAAGTACGGCCAGAGCGACCCCTTCACGCTCGGCGTCGAGGAGGAGTACATGCTCCTCGACCCGGAGACCTTCGACCTCGTCCAGCACATCGACACGGTGCTCGGGCACGTCGGCGCCGAGTTCGAGGCGCGGGTCGCCCCCGAGCTCATGCAGTCGGTGATCGAGATCGCGACGCCCGTGTGCCACAACGCCGGCGACGTCGGGGACGAGCTGCGGAAGCTGCGCGCATACGTGACCGAGCTCGGCCGCAAGGAGGGCCTCCGCGTCGGCTCGGCGGGAACCCATCCGTTCAGCCTCTTCGAGCGCCAGCGCATCACGGCCCGCGACCGCTACCGGGCCCTCGTCGACCAGCTCCAGTACGTCGCCCGCCGCGAGCTGATCTTCGGGATGCACGTGCACGTCGCCGTGGACTCGGTGGACAAGGTGATCCCCGTGCTGAACGCGCTCAACACGCATCTCGCCGACCTTCTTGCCCTCTCGGCGAACTCGCCCTTCTGGCGCGGGGAGCTCACCGGGCTCGAGTCGACCCGGCAGATGGTCTTCGCCGCGTTCCCGCGCTCGGGCGTGCCCCCCCGCTTCGCCGACTACGGCGAGTACGCGGAGGTGGTCGGCCAGCTCGAGAAGACCGGCACGATCGCGGACTACACGCACATCTGGTGGGACATCCGCCCACATCCGAAGTGGGGGACGATCGAGGTGCGGGTCATGGATGCGATCTCGCGGGTCGAGGACGCAGTCGCGCTCTCGGCGTACATCCAGTCGCTCGTGAAGCTCTACTCCGAGCGGCACGACGCGGGCCAGCCGCTCCCCTCGTTCCACCGGATGCTCGTGACCGAGAACAAGTGGCTCGCGGGCCGCTACGGCCTCGAGGCGCCCGTGATGGACCTCCTCACCGGCCGCCGCAACCGCGTGCCGGTGGCGCAGCTCATCCGCCGCACGCTGCGCGATCTCGAGCCGCACGCGCGGGAGGTCGGATCGGACCGCGAGCTCGAGGGCGTCCGCGAGATCCTCGCGCGCGGCAACGGCGCCGACCGCCAGCGCCGCGTCTTCAACGCGAACCGAGACGTCGCCGAGGTGGTGCGCGAGATCGCCGACCTCACCGAGCGAGTCGATCCCGAGCGCGCGGCCGCGTGATCGCGGCCGGCGAGCCTGCGCCGGACGTCGAGGTCTGGCTCGCGCCCAATCACCCAGTCCGGCTCCTCGACCTTGCAGCTGCCGGGGAGAGCCTCCTCGTTCTCTTCTACCTCTTCGACTGGTCGAGCACCTGAACGGACGAGATGCTCCTCCTGCGTGACAGGAGGGACGATCTCGAGCGGGTGCGGGTCTCGCCGTTCGGCATCTCCCGGGACAGCCCGTGGTCGCACGTCGCGTGGCGCCAGGCGCTCGACCTCGATCTTCCGCTCCTGTCCGACTGGAACGCCGAGGCGGTGCGCGCGTTCGGCGTCGCGCAGGAGTACCGCGGCCTCCACGACGTCGCGAGGCGCTCGACGTTCCTGATCGACGCCGACCGCATCGTCCGCTGGACGCGGCGGTACGAGACGGACGAGGTGCCAGACGTGGACGAGATCGTCGCTGCCGCCGAGTCGCTCGGATGAGGAGTGCGACCGTCTTCCTCTGCCTCCTCGCGGTCGCCGGCTGCGGAGGCGGCGCGGAAGACGACGCGGCCGACGCACCCGAGGCGACGACGTCGCTCACCGTCGTCGTCCAGCCCCGCGGTGAGGACGGCCCCTCGCGTGAGACGACCCTCACGTGTGATCCGCCCGGCGGAACTCACCCGGACCCCGCCGCCGCCTGCGCTGCGCTCGAGGCCGAGCCGGCGGCGCTCGAACCCCTCGGGGACGACGTCGCGTGCACGCAGATCTACGGCGGCCCCGAGCGGGCGGCCGTCGACGGCGTGCTCGCCGGACGCGACGTGCACGCCGAGCTGAACCGTGCGAACGGATGCGAGATCGACCGCTGGGAGCGCCTGCAGGCGTTGCTCGCCAACGGCTAGCTCTTGACTAGCTGTAGATAGCCATATATTGTTTAGCCTCCAATGGCGCGAAAGGAGGCAGACAATGGCTACCAGGAACAGGATCACGGGGCGGCGGGCGGCGGTCGCAGCGGCCGCGCTCGCCCTCGGCATTCCGGCCACGGCACAGGCGGCGCCGCCCAACGACGCCTTCGCGGACGCCCAGCCGATCGCCCACTCGAGCGGCTCAGTGACGGGTGGAACCTTCGACGCCACGAAGGAGCCGGGCGAGCCTGCTCACGCCGCCAACGAGGGCGGTCGATCTGTCTGGTACCGGTGGACGGCGCCGCAGGACGGCCAGTATGCGTTCGTCACGGTCATACAGCGACTTCGACACGCTCCTGGCCGTGTACACGGGCGCGTCGCTCGACACGCTGACTGTCGTCGCGGCGAATGACGACGCCGGCGCCCAGGTGTCCCAGAGCATGCTCAGCTTCCGAGCCACCGCCGGGACCGAGTACCGCGTCGCGGTGGACGGGTTCGGCGGCAAGGTCGGCAAGGTCTCGCTCATCTGGTCCTCGGCTCCGGCGAACGACAACTTCGCCGACGCGGCGGAGCTTCGCGGCCGGTCGGGAACGGCGCTCGCCCTGACCGAGCGCTCCACCTGGGAGCCGGGCGAGCCGGCGCACACCCCGGACGGCGATGACGACGGCGACGGCGCGACCGTGTGGTTCCGGTGGACGGCGCCCGCGACCGAGGTCGTCGCCTTCACGACCGAGAACACAGACGTGGACACTCTGGTCGCCGTCTACACGGGCGACCTGCTCCACCGACTCGACCAGATCGCCGTGAACGACGACGGCCCGAGCGGCTGCTGCACGAGCCGGATCGCCTTCCAGGCGGAGGCCGGTCGCACGTACCGGATCGCGCTCGACAGCTACGACGGCTGGGGCGCCTCGACGCTCCGCTGGCGCGTCGTCGTCCGCGGCACCGAGCGCGGCGAGACGATCGTCGGAAGCGCCGAGAGTGAGGAGCTGTACGGGCTCGGCGGCGACGACACGATCCGCGGCGGCGGCGGCTCCGACGTCGTCGTCGGCGGCACGGGCGACGACCGGCTCGGCGGAGGCGGCGGAGACGACGTCGTCCGCGGAAGCGCCGGCGACGACGCGCTGCGCGACCTCGCCGGGCGGGACGTCCTCCGCGGAGAGGCGGGAAAGGATCGCGTCGACGCCCGTGACGGAAGCCGCGGGGACGCCGCCCACGGCGGCCCGGGATCGGATCGCTGCCTCGCCGATCGCGGCGACGCGAAGAGCGGCTGCCCGTAGGCCCGGGGTTGCAGCCGCTTCGCGACGGGGCCCGCCTTCCTGGAGGCGGGCCCCGCTGCATCTGAAAAGCTCACGCTGCAGATGGCCGAGCTCGTGCAGATCGTCGGGGCGATTCTCATCCTCGTCGCCTATGCGGCGGGGCAGTTCGGGCTCTGGAACCCGCTCTCGTACCGGTACCTGCTGCCGAATCTCGTCGGCGCGGGGATCCTCACGGTCAGCGCCGTCATCGAGCGGCAGTGGGGCTTCGTGCTCCTCGAGGCGACCTGGACGCTCGTCGCGTTTCTAGGGCTTGTCCGCCTTACACGAAGCGGGCCGGAGGCCGCCTGACGAAAAGCTCGCAAATGGCGAGCTCGGCGAGCCCGAGCGTCGGGACAGCTGCCAGCCGGCGAAGGCCCTACGGATTCACTCCACAACGGCCGGTGCGGGAGCGGAGTACGTTTGAAGCCCCGCGCCGACTTCGACGACGACTGCCCGCTGGTCGCCCCGGACGATCTCGAACTGCTCTCCGGACGGAGGGATCATCCCTCGACGACGCTACTACGCGATCACGCGGTCCTGGACTGCCCCGGCAGAATCATGAGAATGAGCGAGCGCCTGCAAGCTGTCGTCGACCAGCTCGGCCTCCGTCCAGACGACCGTGTCCTCGAGATCGGCAGCGGCCACGGGGTCGCCGCGACGCTCGTCTGCGAGCGCCTCGAGGAAGGCCGCCTTACGGCGATCGATCGTTCCGCGAAGATGATCGCGGCGGCGGAGCGCCGAAACGCGGCACACGTCGAGGCCGGCAAGGCCGAGTTCCTGGTTTCGGCTCTGGAGGACCTCGACCTCGGAGACCGCCGCTTCGAGCTTATCTTCGCTGTAAGGGTCGGCCTGTTCCACCGGGAGCCCGTACGTTCGAGACGCCTCGCAGAGAAGTGGCTCGCGCCCGGCGGAAGGCTCCTCGTGTTCTGGGACGAGCCGTGACGACGGTCGATGTCGATACGCCTTACGGTCCGGCGAAGGTTCATCTGCATCCGGCCGAGAAGCCGCGGGCTGCGCTCGTCCTCGGCCACGGTGCGGGCGGCGGCGTGACTTCGCAAGATCTGGTTGCGGCCACAGAGGTCGCGCGCGCGGAGGGCGCGACCGTCGCGCTCGTCGAGCAGCCATACCGCGTCGCCGGGCGGCGCAGCCCCGCTCCCGCACGTCAGCTCGACGCTGTGTGGACGGCGGTCGTCGAGCACTTGCGCGCCGGCGAGCTCGCGGGACTCCCTCTCGTCGTCGGGGGCCGCTCCCTGGGAGCGCGGGTGGCCTGCCGCACGGTTGAGGAGACCGGCGCCGTCGGCGTGCTCTGCCTCGCATTCCCACTCCTCCCGCCGCGCCGCTCGGGGACACCGGAGAGCCGGCTGCCCGAGCTTGACGCGGTCAAGGTTCCGATGCTCGTGGTGCAGGGGGCAAGCGATCCGTTCGGCATGCCGCCTCCGGGCCCGCGTCGGCAGGTGGTCGAGGTACCCGGGAACCACGCGTTGCGCACCGACGTCGGACGCGGTCGCCGAGGCCGTGCGGGCCTGGCTCGCGGATCTCTTGCTCTAGCGCGCTTCCATGCGAACATATGTTCGTGCCGGGAGGCGACGATCCTGCACGCCGACCTCGACGCGTTCTACGCGTCGGTCGAGCAGCGGGACGATCCCAGCCTGCGCGGCCGCCCCGTGATCGTCGGCGGCGGCGTCGTGCTCGCGGCGAGCTACGAGGCCAAGGCGTACGGCGTCCGCACGGCGATGGGCGGCAGGCAGGCCCGCCGGCTCTGCCCCACGCCGTCGTCGTCGCCGCGCATGTCCGCCTACTCGGAGGCGAGCAAGGCGGTGTACCGGGTGTTCGAGGACACGACGCCGCTCGTCGAAGGGCTGTCGATCGACGAGGCGTTCCTCGACGTGCGCGGGCTGCGAGCGGCTCGCGGGCACGCCGGCCGAGATCGCGGTCCGGCTGCGGCGCGACGTGCTCGAGCGGGTCGGCCTGCCGATCACGGTCGGCGTGGCGCGGACGAAGTTCCTCGCCAAGGTGGCGAGCGGCGTGGCCAAGCCGGACGGGCTGCTCGTCGTGCCGCCCGACGGCGAGCTCGACTTCCTCCACCCGCTCCCGGTCGAGCGGCTCTGGGGCGTCGGGCCGGTAACCGCCGAGCAAGCTCCGCGACGCGGGGGATCAGGCACGGTCGGCGAGGTCGCCGAGCTCGCCGAGGAGGCGCTGGTCGCGCATGCTCGGGCGCGCGGCGGGCCGGCACCTCCACGCCCTCGCCCACAACCGCGATCCGCGGCCGGTGCAGGTCGGCCGCCGACGCGGCTCGATCGGGTCGCAGCGCGCGCTCGGCCGGACGCCGAGGTCGCTCGAGGAGATCGACGCCGATCCTCGTCGGCCTGGTCGACCGCGTCACCCGCCGGATGCGGGCCGCGGAACGGGTCGGCCGCACGGTCGTCCTCCGCCTGCGCTTCGACGACTTCTCGCGGGCGACCCGCTCGCACACGCTCCGCGGCGACCGCCGAGACCCAGACGATCCTCGCCACGGCGCGAGGCGCTGCTCGCGGCGGCGACGCCGATGATCGAGCGCCAGGGCCTGACGCTCGTCGGCATCGCGGTCGCGAACCTCCAGGACGACGACGCCGCTCCAGCTCACGCTGCCGTTCGACGGCGCGACGGCGGCGCCCTCGACGCCGCGCTCGACGAGGTGCGCGAGCGGTTCGGTCCGACCGCCGTCACCCGCGGCCGTGCTGCTCGGCCGCGACCAGGGCCTGACGGTGCCGCTCCTCCCCGACTGATCGACGCAAGGGTGGTGCTAGCCGCACTGTCCCGGGCGGGACGCGTGGTTACCCTAGCCCCGCGCCGACCGGCGACCGATGAGTTCACCCGGCCCGGCCGGTCTCCAGAGAGCGGACCCCGACGCCCAAGGAGGCAAGACGCGATGACGGACGAACCCAGACCGGAACGACGGGCAGCCCACGAGCGTCTCTCGACCGGGGCGCTCTCGCGCTGGACCCGTGCGTGCGCGACGCATCCGTGGCGCGTGGTCGTCTCGCTGGCTGGGCATCGTCGTCCTCCTGGTCGTCGCCGTCGGGACGTTCGGCGGCGAGCTGCAAGGACGAGTTCGAGATCCCCGGGTCGGACACGCAGAAGGCGACCGACCTGATCGAACAGGAATTTGCGTAGGAGCAGGGCGGCGGTGCTGAACGTCGTCTTCGCCGCGCCCGCAGGCGAGCAGCTCGACACGCCCGAGCGCCGTGCGGCGATCGAGGAAGCGATCGCGCGCCTCCAGACCGACGAGTTCGCGCCGACCGAGGACAAGGCCGGTATCGAGAGCGTCGGCGACCCGTTCAGCGAGGACACCGTCTCCGACGACGGGCGGATCGCCTACGCCGAGGCGCAGTTCGACCAGACGATCGAGGACGAGGACCGCGAAGAGGTCGTAGCCGTGCAGGAAGCCGTGCGCGAGACCGTGGAGCCGGCCGGCGTGACCGCCGAGTTCAACGGCGATGCCGAGTTCCCGCCGGTCGAGCAGGGGACATCGGAGGCACTCGGCCTGCTCGCGGCGATCATCGTGCTGCTCATCGTCTTCCGGACGTTCGTCGCGACGTCGATCCCGATCTTCCTGGCGATCACGGCCCTGGCGACCGCCTTCCTCCTGCTCTACCTCCTCGCCGGGATGACCGACATCAACACGATCACGCCCATCCTGGTCTCGATGATCGGCCTCGGGGTCGGCATCGACTACTCACTGTTCATCGTCACGCGCTTCAGACAGCTCCTGCACGACGGTCTCTCGCCGCGGGACGCCGCGGCCGAGGCGGGCGCGTCCGCGGGCGCGCGGTGATCTTCGCGGGCGTGACCGTCGCGATCTCGGTCAGCGGGCTCGCGCTGATCGGCCTCGACTTCGTGACCAAGCTCGGTATCGGCAGCGCCCTCGGCGTGCTCACGACGGTGCTGATCGCGAACTCGCTGCTGCTCGCGGTGCTCGCGCTGCTCGGCCACAAGATCGACCGTCTCAAGGTGCCGTTCCTCCGCCCGATCGACGACTCGGAGGCGGGCCGCGAGAGGACGCTCTTCGCCCGCTGGGGCCGATTCGTGACGCGGCACTCGCGGGTCGTATTCGCCGGTCGTCGCTCCTCCTCGTCCTGGCGCTCGCGATCGACCTCGGCGCTCGTGCGGCTCGGCGCCGCCGACCAGGGGACGCAGCCCACCGAGCAGACGGCCCGCCGCGCCTACGACCTGCTCGCCGAGGGCTTCGGGGCCGGCTTCAACGGTCCGATCCCGATCGTCGTGGACGTGAACGGCGACCCGCAGGCGCCGCAGCGGATCTACGAGGGCGTGCAGAGCCTCCCGGGCGTGGCCTCCGTCGGCGAGCCGCAGCTGAACGACGCAGGAGACGGTGGCGATCGTCTTCGTCACGCCGGCTTCGGCGCCGCAGGACGAGGAGACGGACAACTCGTCGACCGCCTGCGAGACGACGTCGTGCCGGCGGCGACCGCGGGCGGCGACTCGGTCGCCTACGTCTCCGGCCTGACGGCGGCGTTCAAGGACATCGCCGACCAGATCATCGAGCGCATGCCGCTCTTCCTGCTCTACATCATCGGCGTCACGTTCATCTTGCTCGCGATGGCGTTCCGGTCGATCGTGATCTCGCGACGGCGGCGATCACGACGATCCTGTCGGCGTTCGTCGGCTTCGGCGTGCTGACGCTGGTGGTGCAGGAGGGCCACCTGCTCGGCCTCACCGGCCTCGACCGGACCGGGCCGATCGAGACGTTCGTCCCGCCGATCGCCTTCGCGATCCTGTTCGGGCTCTCGATGGACTACATGGTCTTCCTGATGAGCCGCATCCGGGAAGAGCACGTCCACGGGCTGAGGACGCGCGGAGGCGGTCGAGCACGGCATCGCGGCGATCGGCCGCGTCGTCGTCGCGGCCGCGGTCATCATGGGCACCGTCTTCGCGGCGTTCATCCTGAGCGCCGACCGGATTCCGAAGGAGTTCGGGCTCCTGCTCGCGGTCGCGATCCTGACCGACGCGTTGATCGTGCGCATGACGCTCGTGCCGGCGTTCCTACGCTTCTCGGCGAGAAGTCCTGGTACATCCCGCGCTGGCTCGACCGGCTGCTTCCGGACATCACCATCGAGGCGCCACACGAGGGCGAATCGCGGCGACCGGTCGACGTCGAGCGCCCGGCGGAGCGCCCGATCTAGCGAGCCGAGGAGTCGACGGGCGGCGGATCCGATCCGGCTCCGCCGTCCGTCGCCGTGCGCGCGACGAGACGGGTCGCGGCGGCCTTGAAGGATGCGACGACGAGCTCGCCCTCCTCGAGGCCGAGGCGCTCGACGGACGCCGTCGTGACCTCGGCGACCAGCGCGTCGACCTGGACTCGGGCGCGGTTCCCGATCCGGACGAGCGAGGCGATGGGCGCCCGGACGTGGTTGAGAGCCGAGTCGTCCGGGAGCTCCCGGGAGATCGAGACCTCCCAGGGGTAGACGGCGACGTCCACGGGGCCGTCCCCCTCGTCGACGGAGAAGAGGACGGTGGCGTCGCCGAGCGTCACCTCCGTCAGCCCTCTCGGGCCGGGACGTGCGCGACCCGAGAGGAGATTCGCCCCGGTGAAGCTCGCGACGAACGAGTCCGACGGAGCGGCCATGAGCTCCGAGGGAACCCCGATCTGGCGCAGCTCTCCCGTCGACGAGAACAGCGACGCGGTCGGCGAGGACTGCCGCGTCCTCGAAGTCGTGCGTGACGAGGAGGACGGGGAGATCGAGCCGGTCGAGCATGTTCGCGAGCTCGGCGCGCACGCCCGCGCGAGTGTGCGCGTCGAGGGCGGAGAGCGGCTCGTCGAGGAGGAGCCCGTCGGGCTCGCGCGCCAGTGCGCGGGCAAGTCCGACGCGCTGGCGCTCACCACCCGAAAGCTCGCCCGGGTGCGCTTTCGCGAGATGGGCGATCCGGAATCGGTCGAGCACCTCCCCCGCGCGCGCCCCGCCTGCGTAGGCGACGTTGCGTTCGACCGTCATGTGCGGGAAGAGCGCGTACTCCTGGAAGACGAAGCCGATCCGCCGCTCCTCGGGCGGCCGGTCGATCCCCGTCCCGGCGTCGAAGAGCGTGCGCCCGCCGAGTGAGATCCGGCCGCGCTCGGGCCGGACGAGGCCCGCGATCGCGCGCAGAGCGGTCGTCTTGCCCGCGCCGGAAGGGCCGACGAGCGCGAAGGTCTCGCGCCCGATCGTGAGCGCTAGCTCGAGCCGAAACGAGCGTAGGGGGAGAGCGAAGTCGAGGTCGAGCGTGTCCACGCGGGGATGAGCTTGACGGCGAGGAGGATCGCGGCGCTCGCGAGCACGAGCAGCGCCCCGAGCGCGAGCGCGACGTCGAAGTTGAGGTCGAACTGGGCGTAGATCGCGAGCGAGAGCGTCTGCGTCACGCCCTGGAGGCTCCCGGCGAACATGATCGTCGCGCCGAACTCGCCGATCCCACGGGCAAACGACAGGGCCGCTCCGGCCGCGAGCCCCCTGGCCGCGAGCGGGACGGCGATCCTGAGGAACGTGCGTGCCGGTCCGGCTCCCAGCGTCCGCGAGGCGTCGAGCAGGGTCTGGTCGAGGGCCTCGAAGGAGACGATCGCCTGGCGGACATAGAAGGGGCTGGCGACGTAGGTGACGGCGAGGACGACCGCCGTCTGCGTGAAGCCGATCGAGACGCCGAGCACGTCGAAGGTGCCGCCCAGGAGGCCCGAGGCGACCGAAAGCCGCGAGCAGCGCGATGCCGGCGACGGCAGGAGGAAGCACGAGCGGAAGCTCCACGAGAGTGACTACGAGCGCGCGTCCGCGGAAGCCGCGGCTCGCGATCAGGTAGGCGGCGGGGGTGCCGATCCCGAGAATCAGCGCCTGCGCGATCGCGTTCGCCTTCAGCGTCACGAGGATCGCGTCGACCGCGACGTCGCTCCCGAGCTGGTCGATGAGCTCCCCGGGAGGGACCCGCAGGAAGATGGCGACGAGCGGAAGGAGGAGGAAGACGAGCGCGATCGCGGTCGCGAGCGCGAGCGTGGCGGTGAAGAGCCGGCTGCGGATCACCGCTCGACCATGACCGAGGTCGACTTGACGAGCGCGGTCGCCCCGCGGCCCGGCCTCAGGTCGAGCTCGTCGGCCGCCTCCCGGGTGATGATCGCCACCACCCGTGCAGGCGCGGTCACGTCGAGCTCGATGCGGGCGAGGAAGCCCTCGACCTCGACCGACCGCACGACCCCGCGAAAGCGGTTGCGGACGCTCAGGTCCTCCGCCGGTCGTCCCTGCAGGCGTCGCACCTCGGACTCGGGCACGAGCCGCCGGTTCGCCCGGTCGCGCTCGGTGCGGATCCGGCCGTCGCGGTCCCAGCGACGCAGCGTGTCGAGGCTGATGCCGAGCGCCCGCGCCGCCTCGCTCGCCGTGAAGATCTGCTCGCTCATCGGATAGACTCGCGCCCAGTCTGCCATAGGCATTGCCTATGCACAATTCATGCTTCCGACTGCTCCTCGTTCTCAGCTTCTTGCTCGTCCCGCTGGGCTGCGGCGGCGAAGAGAGGGGAGCGAGCACGGCGGGCGAGAGCGCGATCACCGTTTACGCAGCCGCCTCGCTCACCGAGGTCTTCCCGACCATCGACGCGAAGGCCGAGTACAGCTTCGCTGGCTCCGACGAGCTCGCGACCCAGATTCGCGAGGGCGCTCCGGCCGATGTCTACGCGGCCGCGAGCTCGAGGTACCCGCAAGAGCTCCACGACGAGGAGCTGGTCGAGAAGCCCGTCACCTTCGCCTCCAACCGGCTCGTCCTGATCGTCCCCACGAACAACCCGGCCGGGATCGACTCTGTCGACGATGTCGCGCGGCCCGCGACGAAGCTCGTCGTCGCCGGCGAGGGTGTCCCCGCGGGCGACTACACGCGACAGGTGCTCGAGGACCTCGGCCTCGCCGCCGCGCTCGGGAACGTCGTCTCGAACGAGGACGACGTCAAGGGGGTCGTCGGCAAGGTCTCCCTTGGCGAGGCGGATGCCGGCTTCGTCTACGCCACCGACGCCGCCGTCGCGGAGGACGACGTCACTGTCATCGAGCTCCCGGAAGGCTCCCAGCCGCCGATCGAGTACCAGATCGCCGTTTTGTCGAAGGGCCAGAACAAGGAGGCAGCCGAAGCGTTCGTGCAGAGGGTGCTCGGCCCGGAGGGCCGTGAGGCGCTGGAGGCAGCCGGCTTCCTCCTCCCCTAGCCGCTACGGGGTCCGCGCGCCCGCCCTCCGAGCAGGAAGGAACCTGTCCTGGCGGCGCGAAGTCGGCCGCGATGAGGCTCTTTCGCCGCCGCGCGCGCGAGGAGAAACGCGAGCTTGAAGAGGTACCTGCGGGCCAGGCCGAGCCCGAAGAGGAACCTGAGCTTGAAGAGGTACCTGCCGGCCAGGCCGAGCGCGAGGAGGAACCTGAGCTTGAAGAGGTACCTGCCGGCCGGGCGGAGCCGTCGCCGGAACCCCCTCCCGAACCCCCTCCCGAACCCCCGCCACCCCCAAGGTCGCTCGACCCGCCCGCGACCGTCTTCCTCTCACTGGCAGAGGCGAAGGCCCTGCTTCGCGCTGCCGGGGCAGACACGATCCAGGTCGGCTTCCTCGCCAGGGCCTGCGCGCGAGCCGAAGACGGGCCCGAGCGCGAGGCGACCCGTGCGCTCTTCCTCGCCACGCTCGAGGGGCGCCTGCGCTCGCGCGGCCTGCTCGCGGAGGGGCAGCGGTTCGAGCTCGTCGAGGAGCACGCGCCCGTCCGGCAGGGGGACCCGGCGAGCGGGACGACGGCGCCGATCTAGGTGTTCGTTTTCAGTTCCGGAAGCGCCGACCCCTCGGAGCTGCTCTCGCCGGCCACCCTCCGTGCCTTGCTCCACGCCCGCTCAGGCACGTCCGGAGCCCTCTCGGCGATCTGATCGAGCCGCGCACGAACCGCTTGCATGGCCGCCTCCATGTCCTCGGCATTTCCCGGAGACACGGCGTGGTACTGCTCGATCTCCCGCCGAACCGCGCCGTACGCCGAGGCAGCGGCGCGGTGCCTGTCCGCTCGCTCGCCGTAACCAAGAAAGGTCTGGAGCGCGGCGAGGACACCCGCCAGGACCGACACGAGGCCGATCGCCAGACGCAGGCCCACCGACGTGGACTCTTTCTGCAACGTTGCGAACAGTGCAGTGCCGGCCGCGGCGCTCAACGCGACGCTCGGAACACCCAGGAGCCGGGCCATCCTGGCGTAACGGGAGGCAGCTTGATAGTGCGCGAACTGCGACTCGCGCGCTCTTCGGTACCAGATGCTGAGTACGCGGTGCGTCTCCTCCCAGGCCCGTGCCGCTTCAGCGTCGGTCATCGGAGAGCGCAGGGACAGGCCGCTCGTGGAGCAACTCAACGTCGGCGGACGGTTGGCGCAGCTCGGCGCGCACCAGCGTCTGTAGGTCGGCGGGCGCGGTCACGAGGCTGGAGTGTTCCACCTGGACCGTGACGGTGTCTACCGCCGCGCGTGCTCCCGAACCTGGGCAGCATCACACGGCCTCTACGACGCGGACGGCGGATGTCGATGTTCGGAGCTCCGACCCAGCGCGGGAGTGGCGCTCGAGGGCCGAAGACCAAGTCAGATGGAGATGACTGCCGCGACGTCCTTCGCCGAAGCGCCTACGGCCTGACGATGCAGCGGAACCCGATGTGGCTGGTGGACGTGTCCACGGTCTCGCCCTGCCGTGCGGCGGGCCGATAGCGGAGGCAGTAGTTGGGCGCGCAGAGGTGCGATCCCCCCTTGATCACCCGGCGCGGGAAGCGCTCGCCCGGCATGAGGGGCGGCGCACAGCACGCGGGCGTCTCGACGTTCTCGCCCGGCGCGAAGAAGTCGGTCGTCCACTCCCAGATGTTTCCGGCCATGTCGAAGAGGCCGTAGCCGTTCGGAGCGAAGCTGCCGACCGGGGAAGTGCCTTCGTAGCCGTCGAGCTTCAGGTTCTCCCAGGGGAAGCGACCCTGCCACGTGTTCGCCGCCGGCGCTCCCCCCGGGAACTCCTCGTCGCCCCACACGAACGGTGCCCCCTCGAGGCCGCCGCGGGCGGCGTATTCCCACTGAGCTTCGGTCGGAAGCTCCTTGCCGGCCCAGGCGGCGTACACCGCCGCGTCCTCGAACGCGACCTGGACGACCGGATGGTGGTCGCGCCCGTTGATCGTCGTGCCCGGGCCGCCGGGCCGCTTCCAGGAGGCGCCGGGAACGTACTCCCACCAGGCACGGAAGTCGGTCAGCGGGGTGGGTCCGGGCGCCTTGCGGAAGACGAGCGAGCCCGGCACAAGCAGCTCGGGGTCGGCGTCCGGATAATCAGTGGGATCGAGCGGCCGCTCCGCGAGGGTGACGTAGCCGGTCTCGCGCACGAAGCGCCGGAACTGGGCCGCGGTCACCGGATTCGTGTCCGTCCAGAACCCGTCAACGGCGACGTTGCGGACGGGTCGCTCCTCCGGATAGAAGTCCTCCGATCCCATGAGGAACGACCCGCCCGGAATCCAGGCCATGTCCTCGCCCGGCGGCGGGCCAGGTGTATCCGAGCTGAGCGCGGTCTCGGTCATGTGCTGCACGCGCGGTCATGAACGCGCGATCGAAGCATGCCATCAGCACGAACGCGTCGGCTTCGCAGCCACGACATCGCGCGAAGGGGAGTACGCCGAGACGGTGCCCGGACTGCTCGTGTACCGCGTCGATGCGCCCCTTTCTTCGTCAACGCCGTGTACCTGCGACAGCGTGTGCTCGCGCTCGTCGAGGCTGCGGAAGACGGCCAGGTGGTTGGTGCCCAACGTCGCGACGGTCAAGAAGGCCCTGATCCACCGCTGCGGTCAGGGAGCGTCCGGCCCGTCCGCCGCGGGCGGAAGCTCCATCGACACTCGCAGCGCGACCAGTGGCGTATCGGGCACGGTCACAACCCCCCGCGTCGGGCGATCGAGATCGAAGGTGATGAGGAGGAGGGTCGAGACGAACGCCGCCGCCAGGATGACCGGGACCACGCCGCGCGAGAGGATCGCCAGGTAGGCGGCGAGCAGGCCCAGGCCGACAGCCGCGCCGACAATCGCAATTGCGAGCACGGCCGCGGGGACGCGGTTGTTCAACGCGGACACCCGCACGGTCTGCATGTCGATCATCTCGTTGAGCGTCTCGATATACAGACGCGGGGCGCTGTCCGTCGGTGAGTCGGCGAGCGCCTCGCCGCCGAGGCGCCAGAGTGTGCGCTGCAGCTCTTCCTCTTCGGCGATTGCCGCCGCCTGGGCTGCGCTGCCCGGCACCGAGTTCGAGAGCGCGATGCTGGCGTCCGTGTAGCGCCTGAGCAGGTCGAGAGACTCCGAGCGAATCGGCTCGCGCAGCGTCTGCGCGCGCAGGTAAGTCGTGCCGATCGCGTTCGCGTCGTCGACGACCGCAGCCCGCCGCTGGTCGTAGCGCCCGACGGCCATTGTCAGGCCGAAGAGGATGAGCGCCACGAGGCCGAGCAGCGCCGCCTGGAGGACGCCGAACGGCTCGCGCAGCGTGTCGGCGTGCGCACGTAGCCGGCTCCCGACGAAGGCGCCGAGGAGCGTCGTGCCGAGCACGATCCCGAAGACGGTCAGCCCGAGCTCGAGGCTACTCAGGCGAAAGAACACCGCGACTCACGAGTACGACGTCGTACACCATGGCTCGTCGATCATGCGCGAGGGGCCGGACGGGCGCACGGCGAGTCGAGATGCCGCTGAAGCGCCTACCGGACATCGGGGCCGACGTGGGCTTCGGCCGCGTCCGTTAGTCGGCTGCCGTGGCTGCAGGAACCCGGCGCCATCCGTCGCTGGCGTCACGGTCGACCACGACGTCGGCGTCATGGCGGGGTGGCCGAACTCGCTTCATCGGGCAGGGCGACCACGACCTCCATGTCGCTCTCCCGGGGATGAGATCGCAGCTCGCCCAATTCATGACCAGGGCCCGATTCCCGTCTTGAGGCTCCTCTCGACGGTCATCGATGTGGCACCACGCGTCTCCTGCCTTCTCATGGAGTGCGATGGGGCCGACTGAGTTCATGCGATCGCGAGCAGCCGGCCGGACTCCACGGCTTCGCGGAGGGCTGTGTGGTCGCGCTCGTTCTGGTCGGCATATTTCTCCGCGAACGACGCCAGCGCGCGGTCGAAAGCGGCGCCCGTGCCGAGATAGCTCGCGATCGCGATCGCATCGCCCGAGCGGGCGTGTGCGCGCGCGAGCGTCGAGCCACAGATGTGGGCATAGAAAGCGAGCGCACGCGGATTCATCGAGTCGATGTCGGCCGAGCCTTTGCCGTCCCAGAGCTGACGCACGTAGAAGTCGGCCTGGACGCCGAACTGGTCGACCCGTGTCCAGCCGAGCATGATGTCACTCGCCGCCTGCATGAGGCGCTGCCCCGCGACGACGCGCCTCCCGTGGTTGGAGAACTCGCCCTCGCCGAGGAAGGGCTCGAGCACGGACCGGTCGGCCTGCTTGATCTGGAGGAAAAGCGGGTCGTCGACATCGCGGCCCAGCAGGAGGACGATCCAGGCGCGTAAGCCGACGCTCCCCACCCCGACGACCTTGCGTGCCGCGTGGGCGTAACGGAAGCGTTCGAGCAGACGCCGGTGGTCGTACGTGAGGGTCTCGCGATAGGACGAGAGCACGCCTTGGACAGACTCTTCGATCTGCTCCGCATCCGCCCCTGCGCCCGCTGCGACCTCCTCGATCGGCACGATGAGCGGCGGGTCACTGACGATGCGCGGCTCCCCGCCCACGACCTCGGTCAGCTTGGCAAACGCCCTGAGGCTGTCCTTCGACTGCGCCTTGACGACGCTCTCCTGCGTCCGCTTCGCCTGTTTCTTCGAGGCGACCTGGTTGACCAGCTGCATGAACTCGTCCTTGTCGAGGCGCGCGTACCAGACGTCGAGGCCCCGCATTCCGGCGAGCGCGGCCATCGCCTCACGGTAGGAACGAATGACCTCGAGGTTGACTGTGCGACGCTCCTTCTTGTCAAAGCCGCGGTCCCTCCCCGCGACCGCAAAGCTCGCGGCGAGGCGCTTGACGTCCCACTCGAATGGGCCCGGCAAGGTCTCGTCGAAGTCGTTGAGACCGAATACAAGCCGGCGGTCCGGTGCCGCGAATCCGCCGAAGTTCGACAGATGCGCATCTCCGCACAACTGCGTTTGCAGGCCCGTGCGGGGTGAGCCAGCGAGGTCGGCCGCCATGACGTAGGCGGCGCCCCGGAAGAACGTGAAGGGGGACACGAGCATCCGGCCGTACCGGATTGGGATGAGCTCCGGGAGGCGGGTAGCCGCCTGCTCCTCGAGCAGCTCGACCGGATCGCGCCGATCGGCGGCCGGCTCCCACTCAGCATGGCTCGAGCGCGACACCTCGCCTCGGACCTGCTTCCCCCGCGCAGCGCGCTCCGCAGGTGTGAGCCAAGCTTCGACCCTCCGCGACGACGCTTTGCTCAGGCCCGATTTCGACTCCGACCCGCGACGGCGGGTGGGCGGCGTCTCCGGAGCGGCAAGGGTTTCCGCGGAGTGTTCAACGTCCGCCACGATCAAGCGTCCTTTCCCTCAAGTTCCGCGAGCAGGGGTTCCGCTACCGTCACCTCCCCGGAGCCACCTCCTCGGATGGACGCGGAGATCGCGCCCGTGCCGATCGCCTCAAATAGCAGCGATTCGGGATTCACGTGGGCAAGCGCGGGGCCCTGGCGGCAGATCACAGGCCATCTCCCAAGTTGGCGATGAACTTGATGGCCGTGATGCTCGGCAGAAACACGTACGCAGCGGCCTTGGTCGTAATGAAGCTCGAGAGACCCGTAACCTCGATCGGTGGGCCTCCATCTGCCTGAGGAATCACGAAGATGCTCTCCGCTGGTTCCTGGGTGCCGATCAGTGGGTCTTTCGACCCTGGGTGAAGCCTGACGGCACCGGCGAACTCGCTGTCATTGACCCACTGTCGCAGCACGAACTCGTACTGGTTTTCGATGCTCGCGTTGATGAAATGAAAGAGCATCCCGCGCTCGATGCCATCGTAGGGCTTCCTTGGATCATAGGTAGGCCCGTACGGCAGGCCGCGACGAATCAGCCGGTGGGAGTTGTTGCTGCCGCCCGGCACCCCCTGGCCCGCGACTGGTTGGCCTCGCGGATTGACGCGGCGTATGTGTGCGCCGACGGGACAGCGGATCCCCTTCGGATCTCCCGAACCACCGGCATCGACATACTCGAAATCGTTCAACTGCTCGGGTGAGATCCCTCCCGCAGGGCTGTCGGTGTCCGGTGACAAGGCGAGAGGAACGCCGTTGCGCCATCGCCCGCATATCTTTGCGGCCAGCAGTTCGGGATCGATCTTGTCCTTGTTGGACTGCAAGAAGCTTTCAAAGCCAACGACCTCGGTTTCGACCTTCTTGAAGATTGCAAAGCTGCCGTTCAGGCCAAGTTGTCGCGGCACTGGTACGTCGTAGTTCGCGGCGTCTTCCCGCAAGACGAAGAGCCATGGCTCGCAGGGCTCCTGGTGGTCAGAAGGATAGTTCTCAGGACCGCCGCGAATGGTGGGCATGCTGATGCCGTCGGTGTATCCGAAGTGCACCTTGGCGGTCGGCACGGGTTGGCCATCTTGCATCTCCAGTAACGCCATCCCGTCTTGCCGCCAAATTTCGCGAAAGGCATTTCCCTCGGCAAACAAGGCCTGCAGCCTTTCGCTGTAGCTCGCCATCGCCTCCGGGCTGAGGGCATGCAGCGTCACCAGGACGTGATCGTCCCCTCCTCCAAAGCCGCCGACCCAGTTCTGGGGCGAGCTCGCTCCGGTATCGCCGACCGACTCCGCTCGTTGCGCGGCTCCTTCGATGAAGGCACCGAACGACCTGAACGAGAGCGTCGGGACGCGTTCCTCGACCTCCAGCGCCACCAGGCCGGGCCACGTGATACCGATGTTGAGGCAATAGTCGGGCTTGCGACGCGGGGCCTCGGCGGGATCGTCTCCCGGTCCGGGCGCGAACCCTACGTGCCAGTCCCGGGCAGTCGTGACTTGCGGGGTGTCGGATTCGTCGCCGCTGACGAGCCGGCCTAGCTGCCTGCGCGCGTGTGCCGGACTTTCTACCGCCAACAGGAAATGCCGCACCATCGGCATTCTGTAACCGCGGAGAATGAACCCCTGAATCTCCGCGAGGTCGAGCGCCGACCCTTCCAGGGCCGCCGAATCGCCGTCGGTCTCCCGACCACGCAACCGGCGAAGAAGCCCTGTGCCCCTCATCGCCGGCGCTCCTTATGAGTTAGCAATCCTCGGACGACGCCACATCCGGGGCCTGATCATGGTTCGTGAACATGCAAACCAACTGCTGTCAAGCCGGAGCCGATTGCGACGCGCGATCGGCCAGCAGGGCTTTGATGTCTTGAACTCCGAGGCCTGGATAGGCGCTGTAAAACCCAATGGCCGGATAGTTGTTTTCCAATGCCCACTGATAGAACGCCTGGGCGTTCTTTGCTATCGGGGTAGGCGGCGCGGCAACGATATGTGGAAAGAGAGTATCGAAGATGAGCGAGTTCTTATCTGCGAAGTCCTGGATGTACTTCGCGAAATCACCGTCGAAGATCGTGAAGAAACCTAGGCGGTTGTTCTCGAAAGCCACGAAATGGGAGACATGCAGCGTCCCGATTGCATCCGACCCTTGTTTTGCCTTCTCTCCGACCCGGGCCCCCGTGGTCAGTTTCGAGGTAAAGGCCTCACGGCGTGACTTGAAGATCCAGATAGTCAGCAGGCAACCCTGCGACGTACTGCCCGTGAAGTCCGCCGCCCGCGCGGCCGCCTTGATCTCCTGAACCGAAGCGTCCTCGTACGCGAAGTACGTATCGATGGGCTCACGGACATGGTGCTTAAGCCATTTGATGACCCCCTGAGGGTCACTAGCCACAGGCGTGGCCGGAGGGTCGTCCACGTGCGCGAGGATGGCGTCGAACACTGGGCCGGCACTCTCCACCAACCGCTCAATATGCTGGTCGTTCTCACCGTCAATGTCCGAGAGGAAGAGAAGCTTCTCGTCTCCCTCGACCATGAAACGGGAGAAGTGCACGGTACCGAGGTCGTCCTGCACGCTCGCGAAATCGGGCATCAACGCGGGCAGCTCTTCGGTTAGCGCCTTGGCGTTGGCGGGTGTCCGAATCGGAAAGTCAATGACGAGATGACTCTGGCTCATAGCGTTCTCCTTTCGTCTCGACCTCGCTCGACTGGGTCACGGACACTGCAGAGCCTCTGCGAGCTCCTGCGCCCCGTCAGCCGCCTCGCCGGCCGCGGCACGGGCGTCCTCCCCGCCGGACGTGGAGAGCGACTCCAGGCTGGCAGCAAGGTCTTCGGCGGCAGTCGCGGCGTCAGTAGCCCCGGCGGACGTGAGGGGTGCGGCAACGGCCTCGAGAGCTGCTGCGAAGGATGCGAAGCCTGCTAGGGCTTCCTGGCCGGCCTCCGTCCCGCTGGTGGAGACCTCTTCGAGGTCCGCCTCCACGTCCGACAGCTCGGGGCAAAGCTCCGCCTGCGCCTCCTGGAGGCTGTCGATGCCCTCATCGAGGGTGCCTGTACCCGCATCGGCGTTGGTCGTTCCCGTCGCGGCCTCGGTCGGTGCGCTTCCGTCGTCATCCGAAGCGCAGCCGAGGGCTGGGAGCATCACCATCAAGGCAGCCGAAAGAGCAGCCGCGAAGCGGCGGGTCACCATGCGATTCGAGCTCACGGGTCTGCCTCCCTGTTCGATTCCACGCTTGCTTGCCAGTTTCGCCCCCCGCTGGCGTCGTTACATCGCCCGCCCGCCTCGTTCACCCGGGTGAACCGGTCGTCTCTGCAACGCGCGGCGGGGGTAGGTCCCAGCCCGGTGCACGCAGCGGGCGACCGGGATCGCGTCCTCACGTAGCCGGTCACACCGAATACTCCTTCAGCCGTTCGGCGACGATAATTCGCGCCGCCGCCTCGATCAGCGCCAGGTGTGAGAAGGCTTGCGGGAAGTTGCCCAGGTGCCGGGCGGTTTCGGTCTCGTACTCCTCCGCATAGAGCCCGAGCGGCGAGGCGATGCGGAGCAAGCGCTCCATCAGGTCACGCGCGCGCTGCTCTTCCCCGACGATCGACAGGGCGGAGACGAGCCAGAACGAGCAGATGAGGAAGGTCCCCTCCTTGCCGGAGAGGCCATCGTCGGTCTCGTCGGTCCGGTAGCGCAGGACGAATCCCTGCTCGGTCAGCTCCTCGGCGACGGCGAGGACCGTCTTGTGCAGGCGATCGTCGTCGCGCGGCAGGAAGCCGAAGATCGCCGCCAGGAGGGTCGAGGCGTCCAGCGCGTCGGTGTCGTAATGCTGTCGCAGGACTCCCCGGTCGCTCACGCCACGCGTGAGGATGTCCTCCCGGATCTCGGCCGCCGTTGCGGCCCACGTCGCCTCCAGCTCGGCATCGCCGCGAATCTTCGCGAGCTTTGCGGCGCGATCCAGGGCGACCCAGCACATGAGCTTCGAGGAGACGTAATGCTGCGGCTTCCCGCGCGCTTCCCAGATGCCCTGGTCTGGGCTCTGCCAGACGCGGGTCGCGCACTCGGCCTGCGCCTGGACGATCGGCCATAGGCTCCGCGGCAACCGCTCGCTCCTGCGGGTGTGGACCAGGATCGAGTCGAGAACGGCCCCGAAGACGTCGTTCTGACGCTGGTCGAAGGCGCCGTTGCCGATCCGCACCGGCCGGGCGCCGGCGTACCCCGAGAGCTCGTCCCGCGTCGACTCGGTGAGGTCGCGCCGCCCGTCGATCCCGTACATGATCTGGAGACCGCCGTCCTCGTTGGCCTCGAGCTCGGAGACGAACTGCATGAACTCGTCGGCCTCCCAGTCCAACATGAGGTAGTGCAGGGCCTGGAGCGTGAAAGTCGAGTCGCGCATCCAGGTGTAGCGGTAGTCCCAATTGCGTTCGCCGCCGGGGGTTTCCGGCAGCGAGGTCGTGAGCGCGGCCACGGTGGCGCCGGTCGGCATGTAGGTGAGGCCCTTGATCGTAAGGGCCGAGCGCTGAATGATCGGCCGCCAGCGGTGGTCGACGAAGCGCGCGGCTCCGAGCCAGTTGCGCCAGTAGCGCGTGGTCGCAGCGAGCCGAGCGGCGGCGTCATCGACGTCTGCGGGCGAGGCGAGCCCCTCCGCCCACGAGAGGGAGCAGAAGACCCGGTCGCCTTGTCTGAGGGTGTGCCGCGCCCGGACGCGACCGCGCTCGATCCCGAGCGCCATGTCGGTCTGGAGCCTGATCGTCACGTCGGCACCGCTGGCGTCGGCCGTCTGGCGGCTTCCGTCGACGAGCGTCCACTCGGCCTGGGCGCGACCGTAGTCGAAGACCGGCTCGCAGACGAGCTCGACGTCAACCTGCCCGGCTACGCACTCCACAGTCCGCACCAAGACGTGGTCGGCGTCGTCGTCGGCAGGGGGTCGGGTGTGTGGCGTCACTTCGTCCTCGTGGTCCCACGGGCCCATCGTCAGCGCCTCGCGGACACGGATCCATCCCGTGGGCGTGTTCCATGTCGTCACGAGTGTGTTGGTGCCGGGCTCGTACTGCCGCTCCGTCGGGACGGTGACGCCGAACGGCGCGATCCGGAAGATCCCCGCCTGTCGGTCGAGGAGGCTGCCGAAGACGCTCGGGGAGTCGAAGCGGGGAACGCAGAGCCAGTCGACCGACCCGTCCGGGGCGACCAGCGCTCCGGTGTGACAGTCGGAGAGAAACCCGTAGTCGGCGATCGGCGGGAACGGCGATGGCGCCGCTGCGCTCTGCTCTTTCGGCTCCGGCGTTGTCTTCGTGGTGCTCATGTCCTCACCTCACTTTGTTGTGCTCAGGTCGTCATCCCATGGCCCGTACCACCGCTCGTGGCCGGCGACGAGCTCGTCCGCGGCCTTCGGGCCCCACGTTCCGAGCTTGTACTGATGCACGGGCGGCGGCGCGTCGAGGAGCGGCTGCATGATGCGCCACGTCTCCTCGACGGCGTCCTGCCGTGTGAAGCGGGTGCCCTGGCCCACCATCGCGGCATGCAGGAGGACCTCGTACGGGGTCGCGCCCTCTCCCCCCTCCTCGGCGAACTCCATGTCGAGCGTGATGGTGTCGGCCTTCGCGGCATCTGCCCGGAAGGCGCCGAGTCGCAGCTGCACACCCGTCGACGGATCGAGCTTGATTACGAACTGGTCGGGCTCAGCGGTGTCCTCAATCGCCGAGAAGCCGAGCTTCGGAGGGCGCTTGAAGACGAGCCTCACCTCGGTCTGCGTCACCGGCAGGAGCTTGCCGGTCCGAATGAAGAAGGGCACGCCCGACCAGCGCCAGTTGTCGATGTCGAGGCGCAGCGCGGCGAACGTCTCCGTGGTCGAGTTCTGCGGGACGCCGTCGACCTCGAGGTAGCCGTCGTGCTGGCCCCTGACGTAGTGAGCCGGGCTCGCCTCCGCGACGGCCCGGAAGAGGGCGACTAGGCCGTCCTTGAGCGTCTCCGGGTCGCCGCCCGACGGCGGCTCCATCGCCGTCGCGCCCACGACCTGCATGAGGTGGTTGACGACGACGTCCCGGAGCGCGCCGACCGGGTCGTAGAAGTGCCCGCGGTCCGCGACCCCGAAGTCCTCCGCCAGGGTGATCTGCACACACGAGACGTAGTTCCGGTTCCAGACAGGCTCGAGCATCGTGTTCGCAAAGCGCAGGAAGAGGATCTCCTGGAGGCCCATCTTCCCGAGAAAGTGGTCGATCCGGTACAGCTGGGACTCATCGAGGGACTCGTGGAGCTCGTCGGCGAGCGCTCGGGCGGACTCGAGGTCGTGGCCGAACGGCTTCTCCACGACCACCCGCGCCGAGGTCGTCAGGCCCGCGTCGGCCAGCCCCTTGACCACAGTGCCGAACAGGAAAGGCGGGATCTCGAGATAGAAGACGGGCATTGAGGCGCCCTCGATCGCCTTGCCTAACCGGGCGTACGTGTCCGCGTCCGCGAAGTCTCCCGGCACGTACGAGAGCCGCGCGGCGAAGCGGTCGAACACCTCCTCGTCGATCTGCTCCCCGCTTCCGTCGATCGACTCGCGGGCGCGCTGCACCAGCCGGTCGACGGTCCAGTCGTCGACCGCCACGCCCACGATGGGGCATTGGAGCAGCCCGCG
>CAWGQF010000013.1:0-109149 GCA_963824775.1 uncultured Actinomycetes bacterium
GCGTCGCCTCACCGGTTTTGAAGACCGGCTGGGCCACCGGGCCCATGCCGCTCCGCCGGCGAGCCTAGCAACGGCCTGCGGCCGGGCCAGCCCGGCTCGCTGACTATTGGGCAGGCCGCCCCTCCCCGCGTACTCGCGCTGGGGGAGAGGTGAAGCGCGGTGGTGAACCACCATCCGAGGCATGGAATCAAGCGGCTCACCTCGCCGATAGTGGGACAACGGCATGCGGCTCGCAGTCGGGCCCCGATGCGGCGGGGGCTCGACGGAGAAGCAAGCGAAGGGCGGGCCCACGGGCCCGCCCTTCGGCTTTCCGGACGTTCTACGAGACGGTGGCGCGACGGCGCAGGACGCGCTCGTCGCCGACCCGGCGGGTGAGCCCGTCCGCGTCGAAGCGCTCGAGCAGGAGCTGCGCCGGGCTGCGGCCGGTGCCGAGCAGGTCGCGGAACCGGGCGAGCGGATCGAGCCGGCCTGCGAGCACTCCTCCACGAGCAGCGCCGCTGCGCTTCGTCGTAGGCGTCGGCGCCCACCGCGAGCCCGTCGCCGAGACGGACGAGCTGGCCCTCGCGCTCGAGGTACGCCAGGAGCGCGCGATCGTCGACCTTCGTCGGCTCGAACCAGGCCTCCTCGAGGCGCCGCTCGAGCTCCGCGGCGGCGTCGGTCCGCTCTCCGAGGCGGCCGCTCGCACCGGGGAGGTAGAGGAGCGCGCCGCGCCGCTCGAGCCCGAGGAGCGGCACGACTCGCGTGCCCACGGCTCCGACGGCGGCGGAACGCCGGGGTCGAGTGGGTCGGCCGCTGCGATACGCGCCCGGAGGTCGTCCCTGAGGTCGTCGAGCCACGCCCGTGAGAAGACCCAGTCGCCTGCGTGCTCGACGCCGGCGGGTCGCTGTCGCCCAGGCGGCGCAGCAACTCGGCCCGGACGGGCTCGTGGACGAGCGCCGCGACGTCGCCGCGCTCGAGGAGCGCGAACGCGCTCCCCGTCGCGGTGGCGCGGCGGCGCCGGGTCGAGGACGAGCCCGCCCCCGACCGTCGTCCGGTCGCGGAGGACGACGCGGTCGCCCCGCGCGGCCACCGCCGGGCGACGCAAGGCGGAGCTGCGCGTAGCGGTCGCCGCGCGGACGACTCGGCGCGAAGTGCTCGGCCGTGCCGTGGTGGACGTGGAGCCGTGCGCCGTCGGGATCGCCTCGAGCTCGTCGAGCGCGACGTCGAGGCGGTAGCTCGGCGGGTAGGCGCCGGGCTCGACGAGCGCGTCCCCACGCCCGAGGTCGCGCCGCTCGACACCCGGGAGCGAGACCGCCACCCGCTGGCCGGCCTCGGCGCGCGTCGACCGGACGGTCGTGCACCTGGACGCTGCGGACCCGCACCTCGCGGCCGCCGGCTCGGCGCGCGAGGACGTCGCCGTCGCCGATCGAGCCCGACCAGAGCGTCCCGGTCGCGACGGTCCCGATTCCGCGGAGCGAGAAGACCCGGTCGACGAAGAGCCGCGTCGGGGCCGCGTCGGCCGCGCGCCGCGCGGTCCGCCGCGCCGGCGAGGCCGCCTTGAGCTCGTCGAGGCCCTGCGCCCGTGAGGGCGCTGACGGGGACGACGGGCGCGTCGGGGACGAGCTCGCGCGCCTCCTCGAGCGCGAGCTCGAGCGTCTCGGCGTCGACGGCGTCCGACCTTGGTGAGCGCGACGACGCCGCGCTCGATCCCGAGCAGGCGGAGGATCGCGAGGTGCTCGTGCGTCTGCGGCCGCGCGCCCTCGCCCGCGTCGACACGAGGAGGAAGAGGTCGATGCCGGTCGCGCCCGCGACCATGTTGCGGACGAAGCGCTCGTGGCCCGGGCACGTCGACGAGCGAGAGCCGCCGCCCGTCCGGGAGCTCGAGCGGCGCGTAGCCGAGGTCGATCGAGATGCCGCGCTCCTGCTCCTCCGGCAGCCGGTCGGTGTCCTTGCCCGTGAGCGCCCGGACGAGCCACGTCTTGCCGTGGTCGATGTGGCCCGCCGTGCCGACCGTCAGCGGCACGGGCGGGGCGGCTCTCCGGCCGCGGCCAGTGCGAGGCACAACAGCAGGGATCATCCGCCGTCGCGGGCGCGCGGACGGCCTCGGCGGCCTCGTCCACTTCGGCGTCGGCCAGCGTGCGGCAGTCCAGGAGGAGCCGGCCGTCGCGGACGATGCCGAGGACCGGCGGGTCGCCGGCGCGGAGCGGCGCGGCGAGCTCCTCGGGCGAGCGCGCACGCGAAGCTCGGGAGCTCGGCGAGCGGCAGCGCGCCGCCGCCGACGCGGGCGACCGTCTCCTCGACCTCGCCGCCCGTCAGCCCGGCGAGGCGCTCGGCGCGCGCCCGCACCGCCTCGGCCGGCTCGTGCGAGCATCCGGAGGACCGGCACTCGCGCGCGCGGCCGGGCGCAGCGCGGCCAGCGTCCCCTCGAGCGCGGCCAGGGTGAGCTTGTCGGCGCGCAGGGCGCGCTGGAGCGGATGGCGGCGCAGCCGCTCGACGAGGTCGGCGCGACCGGCGACGATGCCGGCCTGGGGCCCGCCGAGGAGCTTGTCGCCCGAGAACGTCGACGAGGTGCGCGCCCGCCGCGATGCTCTCGCGCGCGGATCGGCTCGTCGCCGCGAGCGGCTCGAGCGCGCCCGAGCCGAGGTCGTCCACGAGCGCCACGCCGCGGCGCTCGGCCAGCCGGGCGAGCTCGCGCAGCGACGGCCGCTCGGAGAAGCCGACGATGCGGAAGTTGGACTGGTGGACGCGAGGAACCGCGGCCGTCTGCGTCGCCGATCGCGCGCTCGTAGTCGGCGAGCCGCGTCCGGTTCGTCGTGCCGACCTCGACGAGGCGCGCGCCCGAACGCGCGAGCACGTCCGGGATCCGGAAGCCGTCGCCGATCTCGACGAGCTCGCCGCGGGAGACGACGACCTCGCGTCCCTCGGCGAGCGCGGCGAGCGCGAGGAGGACGGCGCCCGCGTTGTTGTTCACGACGAGCGCCGCCTCCGCGCCGGTCAGCGTCGCGGAGCGCGGTCGCGAGGTGGTCCTGGCGCGATCCGCGCGAGTCCCCGGCCCGAGATCGAGCTCGAGGTTCGAGTAGCGCGCCGCCCACCTCGGCCATCCGCGCGAGCGCGGCTCGGGGCGAGCGGCGCTCGGCCGAGGTTCGTGTGGAGGACGACGCCGGTCGCGTTCAGGACGCGGCGCAGGCGCGGCCGGGCCCGCGACTCCACCTCCGCGGTCACGCGCTCGCCGATGTCCCCGGGATCGAAGCCCGCCTGGATCTCCTCACGCGCGCGCGCGACCGCCGTTCGCGCGCCCTGGAGGACGAGCGGCCGGCCGTGGCTCTCGATCAGAGCCGCCACGCGGTCGGTGGCCAGCAGCGCGTCGACCGAAGGGAGGTCGCGAAGCCTCATGGCACGGATGATAGGTCGAGTAGGATCGCGCGCCATGAACCCGAACGCCGCGACTCTTCGCCTTGCAGTCCTCCCTCGCAGCGGGCTCCTCGCCGACGTCGTGCTGGTCGCCGCGGGCGCCGGTCTCGTCGCACTGACCGCCCAGTACGAGATCAAGCTGTGGTTCACGCCGGTTCCGATCACGGGACAGACCTTCGCCGTTCTGCTCGTCGGCGCTTCCCTCGGCGCGATCCGCGGCACGTTGAGCCTGTCGCTCTACTTCCTCCTCGGCCTCCTCGGCGTGCCGGTCTACGCCGGCGGGAGAGCGGCTGGGAGTGGGTGGAGGGAGCCACGGGCGGGTTCCTGATCGGCTTCATCGCCGCCGCGGCCATCACCGGCTGGCTCGCCGAGAAGCGCTGGGACCGCCGGTTCTCCTCGGCGACCGCCGCGATGCTGACGGCGAGCGTGGCCATCTACCTCGTCGGCCTCCCGTGGCTGGCCGCCGTCGCGAATCTCAGCTTCGAGGAGACGCTGACGCAGGGCCTCGCGCCGTTCATCCCGGGCGACCTCGTCAAGCTCTACCTGGCCGGCGCGCTCCTGCCCGGCGCTTGGTGGCTCGTCAAGCGCTTTCGCGGGGAGAGCTAGGGCCTCCGGCCGCCATGGCCGGCCCCTACTGGGCGTCGGCCTTCGCGGGCTGGGACGGCGCGTCGCCGGTCCGATGCTCGTGGCGCTCGATCACCGTCGCGACCACCTCGGCGGAGTCGTCGGTCACGAAGAGCTGCTCGAGATCGTCCGCGCTCACCATGCCCTCGGCGAGGGCCCGCTCCCGGATCCAGTCGATCAGGCCGCCCCAGTAGGCGGAGCCGAAGAGGACGACCGGAAAGTCGAGGATCTTGCCCGTCTGGATCAGGGTGAGCGACTCGAAGAGCTCGTCGAGCGTCCCGAAGCCGCCGGGGAAGATGACGAACGCCTCGGCCGACTTCACGAACATCACCTTGCGCGCGTAGAAGTGCTCGAACGTGAGGCTGATGTCGAGGTACGGGTTCGAGTACTGCTCGTGCGGGAGGTCGATGTTGAAGCCGACGGAGATCCCGCCGCCCTCCTTCGCGCCGCGGTTGGCCGCCTCCATCACGCCCGGGCCGCCGCCCGTCACGACCGACCAGCCGGCCTCCGCGAACTGCCGAGCGGTCTCGCGCGCCGCGTCGTACGCGAAGTGCCCCTCGCTCACGCGCGCCGAGCCGAACATCGAGACGGTGGGATCGGGGATCTGGGCGACAGCCTCGAACCCCGCCATGAACTCGGTCGCGATCTTCCGCAGACGGCGCCGGTCGCCGTCCTGGTGCTCCAGGAACCCTCGGTCTTCCATGGGCCTAGAAGTCGCGGTCGACGAACGTCGCGCTCATCGCAAGCGCAAGCACGGCCGCAAGGCCGACGTACGTGACACCGGTGACGACGCGCTGCCACGGCTTGACCCGGTAGTACTCCGCCGCTCCGGGTCCTTCCGCTCCTGCCAGCGGCGCCAGAGCTCGAGGCCGCCGAGGACGAGGATGAGAAGCAGGATCGGGTTCGGCGCCACGATCAGGAGCGCCACGAGGCCGATGAATCCGACCGCCCAGAAGACGGGGTGGATCGCAGCCATGGCGCGGCCGCCGTCGAGGGGGACGATCGGAAGCAGGTTGAAGAGATTCAGGAAGAAGCCGACGAAGGCGAGCGCGATCAGAAGCTCCGAGTCGAGCACCTCGCCGGCGACCCAGACCGCGGCCGCGCCAGGCTGCCGAGGATCGGGCCGGCGAGCGCGACGCGCGCCTCGCGCCAGGCGTCCTTCGGCATCTCCTTCATGCCGACGACCGCACCGAGGAACGGGATGAAGAGTGGGGCGGAGGCAGGAACGCCCTGCCGCTTCAGCTCGAGCACATGGCCCAGCTCGTGGACGAGGAGAAGCAGCACGAAGCCGACGGCGAACTTCCAGCCCCAGATCCACGCGTACGCGGCGATCGAGACGAGCATCGACGCCGAGGTGGCGAAGATCTTCAGCTTGAAGGCCGCGAGCGCGACGGCCTTGAACTTCCACACGAGGAAGCCGAGCGCGGCGATCGGCGCCCAGAACTTGCGCCCGACCTCGCGCCACCGGCTCCGCGGCTGGATCGGCTCGTAGCCGCGGAAGTCGTGCTCCGCCGGGTCGAGCGGATCGACCGCGCGGTCGACGACGTACGGCTCCTGCCGCTCCAAGGGCTCGTAGGACTGATGCCGGCTCACCGACTCATGGTAGCCGGGCGTCCCCGTTCCGTAACTGCCCCGAATGGGCATAGGAACGACGAGAGAGGGCCCGCCGCAGGCCCTCTCGGTCCTCCCGCTCCCGTCGCTGCTACATGCCGGCGCGGAAGCTCAGCCCGTCCAGGAGGATCGCGCCGCTCCCGGACCCTCCGAGCTGGCTCACGGCCCCGCTCGGGAACACGCAGACGTAGGCGATCGAGCCGCCCCGCCACGTCGCCAGACAGCCGGCCTTGCTCGGGCGGTAGCCCGCCGGCAACGTGAAGATGGTGCTCGTTCCGCCGATGAGGATGCCCTTCAGGTGCACGACGTCGAGTGGATCCCTGTAGAAGGCCCCCGTCGTCTCGCTCGCCGGCGACTCGTTCGTCCACGCGCCGGCGAAGGCCGGCTGGCCGGCCGAGCCGAGCTCACGCCAGGCCTCCGAAGAGCCACGCTTCACGAGGTCGGCCGAGTCGACGTTGTCCAGCTTGTCCGCGTTGGCGGCGTTGGTCGCGTTGGCCGCGTTCGTCGCCGACGGCACCGTTCCGAGGGACGCCTCGTCGACGTCGGCGCCCTTGACCTGGCCGTTCTTCAGTTCCGCCGTCCGCACGGCATTCGTCTTGATCTGAACCGCTCCGACGCTGTTGGCCGGAAGCACGATCGCCGCGTACCCGACGCCGCTCAGCGTGATCGCGAGCGCGATGCACGCGACCACCATCGCCGGCGAGGGAACCCTGCGAACCGTCTTCCGCTTGGGGTTGGTGCCCATCTGTGAAGCCTCCTTGCGACTGTCCCGGCGCCGATCGCGCCGCGTTCGACGAGTGTCGGGTCCGCGACTGCGACTGACAATCCGGTCCAGCCCGGGACTTCCCTCAGGGAGAACCGCACCCTGGCGTGGGAGCGTGAGGTCGCTGAGACGAGGCGAAAGGAGGGGCGCCCAGCGGGGCGCCCCTCCTCGCTCGTGCTAGCGGCCCCAGACCTGGGCGACCGCGGAGTAGATGCAGTTCGACCCGGACACCTGCGTGTGCAGGTCGATCAGCGCAGCCTCCGAGCTGGCGCCGGTTCCGACGGAGAAGTGCCAGGTGGTGCGCTCCGTAAGCTGGAAGTTCGAGCTCCACGAGCTCAAGCCCGGCGAGCTGGCGTAGTCCGGGTTATCGGCGCCGGTCGAGCGCCAGCCGTTGAAGGTCCCACGCGCCTGGTCGAAGCCGACGAGCGCAGCGTTCGCGCCGCCCGACTGGCAGTTCAGTGCTCTCAGGGTCGTGAAGCCCGGGATGACGAGCACGGTGTCGTTCGGGAAGGGGTTCGAGGTCGGCACGACGACGCGTCCGACGTACGTCTTGCCCGTGCCCTGGACGAACCCGGTCGAGTTGATCCCGTCGAGTGCGTCGGCGTCTTGCGCCTTGCCGTTGCTCCGCAGGAAGTCGGCCGAGTCGAGGTTGTCGAGCCTGTCTGCGTTTCCGGCGTTCGTCGCACTGGTCGCGTTGGTGGCGTTGGTGGCGTTGGTGGCGTTCGTCGCGTTCGTCGCACTGGTCGCGTGGGTGGCGTTGGCGGCGTAACCCGCACTCGTCGCCGTGTTCGCGGAGGGCACCGTGCCGAGCGTCGCCTCGTTGATGTCGCCGCCGTTCAAGGTGTTGGCTGCGACCTTCGGGCTCTTGACGGCGTTCGTCTTGAGCTGGAGCGTTCCGACGCTGTTGTGCGGGAGCGCAACCGCCGCGTAGCCCGCCCCGCTCAGCGCGACCGCGAGCGCGATGCACGCGATCACGAGCGCGGGCGACGGCGGACGCAGGCGCCGCCGTGTTCTCGTACTTTCCATCGTGAACCCCTTCCGTAGGATGCCCCACCAGGAGTTTCCCGCTCGGGCAAGGGAGTTACAATGGGCCGTTCGGCCTACCCTTTCGAGTCAGCCGGGGAGCGTGACGGGCCGTCCGTCGACCTCGATCTCGGGTGCCGAGAAGACGCAGTCGACGTGGATCGTCGCCTCGTTCACGCCGCCGTGACCCGTGTTCCGCCCGATCGCGACGTGCGCCGTCTGCGCCGCCTTCTCGTCGAGCATCACGTGGCCGCGAGGCTCGAGGCCGGGGTAGAGGCCGATGCCGAGCTCCGCGATCACGTCGGCGCCGTCACCCGCGTTCGCGACGAGCTCGCGGAGCATGTCGGCGGCCCGGCCCCCCTCGATCGACGTGACGCGCCCGCCCTCGAAGCGGAGGGTCACGGGCTCGTCCACGAGCCCCTCGACCGTGTACGGGACCGTGAGGTCGGCGACGAGCACGCCGTCGGCCGCGTCCTCGCGCGGCGCGACGAAGACCTCGCCGCCGGGGTAATTGGCCATGCCGCCAGGCTCGAGGGGGGTTGCGTCCGTGCGGAAGGCCCGCCCTTCGACGCCGAGCGTCAGGTTGGTCCCGGCGCGGCCGCGCACGCGCACGGTCTCGACCCCCTCGAGCTCCGCGAGGAGCCTGCGGGCGGGCTCCGCGACGTCGGCCGCCGGCTGCGACAGCTCGCCGCGGAGAAGCGGTCCGTCGACGAACCCCATGAAGATCATGCGGCCCCGCCCGTCGTCGGAGACAGCGTGGAGGACCTCGACGCGCGCCTGCGCCTCCTCCCCCAGCGGCTGGGCCTGGAGGTGGAAGCAGACGTCCACGCCCGCCGCGGCCTCCAGGATCTCTTCGGGCGCCTGCTCGAGCGGCCGCGTCCCGGTCCAGAGGCTGAGCGTCGGGCTCGCGCCGGCGTCGGCCGCGGCGGCGGCGAGCTCGGAGCCTTCTGCGGAGAGCGGCTCGTCCACGACGACGAGGACACTCTCGCCCGCGCGGACCTGGGCGGCGCGCAGGAGGTTCAAACACCAGCCGGGGTGCCGGTCGGCGGTGACGTCAGCCACCCGCGCGTGCTCCCTTCGGAAGGGTGTAGGTGATGCGCACGTTGAAGGCGACGGGCCGGATCCGGCCAAGGCCTCCATTCTTACGCGCCGGATCGAGATTCGCGTCCGAATCGGATTCAGATCCGGGCGGGTCGGCTGTTCAAGGACGACCGTGGTCGGCAAGCGCGTCCATAGGGGATCTACGGAACGCAGGCGCCGTGAGCTGCGCCACTCTCCGCATCAGGTAGCTCTCCGCCGCACCGTTCGTGCCGAGAGACGCGCGAAAGCGTGTCGAGAGCTGCGTATCGGGCCACACGGAGTCCCGTCCGCGCTATCCCTGCTGGGTCGGCAACTCGACCCACAGGAGGAACCTTGAGAGGAAAGCGAGGAGGCATGCTCGCCGTCGGTCTCGCGCTCGCGGCGGTCGTCGTCGTCGTGCTCGGCGTGACGCCGCTCGGGAATGCGGCGCCGAGAGTCGTCCGCTTCGCGCTCTTCGCGAAGGACGCCGGCAGCGTGAACGGCATCAAGGCGTCGCGGAAGGCGAAGCCCGGACGGCTTGTAGCTCTCGGCGCCGACGGTACGTTTCCGGCGAGCATCATGCCGGCGGGAGCGTCTGGCTCGGCCGGGCCTCCGGGGCCGATGGGAGGGGTGCGGGCCGGGCGGGCGGCCGGTGCCGCCGGCGAGCGCGGCGAGAAGGGCGAGAAGGGCGATCCCGGGAAGGACGCGGCGCGCCACTGGGCTGTCGTCGCGGCCGACGGGACGCTCGTCCGTGGGAGCGGCGTCACCTCGGTGCGCAAGACGGGAACCGGGACGTTCGAGCTGGTCTTCGACGCGCCGGTGGCAGCTTGCGCCCACCTCGCCACGATCGGCGCGACGGACGGCGCCACCCTGCCACCCACCGGTCAGATCACGGTCGGGCCGAGCCCGGATGGGGAAGGCATCGTCCGCCTGGAGACGGAGACGAGCACGGGCGCGAATGCCGACCGTTCCTTCCACATGGCCGTGCTCTGCTGAGGCGCGGCCGGAGGGAGGCCTCGGCCCTTCCCTCCGGCGGGCCGTTTCAGGAGCCGCGGCCGATCCACTCCTCGCCGCCCTCGTAGACCTCCTTCTTCCACAGCGGCACCCGCTCCTTGAGGGCGTCGATCGCGTCGCGGCAGGCCTCCAGCGCATGCGCCCGATGGGGCGCCGAGACGGCGACGACCACGCTCGCCTCGCCGATCTCGACCCGGCCGAGCCGGTGCGTGATCGCGACCCCGCAGAGGTCGTAGCGGTCGTTGAGCTCACCGGCGATCTCCCGCATCACGTCCTCGGCCATCTCTGCGTACGCCTCGTACTCGAGGTGGGTCACGCTGCGACCCCGGGATTGCGAGCGCACGGTGCCGGTGAACGTGGCGATTGCACCTGCCTGGTCGTCGGCGACCTCCGCGACGACCGCGTCCGCGTCGATGGGCGCCTGCGGTCAGCCGGAATGCGCCGCCCGAGACCGGCGGGATCAGGGCGACCTCGTCACCCTCCGCGAGTGAGGCGTCGTCTGCGGCGTAGCGGCGGTTGACGGCAAGGAGGAGTCCTTCGGGGCGGTCGCCGAGCCGGTCGGCGAGGGACGGCCAGACGTCCGCGGCCCGCGCGTCGTCGGGGAGCTCGAGCTCGAGCTCCCCGGTGCCTGCGCGCTCCCGGAGGCCGGCGAAGAGTCGCACCGTCACCCGCACGACTTCAGCCTAGGTGGTGCGGGAGGCGGACGTACGATGTCGCCGTGGCGACGGGAACCGGTTCACGATGACGCTTCGACTGAAGGCCTCGTCGTGAAGCGGGCTCTAGGGGAAGGCGATCGGCAGACCGAGTCCGGCATCGAGGTGAAGCCGGTCTATACCGGCGACGACGTCCCGGAGCTCGAGCTCGAGCCGCCGGGCGAGTATCCGTTCACGCGCGGGCCCTACCGGGACATGTACCGCGGCCGGCCGTGGACGATCCGCCAGTACGCCGGCTTCGCGTCGGCCGAGGAGACGAACGCAGCGCTTCCGCTACCTCCTCGACCGGGGCCAGACAGGTCTCTCGGTCGCGTTCGACCTCCCCACGCAGCTCGGCTACGACTCGGACGACCCCCGCGCCGCTCGGGGAGGTCGGGCGGACGGGCGTCGCGATCGACTCGCATCGCCGACATGGAGGTGCTCTTCGACGGGATCCCGCTCGGCGAGGTCTCGACCTCGATGACGATCAACGCGCCCGCGGCGCTCCTGCTCCTGCTCTACGAGCTCGTCGCCGAGGGTCAGGGCGTCCCGGGCGACCGCCTGCGCGGGACCGTGCAGAACGACATCCTCAAGGAGTACGTCGCCCGCGGGAACTACATCTTCCCGCCGCGGCCCTCGATGCGCATCACGACCGACCTCTTCGCGTACTGCCACGAGCGGCTGCCGCGCTGGAACACGATCTCGATCTCCGGCTACCACATCCGCGAGGCGGGCTCGACGGCGGTTCAGGAGCTCGCGTTCACGCTCGCGAACGGGATCGCCTACTGCGAGGCGGCCGATCGCAGCCGGCCTCTCCCCGGACGAGTTCGGCGAGCGGCTCTCCTTCTTCTTCAACGCGCACAACCACTTCTTCCAGGAGGTGGCGAAGTTCCGCGCGGCGCGCCGGCTCTGGGCGCAGATCATGCAGGAGCGATTCGGCGCGACGAACCCGCGGGCGCAGGCGCTTCGCTTCCACGCGCAGACGGGCGGCTCGACGCTCACCGCGCAGCAGCCGGAGAACAACATCGTCCGGGTGGCGGTGCAGGCGCTCTCGGCGGTCGTGCGGCGGCGCGCAGTCCATTCACACGAACGCGCTTCGACGAGGCGCTCGCGCTCCCGACCGAGCGATCGGCCCGGATCGCGCTCCGCACGCAGCAGATCCTCGCCAGCGAGGCCGGCGGAACCGACACCGCCGATCCGCTCGGCGGCGCCTACTTCATCGAGGCGCTGACGACCGAGCTCGAGGAGCGCGCTCGCGAGCTGATCGAGCGGATCGACGAGATCGGCGGAGCGGTCGAGGCGGTCGAGCGCGGGCTTCGTCCAACGGGAGATCGAGGACGCTGCCTTCGAGCACGAGCGGCAGGTGGAGTCGGGCGGGCGCGTCGTCGTCGGCGTGAACCGCTACGTCGAGGGCGAGCGAGGAGGAGATCGAGCTCCACTCGCCTCGATCCGGCGGCCGAGCAGCGTCAGATCGAGCGCACGGAACGGGTGCGCGCCGAGCGGGACGCGGCTGCCGCGGCGCGCGCTCGAGCGGGTGCGCGAGGCGGCGCGGGGGACCGAGAACCTGCTGCACCCGATGCGCGAGGCGCTTGCGGCGCGCTGCACGATCGGCGAGATCTGCGGTGCGCTCCGCGCCGAGTTCGGCGACGTACGACGCCCAGCTCGCGCCCGTGAGGGCTCCTGGGATCAGCGCCACCGGCGCGTGGGTAGGACGGCCGTGGCAGTCGAGAGATGGATGTCGAGAAGACGGTCGAGGGGCCATCGTGCGCTCGCCTTCCAACTGCGCTCGGTCAGCGAGCTGACGCTCGCGGCGGGCACGCGCGACCGGCATCCCGTTCCGTGCGAGGATGCGCGCGACGTCTACGCGGCCGGGCAAGGAGGAGCTTCGACGTACGCCGGTTCGGCTCGCTCGAGAAGATCGTCTCGGCGGGCGGCGAGCCGTCGACCGAGCCCGATCGCCGGGCTCGGGATCCTGACCCGGTCAAGAGCTCGGCGCGGCTGGTCGAGTCGGAGGAGGAGACGATCGAAGCCCTGCGTAAGACGATCGCCCGGCGGCGACACGGCCCCGGCGAGGCGCTCGAGCACCTGCTCGAGCACATGATCATGCGAAAGCAGCTCCAGGTCGATCGCCTCCGCCGCGCCCGCCAGCGCGCCTGACCCGGCGGCGGGCCACGCCGACGGGCGTCCGGCCCGGCCGGACACAAAGACGCGACCCCATGGGGCGAATGCCCCCCTGCACGGAGATCGAAAGCGTGCGCGTGTGGTGCGCGACGTGCCGGATCCGTGCCGGAGGGCCGTGATCGCGTCGGCCCGCGGGAATCGCACCGGACTGGCACGATCGCACCGTTTCCACAGGGAGCCTCTAGGCTCTCAGCATGGCGAAGACCGAGGAGCCGCCCGGCTGCCGAGCGCCGCGCGGACAAGCTCGCCGAGCTCGAGCGGCTCCGCGACGAGGCACTCCACCCCGGCGACGAGCGGGCTGTCGCCCGGCAGCGCGAGCGCGGCAAGCTCCTCGCGCGCGAGCGGATCGAGAAGCTGCTCGACCCGGGCAGCTTCGTCGAGCTCGACCGCTTCGTCCGCCATCGCAACCCGCACTTCGGGATGATGGAGCGGCGCCCGTGGGGCGACGCCGTCGTCACCGGCTACGGGACGATCGTCGGCCGCAAGGTCTTCGTCTTCTCGCAGGACTTCACGGTCTTCGGCGGGACGCTCTCCGAGGCGTTCGCCGAGAAGATCTGCAAGGTCATGGACCTCGCGGTGAAGTTCGGATGCCCCGTGATCGGGATCAACGACTCGGGCGGCGCCCGGATCCAGGAGGGCGTCGTCTCGCTCGGCGGCTACGCGGAGATCTTCTGGCGCAACGTGCAGGCGTCCGGCGTCGTGCCCGCAGATCAGCCTCGTCATGGGCCCGACCGCAGGCGGCGCCGTCTACTCGCCGGCCATGACCGACTTCGTCCTCATGGTCGAGGAGACGTCGTACATGTTCATCACCGGCCCCGAGGTCGTGAAGACGGTGACCGGAGAGGAGGTCACGTTCGAGGAGCTCGGCGGCGCAGCCACGCACGCCTCCAAGTCCGGGCGTCGCGCACTTCGCCGCCGCGGGACGAGGAGGCGTGTCTCGAGGATGCGCGCTACCTGCTCTCGTTCCTGCCGCAGAACAACGTCGACCCGCCGCCGTTCTTCGCGCCGAGCGACCCCGTCGACCGTGAGGATCCCGAGCTCGACCCGATCGTCCCGGAGAACCCGAACAAGCCGTACGACATGCGGGACGTCGTGCACCGGGTCGTCGACGACGGCGAGTTCCTCGAGGTGCACGAGCGCTGGGCGGAGAACATCTTCTGCGGGTTCGCCCGCCTCGGCGGCCATCCGGTCGGCGTCGTCGCGAACAACCCGAGGGCGCTGGCGGGGACGC
Organism: uncultured Actinomycetes bacterium; assembly: GCA_963824775.1. GTDB lineage: Bacteria > Actinomycetota > Thermoleophilia > Gaiellales > Gaiellaceae > CAWGQF01. Next base: position 13,589 of record CAWGQF010000013.1, read on the forward strand.
TCGACATCGACTCGTCTGTCAAGGCGGCGCGGTTCGTCCGCACGTGCGATGCGTTCAACCTCCCGCTCGTCACGTTCGTGGACGTGCCCGGCTTCCTGCCCGGGAACGGCGCAGGAGTGGGGCGGGATCATCAGGCACGGCGCCAAGCTCCTGTACGCGTACTGCGAGGCGACCGTGCCGAAGATCGCCGTGATCACGCGCAAGGCATACGGCGGCGCCTACGACGTCATGAGCTCGAAGCACATCAGGGCCGACTTCAACTTCGCCTGGCCGTCGGCGGAGGTGGCGGTCATGGGCCCGGAGGGCGCGGTCAACATCGTCTTCCGCAAGGAGCTCGAGGAAGCCGACGACCCCGACGCGCGTCGCGCCGAGCTGATCGCCGACTACCGCGCGCAGTTCGCGAACCCGTACACGGCGGCGGAGCGCGGCTACGTCGACGACGTGATCGAGCCGCGCCGAACGCGTGCCGTCCTTTGCGACGCGCTCGAGACCGCCCTCACGAAGCGCGAGCGCCGCCCGCCGCGCAAGCACGGCAACATCCCGCTCTAGACGACCACCCGGGTTGCTTGCACCCGCATCGGAGCCACTCGATCAGCGTGCCCACAACTCCCCCACAGCCCCACCCTGGGTGGGGGGTGCCTCCCTCTTACCCGCGGTCAGCGTATCGCCGGAGAGCGCGCGAGGGTGTGTCGCCCTGGGTCGAATGTGTGCCGATCGCTCCACAAGGCCGAGGTGCCGCCCGGCACGCGCGTCTATGTCCAGACGAGCTCGCGGGCTGTGAGCGGCAGTCGGATCACGCGGCCGTCGCCTGCGCCCACGCGGAAGAAGAACACGTGTCGCCGGGTCGCGACCGCCATCCACCGCTCGTCCGGCGACCAAGTCACCGCGTAGACGGAGCGGAAACGGGGATGCCCGAGCCGGTCGCCGCTCAGGTCGGCGGGTGTGACCACCTCACCGTCCCGGCCGCGAAGCTCGACATGGCCGTCTCGGCCGGGGACGGCGATGAAGCTACCACTCGGGCTGACCCGGCGCTCGATCCTCCCGCACGCCCGCCGAGCGTCCACGCGACGTGCATCCACGCGACGTGCTCGGTCGGAGGGCAGCTCGAGCACCCAGCGCGCGCAGGCACGATCACGGAACACCACCTGCCCGCGGAGACCAGCCTGAGCGAGCTCGGCCGCCGGATCGGCCGACGTGTCGCGCGCGGGTGTCGGGCGGGCGTCGGAACCGGGAGACGGAAGTCCGAACGGCATCGCCTCGACCACGGCCGCGGCAACGAGGAGAACGAGCCCGGAGACGAGGAGTCCGCTCGATGCCTTCGGCACGTTACTGCTCCGACGGGAGCCGGATCACGGACTCGTCGCCGGCCGCGAATGCGCGGCGGCGATCCTCGTCCGCCGGGTCGACCATGTGGCCGTCCCGGCCGACGTAGCCGTCCTTCCCTCCGAGAATCAAGAGGACGAGATCCTCGTCCCCGGCGTTCCAGACGCGTCGCGGCGTCGCCGCCTCCACGTGGACGAGGCTGCCGGCCCGAGCTCCAGGCGCGAGCCGTCGACCTCGAAGCCGGCCAGCCCGCTGTGGACGAAGTAGAGCTCGTCCTGCTCGTCGTGGTAGTGAGAGAACCAACCGGTTCCGGGTTCCAGCACCATCCCGTTCGCCCCGAACGCAGTGACGCCGAGAGCCTGACGCACCTTTCGGAAGACCCCGTCGCCCAGCTCGTCGATCGACCCGACGGCGTACCCCACGCGGGGCACGATAGAGGTTGAGCTAGCGACCGGAGGCCGCGAGGGCCAGGGCTGGCTCGTGCGCGCCGCCCGCGTCGTCGATCTCCGCCTTGAAGGCTTCGACCACGTGTGGGTCGAACTGCGTGCCGGCGCACCGCTCGAGCTCCCGCACAGCCGCCTCGTGGGACAGGCGGCCCCGGTAGACGCGCTCGGTCGTCATCGCGTCGTAGGCGTCGGCGACGAAGAGAATCCGGGCTCCGAGCGGGATGCTGTCGCCTGCGAGGCGGTCGGGGTAGCCGCGACCGTCCCAGCGCTCGTGGTGGTGGCGCACCCACGATGCGACCGGCTCGATTCCCAGCGAGTCGAGCATCCGGAAGCCGATCTGCGGATGCCGCTCGAGCACCAGACGCTCGGCCTCGCTCAGCGGCCCCGGCTTGCGCAGGATGTCCTCCGGGATCGCAAGCTTGCCGACGTCGTGGAGGCTTCCCGCGAGCCTGAGCAGCTCGACCTGTTCCGCGTCGAGTCCCATGTGGGCCGCGATCCGGCCGGCGAGCCCGCCCACCTCCGCCGAGTGCTCGCCCGTGTAGGCGTCACGCGCGTCGATCGCGCGCGCGAGGCCGGCCGCGGCGAGGAAGCGCGCGCGGCGGTCGCCCTCCTGCGCGACCAGGCGCAGCTCGTCGAATTCGATGACGTCGGAGCGGTAGATCGACGCGCATCCCTTTCCTTGTTCCTTCGACCAGTAGAGCGCGCTGTCGGCGACGCGGACGAGCTCGCTTCGGTCGAGGCCGTGCTCGGGGTAGGCCGCGATCCCGGCGGAGAGCGTCGTCCGCTCGCCGTGCTCGCACTCCATCGCGCCGATCCGCTCGAGCACGAGGTTTGCGACCGCGAGCGCCTCGTGCTTGCTCTTCCCGGGGAGCAGCAGCGCGAACTCGTCGCCGCCGAGGCGGAAAGCCTCGCCGCCCTGGCGCAGACGGGACGCCACCTGCTCGAGGACGCGGTCGCCGACCGGGTGGCCATACCGGTCATTTACGTGCTTGAAGTCATCGATGTCGACCAGGCAGAGCGCGAGCGGGGTGCCGCCATCCTGGGCCGTGTCGAGGTCGCGCTGCAGCCGCTCGTGGAAGTGCCGGTGGTTCCCGAGGCCGGTAAGCGGGTCGGTCAGGGCGAGCCGCACTGCGCTGAGCGCCTCGTGCACCGAGCGCTGGTAGAGCGCGACGGCGACGAGTGGCCCGACGAGCGCCGCTGAAAGGAGCGGCGAGTGGTGCCAGAGCGCGGTCAGCATGAGGCTGACGGAGGCCATGATCGAGAACGGGATGATCGTCGAGTAGACCGACCGGCGGACGAGCCCGACGAAGCGCTCGTCGGCGACGCGCGCTACGACCGCCGCGATCAGGGTGACGTTCGTGACGTAGAAGGCCGCGGATCCGAGCACGACCGCGGCGAGAAGCAGAGCAACCTGGTCGTCGCCGGTCCGCGCGACACCGGCCGCCGCACCCGCGGCAGCTCCGCTCAGTGCGTACACCGCGCCGTTGTACAGCAGCCGGTCGAACCCGCGCCGCTGCCGGATCTGGACGGCGGCGAGGGAGAGGAACGCGACGATGACCGCCGGAGCCCAGCCGTACAGGACGGCCGCGCCGACGATGAACACCGCTGCCAGCGAGACTCCGCCGGCCGCAACGCCTTCGAGCTCGATCGGAACCGGGAAGGCCTCGGCCAGCGTGGCGCCGAGGACGAGTACGGCGATTCCGAGCAGCTGTGTGAGCGAGAACGACGCCCCCGCGACGACCGCTCCGGCCGCCACGAGGGCCGCAAGGCCGGCGAACGTCACCGGCACGATGATCGGCAGGACCTTTTGCATGCGAGGCCTGGCCAGGGGTGAGCGCGCCCAGGCGGACAGGATTTGTCCGCCTAGCGAAACAGCCTGGGCGCTTCCCATTGCGTCCAAGGCCCGCGTCGGCTTAGTACCAGGTCCAGCCGAATCCGCCCAGGGCGCCAAGCACGACGAGCGCCGCGGCGGCTGCGACCGTAAGCCTGTTCTTCCAATGCAGCATGTCTCTCCTCCACGTGTGGTGGGTGCGTCTGGGCAGTATCCGGAAGTCGAGCCCGGCCGGCATCCCCCGTTTGGGGGGGATATGCTCTCGCCACGGAAACCGTCTCGACCCCGCCGGAGCGGGGGAGAACCTACCCGAGACTGGCTTCGGCAATGGGCCGACGGCCCCTGCAAACCGAACGTCGTGCGTCCGTGGAGCGTCGATCCCAGCCAGGGCGCGCCTGCCCATGCCTCCAGCTGTACACGCGCCGGACGAACCCCGAGCAGTCGAAGCCGCCGCTGGAGGGTACGCCGATGAGATCTGCAGGCACCTGTCGCTTCTGGGTGATCCCGCCGACGATCTGCGCGAGCTCGCCTTCGGTGAGAGTCGCGTTCGAGTGGAATCGCTCCAACAGCGGGCCCATGAGCCCGCTCTTCACCGCCGCGCGATCTGCGGCTGCGCCCAGGAACGCCCGGACGCCGCGGGAGCCGCGACGAGGATCGCGAGCACGACGAGGACGGTGGCGAATCGGCGCATCCGCTTCGAATCGTCGGGCGGCCGCCCTCCCTTGAGTTGCGGCCCGTGCGACGGGTGCCGACAATGCCGCGGGTGGCTCCAGGCAGCCAAGACGCGCGCGCGGGTGACGAGAGCGTAACCGGTCCCGGGAAGGATTCACCCGCCGGGGGGCGACCTCGGCTCGAGATCACCCCCGACCCTTCGCCCGAGCAACGCGAGGCGGTAGAGGCGGCGCTCAGGGCCGCAGCGGACGGAGCCGAGCCGAGGCGCCGAAGCGAGTGGTGGCGCGCCGGGATCCGCGAAGCGACCGACGCTCCCGACTCGAGCGCCGACTAGTGCAGCCGCCCGGCCTCAGCGGTCGCCGGGGAGCGGGCTAGAGGGGAAGCTCGAACGTCTGCAGGACGAGCCAGGGGGCGAAGCCCTGCCGGCGGTAGAGTCGGATCGCCGCAACGTTGTCCCCGTCGACGTCGAGGCCCAGCGCGTGGCCGGGGTGGAGGCTCCAGTAGTCCTCGAGCGACCGGCTGAGGAGGGACGAGCCGACCCCGCGCTTGCGCTCGCTCGTCGTGACGCCCACGTGGTAGATCCAGCGGTCGGAGGGATCGATGTTGAGAACGGCGACGATGCGGCCCCCGTGCTCGGCCGCGTACACGGTCTCGTTCTCGATGTTGTCGCGCCAGACCGTCTCGGGGAAGCGGCCCTCGGGAAAGCACTCCTCGTAGAGCGCGTAGACCTCCTGCATGTCGTCGGGTACCGCCTTGCGGACCTCGACGCCGGCCGGCGAGCTACTCGAGCGGGCGGTGATCCTCCTGGCGCAGGCGGTACGTGGCCTGCGGGCGTCCGCGCGACCGGAAGCCGTGGCGCTCCACGAGAGCCCGGCCCCCGGTGTTCCTCGTTCCGACGGCGCAGACGAGTGCGTCCGCCTTGGTCTCCCGCGCCCGTTCGATCGATGCTTCGAGGATGCGTTCGCCGAGCTTGTGCCCGCGCGACGCCGGCGCCACGAGCGGCCCGAAGAGCTCCGCGTGCGGGAAGCCGCGCGGGAGCTCCACACCGCCGAACGCAACCACGTGCCCGTCCTCCTCCGCAACGCAGAGGGTCTCCGTGGCCGGCGGGTCCCAGTCGGCGACCTCCGTCTCGAGCTCCTCGCGGGTCGTCCAGATCGGGTTGCCGACCTGGAGCTCCGGACGGGCGATCGCGGCGCGGGAGAGCTCGACGACCGCGTCCGTGTCGGACGTGCGGAAACTACGCAGGTTGTCGTCCACGGAGGACCCGCGGCGCGTTTCGCGCATAGTCGAGACCGGAGACCCAGGTGAGGACGAGCGCGACGGAGAGCGCGATCACGGCCACGTCGTCGCTCAGGGCGCCGCCTGCCGCGAGCCCGCCGAGGCCCGCGGCGATGGCCTGCGACCACGTCTTCAGCTTCCCGAGGTCGCGCGCGCCGATCACGATGCCGCGCTCGAGCGCCGCAAGACGGAGGCCGGAGACGAGAATCTCCCTGACCACGATGAGGGCCACGATCCACCCGGGGAAGACCTCGCCGACGAGCACGATGAGTGTGCCCATGACGAGGATCTTGTCCGCGACAGGGTCGAGCAGGCGGCCGAGGTCGGACGACTCGCCGGTTCGCCGCGCCCACCAGCCGTCCAGCCAGTCCGTCGCCATCGCCACGGCAAACAGGGCCGTCGCCAGGTAGTCGTGGTGGGGAAAGTCCCATGCGAAGAGGAGGATCACCACCGGCACGGCCGCGGTGCGTGCGACCGTGAGCTGGTTCGCGAAGCTCACGGTGGACAGAATAGGGCGGCGAATGCCCGACGTCCGAGACTTCTCGAAGGTTCTCGTCGCGAATCGCGGCGAGATCGCCGTCCGCATCTTCCGTACGCTGCGCGAGCTCGGCATCGACTCGGTCGCCGTGTACTCCGAGGCGGATCGTGGATCGCTGCACGTGCGGACCGCGGACGAGGCGTTCCTGATCGGCCCCCCGCCGCCCGCAAAGAGCTACCTGAACGGCGACAGCGTGATCGACGCGGCCCGGCGAGCGGGGGCGGAGGCGATCCATCCCGGCTACGGCTTCCTCGCCGAGAACGCCGGCTTCGCCCGCGCCTGCGAGGAGGCGGGCCTCGTCTGGATCGGCCCCCCGCCCGACGCGATCGAGGCGATGGGGTCGAAGGTGGAGGCGCGCCGGCTCATGTCGGGCGCCGGCGTTCCGGTCATTCCCGGGACGACCGATCCCGTGGATTCGGTCGACGAGCTCGTCAGGCTCGGCGACCAGTTCGGATGGCCGCTCGCCGTCAAGGCGTCCGCCGGAGGAGGGGGAAAAGGGCTGAAAGTCGTCGCGTCCCCGGCCGAGGCCGAACGCGCTCTCGCCTCGGCGCGCCGTGAGGGCGAGGCCTACTTCTCGGATCCGACGGTCTACGTCGAGAAGCTGATTGAGGATCCGCGTCACGTCGAGGTCCAGGTGCTGGCCGACGGCCACGGAAATGCGATCCATCTCGGCGAACGCGACTGCACGATTCAGCGCCGGCACCAGAAGCTCGTCGAGGAGACGCCGTCGCCCGCGGTCGGTCCGGAGCTCCGCGAGAGGATCGGGCGGATCGCCCTCGACGCGGCCCGCGCGGTCGGCTACCGGAGCGCGGGAACGATCGAGGGCCTCCTCGATCGCGATGGGAACTACTACTTCCTCGAGATGAACACACGCATCCAGGTCGAGCACACGGTGACCGAGCTCGCGACCGGCATCGACCTCGTTCGCGAGCAGGTGCTGATCGCCGCGGGCGCGCCCCTCTCGGTCTCCCAGCAGGACGTCGTGCTGCGCGGCCACGCGATCGAGTGCAGGGTGAACGCCGAGGACGCCGCCGCCGGCTTCCTGCCGACGCCCGGGACGATCACCGCCTACCGCGAGCCCGCCGGCGCCGGGGTACGGGTCGACTCGGGAGTCGAGGCAGGCTCCGAGGTGAGCGGGATCTACGACCCGATGATCGCGAAGCTCTGCGTCTGGGACACGGACCGGGAGCGGGCGCGGCGACGAATGCTGCGCGCGCTCGGCGAGTACGTGATCGAGGGCGTGACCACGCTCGTCGGGTTCCACCGCGCGCTGCTCGAGCACCCCTGCTTCGTCGAGGGCTCCACCTGCCACGGCATCGTCGAGTCCGAGGAGCTCGCGACGCGGGCGCGTGAGCTCGTGCCTGCCGCACCCGACGTCGCTCAGACGGACCGGCGCCGGACACGCGGCCGCCCGCTCGGAGTCGAGGTGGACGGTCGCCGGTACGACGTGACCCTCGTCGAGCCCGAGCCACCGCACGTCGAGCTGGCGCGGCGCCGTCGCACCCGAACCCGCGCCCCCGGCTCGCCCCACTCGGCCGCGAAGGAGGCGCTCGTCAGCCCGATGCAGGGCACCGTGCTCGCCGTCGAGGTCGCCGAGGGAGACGAGGTCGAGGCGGGCCGCATCATCTGCGTGATCGAGGCGATGAAGATGGAGAACGAGATCCGTGCCCATCGCGACGGCGTAGTCACCGGTCTCTCCGTCGCCGCGGGCGAGGCCGTCAAGACCGGCCAGGTGATCTGCGTCGTGAGCGCCGACGGAGCCGAGCCGGACGAGCTGATGTAAGGCGCCCCTTACACCCGCGGGTATCGTGGGTGCGTGACCGAGATCCTCGCCGGGCCCAAGCGGGCCGTCCACTCGGGTCGCGCGCTCTGCGCGGAGGTGTCCGCCGAGCACGCCGAGCCGCTCGCCGCGACGGCGAGCCACGTCGAGCATTGGCTTGCCGTCGAGTACCGGGGTCTCTGGCCCCGCGACACGCTCGCCGAGTGCGCCCTCACGGACGAGATCAAGGCGCACGTGCGCGCGCAGCTCGCCGCCATGCCGCGCTCCCGCCTGCTGTTCCTCCGGCGGCCGGCGCGTCGCGCTCACGAGGGGCTCGCCGTCTTCTACGGACGCACGCGCGAACGCGAGCGGCGGTTCTACCGACTCGAGATCGAGTCCTACGAGGAGCTGCTCGGACTCGACTTCGCGGCCGGCCTCGACTCGTCGCCGCCGGGACACCCGCTCGACCATCCCCTCCTCGTGGTCTGCACGCACGGGAAGCGCGACCGGTGTTGCGCGAAGTACGGCCGCCCGCTCTACGACGAGCTCTGCGACGAAGTCGACGAAGCCTGGGTCTGGCAGTCGACGCACGTCGGCGGCGACCGGTTCGCCGGGAACGTCGTCTGCCTGCCGGAAGGGCTCTACTACGGGCGGGTGGAGCGGCGCGACGTCTGGAGCCTCCTCGACGAGTACCTTGCGGGGCGCATCGAGCTCGAGCACTACCGCGGACGCTGCTGCTACGGCTTCGCCGCCCAGGCGGCCGAGCGGCGCATCCGCCAGGAGACCGGCCTCCTCGGCTTCGACGACCTGCTCCTCGACTCGATCGAGGCGGCGGGGGAGGACGCGTCGAGGATACGCTTCCAGGCCGCCGCGGCCGGTTCCCTGCACGAGGTCGACGTGGTCGCGGAGCGAGGCACCGAGGCGACGTACCTCACGTGCACGTCCCCGCGCCCGCAGCGACCGGTCCGCCACGTGGCGACGGCGTATCGCCGGATCGACTAGTAGGAGGGTTTGACGAAACACAGGCTTGCCCTCGGGCCGCGCTGCTCGTCCCGAGGACGGGCGTCCTCAGCCGCGTCGATCGCGCTGCTATCGAGCGCTCCCTGCGTCCTTGCCTCGGAACGACCATCGCACCCCGAGAAACGAGCGGCGTTCCGCCAAACCCTCCTAGACCCCGACGATCCGGAGGAAGCCTTCGCGGACGAGCCGGCGGACGAGTACCAGCCGGCCCTCCTCGTCGAGCCCGCCGGGCAACTCGCCAAGACGCACCGGGCCGTCGCCGACCGCCAGTGCCTCCAGCTCCGCGCGCGCGTGCGCGGGAAGCGTGAGCGTCTTCCCCTCGAACAGGAGCGACAGCGTGCCGTTCGCCTCGGAGAGCTCGCCGATCACGGTCGGGCGCCGCTCGACCTCGCTGTCGCCGTCGAGCTCCGTCCAGGGCGCGAAGCTGGGCGATCTGGCCGTCGAGCACCGGCCGGCGCGTCCGCACGAACCGGCGCCGCCTCCGCCGGGCGACCGCCTCGGGTGCGAGCCGCTCCGAGATGAGATCCAGGAGCTCCCGGCCGCCCTCGCCGTCCTCCGGCACCGAGCGGCGGAGCGCGAGCTCGTCCTCGCAGTCGGAGAGCGCCGCGCGGACCGCCTCGATCCACGGTGTAGACGTTCACCCCGAGCGTCAGGTGGAGCGAGTCGGTCTCTGACGTGACCGCCTGGTGTAGCCAGCCCCGGGGCAGGTAGAGCGTGTCGCCGGCGCGGAGCGTCACGTCGTGGACGGGCTCGCCCGGCTCGCCCATCGCCTCCGAGTAGCGCTGCTCGCGCAGCGGCAGCTCCCAGACGGGTTCGTAGACGAGCCACCGCTTCTCCCCTGCCACCTGGAGGACGAAGACGTCGTGCGTGTCATGGTGGATCGGCAGTCCCTGCGAGGCGCGCGGCGTCCAGTAGGCATTCGCCTGGGCCGGGTGGCCGAGCTCCGCCTCGAGGCCACGGCAGAACAGCGCGAGCGGCCGCCACCAGTGGTGGAGCCCCTGGACGACGATCGTCGCACCCTCGGCGAACGCCGCCGCGATCCTCCCCGCGTCGGCGGTCTTCGTGAACGCGCTGGGCCGCCACGGGATGTCGACCGCGTAGTCCGAGAGACGGATGTCCTCGCCGGCCTTGACGAGCCGGAACGCCGGGGAGCGGAGGCTGCCCGCCGAGACGAGCTCCTCGACGTCTCCCTCGGAGAGGAGATCGTCGAAGCGCGCCTCGCCGCCGCGCTCGACGACGAGCGGCCGGCGCTCCCAGTACGCGGCGAGGAACGCGTCGGCCGCGAGAGGCGCGACGCAGCGCGCCAGCGCCGAGCTCGTTCTAGCTGCCGGAGTCGGCGGGCCCGGTGTCCGGGTCGACGGTGTCGGCATCGTCCGTCGTGTCGGCGCGGTCGCTCGAGTCCGAGTCGTCCGAGTCCGAGTCGTCCGCGTCGGCGTCGTCTGCGTCCGCGTCGTCGGCGGACTGCGGCGAGACCGCGCCTTCCACGCTGGTCAGGATGTCGTCGTCACGAAGGGTCGACATGGCTCCTCCTGGTCGGGATTGCGGCACGTGCACGCTACAGCGTCCGGCGGTACGCCCGGAACGCCCAGGTTCCGAATGCCGCCGTCACGGCCGTCACGGCGGCGAGGAGCGCAGAGTAGAGCGCGACCCGGTCCCAGTCCGTGCCCGGCATCATCACCTCGCGGGATGCCACGATGCCCCACTCGACCGGGTTGAACCGCGCCGCCCACTGCATCCACTCGGGCATGAGGTCCTCCGCGATCAGCGCAGAGGAGATGAAGATCAGCGGGAGGCCGATGAAGTTGGCGACAGCGATCATCGTCTCCTCGCGCCGCGCGAAGAGCGCGATCCCCTGCGAGAGGCCCGAGAAGAGCGCGGCGACGAGGCCGGCGACGAGCAGGATCACGATCCAGCCGAGCACCCCGCTCGCGACCCGCGCGCCCAGGAGCCAGCCGATCCCGAGGACGATGATCGCCTGGATCCACGCGTTGACGGCAACCTGTGCCACGTGCCCGAGGACGAGCGAGCTGCGGCGAACGGGCGTCGCCAGGAAGCGCTCGATCACGCCCCGGTCGAGGTCGTTGATCATCGACATGCCGTTCCAGCTTCCGCTGAAGAAGGCCGTCATGACCACGATCCCCGGCGTCAGGAACTGGATGTACGACGACGTGTCGAAGCCTGGAAGGTCGGTGATACGCCGGAAGAGCTGGCTGTAGAGCAGGATCCAGATGAGCGGCTGGACGAGCAGGATGAAGATCCACGCCGGCTGCCGGACGAGGTTCATCGTGTGGCGGACGAGCATGAACCAGGTGTGCTCGATCGCCGTCGTCATGTGATGGTTGTTCGGTGATTGTGGTGGCGGAATTGCCGATCAACCATCAGGTGGTCCCTGCCTCGTCCTCCGTCCTGAAGTCGCGCCCGGTGAAGTGGAGGTAGACGTCGTCGAGCGAAGGGCGTGACACCGTGACCGACTCGACGCCGATCCCGCGTCCCTCCAGCGTGGAGAGGATTCCGGGCACGGCGCGGCCGCCGTTCTCGACCCGCGCGCGGAGGATCCGGCCGTCGCCGGCCGTCTCGTGCACGGCCGCGAGCGCGCGGATGGCGGCCTCCGCGTCGTCGAGCATTCCGTCTGCGAGCTCGATCGTGACGGCGTCGCCGCGCAGTTCGCGCTTGAGATCCTCGGGCCGACCTTCGATCACAACCTTGCCGCGACTGAAGATGGCGACGCGCTCGGCGAGCCGGTCGGCCTCCTCCAGGTAGTGCGTCGTCAGGAGCACGGTGAGCCCTTCGCGGGCCTTCAGCCGGTCGAGCTCGTCCCACATCTCCGCGCGGGCGACGGGGTCGAGGCCCGTCGTCGGCTCGTCGAGGTAGAGGACGTGGGGCGAGTGGATGAGCCCGAGGCCGATGTCGAGGCGGCGGCGCATCCCGCCCGAGTAGGTGCGGACGATCCGGCCGCCCGCCTCGGCGAGGCCGAGCGAGTCCAGAAGGTCGTCGACTCGGGCCCTGAGCTCGGCCCCGCGCATGCCCTGGACGTGCCCCTGCAGCGTGAGGTTCTCGCGGCCGGTGGCAGCGACGTCCACCCCGGACTGCTGGGCGACGTAGCCGATCGAGCGCCGCACGGCCGCCGCGTCGCGCTGGACGTCGTGGCCCGCGACGACCGCGCGCCCGGCGTCCGGCTTCGTCAGCGTCGCGAGGACGCGAACGGTCGTCGACTTGCCCGCGCCGTTCGGCCCGAGCAGCCCGAAGATCTCGCCCTCGCGCACGGCGAAGTTGACCCCGTCGAGCGCGCGAACGTCTTTCGGGTAGGTCTTCTCCAACCCCTCGACGACAATCGCGTCCACCTTGCGTCAACTGTAGTCCCGGGCCGGGCGGCCGAAGGTACGGCTAGCCGTACCACGCGGTCTGGCGGGGTGCCGGATAGACTCGCGCGCCGGTGGACCTCTACGAATACCAGGGCAAGGAGCTCTTCAAGCAGTTCGGCATCCCCGTCTCCGACGGCCGGCCGGCCGCCACTCCGGAGGAAGCCCGAGCGGCAGCCGAGGCGCTCGGCGGCCAGGTCGTCGTGAAGGCTCAGGTGCTGACCGGCGGCCGCGGCAAGGCCGGCGGCATCAAGCTCGCCGCCGCGCCCGCCGAGGCGGAGGAGCACGCGCGCGCGATTCTGGGGATGGATATCCGCGGCCATGTCGTCAAGAAGGTCTGGATCGAGAAGGCCTCGGAGATCGCGAAGGAGTACTACCTCTCGGTCACGTTCGACCGGGGCGAGAAGAAGCCGCTCTTCATGTTCACGACCCGTGGCGGCGTGGACATCGAGGAGGTCGCCGAGCAGAGCCCGGAGGCGCTCGCGAAGCTGCACGTCGATCCGCTCGAGGGCTTCCAGCCGTACCAGGCGCGCCGGCTCTGCTTCGAGGCCGGTCTCACCGATCCGGGCGAGCAGAAACAGGTTCTCGCGCTCGTCGAGAAGCTCTACCGCGCCTTCGTCGAGTCGGACGCGATGCTCTGCGAGATCAATCCGCTCATCGTCACGCCGGAGGGAGAGGTGCGCGCGCTCGACTCCAAGTTCACGGTCGACGACAACGCGCTCTACCGGCACCAGGACATCGCGGAGATGCGGGATCTCGACGCGTATCCGCCCGAGGAGCGGGCCGCGCGGGAGAAGGACGTCACGTACGTGAAGCTCGACGGCGAGGTGGGGATCCTCGGGAACGGCGCCGGCCTCGTGATGTCCACGCTCGACGTGATCGCGCAGGCGGGCGGGCGCCCCGCGAACTTCTGCGACCTCGGCGGCGGGGGCGACGCGGAGGGCGTCGTCGACGCGCTCGAGGTCATCACCGCGGACGGCCAGGTCCGATCGATCCTCTTCAACATCTTCGGAGGCATCACGCGCTGCGACGAGGTCGCGCGCGGGATCCTGGAGGCGCTCGGACGGATGGAGATCCGCCACCCGATCGTGGTCCGCCTCGACGGCACGAACGCCGAGGAGGGGCGGCGGATGCTCGTGGATGCGGCGCCCGCGAACCTCTACGTCGAGGAGACGATGCTCTCGGCGGCCGAGCGCGCCGTCGAGCTCGCGGAGGCCGCGTAGATGGCGATCATCGTCGACCGGGAGACGCGACTCGTGATCCAGGGGGTTACCGGGCGTGAGGGGTCGTTCCACGCGACCCGCAACAAGGAGTACGGGACGAACGTCGTCGCGGGCGTCACGCCGGGAAAGGGCGGGGCAGGACGTCTCCGGCATCCCGGTCTTCGACTCGGTGCGCCGCGCCGTGGACGAGACGGACGCGAACACCGCGATGGTATTCGTCCCGGCCCGCTTCGCCGCCGACGCGATCTACGAGGCGGTCGACGCCGGAATCGGGACGGTCATCTGCATCACCGAGGGCATCCCGGCTCACGACATGCTTCGCGTCTACAACTACGTCCGCCCTCGCGAGATCACGCTTGTCGGGCCGAACTGCCCCGGCGTCCTCTCGCCGGGGAAGGCGCAACGTGGGGATCATCCCGGCCGAGATCTTCCGCGAGGGCAACGTCGGGCTCGTCTCTCGCTCCGGCACGCTCGACCTACCAGATCGGGCACGAGCTGACCCAGCTCGGAGTCGGCCAGTCCACGATCGTCGGGATCGGCGGCGACCCGGTCGTCGGGCTCGTCCTTCATCGACGTTCTTGGAGAAGTTCGAGGCCGACCCGGAGACCGAGCTCGTCGTCATGGTCGGCGAGATCGGCGGCGCCGAGGAGGAGAAGGCGGCCGAGTTCATCGGCGAGCAGATGACGAAGCCGGTCGTCGCCTACATCGCCGGCTTCACCGCCCCGCCCGGCAAGACGATGGGCCATGCCGGCGCGATCATCTCGGGCTCCGCGGGGACGGCCGAGGCGAAGAAGGAAGCGCTCGAGGCGCGGGGCGTCCGCGTCGGGACGAACCCGACCGAGGTCGCCCAGCTCGTGGCCGACGCCGTCGGCGCCCGCGCCTGACGGAGGGGTGCCCGGGTTCCACCCGCCGCCGCGCCGCGCCTCGGTTCTCGATCGCGCGTCGGCGCACGAGCCAGTACGTCGGCGGCCGGCATCCCAGGCGCTGAGCCACAGGCCGGAGGAGACGCCAGAGCTCCGCGTACGTCGCACGGCCAGGTGTCGAAAGTGATGCAACACAAGGTCGGTCCGGCCCGGCCGGCGTGAGTGCGCGGCGGCGCGATCGGGCCACCCGCCACGCTCACTAGACTCACTCCATGGCCGTCATCTCGTTCGCCCGCGGGATTCCCGGGCCGGATCTGCTTCCGGCCGAGGCGTTCGGCGCGTGCGCGCTCGAGGCGGCGCGGAAGGACGGTGCCCGGGCGCTGAACTACGGGCCGCCCTCCGGCTACCCGCCGCTCCGCGAGCTGGGTCGGCCGGGCGCCACGGCGTCGACCCGGCTCGGGTCGTCCTCACGACGGGCTCGCTCCAGGGGTTCAACTTCGTCGCCCGCCACTTCGTCGCCGGAGGACGCGACGCGTCTTCGTCGAGGCGCCCTGCTACGACCGCTCGCTCGGGATCCTGCGAGCCATCGGCGCGCGCTGCGTCGCGATCCCGCTTCGCGAGGACGGGCTCGACGTGGACGCGCTCGCGGTCGCGCTCGAGGCGACGCCCGGCCCGAAGCGTCGTCTACACGATCCCGACCTTCCAGAACCCGAGCGGCCGCACGCTCTCTCGCGAGAACCGCGACCGCCTGCTCGGAGCTCGCGCGGTCGACGCGGCGCGACGGTCCTCGAGGACGACCCGTACGGGCTTCTGCGCTTCGAGGGCGAGCCGCTGCCGACGCTCTTCGAGCTCGCCGGCGGCGAGGGCGTGCATCTTCCTGAGCTCGTTCTCGAAGACGGTCGCGCCCGGGATCCGTGTCGGCTACGTGATCCTCGCCGGAGGAGCTCGTCGCCGGCGATCGAGGGCTACGTGCTCGAGAACTACGTCTCGCCGTCGATCTTCGTCCAGGCGGCGCTCGCCGAGTTCGCGGCGGACGGGGTCTTCGAGCCGAACCTCGAGCGCGGTGCGCGAGGGGCTGCGAATCCGGCGCGACGCGATGATCCGCGCGCTCGCGCGCGAGCTTCCGGAGGGCGCGACGTGGAACGAGCCGGAGGGCGGCTACTTCCTCTGGCTCGACTTCCCGGGCGTCGACGCGACCTCGCTTCTCGCCCGCGCGGAGGGCGAAGGCGTCACGTTCGTGAAGGGCTCCGACTTCTACCTGGACGCAGGCGGCGAGGAGTCGGCGCGGCTCGCGTTCAGCTTCGCCACGGCGGACGAGATCGACGACGGCATCGCCCGTCTCGCGGGCTCGTCCGTGAAGCCGCGGCCGTGACCGTCTAGCCGGACTCGAGCGCCGCCAGCGCCTCCTCGAACGTCGAGACGGGGACGATCCGAGGCCGTCGGCGTTCTTGCGCGCCTCGGCGGCATTCCCGTCCGGGACGAGGAAGAGGTCGGCGCCGGCCCGCCGCGCCCCGATCGTCTTCTGCTTGATGCCGCCGATCGGGCCGACGTCCCGTCAGGCCGATCGTGCCGGTCGCCGCGATGCGCCGGCCGCGATCGATGTCCTCGCCGAGCTCGTCCACGACGTCGAGCGCGAAGGCGAGGCCCGCGGACGGCCCGCCGATGTCGCCGGCGTCGATCTCGATGTCCAGCGGGAACTCGAAGTCGGCCGCCTGCTCGACGATGACGCCGAAGATCGCACGGTCACGGCTCCTCCGACCGGACGCGTGTCGAGGTCGAATCGGTCGCCGATTCCCGTCGCGCTCGACGACCACGCTCGACGTCGTCTGCCCCGGCTCGACGGCCTCCATCGCATCCCGCAGATCGGCCGGCGACCGCACGCGCTTCCCGCTCGCTTCCACGATGAAGTCGCCGGTCTCGAGCTTCCCGTCGGCGGGCTGGCCGGGGACGACGGTCACGACCTCGGCTCCGATCGCGTCGACCTCGCACGCGCTGGCCGAGCTCCGGAGCGCCGACCGTGACGGCGACCTCCTGGGAGCGGGACATCTCGTTCAGGCTCTCCTTGCGTCGCTGCGTCTCGCTCACGCCGCGGGATTGAACGGCCTCGGGCGGGGCGAGCGAGGCGCCCTCCTGGACCTGCCGGGAAGAGTCGCTCGAGCAGAGATTCGCCTTACGGACGAGGATGTCGACCATGTAGATGCCGTCCCCGTCCGGCGTTCGGCTCGCTGCCCTCGCCCGGAACCTCACGAGCGGGTCGACCGGCCGCGCCGGTCGGGCAGGAAGAGGTAGTGGTCGGAGGGGACGAAGAAGAGGACGCCGCCGACCACCAGCAGGATCGGCGACGACCCCGAAGAGTCGTTTCACTCCGACATTGTGCGGATGCGAATCAGCCGCCGTGCCGGAGAACCGCGACGACCTCGCGGACGGCGCCCGCGGAGGCGTCGAGCTGCGAGCGCTCTTCGCTCGTCAGGTCGAGCTCGACGATCTCCTCGACGCCGCCGGCGCCGAGCTTCACGGGGACGCCCATGTAGAGCCCGTCGATCCCGTACTCGCCCTCGAGGTAGGCGGTGCACGGGAGGAGCCGCTTCTGGTCGAGCACGATCGCGTCGACCATCTGCGCGGCGGCGGCGCCGGGCGCGTACCAGGCCGACGTGCCGAGCAGCTCCACCAGCTCGCCGCCTCCCTTGCGGGTGCGCTCGACCATGGCCTCGATCCGGTCGGCCGGTACGAGCTTGCGTCAGCGGCACGCCGCCCACCGTCGTCGCGGAGACGACCGGCACCATCTGGTCGCCGTGGCCGCCGAGCACCATGCGCGGTCACGTCCTTCGCGGACGCGCCCGTCTCCCACGCGATGAAGGTGCTGAAGCGCGCGGTGTCGAGGATCCCGGCCATGCCGAAGACGCGCTCTCGCGGCCAGCCCGTGGCGGCGCGGGCGACGTGGCACATCGCGTCCAGCGGGTTCGAGACGATCACGAGGATCGCGTCCGGTGAGCGCTCGGCCGCCTCGAGGGCGCAGCGTCGCGACGATCTCCTCGTTCGTCGTCACGAGGTCGTCGCGGCTCATGCCGGGCTTTCGCGGAAGGCCGGCCGTGATCACGACGACGTTCGAGCCCGCGGTCTCGTCGTAGCCGTTCGAGCCGGTCAGGCTCGGCTCGTAGCCGAGCACCGGCCCGGCCTGGTTCAGGTCGAGTGCCTTCCCCTGCGGGAGGCCTTCCTTGATGTCCACGAGTACGACGTCTGCGTAGTCGCGGCGCGCGATCTCCTGCGCCGCGGTCGCGCCGACGTTGCCCGCGCCGACGACGTGCCACCTTGCGCCTCAAACTCGCACCCCCATCGCGTCGATGATTGCGTCCGCCACGTCGCTCGTCCCGACGGCGGTCGGGTCGTCGCGGGACGGCTTCATGTCGTACGTGACGCTCCGGCCCTCGGCGATCACGGCGCGATCGCGCTCTCCAGCCGGTCGGCGGCGATCGCGTTCCTCGAGGTGGCGCAGCATCATCACGCCGGAGAGCATCATCGCCATCGGGTTCACGCTTGTTCTGGCCGGTGTACTTGGGCGCCGAGCCGTGCGTCGGCTCGAAGACCGCCGCGTGCGTGCCGAAGTTTCCGCCGGGCGCGAGGCCGAGGCCGCCGACGAGTCCGGCCGCGAGGTCGGAGACGATGTCGCCGTAGAGGTTCGGGCAGACGAGGACGTCGTACTCCTCGGGCCGCTGCACGAGCTGCATCGAGATGTTGTCCACGATGCGGTCGTCGAACTCGATGTCGAGGTTCTCCGCCGCTACCTCGCGCGCGACGCGGAGGTAGAGCCCGTCAGTGAACTTCATGATGTTGGCCTTGTGGACGGCCGTGACCTTGCGGCGGCCGTTCCGGCGCGCGTAGTCGAACGCGAACTCGACGATGCGGCGCGTTCCTGTGACCGAGATCGGCTTGATCGAGATGCCGGCAGTCCGGGTCGGATCGTCGCCGCCATGCTCGCCCAGCCACGCGGCCAGTTCGCGCGCCTCGGCGGATCCCTCCTCGAACTCGATGCCCGCGTACAGATCCTCGGTGTTCTCGCGAATGACGATGAGATCGACGTCCTCGTAGCGGGAGCGGACGCCGGGGTACGTCTTGCAAGGGCGCACCTGGCCGTAGAGGTCGAGCGTCTTCCGGAGCGCGACGTTGACCGAGCGGAAGCCCGTGCCGACGGGCGTCGTGATCGGTCCCTTGATCGCGACCGTGCCGTTGCGCTGGATCGACTCGAGCACGTGCTCGGGGAGCGGATTGCCGCCGTGCTCTTCCATGACGTCGGCGCCCGCCGTGCTGGACGTCCCATTCGATGTCGGCTCCGGTCGCCTCGATGACGCGGCGGGTCGCCTCCGCGATCTCGGGGCCGGTGCCGTCGCCGGGGATGAGCGTCACTGCGTGCGCCATCGGCGGGGCGACTCTACACGGCCCGACGAAAGGTGTCGCGCTCTGCGGTCCGGGTAGATTGCGGCTCGTGGGCGACTTCAAGCCAGGCCTCGAGGGCGTCGTCGCGGTCGAGACGGAGATCGCCGAGCCCGACCGCGAGGGCGGCCAGCTCCGTTACCGCGGCGTCGACATCGAGGAGCTCGTCGGGCACTACCCCTACGAGTAGCGTCTGGGGGCTCCTGGTCGACGACGACCTCGGCTCGAAGATGCCGGACCCGGAGCCGTACGAACCGGCGCGGCTGACCGGGAACGCGCCCGCCGATCTCCAGGCCGAGACGGCGCGGCTCGCGGGCGAATGGAGCCTCGGCAAGCTGAACGAGATCTCGGACGAGCAGGCCCGCGAAGACCTCGGCCGGCTCTCGGCGCTGATGATGGAGATCGTCGCCCGGTCGGCCGCGGTCGCGGACGGGCGGGAGCCTGCGCCCGACGACGTCGTCGCGCGGCGGCGAGACCGTTGCGGAGAAGTTCCTTCTCCGCTGGCGCGGCGAGGCCGACCCGAAGCACGTGAAGGCGATCGACACCTACTGGATCTGCACGGCCGAGCACGGGCTCAACGCCTCGACGTTCACCGCGCGGGTGGTCGCCTCGACCGGCGCCGACTGCGGCGCGGCGTTGTCCGCCGCCGTCGGCGCCTCTCCGGCCCGCTGCACGGAGGCGCGCCCGCATACGTGAAGCCGATGCTGGAGGAGGTCGCCGCGATGGGCGACGCGGAGAAATGGGTGCGGGACGCGCTCGAGAAGAAGAAGCGGATCATGGGCTTCGGTCACCGCGTCTACCGTGCCGAGGATCCGCGCTCTCGTCTCCTGAAGCGCGTCGCGAAGGAGCTCGACGCACCGAACGTCGACGTCGCCGAGGAGCTGGAGGAGGCTGCGCTCCGGGCGCTCCAGGAGCGCTCGCCGGATCGCGTCCTCGCGACGAACGTCGAGTTCTACTCGGCGGTCGTGCTCGACGTCGCCGAGATCCCGCCGCCGCTCGCGCCCGCAATGTTCGCCTGCTCGCGCGTCGCCGGGCTGGTCGGCGCACATCCTGGAGCAGAAGCGCACGGGCCGGCTCTTCCGGCCGTCGGCGCGGTACGTCGGCCCCGGTAGCCGCCCTGCGTCCGAGGTCGCCTCGGGCGCGACGGTCGCTCGTTGAAGCTCGACGAGGCCGCCGCGAAGGCCGCCGAGGCTCCCGACGAGCGTGCCCTCGCGGACCTGCGCCGCGCCGTCGACGAGGAGCTCGAGCACGCCGCGCGCAGCGCCGGACTTCCGCGAGCGTGCGCTCGCGTTCCGCGCGATCGGCCAGCTCCGATTTCGCGCAGAAGACCGAGCTCCTCCGGCGCGGCCTCGAGGACGAGAGCCCGGCCGTTCGAGGCTCGGCGCTCCTTTCGCTCGAGCTCCTCTCGCGCGACCATCCCGGGCCTCGTCAACAAGCGTGCGGCCGCTCCTGCACGAGCTCGCGAACGCGGACCCGAACCAGGCGGTGCGGCGGCTCGCGATCCTTTGCCTGAAGAACGGCTCGCCGGCACGCGACACGCTCGTCATTGCTCGAGCACCTCGCCGAGAACGCGGAGGAGAAGGACCTGCGGGCGGCCGCCGCATCGGTCGATCGGGCACTAGAAGGCCAAGGCCGCGGAGTCGCTAGCGCTTCACCCGGCGTGCGTGCGGGTGTGCGCGGAAGTACGTGTCGCGCCGCCGCCGCTCGGAGACGTGCGTGTAGATCTCGGTCGTCCCGAGGTCGGCGTGGCCGAGCATCTCCTGGACGCTGCGGAGGTCGGCGCCGCCCTCGAGGAGATGCGTGGCGAACGAGTGGCGCAGGAGATGCGGGTGGACGCGCGTCGGATCGAGGCCGGCCTTCGTCGCGACCCGCCGAAGGATGAGGAAGGCGCCCGCTCTCGTCAGCGCGCCGCCCTGGGCGTTCAGGAAGAGCTCCGGCCGGTGGCGCTTGTCCAGGTAGGGCCGGCCGCGGGAGAGGTAGCGCCGCACGGCCTCCACGGCCTCGCGCCCGAGGGGGACGAGCCGCTCCTTGTCGCCCTTCCCGATGCAGCGGACGACACGGTTCTCCAGGTCGATGCTCGCACGGTCGAGGCCGACCGCCTCGCTCACGCGCAGGCCGGCGCCGTAGAGGAGCTCGAGGAGCGCGCGGTCGCGCAGCGCCCTCGGCGCGACCCCGTTCGAGGCGTCGATCAGCCGCTCGATCTCGCCCGGCGTCAGCGAGCGAGGGAGCTTGTCGCGACGACGTGGAAGCGGCATGTCCGCGGCCGGGTTGTCCGGGCGCGATCCCGAGGAGCACGAGGTGGCGGAAGAACGTACGCGCCGCCGAGGCCTTGCGCGCGACCGAGCTCGGCGAGAGCCCGCGGGCGCGCAGCTCGCGTCAGCCATGCCTGAACCTCGTCGCGCCGTCGCCGAGCTCGGCGATCGCTCGAGGAACCCGGCGAAGTCCGAGCAGGTCGCGGCGGTACGCGTCGACTGTCCTCGGCGCCCGCCGGGCGGCGAGCAGTGCGAGGAAGGACTCGACCGCGACGTCAAGCGCGGGGGTGGGCGCGGTCATAGACCCGGCGCAGGCGCTTCGCGTCCACGTGGCTGTAGATCTGGGTGGTGGAGAGGGACGAGTGCCCGAGCAGCTCCTGGATCGTCCGCAGGTCGGCGCCGCCCTCGAGGAGGTCGCGTCGCGAACGCATGGCGGAGCCGGTGGGGGTTCGGGAGGAGCCGGCGGAGCGTGGAGGTGTCGAGCGGCCGGCCGCGGGCCGAGAGGAAGAGGCGGTTCTCGGCGCCGCGCGCGAGCTGCGGGCGCCCGTCCTCGAGGTACAGGCGGAGGCGGTAGGAAGCCTCCTCTCCGAGCGGGACGACGCGCTCCTTGCCGCCCTTGCCGCGGACGTGGACGAGCTCGGCGTCGAATTCCACGTCTGCAAGCTCGAGGTCGACCGCCTCCTGTGCGCGGAGGCCAGCCGAGTAGACGAGCTCGAAGAGCGCGCGGTTTCGCAGGCCGAGTGGATCGCCGGGCTCGAATCGGCCGATCAGCGCGTCGGTCTCCGCGGGTTTCGGCGCGTGCGGAAGCCGCCGGCGGCGCCGTCCACCGAGTGCGAGGTCGGGGACGCGCGCCGGCCCGAGCGCAGAGCGGAGGAGCGAGCGGACCGCGGCGAGCTTCCTGGCGAGCGTCGTCGGCGCGAGCTTTCGCGGCACACGCCCCGGCCGGTCGGCTCCAGCACGGCCGCGTACTCCGAGAAGACGCGCGCGTCGACGGCGTCCAGCGTGAGGCGCCTCGCGCGCAGCCAGTCGGCGAACTCCTCGAGGTCGCCGCGGTAGGCGCGGCGCGTGCCGTCCGAGAGCGCAGGGCTCTCGAGGAAGCGCTCGATCGCATGGGCCGTGTCCACGCCGGGCACTTCCTCCCGGGCCGCCTGCTTCCTGCCTTCGGCGGCCGATTTGGAACGACCTCGGTGCATCGTCTACCATCCCTCGCGGCTGCGGCGCCGGGGACAACCTCTGTCGAACGAGAGGAGAGCAACAGATGCTGAAGCGCTTGCTTCCCGTGGCCATCGTCGTGCTCGCCGGGATCGCGCTCGCCGCCCCGGCCTCCGGCGCGCAGCCCGTGAGAGACACCGTGACCCAGAACCAGGTCGTTCAGGGCACGACGTCCTGCGGCGTCCTTCGCTGGGAGATCCACCTGAGCGGCGAGCGGTTCCGGTTCTTCGACAACGACGGCGTCCTCCAGAAGGTGCAGGTCCACATCCAGGAGGACAACACGATCACCAACGTGACCACGGGCCAGTCGTTCCGCGAGGGCCCAGACTCGTTCATGCAGCGCACGCTCTTCACGGACGAGGGGCCGCTGATCGTCGCGACCGGCCTCGCGGCCCGCGTGCCGGGGACCGCGTTGAGGGACGTCGGCCGGGTCGTGATCGACCCGAGGACCGGCGAAATCCTCTTCTCGGCCGGGCAGCACCCGCTCCGCGAAGCGCAGGAGGCGGGGAACGTACTCGAAGGCTTCTGCGAGGTCTTCTAGCAGGGCAACCGACCCGGAGGTGCACGGGCGCGGCATAGTTCGCGCCCGTGCACCTCTCCCTCAGCGTCCGCGAGCTCGTGATCGCGAGCTGGCCCGTCCGGCGGGAGGAGATCGCGCGCGCCGTCTACCCGGGGCTCGAGCCGGCCGAGGTGGACGGGCGCTTCCTCGTTTCCGTCGCCGCGCTCCGCTTCGGGGGCGGCCGGGCGGGGCCGATTCCGGCGCCGCCCTTCGCGCAGGTCAACGTACGCACGTACGTCGGGCTCGACGGCGAGCCGGCCGTGTACTTCCTCCGCTCCTACGTGACCCCGGGCGGGCTGGGCGGTCTCCTCATCGGGGCGCCGTTCCGGCCCGCCCGGATCGCGTTTCGGCCGGGCAGGATCGACGCCGAGGCGGCCGGCTTCTCGCTGCCCTACGAGCTCGGCGACCGCGCTGACGCCGGCGAGCTCGCCGCGCACGAGCTGGGGGTCTACGAGGCGGCGGGGCTCAGGGCCTTCCGCATCCATCGCGGATCGGCGGACTGGTTCTCCGCCCGCCCCGCGGGACCGGTGCGAGCCGACGCGCTCCTCGCTCTCGGGTTCGAGCTGACCGGCGGGCCCTCGCTCGTCTACGCGCGCGATGCCTCGTTCGAGGCCGAGGTCCCGCCGAAGGCGGTGACGTCGCCGAGGAGCGCGGCCGGCCGCGTGGGTGGCCGCTGAGGCGTACGCTTACGCAGTTTGCAGCGGAGAAGCGGACGGTAGGAACGGAGCAATGGCGATCACAACGAGAGTCGGTCACGGCGGGCTCGAGGATCACGGGCTCAACCCGAGTGGCGAGGTCCTCTGGAATCCGACCACGTCGCTCCTCTACACCCACGCCCTCCTCGGAGGCGAGGGAAGGCTGGCCGAGGGCGGGCCGCTCGTGGTCGACACCGGCGAGCACACAGGCCGGTCGCCGCAGGACAAGTTCGTCGTCCGCGAGCGCGACTGCGAGGACCGAATCTGGTGGGGCTCGGTCAACCAGCCGATCGCAGAGGACCGGTTCGAAGGGCTCCGCGACAAGGTAACGGCGCACCTCGAGTCCAGAGACGTCGTCTACGTGGTCGACGCGTTCGCCGGTGCCGACCCCGAGCATCGGATCCACGTGCGGGTGGTGACCGATCACCCCTACCACGCGCTCTTCGCGAAGACGCTCTTCATCGAGCCGAGCGACGAGGAGCTGGCGGAGTTCGTGCCGGACGCGCTCGTCCTGCACGCGCCCGACGTCGTGGCGGACCCCGACGAGGACGAGACCCGAACCGGCACGTTCGTCGTCCTCCACCCGACACGCACCGAGTTCCTGGTCGGCGGGACGTTCTACGCCGGGGAGATCAAGAAGGGCATCTTCACCGTGATGAACGACCGTCTTCCGCTCGAGGGCGTGCTTCCGATGCACTGCTCGGCGAACGTGGTCCGGATGGCGACGTTGCGATCTTCTTCGGCCTCTCCGGAACCGGGAAGACGACGCTCTCGGCCGACCCGTCCCGGACGCTCATCGGCGACGACGAGCACGGGTGGGGCTCGAGCGGCGTCTTCAATATCGAGGGCGGCTGCTACGCAAAGGTGATCCGGCTCTCTCCCACGGCCGAGCCCGAGATCTACAAGACGACGCACACCTTCGGGACGATCCTCGAGAACGTCACCATCGACGAGCGCGGCGTCCTCGACCTGGACGACGACTCGAAGACCGAGAACACGCGCTCCGCGTACAAGCTCGAGCAGATCGCGAACGCGCTGCCCGAGAAGCGGGCGGGCCATCCCAGCTCGGTTGTCTTCCTCACCGCGGACGCCTTTGGGATCCTCCCGCCGATCGCCCGCCTGACCCGTGAGCAGGCGCTCTACTACTTCCTCTCCGGGTTCACCGCGAAGCTGGCAGGAACCGAGATCGGCGTCACGGAGCCGCAGCCGACGTTCTCTGCCTGCTTCGGCGCCCCGTTCCTGCCCCAGCCCCCTGCCGTCTACGCGGAGATGCTCGGGGAGAAGCTCGACCGTCACGGGTCGGCCGTCTGGCTCGTCAACACCGGCTGGACCGGCGGGCCGTGCGGCGAGGGCGAGCGCATGCCGATCGATGCGACGCGGCGGCTCCTCCACGCCGCCCTTGCGGGGGAGCTCGCCTCGGTCGAGTACCGGGAGGATCCGGTGTTCGGGCTTGCGGTCCCGCTGGAGGTGCCCGGCGTCGACTCCTCGCTCCTCGATCCGCGCTCGACGTGGCGCGACCCGGAGGCGTACGACCGGAAGGCGCGCGAGCTCGCCGCGATGTTCCGCGAGAACTTCACGGAGATCGAGAACGTCGACCCGGCAGTCGCCGACGCCGGGCCACGCGCCTAGCAGCATCTCGCGGTTCGACTTCCGCCCGGGCGGGAACGATCCAGGCAGTGCGTGGGGGGTTCGCGGCCTTTGCCTTCGTGACCGCTGTGGCGGCGCTCACGGTGGCGGCGTGCAGCTCGGAGTCGAGCGGGCCGGAGGCGAAGCCGGCAACGGCCGGCGCGGGCACCGGCACCGCCTCGCATGAAGAGGAGCCCGCGGTCGAGGACAAACCGCCGTCGAAGGCCGAGGTGCGGTGGGTCGGGCGCCTGGTCGACTGGTCGCTCACGATCGCAGAGCCGGTAGAGGTCGCCGGGGCCGCGATCGAGCCGCTCGGGAACCGCGAGCCGCTCGGCCCCGCGGAGCGGCGAACGCTCACGCAGGCGCTGACGCAGATCGGCGGGTGCGGGGAGGCCTACGAGCACCTGGCGGGCGACGCTCCGACGAAGCGGCTCGCTGACGTGGCGGAGACGATGCGGGACGCGTGTGACGCCTACGCGGAGGGGGCCCGCTATGCCGGTGAAGCCCTGGACGACCGCTCCGACACCCAGGCGACCGAAGACTGGGTTGCCGCCTGGACGAACGCCGAGAAACTCGTGTCCAGCTCGAGCGACATCTTCGCCGACTACCAGCCGAGCAACCTGCGGAGGATCCCGACCGGCAAGGGCGTGACGCGCGCGACGCGAGTCGAGTCGGTCTTCACGAACGTCGTCCGGCAGATGACTCCGGACGACTCGCCCGATCCGCCGGAGGCGCGCTGCTGGTCGAAGCGCGACTGGACCCGCCTGATCGACCAGACGAAGGTCTGGTCGAACGGTCGCGTCAGCGAGAACGTGGCCGGCTTCACCGGGTATGCGGATTACCGCATGAACCTCGCGCCCGAGGTCTGCGAGGCGCTGGTTGATTTCCGCTATCGGCGCGCACGGCCGACGGACGAGCGTGGGATGGTGCTCATGGCCTTCGCGGTGAACGTCCTCGTGCACGAGGCCCAGCACGCGCGCGGTGTCATCGCCGAGGCCGCGGCCGAGTGCTACTCGATGCAGCGGATCCGAGATGCGACCCGGCGTCTGGGCGCGAATCGCGCCTACGCCGACGAGCTGGCGGAGATCTACTGGCGCGTCGTCTACCCGCTCGCACCGCCTGCGTACAGGTCGCCCGAGTGCAAGAACGGGGGCGCGCTCGACGCGTTTCCGAAGACCGACCGCTGGCCCTAGATGGTTGATCGGCAATTCCGGCACCGCCGGCTGGTGGCCCAGACGCGGCGCGAGGCCGCGGCCTCGTCCTTGCCAAGGCAACCAGCCTTGGCCGCGGACGATGCCGCACCCTCGCTTGGTCTGGGCCATCCCCGACGGCACCTCAATTGCCGATCAACCATCTAGAGGCCCTCCTCGACACAACGCCCGAAAACCCGCGCGTCGTATAGCGTCCCATAGCGGTGGAGGCACAGCACGACGTCCTCGTAGTAGGCGCCGGCTGCGCGGGAATGCGCGCGGCCATCGAGGCCCACGACGCCGGGGCGGACGTCGCGCTTCTCTCGAAGATCCACCCGGTGCGAAGCCACTCCGGCGCGGCCGAGGGCGGGATCAACGCCGCGCTCGGCAACGCGTCCGACGACGACCCGGAGAAGCACGCCTTCGACACGGTCAAGGGCTCCGACTACCT
Organism: uncultured Actinomycetes bacterium; assembly: GCA_963824775.1. Taxonomy (GTDB): domain Bacteria; phylum Actinomycetota; class Thermoleophilia; order Gaiellales; family Gaiellaceae; genus CAWGQF01. The sequence goes on from CAWGQF010000013.1 coordinate 40,314, forward strand.
GGGCGACCAGGACGCGATCGAGATCCTCTGCCGGGAGGCGCCGGACGACGTCTACCAGCTCGAGCACTGGGGCGCGGTCTTCTCGCGCACCGAGGACGGGCGGATCGCGCAGCGCCCGTTCGGCGCCGCGGGCGAGCCGCGCACGGCCTACGCGGCCGACATCACGGGTCACGTCCTCGTCCACGTCCTCTACGAGCAGATCATGCGGCGCGACATCCCGGCGTACGAGGAGTGGTTCGCCTGGAGGCTCGTCGAGGACGACGGCCGCTGCCAGGGCGTGATCGCGTGGGACATCCTGAACGGGGGGCTCAAGGTGATCGGCGCGAAGACGGTCATCCTCGCGACCGGCGGCGCCGGCCGGCTCTACACCGGGACGACGAACGCGTACTCCTGCACCGGCGACGGCATGGCGATGGCCCTGCGCGTGGGCGTGCCGCTGAAGGACATGGAGATGATGCAGTTCCACCCGACCACGCTCTCGCCGACCGGGGTGCTCATCACGGAGGGCTGCCGCGGCGAGGGGGCGTACCTCCTGAACGCCGACGGCGACCGCTTCCTGAAGCGCTACGCCCCGAACGCCATGGAGCTCGCCTCGCGCGACGTCATCTCTCGCGCCGAGCAGACGGAGATCGACGAGGGCCGCGGCGCCGACGGCAACGTCCTCCTCGACCTCCGCCACCTCGGAGCCGAGAAGATCCTCGAGCGCCTGCCCGGGACGCGAGAGCTGTCGATGGTCTTCGCGGGGATCGACCCGATCCACGAGCCGATCCCGGTCCGGCCCGGTGCCCACTACCACATGGGCGGCGTCGACACGGACGTCTCCGGCAGGACAGAGCTCGAAGGCCTCTACGCGGCCGGCGAGGTGGCGTGTGTCTCCGTGCACGGCGCCAACCGGCTCGGCGGCAACGCGCTCATGGAGACGATCACCTACGGGAAGCGCACCGGCGCCGCGGCGGCCGACTGGGCCCTCACCCACACGACGGTGGCCGTGCCGGAAACCGCGGTGGCCGACGCCGAGCGCGAGCTGAAGGAGCTCCTCTCCCGGACGGACGGCGAGCGGCCGCATGCGATCCGCGACGAGATGGCGTCGACCATGCACGAGAACTTCGGCGTCTTCCGGCGCGAGGACCAGATGCGCCGGCAGGGGGAGCTCGTCGCCGGCCTGAGCGAGCGATTCCGCCGCGTCGTCGTGGACGACAAGGGGTCGGTCTTCAACAACGACGTCACGCAGGCGCTCGAGCTCGGCTACCTCCTCGAGCTCGCCGCGTGCATGATCGAGGCCGGGATCGCACGCAAGGAGAGCCGCGGCGCGCACGCGCGGCCCTACGACTACCCCGAGCGCGACGACGAGAACTACATGAAGCACACGATCGTGCGCTGGCGCGACGGGAAACCCGAGCTCGACTGGGCGCCCGTGCGCGTGACGAAGTGGCAGCCCCAGGAAAGGACGTATTGAGGTGACGCAAGCGGCCGCAACGAACGGCACGGGAGTCGGTCCGACCATGCAGGTCGTCCTGAAGATCTGGCGCTCGAGCCCCGAGTCGGGCGAGCGGGAGCTCAAGCGCTACGAGGTGGAGGCGCCCGAGTGGGCCTGCCTCCTCGACGTCCTCGACATCATCAAGGACCGGGTCGACGGGACACTCGCCTATCGCAAGAGCTGCCGCATGATGATCTGCGGCTCCTGCGGGATGCGCATGGACGGCCGGGCCGTCCTCGCCTGCAAGGAGCGCATGAAGCCGATCGTCGAGCGCGGGCACGTGCCGGTGATCGCGCCGATGGGGAACCTCCCCGTCCTCAAGGATCTCGTGGTCGACATGGGGCCCTTCTGGTCGAAGATCCGCGCCGTCAAGCCGCACCTCGATCCCGGCTACGAGGAGTACCCGGAGGGGGCCGAGTTCGAGTACTCCCAGGAGGCGATGAACCCGATCCACAAGGAGTCGCTCTGCATCATGTGCGGCTGCTGCGTCTCCGAGTGCAACTCGATGGAGGCCGACCCGGAGTTCCTCGGGCCTGCGGCGCTCGCGAAGGGCTTCCGGTTCGTGGGCGACCCCCGTGACCGGGCGAAGGTCGAGCGGCTCGAGCTCCTGAACGAGGAGCACGGGATCTGGGACTGCACCCGCTGCTACTTCTGCAACGAGCGCTGCCCGAAGGGCGTCGACCCGCGAGACGCGATCGCGAAGCTCGGCGCCGAGTCGATCAAGGAGGGGATCGACCGCGACATGGGCGCGAAGCACGCGAAGTGGTTCGTCCGGTCGGCGGAGACCACGGGCTGGCTCCGCGAGACGGAGCTCGTCCCGAAGACGCAGGGCGTCATGGAGGCGCTCCGCCAGACGAAGTTCGCGATCTCGCTTGCGAAGCGGGGCAAGGTGCCGCCGCCCGTCCCTCCCCACGTCGCGAAGGACGTCCACGAGGCGCGGATGCTCCACGACCTCGTGAAGGGGCAAGGCCGCACGGGCGCGCTCGGGCACGTCCAGGGTGAGCGGGCTCTCGCCCGGATCGAGCACACGGAGTCCGGCGGCGTCCGCCGCGACGCGCCCGAGATCACGCCCGGCGAGCCTCCCGTCAACCGCGACATCGGAGAGCAGCCGTGAGGGTCGCCTACTACAAAGGCTGCCTCGCCTCTCTCTCGGCCAAGGAGCTCGACTCGTCCACGCAGGCGCTCGCGCCGAAGCTCGGGATCGACCTCGTCGAGCTCGAGTCGGTTACCTGCTGCGGCGCCGGCGACATCCACGAGGCGGAGCCCGATTACTACCTCCACCTGAACGCGCGGATACTCGCGTACGCGGAGGCGGAGGGTGTCGAGACGCTCATGACGATCTGCAACGTCTGCACGCTCAACCTGCGTCAGGCGAACTACATGCTGCAGGGAGACGACGAGCTTCGCGCGCGCGTGAGCGAGAACCTGGAGCGGGTCGGCGCGCCGCCGTACTCGGGCGGGGTCGAGGTGAAGCACCTCCTGTGGCTGATCGCGCAGGGCGACGGCTACGAGAAGCTGAAGGGCGTCGCCCACAAGGGGCTCAAGGGTCTCAAGGTCGCGCCGTTCTACGGCTGCCAGATCCTGCGGCCGTCGAAGCTCCTGGGGTTCGAGGATCCCGACCGGCCGTGGTCGCTCGAGGCGATCATCGAGGCGTGCGGCGGCGAGCCGATCGACTACCCGGCGAAGGTCAAGTGCTGTGGCTTCCCGATCATCCAGGCGCGCGAGGAGACCGCTCTCGGCGAGCTCATCCAGCCGATCGAGCAGTCGGTGGAAGCGGGGGCCGACGCGATGGTGACGCCGTGCCCGCTCTGCCACCTCTCGCTCGACGCCTGGCAGCAGAAGCTCGCGGCGACGACGGGACGGCGCTTCGACATGCCGATCCTCCATCTCTCGCAGCTCATCGGCGTCGCGGCGGGCCTCGAGGAATCGGAGCTCAAATTCAAGCGGCACGTCGTCTCGGTCGAGCCGGTGCTTTCCAGGCTCGAGGGGCCGTCTTAGTGGATAGCCGGCCCGGCCCCAAGTTCGCCGCAGAGCCGGGCCGGCTTGCTGCGCCTTCTCACTGAGAAGACGCCTCCGCTCCCCGTACCTTGCGACGTCCTCACCGAAAACTTGCAGTCGGAGCAGGACTTCTCGCCGCAGGCACGGCGGCATGGTCGCTGTTCGAGTCCCAGTGGCTCGAGCCTCGGGAGCTCGAGGTGTTCGTTCCGGGCCTCCCGGACACCCTCGACGGCTTCCGGGTCCTTCACCTCTCCGATCTCCACCTCGGGACGCTCTCGCTCGGGGGCCGCGCGCTCGACCGCGCGGTCGACTGGGGGAACTCACGGACGCCCGACCTGGTCGCGATCACGGGCGATCTCGTGACCCGGCGCGGCGGGAAGCGAAAGCTCGAAGAGGCGTTCGGCCGGCTGCGGTCCGCGCCTACGGCACGTTCGCCGTTCTCGGAAATCACGACGTCGACGACTCGCGCGACCCCTTCCGGCGCCCCGCCGACCTCTCGGATCTTCGGGCGCGCAGGTGCGGAGATCCTGCGGGACGACGAGCGGACGTTCGACGTCGACGGAGCGCGCGTGCAGGTCGTCGGCGTCCACCCCGGGACGTACCAGACGCACGACTCGCGGCCGGCCGAGCGGGCCGACGAGGGCGTGCCGCTCCGGATCCTTCTCTGCCACTTTCCCGACGTCGTGCGAATGCTCCCGCCCGGCGCCTTCCACCTCGTCCTCGCGGGTCACTTCCACGGTGGCCAGATCTGCCTTCCATCTCCGTGGGGCCGGCTCCGCCTGAAGGATCTCCGCGCGAACTACTGGGAGGGGCTCTTCGACACGCCGGCCGGAGCGCTCCACGTGTCGCGCGGGCTCGGCACGAGCTTCGTCCCGTTCCGCCTCCTCGCGCGGCCCGAAGCGACACTGCTGGTCCTCCGCCCGGCCTGAACCCGTTGCGTCGCGCCGCGTGCGCGAAACTACCGGCGATGCCGTACCGGCTCCACCCGGTGAACGCTGTCTCGATCCGCCACGCCCCGGCGCCGTGCGTGGGCTGCGTCTTCTGGCAGACGAAGCCGGGCCGGACGACGGACAAGGATCGTTGGGCCGAGCGGATCGAGGACGAGTGGGGCGACTGGGGCACGCTGTACGTGGCCGAGGAGGAGCGGCTCCTCGGCTTCATCCAGTTCGGGCCGGCCGAGCACTTCCCGCGGGCACAGGAGCTGCCGGCCGGACCTCCTTCGTCCGACGCCGTGCTCGTGACGTGCGCCTACCTCGTCGACCGCTCCGCGCCCTGGGTGATCCAGAGCCTGTTCCTCTCGGTGATCGGCGAGGCCCGCGACCGCGGCGTCAGGGCGATCGAGACGTTCGGCTACCGCTATCCCGAGGGTGAGAGCCCCTACGAGCGCTTCGTCGTCCACCGGACGATCTTCCCGAGCGACTTCCTGGCCGACTTCGGGTTCTTCCCGGTGCGGTGGGAGGGGCGCGTCGCCCTGGGCGACTCGAGCTCGGCGGACTCCAGCCGGTTGCCGAGGGGACGCGCGCGCGAGTCATCCGCAAGGTCAAGGAGGCGTTCGTCCCGGCGCCCGTCCCGCAGCGCCCGTAACAGCTCGAGACCGTCGAGGATTCCCGCCGCTGGACAGGATCAGCGATCGGGGACTGTGAGGATGCACCTGGCGCAGATCCGACACGTTCCGTGACACACCCGCGCGCTTTTCCGGGATAGGCTGGAGCCGAGCAGGGGGCGGGTCGGGACCCGTGATTAGACGCGCGCGCGAGTAACCGATTCGTCCAGCCGAGCCGCCGGGATGAGCTCCCGGGCGAGCAGGAGCTCGGCGATCTGCACGGCGTTCAGCGCCGCGCCCTTGCGGAGGTTGTCGTTCACGATCCAGAGCGCGAGTCCGTTCTCGACCGTGGTGTCCTGACGGATCCGTCCGACGAGCACGGTGTCACGCCCGGCCGCGTCCGCGGGCGTCGGCCGGTCGGCGAGCTCGAGGTGCGGGGCGGCGGCGAGGATCTCGCGCGCCTCCCCGGGGGAGACGGAGCGCTCGGTCTCGACCCACACGGCCTGGGCGTGGCCGACGAGCACCGGCACGCGCACGCACGTCGCGTGCAGCCGGAGGTCGGGGAGCCCGAGGATCTTCTGCGTCTCGGCGCGGAGCTTCCACTCCTCGCTGAACTCCTCGCCGTCGAAGTCCCAGTCCATGGACAGGTTCCCCTGCATCGGCTCGGTCTCGCGCAGCCGCTCGATGCCCGCGTCGCCCGCGCCGGACATCGACTGGTAGGTCGCCAGCCGCACGCGGGCCACGCCTGCAGCGTCGTGAAGCGGCTTGAGGACACACGTGAGCTGCATCGCGGAGCAGTTGGGGTTCGCGACGATCGCATCGCCGTTCAGCACGTCGTCGTTCACGCCGGCCACGACGAGCGGCACGCCGTCGGTCAGCCGGTACGCGTCCGACTTGTCGATGCACACCGCGCCGCCCTCGACGGCGTGGGGGACGAGAGCGCGGCTCGCGTCGGTGCCGACCGAGAAGAACAGCAGGTCGAGGCCGCCGGCGGCGAGCGCCTCGGGCGTCGCCTCTTCGACCTCGAGCCTGCGCTCGCCGAAGGCGACGGTTCGTCCCTGCCGAGCGCGCGCTCGCAAACGCCCGCACGTCTCCGAAGCCGCGCTCGGCGAGGAGCGCGAGCGTGACGGTGCCGACGGCGCCCGTGGCGCCGACGACGCCGAGCCTGGGAACGCCGCTAGACATGCTGGCGCTCCGCCGACTGCTCGCCCAGCTCGAACGCCTCGTGCAGCGCGCGCACCGCGGGCTCCACGTCGTCACGGGGCACGTAGAAGCTGATCTTGATCGGGGAGGTCGAGACGAAGCCGGGCTCGACGCCGATTTCGCGCAGCGTCGCAAACGCTCTCGCCGCGACACCGGGATGGCTCCGCATTCCGGCTCCGACGACGCTGACCTTGCCCAGCCCGGTCCGCTCGTCCCAGTCCGCGCCGAGGCGGTCGAGCACCGTCTCGGCCTCCGCCCGGTCCTCGGGAAACGCGGAGAAGACGATGTCGCCGCCGATCTGGATCACCGTATCGACGTTCACGGACGCGTCTGCGACCGCCGCGAAGAGGTCGGCAGCGCCCGACGCCGCGCACCTCGTACACGACCTCCTCGACGGTGTGCGTCACCCCGGAGATCATCGCCTTCTCGAGCATCCGTTCGTCCTCCTTTCGGACCCACGTGCCGTCCTCCTCGCGGAAGGTCGAGCGCACGTGGAGCGTCACCCGATGGTTGCGCGCGAACTCGACCGAGCGTAGCTGGAGGACCTTCGCGCCCGACGCCGCCATCTCGAGCATCTCCTCGTACGAGACCGCGTGCAGCTTGCGTGCGCCCGGCACGACCCGCGGGTCGGCGGTGAAGACGCCGTCGACGTCCGTGTAGATCTCGCAGTGGTCGGCGCCGAGGGCGGCGGCGAGCGCCGCGGCGGTCATGATCCGTCCCTCCGCGACCCAGCGTCGTGATGTCGAGCGTCGTCGAGACACCCTGGAACCCGGCGACGAGAACGATTCGATCCTGATCGAGCGCTTCGTGGATCCGCCTCGCGCGGACCTCGACGATCTTCGCCTTGCCGTGCACCGTGTCGGTCACGATCCCGGCCTGGGAGCCGGTGAGCGAGATCGCCTCGAGGCCGAGGTCGGAGATCGCCATCGCGACGAGGGCGCACGAGATTCGCTCGCCGACCGAGATGAGCATGTCGAGCTCGCGCGGCTTCGGCCTGGGCGAGACCTCGTGGGCGAGCTCGAGCAGCTCGTCCGTGTGCTGCCCCATGGCCGAAACGACGCCGACGACGCGGCCTCCGCGACGCTTCGCCGCAACGAGCCGTCCGGCGACTGCCCGGATCTTCTCCGGGTCGGCGACGGAGGTTCCGCCGAACTTCATGACGACGGTGCCCCCGCCGGTCTCGCGCTCAGCCGGCGAGACGCCCGGCACGGTCTCGTACGCCGTCTGCGTCATCCGCACGATTGTAGGGACGCCACCTGCGCGCCCCCCGCGGCTTCGTGCAAGTCGGGCGACCGGGCCTTTAAATGCCGAACCGACGAACCCGAGGGCTCGTCGGTTCAGCAAGGTCATTTCTAAGGGGTATCGAGCGTGTATGCAAGTGGGTCATGGAAGAAAAGCGCGCTCTTTGCGACAACTACATTTCCCGGCGTCCGGAGAGCGCCCGACCGAGCGTCACCTCGTCCGCGTACTCGAGGTCGCCGCCGACCGGGAGGCCGCTCGCGAGCCGCGTCACGCGGGTTCGATCGCGCAGCCGGTCGGCGAGGAACGCGGCCGTTGCCTCGCCGGTCATGTTCGGGTTCGTGGCCAGGACGACCTCCTCGACGCCGTTCCGCTCCACCCGCCGCATGAGCTCGTCGATCCGCAGGTGCTCGGGCTCGACGCCGTCGAGCGGCGAGAGCGCGCCGCCGAGGACGTGGTAGACGCCACGGTAGGCGTGTGTCCGCTCCATGGAGACGAGGTCGGCGGGCTGCTCGACGACGCAGATGACTGAACGGTCGCGTCGCGTGTCCACGCAGACGGCGCAGAGCTCCTCCTCGGTCAGGTTCCCACACTCACGGCAGAACCCGATCCGCTCCTTCACCTCGACGATCGCCGCGGCGAGCGCGAGCGCTTCCTCCTTCGGCACGCGGAGGACGTGGAAGGCGAGCCGTTGCGCGGTGCGAGTCCCGACTCCCGGGAGGCGGGAAAGCTGCGCGACGAGGTTGTCGACGAGGGGCCCGAACACGCCCGCATTGTGCCTGGCCCCTTGGCCGTCGCCCGTTGGGACCAGGGGCTACGCGAGCTGGGCCGCGAGGCGCCCGGCGACGAGGGCGAGCAGGCCCAGCGTCACCGCGGCGACCGCGAAGCCGATGCGCTCCGGGCGCGTGAGTCCCTCCTGCACGAAGGTGATGAGCAGAACCTCGAGGAGGACGCCGCCGATCACGGCGCCGCCGTGGCCCTCGTACGACATGTACGCGAAGATCCCGGTCGAGACCGCGAGCGCGAGCACGAGCGACCCGCGGGCGAGGCCGAGGGCCCGGAGCTGCGCGAGCACGAGCTAGAGGCCGGGCAGCCCGAGCCCGCCGAGCCCGCCTAGCGCGCCGCCGAGCCGCGACTGCATCAGGTCCTGGGCGTTCTTGATCGCCTGGTTCACGCCGGCGAGGACGAGATCCTCGAGCGTCTCGGGATCGTCCGGATCGATTGCTTCGGGCTTGATCTTGATCGCGGTGATCTCGCCCGAGCCGTTCGCCGTGACGACCACCATCCCACCGCCGACGGAGGCCTCGACGGTCTCGGTCGCAAGCTCCTCCTGCGCCTTTGCCATCTCGGCCTGCATCTGCTGGACCTGCTGCATCATCTTGTTCATGTCCATCCCACCCGCCATGGTGCGTCAGGTTACGCGAACCCGGGTCCTCGACTCCCGAGGCACGGACACGGCCCGGGCGCGGACGAGGAAGAACGCGGCGCCCACGGCGAGGATCGCGGCCATGAGGAGAAGCGTCCCGACGTCGTCGCGCGTCGGCTTCACGGCCATGTCGAGGACGATCAGGAGCAGGACGACGTAGTCGATCCGCGCGAACACCATCATCCGTCGGGCGAGCGCGTACGCCTCGGGGCCCATCCGGCCGTCGCGCGCGATCGTCCTCTTGATGCGCTTCGACTGCGGCTCGATCCAGAGCACGCCGGTCAGGAACGTGAGGACGAAGCCGACGAGGCCGAGCACGATCCAGAGGTCGCCGAACGACCACGGCCCCTCGATCGTGAGCAGGATCCCGGCCGCGACGACGAGCAGCGAGGTCGGCACGAAGAAGACGTTTCCGAGCGCAACGAGGTCGTCCACGATCTGTTTCAGCGCGGGCTCGTTCTGCGCTCGGTCGGCACGAAACCCGAGGATGTGGAACAGGATCCCCCCGCCGACCCACATGATCACGAACGTGATGTGCAGGAAGAGAAGGACTTCGTAGTACGTCATCCTGCGTCCGCCTTACGAAGGCGGCTCGTCGACCTCGCGCGCGTCGAAGGTCGACTTGAAGAGGGAGACGAACTCCGCCTCTGAGGCGGGCTTCTCCTCCTCCTGATCGCCGCCGGTTTCTTCGCCGATCGTGAACTCGAGGGCGAGCCGATGGCCCGTGACCTCGGCGAGCACCTCGCGAAGGAGGCGCTCGTTCTCCGGCTTCTCGGCCACCGTGGAGTGGAAGGAACCGGCTGCCGGGAACTCGAGGGTGAGCCGTTCGCCTGCGAGCCGGACCGGCTTCGCCTCGTTCAGGACCGACCCGAGCGGGATCGACCGCTCGCGAACAGCGGGCAGGACGGCCTGACTGCCAGAGCTGCTGGACCTGCTCGAGGTCGACCGGTCCCGCAGCCTCTCTCGCCGGCGCGGCGGGCTCCGGCTCGGGTTCCGGCTCCGGGGCGTTCGAGCGCGCGGGAGCGGGAGCGGGACGGGGCGTGGCCGTGACCGTCGCGGACACGTGACTCGACCTGGTCGAGCCGGTACGCGAGCGACTCCCGCGAGAGGTCGGCTCCGGGGCGTGTCACCTTCACGAGCGCCAGCTCGAGCGGCAGCCGCGGATCGCCACCCTGCCGCGCGTCCTCGACCGCGACCGCGAGGAGGTCGATGAGCCTCAGGACGACCGGCGCCCCGAGCTGGTTCGCCTGCGAGCGCAGCCGCTCGCGCGTCTCCTCGGTGACCGGGAGCGAGTCGGGCACCTCGCCCATGTGCTGGACGAGCAGCAGGTGCCGCAGGTGCTCGAGCAGGTCGGCGACGAGCCGGTTCAGATCCTGTCCCTGGTCGGCGAGCTCCTCGACGAACGAGAGGAGGCCGGCGGTGTCGCCGTCCACGATCAGGTCGCCGATCCGGAAGAGCGCCTCCTCCTCGACCGCACCGAGAAGCTGGAGGACGGCCTGCACGCTCACCGCCCCGTCCGTCGCCGCGGCGAGCTGGTCCAGCGTCGAGACCGCGTCGCGGAAGCTCCCGCGCGCACTCCGGGCGACGAGTGCGAGCGCGGCGTCGGGCGCGTCGATCTTCTCCGCGTCGGCAATCCGGCGCAGGAGACGGGTCAGCTCGGGCAGGCGCGGCCGCGCGAACATGAAGGTCTGGCAGCGCGACCGGACCGTCGGAAGCATCTTCGCGAGGTCGGTGGTGCAGAAGACGAAGACGAGGTGCGGCGGCGGCTCCTCGATCAGCTTGAGGAGCGCGTTGAACGCTGCGTCGGTGAGCTGGTGTGCCTCGTCGAGGATGTAGACCTTCGAGCGGCCTTCCACAGGCTGGAGGACGACACGCTCGCGGATCTCGCGGATGTCGTCGATCCCGCGCTGGCTCGCGGCGTCCATCTCGATCACGTCGAGGGACGTGCCGGCGGCGATCGAGACGCACGAGTTGCAGGTTCCGTCCGGCGTCGTCGTCGGCCCGTAGGCGCAGTTCAGCGCCTTGGCGAGGATGCGCGCGAGCGAGGTCTTTCCCGTCCCGCGCGGGCCGGCGAAGAGGTAGGCCTGCCGCACCTGGTTCCGCTCGATCGCGTTCTTGAGCGTGCGGACGACGGCCTCCTGCCCGACCACCTCGTCGAACGTCTGCGGCCTGTAAGTCCTGTAGAGCGCCCCTGACACCGACGCCATCCTAGAACAGTCGATGCAGGTGGCCTATGAGCCTCCGGGAACGTAGAAGACGACGTTCGAGCGGTGCGCGCTACAGGCCAGATCGGTGCACCAGTACGAGTCGAGCGAGACCTTCTGCAGAGTGACCGAGAGCCGTCCATTCGGACGCCCGCCGCGGAACGTGCGCCGGATCGGGAGCCGGAATGACCGCGCGCGGCAGTACGTCCGTCCCTCGTCCGCGCGGTAGGTGCGCTGCGAGTTCGAGTTCCAGACGAACGCCTTGCCGCCGTGGAAGCAGCGCGGGTCGACGCGCGTGTAGTTGAACGTGAAGTGGTCGAGGAACGCCGTCGTGCGGGTGACGCGCCCGAAGTAGGCGATCACGGTCAGCCGGTGCGTCGGGAGGCCATGATCGAACCGGACGCTGTACGCGGAGCTCGAGGTTCCGGGCCTGAGCTTCACCCAGCGAACGCTGGAGTCGTGGGCCTGCGCGGCCGGCGCCGCGAGCGCGGCGAGGGCGGCGCAGAGGAGGAGCGTCGGCACGCGCGTCCTCATGACGGTGCCCACGCTACGACCCGCGCGTCAGGAAACCGTCACGAAAGCGAAAGCATCTATGCCGGCCGCGCACCCTCCTTCGAGAGGACGCTCGGGGCGGTGCCTTCGCCGCTCGCTCGAGCCAGGCTTGCCCGCGGCACCTGAGAAACGCCGCTTAGCGCTGCTTCCTCCCGGACCTGACGCGGTTCGCAGGCTCTCAGTGCGCGGGACCTGGCCGTCAACGCTCGCGGACGTCAGCCCTACCCCGAAGGTTTCTCCCTCGGGAGGGACTTCAGCCCCGCTATAGCGGATTGCGGGTTCAGGGAACCGCTAGCTCCCCGCCTAGCGCGACCGGCACGCCCAAGGGTAGCACCGACCCGGCGCTAGACTGGCCGGCCGGGGCGCATAGCTCAGCGGGAGAGCGCCCGCTTCACACGCGGGAGGTCCCTGGTTCGATCCCAGGTGCGCCCATTCACCGCCCTGCGGCCACGCGGGTTTGGCTTGAAACCTAGCGTCAGGCCTGCGAGCCGCGCGACGGAGCCGCGAACAGGATCCCGACGCTCATCGAGCGACCCGCCGCGAGATGGATGCTCAGGCCGACTTCGGGGCTCCGATCGTCACACGGGGCGTCACACGCCCCACCGGGAACCTCCCGCCTGTCGGGTTCAACACCACGGAGGAGGAAGGCGTGACCAAGAAACGAGGAGCTGTTGGAGGGGCGGCGTTGATCGCCGTCCTGGTCCTGGTCCTGGCGCTGAACGTGCTGCCGACATCGGCGCAGGTTCCACCGCCGCCCATCGCAACCGAGTTCTTGACGGCGCGCGCCGTCTTCACGGGCGACGTCGACCTCAAGATGAAGATCAAGCTGCCCGGGATGAAGAAGATGGTCGTGAAGGACAAAGATCCTTCCCGCACGCTGGTCGCGAGATACACCCTGCAGCCCGGGGCGCAGTTCCCCTGGCATTCCCACCGGGGCCCGGTGGTCGTCAACATCGTCTCCGGCGAGCTTGCGTACCTGCCCGCCGAGGACTGCATGGAACGGAAGTACGCGGCCGGCACCGCCTTCGTCGATCCGGGGCACGGCCACGTCCACACCGCCCGCAACTCGTCCGCAGGAGTCACGGTCTTCGTGGCGACGTTCTTCGCAGCGCCCGCGGAGGGGCCACTGCTCATCCCGGCCTCTCCGGGTTGCCCGTAGCTTCGTCGTCGGAGGAACTCGGGGCGCTCCCGGCGGTGCAGTCCCGGGAGCGCCCCACTTGGGTGCAACGATGCGCACCCCCAAAAGGAGGCCCCTCGTGAAGGGCGCACTCTGCGTGCTGCTCATATGCCTGTCGCCATTCGCCGTGGGATGCGGCTCAGACGGAGCCGAATCTGCAGCTGAAGAGACCTCTGCGGCAGCCACGGTCGCCCCCACAAACTCAACTGCGACGACGTCAGCAGCAGTGGCGACGCTCGAAGGGCGCTGGGAGAGGGTCAATGAGTGTCCGCAGCTCGTGAAGGCGTTCGAGGAGGCGGGCCTAGCCGAGCTTGCGCCCTCGTTCGCAGGTGACTACTTCCCCGAAGCGACGCCGAAGGAGCTGGCTAAGAAGGCCGACCTCTGCAAAGGCGCTCAGCCCTTCGTTCACTCTCACTTTTTCACCGACAGGGGCCAGTTCGGCTCCTTGACGGAGGATCTGGAGCAGGTCGATGACGGCACTTACGAGGTCACGGAGGACGGTAGCGTCGTGATCTCAAAGGAGTTCCCGGACGTGACCTTCCACTACGAGGTTGAAGGAGACACCTTGGCGATGACGCCTGTCCTCACCGAGGCGATGAAGGAAGAGGCTCTTGCCAACCCACTCGATTTCACGCCAGCAGGATGGTCAATCACCATGAGCTACCCGGCCCAAACGTGGAAGCGTGTCGACTGCGAAGGGTGGTGCTAAACGGAAGCGGGCTGACCCCTCGGACTGCCCAAGGAACGCAAGGTGCATATCCGCCGCCGCTCGCCGACGACGTCGAGCGCATCGCCGAGACGGTCGCACGCGAATACGTGCTGCCGCTGCTCGTCAGTGACGAGTGCGGCCCGCGCGTCAGCGAACTTGAGACGGCGCAAGTCGGCGACCTAGACGAGCATCGACGCGCAATCCGGCTGCGGTGGACGTTCGAGAAGAACGACCGCTACCGACACCTGGCGCTCCCGGACGACCTGTTCGCCGCGCTCGTCGCGACGCTGCCGCCGCGGGAAGACCGCGACCTCGAAGCGCCGCTCTTCCCCAACCTGACCGACGCTTGTCTGCGGATGGCGATTACGCGTGCCTGCAAAGCGACCGGCACGCCGCACTTCTCGCCGCACGGACTCCGCCGCCGCCGCGGCTCGCTGCACTACAAGCGCACCGGCTCGCTAGCCGACGTCGCCGAGTTGCTCGGCGACTCGAAGCTGGTCGCAGCCGACCACTACGTCTACGCCCTCACCGATTACCGCGAGATCGATCGGATGATCGCGCTCGCCCGAATCGGCGCGTAACCGCGTACTGCGGGCGCGGGTGTCGGACAGTCCGACGACGAGCGCGACTGCTCCGACAAGATCCAGCACTAGGCCGACAGCGGAGAGCACTCGCCGACAGCGTGGCCGTGCCGGCGGACGCCGCGCCCGCGATGTAGACAGCCTCGTCGTCCCGGTGGAACACCGAGTGGGCGCGGGTGAAACAATTTCGCCGCCGTAAAGCCTTGAGCCCAGGAACGACAATGGCGGGGCGGCTACGGACGACGCGCCACTGCGAGCAGGGAGCCGCCGGCCGGGAGCGAAAACCCCGCCCGAATCAGCGCCAGCTCCGCCACGAGGGTCGCCTCGAAGGCCGCGTCGAGGGGGCGGGGAAGGCCGAGCTCTCGGAGCCAGTCGACGTCCCGCGAGCCCGTGTGATCTAAGAAGCGGGAGGCGGCCATGACCGGGAGGAGGAGGGAGACGAAGGAGGTGACGCGCTCAATCGAGAGCCCGGCCCGCGTGAGCTTTTCCACCAGCTCGCTCCGGGAGTAGCGGCGCCGATGGTCGCCAGCCTCGTCTTCCGCGCTCCAGAGCCATCCGTGCTGAGGAACCGTGATGATGACCCCGCCGCCCCGCCTAGTCGCCCGGGTCATCTCGGAACATCGCCACTTGATCCTCGTCGATGTGCTCCAGGACATCGAACGCTCCTACGACGTCGAACTCTCCCTCGAAGGGAAGTCGGCGCGCGTCGAACTGATACAGGGCGGCGCGGGGGACCCGCTCGCGCGCGAAGCGGAGGCCGGCAATCAGCAAGTCGCCTCCCGCTACGGTCACATCGCGCGAGGCTCGTGCGACGCCGGCGAGCACGAATCCAGTTCCACATCCGACATCGAGAAAGCTCCGAGCCGACGGGAAGTAACGGCGGAGGGCCCAGACGATTAGCCGGTTGCGGCCGCGAAACCAAAAGCTGCCCGCCTCGCGGCCTGCGAGTCCCTGAAACCATCGCGGGTCGAAAGACTCTCGGCTCGCCGAGAGCGCTGGCGCGAAGGAGAGGAACTCATCCTTCCGCGGCGACTCGCCGCACCCTGGGCATGTCCAGCTGTCCGCCTCGAAGCTTCGCCCGCAGGCGAGACAGCGCTTCAAGTCCCGACGGTGGCCATGGCCTCGTCGACGACCTCCGACACCGATTCCACGACGCGCTCGACGTGGGCTTCCGTCATGCCGACCCAGAGCGGCAGACGAACCAGCCGTTCGCTCGCCGACTGCGTGGCCCGCATGTCTCCGTGCGCTCGGCCGTACTTCAATCCGGTGGGAGACGAGTGCAGCGGCACGTAATGGAACACGGCGTTTACGCCCCGGTGCTCGAGCCCTTGGAGCAGGGCGTTGCGGGCATGCACATCCTCCACGAGCACGTAGTAGATGTGGGCCGCGTGCCGGCGGTCCGCGGGCACCGTCGGTCGCCGGAGGACCCCGCGGGCCTCGAGCGGCGCAAGCGCCTCGTGGTAGCGCTCCCAGATCGCCATCCGCTCGCGCGAGATCCACTCCGACGCCTCGAGCTGGGCCCAGAGGTACGCAGCGTTCACCTCGCTGGGCGGGTAGGACGAGCCGACGTCGACCCACGTGTACTTGTCGACCTCTCCGCGGAGGAACCGGCTGCGGTCGGTTCCCTTCTCGTGAACGATCTCCGCCCGCGTCGCCCAAGCGCGATCGCGAATCAGGAGCGCACCGCCCTCCCCGCAGTGCACGTTCTTCGTCTCGTGGAAGCTCAGGATGCCGAGCTCTCCGATGGTTCCGAGCGGCTGGTCCTTGTAGGTCGCGGTCAGGGAATGGGCCGCATCCTCGATCACGAGCGCGCCGTGACGGCTAGCGACCTCCATGACGGCGTCCATCTCGCAGCCGACGCCCGCGTAGTGCACGGGGACGATTGCCTTCGTACGCGGCGTGATCGCGTCCTCGATCAGCGTCTCGTCGAGGTTCAGAGTGTCCGCCCGGATGTCGACGAACACGGGAACGGCACCGCGGAGCACGAACGCGTTCGCCGTCGAGACGAAGGTGAAGGAGGGCACGATCACCTCGTCGCCTGGCCCGACGTCCGCGAGGAGCGCCGCCAGCTCGAGCGCTCCCGTCCCGGAGTGGGTGAGCAGCGCCTTCGCGCAGCCCGTCTGCTGCTCGAGCCACGCGCTGCAGCGCCGTGTGAAGGGACCGTTGCCCGAGAGATGGCCGTTCGCGATCGCCTCCTGGATGGCCGCGAGCTCCGCGCCGGTCGCGTACGGTCGATTGAAGGGGATGTAGCCGAGCCCCATCACGAGCCCTGGCTCCCGATGACGAGGCCGGCGACAATCAGCGCGACGCCGACTACCTTGGCCGCCGTCACCGCCTCGCTGAAGAAGTGCGCGCTCAGGAGAAGCACCAAGACGAACGAGAGGCTCATGAACGGATACGCGAAGCTCAGCTCGAATCGCGTCAGCGCCGCTCCCCATGTCACCGCGGCGGCCAGGACCGAGACGTAGACGCTGATCATCCACGGATTTACCGCGAGGGTAGCCAGGTACTCGAGCCGCGGCGTGGTTCCCGCCGGGAACGAGCCCGCCTCGTCGATCTGCCACTTGAAGGCGAGCTGACCGTAGACGGTGAGAAGAAGGGTGGCGACGACGTAGACGTATCCCATGCTCGTTCGACGGTCGTGCGAGGCGACCGGGTGCTATGCGACCTCTTCCGGACGGCCGCTTTCGGGGAAGCTCTTCATGTAGCGACGTGCGTCAGGCCCCGTGTTCAGGATCAAGTCGAGAATACTCACCTCGTGCTCGAAGGGCGGAGAGAGCTGCGGGTACTCCGGGTAGCCCGAGTAGTCCATGTACGTAACGGCGATGCCGGCGCGCGCGAAGCGCGGCTCGTCGAGGTACGAGCGCGCTGACGGCCCTGAGACATACTCGGAGGCCCCAACCGTCCGGCAGAGTTGCACGAGCCGCTCCGTTCTGTCGCCGTCCCCTTCCTCGTCGGGGCTCCGGGAGATGCGCGTGTCAATGCCGAGCAGTCCGCAAATGCTGCGGATGAAGCGCTCGTTTACGGCCGTCAGGAACACGTCGCTTGACGTGACGTAGAGCTCCTCGAGCCACGGGCGATACTCCCGGAAGAAGGGCGCCCGCGCGTAGTTGTGGCTCAGCGTGCGCCAGTGACGGCGCCCCCACCGCGCGTCGCTCACCCTCGTCTCCGAGATCCGTTGGTGGTAGTTGCCCTTCACCTCGACGGGAATCGTCAGCCAGCCCAGACCCTGCGGCGTCTTGATGCGGTTCCGGTTTCGCCAGTCTCGGCGGGTGTACTGCACGGCGTCGTAGATCACGAACTCGTCGACGAAGTTCACGATGTCGAAGTAGCCCTTCCAGGGAATGTAGTTCGACTGAATCACGGCGACGCGCCGGCGGCGAGACGGCGGCTCTTCGTTGGCTACGCCAGGCGAGCCGACGGGGCGATCCTCGAGCATCTGTGCGTCTTTGCGGCGTCCGGACGTCACTTCCGGACGAGGATGGTGAACTCGTACACGTCGTAGTCGTGGAGGAGGGCGACGTTGCGGGAGAACCGCTGCTTGCAGAGGTCGAAGTAGAAGCCGGGATCTCCGTAGTAGAGGTCGGGTCGCATGCGGGGAGGATCCGAGTAGCGCGTCAGCATGTTGAAGGAGAAGCCCCGCTGACTGAGGCGGTTGAGCGTCTCGAGCGCCTCGAGCACGTACCTCGTCCACGTTGCGTCGTCGATCTCGAACCGCAGTCCGAAGACGCCCGAGGCCACCGTGTAGTCCGCCGGCTCGAGGTCCGCCTCACGGGAGACGAACCGCCAGTGGCGGGGGTCCCTGTTTCGCTCGCGCGCGAGCGCGACCATCCGCTCGTAGACGTCGAAGCCGCAGTACGTGAAGTCGTAGCCGTCCTCCGCCATGAAATGGGCGAGCGCCCCGTAGCCACAGCCGTAGTCGTTGATCGAGAAGGCGCGTTCCCCGTCGCAGACCTTGAGCAGCTGGCGGAAGCGCACCTCTTGCGCCTCGTCCGACTTCCAGTCGACGCCGCGAGCCGTCGCCCCGTGTTCGGCGAGCGTTCGCTCGAAGTAGCGATTCATCGTCGCGAAGAACGCATCGAAGTCCATGTCTCTCCGCGTGATCATTCGACGCGGCCGGGCGGCGCCGCGCCCTGGCTCGCCTGCTCGAGGACGAGGCGCTCGGCCGCCACGTCGTCCGTGACCAGCGGCGGCAACCCCGTCTCGTTCCCCTCGACCACCTGGCGGTCGATCAGGAAGAGCGGCCGGCCCTTCACCTGCTCGAAGACCTTGCCGACGTAGAGACCGATCACGCCCATACTGACGATGATGAAGCCACAGAGAAGGAGCAACAGGACGGCGAGGCTCGTGTAGCCCGGAAGCGGGGTGCTCGTGAAGTAGGTGTAGAAGTAGTAGGCGGCGAGCAGCACGCCGGCGAGGGCGACAAAGAATCCAAGGAAGACGATCCAGCGCAGAAGGATCGTCGTTTGGAAGAACATCCCCTCCCCGGCAACCCGAAGCAGTCGGCGGGGCGTGTAGGAGCTCCGGCCCTCGTAGCGCTCGTCGCGGTCGACGTCGATGGTCCCGTGCCGGAAACCCAACCACTCGAGCGCGATGAGGTACTCGCGATCCATGTCGCGCAAGGTCAGGAAGGCGTTGACCACCTTTCGGGACAGGATGGAAAGTGACCCGGCATTGATCGCATGGCCGGTCCGAAGCAAGAACCGCCGGAGTCTCATGTACGTGCTGCCCGCGGCCGCGCGGAGCCGCGAGCCGGGGCGGCTGCTTCGCCTGGTGTAGACGATGTCGTAGCCCTCCTGGGCCTTCGCGTAGAGGCGGGGGATCTCCTCGGGCGGCTCCTGCAGGTCGCAGTCCATCACCACCGTCCACCGTCCACGAGCCTGGGCGAGGCCGGCGGTGATGGCGGCGTGCTGGCCGAAGTTCCGGCTGAGCCGGAAGCCCTTGACCGAGTGATCCTTCCGGGCCAACTCTCCAATGGTCTCCCAGGCGCCGTCCGGGCTGCAGTCGTCAACGAAGACGATCTCGAAGCTCTCGGTCACACGGGCGAGGGCCGCGTGAAGCCGATCGTGGAGAGCCCGCAGGCAGCCCTCGCAACCGTAGACGGGTACGACCACGCTCAGTTCGACCTCGCCCTGGTGCTTGCCCGCCGAGCGTCGCCCGTCTCCCGCGGACGGCCGCCGAGCGCCCGACTCCTGCATGGGGCGCATTATGGCCGCAGTTCACGGCCGCCGCCGCCACGAGCCGAGCCGGATGACCGAGCACGGCCTCAGCCGAGATTCAGGACAACGGCATCGGAGGATGCGCTCTCGTCCAGGAAAGGCTCATGCTGCCGTTCGATCAGACGGAACGAAATGAGCCGGAAGCCAGGCGGCGGAAGTGGCAAGGGCGGTGGCGGCAGGTCAAGCGCGAATCGAATGACGTTCGGCCCGGGGTGGAGGTTGAGCGAGAGGTTGAATGGGGTGCCGAAGGGCGTTGCCGTAACACGCGTGGATACGCCATCCTCGGACGAGACGGTTACACCGGCGGCCTTTCGCGACCTGCTCTCGAGCGTAGCTGCGATCCTGACGCCGCGCGAAGCGTCGGACGGGTTCACTAGGTGAAGCTCGGCCTGACGACCGGCATCTCGCCAACTCCTCACGCCGTCGCGCGCGAGCAATCTGAAGCCTTCGCCCTCAGAGATGGCGACGGGCTCGAGCGTCACCCGTCTCAGCGCGCTCAAATCCGAGGCCGTATGTGCCGACCGTAACCGTTGCGCGTACGCGCGCAGGTCGAAAAACACCGCCCGTCCCGAAGGGCTGACGAGCGGGTCAGCCCCGACGATCCGCGCAATCTCGGCCTCGGTCGCCCGCCCGTCGTCGGCGTAGCCGAAGCGATCGATGTAGATTCCTTCGAAGCCGCTCGCCGCCACAGCCGGCACAACGAGGGACAGCGGCTTTGCGCCGAGCTGGCTGGCCCAGTCCTCGGGCCGCCCCTTCACCACTCCATTGCTCCAGCGGAGATCGCGTGAGTGAAGATAGCCCCGCAATGGGTCGTAGATAGCGAGGCGCCAGACCGGCGAAGGCTCGGGGAACGGGAGGTGAGGGAGCTGGAACACGCTCGCGCCTGCCGGAAGCCGTGTTTCGATCGCCCGTGCGAAAGTGGCGTCATCCCGATACTCACGCTCGAGCGCGGCGTATGCAGGGATCGAGCGGTCGCTCGTTTGGTCGAGCGCTCCGACCGCGAGTATTCCCACAAGCAGGCCCGCGAACGCGGCCCGTCCCCGACTCCTCGAGCGCAACGAATTCCAATTCCGTGCTCGCTCCACGAGCAGCGCAACTGCGAGGAGGCAGAAAAACGCGATGAAAACCGAGATGCGATTCCAGGCGCGAAGCTGCGGAGTCACGAGGTACGTCACGAGCGACGAGACGCCGCCGATCGTTCCGACAAGGATCGCGACAAGCACCAGGCCGGCTACGTACCGCGTCAGCTGATCCGCAACCCGCCGTCGCGGCCGTATCGTCGTGAGCAGCGCGACGGCGATTAGCCACACGAGCCCGACGGTGGCGACTATCCCGAGGCTCTGACCTCCCTCCGATGGGAGCGATGTCGACGTTGAATAGCGCCGCTTGCGGTCAGCCAGAAAACCAATTCGGTGCTCGTCCCGCGGCAGGATCAATGCAATCGGCACGAGGCTGAAGATCTCCGCATCCTGGGGCATGCGCGTCAGCGCGTCATTGCGCCCGTGCTCGAGCTCGTGCCGGATCGTCGGGTACAGGTTCGCGGCGACGGTTGCCGTGATGACCGCCACGAGCACCGCCCCGGTAGCGAGAGCGCGGCCGTCGCGTCGCGCGAGTAGCGCGAGTAACGCTGCAGCGACGAGTAGGACGACCGCGAACGCTGCGTAATAGACGCCCGTCGAACCGATGACGACGCAGAAGGCGAGCGCAAGCAGGGAAGATCCCGAGGCGTACGCGGTGATGCCGCGCGCGGCCGCCTCTCGCCGCGCGAACACACGCTTGCCGGCGAGAACCGAGATGATGAGGTAGGCCGCTAGCGGGACGGAATAGTAGGCCGACAGATAAAGATGGTCTTCTCCGCGAAAGAAGTGGTAGGGAAGCAGCGAATAGAGGAGCGACAAGACAGTCGCGACGCCCGCTGAAACTTCAAGGAGGCGAAGGCAAAGAAAGGCACTGAGCGCCGTCAAGGGAAAGGTCAGTAAGTAGAAAAGGTTCATGACCACGGCGGGGTCGGATGAGAGAAAGCCAAGGCCCTCGATCAGCCACAAATTCAGTCGTTCCGAAGACATCGCGAGGTCGTAAAGCTCCTGCCCGTATGGCGCACCGAGGCTGGGGTTCTCGTTGTACCCCCCGTGGTCGAGCACGCCTTTGACCGTCATCAGGTTGAAGAGACTGTCCCAGTGGTAGTCGAGCGGGGTGTGCAGGTCGGCGCGCCAGAGTCGGAGGACCAGCACGGGGGCAGCCATCGCGACCCCGGTAACGAGGAGCCCGAACCCAACGTCGCGCCGGCGAACGGCTTCCATCAGGCTTTGAAGAAGGCGCGCGGCGTCGGCGCTCACGCGACGTCGGCTCGCCCTGGCGGTGCTCGTCGTTCTCATCCAGCGGGCCGGGAAGCCTACGGGACGTTCGAGCCGTTGTCGCGACCGGAGGCGGAAACGGTTTCAATACCGGCGTTGATGCTGGACGGGAACCTCTCCCAGCGGCTATCGCCACCCCCGACCTCCCCGAGGACTTTTCAAGCGCTCGCCGCGACACCGCCGCCGCGGGGGAGCCTGAATCAGAAGTTTCCACGCAGCCCGTGACGTTTCACCGTTTCGGTCGCAGCAGCGCTGCTGCTTGCGCTCCACAGCTCACGCGGCGGCCGTCAACGGCCTAGACCTGTAAGTCTGCGGCTTCGCCAACGAGAGGAGGGGGCGATGCCGCTCTATCTGACGAAGTTCAGCTACACGCCGGAGACGTGGGCCAGGCTGATCGACAACCCGGAGGACCGCCGAATGGCCGCTCAGGAGTACATCGAGTCGGTCGGCGGGAAGCTGCACGGATACTGGTACGCCTTCGGCGAACACGACGGCTACAACCTGTGGGAGGCTCCCGACAACGTGTCCATGGCCGCCGTCGTGCTGGCGATAGGCGGCGGCGGCGCGCTCAGCTCGTTCGAGACCACCGTCCTCATGACCGTCGACGAGACGATCGCTGCCCTGGGCAAGGCCCAGGAAGTCGGATACCGAGCGCCCGGCGCCCCGGTTCCCCCGTGAGCTTCGCCGTCGGGGCCGATGCCTACGACCGGTTCATGGGCCGGTACTCCGTGCCGCTCGCGCCCCAGCTCGCCGACTTTGCTTCGGTCGCCTCGGGTCAGCAGGTGCTCGACGTTGGCTGCGGCCCGGGTGCGCTCACGGGCGAGCTGGCCGGCCGGCTGGGTCCGGCCTCGGTGTCGGCGGTCGACCCTTCGGAGTCGTTCGTCGCGGCGGCCAGAGAGCGCAACCCCGGGGTCGACGTGCAACGCGCCGCCGCGGAGCAGCTTCCGTTCGGAGACGAGGCATTCGATGCCGCCCTCGCCCAGCTCGTCGTCCACTTCATGTCGGATCCGGTCGCGGGTCTGCGTGAGATGGCGCGCGTGACGCGGGAGCGCGGCGTCGTGGCGGCATGCGTCTGGGATCACGCCGGCGAACAGGGGCCGCTCAGCCTGTTCTGGGAGGCGGCCCACGAGCTCGATCCAGACGTTCAGGACGAGTCGCGGCTCGCGGGCGCCCGCGCGGGCCACCTGGCCGAGCTTTTCCACGCAGCAGGCCTGGACGAGATCGAGGAGAGCGTCCTCTCGGTCAGCGTCGAGCATCCGAGCTTCGAGGAATGGTGGGAGCCGTTCACGCTCGGCGTCGGCCCCGCCGGGGCCCATGTGGCCGGTCTCGACGCGGAGCGCCGAGCCGAGCTGCGCGAGCTCTGCTGCGAGCGGCTGGGAACGGCGCCGTTCGTGGTCACCGCCCGGGCCTGGGCGGCACGAGGCCTCGCGTAGCGGCGGAAACTGGTAGAGAGGCACCCGCGCCGGGCCCGGCGCGTCCCGTACTTCGAGCCCCGGAGGGTGGAGCGGATGACCCAGTTCGACATGAGCCTCGTCCAGCGCGGCGCACGCCTTCGCCGATCGCCGTTCTACGAGGCCGAGCAGCGCTACGGGCCGAAGGGCTACACGGTCTACAACCACATGCTCTTCCCCATTTCGTTCGCCGACCTCGAGGCCGAGTACTGGCACCTGCTCGAGCACGTCACGCTCTGGGACGTGGCGGTTGAGCGATGCCTCGAGGTCTCCGGCCCCGACGGCCTCCGCTTCACGCAGCTCCTGACGCCCCGCAACCTCGAGCAGTGCGCCGTCGGCCAGGCGAAGTACGTGCTCGTCACCGCACCCGATGGAGGCATCCTCAACGACCCGGTCCTCACCCGGATGGACGAGAACCGGTTCTGGCTCGCGCTCGCCTCGAGCGACGTCCTCTTCTACGCCAAGGGCCTTGCGGCTCACGCGGGCCTGGACGTGGAGCTCAGGGAGGTCGACGTCTCGCCGCTCCAGATCCAGGGGCCGAAGTCCAAGGACGTCGTGCGCGACCTCTTCGGCGAGGAGATCCTCGAGCTCAAGTACTACTGGTTCACCGAGACCGAGCTGTCCGGCATCCCGGTCGTGGTGACGCGCACCGGCTGGACGTCCGAGGTCGGCTACGAGGTCTACCTCTGCGACTCCTCGCGGGGCACGGAGCTCTGGGAGCTGATCATGGAGGCGGGCAAGCCCTACGAGATGAAGCCGACCGGGCCGTCCGACATCCGGCGGGTCGAGGGCGGGATCTTCAACTGGGGCGCCGACATGACCTACGACGACAACCCGTTCGAGCTAGGGCTGGACCGGCTCGTCGATCTCGACGTCGACTGCATCGCGCGGGACGCGCTTCGGCGCATCAAGGAGGAAGGTGTGACCCGAAGATCGTCGGGGTGGAGCTCGACGGCGACCCGCTCCCCTCGCTCAACTACGTCAAGTGGCCGGCAGCGGCCAACGGCGGACGCGTCGGCAAGGTGACCAGTGCCGTCTATTCGCCGCGGCTCGAGAAGAACATCGGCTACGCCTGGGTGCCGACCGAGCTGTCCGAGCCGGGCATGAGCCTCGAGGTCGACAGCGAGTGGGGTCGCCGGGGCGCCACCGTCGTCCCGATGCCCTTCTGGGACCCGGAGAAGCAGATCCCGGTCTCCTAGACCTCCCTAGTCCACGAAGCAGTACGAGTCGCTCGACGCGTCGCCTCCCTGCAGGCGGGTCTGGTGCACGCGCAGGCCGCGGAAGTCGTCGCCGTGCGGGAAGAAGCGCGCGTCGACGGTCATGCCGCCGGCCTCCGTGTCCGCGTCGATGCGGGCCATCCAGGCGCCGACGCCGTCGGGGTAGAAGATCTCGTCCCAGGCCGCGTAGAGCGAGTTCGTGGCGTAGACACGCCGGCCGTCGCGGCTCACCTCCACCATCTGGGGCCCGCCGGCCAGCCGCAGCTCCGGGTCGGCCGGGATGCGGGGCGCGGCCGACGATGCCGCCGAGGCGTACCGAGCCGGTCTCCCTGGGGTTGTGGGGGTCGCTGACGTCGTACTGCTTGAGCTCCCCGGTTCCCCAGCAGGACACGTACAGCCAGCGGTCGTCGACGGACAGGTCGATGTCGCTCACGAGCGGCGGGACGGCGCCGAAGGGCTGAAGCGCCGGCGGGAGCTCGGAGGCGTCGGCGGGCTCGGCCGGGATGGTGATCGCCTTCTTCGCCGCCCAGCGGTCGCCGTCCCGGTGCCAGAGCCAGACGAGGCGGAGAGGTCCTCGACGCTGATCACGACTCCGACGAAGCCCCACGTCTTGCGCGGGATCGTGCGCCGGCCTGAGCTCGAGGACCATCTGGTGCTCGTCGCCGAGGTCGACGCGCTGGATCAGCCTGCCCTCCGACAGGCTCCAGAAGTTCAGGTGGTGGCCGAATCGCCGCCCGAGCAGGTCCTCCGGGTTCAGGCCGTTCTCGATCATCGACGGCGTTGCCCACTCCGAGGTGATCGCGACGTCGTCGTTCAGATGCCACCAGACGTCGTAGCCGAAGTGCTGCTCGCCGCGGTCGGTCTCCCAGGCGCCGGTGACCTCGAAGGTGTCGTGGTCGATCAGCGCCACGCCGCCCGGGCCGTCCGCGCCGTTGGCGCCGCCGAGGTTCGACATGAAGATGCCGCCGGGTCCGCAGTGCACGGTGTGCGGGCGCGAGTAGCCGGCCTTCGCGGCGAGCTCCTCGGGCTCGATCGTGCGGACGACGTGCGGTTGCCGCGGGTCGGGCTGGGTGTCGAGCACGTACGTGCGCGACGAGCGAAGGCCGGGCACGATCAGGTACCGCCGCTCGAGTGCGCCGTTGTGGGCGTGGCCCTCGTGGCAGAGCGCGCTCGAGCAGGCGTTCCAGCCGAAGTGGTGGAGCTCGTTGCCTGCGGTCGGCAAGCTCGGTCCAGCCGACCACCTGCCCGTAGCTCGGCGACGCCGGCGTCGCAGTCGACGACGGTCATCGCGTCGCGCGCTTGCCGGCGGGGTCGAAGGCCGCGACGTAGGCGAGCGCCTCCGGGGGGCGCGGCGCGCGGCGGCGGGCGACCGGTAGAACGTCGGATCAGCACCTTCGGGCATCCGAGCCTCCTCTCGTCGGACCCCCCACGAGATTCGATTCTACGACTCCGTCTTGCCTCGTGTTGACGGGTCTCAACGCGAGGCGGCCTTGCATGTATTCCTCGGGTGACGGAGGATTGCGCTCCGGGGTGGCCGGCGGCATGGCTGCGCGGTCCTTCCGGAATGGAGAGTCCGTTCTCAGGCCAGCTTCGTAGGGGGTTCAGGCATGAAGCGTTCCAGGCAGCTTCGGGGTCGTGCGCCCCAGCGTCGCCGCCGCGCCGCTAGCACACTCGTCGGTCTGTCGATTGTCACCGCCCTCGTCGCCGTGGCGATCCCGGCGGCCGGTGGGACGACCGGCGGAGGCGGTGAGTCCACCAGCGACCTCTGGCAGGAGATCTCGGCATCCGCCGCGCGCAGCGGAGACGCGGAGCTGAGCGTCGACCCGGAGCGCTTCAGCTCCTACTCGCTCGACCACGAAGGACTCGCGGCTGCACTCGAGTCCGCGCCGCTCGAGTTCACGCGCGCGGCGCGCGATGAGCCTCTCGTCCTCGCTCTCCCGGCGCCGCGCGGTGACTTCCAGCGCTTCGCCGTCGTCGAGTCCCCGATCATGGAGCCCGAGCTCGCGGCGAAGCACCCGGACATCAAGACCTACCGCGGGCGCGGGCTCGACGACAGGACCGCGTCGATCCGCTTCGACCTGACGCCGCTCGGCTTCCACGCCTCGGTGCGCTCGCGCGCGCGGCTCCTGGTACATCGATCCCCACGTCCACCTCGAGAAGAGCGCGTACGTGAGCTACTTCGGTCGCGACCTGACCGAGAACCCCCACGGGACGTTCGTCGAGCGTGAGGCCCCGACGACGAGGCGAGGTCGACATCTCCGACTCGGATGCCGCCGCGTTCGGCCCCTCGGCCGGGCCGCAGCTAAGGACCTACCGACTGGCGCTCGTCACCGACCCGACCTACTCGAACTACTTCGGCGGGCCCGCGAACGTGACGCCGGCGAAGGTCACGCTCATGAATCGCGTGAACCAGATCTACGAGGATGAGACCTCGATCCGGATGGTGCTGATCGGGAACAACGACCTCCTGAACCTGAACACGCCGGCCCAGATGACCCAGGGGAACGGCCCGTGCGGCGAGATCCCGTGCTACACCCCCGCGCAGGCGACATCGTGCGGCGGCGCCACGCTCAACCGCAACCGCATCGTCATCGGGCAGATCATCGGCGCCAACAACTTCGACGTCGGCCACATCGGGCTCGGGAACCCGGGCGGCGGCGTCGCAAGCCTCGGCGTCGTCGGCGGCAACTCGAAGGCACAGGGCTGCACCGGCCTCTCCGCTCCCGTGGGCGATTTCTTCGCCGTCGACTACGTGGCGCACGAGATCGGCCACCAGTTCGCCGGCAACCACACCTTCAACGGAACCCAGGTCAACTGCTCCGGCGGGAACCGCAACGGCGCGAACTCGGTCGAGCCCGGCAGCGGCTCCTCGATCATGGCCTACGCGGGGATCTGCCGGCAGGACGACCTCCAGCCGCACAGCGACCCGTACTGGTCGCAGCGGAGCTTCGAGGAGATCATCAACCTCGTCACCGGGACGCGGCCGCCGATCAACGAGGTCCAGACCGCGTCGCTGAACGACTTCAGCGGCGGGACGACCGAGCTCCAGACGGTCCAGCTGAGCGGCTTCGGCGGGACGGACTCCTTCCAGCTCATGTACGCCGGAAACAACTCACCGACGATCACGCGCGGGACGAACTACGACACCGCCGGGATCAAGGCCGCGATCGAGGCGACCCCCGCCTGGCCCGCGGGCGGCACCGTCACCGTCACCGGTATCGGGGGCGGCGCGCTCACGGACGCCGGCTTCGACGTCACGTTCGGCGGCACGCTCGCCAGCACGGATGCGGCCCCGCTCACGGTCGTCAACGGCATCGGCGTCACCGGGACGACCACCGAGATCTTCAACGGCGGTCCGACCTTCGATTCCTTCACCCTCAACTACAACGGCGCGAACTCGGTGCCGATCGTGCACGGCTCGAACTACACGCTCGCGGGCCTCTCGGAGGCGCTCCAGGGGGCGAGCGAGGTCCAGACGGTGTCGCTGACCGGCTACGACGCGGACGGCGACTCCTACACGCTGAGTTACGGCGGCGGGACGACGGTTCCGATCGTCCGGGGCCAGAACAACACGGCGGCCGGAGTCCAGAATGCGATCCAGGGCGGCAACGAGCAGCAGCAGGCGATCCTGACCGGGTTCGACGGCGCCACGCAGTCGTTCCAGGTGCAGATCGGCGGCCAGAACTCCGCCGTGCTCGGCTTCGGAGGCCAAGCGATCTCGAACGCCAACGTGGCGGCGGCGGTCAACGCGATTCCCGGCTTCGCGGGCACCGTCACGTCCGCCGGAGCCGGCAACACCGGCTTCACGCTGACGTTCGCCGGCGCGTCCGCGAACGTCGACGTCCCGTCGATCTCGATCGTCAACTGCACCCCGACGTGCACGAGCTCGGTTCGTGAGCTCGCGAAGGGCGGCGTCGCGATGGCAGGGTGGCCGAGCGGCGGCACCGTGGCCGTCGGGACCGTCACGGACACGGGCTACGCCCTCACGTTCAGCGGCGCGCACCAGGGCACTGACGTGGGCCCCTTCAGCGTGACGAACGGGACCGGCGGAACCGCCGGCACCGTGGCCGAGACCGTCAAGGGGACGCAGGGCCTCCTGCCCGTCGGGGCCACGGCCACGGTCGCGGCCTGGGGCGGCGCCGGCGCGCTCAACGACGCCGGGTTCCAGGTGACGTTCGGCGGCACCCTCGGCCTCGTCAACGTCAGCGCGCTCACGTTGACGAACATGACGGGTCTGACCGGGTTCATCGGCGAGACCGCCCGTGGCGGCCCGATCGACAACCAGGGCTTCACGATCACGAACACGGGCAACTCGGCCCCGGTCGTCACGGCTCCGGCCGGCTTCACGATCCCGACGCGGACGCCGTTCGCCCTCACGGGCAGCGCCACGGACGCGAACGGCGACACGCTGACGTACCTGTGGGAGCAGAACGACCGCGGTGGGGCGGTCGGCACCGCGCTCGTCAACCCGAACAAGGTCGACGGCCCGATCTTCCGCCAGTTCGGCACGGCGCTGGACACCACGGTCTACAACCCGGCGCAATACAACTCGCCGGGGGAGAACCACCCCACGACGAGCCCGACGCGCGTCTTCCCCGACATGCCGCAGGTCCTGGCCGACAACACGAATGCCGAGACCGGCAACTGCCCCGGCGCTCCCGCGCCTCCCTCGCCGCCGTCCGGGGGAACCAACGTCCCGCAGCCGCTCATCGACTGCTACTCCGAGTGGCTGCCTACGTTCATGTGGGTCGGGTTCCTTGCCGACCGCACCCTGCACTTCCGGCTCACCGCCCGTGATGGGAACGGCGGGATCGGGAGCCAGCCCGTGGACACGGCGCTCGTGATCGCCCCTGCCGCGGGCCCGTTCCTCGTCACCTCGCAGGCAACGCCGACGACTGCCGGCGGCAGGTCGGCACTGCCGGTCACCTGGGACGTCGCCGGGACGAACACCGCGCCGATCAACACGGCCAACGTGAGGATCACCCTGTCCACCGACGGCGGCGCGAGCTTCCCGACGGTGTTGGTCGCCTCGACGCCGAACGACGGCGCCGAGTCGGTCACGCTGCCGAACACCCCGACGACGCAGGGCCGGATCAAGGTCGAGGCTGTCGGAAACGTCTACTTCGACGTCTCCGACGCCAACCTGACGATCCAGGGGATCGCAGACTTGACGCGTAGCCCCGTCAACGCCGTCGAGTACAGCGACTCGTTCGCTCCCGACCTGACGGTCACGGCGACCGACCCGGATACCCCCGGTTCCGGCCTCAGCGCGGTGGCCACCGGACTGCCGCCGGGCATGTCGCTCCAGGTCCTCTCCACCTCGGACGGGACGACGCTCCCCGGGACGAGGACGTGGCGAGTCGCCGGCACAGCCGTAGGTCCAGCCCGGGCTCCACAGCGTGACCGTCAACGTCACCGACGACGGCGGACACGTGACCTCGATTGCGTTCACGATCCGGGTGACGCCGGCGGACGCGAGGGCGACGTACACGGGCGACACGCTCGTCACCACGCGTGCGTCGTCCGCGGCAGTGACGCTGAGTGCGAACGTGGTCGACGTCGCGGCCGTGCCGGGATCCGCGGACAACGAGCCGGGCGACATCCGCAAAGCGACGGTCACCTTCCGGGAGGGCTCGGTGATCCTCTGCGGGCCGCTCCCGGTGCAGTCGTCGAGCGCGGACAACACGGCGGGCACGGCGTCCTGCAGGGCGACGCTGTCGCGTGGGACACACAACGTCCAGGTCGCGGTCGGCGACCACTACACCGGCACCACCACGGAGAGGGTCGAGATTCGGCGGCGCGTCGCCTGCTCCGTGCAGGCTCGGCCCGGCCGGCTCTTCGCCGGACAGCGGACGCGAGTCAGCGCGACCGTGCGGCTCGCCGGTGCCCGCTACGCGAACGCGCGGGTTCGCTTCCGGGCGCCCGGCCTCGACCGAACGGTGAGGGCGAACGCTGCCGGTGTCGCGAGAACGATCGTGAACGCCCGTCGGACAGGGACGCTCCACGTGAGCGTCCGGGCGAACGACAGGACGCTCGGCTGCCGCGACACGAGCCGCGTGGTGCGGGCAAGCGGCACGGCAGGCGTCAGCACGGGCGGCGCCGCACTCACGGGTCGGCCGCTCCTCTAGCTGGGATGAAGGCGGGGCCCGCCGCGAGGCGGGCCCCGCGCTACCCCTCGTCCGGGCCTTGCAGCCTGCCTCGCAGGTCGTTCTAGCGCTCGCCGGCCTCGGCGTCCTTCGTCGGGAAGAGCACGGTCGGCACGTCCTCCAGGGCCGGGTCGCGGTGGCGGATGAGGACGTCGACCAGGGTCGCGAGCACCGCGGCGAGCGGGATCGCGAGCAAGACGGCGAACCCGCCGAAGAGGAAGGCCGTCGCCGCGACGGCGACGAGCACCGTGAGCGGCGTGAGCCCGACGGCGTCCCCCAGGACTCTCGGGATCACGACGTAGTCCTCCACCAGCCGGACGACGAGGACCGCGATCCCGGCGGCGAGGGCGACCCCCCACGACTCGGTCAGGCCGACGCCGACCGCGACCACACCGGCCGTGAGCGGCCCGATCACCGGGATGATCTCGACCACGCCGGCGAAGATTCCGATCAGGAGCCAGAACGGGAGCCCGATGAAGTAGAAGATCGCGGAGAGCATCGTCGCGACGAAGACGATGAGCAGCAGCTGGCCGCGGACGTAGGCGCCGAGCTTCGCGTCGATCAGGTCCCAGGTGTCGTGCACGATCTTCTTCCGGTTGCGAGGAAGGAGGGAAGTGACGAGGGCGACCGCGCGGTCCCGCTCGAAGATCCAGTACGCCGCCGTCGCGAGCGTGAAGACGATCCCAACGAGGATCTCGAATGCCGTCACGGTGATCTCGAGCGCCGGATCGAACGCGCGCTCGGCGATCTCGTCCGCGCTCGGGAGCTCTTCGAGCCGGTCCTCGATCGAGAGCAGGACCTCCTGCTTGAGCCCCTCCGCGGTTCGTGCCTCCTCACGTAGCTCCCGCTCGGAGGTCGGAACGGCCGCCTGGATCTGGTCGATCGCAGTCGGCACGACGAAGTAGATGAGGAGGCCGACCGCCGCGACGAGGCCGACGTAGTGCAGCCCGATCCCGGCTCCCCGAGGGATGCCTCGGCGGTGGAGCGCCTCGACGCCGGGCCGCATTGCCGCCGCGATCGTGAATCCCAGGAAGAGGATCGCGATCAGGATCTTGAGCTGCCAGAGCGCGAGTCCGGCCACGATCACGCCGCCGAAGACGACGGCGGCTACAAAGGCTCGCCGAGCGGTGTCGCGCATCGCAGGTATTGCAGCAAACGCGACGGAGATCCGCTTAGAAGGTTGCGCTGCGGACGCCCGAGGCGATGAGGAGGAGGATGACCGCGGCCACGACGAGGCGGTAGACGACGAAGACCGTGTAGGTGTGGCGCCGGACGTAGCCGAGGAGCACCCAGATGGCGAAGAAACCACTCACGGCCGCGGCCAGGGTTCCGACGATGAACGGACCTGTCGAGCCCTGCGGCAGGTCGGCGAGGACGACGTCCGTGACTCCTTTCCAGACGACGGCGCCGAGCGTGGTCGGGAGAAGGAGGAGGAACGAGAAGCGGGCGGACGAGTCGCGGTCGAGCCGGAGGAAGCGCGCGGCCGAGATCGTGACCCCCGAACGCGACACCCCGGGCGCGAGGGCGAGGAGCTGCGCCGAGCCGATCGCCACCGCATCTCGCAGCGTTCATGTCGCCGATGCGCCGGTCGGTTCGGCTCCGATCCGCCACGTAGAGGACGACCGCGAAGAACGCGATCAAGATCGCGATCTGCCAGGGCTCGCCGAGGTTGTCGACGATGAAGTTCTCGCCCAGCGCGCCGGCGGCAGCCGCCGGGATCGTCGCGACGACGATGAACCAGGCGACGCGCTCGCTCGGTTCGTCGATACGGCGGCGGCGTACGCTCGCGGACGAGGGCCCGGACGAGCGGGCCACGTCGCGGCGAAAGTAGAGGGCGACTGCGACGAGCGTCCCGAGGTGCAGCGCGACGTCGAACGTCTGGTTGAACTCGTCGTTCGCCTCGAGGTACGTCCAGTCCGCGAGCCACGGAACGAGGATCAGGTGGCCGGACGAGGAGATGGGCAGGAGCTCCGTCATCCCTTGGACGAGGCCGAGGGTCAGGGCCTGCCAGTTCGTGAGGGCGCCGGGCTCCTCGCCCGCGCCCACGGCCGCGAGCACGACCGCGACGACGAACGCCGCTCCGGCGCCGGCGTAGATGCCGACGCGGCCCATTCGGCCGAGTATCGTATTCAAGCCCGGTGAGCCGGAACGAAGTCATCCTCGCGGTCTTCGCCGCCGGCCTGGTCGTCTTCAGCCTCGTCGTCTCGCTCGTGGTGCCGCGGCGCCGTCCGGACTTTCCGCGCCGCCGACCTCGGGCTCTTCGTCCTCGTCGCCGCCCTGCTCGTGGTGGCGATGCTCGGCGCCGTCGAGGTGTTCGGCGGGGAGGACGAGGGCGAGAACGGCGAGGCCGTCGCGAACAGCCGGAGGAGGGCGGGACGGGCGAGGCGCCGCCCCCGGAAGAGGGCGAGTGCGGAGGGCGATCCTGCGAACGGCAAGACGCTCTTCGTCTCCGCAGACTGCGGCGGGTGTCACGCCTTCGAGGACGCGGGCACATCGGGCACCGTCGGCCCGAACCTGGACGAGGCGCAGCCGTCCTTCGAGGCCGCCGCCGCCCAGATCGCAAACGGCGGCGGGGGCATGCCGGCCTTCGAGGGGCAGCTGAGCGAGCAGGAGATCGCAGACGTCGCGGCCTACGTGAGCGGCGGCGGCTAGCTGGGCGAAAGCGGAGAGGGCGGGATTCGAACCCGCGACCCAGCTTTCACCGGGTACGCGATTTCCAGTCGCGCTCCTTAGGCCAGCTCGGACACCTCTCCGCGTCGGGACATCGTGCCACAGCCGACCCCGGCGCCTGGGCGCCTCGCTCAGTCGGAATGGAGGAGCCTGCCCTCCATGCCGCCCGCGACGGTGACGACCTGGCCCGTGATGTGGCCCGAGATCTCGTCCGAGGCCAGAGCGACGATCGCGCGGGCGACGTCCTCGGGCTGGGCGACCTTTCTGAGCGCCATGGTGCGCGTGATGCGCGCGAGCGTCTCGTCGTCGAGCGAGGCGCGCGTCATCGGCGACTGCGTCCACCCCGGGGCGACCGCGTTCACGCGGGCGCGCGGCGCGACGCGCACGACCTCGTTCTTCAGGGAGAGGAGGACGCCGCCGACGAGAGCGGACTTGGCCGCCGCGTAGTCGGCGTGGCCGGCCTCGCCGAAGAGCCCGGCGGTCGAGCCGACGAGGACAAGGCTCCCGTGGCCGAGCCGCTCGAGCTCGCGGCCGAAGGCGCGGGCCGTGAGGAACGTCGCCGTCAGGTTCGCGTCGAGCGTCCCCCGCCAGCGCTCGAGGGGGAGCTCCCAGACGGGGACGTCCTCCGACGGCCAGGCTCCGGCCACGGCCGCGCAGACGTCGACCCCGCCGAACGCCTCGCGGACGTCGGCGAAGAGCCGGTCGACCTCCTCCTCGCGTGTGAGGTCGGCGTGCACGAGCACCGAGCCGGGGAGCTCGGCCGCGACCGCCTCACCCCGCTCGCGGCCCTGGTGGTAGTGCACGGCCACCCGGCATCCCTCGGCCGCGAAGGCCCGGGCCGTTGCGGACCCGATTCCGCCTGACGCGCCAGTGACGAGGACGCGCTTCCCGGCGAGCCCGGTCTCCATCAGCGGCCCAGCGGCTTCTCGCGTTCGCGGAGATCCTTCGAGTCGACGAGCGTCCCGTCGACGTCCAGCAGGGCTGCGGCCGCCACGGCGGGCACCGTATACGGTCAAGCTCGTGAGGGAGCACGAGCGCCGCTACTACGAGCTGCGGGCGCCGGAGTACGACGACTGGTGGCACGGCGTCGGTCGCTTCGTCCCGTCCGAGCGGCCGGGCTGGGACGAGGAGGAGGAGCAGCTCGGGCGGATCATGGCTGCGTTCCCGGCCGGGCGGGTCCTGGACGCGGCCTGCGGCACCGGGTACCTGACGCGGCATCTTCGCGGCGAAGTGGTCGCGCTCGACCAGTCCCAGGCGATGCTCTCAGTTGCCCGTGAACGCCTGCCGGAGGTCACCTTCGTCCATGGTGACGCCCTCGGCCTGCCGTTTCCGGACGCGGCCTTCGACCTCGTCTTCACGAGCCACTTCTACGGCCATCTCCGCGAGGACGATCGCAAGCGGTTCCTACGAGAGGCGCGTCGTGTCGCGCCGCAGCTCGTGATCGTCGACTCCGCCGTCCGACCGGGCGAGCCGCCGGAGGACAATGCTGTGCGCACCCTCTCCGACGGCTCCGTCCACCTCGTCTTCAAGCGACGCTTCGAGCCCGACCGGCTCGCCGCGGAGCTCGGGGGCGGGGAGGTCCTCTTCGCAGGCGCATGGTTCGTCGCGATCGCGGCGTGACGCGCCGGCGCTCCCGCTACCGGTCGCTCGTTTCGCTCCAGCGCGACAACTCCGGCTGCCGCGCTTGCCTGGAGGCGGGCCATCCACTGGATTCCCTGCCGGTCTTCGAGGGCCGGCCGGGACAGCGGGCGATGATCTTCGGGCAAGCGCCCGGCGTCCTCGAGGGAGAAGAGCGGCGGCCGTGGCGCGGCCGGGCGGGCCGAACCCTGCGCCGCTGGCTCGACCTCGACGAGGAGGCGTTCTACTCGACGTTCTACTGCTCCTCGGTCACCCGCTGTTACCCGGGCAGGCTTCCCGGCGGGCGCGGCGACCGGCGCGCGACGCCGCCCGAGGTCGCCCTCTGCCGCTTCTGGCGCGAGTGGGAGCTCCGGCTCCTGCGTCCGCAGCTCGTCTTGCCGGTCGGCGGCCTTGCCGTCCGTGAGCTGCTCGGGATCGCGCGAATCGGCGACTGTGTGGGGAAGACGTACGCCTTCGGCGACGCGCTCGCCGTCCCGCTTCCGCATCCGTCCGGTGCGAGCGGCTGGCTGAACGACGCGGCGAACCGGGCGCGGCTCGACGAGTCGCTCGCGCTCGTCCGCGAGGCGCTCGCGCGCCTCTAGTCCTGCGCCGCGGTCCTGCGCCGCGGCGAAGAACGCATTCCGCTGTCACCTGCACCCCCGGGAGCGTGGCCCGAAGCTCGTTCAGAAGCTCGATCAGCTCTCGGTCGAGCCGCTCGCCCTCGTCTTCTTTCACCAGGACGCAACTGTAGGACCGGCGCCCACGTTCCGAGTTTCGCTACCCTCTTGCGCTTCGCCCCCGCCCAGGGGTGAGAAGCCCGGGCCACTGCGGCACGTCGGACCCGGGCCGCGTCCGCTTCCACGCACAGGACAACCGAGCGGGCTGAGCACTGCAAACGATCCGAGGAGGTCTATGCCTACGCCTGCAATCGCCATTGTTCGTCTTGTCGCCGTCGGCCTCGCCGCGCTCGCCTGCGCCGCGCCGGCCTCGGCGGCCGAGCTCCAACGGCCGGCTCCGCTGCTGGAGAAGATTCGTGAATTCCGCACGGAGACATGGGGCTGGCAGCGCCTCATGCGCGTGCGCCAAACGAGGGCGCCGCGGGCCGCCGAGCGCTCCTCGAGGGTCTCGTACCGGCACTGGGTGCTCGCCTACTGGCGGGGCGAGGCCGCCAGGGCGCGGCGTCGGGCGGCGAGTCTTCCGCGCATGCCGGCGTGGCTCTGCATCCACCGGTTCGAGGGGCCCTGGAACGCCAACACCGGCAACGGCTACTACGGCGGCCTGCAGATGGACATCAGCTTCCAGCGGGGGTACGGCGCCGATCTGTTACGGCGGAAGGGCCGGGCGCACCGGTGGCGGCCCCTGGAGCAGATCTGGGTCGCCGAGCGCGCTTATCGAAGCGGCCGCGGCTTCGGGCCGTGGCCCAACACGGCTCGTCGCTGCGGTCTCCTCTAGGCCGATCGACTCGAGGGCCGGCGCGCCGACTCCGGCGCGCCTGCCCTCGTGGTTGTCAGGACTGCGGCGCCGGTGTTCCGGGGGCGTGCAGGAGGTTCTCGACGTCCTTCACGCCGGACACGTTCCGCGCGGCCGACTCGAGCTCCTCGACCAGATCCTCCTGGACCTCGCCCCTGAGGTACACGACCCCGTCCACGACGTTCACGTTGACGTGCCCTTTCGGTGCGTCGGAATCCCGGAAGATCTCGGACTCGACCTTGGCGGCGAGCGTCTCGTCGGTGAGGTCCTTCTCCTCCTCGTGCCTGTGCACAACCTTCTGGGTCACGCCGTAGGTCTGGGAGGCGACGGCCTGCCCGGTGCGCTGCCCACGTCGAACGAGGCGGCGCGAGAACCCGGCTCCGCGTTTGACGACCTCCTTGCGCCGGCTCTTTCCGCGCTGGGGGTCGAAGAAGTACATGAGACCGGCTCCGATGCCGGTCCAGGCGATCAGCTTCTTCATCTCACTCTCCCTCTCAGTCTTTTCCTGGGTCGAGTACGCCTACCCGGCGCCCGGGTGAGCAAACCGATCGGGGCGACGGACCGCTTCGCCACAATGGCCACGTGACCGCAGCGGCTCCGGCACGCGCCCCGCGCCTCTCCGCCGTCCTCCGCACGGGCGACCGGGTGATGCCGCTCGAGCTCTTCTTCGACCTTGTCTTCGTGCTGGCGCTCACGCAGTGCACGGCGCTCATGGCCGACGAACCGACCTGGACCGGCCTCGGGAAGGGCCTGGTCGTGCTCGGGGTGCTCTGGTGGTCGTGGGTCGGCTACTCGTGGCTCACGAGCGTCGTCGATCCCGAGGAGGGCGTCGTGCGCTTCGCGATCTTCGCCGCAATGGCGGCGCTGCTCGTCGCCGCGCTCTGCGTCCCCGAGGCCTTCGGCGATCTCGGGCTCCTCTTCGCCTGCTCCTACGCGGTCGTCCGCGTCGCCCACATCGTCCTGTTCGTGGTCGCGAGCAGGGACGATCCGGCTCTTCGGATCTCAGTCGTCGGGCTCGCGGTCAGCACAGGGATCAGCGTGACCCTCCTGGTGGTTGCCTCGTTCAGCGACGGCGTGCTCCAAGGCGTGCTGTGGGTGCTTGCGCTTGTCCTGGACATCGCTGGGCCACTGCTATTCGGGGCCGAGGGGTGGAAGCTCATGCCGGGCCATTTCGCCGAGCGTCATGGGCTGATCGTGATCATCGCGCTCGGCGAGTCGATCGTGGCGATCGGCGTCGGCGCCGAGTTCGGCGTGGACGCGGGCGTGGTGGTGGCGGCGGTGCTCGGCACCGCGGTCGCCGCCGCGCTCTGGTGGCTCTACTTCGACATCGTCGCGCTCGTCGCCGCCCGGCGCCTGGCCAACGCGGCCGAGGGACGTGAGCGCAACGAGATCGCCCGCGACTCGTTCTCCCTCCTCCACTTCCCGATGGTGGCCGGCATCGTGCTCGGCGCGCTCGGCCTGAAGAAGACGCTCAGCGACGTTGGCAACCCGCTCGAGCTCGTTCCAGCCGTCGCCGCGCTCGGCGGGATCGCGCTCTACCTGCTCGCGCACGTCGCGTTCCGCTGGCGCAACGTGCACAGGTTCAGCGTGGAGCGGTTCGTGTGCGCGCTCGTTCTCCTCGCGCTCGTCCCCGTGGCCGTCGAGGTTCCCGCGCTCGCGATGCTCGCGGTCGCCGTCGCACTCCTCGCCGCGCTGATCGCTACGAGACCGTCCATTACGCGGAGCTCCGCGACCGGCTCCGCCACCAGTTCGCGGAGTAGCTCTAGAGCCGGTCGAGCTGCGCGCCGATCTCCTCGAGGCTCGCGAGGTTGTGCCCGCTCGCGAAGACGTCGACGTGCGGGAGCGCGGCGGCCATCCCGCGGGCGAGCGGCTCGTAGACGGGGTCCTCCTTCAGCGGGTTGAGCCAGACGACCGTGTGGGCGAGGCGTCCGAGGCGCGCCATCTGCTCGTCGAGGAGGGCGGGGTCGCCGGTGTCGAGCCCGTCGGAGCAGACAACGACGACGGCGCCGCGCGTCAGCCCGCCGTGACCGTAGCGGTCGAGGAACGTCTTCAGGGAGTCGCCGATGCGCGTCCCGCCGTCCCAGTCCACCACCTCGACCGTCGCGCGGCGGAGGGCCTCGTCCGGATCGGAGGCGGCGAGGGCGCCGGTCACCCGGGTGAGGCGCGTGCCGAAGCAGAACGCCTCCCAGCGTCCGTCGGCCTGGAGCGCGGCGTGCGCGAAGGTGAGGAGCCCGCGCGAGTAGTCGCTCATCGAGCCCGACACGTCGAGGACGAACACGAGGCGGCGCGGCCGGCGCCTGCGCTCCCGGCGGAGCAGCAGCGCGGGATCGCCGCCGGTTCGGAGTGCCCGTCGAACCGTCCTGCGCACGTCCAGATCGCCCCGTCCGGCCGGGCGTCGCCGCCGCGTCCGTCGCAGCGGCGCCGCGAGCCGCAGGCGGCCCATCAGCAGCGCAAGCTCCTCGAGCTCTTCGGGCGAGCAGGCCGCGAAGCTCTTCCGGCGCAGGACCTCGATCGGGCTCGCGAGACCTGTTGCGGATGCCTCTCGCTCCGGACCTCCCGAGGCGTCGGGCGCATCGGAGGTCTCCGTCACGACGCTCGGTCGCGGCGCCCGCGGCAGGAGCCGGCCCGGGGCTGCTCGCCGCCGAAGAAGGACCGGAACACGGCGTCGTAGGTCGCGAGGTCGTCGCGGCGGCTCACGAGTGTTGCCCGGCCGGCCCAGTAGAGATCCTGGGGCGGGAGGAGCGAGGCGGCGCGGCAGAAGGCCTCGATCCGGCCGGTTCCGACCGCCAGGCCTTCGCTGCGCAGGGCGCGGCCGAACCGGGTCAGCCGGGCGAGCTCGTCAGTCACGAGTCCAGGCCGCCTCGGCCGTGCGGAGGTCGTCGCGGTTCTTGACCGCCCAGCCGAGTGTCTCGCGGGCGCCGTCGCCGTCGACCTCGTCGGAGCCGAGGAGCGCGAGCGCCTGCGCCCAGTCGATCGCCTCGGCCGCCCCGGGCGGCTTGACGAGGTCGAGCTCGCGCAGCCTCGCGACCGCCTCCGCGACCGAGCGCGCCAGGGCCTCCGAGACCTCCGGAGCACGAACGCGGATGATCTCGACCTCGCGCTCGAGGGCCGGGAACTCGATCCAGTGGTAGAGACAGCGGCGCTTGAGCGCGTCGTGCAGCTCACGCGTCCGGTTGGAGGTGACGACGACGGTCGGCGGCTCGGACGCGGCGATCCGGCCGAGCTCGGGGACGGTGACGCTGAAGTCCGAGAGAACTTCGAGCAGGAACGCCTCGAACTCGTCGTCGGCGCGGTCGAGCTCGTCGACGAGGAGCACGGCGCCGGCGCCGGCACGAATCGCCCGGAGGAGGGGCCGCTCGACGAGGAAGTCGAGCCCGTAGAGGTCGGCGGCGGGGGCGCCCTCGCCAGGGGGTCCGTGCGAGGAGGAGCTGCCGCGAGTAGTCCCACTCGTAGAGCGCCTGCGAGGCGTCGATGCCCTCGTAGCACTGGAGGCGCACGAGCTCGGCGCCGAGACGCGCGCGAGCGTCTTCGCCACCTCGGTCTTGCCCACTCCGGGCTCGCCCTCGAGGAGGAGCGGCCGGCGCATCTCGAGCGCGAGGTAGACCGCGGTCGCGAGGCCGCGGTCCGGGAGGTACGACTCGGCCCTGAGCCCTGCCTCGACCTCGGAAACCGTTTCGAAGCTCACGCCCGAATCGTAGGGACAGGAACGTTGCCCTGCTCTCCGGCCGGGCCTTATGATGGTTCGGTCGTAAAGGAGGCTCGTGTACCCCCCCGCCTTCGACTACGTCGCTGCGGACACGCTCGAAGAGGCCGTCTCGCTCCTAGGCGAGCACGGCGACGACGCCAAGATCCTTGCGGGCGGGCAGAGCCTGATCCCGCTCCTGAAGCTCCGGTTCGCCGCGCCCGAGCTCCTCGTTGACATCAACCGGATCGGCGGCCTCGACACGCTGGCCGAGGAGGGTGGGATGCTCAGGATCGGCGCGCTCGTGCGCCACAAGGAGTGCGAGCGCTCGGAGCTCCTGCAGGCTCGCTACCCCGTCCTGGCGCAGGCGGCCTCCCAGGTCTCGGACCCGATCGTCCGCAACCTCGGCACCGTCTGTGGCGCGGTCGCGCACGCAGATCCGCAGGGGGACTGGGGCTCGGCGCTCATGGCCGCCGGCGGAGAGATCGTCGCGCGCGGCCCGAACGGCGAGCGGACGCTCACGCTCCGCGGGTTCTTCGAGGGTCCGTTCACGACCGTGCTCGACCCGACCGAGGTGGTGACCGAGGTCCGGGTGCCCGAGCCCGGCCCGCGTTCGGGCGGCGCGTACCTGAAGCTCGAGCGCAAGGTGGGCGACTTCGCCACCGCCGCCGTCGGTGTGCAGCTCACGCTCGACAACGGCACCGTGCAACGCGTCGGGATCGCGCTCACCGGGGTTGGGCCGACGAACCTGGTCGCGACAGAGGCCGAGGAGGCGCTCGCCGGCGTGGAGCTCGACGACGAGGCGATTCGCGGCGCGGCCGGCCTGGCGGCTCAAGCGGCACAGCCGCAGAGCGACCTGCGCGGCACCGCCGAGTACAAGCGTCAGGTTGTTCGCGTCTTCACCGAGCGCGCACTTCGGGCGGCCGCGGCGCCGGTCAGACCGCCTAGGAGGAACCATGGCAGAGGCGATCGCGACCGCCGAGGCTCGAAGCGGCAGACCGGAACGTCGAGGTCACCGTCAACGGCGAGGCCCGCACGGCGGACGTCGAGCCGCGCCTCCTGCTCGTCCACTTCCTGCGCGACTCGCTCGATCTGACCGGCACGCACGTCGGCTGCGACACGACGAGCTGCGGCGCCTGCACCGTCCTGCTCGACGGCACGCCGATCAAGTCCTGCACGTTCCTCGCGGTGCAGGCCGACGGCCGCGGAGTCACGACGGTCGAAGGGCTCATGCAGAACGGGGCGCTCCATCCGGTCCAGCAGGGCTTCAAGGAGGAGCACGGGCTCCAGTGCGGGTTCTGCACGCCGGGGATGATGCTCGTCTCGGCCGCGCTCCTGGAGGAGAATCCGAGCCCGAGCGACGAGGAGATCCGCTGGGCGATCTCCGGGAACATCTGCCGCTGCACCGGCTACCAGAACATCGTCAAGGCCGTGCAGTGGGCCGCGGCCAACAGGCAGCCGACAGATGGTTGATCGGCGATTCCGCCACCGCCGGCTGACGGCCCAGACGCGGCGCGAGGCCGCGCCCTCGCCCTTGCCAAGGCAACCAGCCTTGGCCGCGGACGATGACGCACCCTCGCTTGGTCTGCACCGCCCCCGACGGCACCGCAATCACCGGTCAACCATCTAGGAGGCGAGATGGCCGTCCAGGAGAAGAGACAGAGCTGGCTCGGGCGCAGCGTGAAGCGCAAGGAGGACGAGCGGTTCGTCCGGGGCAAGGGCACGTACGTCGACGACATCAAGCTGCCCGGGATGCTGCACATGGCGATCCTGCGCAGCCCGTTCGCGCACGCCAGGATCAACTCGATCGACACCTCCCGCGCGCAGGAGCTCGAAGGGGGTCGTCGCCGTCGTCACCGGCGCGCTGCTCGCGGAGCACAACCTTGCCTGGATGCCGACGCTCTCCGGCGACACGCAGGCGGTCCTCGCCACCGACAAGGTGCGTATGCAGGGCCAGGAGGTCGCGTGCGTGGTCGCCGAGACTCCTTATGTCGCCCACGACGCGCTCGAGCTCATCGACGTCGACTACGAGCCGCTGCCCGCGGTCACATCACCCCAGCAGGCGCTCGAGGACGGTGCGCCGGTCATCCGCGACGACAAGGAGGACCAGACCGACAATCGGGTCTACCACTGGGAGGCCGGCGACGCGGAGGCGACCGAGCGGGCGTTCGCCGAGGCCGACCGGGTGGTCAGCCTGGCCACGCACTACCCGCGCTGTCACCCCTCGCCGCTCGAATGCTGCGGATGCATCGCCGACCTGAATCCCGCCACCGGGCAGGCGACGATCTACATGACCTCGCAAGCTCCGCACGTCCACCGCACGGTGTTCGCGCTCGTCGCCGGGCTGCCGGAGCAGAACATCAGGATCATCTCGCCGGACATCGGCGGCGGGTTCGGCAACAAGGTGCCCGTCTATCCGGGCTACGTGGTCGCGACCGCGGCCTCCCTCCTCCTTGGGCGCCCGGTCAAGTGGGTCGAGGATCGCACGGGCAATCTCATCTCGACCGGCTTCGCGCGGGACTTCCACATGGAAGGCGAGCTGGCGCTCCGTGCCGACGGGAAGATGCTCGGGCTCCGCGTGCGGATGCTCTCCGACCAGGGCTACGCCTACGCGGACGCTCAGCCGACCAAGCTCAAGGCCGGGCTCTTCCACGTCGTCACCGGGTCGTACGACCTCCCGGCCGCGCACGTCGTCACCGACGGCGCGTACACGAACAAGGCACCGGGCGGCGTCGCGTACCGCTGCTCGTTCCGTGTGACCGAGGCCTCGTACCTGATCGAGCGGCTCGTCCAGACCGCGGCCTACGAGCTGGGAATGGATCCAGCCGATTTCAGGCGGGCGAACTTCGTGCAGCCCGACCAGTTCCCGTACAGGTCGGCGACCGGCTTCGTCTACGACTCCGGCGACTACGGGCGTGCGCTCGACCTCGCGCTCGAGGAGCTTGGCTACGCGGAGCTGCGCGAGGAGCAGCGGCGCGCCCGCGACGAGGGACGGCTGATCGGGATCGGCGTCGCGAGCTTCACCGAGGTGGTCGGCGCGGGCCCGAGCAAGGACTACGACATCCTCGGGATCAAGATGTTCGACTCGGCCGAGCTGCGCCTGCACCCGACCGGGAAGGCGATTCTCAAGCTCGGCGTCAAGTCGCAGGGCCAGGGCCACGAGACCACGTTCGCCCAGATCGTCGCCGAGGAGCTCGGGCTCCCGCCCGAGGACGTCCGAGTGGAGGAGGGTGACACCGACAACACGCCCTACGGGCTCGGCACGTACGCGAGCCGCTCGACGCCGACCGCGGGCGCGGCCACCGCCATGGTCGCCCGCGCCCTACGCGAGAAGGCCCGCAAGATCGCGGCTCACATGCTCGAAGCGGCCGAGGAAGACCTCGACTGGGACGGCGAGCGCTTTGCGGTCAAGGGCGCCCCCGAGCGCGCGAAGACGATCCAGGAGGTGATCTTCGCCGCGTACACCGACCTGCCGGAGGGGATGGAGCCGGGCCTCGAGGGCGTCAAGTACTACGACCCGCCAGAGATGACGTACCCGTTCGGCACGTATGCGGTCGTCGTCGAGATCGACCGCGGCACGGGCCAGTGGAAGCCGTTGCGGGTCGTCGCCGTCGACGACTGCGGCGTGCGGATCAATCCCATGATCGTCGAGGGGCAGATCATGGGCGGCCTCACCGAGGGCTTCGCGACGGCCGCGATGGAGCTCATCACGTTCGACGAGGACGGCAACTGCATCGGCTCGAACTTCATGGACTACCTGCTTCCGACCGCGTGGGAGACGCCCGCCTTCGAGCTCCACGAGACCGTGACCCCGTCTCCGCACCATCCGATCGGCGCGAAGGGCGTCGGCGAGTCCGCGACGGTCGGCTCCCCCGCGGCGTTCGTGAACGCCGTGGTCGACGCGCTCGCCCACGCCGGGGTGCGGAACTTCGAGATGCCGGTCACCGCCGACAAGGTCTGGCAGGCGCTCGACGAGGTCGGACTCGCGGAGTGAGCTCGCAGGACGTCCTCGTGCGCGCGGGCCGGC
The DNA here is from genome assembly GCA_963824775.1 of uncultured Actinomycetes bacterium. Taxonomy (GTDB): domain Bacteria; phylum Actinomycetota; class Thermoleophilia; order Gaiellales; family Gaiellaceae; genus CAWGQF01. The sequence continues at coordinate 84,276 of CAWGQF010000013.1, forward strand.
TCGCCGAAGAGGGCGTTCCGTTCGCGCTTGCGACCGTCGTTGCCGTCCAGCGGCCGGCCTCGACCCGCCGCGGCGACCGCGCGCTGGTCACGGCCGACGGGGAGGTCTTCGGCTGGGTAGGCGGGGCCTGCTCTGAGCCGATCGTCGTCCGAGAGGCGCTGCGCGCCCTCGCCGACGGCGAGGCCCGGGTCGTGCGGATCGGCCCACGGGACCGGGTGGCGGAGGGCGCCGACGCGGACGTCGTGGTCGCCGTGTCGAGTTGCGCGTCGGAGGGCGTCGTCGAGCTGCTCGTCGAGCCGCAGCTTCCCAGCCGCTGCTCGTCGTGGTCGGCGCGAGTCCCGCCGGCGAGACACTCGCCCGGCTTGCGCCCGAGGCCGGGTGGCGCGTCGCGCGTGAGGTTCGGAGCGACGCCGACGCCGTCGTGGTCGCGACGATGGGTCACGGGGACGAGGAAACGCTCGCGGCCGCGCTCGAGCTCGGCACGGGGTACGTCGGGCTCGTCGCGAGCGCGCGGCGAGCGGCGGTCGTGCTCGAGTCGCTCCGCGCGCTCGGGGTGGACGAGGACGCGCTCGCGCGTGTCCGTAGTCCCGCCGGCCTCGACCTCGGCCCCTCGACGCAGGCGGAGATCGCGGTCGCCGTGCTCGCAGAGCTCGTCGCCTGGCGCCACGCCCGGTCGACCGCACCTGCCGTTCCCGACGTCGCCGTCGATCCGGTGTGCGGGATGGAGGTGGCGGTCGGCTCGGCGAAGGAGATCGCCTTGCACGCTGGGAGCACGTACGTCTTCTGCGGCGCCGGCTGCCGGAGCCGCTTCGAGGCCGACCCGACGCGCTACCTTGCCGTCGAAGCTTCGTGAGAGACATCCTCCCGACACTGGAGCGGTGGGTGGCCGAGGGCCTGCGCACCGCCGCGGCGACCGTCGTCTCGACCGAGCGGTCGGCCCCGCGCGACCCGGGCGCCGCGCTCGCGGTCTCCGAACGGGGCGACGTGGCCGGCTCCGTCACCGGCGGCTGCGTCGAGCCCGCCGTCTACGAGGAGGCGCGCGAGGTGCTCGCCGGCGGCGAGCCGCGCCTTCGGACCTACGGCATCGCCGACGAGGAGGCCTTCGAGGTGGGCCTGCCGTGCGGCGGCACCGTGCGGATCTTCATCGGGCTGCTCGAGCCAGGAATCGTCACGGGGCTCGCTCAGGCAGTCCGCGACGAGCGGCCGGTCGCGCTCGTCCTCCCTGCGTCGGGGCCGGACGCCGGCGACGCGAGGCTCGTCCCCGGCGACGCGTCCGCGGACGGCGAGCTCGAGCGCCGCGTGCAGGAGCTCCTCGCGCGCGGGCAGACGACGGTGGTCGAGACGGACGGCGAGGAGGTCTTCGTCTCCTCGTTCGCGCCCCGGCCGAACCTCTACGTCTTCGGCGCGATCGACCACGCGGCGGCGCTTGCGGAGGTCGGCCGGTTCCTCGGCTACCGCGTCACGGTCTGCGACGCCCGCGCCCGCTTCGTCACCCCGGAGCGCTTCCCCGACGTCGACGAGCTCGTGGTCGAGTGGCCCGACGCCTTCCTCGAGCGGGCGCCGGTGGACGAGCGGACGGCCATCTGCGTGCTCACGCACGACCACAAGTTCGACATCCCGCTGCTCAAGGTCGCCGTGCGGACGCCGGCCGGCTACATCGGCGCGATGGGCAGTCGGCGGACGACCGAGGAGCGGGTCGAGCGGCTCCGGGCCGAGGGAGTGACCGACGAGGAGCTCGCGCGCATCCGCGCGCCGATCGGGCTCTCGATCGCCGCGCGCACGCCCGAGGAGGTCGCGGTGGCGATCGCCGGCGAGCTCGTCCAGACGATGCGCGAGCGCGCGCGCGAGGCCAGGCCGGCTCTGACGGCCCGAGGCGCATGAGGATCGAGAACTCCTTCGAGGTCACGGCGCCGGAGGAGGCGTGCTGGCGGCTCCTCATGGACGTGCCGCGAGTGATCCCGTGCATGCCGGGCGCCGAGCTCGTCGAGACCGTCGACGAGGCGCACTGGAAGGCCCGGATGCGCGTGAAGCTCGGGCCGATCTCCCTTTCCTTCCTGACCGACGTCCGTCACGACGAGGTCGACGAGGCGGCCCGGCGCGTCCGGCTCGTGACCAGCGCGCGCGAAGAGCGTGGGCGCGGCGCCGCGAACGCGACCGTCGACTCGAGGCTGTCCTCTGCTGACGGCCGGACGACGGTGTCGATCACCACCGACTTGGCGCTGAGCGGGGCAGCGGCTCAGTTCGGCCGGGGGCTCGTGAACGACGTCACGGCTCAGCTCCTGAAGGACTTCGCAGCGTGCCTCGAACGGCAGCTCGCCGAGAGTCCGCCGGACGCCGAGGCTCCGCCGCCGGCCGAGGAGCCGGCTCCCGTCTCCGGCCTCGCGCTCGGCGCGGGCGCCGTGCGCGCCAAGCTGTCACGGCTCTGGCACCGGATCATCCGGCGCTAACCCTCCTAGGCCGCGTACCGCTGCGCGCTGCGGGCCCGCCGCTTCGCCGCCTCGACCTCGCGGTCCTTCTGGGGCGCGGAGGTCACGAGCTCGTCGAGGAGTTGCTCCGAGGCGGCTGCGACGGCGTCGACCGCCCGCTCGAATGCTTCCTCGTTCGCCCGGGACGGCTTCGTGAAGCCGCTGATCTTGCGGACGTACTGGAGGGCCGCGGCGCGGACCTCCTCCTCGTTCGCCGGCGGATCGAAGTTGTAGAGCGTCTGGATGTTTCTGCACATGCCGTAGAGCCTAGCTCCCGCTGGCGGATCGGCGGGAGGTCTCCGAGACGACAAGCTATTCGGCGGGCCACTTCCGCGTGCGCCGCGCCCTGACGGATTCAGCTCTCGAGCGGCGCGAAGAGATCGACGACGTTGCCGTCCGGGTCCAGCACCTCGGCGTACCGCTGGCCCCAGAACGCGTCCCAGGGCTCCTTGTGTCCACGGCCGCCCGCCGCCACGAGCTCCCCGAAGACGCGGTCGACGTCGTCCGGCGAGTCGCAGAGGAAGGCCACCGCCACGCGATGACCGCCGGACGGCGGAGTCCAGTCCGGTGCAAACGACAGGATCGTCTCCTCCGTGTCGAGCATGAAGCGAAGGCCTCCCGGGAGCGTCGCCTCCACGTGGCCGTGGCCCTCCGGATCCACCTCCTCCGGAAACTCCAGGCCGAGTCGCCGGTAGAAGGCGACCGCGCGCTCGAGCTCCGAGACGACCACGCCGATCGCAGCGAGCTGTGGCATGTAGTCATCATCCCAGACCGGCTCACGGACGATCGGGGCACCAATCCGTTGCATTTTCGACTGCAGGCACCCTAAGCTCCCATTTCTATCGTGTTGACCGGTCCAGATCCCCCCACTGGAGGAACGAACATGAATGGACTCGAGAGTGGATCCGGCCGGCGCGGCCGCCGGCACTGGAGCCTGGTCGTCGTGCTGCTCGCGCTGATCTTCGCGCTCGCCTCGGTCGCTGCCGGGTGCGGCGGCGACGACGACGACGGAGAGGCGGCCGACACCGGCGGAGCCGCGACGGACACCGGCGGCGGCGGAGAGGGCGAGGGAAGCATCTGGGTCCTCCTGCCCGACAGCGCGACCTCGCCGCGGTGGGAGTCGGACGACCGCCGCTACTTCGAGGAGGCCTTCACCGAGGCCGGCGTCGAGTACAACATCGTGAACGCCGAAGGGGATGCCGCGCAGCAGCAGGCCCAGGCCGAGCAGGCGATCGCCGACGGAGCGAGTGTGATCCTTCTCGTCTCGAACGACGCCGGGTCCGGTGCGACGATCATCGACACGGCGAAGGACGCGGGCGTGAAGGTGGTCGAGTACGACCGCTTCAACACCGGAGGCTCGGGCGGCGACGCCTACGTGAGCTTCGACAACGTCCGGGTAGGCGCGACGATGGCGGAGGAGCTCGAGCCGGTCATCGACGGGCTCGACGTCGACGTGCCGAAGGTCGTCATGCTGAACGGCGGCGAGGAGGACAACAACTCGTTCCTCTTCCGCTCGGGCTACGCGGAGACCGTCGAGGCGAAGGCCGACGCGGGCGAGTGGGAGATCGTGGCCGACCAGCACGTGCCCGGCTGGGACAACCAGGAAGCGCAGACGATCATGGAGCAGATCCTGACCGGCGCCAACAACGACGTGGACGCGGTCTTCGCCGCGAACGACGGCCTCGCCAACTCGGCGATCAACGCGCTCGAGGCCGCAGGCGTCGAAGGTGCGCCGGTGAGCGGCCAGGACGCTACGACTGCGGGCATCCAGAACATCCTGCTCGGCAAGCAGACGATGACCGTCCACAAGCCGATCTATGCCGAGGCCGAGGTCGCCGTCGCCGTGGCGCTCGCGCTCCGGAACGGCGAGGATCCCGCCGACATCGACACCGAGGCGGAGTTCGAGCTGATCGGGATCCAGGCCGAGGACGGACAGCCGACCGAGGCGCCCGAGGGCGACGGCGTCGTGCCGTACTACGCGCTCGCGCCGATCGGTGTGACCGCCGACAACATCGAGGACACGGTGATCGCCGACGGGTTCCGGACGGTCGAGGAAGTCTGCACAGGCGACACGGCGCAGACCGAGTTCTGCCAGGGGCAGCGCTGAGCCGAACGTGACGGAAGGGGCGTCCACGGGCGCCCCTTCTCTCACCCGGAGCCGTTGCGCATGGCCGACTCTCCGCTCCTCGAGTGCAAGGACGTCTCGAAGGCGTTCGGCGCCGTCCAGGCGCTCTACCAGGTCGACTTCGAGATCCGCGCCGGGGAGGTCATGGCGCTCGTCGGCGACAACGGCGCGGGAAAATCAACGCTCATAAAGGGCATCGCGGGGATCTATCCGTTCGACCGCGGCGACCTCCACATCGACGGCGAACGGGTCGACGTTCACGGACCGCGTGACGCCGCGCGGCTCGGGATCGAGATCGTCTACCAGGATCTCGCGCTCGCCGACAACCTCGACGTCGTCGCCAACATGTTCCTCGGGCGGGAGCGCACCCGCGCCACCGTCGTGCTTGACGAGCACGGCATGGAGAACTCGGCGCGCGAGACCCTGGACGGGCTCTCGGTCACGACGCTCCAATCGGTCCGGCAGACCGTCGCCGGGCTCTCCGGCGGCCAGCGGCAGTCGGTCGCGGTCGCAAAGGCGGTCATGTGGAACTCCCGCGTCGTCATCCTCGACGAGCCGACCGCCGCGCTCGGTGTCGCGCAGACGCGCCAGGTCCTGAATCTCGTCAGGCGTCTCGCGGAGAAGGACCTCGGCGTCGCGATCGTCACGCACAACCTCCATGACGTCTTCGAGGTCGCCGACAGGATCACGGTCCTCCGACTGGGGCAGCGCGTGGCCGTCTTCGAGCGGGAGAAGACGACCCAGCAGGAGGTCGTGCACGCCATCACTGCCGGCACGCTCGAGCACGTTCCCGGCATGGGGTCCGGGTCCGTCGAGGACGTCGAAACGACCAAGGAGGTCGAGGCGTGACCGAGACCGCCGAACGGCTCGGCCCGACTCCCGGCGGCACGCCGGTCGACGAGCGGGGTGAGTCGCAGACCCTCCAGGGCTACATGCGTATCTGGTGGCAGGGAGTCCGCGCCGGTGAGCTCGGGTCGCTCCCGATCATCGTCGGCCTCGTCCTCATCTTCATCGTCTTCGGAATCCTCGAGGACAACTTCCTCACCGAGCGGAACTTCACGAACCTCATCCTCCAGATGGCCGGCATCGCGACGATCGCGATCGGGGTCGTCTTCGTCCTCCTGATCGGGGAGATCGATCTCTCCGTCGCCTACGTGAGCGCGGTCGGCGGCGTCGTCATGACGCTTCTCTTGCGGCCCGACGACCCGGGCTGGGCCTGGTGGCTCGCGATCGGCTTCGCGCTCCTCTGCACCACTGCGATCGGGTTTGTCCAGGCCCTCGTGATCACGAAGGCGGGCGTGCCGTCCTTCGTCGTCACGCTCGCCGGGTTCCTCATCTGGTCGGGAGTCGTCCTGATCCTCACGACGCAGTACTCGACGGCGGGGACGATCCGGGTCCAGAACGGCACCGTCGTCGGGATCGCAAACGACTTCCTGAGTGAGATCTGGGGATGGATCCTCGCCATCGCCCTCGTCGCCGCCTTCGCGTTCTTCCAGCTCAGGATCTCGCTCGCGCGGCGGGCGCGGAAGCTCGCGGCCAAGCCGGTCTCCCTCGTCGTCCTCCAGACGATCGGTCTCGCTGCCGTGACGTTCGCCGCGGTCTGGTACCTGAACTCGGATCGCGGCGTCCCCAAGGTGGCCGTGATCCTCGGCGCCCTCCTCATCTTCTGGTCGTTCATCGCCTCCCGAACTCGCTTCGGGCGCCATGTCTATGCCGTCGGAGGAAGCGCCGAGGCCGCCCGCCGGGCCGGCATCAACGTCGACCGCGTCCGGATCGCCGTCTTCATGATCAGCGGCCTGATGGCCGGCGTCGGCGGCGTCATGCTCGCCTCCCGCCTGCGCTCCGTCGCGACGAACACGGGCGGCGGCAACCTCCTGCTCCTCGTCATCGCCGCGGCCGTGATCGGCGGGACGAGCCTCTTCGGCGGAGTAGGTCGCGTGATGGCCGCCCTCCTCGGCGCGCTCGTCATCGCCTCGATCCAGAACGGCATGGATCTCATGGGGCTCGCATCCGGGACGAAGTTCGTCATCACCGGCCTCGTGCTCCTCGGCGCCGTGCTCGTCGACGCGTTCGCGAAGCGGCGCCGCGCCGCCCGCGGCGGCGTCTGAGCTCGCCGGCCTGTGAGGCTCGAGCAGGCACAGGCGATGGTGAACGCCGTCGCTGGCGGCCGCGCCGGGGCCGGTGTCGGTGTACGTCGGCGGACGATCACGGCGAGCTCGTCGCCGCGGCCACGATGGACGGCGCGGCTCCCGACACGCGCCTGAACGCACAGCGGAAGGCCTACACCGCGGCGCGGAGCGACGTGCGCTCGACGAGCGAGCTGGCCGCGAAGGTGGCGGACGACCCGGCCGAGCTCGCGAGCTTCGATCCTGCGTTCAGCTTCTTCAAGGGCGGAGTGGCCGCGTTCGTGGACGGGCGCCGGGTCGGCGCGATCGGGGTGAGCGGGTTGCCCGGCGACGAGGACGACCGGCTCGCGCGGCAGGCGATCGAGCACGCGGGCCTGAGCCTCGAATGACGACAGGAGGAGAGATGACGTCGCTGAACGGAAAGGTCGCCCTCGTCACCGGCGCGAGCCGCGGGATCGGCGCCGCCGTCGCGAGGGCGCTCGCCGCCGAGGGAGTGCGCCTCGGGCTCGCCTCGCGAAGCGGCGACGACCTCGGGCTCGACGGCGCCGTCGCAAAGCCGTGCGACGTGCGCCGGCCGGCCGAGCTGGAAGCGCTGGCCGCGGCGACGGCGGAGCGCCACGGCGGGATCGACATCCTCGTCGCGAACGCCGGCGTGGGCGCGTACGGCCCGTTCCTCGAGCTGCCGCCCGACCAGCTCGAGGAGATGATCGACGTGAACGTGAAGGGCACCCTCTACGCCGTCCGTGCGACCCTTCCCTACCTCCGGAAGAGCGACGCGGCCGACATCGTCACGCTCGCCTCCGAGGCGGGACGCCGCGGCCTCCCGCTCGAGGCCGTCTACTGTGCCTCGAAGTTCGCCCAGGTCGGCTTCACGAGGGCGCTCGACCACGAGCTCCGCGAGGAGGGCATCCGCTGCACGAACGTCTGCCCGGGCGGCGTCGCCACGGACTTCGCGATGGGCCGCGGCCGCACCCCGGACATGCCCGAGCTGGCCGGGATGATGACGGCGGAGGACGTCGCAGAGGTCGTGCTCTTCGTCCTCACGCGCCCGCGGAACCACAGGATCCTGGAGACGGCCTTCCGCCCGGTCGCCGAGCCTTCGTGGGGATGAGCGCGAGCCCGCACGGGTAAGGCGAGGTCGTCCACCCGCTTCGCCGTAACCGGCGACGCAGAAAGCCCGGGCGGCGCCTGAAAGAATCCCGCGGCGTGGGACGTCTGCTCGACGTCGATGACTGTGTGCTCGGCGTGCTCGACACGCAGGACGGATTCCTCCGGAAGCTCCCGGAGGAGGAAGCTGCCGAGCTTGTGGACCGGATCGGATGGCTGTGCCGGCTCGCGGGTTGGCTGCACGTGCCGGTGGTGGTCACCGAGGAAGAGCCCGGGAGGAACGGCGGGACCGCTTCGGCGATCACGGACGCGCTCGCGCCGGGCATTGCCAGGCACCCGAAGCCGACCTTCGATCTCTCCGCCTGCCCCGCGATTCTGGAGGACCTGACTCGGCACGGCCGCGAGACCGTCGTCCTCTGTGGCCTCGAGACCGATGTCTGCGTCGCCCAGTCCGCCCTCGGGCTGCTCGACCTCGGGAAGCGCGTGGTCGTCGTCGAGGATGCCGTCGGCTCGCCGGGCACCGCACACGGTCAGGGGCTCGCCCGCATGGCGCGCGCCGGCGTCGAGCTCGTCGGCCTCAAGGGCCTCGGGTACGAATGGCTGAGGACGGTCGAGCGATCGGTCGACTTCGACGCCGCGATCGGCCGGGACGCTCCGGCGGGGATCATCCTCTAAGCCGAAGTCAGGCCCGCAGAGCCTTCGAGTCTGCGCGGTCGCCGGTGCGCGAAGCGGACCCGTACCGCGGGATGTAGGAACCCGGCGGGAGGACAAGCGACGGGCCTCATGAGAGACCCGTCGCCTGCAGCGGTCAGGCCAGGCGCAGCGGGCACACGAAGCGAGTGCCCGTGTCGACGAGCGAGCTCGCCGCGGCCACCACGGCGTCCGCGTTCGTCAGCTGGCTCGTGATGCCATGTGCCGCGACGACCTTCCAGCGGCCGCCGTTGTAACCAGGCGTGCCGGGTGCGGCCTCGGACACCGACGCACAGGCCGCGCAGTCCGGGAAGACGTAGATGGTGTCCGTCGGACCCCGGTTGGGCAGCGAGGTCGGCGTCGCGACCGTGTTGTAGGCGCGGTCGAAAGCGTAGATCGTGCCGCTAGGAGGCCCGACACCGGCGGCCAGACCCGGTGCGGCGAAGAGCGCGGCGACACCCGCCGCCACGGCTCCGAGCACTACCAGGTGCTTCATCTGGGCTCCTCTCTTGGTGGACTCGCGCGAGGCTACGAGGCAGACCTTGCGCGCGACTTACGCAGGGCTTACGCATTCCTTAAGGCCCGCGTTGAGCCGACGCGAGGGCACCTCGGTGGCGGGCCGACCTAGGGACGCCCTGAACCGACCGTCCATCCCCGCGCGCTTCTGAGGCTTCGTCGTCGCCGGCTTCGTTTCCGAAGCAGGTCACCCTGTCTCGTCCTGTGCGCCAGGAGCACGCAAGACAGCGGACTTCCGTGGACTTCTCCCTGGATCTGGGGAACATCCGCGTGAACGGCTCGTAAACGCATGGCGACGCGGAAAGCGGAGGGGGAGGGATTCGAACCCTCGATCCGCCTAACGACGGATAACGGTTTTCGAGACCGCCGCATTCGTCCGCTCTGCCACCCCTCCGGCGACCAGAGCGGGCCCTTACGGCCCGCGCGGCGGATTCCATGGTACCGTGGCGGTTCGAGGGACTGTTGGGGTGTGAGACGAGGGTAGCGGGGCCTGGGATCTCACACTTACCCGGTCTAGCCGGGTCGCTGGAAGTTGGGGGTGAGCGTGCGAATTCTGTTTCTCTTGTGCGTGGTGCTCGTTCTCGCGGCGGGCTGCGGCAGGATGTCGGATCGGTCGGTCGAGCCACAGCCTCCTCCTGCCCCACCCCCGGCGAAGCTCCAGCCGCAATCGGAGGCCGCGAAGGCTTCGCTCCGTCGTCCGACCAGTGCGGCCGCGACGGTTATCGACTTCTGGCGTTACGTCGGTACGGGTGCTCTGCTCCCGGCTCAGGCGCTGTACGACGAGGAGGTCGCGGCGGCGGTCGGGGAGTACTTCGGTGCCGCGCTCGCCGCTCAGCACCCGACGGCCTCGGGGCTCGAGCTTCACGTCTACGATGTCGAACGCACGTCGCAGGGCACGATCGTCTACGCCGAAGCCCTCGCCGGCGACGGGAACAAGGGCCAGTGGTCGTTCTTCCTGAGACGTGAGGCCGGCCGCTGGCGGCTCGTCTATGACAGCTTCACCGCTGGCGCGATCAACTTTTATGTTCAGCAGCAGGTGCAACGGCGAATCGATCCGAAGGCCAAGACCCCTTCGCCGGAGGCTCTAGACAGGGCCGAGAGAGTTGTCACCCGCTTCCGGGAAGCTGCGCTCGACCGGGTCGACGCCGAGCTGGAAGCGGTGATCGAGACTCCCTGAGGAGCGCGACCGGCCCTAGACTGAGCGGCCGGATGAGCCCGGGGTGAACGTCGGGAACCGCAGCGTCGGGGCGGTGTTCCGCGCGCCGTTCCAGCGTGCCCACTACCGCGCGCTCGCGGGCATGGTGCGGCGCTACCCGGACTTCACCGGGAACCTCCGCCGCTACCTGCGGGCGAGCGGCTCCTACCCCTACGCGTGCGGGGTGCGGACCCCCTCGGGACGGTCGCGCCGACGCTCTACTCGAGCCACGACATGTCGACCGTGAACGAGATCTTCTGCCGGGAGGACTACCGCGTCGGTGACGAGCTCGCAGTCGCGGTGGACGTGGGGTCGAACATCGGCATCTCGGCGCTCTACTTCCTGACCCGCAACGGGACGAGCCGCGTGTACTGCTTCGAGCCGGACCCGAGGAACGTCGAGCGGCTCCGCCTGAACCTCGCCGGCTACGAGGACCGCTACACGGTCGAGCCCGTGGCGGTCGGCCTCGAGGACGGCGAGGTGACGTTCCAGACCGAGCCGACCGGGCGCTACGGCCACATCGGCGCCGACCGCGACGACGCCGAGGGCGAAGCGATCACGGTCCCCTGCCGCGACCTGAACGGGATCCTGGACGACGTCCTTGCGCGCGAGGGCCGGATCGACGTCCTCAAGATCGACACGGAAGGCAGCGAGGAGGAGCTCGTGTCGGGCATCCGCCCCGACAGCCTCGAGCGCATCGGGGCGATCTTCTACGAGACGGCGGGCTCGGTCCCGCTGCACAGTGAGCGCTTCGAGCACCGGTACGAGTGCCAGGTGAACCGGCTCACGCGGCCCGGCACCCGCAAGCCGCCGCTTCTCCGCAGGCTCCTGGCCTAGCCGCTAGCAGCGGATCGCGCCGCCGCAGCCGAACGGGTTCACCCAGCGGTCGGGGTGGTATGCGAGCGAGAACGGGAGGCTCGCTTCGCGGCGGAAGCGCGCGCGCACCGAGCCGCGCCGGGAGCTCGTGCGGAAGCGCTTCGTGAAGATCCCGTACCGGTTCGTCCGCACGACGCCGAGCGTCCGCCAGCCCCTGCCGGCCTTCACCTGGATCGTGACCCGGCCGCCCTTGCCTGCGGGCGTTCGGCCCCAGACGTAGATCCCTCCCTGGCGGGGGAAGCCGACGACGGGGAACCGGAAGGCCTGGAGGGACGACTTCCGCCGCCCTCGGACCGTGTAGAAGCCCGACTGGTACGGCGTCGCGCGGAGCGGGTCGTCCTGGATCCGCCACCACGTGGCGACGGTGACGCCGTTCTGCCACATGCGGAAGAGCGCCTCCGACACCCACCGGCGGTGGAGGGCGGCAGGGACCGCCTGCGGGTCGGGTGGGCTCGAGTCCCAGCTGAACTCGGTGATCCAGCAGCGGCACGTTGCGTCGGGTCCCGTGGCCCAGGCGGAGCGCGGCCTGGAGCGTCCTTCGGAGCTTGGGCAGGTCGCCGAGGGAGACGTCGTCCCGGCCGGCCGCCTTGTGGGTGGGCCCGCCGGACGTATACGGGTGGTGCGCCCAGACGTCGAACGGCAAGGGGCGGCCGCGGAGGTCGCAGGACCGGCTGAGGGATCGCGTCAGGCAGAAGAACTCTCGCATGAACGCGAGCGGCGCGGGCTTCCCTTGGCGGCCGAGCGGCGCGAGCGCGCCGGCGATGACGAGGTTCCCGGGATGCCCCGTGCGGACCGCGGCCGCGAAGCTGTAGAGCATCTCGCGATAGTGGTGCGCCGAGACGATCCGGCCGTTCTCGTACTGCGGCATGAGGAAGTAGTCGCGGTTCGGCTCGGCCCAGGCCTGCCAGTAGCGCACCCGGGGAAGCGGCGGGACGACGCCGGGGAGCGGCGAGTACGTGCCGCTGTACCGCCTCGCTGCCGCCAGCGCGAACAGGCCGAACTTGACGGGATCGGGGCGGACGATTCCACTCGGGCCCCCGCCCGCCCACGGCGGGGCGTGGATCACTTCGACGAAGGGCTCGATGCCGTGTGCGACCGAGGACCGCACGAGACGGTCGAACCAGTCCCAGTTGTACTGTGGGTGCCCCGGGTCGGTCGGGTCGCCCACCGGCTCGCCGCGCGTCGCGACCAGGTTCCAGAAGAGCGTAAGCCGGGCCTTCGAGGCTCCCGCCGCCTTCGCCCGGGCGAACGAGACGGCCTGGTGGGACTCGTCGTTGAAGTACTGGGGATCGATGAAGGCGGTCTCGAGCGGCCGCGCCGCGGTCGCCGGCCCGGCCGTCGCGAACGCGGCAGCCACAACTGCGAGGAAGACCCCGAGACGCGCGGTCATTGGGCTAACAGGTGATGCCGCCGCCGCAGCCGAACGGGTTCACGAAGTGGTCGCGCACGTTCGTGAGCGAGAAGGGCAGGCTGGTTTCGCCGGCGAATCGGGCGCGCACGAAGCCGCGGCGGGCGGAGCTTCGGAACGTCCGCTGGAAGATGCCGTACTGGTTCGCGCGAAGCGAGCCGAGGCGCTTCCACGAACCACCAGTCCGCTTCAGCTCGATCGTCACCTTGCCCGCCTGCGACGTGGGCGTCCGTCCCCAGACGGCGATGCGGCCGCCGCGCCGGAACGCGACCGTCGGGAACCGGAACGCGCGCAGCGAGTGCTTCGCCTTCCCGCTCACCCCGTAGAAGCCCGACTGGTACGGACTGATGTGGAGCGGGTCGTCCTGGATCTTCCACCAGATGACGGTCGAGATCCCGAGCCGCCACATCCTGTAGAGGGCCTCCGCCGTCCAGCGGGCATGGAGCGAGGCGCCCATCGCGTCCGGGTCGGGCGGGTTCGAGTCCCAGCTGAACTCGGTCACCCAGAAGCCAAGGCTGCCCTGCGGGTCGACGTGCCCGAGTCGGACGGCCGCGCGCACATACCGCTTGATCTGCGCCAGGTCGCCGAGCGAGACGTCGTCCCGGCCCGGGGCGGCGTGCGTCGGGCCGCCCGACGTGTAGGGGTGATGCGAAAAGATGTCGAACTCGACCGGGTCGGAGCGCAGGTCGCAAGCGCGCCCGAGCGACCTCGTGAGGCAGAGCATGTTCCGCATGAAGGCGAGCGGCGCGGGCTTCCCCTTCCGGCCGAGCGGGGCGAGGCCGCCGGCGATGACCCGGTTCGTTGTGTCGACGGCGTGGACGTTCGCCGAGAACGTGTCGACGAGCCGCCGGTACGCCTCGCCGGAGACGATCCGCCCGTCCTGTACCTGCGGCATCAAGTACAAATCGCGGTTCGGCTCCCCCCAGGCCTGCCAGTAGCGGACGCGGGGAAGCCCCGGGAAGTTGCCGCTATAGCGGACTGCGGCCGCCCGCGCGAAGTTGCCGAACTCGACGGGGTTTGGATTGATTGTCCCGGGTGCACCGGGGCCAGAATCTGAGGCCCAGTTGGGGGCGTAGATGATCTGCACGATCGGCTCGAGCCCCCGAGCCGTTGCCCGTTGCACCTGTTGGTCGAAGGCACCCCAGCGGTATCCCGGGTCGAAGGGATTCGTGGGAGTGAACGTGGAAGACCGGGTCACCGGCGCGACGTCACGCCAGTGCAGGGCGATCCGTACCATCGTTCCTCCGGCTGCGCGGACGCGCTGCAAGCCTTGCACCTGCCTAGCCGGCGCGGCGAAGACCGGCGGATCGACGAACCCCGTCCTCAGAGGCGTTGCCGCGGAGGGCGCCTCGACACCCGTGGACCCGGCGACGAGGAGGGGGAGGAGGAGGCAAACCAGACGTGCCGTCGCTCGTTTAACGAGTCTGCGCTTCGGGGGGGTTCGCTGAGTTCGTCCAAGAATCAACACGGAATCCCACCGCCGCAGCCGAAGGGATTCACGTAGCGGTCCCGCGAAGGCGTGAGCGAGAACCCGAGGCTGTACTCGCCGCCGAAGCGCGCCCGCACGTAGCCCTTCCGGGCGGAGGAGCGGAAGGTCCGGGCGAACATGCCTCCCGTGCCTGCCCGCACCGTGCCGAGGCGGCGCCAGCGGCGTCCGGACTTGAGCTCGACGACGACGGTGCCGCGCTGGCTCGTCGGCGTGCGGCCCCAGACGTAGATCCCGCGCGTCTGGCGAAACGCGACGGTCGGGAACCGGAACGCCTTCAGGGACCCCTTCGCCCGCCCGTTGGGGCCGGTGTAGAAGCCGGACTGGTACGGCGTCGAGCGCAGCGGGTCGTCCCAGATCTTGAACCACGTGACGAGCTCCACGCCGGAGCGCCACATCCGGTAGAGGGCTTCGGCGACCCAACGCTGATGGAGCGTCTGCGGCAGCGCGCGCCGGTCGGGCGGGGCCGAGTCCCAGCTGAACTCGGTCACCCAGAACTGCACGCGGCCCGTGGAGACGATCCGGCGCGCCTTGATCCGCTGGTTCAGGAGGGCTCGCATCTCCGGCATGTCACCGAGGGCGACATCGTCGCGGGCCGTCGCGTGGTGCATGGGCCCGCCCGACGTGTACGGGTGGTGCGCCCAGATGTCGAACTTGACAGGTGAGGCGAGGAAGGAACGCATGAAGGCGAGCGGAGCGGGCTTCCCGGGCCGGCCGAGCGGGGCGAGTCCCCCGGCGACGACGAGGTTCGTCGAGTGGACCGATCGAACTCCCTCCGCGAACCTGTTCACCATCGTGCGGTAAAGCCCGGGCGAGACCATCGTCCTTCCCGAGAACTGCGGCCGGAAGAAGTAGTCGCGGTTCGGCTCGTTCCAGGCCTGCCAGAAGCGCACGCGCGGAAGGCTCTCGGCGTACGGATCCTGGTTCGGAACGAACGTGCCGCTGTACCGTCTGGCCGCGGCGCGCGCGAACGCTCCGAAGGCGTCTGCGTCGGGCCTGTTCGTGCCGGGAGGGCCTTGACCGCTCGACGATTCCCAGTCGGGCGCCGACATGATGACGACGAGTGGGTCGAACCCGTGTGCGACCGCCCGGACGATCTCGTTGTCCGTCGGCCCCCAGTTGTACGCCGGGTCGTCCGGGTTCGTTCGGTCCGCAGGGCGGCTGAGCTCCACGTTGCGCCAGTAGAGGTTGAGGCGAACGATCGAGGCGCCGGCCGCCCGCGACTTCGCGAACGCGAGGTCCATGTTGGGGCCGGAGAAGGCGGACGGGTCGACGAGCGCAGTGCGCAGGGGCGCGGCGCCGGCCGGCGTGGCGGCGGCGAGTACGACCGCAATCCCGCAGGCGACCAGGAGGAGGAGCGTGACGACCCCGCGAGTCACAGCGGCCGAGTGTACCGACAGCCAATGTTCATTCCTCCACCCTCGGCCAAAGCTCACAAAGACTTGACACCAACTTGCCGGGACCAGTGGTTACGAGGGTGACTCGCCGTCCGCCTCGCCGAGGGTCGCGTGCCCGATGGAGTCCGCCGCGACCGAGACGGGCGAGGTGGCTCCGCGTGTGCGGGCCGCCGCGAGCCGGTTCAAATCGGCCTCGACCATCATCCGCACGAGCTCCTCGAAGCTCGTGGTGGGCTCCCAGCCGAGCTCTGAGCGGGCGCGGCTCGGATCGGCGATGAGTCGATCGACTTCGGCCGGCCGTAAGAGAGTCGGATCCGAGACGACGTAACGCTCCGGGTCGAGTCCCGCATGATTGAAGGCAATCTGAACGAAGTCGCGGACGGAGTGCTCGAGGCCGGTTCCGACGACGAAGTCGTCTGCGGTCTCTTGCTGGAGCATCAGCCACATCGCGCGCACGTAGTCGCCGGCGAAGCCCCAGTCGCGCCGCGCGTCCAGGTTGCCCAGGCGCAGCTCGTCCGCCAGGCCGAGCTTGATGCGCGCGACCCCGTCGCTGATCTTCCGGGTGACGAACTCGAGCCCGCGCCGGGGCGATTCGTGGTTGAAGAGAATCCCGGACGCGGCGAAGAGCCCGTAGGACTCGCGGTAGTTCACCGTGATGAAGTGTCCGTAGACCTTCGCGACGCCGTACGGAGAGCGCGGGTGAAAGGGCGTGCCCTCGGTTTGCGGGGACCTCGCGGACGCGGCCGTACATCTCGGACGAGGACGCCTGGTAGAAGCGGACAGAGGGATCGACGATCCGAATCGCTTCGAGCAGGCGGGTGACGCCGACGCCAGTGAACTCCGCGGTGAGGACCGGCTGGCGGAACGAGGTGGGCACGAAGCTCTGGGCCGCCAGGTTGTAGACCTCGGCCGGTCGCGACTCTCGCAGGGCGGACACGAGCGAGAACTGATCGAGGAGGTCGGCCTGGATCAGGTGGAGGTGAGGGAGGAGGTGCTGGATCCGCTCGACGCTCTCGGTCGAGGCCCGCCGCAGCATCCCGAAGACCTCGTACCCCTCCGCCGAGCAGGAGCTCGGCGAGGTAGGACCCGTCCTGACCGGTGATCCCGGTCACAAGCGCCCGCCGCGCCGCGCTCACAGTGCGACCGTCCTCTCGGCCCGAACGCGCCCTCGCGCGTCCTCGAGTGCGTCCGCGAGCGTCGTCTCGAGCGGGATCGAAGGGCTCCAGCCGGTCGCCTCCCGGAGCGCCGTCGCATCGCCTACGAGCGAGGGAATGTCCGCCCTCCTGAACCGGGCCGGGTCAGCACGCACCTCGATGGGCGCCTTCGTCAGTTGAAGGAGGACGTCGAGCACGGCCTGGAGCCGCACCCCCTTGCCGGACGCCACGTTGAAGCAGCCCACGGGAGTCGAGCGATCAAGCAGCGCGTGGTAGGCCCGGCAGACGTCCCGCACGTCGGTGAGGTCCCGCTCGACCGTGACGTCGCCGACCTCGAGCATCCCTCCGCCATCCGCCTCCAGCCGCGCGAGCTGCATCGTCCACGACCCGACGACGAACCGCTCCTCCTGTCCCGGGCCGATGTGCGCGAAGGGTCGCGCGATCACGACGTCGCGGCACTCGACGCGAACGGCGCGCTCACAGGCGATCTCGGCCGCGAGCTTGGAGGCGGCGTACGGCGAAAGCGGCGCCACGGCGTCGTCCTCGCGCGCGGGGTGACCGAGCCGGCCGTAGACCTCCCCGCTCGACACGACAAGAACACGTGCGTCGGGTGCCCACCCGGCGACGGCGTCCAGGACGTTGACGGTCCCGATCGCGTTGACGTGCCAGATCTCGCCGCCGCGCGACCAGGACTCCGCCACGGACGAGCGGGCAGCCAGGTGGACGACCGCGCGCGGCTTCGCTTCGCGGAACGCGGCCGCGAGCTGCTCCGGCTCGGTGACGTCCGCTACGGCGTCGCGCGCAGTGTTCCCGAGGGCCGCCAGGAGGTGCCGCCCGACGAAGCCGTCGGCTCCGGTGACGAGGATCGGCGCCTCCACCGGCGTCAGTGTACGGGGCGGCGGGCCGGCGCCCAAGCAGGGTCGACGCGGGGCTCGGGCTCGACCTCCACGGGTCGGCGGTGGTCGTAGCGAGCCGCCGGGACGCCCAGCGCGAGCACGGCGAGCGACGCGATCGGGAAGACCGTCAGGTGCGGCACGAAGAGCGACGCGAGCGACAGGGCGACGACGAGAGAGGCGAGCCACGCGAACTCGCGGCTCCCGCGCACGACGAGCGCGGTGAGGAGGAGCCACGTGACGAGGAGCGCGACTCCGAGCACGCCCGTGGCTGCGAGGAGGCTCCCGAACGCATTCTCGACCATGCCCGGGTCGTCCGAGCCGAGCAGCCACTCGAGGACCCCGCCGGGGGACGAGAACCAGGCCTCGCCTTCGAGTCGAAGCCTCAGACTCCGCTCCTTTCCCTCCAGGATGCGGTCGAGCAGCGGAAGCTCGTCAAGGATCGGCACGAGCGCCGCGCCCGCGGCGAGGACGACGCCGGCCACCCCGACGCCGCCGAGAAGCGGCAGGACGTCTGCGGCGGCCCCCCGGTTTCCGCGCCGCTCGGCGAGCCGCACGGCAAGTAGCCCGAAGAGCCCGACGACGAGGACCACCCCGGCGGAGAAGGACTGTGCCACCACGAAGTTGGCGGCTGCGGCGAGCGCGAGCACCAGCTCAGTCCGGCGCGGGAGCGCAATCCGCCGCGCAGCCAGGAACACGAGGAACGCCGCCGAGTAGGTTCCGCAGGAGTTCGGATCGTCCCAGACGCCGCCGAAGCGAACGCTCAGCGAGTCCGGGAAGGCAAGCGCGGGGAGGATCCCGAACGCTCCCCAGAGGACGATCTGGACGACGTTCGCCGCGAGGTGGGCGAGAACGAGCGCTGCGGCGAGGGCAAACGCAGCTCGCCCGAGCGCATTCGCACGCGGCGAGGGGGCGAGGCCGATTCCTGCGGCGATCGCAATCGGGGCGACCGCTGTGACGGGTCCAACGAGGTCCGCGGTCGCCGTGGCTCGCTCGTCGAGCGCGACGAGCCCCGCGCGCACGACCGCGAGCCCGACGAACGTCGCGAGGACCCAGTCGCGGAGCGAGAGCTCGCGCAGCCGCCCTGCGACGTACCAGACCGCGAGGAGCGCGAGCGGGGCGAGGAGAACGTACTTCCCGGCCTGGACCGCGGTCGGCGTTTCCGCGTAGGTCGGCGACGTGCCCGGGTCGCTGATCCCGAACGGGTAGCGGTAGGCGGGATAGAGCGCGCAGACGAGGATCGTGAGGAGGAGGACGATGTCGAGCCACGACGCGCCACGTCGGAGCTCGTCCAGCGTCACGAGACGCCGGCGAGAGGCCGACCCGGTGTCTCCGTCTCCCTTGAGCATCGTGGGTTCGCGGCGCCCCGCGGGCGCGTCAGCGACCGGCGCGGTCCGGTTCGGAGTCGCGCAGCGCGACCACGAGATCTCGAAGGCGCTCCACGAAGCGCTGCTTCGAGAAGAGCCGGGCTCGCGACGCGAGGGCGGCACGATCCCACGACGTCGTGGCGATCCGGCTGACCGCGTTCCGGATCGTCGGCGCGTCAGCCCTGTCGACCAGCAGTCCGTCCTGGTCCGAGCGAACGATGTCGGGCGCGCCGCCGCGGTCGAGGGCGAGCACCGGCGTTCCCGCGGCCAGCGCCTCCACCATGGTGATGCCGAAATCCTCCTCGCCCACGTGGATGAAGCCCGACGCTTGCGCGTAGAGGCGGGCGAGCTCGTCGCGCGACACCCAGCCCCGGAGCTCCACGTTGGGCGGAAGGATGGATCGCAGCCGTTCCTCCAGCGGACCCACGCCGACCATGGTCAGCCGGTAGGGAAGGTCACGGAAAGCCTCGACCACGACTTCCGGTTTCTTGTACGCGACGAGCCTGTGCGTCCAGAGGAAATGCCCGGGTTCCTTCTCGGCCTGCGGGTCGAAGTCGTCCACGTCGACCGGCGGATGGATGACGGTCGCGTCGCGGCCGTAGAAGCGCCGGATGCGTTGCCGTACCGCCTCCGAGTTGGCCACGTAGACGTCGGGCCGGGCCGACGCCTTCGTGTCCACGTCGCGAAGCCATCCGCGCAGGGCCCGAAGGCCGAGGCCGTAGGCGCCGCGGACCCGGCCGGCCTCCGTCTCGGGCATCCAGGCGTACCGCAGCGGCGTGTGGCAGTAGCAGACGTGGGTCGCGTCCTCGCGCGGTCGCACGTTCACGGCGAACGCATGGGAGGAGGAGATGACGACGTCGTAGGCGCTGAGATCCAGGCTCGCGAAGTAGCGAGGCATGTACGGAAGGAGCGCGCGCCAGCGACCGGGATCGTGGCCCCGTTGCCGGATTCCCGGAAGTGAGGCGAGCCGTGACTCCTGCACGATCGCCCGCGCGAGCTCGGGCGGCAGCACCTCCCGCACGGCGTGGAACGTGAAGACGTCGGGTGGGGCGTCGGGCGCGAACACCCCCGTCCGGATCGCCTCGACGACGCGCTCGGAGCCGTGGAACCCCTGGAACCAGTCGTGGACGATCGCGCCGCGCTCGAGGAGGCCGGCGTGCGTCCGCTCGGCGGCCGGCCGCGTGGTTGCGCGGGTCGTGGCCGGTTGCGGCGCGTAGGAAGCCATCAGGTGCAAGTCCCCCGGCAATCGTATGCCCCGTCGTCCTGCATTGGTCACCGTGCGCGTGTCGTCTCGCCGAGGGCTCCGGCCACAGCGTCGAGCACCTCTGCCGCGTACGACGAGCCCGGCGGCTCGTAGCGCCGCCCGTCGGCACGCGAGGTCGCCTCGTCGATGGCGTCCCGGATCGCGTCGAGATCGAGCGGGTCGAAGAGAACGGCCACGTCCGGCGGCAGCTCGGTCATCGCCCCGGTGGTGCTGGCCGCCACGGGCACGCCGGCCGCGGCAGCCTCGAACGCCGGGAGTCCGTAGCCCTCCTCGAGCGAGGGGACAACCACGGCCCGGCACGCCGCCACGAGCTCCACGAGCTCCTCCTCCGAGCAGACGGGCCGCGTCTCCACACCCGCGAGCCCGTTCGCCGTGAGCCACGCCCGCAACTCGTCCGTCTCGCCGGGCCAGCCGCCGACGAGACGCAGTCGGCCGCCGTCGGCGGCGAAGCGGCTGCCGGAGAACGCCGCCGCCAGGCGCCGCAGGTTCTTGTGCGGGGCAAAGCGTCCGACGTAGAGCAGTACTTGCTCCGGCTCGACGCTCGCGCGCCGTTCGGCGATTGATGCCGCCCGCGCGGCGTCGGTCGGAAAGCGCACGACGGCGACCCGCTCGGGTGCGAGCCCCAGGTCGCGGACGATGCAGGCCTTGGAGTACTCCGAGATCGTGATGACACGCGTTGATGCTCGCGCGGCTGCGCGGAAGAACGCGCGCTTGGCGAGCCGCGACGCTGGCGTTCCGCCCTGGCGTAGAGGAATGGTGTCGAGGATGAACGTGACCGACGGACCGGGGCGCAGCGGTCGGATCTGGTGCATGTACACCGCGACGTCCGCGCGCGGAACCGCCAGGACGTCCCGCTGACCGAGGAGTAGGCGCGGGTCGTGGTTCGACGGCCTGATCTGCGCCTCGTCGAAGGCAGCCGCCGCGGTTCGCTCGCGCGGTCCCCACAGGATCCAGTTGCCCGGAGGTCGCTCCCGGGCAAGCTGCGCGAGCAGGAGCTCGGTCAAGCGACCGGCGCCGCCCATTCCCAGCCACCGGCAGTCGAGCAGGATGCGACTCCCGTCGAGAAGCCGCGTCTCGCTGCCCGAGATCATCGCAGTGGTCGCCGAGCCAGGCGTCACGCGACTCGCCCTCGGCATACGATCATGCTCGCGGTCGTTCGGCCGGGGATCGTCTTCGTCTCGACGTCTGGGGGCTTCTGGAGAGTCATGAGAATCGCGCTCGACGTTCGCTGGCTTCGCGGAGAACAGGTGGATGGTATTGGCCGCGTCGCCCTCAACGTCTCCTCCTCGCTTCTGAGGCGGGGAGGCCACGAGTTCGTCCTCGTGTACCACGAGACGTGGTCGCGGACAAAGCTCGAAGCCGAGCTAGGCGACCGCCGGGTAACCTGGTTGCGCACCGATCAGCCGCTCCTTTCCGCGCGGGACGTTGCGCTCCTGCCCACGCAGCTGCGCCGGGCCGGCGTCGACGCCTACTACACCTTCAACTACCTCTCGTCGCCGTTTCACCGCGGGTATCGAGCGGTGAGCATGGTGCAGGATCTGATCCCCTTCCTCTACCCCGAGAGCGTGCGCTCGAGCCGCACAGGCTGGCGATTCTTCTACGCGACCCGGACTCCGACCCGCGCGATCCTTCGCGCGTTCGACACGATCCATGTCCCGTCCGCGAACACGATGGGAGACCTCTCGCGGCTCTTCCCTTCGGTCGCCTCGAAGATCCGGATCGTCCCGTACGCCGTCACGCCGCCGGGGGACATGCCGGACGCCGAGGTGCGACGGGAGCTCGCTGCGCTCGGCCTCTCGCCGGGCTACGTCCTCTACGTCGGTCGCTTCGAGCCCTACAAGAACGTCGCCGCGCTCGTCGCCGCCCACCGCTCGCTCTCGCAGGCCGAGCGCGAGCGGCACCCGCTAGTACTCGTCGGCACCGCCAGCCCCGAGATCGAGCGGACGAGCGTCGGAGATCCGTTGATCCACCTCACCGGACCCCTGCCGGAGGTCGAGGCCGTCTATCGAGGTGCGCTCGTGTTCGCCTACCCGTCGCTCTACGAGGGCTTCGGCTTGCCTCCGCTCGAGGCGATGAGCCGGAGGCTGCCTGTCATCACTACGACACACGCCTCGCTGCCCGAGGTCGTCGGCGACGCGGCGATCCTCACGGACGGCAGTGAAGCCGAGCTGGGCTCGGCGCTCGCCGAGGTCATTGCCGATCCCGAGAGACGAGCAAGGCTGAGGTCAGCTTCCGTCGAGCGGGCCGGTCGGTTCGACTGGGACGAGACTGCGCGCCTCGTCCTCGACGATCTCGTCTCCGTATCACCATGAGGTGGCGGATGCGCCGCGCACGCGTGGAATCGCGTAGGCCCACCAGACGACCACGTTCACGCAGACGGAGCTGAGGATCATCGCGACTGCCGCTCCATCGACACCCAGCGTGTCGATCAGGAGCCAGCCGAGGCCGACCCCGGCGAGCGCGCCGGCCCAGTGCCCGATGAACACCGGCCGCGGGGTCTCCTTGGCGTACAGCGCATTCGAGACGAGCTGCCCGACGTAGTTGACGAAGTAGTACACACCGAGCAGGGCCACGAGGACCTCGTAGCCCGCGTACTGCGCGCCGTAGACGAGGTCGAGGAGGTCGGTCGCGAAGACGCCGACCACCAGGCAGTACACGGTGACGACCGGGAGAGTGAGGACGTACGCGACCGTGAGCCCCCGGCCGAGCCGCGCCTCGCCACCGGCGGCGTACGCGCGGGCGAGCCGGATCGGGAGGACGTTGTTCAGGAAGATCACGAGGACGTTGAGAGGCCCGAACAGCAGCTGCGCGGCCTTCAGGACGCCGGCGGCGAAGGCACCGACGATCACGGCGGCCAGGTACGTGTAGAGGTGCGACGAGAGGATGAAGGCGATCGTCGCGCCTCCGGACCACTTGCCGAAGCGCCAGTTCGCCCGGGCGGCCGCCGCGTCGAACGCAAGAACGATGCTGCGCCGGAGCTGCCAAGCGCCGAGGATCGCTCCGCCCGCGGACGTCGCGGCGAGCGCGTACAGGGCAGCCTGCCCGTCGAGCGCATTGAGTTGCCAGAGGAGCACGAGGAGGACGATCTGGCCCCCGTAGGCGACGACGTCGTTCGCGAACGCTGCGTGGAGACGCCCCTCCGTGTAGAGGATCCGCCGCGCGAACTCTTGGAGCTGCCACGCCAACGTGGCCGGCACGAACGCGACGAGAAGCTCCGTGAGTTCAGACCCGACCAGGGCTGCGACCGCGGCCGCGACGGACCCCGCCGCGACGACGACGGCGGTGAAGACGAGCTGGGTTACGAGCGTCGACCCGGTGTAGACGCCGTACACAGGGGGCGACTGCCTGACGCCGAGGACGTTGTGGGGCTGGGTGATGAGCGCCGTCTGTAGCGTGTTGACGATCAGGAGCGCGGTGTAGACGAGCGTGAACGAGCCGAACTCGTCCGGGCCGAGGACGCGCGCGAGAGCCACGAGCGTCGTGAAGCTGGTGATCGAGACGAGCGCCTGGTCGCCGAGGCCCCAGAGCTGGCCCTGCACGAGCTGAAGCCTCGCTCGGTCGAGCGCGCTCACCGCTCGTCTACCTTCCGAGCGCGCGCGAGCGGTCGCGCGACGGCGTCCTCAACGTCGGTCGAAGGTCTCTCGCGGCGAGCGCGCCGACGGCTTGCGCAGCGCGAGCGCGACCGAGGTGAACGCCGGCCCTTTTGCCTTCAGGAAGAACGCCGCCCCTTCCGGTCGGAGAATGATGTAGGGATGGGCGTCGCCGGTCGACGGCTCGAGACCACCCTCCCGAGTCCACCGCGTGACGTTCTCCCAGGTTTCCTCCGAGATCGAGCGGTCGAGCGGCTGGACGAGCTTGAGGCCGGACGGCCCGACGATGTGCTTCTGGAGCTCCTTCGGGGTGAAGACGTCGATCGTCCGCCGGCGGGGTGTCGCCTTCGTGCAGCGCCGTCCGAGCGTCGCGACGCGGATCGCCGTCTGGAGCAGGCGTGAGTTCATCGGGTGCCGCTCGAGGAAGCACTCGGTGACAACGAAGGCGTGGCCGCCGGGGCGCAGGACACGCCCGATCTCGCGCGCCGAGCGCTCGATGTCGGGCGCAGAGCCGAAGTGCTCGATCGACGAGAGGGAGAAGACGACGTCGAAGCTTTCGTCCGGAAACTCGAGCGTCCGCGCGTCCATCGTGTGCACCTGGAGCCGGTCCTCGCGGTACGGGTAGGGAGCGAACGCCTCCGGGTCGGTCAGCATGGAGGCGTCCGCCTCGCCCCCCGCGAAGTCGCCCTCCCCATAGATGTCAGTCGCCACGACCTGTCCGACGTAGTTCGCGAGCCAGTAGAGGACCTCCTCGTGGCCGGCGCCGACCGAAAGGACGCGCGTCTCTTCGTTCAGGCGGCCGACGTCCTCGAGGAAGAGGGCCAGCGTCGCGTACTCCCAGTACTTCTTCCTGAGCTCGGCGTGCGGCTCGTGGCCCGGCACGATGTCGCGGATTTTCGCCCGAAGGACGGGGTCGTCGAAGTCCGCCAGGTCGCAGAACTTGACGTACTGGCGACTGAGCGGCGCTCGTCCTTGCCTCGGCGCGGCCGCGGCGGTGGCTTCGGAACCCGCGGTCTGCATCGGGGCAGTATGCCTCGGCCCGGTCGCGGTCGCGCTGGAGCCGCCGACCCTCTCTTGCGGGCTAGAACGCGCCCTTGCCGTCGACGACCGCGGGCAAGGTGAGGGCGAGGATCCTCAGGTCGCGTCCGAGCGACAGGTTTTCGATGTACTCACGCTCGACGGCGAGCCGCTCCTCGAACGTGAGCTGGCCGCGGC
>CAWGQF010000014.1:0-21463 GCA_963824775.1 uncultured Actinomycetes bacterium
TCGCTGGTGTCCGCGAACTCGAGCAGGGTCCTGCGGTGGCCGTCTGGGCGGGTGCGCTGCCGGGAGCGGAGATCGAGTGCTTCCACGCCGCGGCCGTGCAGACGGAGGATGGGATCACCGTGACGGGCTTTCCCGAGCTCGACGACCCCGGGCTCGTCGCGCTGCTCGTCGATCCCTTCACGTTCCCGGCCGGGTCGTTCCTGACGAGCCTGAACGAGGCGCACGAACGGGTCCCGCTCGTAGGCGGGATCGCCGCCGGCGGGGGCCGGCCAGGCGCGCAGGCGCTGATCCTGGACGACGCAGTGCACAGCGAGGGCGCCGTCGGCGCCGTCGTCTCGGGGCCGCCCGTCTTCACCGTCGTCTCGCAGGGCTGCCGGCCGATCGGACACGAGGCGGTGATCACCCGCTGCGAGGGCAACGTCGTCTACGAGCTCGCCGGCAAGCCGGCGCTCGAGCGCCTGCGCACAGAGATCGCCGCCCTCTCCTCCGAGGAGCAGGCGCTCGCCGCGCGCGGGCTCCTGGTCGGGCTCGTGATCGACGAGAACCGGCCCGAGTACGACGACCGGCGACTTCCTCATGCGTGGTCTCCTCGGCGCCGACGAGGCGTCGGGCGCGCTCGTGCTCGGCGAGACGGTGCGGGTCGGCCAGACCCTGCGCTTCTTCGTCCGCGACGCGGCCTCAGCCGACGCAGACCTGCAACAGACGCTCGGTGGCGCGCTCCACCGCGGCCGGCCGGCCGGGGCGCTGCTCTTCACCTGCAACGGGCGCGGCACGAACATGTTCCCCCAGCCGGACCACGACGCGCGCGTCGTCACCGAGATGCTCCAGACAGACGCCCTCGCCGGCTTCTTCTGCGGCGGCGAAATCGGCCCGGTCGGGGGCAAGGCCTTCCTGCACGGGTTCACGGCCACCCTGGCCATCTTCCTCGAGCCCTAAACGCTCAGACGACGAAGAGCGCAACCCCGAGCCAGCAGCGCAGAGAAGGAGGTCTGCGATGAGCTACCTGCCTGATATCTACAAGCACTTCGAGCGCGCCTTTCCCACCGTCCGCGCCGCCCATCAGGAGCTGGCGCGGAGGTGCTACGAGGTAGGTCCGCTCGACGAGCGCAGCGCCCGGCTCGTCAAGCTCGGGATCGCGATTGGCGCGCAAGCCGAGGGAGCCGTCCGCTCGCACGCCCGCCGCGCGCTCGCCGAGCAGATGCGTCCGGAGGAGCTCCGCCATGTCGGCCTACTGGCCTGACGACGATCGGTTTCCCCCACACGGTGGCCGGGCTCGGCTGGATCGAGGAGGTGATCGAAAGCACATCCTGACCAGTCAAGCGCTGCTCGCCAGGGCCGCGCATCGAAGGACGGGCTGTACACGACGATGCCGCCCGTCTCCAGTCCGGAGCTCGTCTGAGGAACGTTACCCCGAGCCCGAGGCCTCCCAGCTGCGCCACTCGAGGATGTCGACCGCGAGCACCGGGTGGCCGGGAGGCTCGCGTCGGTACTGCTCGTACTTATCGACGAGCAGCCGGAGGGCCCGCTCGGCCTCCTCTCCCGTATCGAGCACCCGCGCCCGTCCCCGGAGGCTCACCCACCAGAGCCGGCCCCAGTCGTCTTCGTAATGGTCGACAAGGACGGTCACGTCAGGGCGCTCGCGGGCGTTCGCGACGCGGCGAAGCCTGCGCGAGCGCTTCGGCTTCGCGTCGACGGCCGAGTAAAGCGTCTGGCCATCGAGGACGAAGACAATCGGCACGAGGTGCGGGCGCCCGTCCGGGTCGGTCGTCGCGAGCCGGGCTACCTGCGCGGTCCGCACCCGCTCCCTCATTGCTTCCGCCTCCTGCACGCGGATCGGTTATGGCTGATACAGCACGTCTGTCTTCGCCGCCATGACGAAATCGTTGCGATGCAGGCCCCTGATCTTGTGCGTCCACCAGGTGACCGTCGTCCTGCCCCATTCGGTCATTAGCGCAGGGTGATGACCCTCTTCATCTGCAAGCTCGCCTACCTTCTTCGTGAACTCCAACGCCTGCGCAAAGTCGTCGAACGAAAAGGCGCGTCTCAGGCGTTTGATTCCATCGAGCTCCACGATTTCCCAGTCAGAGACTTGGGGCTGAAATTCGGCGATCTCCGCATCCGTCACGGTCGGTGCGTCTTTGCGGCACGCGACGCACTTCATCTGCGTCAGTGTCTCCATCTCCCTGTCTCCCGTTACTCGGCTCCTCGTAAGCGGCTTCTCGTAGGGTCAGAGTACTGCTCGCGGTATCGATCCCTGCCGGCTACTTCGACTCGCGCGAGCAGATCTACGAGTAGTTCGCCGGTCGCCGAAATCGTCTTCATCCGACCACCGAAGGGGTCTGTCGGCGGCTGCCTCGCGGTGCCGGCAATACAGTGGCCGCGTGGCGAACGAGAACGTCGAGGTCGCCCGCGGCTATCACGAGCGGACGAAGCACTCCGAGGAGCGGCTGCGCGCGAACCCGCACCACCTCGACTGGGACAACCAGCCGGTCCCCTTCAAGCTCTACCGCGATCTCGAGCCGATCCCGCTCCCTCGTCAGCTCGAGCCCGGAACCGTCTCGGCGCTCCGTGCCATCTCGGCGTCGGTCGCGCGAGAGACCGAGCCTACCGAGCAGGTGCCGGGTCTCCAGGCGCTCGCCCGCGTCCTCTACTACTCGGCCGGGATCACGAAGGTCAGGCGCTCCCCCGGCGGCAACGTCTACTTCCGGGCGGCATCGAACACGGGCGCTCTCTACCACGTCGACCTCTATCTCGCCTGCCGTGACCTCCCGGATCTTCCGGCGGGCATCTACCACTTCGGCGCGCACGACTTCGCGCTTCGGCGCCTGCGTGTCGGTGACTACCGAGGCGCGTTCATCGAGGCTGCCGGCGGCGAGCCGTCGCTGGCTCGGGCGCCGGTCGTCGTCGCGAGCGCCTCGACGTACTGGCGCAACGCCTGGAAGTACCGAGACAGAGCCTACCGCCATGCCTTCTGGGACGGCGGAACGCTCCACGCGAACCTGCTTGCCGTGGCCGCCGCTCAGGGACTCGCACCCAAGGTCGTCGCAGGTTTCGTGGATCGGGACATCGAGCACCTTCTCGGACTGGACCCGGCTCGGGAAGGGGCTCTTGCCCTCGTTCCGCTCGGGAGAACGGCCGAGCCGCCAGCGCCTGCGCCGGACGCCCCCGTGCTGAACCTCGAGACCGAGCCGCTGTCTTCGAGAGAGATCGACTACCCGGCAATCCGCGAGATCCACAGCGCGTCGAGCCTCGTGCACGGGGAGGAGGTCGCACGCTGGCGCGGAGCGGTCCTTCCGCGTCGGGAACCAGATCCCCAGGGCGAGCTCGTTCCCCTTCGTCCGCTCGCGGAGGCGGACTGGCCGGCCGAGCCGCTCGAGAGCGTCATTCTCCGCCGGGGCTCGACGCGTCGTTTCGACGTCTCGCGCTCGCTCACCTTCGAGGAGCTCTCCACTGCGCTCGCCGTAGCGACCGCCACGATTCCAGCGGACTTCACGGAAGACCCGGAGTCGAGCCTGATCGACCTCTACGTGATCGCACACGCGGTCGAGGGTCTGCCGCCCGGTGCCTACTACCTCCGGCGCACTGAGCGTGCGCTCGAGCTCCTCGAGGAAGGCGAGTTTCGGGCGATCGCGGGCCGACTCGGCCTCTTCCAAGAGCTTCCGGCCGCTGCCGGGGCGAACGTCTACTGCCTTGCGGATCTCGAGCCGGTCCTCGCCCGGTTCGGCAATCGCGGCTACCGGGCCGCTCAGCTCGAGGGAGGAATCGTCGGCGGCCGCCTCTACCTCGCCGCCTACGCACTTCGTTTCGGCGCCACGGGACTCACCTTCCTCGACGACGAGGTGACGGAGTTCTTCTCCCCTCACGCAGAGGGCAAGAGCGTGATGTTCCTGACGGCGCTCGGCCGCCCCGTTCGACGGAGCCCCGCTCCGCGGGGTACCCAAACCGTCTAACGATGCTGCTCGTCGGCGCTCGCCGTCCTCGCCTACTACTAGAGGCCGAACTCCCCGGGAATGGGCCAAACGCCTAGCTGGTCTCTACGCGCTCAGCGCGGCGGCGGCCCTCTCGTAATCCGAGGGTGCGACCCAGAGGATCATCCCGTAGCGTCCCGCTCCCGCGCCGGTAGCCGTTGCAGCCGTGATGTTGATGTTCGCCTCTTCGAGCGTCGCCGTGATGTCGGCGACGGCCCCTACACGATCGTCCCCTTGGATCAGAAACGCCCGCTTCGCCTCGCTGAGCGGCACACCGGCCCGCGCGGCTGCCTCTCTGAGCGAGGCCGAGTCGTCCGGCACGAGATCGATCTGGGACTGGCCTCCACCGAGAGGGAATCCGTGGAAGGCGACGAGGTTCACGCCGCTGTCCTTGAGCGCCGAGAGGATCCGCTGGGCTTCTCCGGGAGAGTCTGAAACGGTTACGTAGTAGTACTCGACGCCTCGCACTGTGTCGGCCATCTGGACCTCCTTCTTCTCGAACTCGGTGAAGTAGCGCCAACCATACGCCGGTCGGCGTCCCATGAGCCGGGGGAAATGAATCGGGCGTAGCCGCCTCGGCGCGCGGCTGATTCTGCAGCAGGCGCCCGCGGAGGAGCTGACTGAGTACCTCGGGGCGCGAGCGCTAGTACGCCTTTCCTGTGACGAGCCACGCGACTAGGAACGACAGCGTGATGACCGTCGCGAGGATGAGAACAATGCCGAGGAGGAGGACGACCACCGGCCGCCACGGGAACGACGGATCGTCGTCGCGGATCGGCGCGAAGAGGCGCCGGAAGGCGTGTCGCAGGCCGAAGTGCCTTCGGTCGGGGGGCGTCTCCGGGAGAGGCATCCGTTAGGCGGAGTGTGGAGCGTGCAACGTGCGCTTCGACGACGAGTGAGCTCCCCGAGCACGGCCCGGACGACGCTGCACCCTAGAGTCGTGGAATGAAGCGCCATCCCGCCCTGATCCCGCTCTCGCGCGACCATCACAATGGACTCGTGCAGGCAGTTGCGGCTGCGGCGTGCTGCCGCGGACGGAGATGTTCTGCTCGGCTCGCGGCGGCCAGGGAGTTCGGGGAGTTCTTCAGGAACGAAGAGCGTGTCCACCTTCGCGATGAGGAAGAAGAGCTCTTCCCGCTTCTGCTCAGGCACGTCCCGTCGCAGCCTGCTCCCCTCCGCGAGGCACGCGTCCAACACGTGCAGCTCGAGGGGTTCGCTCGCAAACTCCAAATCGCCGTGGCGGCCGGCATCGTCGATCGAGAGACGCTGGATGCGGCGGGAGAGCTGCTTGACGCACACATCCGGCTTGAGGAGCGACAGCTCTTTCCGCTGATCGAGGAACTCGTGCCAGACGACGAGCTCCGGAGGCTCGGGCTCGCCGACAGGGACGCGACCTGCGCCGTTCGGCGCCCGCCCCCCACGAGCTAGGCGTAGCCGAGTTGCAGGGCGCGGCCGTCGAACAACGGGTCGGCTACGTCGGCGCCGAGTCGTTGGGCGATCGCCTCGCGGGCGACGTCGAGCACCGGCAGCCGCCCGGCCCCATGGGCGTCGGACGCGACGAGCGAGACCGTGCCCTCGCCGAGGAGCCACCACGCGATGCGCTCGGCCGTCTCGCCGTGATCTCCCAGCACCGACGGCCCGTTCAGGCACAGCGGCCACCCACGCGCGGCGAACCGAACGGCGGACGCGGGGTCGGCGGCAACTGCGGGACACCGCTCCGGATGGGCGAGCACCGGGACGAGCCCTTCCGCGTCGATTCGCTCGCACGCCGCCCAGGTGAGCCCGACCGCATCGTCGACGTCGAGCCACGACCCCGGGAACTCGACCAGGACGGCGGACGTCCCATCCAGCCGAAGCCCGTCGAGAGCGCCGTGCAACGCCTCGGTCGGGTACACCTCGCGCCCCCGGCGGAGATCGAGCCCCATCCGCTCGGCAGTTGGCTGCATCGCCGCGAATGCTTCCTCGTAGCGCTGCTCGCGCTCCGGCGTCCAGGGAAACGAGTCCAACGGCTCGTGCATGTGCGGCGTCGCGAACAGCACACGCGTCCCCGCGTTGGCGGCGGCGCGGCAGAGCTCGAGCCCCTCCTCGACCGACACCGCACCGTCATCGCCCGACGGCACAACATGGGAGTGCACGTCGACGAAGCGGGGCGCGATCACCTCCCAACACTGCCGGAGCGACCGCCCCGGCGGCGCAGGTAGGCGTCGTGCTCCTACCCGCGGGGGGAGGGGTCACACCCGCGCAGCCGAGCGATGCGTCGGAATTCTTGACCGGGTTGCGAGAAGGGCCGGCGCCGGCCCTTTCTCCTGGCCCTTCTCTTTCTCCTGGAGCCGACGGCTCCCGAGAAGAGCTCGTGCGCGTTCCCGTCGAACTCTTGATCGAAAAGCCGGCGGACTGAGCGGTTTCCGCGTGCTCTGGCGGCCTGTGCCGCGAGCTGAACGGCCCTCACTGAGCCGCGCTGAGCGGAATCCTTGACGGGCGAGAGATGTCCGCGGAACGAGGTTAGAGGCCCGTTGGTGTCCGGATGAGGTACGAGAATCGTCCCGGTGCAGGGGGCAGGCGACCAGCGGCGATGGCATGGGAGCGAGGCCGGGAGCCCGGCGGCGCGAGGCCGGGTGGTTTCGGCGCTGTTCTTCTTCCCCCGCGGTGGCTCGGCGCAGGTCGCGCGGGCGTTCGCCCGGGCGCTTCCTGCCGCGGGCTGGGAGACGACGCTCGCCGCCGGCTCGCTCGGGCGGCAGGGAGAGGAGACGAACGCCGGGAGCTTCTTCAGCGGCCTCGAGGTGCACCCGGTCGATTACACGCCCGCGCTCGAGCTTCCCGATCCGCTCGCCGCTCTGCTTCCCTTCCAGCCGTCCTACGAGGATCGGCCGGGCGCGCCCGACCGCGTCTTCGCGACCGTCGACGACGCGGCCTACGAGCGGCTGGTCGCTGCTTGGAGCGAGGCGCTCGTACGCGCCGCTGCCGGCGAGGCCGACCTCCTCCATCTCCACCATCTGACGCCGGCGAACGAGGCGGCGATCCGCTGCTTCCCCTCGCTGCCGATCCTCGGCCAGCTGCACGGGACCGAGCTCGCCTTCCTGCGTACGCTCGAGGCGGGGCCGCCGGCGGGTTGGCATTACGCCGCCCGGTGGGCGGAGCGGATGCGCGACTGGGCTCAACAATGCGAGCTCGTGCTCGTGCCGCCGGGGGCCGAGGCGGAGGCGGCGCTGCTGCTCGGACTCGAGCGCGGAAGGCTGCGCAGCCTGCCGGGCGGCGTCGATCTCGCCCGCTTCACCCGCCGGCCGCTCGCCCAGACAGACCGCTTCGCCTTCTGGCGGCGCTGGCTCGTGGACGAGCCGCGCGGCTGGGACATGAACGGCCGCCCGGGAAGCGTCGCCTACGACGAGCAGGACCTCGCCCCCTTCCAGACTGGAGCGCCTGTCTTGCTCTATGTCGGCCGCTTCACGGCCGTGAAGCGGCTTCCGCTCCTGATCGCCGCCCACGCCAGCGTCAACGAGCGGCTCGGCACGCCCGCGCCGCTCGTGCTGGTCGGCGGCCACCCCGGCGAGTGGGAAGGGGAGCACCCGCTCGCCGCGGCAGCCCGCCTCGGGAACCAGCAGGTGTTCCTCGCCGGCTGGCGAGCGCACGAACTGCTCCCCCAAGCCCTGAACGCGGCCGATCTCCTCGTCCTCCCCTCCGTCGGTGAGGCGTTCGGCCTCGTGCTCGTCGAGGCGATGGCCTGCGGGCTGCCCGTCGTGGCCTGTGCGTCGCACGGACCGGCGGCGATCGTCGCCGACGGCAAGACCGGCTGGCTCGTCCCTCCCGACGGCGTCTCCGCGCTCACCGACGCGCTCGCCGCGGCCGCAAGCGATCGCGAGGAACGACGCGCCCGCGGCGAGCGGGCGTACGCCGAGAACGGCCGCTACGCTTGGCCGGCGATCGCCCGCCGCCTAGCGTCACTGTACGAGGAGCTGCTCGTCCCCGCCCAAGAGCATGCAGCCCGCGCCGGGCGCTGAGACAACGGGGCCACCCGCGATCGCGCAAGCTCGCATCACGACCTTCGCCCTCGCCGAGCGGCACGACTTCGCGCCGGCGAGTCAAGCGAGCGTGGTCGGCAGCGCGAAGTAGAGGAAGCGCAATCGCGCCGGCGATGTCGGCTGCTTCCGTGTCCGCTGCCTGGCGAACATACTGGCGAACGAGTAGATTACTCCCTGCAAATCAGCAGTTTATTGGTGGTCTCGAAAACCGTTAGACGTGCAAGCGTCTCGAGGGTTCAAATCCCTCCCCCTCCGTACGTCGTGGGGGAACCCATGGTTCCCCCACGTGCCCCCTCCTTGGTCT
This sequence comes from uncultured Actinomycetes bacterium, assembly GCA_963824775.1. Lineage (GTDB taxonomy): Bacteria > Actinomycetota > Thermoleophilia > Gaiellales > Gaiellaceae > CAWGQF01. The sequence continues at coordinate 8,289 of CAWGQF010000014.1, forward strand.
CGGGCTGGGAGCACGCCGCGTCACGCCTCCCGGCGGGCAAAGCCCGCCTCCCGGCTCGGTCGTTGCTCATGTCTCGTACGCACGAGATGAGCTTCGCCCGGGATGTCGCCCAGCGCGTCTGCTTCCTCGATGGCGGCGTCATTCTGGAGGAGGGCATCCCGGAGCAGATCTTCGGCGCCCCCCGCGAGCCTCGCACGCACCAGTTCCTGCAGCGGATCGTCCAGGCCGGTCGCCTGTAGGCGTTCGCGCACGCCGTCTCGGCGCGGGCTACGATCGCCGAACGTCATGCGCTGGGAGGGGACAGGCGAGCATCTCGTCTTCGTATGGACTCCCGCCGGATACATGCTCGAGGTACGACCGGGCGAGCCTCCGCGACGAGGCGCCGCAGTCGAGGAGGGAAATCGGAGCCTGCACGTGACGAAGGTCGCCTCGTCTCCCCTGCCCGGCGACGCGCGACCGTGCGCGTACCTCCTCCCGGGCGGCGACAACGGCGAGGCTCCGCCGGAGCAGGCGGGAGCCCGGGAGCCTGCGGTCGCGCTCGCCGACCCGCCCCTCACCGCGCCCGAGGTCGGCGGGACGAACGACCTGCTCGCACTACTCGGTCGCTACCCGGAGGGGGCCAGCGTCGTCACCGTCGATGCCGGCGGGCGCCGCCTCGGCTTGACGGTCGGCTCCCTGATCTCGCTCTCGCTCGACCCCCCGCTCGTCGGCTTCGCGGTCCCGACCGACGAGGAACTGCACGACGTCCTCTCCCTTGCGGGCGGGTGCGGAGTCTCGATCCTCGCCGGCGGGCAGGAGTGGCTCGCCGACCGCTTCGCGACGAGCGAGCGGCCGATCGCGATGTGGCACGCGCTCGCGGCCGAGCCCGGCGCGGCCGGGGCGCCGCTGTTCGTGGGCGCGCTCGGCTGGCTCGAGTGCTCGGTCGTGGAAGCGGTGGACATCGAGTCGCACACGTTCTTCGTATGCGACGTCAGAGAGCTCGAGAGCAGCGTCACCGCACCGGCGCTGACGCGGGTGCAGGGACGCTACGGCGTCGTCTGACCTAGACCCTCCTGGGCGGGCCGCCCTCTGTGGCCTCGGGCACGGCGCCCGACAGCGCGCCCTCGAGCCGGTAGCCCATGCCCCGGACGCTCGTGATCCGGTGCTTGCCGAGCTTCCGGCGCAGGTAGCCGACGTAGACGTCGACGATGTTCGAGCCCGGGTCGAAGTCGTAGCCCCAGACGTGGCTCAGGAGCTGCTCGCGCGAGAGGACCTGCCCGGGGTGCCGGAAGAACGCGTCCGCGAGCGCGAACTCGCGCGCGCTGAGGTTGACGATCTCCTCGCCGACGACCGCCTGCCGGGTCCGCAGGTCGAGCGCCGCGTCGCCGACGGTGAGCACCGTCGGCTCGGGCGCGCGGTCGCCCCGCAGCCGCACGCGCACGCGCGCGAGCAGCTCCTCGAAGCTGAACGGCTTCGTGATGTAGTCGTCGGCGCCGCCCTCGAGCCCTGTCACGGTGTCGCTGATCCCACTCCGGGCCGTGAGGATCACGACGGGCAGCGAGCGGCCCTCGTTGCGCAACTCACGCAGCACGGCGAAGCCGTCCTTGCCCGGAAGGCCGACGTCGAGAATCAAGAGGTCGAACCTGCCCGAGCGTCCGAGACGGAGCGTCTCGTCTCCGTCGACGGCGATCTCGGTCGAGAAGCCGTTCGCGCGCAGGCCCTTCTCGAGGAACGACGCGATCCGGGCCTCGTCCTCTGCGATGAGAATGCGGCTGCTCACGCGGGCTCCGGAGTCTGAGCGGGCTGGTCGACGGGCACCACGATCGAGAACACGGAGCCCTGCGGGCTCGCCTCCAGCTCGACCCGCCCGTGGTGCGCCTCGGCGATCGTCTTGACGATCGCGAGCCCGAGGCCCGCGCCGTCGGATCTCCCCGGCTGGCTTCCTCCTCGCCTGAACCGCTCGAAGATCGCGTCCTGCTCGTGGGCCGGGACACCGGGACCCTGGTCGCGGACCCAGAACCGAGCCTCGCCGCCCGACACGAGCGACCCGATCGCGATCGGCTTGGTCGGGTCGCCATGGCGCACGGCGTTCTCGGCGAGCTGCACGATGGCCTGCGTCAGGCGCTGGCGGTCGGCGACGATCACGCCCTGGCCCCGGACGTCGAGCACCCACTCGCGCGGGGAGAGCGCACCGGTCTTCGCGAGCAGGCCGTCCGTGAGCGTTCCGACGTCCACGGTGTCGAGAGACAGGAAGTTCGGCTCCTCGCGTCGCGCGAGCAGGAGCAGGTCCTCGACGATGCGCCCCATCCGGTCGAGCTCGTCCGTCACGAGCGACAGCGTCTCGGCCCGCTCCCGGGGATCGTCGTCGAGCAGCTCGAGATGTCCGCGCACGATCGTCAGCGGTGTCTTCAGCTCGTGCGACGCGTCGTCGGCGAATCTCCGCTGTGACGCGAACGCGCGCTCGAGCCGGTCGAGCATGTCGTTGAACGTCCTTGCGAGCTGGGCGACCTCGTCCCTCCCCTCGACCGGGATCCGCCCGCTCAGGTCGGTCTCGGAGATCGAGCGCGCGGTCGTGGTGAGCGCGGTGACCGGACGGACGACACGATCGGCGAGTCGCCAGGCGAGCAGCGAGCCGAGCAGGAGCACCCCGAGCCCCACCGCGCCCGCGGCGTAAATCGCAGCCTTGACGTCGTCGTTCGCGCGGTCGCGGAAGACCGCCGCGACGAAGACGCCGCCCGTCTCTCCCGCGAACGTGACGGGAACCGCGAGGTACTCGACGCGTCCCGCCGGCGTGGAGACGGCCCCACGATCGCTGCTCTCGAGATTGGCCCAGCGCGCGACGAGCTCCGGGTCTCTGTCGAGGCGATACGGCACGACCTTCGCGCTTCGGAGAAACGGCTCTCCGGCGACGAACGTGATCAGCGCCTCGTTCCGGGACGGGACCTGCCGTGAGAGGTAGACCCTGAAGATGCGTCGCACGCTCGTGAACTGCGTGCCCGTCTCCGGGTCAGGCCGATCCCTCAGCTTGCGAAGCTCGAGGGACTCCTGCCGGAGATCCGCGTCGATCCTCTGATCGAGCCGGATCTGGAAAACCTCGTTGGTGACGAGCACGAGACCGACGGTCGACAGCGCCAGCACGCCGATGAACCAGGCGACGATCCGGGCGCGCAGGCTCGACGGCACCCAGCGGAGCCGCTCGATCCCGGCCCGCGCGAACGAGATCGGGGACGAGGAGACGGTGGCGCTCGGCTCGCGGCTCGCGGCCGGCGGCCTAGTCGTCGTCTCCGTCGTCGTCTCCGCCGCCGTCGTCTCCACCGCGTCGTCGTCATCGTCGTCGTCGTCATCGTCGTCGTCGTCGCCGTCGTCGTCGTCGTCGTCGTCGTCGTCGTCGTCGTCATCGTCGTCGTCCCCGGCCGGCACCGGCGCGGGGATCGGCGCGGGAGCGGCTCCCGGCGGTTCGGCTTCGGCTTCGGCTTCGCCGCCGGCCCGGGCTTCGACGCCGGCTTCGGCTCGGGGCTCGAGCGCGGGCTCGTGGTGTCCCCGTCCTCGGACGCGTCCGATCCGACCGCGGGGCCGGACCCGGAGCCCGGCGAGCTCGGCGCGTCGTCGGCGGCCCCGGAGCTCGGCGACGAGTCGACGCCCGTCGGAGCCTCCTCGCCGGTCGAGACCGGCGTGTCCTGCGTCCGCTTGACATTCACTGGCTTGTCCTGCGCCGGCTTGTCCTTCGCCGGCGCGTCCGTCGAGGGGCTCGCGGGCAGCAGCGGCGGGCTCGCCTCGGGCAGCGGAGTCGGGCGCAATTCGATCTCCGGCACACCAGTGCGGCTCGGGGCGCTCAGGTCCACGGCGGCGCTCGTGGCTACGACGCCGAGGACGAGGAGGGCGACGATCGCGAATCTCATGGGGTTCGTATCATGATCGGCTCGAACCGAGAGTTCGATGAAGCGCAGATGAGGAAACTCTCATGAGAACGACGGTGAGACGCATGAGAGGCTTCTCATGCCCCTTTCATCCCCACCTCATCGTCCCTTCCTACCGTACCGAACTGCGGGAAGCACTCCGCGTGGGCGCGTTCGAGAAATCGAGGAGGCGGGCGGGTGCAGGAGAAGTCATCCTGGGGCTTTCACGAGGGCGATGAGATCGTCGCCGGTCGCCATGCCACGCGCTTGCTGGGCGGGGGCCGTCGCTACGAAGCCTACCTCGCCTGGGACGATGAGCTGCACGCACTCGTCGTCGCCAAGATCGTGCGCCCTGCGCTCGTGGAGTCGCAAGCCGGCGCGGCGCGGGATGGACGGCGAGGCGCAGGCGCTCCGGGCGCTGAACCACCCCACGATCGTTCGCATGTTCGACGCCGTCGTCGAGGGCGACCGCCCGCACCTCGTCCTCGAACATCTCGAAGGGCCGCGACTCTCGACGCTGCTCCGGCGCTATCGCGTCGTCCTCGAGCAGCTCCTGCCGCTCGCGCTCGAGCTCTGCTCCGCCCTCCACTACATGCATGGGCGAGGGTTCCTGCACCTCGACGTCAAGCCGCGCAACGTCGTCATGTCGGCGCGCCCGCGCCTCATCGACCTCAGCGTCGCGACGCCACTCGACGCCGTCAGCTCGATCACGCGCCCGATCGGAACCGACGCGTACATGGCGCCCGAGCAGTGCGACCCCGACCGTTTCGGCGACATCGGGCCCAAGAGCGACATCTGGGGCCTCGGGGTCACGCTGTACGAGGCGCTGACGCGCGTGCGTCCGTTCCCGGCCTCGGACGGGTCGCCGGGCGGGCCCGGGCGCTTCCCTCAGCTCACGAGCGACCCGTACCCCCTTCCGGACTTCCCCCGGCCGCTCATGGACGCGATTCTCTCGTGCTTCGAGCCACGGCCACAGGACCGGCCGACCGCCCTCGAGCTCTCCGACGCCTTCGAGCCGTGGGTGGCGGCGCTTCCGGGACCTCGTCTGGGCCTCTTCCGTCCGGGCCACAAGACACGCCGCAGCGACTTCGCGTCACGCGATGAGAGCATTCTCAGCGGTGGCTCATCCCGCTCTCATCGCCGCCGACTACTCCTTGCGGGCATGAAGGACAGCGGACAGCCAAAGGAGGAACGCGATGAGCATCGGGAAGGTGGCGGTGCTCGCGGTCGCGCTCGTTCTCGTGTCCGGAGGGCTCGGAGCCGCATTGGCCGACTGGAACAACACCTCGGAGCCGGTGGAGCCGATCGAGCTCGTCGACGTGGATGCCCGCAAGGCGGAGGACGACGCGGACGGTGCGCTCGTGACCGAAGAAGAGGGCGACGGTGACGACACCGCAGGCGACGACGGGACCGCCGGCGGCGACGCCCCGGCCGCGCCGCAGCCGGAGCCGCAGCAGCAGGCGGCCGGCGACGGCGACGAGACGGCCGGCGACGACGGGACTGCGCAGGCGACAACACCGCGGCCGCGCCCGCCCCGGTCACGCCCGCCCCGGCAGGCGGCGACAACACGGTCGACCAGGCAGCGGCGGCGGTGGCGGCGGGGCGGCGACGAGACGGCGGCGGTGGGGCGGTGGCGGTGGCGACGAGAGCGACGACGGAGGCGACGACACCTAAGTAGACCTAATGAGATCTGTCAAAGAGCCGGCCCCGCGGCTGCCCGATCCCCGCCCCCAGCCCGGGGCTTGCACGCCGGCTCCCCCGAGTTCGCTCGGCGGGAGCCGGCACTTCGTCGGCGGTGCCGCCTCCGTGCGCGAGGTCGAGGCTGGTCGTTTTCGATCCGCTCGCCGCGCGTTCCGAAGGTTGACACCCCTCGCAGTGGTGTGTTAGTGTCGCACGACTCACCACTCTTGATGGTGTCAAACTTTCGGGGGCGGTCTTTATGGAACGGCCCGCGTCCTTCATCGAACACGCATGCGTCTTTATTCGGGTCCTTACGAAACCAGACCCAAAGCGCGTTGTTCCCACCATTCCGGCCAGTTGAAGTTGTGCGCATGACGTTCAGACTTAGGGGGAGTCAGGGGAGGCAAATGGTGGCCAGGCACGCTGCGGACGTCCGAAGTTTCGCTGCCGGCACGGCATTTCCGTCTGGTGAGGCGGAAGGAGCCAGCCGGTCATGACCTCGTACACGGACGCGCCCGAAGTACAGGGAGAGCCGCCCCCCAGCCCCGCGCCGACGATGCCGCCCGCCGCGCCTCCGCATCCTCCTTCCGAATCGCCACAGCAGGCACCGGCTCCACCGCCCGATCAGGAGGGGCAGGACTGGTACCGCGCCATCCGCAGCGTGCGGACGAGGATCCTCGCCTCGTACGTCGTGCTCCTCGCGCTCTCGGCGCTCGTTGCGATGTTCGGCGTCCGGCAGCTGCTCTTCAGCCAGCTCGAGGAGCGCGTGCAGGAGTCGCTCGAGCAGGAGGTGCGCGAGTTCGACCAGCTCGCCGCGGTCGGCAGCAACCCGAACACCGGAGAGCCGTTCACGAACGTCCGCGAGTTGCTCGACGTCTACCTCGTGCGCAACGTCCCGAGCCAGGAGGAGGCGCTCATCGGTTTCGTCGAAGGCGAGTTCTACCGCTCCGCGCTCTCGCAGTTCCCGTTCGACCGGCTGCCGTTCGAGGAGCTCGGCGACTGGGAGTCTCGATCGAGCCGCGAGCCCGGCGACCCGGAGACCGCGACCGGCAACTTCGACACGAGCCTCGGACAGGCGTACTTCCGCGCGCGCCGCATCCGCATCGGCGAGAGCACCGGCGTCCTCGTGGTGACCATCCTTCCGGCTGCCGAGCTCGAGGACATCAACGACCTCCAGACGTACGGCGCCGCGGCGACCGTCGGCATCCTCGTGCTCGCCTCGGTGCTCGCCTGGTTCATCGCGGGTCGCGTCCTGGCGCCGGTCCGGCTGCTGACCGAGACCGCGCACTCGATCTCCGAGTCGGACCTCACGCAGCGGATCGAGGTCCGCGGCACCGGCGAGGCCGCCGAGATGGCGAAGGAGCTTCAACGGCATGCTCGACCGGCTCGAGTCCGTCTTCCAGAGTCAGCGCGAGTTCGTCCAGGACGCGAGCCACGAGCTCCGCGACCCGCTCACGATCTGCCGCGGGCACCTCGAGCTCCTGGGCGACGATCCGGAGGAGCGCCGGGCGACGACCGCGCTCGTGCTCGACGAGCTCGACCGGATCGGACGAATCGTCGACGACCTCCAGCTCCTCGCCGAGGCCGAGCATCCGGACTTCCTCCGCCGCGAGTGGATCGACCTCGAGCTGCTGACCCAGGAGCTGCTGGCGAAGGCGACCGCGCTCGCGGCGCGCCGCTGGGGCCTCGACGGCGTCGGGAGCCGGATGATCCTCGGCGACCGGCAGCGCCTGACCGAGGCCGTGATGAACCTCGCGCACAACGCGGTGCAGCACACGGTCTCCCACGACAGCATCGCGATCGGGAGGGCCGTCGTCGGCAACGACGTCCGCGTCTGGGTCCGGGACACGGGGTCGGGGATCTCGACCGAGGACCAGCAGGTCATCTTCGAGCGCTTCAAGCGGGGGTCGGACGCCCACCGCCGGTATCGCGGCGGCGGCCTCGGGCTCGCGATCGTGAAGACGGTCGCCGAGGCTCACGGCGGGCACGTCGAGCTGGACAGCCGCCTCGGCGAAGGCTCGACGTTCACCATGGTGATTCCGGTGGCGTCCGAGCGACAGGAGCTCGTGGTGGCCCGGATCCTGATCGCGGAGGACGACCCGCTCATCGGCTCGTTCCTGGAAAAGGGTCTCCGGGCGAGCGGGTTCTCGACCTTCCTCACCGACGACGGCGAGCAGGCGCAGCGCCTAGGGCTGACTGAGGAGTTCGACCTCATGATCCTCGACATGGGACTCCCGAAGCTCGAGGGCTTCCACGTCCTCCAGGAGCTCCGCTCCCGCGGGAACATGATCCCGGTCCTCGTGCTGACCGGCCGCCGCGATCGCGACGTCGTGATGCTCCTCGAGAGCGGCGCCGACGACTACATGCCGAAGCCGTTCCGGTTCGACGAGCTCCTGGCCCGGGTTCGCACCCGGCTCCGCACGGCCGGCACGGAGCAGCCGCACGTTCTCGTCGTCGGCGACATCCAACTCGACCTTCGCGCCAGGCGGGCGACGGTCGGCGACAAGACGGTCGACCTCACCGCCCGGGAGTTCTCTCTGCTGGAAACGTTCATGCGCCACCCGGGTCAGGTGCTGACCCGCGAGCAACTCCTCTCGCACGTGTGGGGGTACTTCTTCGACCCGCAGACGAACCTCGTGAACGTGTATGTCGGAGCGCTCCGCAAGAAGCTCGGCGACGACGCGATCGAGACGGTCCGCGGCGCCGGCTACCGGCTCCGCACGCGCCAGCCTTCCTGACCTCCGGGTCGCTCTCCGGTCGCCGAGTCGGGCAACGGATCCGCCCGCTCGCGAGCAACACTAACCCTCGATCTTCGCCTTAGACTCGAGCGCCGCCGGACGGCCCGCTCGAGCGACTGCGTAAAGCGTTCCTTATTCGCCGCCGCTCGCGGAACGACTTCCGGAGGTAAGGGCCTCTTCATCAAATGCTTATCGCGTCTTGACGCACGGGGAGGAGAGTCCTCCTCTGTAAGGACTGATCCTGGGGAGGAAAAAGTGGGGCGGTTTTCATCTGGGTGGGCGATATTGCGGCGGCGGCTCGGGCGATGGGGAGTCGTGTTCTGCAGACGGTGCTGCGCTTCGACGCGGCGCAGCACGCCTCCTTCGCTCCTTCCTCCGACCAGGTCAGTGCTGACGGCGTCGGCCGACGCCTTCCCTCTCGCGTCGGCCGCCGCCGGCCCGCTGTCCGCGCGCAGCTCCGGCATCTCGGTCGCTGGTGTCGCGGGCCGATCGCACACGCCGGGGGCCCGTTTGCGGCCAGCCTCCGGCACACAGTTCTCTTCTCTCTCTGCGCGGCGCCCTTCGAGGCGCCGCACTCGCGTTCCGGGGCGGCGTCCGGGGCGGCGTCCGCCGGCTGCGCCCGCCGCGCCGGTACCGCAAGCTGCTCGTCGCCGCGGCCGCGCTGGCCGCGCTGGCGATAGTCGCGCTGCCGGGCGCGCTCGCCGCGACCGGGACGACCTTCACCGTCAACGACACGGCGGACCGCATCGACGTCAATGTCGGGAACGGCACGTGCGAGACGACGGCGGGCACCTGCTCCCTGCGCGCGGCGATCATGGAGTCGAACGCGACCTCGGGGCGCGACACCATCGCGATGCAGTCGGGCGTCTACGAGCTCGAGATCCCGCAGGTCAACGACGACCTTCCGGGAACGGGCGACATCGACATCACCGCGACGGTGATCATCAAGAAGAAGACGCCGTCCGCCAACGTCATCATCGACGGCGGCTTCCCCCTCGAGGGGTCGACGCTCGAGCAGCCCGGCCTCGACCGCATCTTCGAGATCCATCCGAACGCCGGCGCGGTCACGATCCAGGGCGACGACGTCGGCAACATCACGATGCGCGAGGGCTTCAGCGTCGACGACGGCGGCGCCATCCAGAACTGGTCGAAGGGGACGCTCCGGATCGAGCACGTCACCTTCCACCGCAACTACGCGCAGGCCGGCGGCGGCGCCATCAACCACGCCGACCCGACGCAGTACGACTGGGCGATCGAGCCGCTCGTCCCGCCGCGGGCCGGGCGCGTCGACATCGTCGACTCCAAGTTCACGCGGAACTACGCGGGCGGCGGCGGCGCGGCGATCAACAACTCGGCCGCGGGCACGATCACCGTCCTCCGCACCGAGATCACGGACAACCCGGGGCCGATGATCGACGACCCGACGTTCGTCCCGGATCCGACGAACCCGCACGAGCCGATCCCGCAGGTGCCCGCGCCGGGCGTCTTCGAGCCGGACTCGAGCGCGATCGAGAACCAGGCCGAGTTCGACAGCATCGGGACGATCAAGATCACCGACTCGCTCATCGCCCGCAACACGTCCGACCAGGACGGCGCGGGCGTCAAGAACGCCGGGTCGGGAACCCTCATTCTCGAGAGCACCGACGTCCTCGACAACGTGACGGACGCCAACGGCGGCGGCGTCTTCTCCGCCGGCGGCACGCTCACGATCGCCGGCGGCGACATCTCGCGCAACGTCGCCCACTCGGCGGGCGGCGGCATCGCGACCGAGGGCGAGCCCGACAAGGTCGGGCTGCGCGGCACGATCACGATCACGGGGACGCGGGTCGCGGACAACCACTCCGGCGCCGACGGCGGCGGCATCGCCACCGACGGCGACAGCAAGATCACCTTCACCGACGTCGCTGCGCTGAACAACCTCGCCGCAGACGCCGGCGGCGGCATCGCCATCGAAGGGCGGTCGTCCTTCGTCGGGACGCGCATCACGGCCTCCGGGAACAAGACGCCGGGCGAGGGTGGCGGCATCTACCTCGAGAGCGAGCGCCTCGGGATCCTCCACGACCCGCTCGTCACGAACAACGAGGCCGGGATCAAGGACCCGCTCGACATCATGACCATCGGCAACCCCGGCGAGAAGGGGTACGTCCCCGGCTCGAACACCGCGGGCGGCGGCGGCATGTACACCGAGGGCGGCCCGGTCCAGATCTACGGCGGCGAGTTCAGCGGGAACATCGCGACGGAAGAGGGCGGCGGCATCAGCCTCGACAACTTCGGCGCCGCCCGGATCCAGGACACGCTGATCCAGGGCAACAAGGCCGGCGCCGACGGCGGCGGCATCGAGAACAGCGGCATGCGCGTGACCTTCGACCACATCCGCGTCAAGGGGAACTCGGCGACCCTCGACGGCGGCGGCATCTACAACTCGTCGAGCGGCGACTTCCTCGTCATCGACTGGACGATGGAAAAGAACACCGCCACGAACGGCGGCGGCTTCGCGAACGCGCCCGACGCCGACCTGATCATCCGCCAGTCGACGATCCTGGCGAACACCGCGCGCTTCCCGGGGTTCGACGACGCGCAGCAGCAGCTCGAGGGCGGCGAGGGCGGCGGCTTCTGGAGCAAGGCAGACGGCGACGCGCTGCTCGAGAACAACACGATCACCGGAAACTTCGCGGCCGTTCGCGGCGGCGGCCTCTACCACGACGCCGACGGCCTGCTGCACCTCGTCAACCTGACCATCACGCGCAACTCGGCGCCGGTCGGCGGCGGCATCGGCGTCGTCGAGTCCGACTTCGCGCCCGAGGTGCCGCCGAAGGCGAACGAGTCCGTCGTCCTACGGAACACGATCATCGCCGAGAGCATCAGGGGCGGCAGCTGCGACTGGTACGTCACGTCCGAGGGCGGCAACCTGAGCGACGCGGGCGTCAAGGCACCCCCGACGACGTTCAGCGACACCCCGCCCCCGCCGGCGGTCGCCTCCTGCTTCACCACGCCGCCTCCGGGATCCGACATGAGCCACATGGAGGGCCTGCGCGATCGCCAGGGCGACCCGAATCTCGACGCGATCGCCGACAACGGCGGCGCGACGCTCACGCACCGCGTCACGTTCGACAGCCTCGCGGTCAACCAGGGAGTCTTCCCCTGCCCCGAGACCGACCAGCGCGGCGTCGCGCGCCCGCAGTGGGAGAAGTGTGACGTCGGCGCGTTCGAGTACGACGGAAGCGAGGAGCCTCCGATCGATACCGAGCCGCCGGACACCGAGTACGTCAGCGGGCCGATCCCCGACACCCTCGAGACCGTCGCCTTCAGGTTCACCGGCTCCGACGACAAGACGCCGGTCGACGAGCTCCAGTACGAGTGCCGGCTGGTCGAGCACGACCCGACCGAGCAGGTGGAGCTGATCGCGCCGTGGGAGCCGATTCCGCCGGAGCTCCAGTGGGTGACGTGCTCGAACCCGTACACGGTGCCGCCGGCCGAGGAGAGCATGTTCACGTTCGAGGTGCGCGCGATCGACCGCGCGGGGAACATCGACCCGACGCCGGACGTGCATGCGTTCTCGGGAGAGGACACGGTCGCGCCGCAGACGATCATCGTCGAGCACCCGTCGAACCCGAGCTTCAGCCGCACGGGCACGTTCAGCTTCACCGCGACGGACAACATGACGCCGCCGCAGTTCATGGAGTACGAGTGCCGGATCGACACGCGCGACCCGGACCTCTGGGTGGAGTGCTTCAACCCGGCGATCTTCTCCAACCTCACGACCGGCATGCACACAGTCGAGGTCCGCGCGACCGACCTCGGCGAGATGGTCGACCCGACTCCCGCGCGGTACACGTGGATGGTCAGCGAGCCGCAGAACTGCGACGCGGCGAACATCACCCTGACCGCCATCGGCGACGGGATGATCAACCAGAAGGAGTCGTGGGAGAACTACGTGTTCCTCACCGACCTGACCGTTGCGTCCGAGGGGATCGGCGACCCGACCGAGATCCCGCCGGAGCCGATCATCGGCGAGAACTCGCGCGCGCTGTTCCGCTTCAACCTGCCGAACGACGCTCCCAACTGCGAGCTCCAGAGGGCCGAGCTGCAGCTCTGGAACGAGTCGCCGACCGAAGGCCGCAACATCGACGCGACGCCGCTGGTCAACGAGGGCCAGTTCCTCGAGAGCACGCTCACGTGGGACAACCAGCCCGACGTCATCGACGGCGCCGAGCCGGTCACGATCGGCGTCACCACCGACACGCCGCGGTACATGAAGTGGAACGTCATCGACCACGTGAATGCGGCGATCGACGCCGAGCAGAACGGCATCGGCTGGCGGATCAGCGACGCGGTGGAGAGCGACCCGGAAGGGACCGACCAGACGTTCACGAGCCGCGAGGCGCCGATCGACCCGCCGGAGATGACGCTCCCGCGGCTCATGCTGATCTACGACACCGACAGCGTGCCGGCGCCGCCCGCGCCGACCATCGACCCGGGACGAGCCGAACACCGAGATCGAGTGCGGCACGGTCATCAAGGAGGACACGATCCTCGGCAAGGACCTCGAGGACTGCCCGGGTGAGGGCATCGTCATCGGCGCGCCGAACATCGTCCTCGACCTCAACGGCCACTGGATCGACGGGCCCGACTACCTGCTCGGGAACATCACCGGCCAGGAGGAGGGCTTCCCGGGTGGTATCCGGAACGCCGGCCACACGAACGTGCTGATCACCAACTCGAAGGGGCTCGGCTGCGGAACGACGCACCCCGACGCGGAGTGCCAGGGCGGGGTCAAGGAGTTCGGCTACGGCGTCCTGCTCGCGGGCACGACGTTCAACGTCGTCGAGAACCTCATCGTCCAGCAGAACGCGATGGCGGGCGTGGAGCTGAACGACGCCGA